>NZ_JBGFSP010000003.1:0-1250194 GCF_041227145.1 Bacteroides sp. AN502(2024) | reverse complement strand
TCACCTCCAACTTCGGGCTGGCCTGGCGGGCACCGCACGTGTACGAGCTGTACAGTAACGGAAACGAGCTCGGGTCGGGGATGTTTGTCAGAGGGGATTCTACGATGCACTCGGAAAGAAGCTACAAATGGATATCTTCCCTCCGTTACGGCAACGGAGTGTTCAGCGTCCACCTGGACGGTTATCTGCAATGGGTGGACCGCTACATCTATGACGGTCCGGAGAAGGAGACCGTCACCGTGATTTCGGGAGCATATCCGGTCTTCCGGTACAGGCAGACCCCGGCTTTCTTTCGCGGCATAGACCTTGACCTGCGTTTCACTCCGAACGGCTCATGGGACTACCGTGCCATCACCTCCCTCATACGGGCCAACGAACGGACGAAGGGGAACTACCTTCCCTATATCCCCTCCTTCCGTTTCAGCCACGAACTTGCGTGGAGCTACCAGACAAAATCGCGTTCGAAGCTACGTCTGAACATCAGGCACCGCTTCGTGGCGAAACAGAGACGGTTCGACCCGGACACGGATCTTATCCCCTACACTCCCCCGGCGTACCATCTCCTGGGGTTCGACGCCGGTCTTGAACTTCCCGTGAAACGGGGACACCCCATCCGGTTCATGCTGTCGGCCGACAACCTCCTGAACCGAGAGTACAAGGAATACACCAACCGTTCGCGTTACTATGCACATGACATGGGGCGTGACGTGCGTTGCGGAATAAACTGGACTTTTTAATGTATAACAACGATCATCAAACAAGTAAATGAAAAGAAAAATGAAAACAATGATGTGTAAAACCGTGTGGACACTTCTGGTAGGAGTGTCACTGGGCCTGTCGCTGAACTCTTGCAGCAAGGAGCCCGTAACCCCTGAGAACGAAACGAAGAACAAGTTGCACGAGGACCCGGCCAAAGTGACCGTCCGCCTCGTGGAATGTCACCTGCACGCAGACTGGAACGAGATACAGAAGGTGGGCGGTCCGCACCAGAATCCGGAATCCCCCGCCAAATACATGAGACGTATCCAAGAGATTACTTACGAACTGAAAACCGGTAGCGGATGGGCTCTTGCCGAAGGAAGCCAGCGTAAGTTCTACGTGCAGAAAAACGGTAATTATACCCATGGGGACAACTTCACCCCCGCTCCTGTCTACCTGATGTTTATCTATTACTACAACACCCAAGGAGAGCTGATGAACGGACAGTTCGTAGAGAACGGGCAGGAGCATATCCACCAGCATTTCTTCACCCCGGAAAATGTGCGACCGACCTTTGACGGGAAACCGGAAGCCGACGACAACGATCCCCAAAAACTGGTGGATTATCTCTATGTGGACACCACCCCCTGGGACAAGACCAAACATGGCAAGGAGGCGGAAATAACGGGAGGCAGCAACCCGGTAGGGTTAAAGGGGGTTATCCGGTTCCTGAAGGACCGCAAGGAGTTTGACTTGAAACTTCGCCTATATCACGGCTACAACTCCAAAAAGAACCCGCAGACAAACGACTTCGACCCGTTCTACAAGCCCTCCGGAATATTGCTACAGCGTGGGACATGGGATATTAACCTGAGTATCCCGGTGGTGGTGTTCTGGAGCCGCGAGGAGCTCGTCGATGTGGACCCGGATGCTGATGTGAACCTGATCGGGGAGGACAGCCTGGATGAAAACAGCAACCGCACGCTACACTCCATCATGCAAACTTTCCATCTTACATGGAAGGAGGCGCTTGAAGAGTTCAACTCCTATACTTATCAGGCGGGAGCTGTGGAAACCGGCTCCATCTGGCTTTGATTATCTTAAGAATAAAGGGATTCCCTTTATCAATCTATGGGGCTGTGTCGGAAATGCACAGCCCTGTTTTGCTTTAGCAGCTTTAAGCAGGCGTTTCTTGCAGCAATGGTGTTTAAAAGAATGATAAAGCAGATGTTTCTTGCAGCAATAGCGTTTAAAAGAATGATAAAGCAAGCGTTTCTTGCACCAACAGCGTTTAAAAGAATGATAAAGCAGATGTTTCTTGCAGCAATGGCGTTTAAAAGAATGATAAAGCAGGTGTTTCTTGCAGCAATGGTGTTTAAAAGAAGATAAAGCAGGCGTTTCTTGCAGCAATGGCATTTAAAAGAATGATAAAGCAGGCGTTTCTTGCAGCAATGGCGTTTAAAAGAAGATAAAGCAGACGTTTCTTGCAGCAATGGCGTTTAAAAGACGATAAAGCAGGCGTTTCTTGCAGCAATGGCGTTTAAAAGAACGATAAAGCAGACGTTTCTTGATGCAATAGCGTTTAAAAGAAGATAAAGCAGGCGTTTCTTGCAGCAATGGCGTTTAAAAGACGATAAAGTAGACGTTTCTTGCACCAATGGCGTTTAAAAGACGATAAAGTAGACGTTTCTTGCACCAATGGCATTTAAAAGAACGATAAAGCAGACGTTTCTTGATGCAATGGCGTTTAAAAGACGATAAAGCAGACGTTTCTTGCAGCAATGGCGTTTAAAAGAACGATAAAGCAGGCGTTTCTTGCAGCAACAGCAGTTAAAAGAATGATAAAGCAGACGTTTCTTGCAGCAATGGCGTTTAAAAGAACGATAAAGCAGACGTTTCTTGACTCAACGGCATTTAAAAGAACGATAAAGCAGGCTTTACCTATAAATATAGATAAAATCCGCAGAGTTTTATACTTGAAGGACAAAGAATCTGCTTTTCCCCTTTTTGAAAGAAATCCGTATCTTTGCACTCCGAATTTAGCGTATTAGTTTTAGAAAAGGTATGAAAGAACGAATCCTCTCATTTTGCTGGCAGCATTTGTTGCTGCTTTTTTCATTGTTCATCATGACCGTCGGCGTGGCGGTATGCGTGCGTTCCATGCTGGGGTCGAGTGTCATCAGCGTGTTGCCCTACGTATTCGAAACGGCAGGCAAGCAGGCGATGGTGCCTGCACTGACCATCGGGCAATACACCTACATCATGAATGGCGTGCTGGTATTGGGACAGATACTGGTGTTGCGGCGGCAGTTCGAATGGGTGCAGCTGTTCCAGTTGCTGATAGGTTTCTTTTTCGGAACGCTTATCGACGTGAACATGCAGCTCACCTCGTGGCTTGTGCCCGTCGGGTTCTGGCAGCAGGCGGCGGCACAGGTGGCAGGTTGCGTCATCTTAGGGATAGGCATCGCGCTCGAAGTGTGTTGCGGCAGCGTGACCATGCCCGGCGAAGGCTTTCCCGTAGCTATCAGCCGGGTAACGGGCATCGACTTCCCGAAAGTAAAGATTGCAGTCGATATTACGCTGGTGGCGTTGGGCGTGCTGTCGTGCTACGTTTTCTTCGGTGTCTGGCAGTGGCACATCATAGGCATCGGCACATTGTTCGCCATGTTCTTTGTGGGGACGGTGGTGCGTGTCGTGAGCCGGCATCTCGGATGGTTCAAGCAGCTGCTGGCATACCGCCCGGGCTTCCGCAGGTATATCTACGGTCTGGCACGGTATATTTACAATCGGAAGGGGGAAGAGTGAGCATTGAGTTATTTTCTTATTGTTCCGAGAGTTTGAATATCGCCATCACCCGTCTAAAAATAGTCTCTACATACCGTTTGGTAAGTTTGAATGCCCTTAAGAAAAGTACACATTCGTACTTTTCTCCACTTTCAAATGCACCTGCAAGGCGTTAAGTAATCGTAAAAATAACTTATTGATTGCTTCTCTATCCGGAAGAGGTACAAATCCCACTTTTGCAAGACATATCGTCTCCTTGCCGACCGGTCTGTAACCCTCCTTCCTTCTTTCGCACAATTTTCCGACCCGGTTACTGAACTTTTTCCTCCCTTTTCTCATTTGATGCATATAAGTTTATGCTTCCTCTCTCAAAAAACAGGGAAGTGTCAAATGTCTAACGAATAAAAAACTTATGGCAACAGTTAAAACAGTATTAGTAAAAGGAAGAAGCAACCGGTCCGGCAAATTTCCGTTAGTCGTGCAAGTTCTTCACAAGCGAAGGAAAAAGGTAGTTTATACAGGAGTCAGCATCCCGGACAACTTGTTTGATCCCGTAAGGGGAAGAGTGATCATTGGAGGGGAGAACACTCCGGAAACAGTCCGACGGATCAACCACAGGTGCGAAAGTATCTCAAGGATACTGTTGAAGAGCATTTCAATAATGGAAAAGGAATCTCGGGAATATGAAATAGAGGACGTGTTCAGGACTTACAGCGTGTTAACCCGTGAAACCGGTTTTTATTCCTACTTTTCACGGAAAATTCTGGAGCTTCGTCAAAGCGGTCACGAGGGAACAGCCCGGGCATACGCCTCCAGCCTGCGTTCGATGCAGAGATACCTGGGAAAAAAGGATTTCCCCTTCATCAAGCTATCTTCCCGGATCATAGCCGATTATCACGGGAAACTTCTCGCTTCGGGAATATGCGATAATACCATCGGCTTTTATCTACATAATATCAAGGCCCTTTTCAGGAAGGGATGTCGGGAGATGGGCCTGGAACTCCCCTGTCCATTTCGCGAGATAAGCATCAAGACGGAAAAAACACTCAAACGTTCTCTTGATACGGGTGTGATTAGAACACTCTCCGGCATGGAACTGGAAAAGAACAGTCCGCTGTCCCTTGCCCGAGACATTTTCATGTTCAGTTTTTACACGCGTGGAATGTCGTTCGTCGATATCGCATTGCTGAAAAAAAAGAATGTCTTTCCTGCTGAAATCTGTTACAAACGCCACAAGACCGATCAATTGATGCGGGTGGGCATAAACAGGGAGATCAATCGTATCTTGGAAAGGTACAAGAATGTACCGGGGGAGTACATGTTCCCGTTGTTCACGGAAAAAGAGGAACCGTACACCGGTTACAGAAACGCCTATCATAAGATTCGTTACTCTTTGAGAAAGATTTCCCGGTCTATCGGTCTGGAGACCCCGCTGAGACTCCACGCAGCGCGCCATTCATGGGCCACGATAGCCAAGGAAAGCGGAGCTTCGATCCATATTATCGGTGAATGTCTGGGCCATACATCGGAAAAAACGACCAGAATCTATCTGAAGGAGCTGGATCATTCCGCATTGGATGCGGTCAATAATCAAGTGGCAAATTTCATTCAGTCCCAAGCCAGACAGTGAATTGGCGATTTATTATTATACAAAAAATTCTAACTATCGGGATTTTACCATTTCTCGACATTTCTGCGAACTTTAGTCCGGTGTGTATGTTATATAAAAGAAAAAGAGGATTTTTAAAAGTGGCATTTTTCTTTATTTTATGGTATATCATCATAAAATGTATATACTTGTTTCTGTTTCACTCTCTCCCATAGAGAGTGGAAAACGCTCCAAATAGAGTGCTACATATACAAAAAAGACAATCAATCCTTTAATATTTAATTACGCTGCAAAGTTAGCACATCTTATACTTTCTACTATTTCCCATTTAGTCCTATTGTTTATCAATTTGTCTCTTGCATCCTCTTTGCATTGTTTTCTACTTACTTTTTATCTGTTCCCTCAGCTCCTTGGGAGAATATCCCAGACATCTTTTACAAAATCTGGAGAAATTCGCCAAGGACGAAAAATCCAATTCATTGGCAATGATCCCCAACGGTAAGTCTGTGACTGAAAGTTTATACTTAATCTCCCCCAATAATTGTTTCTGCATCCATTCAGCCGGTGTTTCCCCAAACTCTGTATTGAACTGCCTTTTAAATGTGGAAATGGAAAGTCCACAGGCTGATGCCAACTCTTTCACCGTTCTGCATCCTTTATAATTATCCAAAACTTTATTTTTGAAATCCTGCGATTGCCCGATTATCGTGTAGAAGAAATTTGCCAGTTCCGGCTTGGAATAGTAAAAACGGATATTCCAAAAAAGTTCTTTAAGCTTTATCTCATGAAAATGGATGCAATTTGCCCCGTCTTTCAAGTAACCGGCCAAAAGTTCAAGAAATTTAGATAAACGCTCTCTTATATCAAGAGGCTCCATACGGTATTCAATGACACCTTTTAAATGATATAGTTCCGAGAAAGAGGCCTTTTGGCAAGACCATACCCCGCCCTCAAACATGGCGGTCATTACTTCGCAGTTTTCCAACGCACACATGCTGAACAGGCTATCACGGCATAGAAATACCATCTTACCCTCTGATATCGTAGGCTGAAAACCATTACAGGAGAGCTGTAGACTTCCTTTCAAAACAAACAGGATACAGTCCTTTACCAGTTGTTCTTCATGATTCAATCCCTTATCAAATTTATAGTGCCGGAATCCTTCCTGCATACATTTCGAATAATGATAGCATGACGTATGTTCGCTCAAATAAAATAGTTCCATTGTTTCTGTTTTTGTTGCTGATAGATAAGATCTTTATTCTATATATCAGATAGTTATATAATCTATTATTGGCTTTATTCATATTCTAATATTCTTCATCACACATGTATGCACTTAGACAACTTGTTTTGACTGTTTTTCCACTCTCTATGGGAGAGAGTGGAAAAATAACAAGCATTTTAATTCAATGATATTATGCGAACGAGTCATGAAATATTCAATAAGAAATGGTCTAACGTGCAAAAAAGATTTTCGTGTAAGAAAGATTTTGGAGTTTTTCCAGGAAATTAAACTCTATTAATAATCATTACATAAGAATAGTTCTGCATTCTTTAAACAAGAATAAAATAATGGAACAATGAATAACAGTATGATGAAACAGTTTTTTCTTTGGGTGTTTTTGCTTTGTTCAGCAGGTGCCTTCTCCCAAAAAGTTGCCTTGAAGAACAACTTGGCTTACGATGCCTTGAAAACCCCCAATCTATCTTTGGAATTCTCCATGGGACGTAAATGGACCCTTGACACTCAAGTGGGTATGAATTTCTTTTTCCACACGCAGGATGCGACTTCTTCTCGGTACAAGACGAAAAAGTTCAGCCACTGGCTGGTACAGCCAGAGCTCCGTTACTGGACATGTGACGTTTTCAACGGTTGGTTCTTCGGATTGCATGTACACGGCGGACAGATGAACATCGGTGGCATTGACATACCCTTCGTCCTTCAGAAAGGGGATGGAAAAATGAAGGACCACCGTTACGAGGGCTATTTCTGGGGAGGCGGATTGAGTGCCGGTTACCAGTGGGTGCTTTCCAACCGTTTCAATATAGAGGCCTCTTTGGGAATAGGTTACGTGCATACCCGTTATGATAAGTATAAGTGCACGGCCTGTGGGAAAAAGCAGGGGAAGGGGGATGCCGACTATATCGGTCCCACCAGAGCGGCAATTTCCATTATTTATATGTTGAAATAGTTGATTCACATACCCGAGTTTTTATTCTTTTACACTAAAAAGTATATTATGAAACCATTACAATATTACAAGAAGCATTTTTTTATTATTGGTTGCTTGGGAATGTTCCCTCTGCTGACCTTTGCTCAGGAAACTTTATCGTCAGATGGAGGGCTGTATTGGGATTATTCCGGAAGCCGCGTGGAGAGACGTATGGACGGGAATAAACTGGATATAGAATTCTCGATAGCGCTTGTCGAAAAGTTGAAAAGCCAGCAAATGATGTGCATCTCTCCTCGCTTTGTTTCAGCGGATGGTACCCAAAGTGCGGAGTTGAAGCCTATATGTATTTCCGGTCAAAGGAGATATAAAATCATTAAACGTCGCAAGACCCTGCATAATCTGAAGAGTGACCAGCTTTACAGAGAGGTGTATTCCGTCAAGGAGCTGAAAGAAAGACCTCTGACGTTCAAAAGTAGCTTTCCTTTTGAAAGATGGATGGCCGACGGCTATCTTGTTGTGGATGAAAAGTTATACGGTTGTGCCGAGTGTGGTGTGAACGAGAATAAAGGTGTTGCGTTTCAAGCTAACATTCCACTCTTCGGAGAGAAAGATTATACCTACGATTTTATCGAACCGGAAAGGGTATTGGTCAAGTGTTATAAAGACTCTTTTGACTGTAAGGTGGTTTTTCCCGTGGCACAGTATGATCTTTGCAAGACTTTTGCAAATAACAGTCAAGAGCTTGCCAGTCTCGGGAGATTTGTATCTGAAAGTTTGACAATCAAAGGGGCGGAACTCAAAGACATACATATAAAAGGCTACGCCTCTCCTGAAGGAGATTTCGACTACAACAAGTCCCTCGCACAACAACGAACTCAAACTCTTTCAGATTATATTTCCAGCCAGTACCCAGTCCTGAAGAAAGCACCGATTTATCGTGCAGAAGGTATCGGGGAGGACTGGGAGGGCCTTAAGGCAGCGGTCGGCAGCTCCACTCTCGCCAACAAAGGAGAAATCCTTTCTGTCATCGAGCATAACCAACGTGACACGGAACGCGAGGCGGCCATACGTGCTCTGGATGAAGGCAGGAGCTATCACGTCCTCTTGAAAGAGTTCTACCCATCTCTACGGCGCACCACCTTCAGTCTCAGCTTTGACGTGAGACCTTACACGATAGAGGAACTCCCTGAAATTTTTGAGAGGAAGCCAGAATGTCTCAGCCAGCACGAGATGTACCAGCTGGCCGAATTGTACGCTTCCCAAGGAAAGACTCCTCTTCATGTGTACAAGAGAGCCTACGGACAGTTCCCGGGTGATGCCGTGGCAACCCTGAACTACGCCAACGCCCTGTTGAAATACAGGAAAGACGCGGACAGTGCGTTGCGAGTGCTGGAATCGGTAAAGAATGATAGCCGTGCACTTTTCCCCATGGCCATCGCCCATAACATAAAAGGTGACTGGAGGAAGGCGGAAGAATTGCTGAAGAAAGCTAGTGAGGGCGGAGCCTCCAGGCAAAGACTTCCCAAATAGCCGAAGGACGAAAAAACAATCAAGGGATACAGACATAACTCAGATATATAGTATTAGTATTTTTAAATTAAAAACATTCAAATCATGAAAGTAATGAAGTATTTGGCAGTGACTTCGCTGGCGTTGTTTGCTGCATGTAACAATGAAGAGAATCCAATCGTAACGGAGAGTGGTAACCAGCCTGTTGATGTGGTGATGTCAGTGGCATTGCCGGGGCCGGGAACACGTGCCGTTATAGGAGACTTACAGAACACCGTCAATAACGGTGATCCGGCTACAGTTGAGAAATTGCATGTGTACTTGTTAAATGGAGATAATGTTGTCTTGGCAAAGGAATTTACAAAGGGTTCTGATGATTTTACCAAGCTAACTTCAACTACCGCTGTAGGAGTTGGTGAAGTGACAGGAGGTTATAAATTCCTCAACGTAGACAAAGGTGCAACAAAAGCTCTTGTTATTGCAAACCCTCAAGGAGCGTTGGTGGAGAACAAGCCTGTGTCTAGTGTTAGCAAACAGCTGCTGAAGGCAAAAATCAATGAAGTGGTCTATGCCGGTACCGAAAAGCTGACCACTGTCGGTGCTGAGCCTTATGGCGTTACTCCACAGCAGGATAAGCGTGTTGTAAAGAAGGCGGAGCTCACTTTAACTTCCAGCATGAACCGCTTCCAAGTGACAGGAACCAAGTTTATCAAAATTACTTGGAAAGACGGGAAAAAAGCCGAGGCGGAACAGTGGTGCAAGACTTGGCTGGGTAAAGCTGAGAACAAAGGAAAAACCAGTGCTGATGCATGGACGGCTTTCAAGGCTGATGCCAACGGCTTCAATAAGGAAGTATGGGACGGCAAATCCGACCTTACGAAGAAAGCTGCCTTAAGTAAATGGTTACAGGTTGTTGACGTCACTGCTGCCAACCAGGGTATTCTGATGAACCGTTTCAGCAGAACGCTTTCTGTCCCGGCACTTACAGTGGAAGAAGAGGCTAACTGGTTTTGGGCAAAGACGTATGCAGGTGACAGATATGATTTCACGAATGGGACATTCAAACCAGATGGCAAAACAGACCTGTCTGACGTATCTTCCTACTTTACAACAACTGCATTTGATTTCGGAGCTGGTAAAAAAGCAGCTGCATTCAACTTCTTCGCAAATGGAATCACCGGTTACGGAAAAACGAACAATGCTCCCAAACTTGCTTTCGTTTTCAAGACAGGTGATAAGGGCGTATCCGCAGACAGACGTTTTATTGTTATATCCGGATATGCGAAAACAGAAGGTGCTACAGACGGTACCACTGATATTCCGGCCAGTAAGGGAGGTTATCTGATCAATTTGAATCTTAGCACATTGAACAACGGACAGGGTATCCTTGTGGATACAGATCCGACCATTCCTGAAGGAGTGACTCCCGACCCGAAAGGTCAGGAAGACTTGGAAGACGAGAATGTGAACGTGATCGTCCGTGTGGAGGTGCAGGATTGGACTGCTGTAAACGTCTTCCCCATTCTTGATTGATATATATATAGAGAGAGAATATCCACTTACCGGGGCAGTCCTCCTGTATTGGCCTTAGCAGGTCGGAATCGGAATCCGCCCCACACTCTCGGGGAGGGGAGGTTATCCCCTCCCTTTTTTATTATTTCCGAGAGAAGTACATGTTATCTCTTCAAGGGAAATTATCTGTATTGATTTATAATAATTAGTATAAAGTATGAACATAAGATACATACCCACTTGGCTGGGACTGCTACTCACTTTATACCTCCTGACCGCCTGTGATCGGGTATATGACGATTTGAGCGGCTGTCTTGGCAACACGATTGTCTTTTCCTATCTGGCTGATGACAATCAGGAACATCTACAGGAATATGTGGATGGTATTGATGTCTTTATTTTTGATGCCAAAGGCGAAGTTCTTGTCGAAAAGCATCACCTGAAGAGGGAACGGTTACTTGCATCATTGGAGGTCACGCTTCCGGAAGGGGATTATAAAGTGGTGGCCGTAGGCAACGCTTTGACAGAAACGATTATCAGTAAAGAGAGCAGCTACAAAGGTTCGTTGGTTTCCCGGCCCGAACTTATGGAAAAGGACGGACGGGCATCCGGAACATTTGACAGGTTATACCTGGGTGAAACAACCATCACATCTAAAGTTATGAACAACTCCCGTGACGTAATTCGCCTTTATTCCCAGCATGTGAAAATCCATGCGGTAGTCCTTTCTGACGATGATAACAATTCGCAGACCTGGTTTGAACAGAACAAGGAGGAGGGTTTTCGCCTGACAATGGAATCACTTTCCGCACGTTTCTATTTTTCCGGGCAGCAGGCTGGTGAAACTTCTTTTGACCTTCCGTTTGTCGCAGGTGAGAAGAATGATCGCTTCGTTCTTGACTTCAATACCCTGCGCTTTGATGACAAGGACCCGCTAACGATCCGCCTTATGCAGGGTGGAAAGGTTCTTTGCACTGTAGATGTGGCACAATATATCGCGCAATATTCCGAGCAGATACGGATAACGGGACGGCAAGAAGCGATACTTCCACTGTTTTTCCGCCAAAATCCCTTTTCATTGAATATAAGTGTAAAACCATGGGAAGCTGTCGATGTGGTTCCTATAACTGATTGATTAATATTATGTTGAAAAATATTAAATATATTCGTATGATGAAGGCTGTGAGTTACTCTACAATAATGATGTCACTGATCCTTTGCTTTATGTCGGTATCCTGCCAGAACGAAGATACTATTTCAGAACAGTTTTCCGATGAGGATGCTGTGACTGTCAGACTAAATCTTACAACAAGGGCTATAGATCCTTTGGACGATGAGTTAACTGGATATTGGGGGGATGATCCTGAAACTTGGTATATAACTGGTAAGTTATTTAATCCACCGGTTCTTCCGAGAATAGCCCTGATGGTTTTTAACAAAGAGCAAAATCGATATGTATATAGTAAATTAGTAACTTTCCAGACCGGGAACGAAAAAGGGGAATATCAGACAAAGATACGAATTCCAAAAGGTGAGAGTGAATTTTATGCTCTTTATGCTCCAAATCGAACGGGTTGGACCGATGGAGGCTCTTCTAAAAATGTACCTTACTACACTCCAGAAGGTGTTCTTCAGAATAATATTCCATGGGATTTCTCAGAAAAAGAGGAAGGAGATATTTCTATGGAGGATATTCAAGGCGCTGCATTGCCTGCCATTATCAATTTGAAAAATGGTACACTATGGGATGAAAAATCGATGCCAATACTTCCGAAAAACAATCCATATGACGGGGAACATCCTTCACCTTCCGATGAAAAAATCATAAAATGGTTGACAGATTTTAATAGTGGAACGGCGCCATATGGAAACAATATACATATTGGAATGCTCTCAGGCAAGACTACGGTCACGGTTCTGCCGTCTTCAGGAAGTACAGTGCAGGATATAACAATCCCCTTATTCCGGGATTTTTCTCGTATTCAGATTCATATTGCCAAGGCAGATCAATCTACTAAGTTTATTCTTTATCCTAAAAAGATAGCTTTTTTAAATTTTCCGGTAATGATGTCTCCCTCTTTTAGGGAGAATGATGTGGATGAAGCGCAATTATCACTTTCTACTCCTAATGGAAAAAATATGGAACACACCGGTGTGTTTTCGTATGGACATCTTGCAGGTCAATCCGCCTACATTATACAGTCAATACCTCTTACTGCTGGAGGAGAATTCGATTATGAAGCGTTGGGTAATTATCATACATTTCTTCCCATGTGTTTTCCCCAATACGTGGCCCCCTATCTGCCTGATACTAATTTATGGCAGAAAAAACAAGAACATCCGAAAATCTTATTGGAAGTAGGGTGGTGTAGTAGTAACTATGGCCTCGATCCTATACATGAAGTAGGAAGTAGAACTTGGGCGTTTGACGTTGGTGAGGAGAGTTCTCCTGGGGTATATTCCGGTCCTATTTACCCAAACCGGAATTATAGGGTATCCATTGTGATACCGGAATTTTCAGAAAAAGAGATTATTTACCGGGTTGAGTCATGGAATAGTAAAAAGGTGGATCTTCCTCCATTCCAATGATGTACACGAGAATTTATCACGATAATTTATCAC
This sequence comes from Bacteroides sp. AN502(2024), assembly GCF_041227145.1. Classification (NCBI taxonomy): domain Bacteria; kingdom Pseudomonadati; phylum Bacteroidota; class Bacteroidia; order Bacteroidales; family Bacteroidaceae; genus Bacteroides; species Bacteroides sp. AN502(2024). The sequence goes on along the minus strand of NZ_JBGFSP010000003.1, from coordinate 1,237,282 downwards.
GATAATTTTTATTATTTATGAAACGATACAAGCTGAGAATAACTTATTTTATTCTGATGTTACTGCCCCTCTTTGCATCCTGTATGGATGAAGATATTTTTCAAGAAAGTGGTGTCACGGAGGGAATCCCCACCAGAGTGGATATAAATGTGGGCACGGCAGCCAATACAGCCAAGACACGTTCTGTTTTACAGGAAAGTGAAGAGAGAAAAATTTACGACCTTTACCTGTGGGTTTTCAACTCTTCTGGTAACATGGAATTCTCACATGAATATTCAAGGAGGGACCTTTATCAGGCCGCAACTGATCTTACAGCATCCACAGGTGAAGCGGATGCAGATGCGCCCACCAGCATGGGATTGTTAAAAAATATCAGTCTTACCACGGGAAAAAAGACACTGTTTCTTTTGGCGAACTATAAATCGGACGGTGACGGACTGTTTCATGTGGAGCCTGAAGTATTGAACAGGATTTCAAAATATTCAGACCTAGAGAAAGTAAGGGCGGCCATGACTACTCATACCCTGTTCCGTCCGAATGGTAACCTGCTAATGTCACGAACCCAAACGGTAACGGTTTCTACCGCTACAAAACAGATCGAAGTCTCCTTGAAACGCTCGGAAGCCAAAATTACGTTGAACCTGCAAACAGTTGCCGGACTCACATTTGAGCCTGGAACATATCGTCTTGGTAATGTACCGGGATCAACCTTCATTACAGAACATGCAAAAGGAACCGATCAGACTGCTCCATGGGATGCCGACGGGGTGAACAAAAAATCATATTGGATTTCGGAATATTTCCAGTTCGAAGGTGATGCCGACAATGTCACCACTTCATTCTATATGCCCGAAAGTCGAAAGGTCGCGAAGAAGGCTATTTCCCCAGCTTCTCCCGGTTATAATGCGACAAGGAAGGGGTATGACCTGAGACAGAAGCAACTGAAGTCCCCCATTGTAGGTGCAACTGACAAACCCAATTTGCAAAACGGTGAGACGGAATATGCTCCGGATCTGGCTCCCTATATTGAATTTACAGGTAAATTGCGCCAAAATCTAGTAACCGGAGATACTTCTACCGAGCGTTTCGGAAAGGTAACCTACCGTATTTATCTGGGATATACGGCAGAAAACGATCCGGCTAATGATTATGATATAGAACGTAACGTACATTATACCTATAATGTGACCATCAAAGGCATGAATGATCTGGTTATAGAAGCTAAATCGGACAAGGCGAAAGAGGAGGAGCCCGCCCCCGGAGTGGAGGGACTGGTATACGACGCCCACCGATCGTTCAGCTTTGACTGCCATTACGAGCAGGGGCTGATGCGTTTCAATAAAGACGAGCTGGACATCTTCAATGCGGACGGAAACCTGAAAGGCGATGCCATGATCTCCTTTGCCGTACGTACGCCGTTCTGTGACAAAATTATCTCTTACACGAAAGCGGATCTGGAGCAGCTGAAGGATAACGGATACGTTCCCTCCGGTGATAAAAAGGCTGATACGGGCTGGCTTGCATTCTATATCCATCCGAGTACGCTCGCTGACAACGGGGACGAGACGATGAAGTATTATTCCGATACGGGAGCGTACCTGCTCTCACTGGAGGAGTTCCTCTACAGGTTGATGACTGAACCTGACTATGTGTTCAACGCCACTACGGGACTTTGTAAGGTGACAGTTTACGCCAACGAGTATTTCTATGAGCGAAACCCCATGCAGGAGAACGCCCCCCAGGACAAGGATCTGTGGAAGACCTTTGCCAACGCCGAGGACAGGACCTTTGACCTGCTGGTGAACACGTCACATGAAATCTCTCCCGATGGACGATCACGGTATCACCGAGCCATTGTCTCAATCCGTCAAATGTCCATAAAGACGGTGTTTGTCAATTGTCCTGACGGCATGCGCGTGTGGGGAGTGGAGAATGTGAACGAGACCGAGGACTTGGACTGGTCCGTAAAAGCACCGGGTGAGGCAGATGCTTTCTATAACAAATACTACGCAAACGGTTGGACAAATACTTGGAAAGTGATGGCACGTTCGGGACTTGCGGGAGGATTCAAGGAAGAAATCATGATTGATCCGATGAACAGAGGAAAAAAAGACCAGCTTTGGAAAGTTATGACAAAAGTGGACAACGCAAAACTGACACTCAGCAAGGATCATCATAACCTTGCTCTTCCAAACTATCATGCGACATATGCCGCTTTCACCCCGTTCCTAAGAAATCGAGACAACAACCGCGATGGTCGGATGCAGGCCGGTGAAATGCAGTGGTATATCCCTTCCATCAGTGAAGTCAATATGCTGTATGTGGCGGAACGTTCCTTACCATTGAAGAATAGGCTTGTCGGGCATGCTCCGTCGGATAATGCTACAGCATTATTCACCTCAAGGGCTTTCATGGGAAGTACCAACCTGACACTGAACAGCTGTAATCCTATCATATTCATTGAGGAGTCCCACAGTATGACCCCTATATATGAATTCGACTACCAGAAAACAGCGAGTCCGGGAGAAAGAACCCCCTATTCGGATGTGAGACTGATCAGGGATCTTGGGATACTGGAGACTTCGGAAGACCATAGTTACCATATTGATGAGATGGAAGATGAACTTAGAAAGGCTCTATTCAACAACTGGACAGAGAATGAGTATCTGATTTTCAAGGCTGACAACCTGTCTACCAGTACCACCAGAGCTTCAAGGATCATTTATGAACTTCCATCGCACAACGAGACCTCCCAAAACAATACGATCTACCAGAAAGGGTTTGAGGTTGCAAAATATATAGCTAACACGATAGACAAACCGAAGAATTTGGATAAGCCGAGCAATAGAAGTGAGTATTATTTCGAAACCTGGAACACGCTGATGAACGATGTCGAGAAAGGCAACTCTCCATGTGCCTATTATTACCAAAATCCAGACAAAAGTGACCTGGGTACATGGCGCCTGCCCAATGAAGCTGAACTGATGATAATGGCCGGAAGCCTGTTCGACTGGGATGACAGGGAGAAGAAAAGGGTTTATGATTTCTTCCAAGGGACCAAGTCTTATTCCTTGGATATGAAGGACACTCAGGTCATCCATTCTCGGACGGGATTTTCCCATCGAGATATGAACGGAGCAAGAGCATTTAGTGCCGGCTATCAGATGTATTTTGACGGTTATCTCAGGTTTGTTACCACTGTCGACACCAGTTGGGGAGGTGACAGGGATAGACTTGTCAATGACAAAAAAGGATACGTGCGTTGTGTAAGAGATCTTGAATAGTCTGGTCCGAGGATTGGGGAAGAAATTCCTTAATTTTAAGGATGTGACCGGGGGAGCTGTATCACAGCTTTTCTCCGGTCTTTTCAGTATAAAGGAAAATTTTGCCACCGTAAAAAGTCAGAACGGAAGATCTGCTATTGAGTCAAACGAAAGATAGTCAATAATCCTGCCTGTGGCAATTACAGACAGGATATTTAGGGTTATAGGAGATTCTTAATTACAGAAACAGTATTCATTTGCCAAACACATACTTCACAACTTTGGCATTTGCCTTATTTTCATTCACAAAATCTCGTTCAATATAAATATCTGTCACTTTCATAGAATCATCTATATGGTTAAGGGCTGCATGGATTATATATTTATCAATGCCAACTTTATTAAGTGCAATGGTAGCCCAGGAGTGGCGTGCTGCGTAGTATTCTAAATCATTCACTCCTAATATTGCGCCAATTTCTTTTAAACCGTAATTGATAGCCTTATTGAAACTTTTTTCATCCGCATAATATTGATAAAAGTTAAATAAACGTTTACCACTTTTATCTCTATATTTCTCTATAAGTGGTAATACGATTTTAGGTATATCCACTTTCATTTGAGCGTTATCCAATCTGCGGTCTTTTGTCTTGGTACGATTATAAATAATGGTATTGTTTGCCATTTCTGTGGCATTATATAAATCGGCTGAATTGATACCCATTAAACAGAATGATAGAATGAAACAGTCCTTTGCTAAATTATATCGACAAGTGGATTTATAGCCTTTCTTCATTTCTTTATAGGGTAGCTTCCATACTTTTTTGATAACATCTGCCGGAATAGCTCTCTTTCTTGTAGCTTCTTGCTTGGGTATCGTAAAATCGTCAAAAGGTGAGTTCGGAATTAGAATCAGATTCTTCTCTTTTTTGTTATATCTTTTTTTAGCTTCTTTGAATAGTTTCTTTATGCTCACTAAATAAAGGGATAAAGACCGATTAGAGGGCACACGTTTACCTTGCTGAATTAATTTCTTTGTTCGTATTTCACGCTCCTTATTCAGAAATGCTTTGAAGTACTCTAAAAAATCAGTAGTAATCAAATTCACGTCTAATTCTTCTTTGCCTATGAAGCGCACTAAAGCATTAATGGCAGTCGTATAATTGGGCGCACCTTTGATAGTGGTTGAGACTATCCATTCACGACTGAACTTTATAAAGTCAATGGGTTGCTGCTTTTGATGTTCTCCATCCAAGTAGTCCATTACTTCATCGATGGTGTAGTGGTTTAATTCGACTTGTAGTTTGGCACATTTCTCTTGATAACTGCGAATAAGAGAATCTACCTCTTGTTTGATAGGTGAACTTCGCTTGATTTTAAGCTCTTTGGTCAGGTCTTTACTTGTGGCAAACAAGCTTGTTGACAAGCATTTTACTTTTCTGTCAAGGGTAAAGCGTAACTTGACATTGTACGTTCCATCTAATTTTTGTTCTTGCTTCTTGATTTCAGCTCTGATAGTCAGCATTTTGCATATCATTTAAATTAGTCAACAATTAGTCAACAAATGCTGCAAAAGATATGTAATCCTGTTAGTTTAAGCCAACCTTTACTCATAGCGAAAGACAAAAAGAAAAGCGTTAACTGCTTGATTTCGTGCAATTAACGCTTTCTCTTTTTGTGGACCAGCCTGGGCTTGAACCAGGGACCTCCAGATTATGAGTCTGTTGCTCTAACCAACTGAGCTACAAGTCCGATGTATCCTTTGTTGAATGTGGTGACAAAAGTAGTATTTTCTGTCGAATTATGCAAATCCTTTTGTATAAAAACTACAATTTATTTTTAGAACTTATATTTGCGCTTCGGGTTCTTGGGAAACCATCCTTTTCGTACTCGTCCTTCTTGTTCGAAAACTTCTTTTATTGTCCAAAAGGAAGAAAACGCAAACACGCCAAGCAAAGAAGATAAAATCACATTCTCGATGCTTAATGAGGCGACCACACCGGCTATGCCGAGTACTAGGAATATCCACCAGCATTTTGTACCCCAATAGTATTCGGCCTTTACCACGATGGGGTGAAAAAGGCCGATAATCAAAAAGGTGCATATTCCGATGAATAACCCTGCGAGGCGATATTCATTTAGAAACTCCATTACAATTATTTTTCAACGCGGATGGGGATTTCTTTCTTGATACTCTGTTCCAGAGAAATCAATGTTTCAGTAGCTACTACACCTGGTATTTCTTGCATTTTGTTATTCAACAAATCCATCAGATGTTCGTTGTCGCATGCATAAAGTTTTGTCAGCATTGTGTATGGACCTGTGGTGAAATGACATTCCACTATTTCAGGAATCTTTTGTAATTCCGCTACGACAGATTTGTACATGGAGCCTTTTTCCAGCTTGATACCCACGTATGTACAAGTTCTGTATCCCAATGATTTTGGGTTCACATGGTAACCAGAGCCTATAATAACACCTAGGTCAATCAGTCTTTGTACACGCTGATGAATAGCTGCGCGTGACACTCCACATTCGGCTGCTACGTCTTTAAAAGGGATGCGGGCATTCTGGGAGATAATCTCTAAGATCTGCCTGTCGAGGTTGTCTATTTTTTCCATAATAATCAATTGTAATTTCCTGTTGTTATCAAATAGTAAGCAAATATAGAGATTTATTTTAATTATTCTTCTTTCCCAAGAAAAAAAATAGGAAAAAGCCAAAAAAGAAGCTGCCTGACAAGTCCTGTTTTAACAATTTCACCCCTGCCAGAATATGCTTTGGCAGGGGTGAACTCTAATTACTGAGACTTGTTAGACAGCCTCTTTCCTTTTTTATTTAGAAAGACCTTTCTTATTTCTTATCTTTTTCAATGCCCAACAGCTCAACTTCGAAAATCAACGTTGAGAACGGTTTTATCTGACCGCCGGATTCCCTTGCACCGTAAGCAAGTTCTTGAGGAATGTAGAGCTCCCATTTAGAACCTACAGGCATCATAGTCAGTGCTTCTGTCCAACCTTTGATTACTTGGTTAGCACGGAAAGTAGACGGTTCGTTACGTTTGTAAGAGCTGTCGAATTCTGTTCCATCAATCAAAGTACCTTTATAGTTTACTTTCACTTTGCAAGTGTCAGCAGGAATTTCACCTTTACCTTCAGTGATTACTTTGTATTGCAGGCCACTCGGAGTTGTTTTTACGCCTTCTTTAGTCTTGTTTTCAGCAAGGAATTTTTCGTTTTCAGCTTTATAGTCGGCATATTTTTCTGCTAAAGCTTTTGCCTTGATAGTTTCCATAGCTGTGCGAGTGTATTCTTGAGCAGCTTCCATAGTCATTATGCCACCTTTTTCCAAAGTACCAGCGATGAAACCTGCCATGAAGTTTTCTTTGCTGATAGTTTTAGTAGAGTCAGTGCCAAATAATTCCTGGTTGATACCTTTCATCATCTGGTTGCTGATTTGCTGACCGATTTGTAGACCTGCCATGTAAGCAATGTCCTTTTTGCTAGTCTTGCTTGCACCTTCATTTAAACCTTTAATGAAGTCTGCCATATAAGCAGTATCAACGTCTAAACGACCTGTCAGATAACCTTTCAGACCTTGAGTCTGAGCCATACCGATAGAATACGACAGTGAGTCGATGTCTGATTTCAGATTTGCTTTAGGAGCTTGAGCTGTACAAGAAGCAAGGCTTGCTGCAGCAGCGATTGCCATAAAAATACTAACTTTTTTCATTTTGCTTTGAAATTTTTTATTTATAATACTTCGAGTAATTCTACTTCAAAAATAAGTGTGCTGTGAGGAGGAATCATTTCCCCGGCACCTTTTGCCCCATAGGCGAGTTCTGATGGAATATACAGTTTCCATTTAGAACCTTCCGGCATCAGCTGCAATGCTTCCACCCATCCCGGGATTACTTGGTTGACACCAAATACAGCCGGTTCTCCGCGTTGGATAGAACTGTCGAACAGTGTACCGTCGATCAATGTTCCTTCATAGTGGCATCTTACCTGATCGGTGGCTTTCGGCTTTTTGCCTGTACCTTCTTTGATAATTTCATATTGTAGTCCGCTGGGAAGAACAACTACCCCCGGTCTTTTTGTATTTTTTTCGAGGAAAGCCTGTCCTTGCTCAATAGCAACGGCACCCATTTTAGCTTCCACTTCTTCGAAATACTTGTTTACTATTTCGCGGGCTTCATGATGGCTGATAGCCGTCTGATTGCCTTCCAATACGTCTTTGATTGCTTGTGCGAAATCATCTACCGCAAGGTTTCCGATTCCCATACTTGATAAGTTTTGACCAATTCCGAGGCCAATAGCGTAACTGAGTTTATCCATATAATGTTTTTTGTTGGTGATTGAAATGTATCACCATCATGGTTTTAACTTTTAATCAATTGCCAATTTATGAATCGCAAAAGTACGTGTTTTATTTGAATGATTTAGCATTTGCGATTTAAAAATTCTTATATCTGTGAAAGTTAATCGCTTTTCTTTAAAGAATTAGTCCTTTTATTCGTAGGATTTAATCGGCTTATTCTTATGGTTTAGGTTGGTTTATGTAGATAATTAATCGTCTGACTGTAGTTTGTTTTTCGTTTAACTATAGTCAAACGAAAGATTGACTACAGTCAGGCGAAAGTTTAACTATAGTCAAACGAATAAATATTAGTATGTTTGATGTTAACTGCCTATATCCTTCATCTTAAAGTTCCGCATAAACCGGATTATATTAAGTTAAGAGTAAGAAAGTGTTCTTTTATTCGATGATTCTGATTACATTTGTGTGACTATTAAAAAAGAAGGAGGAATAGTAATGAAGAATCTGGTAGTTTTGACGGGTGCGGGAATGAGCGCCGAGAGCGGGATTAGTACATTTCGCGATGCAGGCGGTTTGTGGGATAAATATCCGGTAGAGCAGGTAGCTACTCCTGAAGGTTATCAGCGTGACCCGGCTTTGGTGATTAATTTCTATAATGAACGTCGGAAACAGTTGTCGGAAGTAAAGCCGAACCGTGGACATGAATTGTTGGCGGAACTGGAGAAAAGCTTCCATGTGACGGTGGTGACACAGAATGTAGATAACTTGCACGAACGTGCCGGGAGTAGCCACATCATTCATCTGCATGGCGAACTGACGAAGGTGTGTTCCAGTAGAGATCCATATAATCCTCATTATATAAAAGAGTTGAGACCGGAAGAGTATGAAGTGAAAATAGGAGATAAAGCCGGCGACGGAACCCAGTTACGACCTTTTATCGTATGGTTTGGAGAAGCCGTTCCGGAAATTGAAACAGCTATCCGATATGTCGAGAAAGCGGATATTTTCGTTATTATCGGTACGTCGCTTAATGTATACCCTGCAGCGGGGTTGCTTCATTATGTACCGAGAGGAGCAGAGGTGTATCTGATTGATCCGAAACCGGTAGATACGCATACTTCCCGTTCGATACATGTAATTCAGAAGGGGGCTTCTGAAGGAGTGGCTGAATTGAAACAGTTGTTGGGAGTTTGAGATCTCTTCCATTTGTGTTATTTTTTTCGGGGTCGTATCAATTAAAAGGACGAAGGAGTGATATTAGACCAGGCGATGCTTTATATCCCTTCGGTTACCGGTGGATAATAGCACGGATCACAAACCATGCATGATGCGCCATGGTGCTAATCAGCCCGTAGTGCTTTGTCATGATCCGAAATCTTTCTTTGAGGGATGCTTTCTGATTCCGGGTAGTCATTCCTTCCTCCAGATAGTCGATGATTGTCAGGTGGGTATTGTGCAAAGTACGTGCTTTCTTCATGATGCGGATGCACCAGTCGAAATCTGCAGAAAAACGATATTGCAGATTATATGATTCTACAAGTGTGTGGCGGGGGAAGAATGCCTGGTGGCAGACTAACATTCCCTGTCTAAAACTTTTCCAGGTGAGCGTTTCGGGGGCGGACAATCTGCGCATCCGCAGGAAATGCCTCTCCTTGTCTACGATAGCGGTTTCTCCGTAAAGTACATCGGGCAGTTCGGTGCCGTTAATGGTGTGCACCATTTGTTGTAGAGTGTCGTCTTCATGAAAACAGTCGCCTGCATTCAGGAAGCAGAGATAATCACCGCTGGCAAGGGCGACTCCTTTGTTCATGGCGTCATACAGTCCTTTGTCCGGTTCACTGACGACGGTATGTATGCGTGAGCGGTACCGGTTGATAATAGAGAGGGTCCCATCCTTGGAAGCTCCGTCCACGATAATGTATTCTATATGATGATAGGTTTGTGCGATAACACTTTGAATGGTGTCTTCCAATACCTTTTCAGCATTGTACGTTACCGTAATGATAGAGAACTTAGGAGTGGGATGGACACTATGCATATTTCCCCGTTATTTTATTGTAGACATCTGTGTATTTTTTTGCAACGATACTCTCCGAATAATTACCTAGCACTTTGCGGCAGGCCTGTGCGGAGAGTTCATCGTATCCCGGTTCCGTCAATATCCAATGTATGCCGTTGGCAAAATCTTCCGAAGATTTGTATTGTGCCACGTAGCCGTTGTGCAGGTGGTCGATCATTTCGGGGATACCTCCCACATTAAAACCGACACAAGGCACTCCGCAGGCCATTGCTTCCATAATCATATTGGGAAGATTCTCTTCCAGAGACGGGATGGCGAAGAGGTCTACGGCATTGTAGATATTTACCACCTCATGCTCATTTTTGATGTAAGGGAGCGGGTAGACATGGAAAGGAAGTTGTTCCTGTAATTGCTGTGACTGGTTGCCGAATACGACTACGCCCAGTGAGTCTTTCCATTCCGGATGTTTTTCTGCCAACAGTTTGCATGCCTCAATGAGATAGTCGACCCCTTTGCGCTTGTCGGTGATTTTTAACGAGCCGAACAAAATCAGTTTCTTACCTTCCGGCAACATGAATTTGGCACGCGCTTCCTTCTTGTTCATAGGTTTGAACAAGTTGGTGTTGATGGCGTTCGGTATATTGGTGACGCTTTTCCCTTCAAACAATGCGCTTGTCCGGGCTTGTTCCTTCAGCCAATGGCTGCATGTGACGAAATAGATGGGAGCGTAGCTGTATAACTTCTGTTTTTTGCGGAATGTGCGATAGGATAAATCCTTTCGTCCCCCGCTTTTGTAGATGTACGGACAGTCATGACATTCCTGCTGATAATTGTTACATCCCCGTGTGTAATGGCAGATGCCGGTGCATGGCCACATATCGTGCATGGTCCAGACTACGGGTTTGCCGGAAGTGAGTATTTTCCGTATATCTTTCAGCGATAGCATTCCTTGGTTGATCCAGTGGAGGTGGATCACGTCGGCCTGACGGAATTCCGGGAGTGAGGTGATGTCTGTACCTGTGTTGGCTATGTCTACATCGAACAAATGATAACGCCGGAAACGATTGGCACTCCAGATCACAATCCGTTCCCACATAAATTTCCACACTTGCAGCCAGTTACTCTTTAGGCGGACCACACTGATTTGGTCGGTCTGTTTGTCGCGTACCAGCATTTTGGCTTTGATGCCGTTGTTCTTCAGTGATTCCAACAATCGGCTTGCTGCGATGGCTGCTCCTCCTATTCGTTCAGATGTATTTATGATCAGGACTCTCATAATTATAAAGCTTTCCGCAAAGTTACGCTTTTCGTTATAAATCCGGAGTTATTTGCGGTAAGTTTTTACTGTGGCTATTAGTATTTCTGATAATTCACGGCTGTAATGCTCCAGATTAAATTTCTGTTCAGCCAGTTTTCGTCCGTTGGCTCCCATTTGTTCCGCCTCTTCCGGGTGGGTGTAGAGGTAGTTAATGGCTTGCTTCCAATCTTCGATATCGTTATAGTCTACATAGATGCCGGCACCCTCCTTCTCAATATCCATCTCGAATTTCGGGTTACGGCTACAGATGACCGGAAGCCCTAATGCGAAAGCTTCCACTAAAGTGGTCAGTCCGACGGTGTAGGGATAATTGAGACAGCAGATAACCACTACTTTCGAACGGCATACTTCCACAGCCAGCTTGTGCGGGATGATGCCGCTGGTGAGATGTGTCCGTATGTTGGCATACGATGTGTATTGTTTCAGCAGATGCTCGTATTCTCTATCCGGTGTGGTGAAAATGTCGATGGGAAGTCCCGTTTCGGAGAATGCTTTCAGCAGAGTGTTGAAGTCACGGTTTTCTTTCCCGGTGGAGATAAAGAATTTTTCTTTCTCTTCTTTTTTGCCGGTGTCGGGGAGGTGCTGCTTCAGATAGTCGTAGAAAGCGAGATCGGCTCCCCAATGTATCAGGTGCAGTTGATTGGCGGTGACTTTACCCGATTTCAGAGAGTCATCTATCAGTGCTTGACTGAAAAAGAACATTTGGTCGATGCCCTTGTAATAGAAGCGTGAAATCAGGTTCTTCAGTTTACCGGAATTGCGGACAACTGCCTGATGATGCCAGATGGCGATAGGTTTGCGATAGAATCCCAACGCATGGAAAAATATGATAAGTTCCAGTCCGTAGAAAGAGGTGCCGTATAGCAGATCGTATGGCTCTTTGCAACGCATAATCTCAAAGAAATTGTAGAGCGAGAAGCGTAGTCGGGAGGAGAAACGGCGATAGCGATGAATTATTGGCGTGATGCCATACTTGCCGAAGTGGGTGAGTCCGTATAGGATATGTCCGGGATGCAGATGGTTCTCCCATTCGTTCAGTGCTTCCTGTATGGGGCGTGTGTGGTAATAATAGATTTTCATGCTCCGAAATCTCCTTTCAGTGTACGTCTTATTCTTCGGATGGCTTTTGCCATCAAACAATTCGTGCGATGGTAGTAACGCACGAAAGCGTCTCTGGCTTTCTCGTTTTCTTCTATTGGAGACAACTTTTTTACCGGAAGTGGCTTCATCCACAGGTCCGATTCGTATAGACCGCCTCCGCCGCAGTTGGTTCCGCTTCCATCGAACCCGTTGTTTCGGATGAGTGAATGACCGGCGTTCAGTGAGAGTACATCCGCTAAAAACAGGCTGGCATTCCAACGGATAGCCCATGAATTGTTTTTACCCGCTATTTGTCGGCGCAGCATCCGTGTGTAACCGTAAGTGCCGTTAAAGTCGAACCGGTATGTGAGGTTGCGTTCTTCCAGTTGGCGGAGTAGTTCTTTTCCGTCCGGATTGAATAGTTTCCAAGCCCTGTCCCATGTCGCCCAGCCCCAGCTGCCTGTCCATTTGATGAGGAAGCTGTCGGGCAAAGAGGTGTCCTGCGTGAAATCGCAACCTTGGATATGCCCGATACGAGGTTCATCTTTATAGGTCTCAAGCGCGTCATTCATGAATTGCAAAAAGTAAGGGGCGGCGATGAGGTCGTCTTCCATCACGATGACTTTTCCGAAGCGGTTTACTTGCGTGGTCACTCCATCAATAATGCTTCGTGCCAGTCCCCAGTTCTGCTCCCGTTCGATGATGTTGACGGAAGCAAATCCGCTGTCAATGCTTCGGATGAACCGGCGGGTCTGTTTTACGCCGTCCTGACTTTCGGGAGTTTTGGCTGCATCGGAGTAGATAAAGAGTTGGCTTTCGGCTGCCAACTTGTTCTTTTGTAAAGATAGGATGCATTGGCGGACATGTTCCGGCCGGTTGTATACAAATAAGAGAATGGGTGCGAAAGTTGTCATATCCGTTTATTTTTGTCTGATTTCATTCATTGCTTCTTTCAGTGCCTTGAGATAGGACAGACCGAATTTCAAATCCGGTTCCATGTAGTTGCCTTCCGCCCATTCGTTCCATGATTTAAGGAATACAATACGTTTGTCTTCGGGTTTGTCCATCACGTTGGCGAAGGTTTGAAGCACGTGCTTCTTGAATTTCTCCGGTGTGGAATGGATGAGGATATGCCCTTTCCTGCCGGAACGTGGAGAGTGATCCCAGTTTGGGATGATGGTCGGGTAGCAGTCCTCATTCCGATCTTCAACGCCGGAAAAGTATTTGGCAGCCCGTGCATAGTCGACGATGCGTCCTCTTTTGAAAATGACACGCATGATTTTCATGTGGATTTTCTCCGGCAGTGAGTAGTCGAGCTTGAAGAAGTCGAACAGCCTGACAATGTTTACGGCATCGAAGCCCATATCCTTTAAGGTCTGTACCTCCTTGGCATCGTTGGTCTGTCCGATGAAATGGATACCTTGCAGGCCGTTTTCGTTGGCCAGCTTCTGCCATAGCAGGATGAAGCGTCTGGCGTCCGGCAATTCGAAAGGATTGTACACCATGAACAGAGGTTTGTCGTTCACACGGATGTAGCGGTGGTCTTTAAAGGCGGGAAGCAATGCGTTGAAGTGGGCGGTTTCGTCCGCTTCGCCCGGATATAGCTGTTCCATGAGTATCCGGTGAGAACCTTCCTTGCTGAATTGTTTATCCTCCCAGCTGTGATTAGCCCAAGAAAGGCAGAACGGGAAATCGGGTTTGCCCGATGCCAGCACTTCTTGGAAGGGGCGTTGCAGGAGTCGGTGTCCGTTGCCAAACCAATAATGCCAGTAGCAGAAGCCCTCCACTCCGTATTTCTCTGCCATCTCAGCTTGTTCGATACGTGTTTCGGGTACTCGCAGGTCATAATACCCCAAGTCGGCAGGGACACGGGGTTGGTAGTGCCCGTGAAACAATGGTTTGGCTTTGCCTACATTCGTCCATTCGGTGAATCCCTTGCCCCACCATTGATCATTCTCGGCAGTGGGGTGATATTGTGGAAGGTAAAATGCGATGACGCGTACTTGTCCTTTACTCTTTTTCATTTTTTATCGATTCTATTAGGTTGCGGGCTTCAGTGGACGTGCGTACCGGAGTATACAGCAAGCCCAAGTTTTGTTTCAATGTCTCTAGGGGAATATCTTTCAGATGCCTGTCTTTCACGATGTTCACCACTTCTTCAGGTAGACGGTAGCGGATGATTTTGGCGGGATTCCCGCCTACGATGGCATAAGGAGGAACATCATGCGTGACCACCGCTCCGGCGGCAACGACGCTTCCCTTTCCTATGATCACTCCCGAAAGAATCAGCGCGCCATAGCCTATCCAGGCTTCGTCTTCCACAATAATCGCTCCCTTGCTCATACTGTCTTCCCGGCAATGCTTACCCGTCAGCAGCGAGCGAATCGGATAGCAGAAAAGAGTTTCAGTCTGATGATTGCCACTCAAGATAAAGTGAACATTCGGTGCGATGGATACGTAAGCACCGATCCGCAGTGATTCTATTTCGGGCAGATGGCTTATGATGTGCAGTTCGCCGTAGGTCTCTTTCCCGATCTGTACGCGTTCCGCAGGAAATATATTCATGGGGATCGTATGGTTATGGCGGTTTTGTTTCCGCCACAGTTTCCGGAAACGGGAGAACTCCCATTCCCGCAAGATAGTGCGTATTACTGGAATGCGGTATAGAATATTAGCCATGATATTTATTCTTTAGTTTTTTGATAAACCGTGACAGACTGTACCTTTTCAGTCGTTGTATCAGGTATGCAGGCTGCATGCGCAAATAGTAGCCCAATTGTCCGGATTGGCAGCAACACGACAGCCACTCTTTATATTTGTATACAAAAGGGGAGTTCCATGGTTTGTTCTTTCCCGGGTAGTGTAGCTGCACTGCTTGCTCCAGCATTTCGTGATAGGCGTTGACGGCTGCCTGCCTGTCCTGCAACGCTTGGTTGTTGGGATTGAACTTCAGCGTCCGGTCGTCTTGATGGTATTGGAAGTTGCAGACGACATATTTGTAAGGCATAAACCGGAGATAGGGCGCGCAGCATAAAGCGATGCAGTCCTGTTCGGGCAGAATCAGCCTGTTCAGGTTCCGGTGGAAAGACTCGGTTAGCTCTGCTTGCTTCTTGTCCTCTCTGATCTTTTTCAGATTGATGAGCATATAGCCTGCCGATATTTCATAGTCGGCAATCAGTTGCACTTCCTGTGGGGTAAATTCTTTCTTATAGCGGGGCAGATTGGTGTTTTCCTGAATGGGGCGCGTTCCGGCGTAATAGAATTTCTCGTCGGGATAGAGGAAGAAAGAGGAAGAGATGTCGGCGGTAAAGATGACATCTACATCCGAGAACAGGATGCGGTCGTATTCGGGAAACATTTCCGCAGCGGTCAGCTTGTAGAATATTTCTTTGGAGAAATGCGACTTGTTGCGAAGCTTGTCCCAAGCGGTGTTGTAGCGGGAGGCGTCTTTGAACAAGACGGTGGCATTGCGGAAGTGAGTGACGGTTTTTGTGATCCGCCTGATATGTCTGGACTGCAAGTCGGTGTGTACGATGTAGAGCTTATACTGATATTCCGGTGACGCTTTACTCAATAGGGAGTGGAGGGCGACACAGGCGGCGAGCACGTAGTTGCGGTCGAAGGTGAAGAATATGGGTATTGTTTCCATGTATCGATACTATCTTTTTTTCAACAAATAGTGGACGCTTTCTTTGAATGTCACCGAACCGCTCATCCACATGACTGCGGTATATATTGCCGCGGCAATGGCGATTTTCGCAATCAACAGGACATAGATGTTGGAGATGTCCCGGGTGCAATAATGCGTAGCTATCATTGTTCCGCCCGCGATGATTGCAAAAGGTGAGATGTCCTTTAATGCCTGAAAAACAGTTAGGTGTATTTCTCGCCACACGAAGAACTGCCAGATGACCAGCCAACTGATGTTGATACAGATGTAGTATCTGACCAGTGCAGAGATGCCGTAACTGCTGCAATAGAGCATCATGGCCACTTGCACGCTTCCCAGTGCGATGGTGCTCCACATATAGATGTCCGATTTACCTTTGCTGATAATCAGGTTCGAGTAAAGACTGCTGATGGCTGTGAAGGCGCTTCCTATACATAAGATTCTCATGATTTCCGCACTTGCCGCCCATTTGGAGGTAACGGCTATGGTGATTAGCTCCGGGGTAATCAGCGATAATCCGAACATGGCAGGGAAGGTGACGAATGACGTGAAACGGAGCATCTTGCGGAAGATGCGTTTCTGACGTTGACGGTCGTCCGTAACGCTGGCAAGTATGGGCTGGGCTATTCCATTGACCATTCCGGTTATTACGGAGTACCCCATGGAGTTCCATTTGTTGGCCTGATTGAAGTCGCCTACTTCTCGTTCCGAGTAGAACTTCCCCAGAATTACCGACAGGATATTGTTGTTGATGTGGCTGAATATGTTTGTAACCAACAGTCGGCTGCTGAAAGCAATCATTCCTTTCAGCGGTTTCAGGTTGATGTGTATTGTCGGGCGCCATGGGGAAAAATACCAGTAACAACAAGTGATGGAAGAAGCGTAGACGATGTTTTGCGTTGCAAATCCCCAATATGCCATTCCGCAATACACCATGGTCACTCCGACAATTCCCGAAATGGTGAGGCTGATCATGGTGGAGATAGCCCGCTGTTTCACCATCAGGTTGCGGAATATGTATGCGCTTTGGGCAGTTCCCAGACTTGAGATGAAGAATCCGATAAATGAATAACGTGCCAGCGGTGTTAAGGCAGGGTTGTCATAGAACTTGGCAATGTAAGGGGCACAGAAAAAGAGCAGGACGTAGAGTGTGAAGCCCATGGTAGAACTAAACCAGAATACGGCATTGTAGTCTTTGTGCTGTACGTTTTTTCTATTGGCAAGGGCGGCTGTAAAACCACTTTCCTGGAGACTGCCGGCTATCAGTGAGAAGATGCTCAGCATACCTATCATGCCGTAGTCTTCACGGGATAATAGCCGTGCGAGGAATATGCCGAAAGTCAGATTCAGCAACTGCTGTATGCCGTTGCTGAATCCTCCCCAAAATAATCCCTTGGCTGTTTTTTCTTTTAGTGACTGATCCTCGCTCATGCTATTATTTTACTTCACTGCCCGGTTTCACTTCACGTCCCGGCATGATAACTGCCAGACTACCGTCATTGTTTTCGGCACTTAGAATCATGCCTTCACTGACAATGCCTTTCAGTTTGCGCGGAGCAAGGTTGGCGATGAAGCAAACTTGTTTTCCTACCAGTTCTTCCGGTTGGTAATGCTTGGCAATACCCGATACGATGGTACGTGTCTCCAATCCGTCATCGATCTTGAATTGCAGCAATTTATCCGCTTTCGGAACTTTCTGGCATTCGAGAATGGTACCTACACGGATATCCAGTTTCGTGAAGTCATCGAATTCGATGTTCGGACGGATCGGATTAGCCTTGTAATTGGCTTCTTCATTTGCCTTCTTTGTATCGAGCAATTTTTGTACCTGTGCCTCGATAGTAGCGTCTTCAATCTTTTCGAACAACAATTCCGGTTTGTTCAACTGATGCCCTACAGGGAGAAGGTCGTCACGTCCCAGTTCAGACCATTCGAAAGTATCCATGTTTAGCATTTTGCGGAGTCTTTCCGAGCTGAACGGCAAGAATGGTTCGAAGGCAATGGCAAGGTTGGCAACCAGTTGCAGGGAGATGTTGAGGATAGTACCTACCCGCTCCATATCTGTTTTTGCCAGTTTCCATGGTTCAGTGTCGGTCAGGTATTTGTTGCCGATACGTGCCAGGTTCATGGCTTCTTTTTGTGCATCGCGGAATTTGAATACATCGAGCAGTTTTTCCACTTCTGCTTTTACGTCTGCAAATTCTTTCAGTGTTTCCTTGTCGTAGTCGGTCAGACTGCCCTGTGCGGGCACGCACCCGTCGAAGTATTTTTGGGTCAATACCATTGCACGGTTCACGAAATTACCGTATATGGCAACCAGTTCGTTATTATTGCGTGCTTGGAAGTCTTTCCAGGTGAAATCGTTGTCTTTCGTTTCCGGTGCGTTGGCGGTCAGTACATAGCGGAGTACATCCTGTTTGCCGGGAAAGTCGGCTAGATATTCGTGCAACCATACAGCCCAGTTGCGGGAAGTGGAGATTTTGTCCCCTTCGAGGTTGAGGAATTCGTTACTCGGCACGTTGTCCGGCAGGATATAGCTGCCTTCTGCTTTCAACATGGCAGGGAATACGATGCAATGGAACACGATGTTGTCTTTTCCAATGAAATGGATTAGGCGGGTTTCGGGATCTTTCCACCAGGTTTCCCAGCTGTCGGGGAGCAGTTCTTTGGTGTTGGAGATGTATCCGATAGGTGCGTCAAACCATACATAAAGCACTTTCCCTTCCGCTCTTTCTACGGGAACAGGGATTCCCCAGTCGAGGTCACGGCTCACGGCACGTGGCTGCAACCCCATGTCGAGCCAGCTTTTGCATTGGCCGTATACGTTGGAACGCCACTCTTTGTGATCCTCCAGAATCCATTTGCGTAGCCATGCTTCGTGTTTGTCGAGAGGAAGATACCAGTGTTTGGTCTCTTTCATCACCGGTTTGCTGCCGCTGATGGCGCTTTTCGGATTGATAAGTTCCGTAGGAGAAAGTGAGGTCCCGCACTTTTCGCATTGGTCGCCGTAAGCACCTTCCGCATGGCAATGGGGACATTCTCCGGTGATATAACGGTCGGCAAGGAATGTTTTTGCCTCCTCGTCGTAATATTGTTCTGACGTTTTTTCGATGAATTCGCCTTTGTCGTACAATGTCTTGAAGAAATCCGAAGCCAGTTGGTGATGCGTCGGTGAAGTGGTGCGGCTATATACGTCGAATGAGATACCGAATTCTTCGAATGATTTTTTTATCAGTGAATGATAACGGTCGACTACATCCTGTGGAGTAATTCCTTCTTTCTTGGCACGGATCGTGATAGGTACTCCGTGTTCGTCCGAACCTCCGATAAATAATACATCTTCTTTTTTCAGACGCAGATAACGTACATAAATATCTGCTGGTACGTATACACCAGCCAGGTGACCGATATGGACAGGTCCGTTCGCATACGGCAGTGCCGATGTAACGGTGGTTCTTTTGAATTTCTTTTCCATTATATAGTGTGATTTTTGTTGTTTTCAGCTTTGCAATGTGCAAAGATAGTGACTTTTCACCACAGATTACATGGATTAACGTATATTTTCATTCGCATGCACGGCACGGCTCTTTCATTTAAAACTGTTTTGTTCTCTCAAAAATGGTCTTATTTTATGGGCCACAGCCGACACCATTTCGATGCAGAAAGACATCATACCGAGAGTTCCTCTCTATGTTTGAAAGGTACAAAACATCTGCCATCTGCAACAAAATCATGCTAAATTGATGAACACAAGAGACTTATGCTGTTGCAGATAAAGTTATCTGCAACATACTATTCAAATACCGGATTAGTACAGTTTGCCTACACGCCGCACAATGTTTATGTAGTGTCTTATACGGATTTAGGTTGACACCTTTTTAGAGACATAAAAAAAGAAAAATTATGTCTAAATTATCTCGTAAGATTTATTCTGAGACTTTCAAATTGGAAGTTCTCCGTGATTACTTCAGTAGCGGTTTGTCAATGTTTGCTACTGCCAAGAAATGGGGTTTACCCAACCATACTTATATTCTGCGTTGGCAAAAGTGTTATGCAATTGATTCGGATTCCTTATCTTTGTCCCCCGAACTTCTGTCAGATCTTCAAATGAAAAAGAATCCAAAATCAAAATCTAAAGAAGAACTTCTTGAAGCGGAAAATTTGCGTCTGAGAAAGGCTTTGGAACTTGAAAAACTTCGTTCCCATGCCTTTGAAAGACTGATTGAACTCACAGAAAGAGAAGAAGGGATTTCCATCTTAAAAAAAGATGGTGCCAAATAGTCACCGGCCTTCGTGAAGAGTTTCCTCACATCAGTGTGAAAACCCTTTGCGGACTGTTTGGCATGTCTTCCCAGGCCTATTACAAAAAGAAAAAAAATCTTTTGTCGCGTCATCAGATCAGAACAGCCATCTTGGATGCCGTCTTCTTCTACCGCTCAAAGGCTCCGGGCATCGGTGGTTTGAAATTATACCATGAGCTCCGCTCCCTTTATGGAAGCGAGATAACCGGAGGGCGGGATGCCTTCCTTCATCTGCTGCGTTCGGAACGCCTTATGCTGCCCCCGAAGAAACCCAGGCATACGACGGACTCCCACCATCTTTACAAGAAGTATCCGAATCTGATCAAGGGGGTAACGGCACAATACCCGAACCATATCTGGGTATGTGACATCACTTACATCTGGATTGAAGGTGGCGTATGCTACCTCCATCTTGTAACGGACATGTACTCACATGCCGTTTTAGGATGGGTGCTCTCTCCCAGTTTGCATGCCGAATATACGCTACAGGCACTGGAACAGGCCATCAATGAGGCCGGAGGTGGCAATCTTTGCGGCACAATCCACCATTCCGACCGGGGGGTACAGTATGCCTGCGATGCCTATATCGACACACTGGTCACTCATCATATACGTGTGAGCATGACTGAAGATTACAACCCGACGGACAATGCGGTAGCAGAAAGGATGAATGGCATCCTGAAAACGGAATGGATATACGGCATGTCGCTGTTCAGGGATAAAGAGATGGCACGGGAGCAGATTACGCGAATGATTGACTTCTATAATAATGGACGACCGCATATGAGCATAGGTATGAAAAAACCCATGGACGTATATCATGGAGAGGTGCCGGGAAAATCATTGTGGAAAAATAAGGTTCCATATGATAAATAAATACTATATTTGCGATACCGAGAACCCGGGACATGACGGTTTAAGCCATTGTCTCACAAAAGCCAATAGGGTGTCGAACCCTATTGACTTTTACCGAGAGCCCGAGCACACTCAGATTTGTCCATTGTTTTTACGTATGACAACTATCTTAGGAGCAAAGGGAAGAAACTAACAACTGTTTTAGTTATGAATAACAGAATGTGACAACTTATTTAGTAACTAGCCTCTAAAAGTGACAACCATTTCTAGTATAAGTCATAGTGCAAACAAGTATTCAAACCGAACAGAGTGTTCCACCGTATTGAAACAAAGTGTTCACCGTGTTGAAACAGAGTGTTCCACCGTATTGAAACAAAGTGTTCACCATGTTGAAACAGAGTGTTCCACCATATTGAAACAAAGTGTTCACTATATTGAACAGAGTGGTTCGCTGAAGTAACAACAAATACAAAATAGCATACGAGTTTACTTGTGAGATTGAAAGAGTAGTTTATCATGTTGTCAGACCATCATGAGCTAAAACAGATATGTTGCAGATACTTGGCCTGCAACATATCTGCAACAGGTATCTGCAACGCCATAAGCCATTATATTTCAATTAGATACAGCGAAATTGTTGCAGATGGCAGATAATTACCACATATATTTTTCTGTGTAGGAATCGAATGGAGGTTCCTCCGCTATTCCTTTCTGACGAAAAATCCTACGAATATATTCCTGTTGTTCAAGCGACAAATATCTCTCTTTACGGTAAAAGCCAATATTGTCCTAAATAAATTGGGGGGAACAAATAAAAAGGAAGTAGAACTAAGGTAAAATGACTACCTTAGTAGCAAGCTACCAACTCATCTACTTCCTATGGCAAATATAACACTTTTCGCACAGGTAATATCACATCTCCCGAAAGAAAATATCAGGAAAATCATAAAATCTTCGGGGTCAGACAAGCATTGCAAGGGCTACAATACATGGAGTCAGTTTGTTAGCATGATTTTCAGCCAATTCTCAGGATGTGATTCAGTCAGAGATATCTCAAACGGGCTGAAATCAGCCACCGGCAACCTCAATCATTTGGGAATCAACCGTGCACCATCCAAGTCAACGGTAGCATATCAGAACGCCAACCGAGACAGTTCGGTTTTTCGCGGCATATTCTACTCGTTGTTTCAGTATTTCGGACAGCAAGCCCTATGGCAACGAAGAAAGTTCCGTTTCAAGATGCCGATAAAACTGCTCGACTCCACATTGGTGTCATTGACTCTGTCAATATATGACTGGGCACATTACACTACCACCAAGGGGGCGGTCAAGATGCACACGCTATTGGACTATGACAGTCTTTTGCCGGAGTTCGTGAATATCACCGATGGCAAAACCACCGACAACAAAGCTGCTTTTGATATTGAGTTACATCCGTATAGTATTGTAGTAGCCGACCGAGGCTACTGTGACTACTCATTGCTGAATAATTGGGACAGCAGCAACGTGTTCTTTGTAGTGCGTCATAAAGACAATATCCGGTACAAAGCCATAGAGGAGTTGCCTTTGCCTGAAAAACACGCTCAGAATGTACTTATTGACGAAATAATCGAGTTCGAACTCTCGGCGGCCAAATCCAAATATCCCAAACGTTTACGTCGCATCGCAGTATGGAACGATGAACACGGTTTTGAAATTGAGTTACTCACAAACAACTTCACATTGGCAGCATCAAGCATAGCGGCTCTGTACAAGGCTCGGTGGAACATAGAAATCTTCTTTCGCAACCTCAAGCAACTGCTACGCATCAAGAGCTTTATCGGCACATCCCGCAATGCCGTAGAGACCCAAATATGGACTGCTATGACTACAATGCTGATTCTGACATGGCTAAAGCACATCGCAAGATACAAATGGGCATTGGCTAACCTTGTGGTCACGCTCCGGCTGAACACATTTACCAAAATCGACCTCCAAAAATGGCTTGATCAACCATTTACACCACCTCCCGAAACCATCGAAAACGATTAGGGGGGATTGATTTTGAACTCTCGAGGCTATACTTAACAGTATAGTCAGTTAGCTCATGCTCAAAATTTATTTAGGACAATATTGGGTAAAAGCGGTAATACGTCCCGCGTCCGATAAAGATAATTGACTGACAGACAAACATCAACCAATTACCCGGCTCGCATTAGACCAAATAAGGGGCAGTATGGCTATATTTTTATCTTAAATGAAAGAGCCGTACAAAAGATTAATATGCTGAAACAGGAAGGAAAAGAAAAAGCTCTCTCATAGATAAAAATGAAAATCCTCTTTCAACCTATCACCCCCGCATGGATCACCTATCACACACCTGTTTTTTGAATTTGCCTTGGAACAAAGTGTTTCGCGCCTTGAAATTGTCTGTTAATTGTTTATTTGAAAATTGGTGTATAGCTTGAAGCTATTTGCAGGTATGGTGACGGACTGTTCAGAGTTGGTAACCTTCAATGTCGCTCCGTTCAATTCATACCAATCTCCCGGGTTGCCAAAGTATACATTTATATTAATTTGCTCATTCATGAAATTACCTACTACAACCAATTTCTTTGTACTTGATTCCAATCTTAAATAACGACCTTTATCCCAGTCGGAAACACTAACTTTCCAATCCTTGAAAGCACTGTCGCTGAATAAGTCCGGATTCTCATTGCGTAATTTCAGCAAAGTACTATAAGTGTCATATAATTCTTTTCGATATTGGTTGTC
Source organism: Bacteroides sp. AN502(2024) (assembly GCF_041227145.1). Classification (NCBI taxonomy): domain Bacteria; kingdom Pseudomonadati; phylum Bacteroidota; class Bacteroidia; order Bacteroidales; family Bacteroidaceae; genus Bacteroides; species Bacteroides sp. AN502(2024). The sequence continues at coordinate 1,213,704 of NZ_JBGFSP010000003.1, read as the reverse complement.
AAGATAATTCCATTTCACAGGCTTGGCATCTGTATTCTTTTCAGTTCCCATTGTACCATCGTGCTTATACATTATGGAATAATCATAACCGAGTTCGCCAAACTGCCAAATCATTTTCGGCCCCGGAACAGTCAGGAAGAAGGCTGCATTTGTTTCCAGTTGTTTCATGCGAATGGCAAGACTTGTATTCTGAAGATTGCCATAAGCTGCTTGTTTGTATGCGACCCTTTCTTCATCATGACTTTCCATGAAATTAATCCATCTCCCGGCAGGCATTCCGTTATTTCGCATATATGAGAAGTCTGATCTGCTCGATTCTCCCATTCCTGACTGACAATAGCTTTCATTCATATTATGCCATAGTTTCATTCCTGCTTCAGCCAATTCAGACTCTTCATCCAAATTGCAGAAGTGTTCGAGAATCATCACTGCATTAGGATTGGTCGTGTTTACTGTTTCATAATAATCCTTCAAGATAGCAATACGGGAGTCATCTCTATTGCTTGCCGTTGATTCACTGCTTTTATTTTGGGTAAATCCTTTGGTTAAGTCGAAACGGAAACCATCAAATTTATACTCTTCCAGCAAAAACTTCAAGTTACGTTTTACAAATTCACGTACGAGCGGTGACTCGTGATTGAAGTCATGGAATACACTGAATGGATGAGGAGCATCAACGTTAAACCACGGATTATTCTTGGCTGTCTTGCTTTCTTTCGAATTCCAATAAAGTTTTGCAAATGGATGACTACCGGTAGCATGGTTGTAAACTACATCCAACAATACTGCGATGCCTTGCTTGTGGCATTCATCAATGAAATGCTTATATTCTTCTTTCGTTCCATATGCTTTGTCCATTGCAAAATAATAACATGGATTGTATCCCCAGCTATTATTCCCGTCGAATTCTTGTATAGGCATCAGTTCAATAGCATTCACGCCCAGGCTCTTGATGTAGGCTAAATGTTTCATTGCTTCTTTGATTGTACCCGTAGCGAGTTCGGGACCCACTTGTGTGAAGTCACGGAATAGTAACTCATAGATTACCATATTGTCAGGATAATCAATCTTGAAATCGGATACTTGCCAGTTGTACGATGTCGGTTTCGTTTGGAATACAGAAACAATACCTGTCGTCTTTCCATTCGGATATTGTATGGCGCTAGCCGGATAAACTCCCTGTTGTACAAGATGTTTATCGTTCGAACCATCCAACACTTTTTCACAATAGGGGTCACCAATACGGACGTTTCCATCTTTTTCGCTGCCTATGTAATATTGGAAACCATACTCTTTAGCAGGGGTGATATTCGTAACCGTATACCACCAGAAGTGTTTGTCGTTATCACGCTTCATTTGGTATTCTGTGCTCAGCTCCCAATCATTGAAGTCGCCAATCAGACAAGCATAATCCTTATAATTGTTGTCTGTATCCAAATCGTATAGCGCGAAAGTCACAGATGTTCCGTCAGCCGATGGATGGATACCCGCTTCTTCTACCGGGCAGGCAGCTATCTCTACCGGAGTCGGTGTGAAAGTCTTGTCTCCTGTTACTGTGATAAAAAAGTCGCTGGTTTTCTTTTCGTCAGTCAACGCTTCACCATTGCGGAAGAGGATGCAGACATTTTGAATGTTTGCTGCATTTTCCGCGCCAAACCATTCGCGTACTGTTGGGGCAAGCGTAAAGCACCAAATATTATCCGCCACTTTCTCTGCCTTATACTTATCTTCATTTATGCCCCATTCCGTAGGAACATGCATCCAGTCATTGATACCGATGTGAACATATACATCGCCTTTATATCCGTATAAGTCGTCACCAGCTGTTGCTCTATACCAGATCTTTCCTTGCTTGTCTCCCTTAAACTTAGTAGGATAATTATTTATTCCTTCTACCAATTCTTCGATAGACGGTTCGTGATCCAGCTCGGGAATTTTCGGACCGGTGATTAACATCTCGTGGTTTTCGTCGGAACATGCTGCTATCGTGAGTAGGCAGAGCAGCATCCAGAATATAGGTCTTATATCTTTTTTCATACTTGTTCAATTTGAAGATGGAGAGAACTGTTGCTGCTTTTACGTTCAATAGTTCTCTCCATTTGTTATTTTATTATTCTTTAATGAGGACTAATCTACTGCTCAGATAGAATTTTATAGTGTAGTTACCCGCTGCGTCCATCACAATATTATCGCTTGAGAAAGGAGTGGGTGCATCTAATGCTCCCCCGAAACTAATACCGGAATCCCAAGTGGAGTTGACACGAAGCTTAAATTCCCCTGCTGTCATTTCCGTATTTACAGTCCAGCATTTTTCTGTTGCATCATAAGTCAGTTTTTGGCCGTTTTCCCATCCGCCTATGGCTGTGCCTATTATATCCATAGATGTTATTTCAGTTGCAGAGAGATATTTATCATCCAAATTGACTACCATGTAGTAGATACCTTGGGGCAATGATAAGTTTCCACCATCATTTGTCATACCTTCTTTCGAGGTAAAATAGTCATATCCATAATCAAGTCCGCCATTTGAACTATCCGGCCAATAAGGCTGTGCGGTAAACTTAAAGCCACCGTTCAATTCCGACATTCCCCAATAAGCATTGTTTCCTTCCGGCTTATATAAAGTCGGTGCTTGTGAAGGCTTCCATTCCTGATGATTTCCAGGTATCCATAAATGAGGTGCATCCATTGTTTTCTCAATCTTATAAGTGCCTTCCATCATGTTGATGGAGATTCTAACTGATTTATAATCGCCACCGGATATTTTGATAGGATTTGCTGTTTCTGATAAAATGAGATTACCTTCTGGAGCATCGTTGTCAGCATCAACCGCGCCAAGTGATTTGCCTGAGTTGGATTTAATCAGGAAATAGGCATCTTTTGCACCGGTGTTATCTGTAACCAGAGCAGGAACTGTTGTTGTAAAGACTGAATTGGTATAAGGATCACCACTTGTATTAACAAATGCTACATTCTGTTCCCAAGTCAGAGAGCCATTAATATAATAAGCGCTTTCAATAACCGGTGCTTCCGGAGTAACTTTCAGTTCATAACTTCCAGCCCGTGCCGCATATACTGTCTTCCCGATAACCACGTATGCCGTTAATACAGCATTCATGGTACGTTCTACCGGACGGATACCGTATATCTGTGCCACTGCATTTTGCAAATCTTCCGTTGCTACGTGTCCTTTATCGTCTACGGCTAAGGTCACTTTATTATCCAACTTCATTTTATAGGATATGGTGGCTTCTTCTTCAACGGCAGGAGCCGTAAATACGGCAACTGCTACGGATTCTTCCTCGACATTTCCAAGATTAATAGGGTCTATACCTGTAGCCGTAAAAGTAATCTTTCCGGCAGCTTCTTCCTGTCCGTAAGACTGTGGGGAAGCTATCCCTTCATTAAAATCTTCGTTACAAGCTGTCAGTGAAGCAGCCAGTAACACGGTTATATATATTGATAATTTTTTCATATCTATCTGCATTTAAGATTAATCTATTTTGCTTTGAAGTAATAGCACTCGTCCAGTTCGTTGAACAGTACGGTATAATCACCCGGTTTGCAACTGATTGTTGCGGCATCCACAAATGAGCCGAATGGGAATACCTCTCCACCCCAAGTTTTGTCACCGGAAGTGAATTTGGCTTTGCAGCTTGATGCGATTGTTATGTCGGCATACCATATATGTGAATGCTCCATGGTTACTTTGGTCATGTCTACAGATTCCGAACCATAAGTCAATGTGACGGCATCATACTCTGTCGGTTGAGTTTCAAAAGTAGTAGCTTTCATTGTCAGTTTATTCTCAATCGTATTGAGATGAAGCGTGTACCAGCCGGCCGCATTCACTTTAATATTTTGAGAATTCTTGTCATTTACCAAATTGGTGAATCCTTCGCTGTCCGCATTTCCCCATTGGTTGTCCCATGCACCGGGAACAGCTACTATCTTAAATCCTTTATCTGCCGGGATATATCCTGTGTAGGTAAATTCTCCTTTACCTGTATTGGCATCATACGCATATCCTTTTACCAGTGACATCGGGAAATAAGCGGTACCTGCTGTCATTGTCGGATTTCCCCAGGGAACTTCACCGATGAAATCGCCCAGTAAATAATAAGTGGCAGGAACGGCATCAGATATATCCATATAATAAGGTATACATTTCAATTCTATCGAATTGGAATATATAGGATATCCTTTATCTCCGATATGTGCGTACAAACGTACAAATACACTCATCGGTTCACCGTCATAATCATTCTCCGATGTCCAGCCGGCAAGTTTTACGATTACCTTATTCAATTCCTGTGTGTTGGCATCCACTTTGGCTGATGTAGATATGGAAGGTAGTGTCAGATAAGAAGCATCTGCCGTTTCCGTTTCATCAGTCCATTTGTCTGTTAAATCCGCTTGCACGGTGTAAGTCACTACGGCAGGATAGCCATAGTCCGGTTGCGTACAAGTCAGTTCGATATTCTTGGATTGATTCAGGTCATAGACGTTGGACGTTGCATTGGCAGGAGTGTTCAATACAAAAGTAGTAGGTTCCTGTATGGTAGGATTTGAGTCCCTGTCATCCTCGCAGGCGGTCAGCAGGGCTGTCGCTACTAGTATGGACGTCAGTATATTTATTTTTTTCATATTACTCTGTTTTTATAAAAGTATAACTTCGGTCTGGTTTAATATTCCGGGTTTTGCTTCAGATTCGTATTCGCATTGATATCATTGGCAGGAATAGGATAAATGTTGCGGAACTTTTTTATTTCAGTACCTTGTTTTTCTCCACCTTTCCAATCCCAGTTATAGTCGGTGCGTCCGCCGAAATCGCCGAAACGAATCAAGTCAATGCGGCGGCGACCTTCAAACCAGAACTCACGCGCCCATTCGTCACGGATGTCCGTCAATGTGTATGAAGCAGATTCGGCGGCGTTCGCACGCTTACGGATTTCATGCATAGCGTCTATGGTCTCCTGAGTAGAAACACCATTGTTGGCACGGATGCTGGCTTCTGCTACAATCAGATAAGCTTCTGCCATACGAAGAAGAGGTATATCCATATCGGGATTGTCCGTATCGCTTGTCAGTCCGTTGTCTGCACGGATGTTCGAGAATTTGGCACATGCGAATCCGTCTGTAAAGCTCATATTGTCGCCTGTCGACGTACTTCTCTGCACTCCGCACATCAAGGCACGATCATCTTTTGCTGCCACTACCATCTGGTTTTCCAATACGGAAGGGGCATCATTTACGTTCGGGAAGAATTTGGCTACCATTGTCTGGCGACAATGCGGGCCGCCCCATCCTTGCTTGCTTCCCCAGGGATTCATGCCTGTGTCACTTTTGTGCGTACCTGCAATCAAGAACAGCGAACCACCCCAACTCTTGGTTCTCACACCATCCTGCAAAATCGGAAGTATCACTTCCTGTCTTGCCTTGTTGACATTGCTGCCGTCATTATCTGCCATGAACAGGTGTTTGTAGACAGGAGCCAGTTTATATCCGGAATCAATCACTTTTTGGGCATATTCTTTGGCTTTTCCCCATTGAGGCGTGCCGGTATAGACTTCTGCGTTGAGATACATACGTGCCAGCAATAACCAGGCGGCAACACGGTCTACACGGCCGTAAGTCGTTTGAAGCGGCTGTGCCAGTGTGGCAGTGGCGTCGTCACCGATTTCTTTCAACTCTTCTTCAATCTTCGCGAAGAGATCCGCACGTTGTATTTGCTGAGGCTTCTCTGTTGATACTTTGTCGCAATACGGCGGATTGCCGAACATATCCATCAGGTAGTAGTTGTTCAAAGCACGGATAAAACGTACTTCTGCACGTTGGCGTGTCGTTTCATCATCTGTCAGTCCTTCCGTTTGTTCTAAGAAGTAGTTGCACAAAGTGATATCGAATGTCAGACGGTAATAGAGTCCTGTCACGATTTCATTGGAAGAACTCCAACTGCAATCGGCAATAGTAGCGACACCGGCATCGTTCCATGAATTGACAATCGCTTCATCTGTCATCAATTGGTTGGCACACCAAGTCATACGGTAGAAAGAGGAAGTACCTTCGTCGATGTCGTCCAAGTCACCGCTTCCGTCGGGACCTTTCTGACCAGTCAGTCCGAGGGTGCCATATATCTTGTTAAAAACGCTTGCTTGGTCGAATGTCATCACTATATTCGGGTCGATAGGAGTCGCATCCAGGTCACCGATACATGAAGTCACGCTGACTGCCAGTAATAGTGAGGCAGCCGATAGGATTGATTTTATATATCTGAATTTCATAATTGGTATTTTAGTAGGTTTAGAAATTAAGGCTCAAACCGATTAACGTAGTCAGAGGACGTGGATAAATATTGTTATCCAATCCCTTTTCTACTTCAGGGTCAAGTCCTTTGTATTTGGTGATAGTGAATACGTTCTGTACGGCTGCATATACGCGTCCGCCAATCGAAGCGCCGAACAGCTTTTTGAACGAGTATCCCAAAGTGATGTTGTCACATTTCATGAAAGAGGCATTCTGAACGAAGTAATCGGACAGCAAGGTGTTGTCGTTCTTGCTTTGGATATTGTTTGCCACTCCCATCAACGGGCGGTTGTTAAGTGCGCCGAATGAATAGATGGAAGTCGGGTTGCAGTCGGAGCCACCTGCTTCGACAGAGTTATATACATAATTGTTCAAACTGGCGCGCAGTGAGAAACTGAAATCCCATGACTTGTATGAAAGACGGGAAGTAAGTCCCATAAGTACATCGGCTGTCGGCTTCTTGTAGAAGTAGCGGTCGTCACCGTTAATCGTTCCGTCTCCGTTGCGGTCTACAAATTCGTTTTCGATAGGCTTTCCGTTCTCGTCATACACTTGCTGGTAAACATAGAAGGAAGAAGCCGGATGTCCTACGGTATGTGCCATTGCTTTCATGTCACGTCCTCCACCGATATTGTCTCCGGCAGCAACATAATAATTTTCGCTATCTCCGGTAGTTAATTTGGTGATTTCGTTTTTATTGTAAGTGATATTGAAGCCAAGGTCCCATGTCCAGTCGGTAGTTACAACCGGTTTTGAATTAATAGAGAATTCGATACCTGAATTTTCTAATGAACCGACGTTGGACAATACCTTGTTTTTGAAGTTCGTTCCGGCAGAAACGAATACGCTGTTCAGCAAATCGGTGGTCTTGCGATAGTAATAATCCACAGCACCGTTGATGCGGTTGTTCAGGAATCCGAAGTCCAGACCTACATTATAAGTGGTCGTCTTTTCCCATTTCAAGTCCGGGTTGTATGCATTCGGGCGGTAAGTGGTTCCTTCTCCCAAGATAGGATAGTAAGCCCCGTCTTTGTTTGTCTCATAAACAGCCAGATATGGATAGTCGCCCGAATTGATATTCTGCTGACCGGTAATACCATAGCCAAGACGAAGTTTTAAATCCGAAAGTACATCAACGTCTTTCAGGAAAGCTTCCTCTTTCAACTTCCATCCCAAAGCAAAAGACGGGAACAATCCCCAACGGTTGTTTTTGTGGAAACGGGAAGAACCATCCTGGCGTACGGTTGCCGTAAACAGGTAACGGTCCAGCAGTGTGTAATTGACACGACCGAAGAAAGATACCAGATAACTTTCCGTAGCCGAACCACTTGAGGTATTGTTGTAACGCTGACCTCTGTTCTCTACCACGTTGTTCGACAGTGGATAGAGTCCCCAATATTCCTGGTCGGACGTATCATGGAAGTGTTGCCATTCATAGCCTGCCATTACATCGAAACGATGTTTGTCGGTAAAATCTTTGTTGTATTGCAGGTAAGCGTTCAAAGAGAGGTTGTACTTGTCTTTCTGTTCCCAGCCATAGCTGCCATAATAGTTGTTGGTCGAAGAATAGGGGGAGACATCCGTATATTGCTTACCCGTAGAGAGGTCCATGCCACCGTTCACGTGTGCGTGCAAGTCCGGCAAGAAATGAAACTTATAATCCAGTTCCAGATTACCGATTAAAGATTTGGAGATGGCACGATCGTCTTTTTCTTCTATCAAGGCGACCGGATTACCGGGGGCATTGGTGTTAAAAGTACGTTTCCATGTGTCGTCATTCAAAGAAGAAGCATCCGTATTCCATTGGAAATATCCGTCAAAATAGTATTGATGGTAGGGATCATCGGAACGGACGGATTGTGTAGGGTCAAAGCTGACTGCAGAACCTACCGCATTACCGTCGGCATAACGGTTTTTGGCAATCATACCTTTCAGGTTGGCATTTACTTTCAGATGGTCTTTAAAGAAAGAAGGAGCCAGACTGACAGATGCCGTATAACGTTCGAACTTGGATGTTTTCACAATGCCATTCTGGTTGGTATAACCGAAAGAAACGCGGTAAGGCATATTCTTTAATCCACCGGAAATAGTGAGGTTATGGTCTGTACTTACGGCTGCGCGGAATATCTCTTTCTGCCAGTCGGTATTGCCGTTTCCTAGTTTGCTATAAGCTTCGCTTTCTTCTCCCCAAATGTTTTTGATGAAAGAACGAAACTGGTCTCCGTCCATTACATCAACGGTAGATTTTACATTGCTGACAGATAAATTGCCGTCATAAGAGATGGTGGGACGTGCACCTGCCTGACCTTTCTTCGTTGTGATGATGATAACACCATTGGAAGCACGCGAACCATAAATAGCGGTAGCTGAAGCATCTTTCAATACGGTAAAGCTTTCAATATCATTAGGGTTGACCATGGATAGAGGGTTGGACAAACCTTTCACTCCTTTATTATCCATTGCCAGACCATCGATTACAATCAGCGGGTCGTTTTCCGCAGCCAGTGAAGAACCGCCTCGGATACGAATTGTTGCACCTGCACCCGGAGCTCCGCCTTTGCTGATGACGCTCACACCGGCAATCTTTCCGGTCATCATGTCCTGTGCGTTGGTAATCAAACCTTTATTTAGCTTGTCCGGTTTGATGGCTGTAACCGAACCGGTCATATCATTCTTCTTCACCGAGCCGTAGCCGATAACGACTACTGCGTCCAGTACTTGAGAATCATCTTCCAATGTAACCATTACTGAAGGAGCAGCTTTCACCTCTGCAGATTTATAGCCGACGAATGAAATGGAAAGAATGGCGTCTTTCCGTACATTCAACATAAAGTTACCATTGAAATCAGTTATTGTTCCATTGGTTGTACCTTTTACCAGTACGTTCGCACCGATGATAGGTTCACCCGTTGTGTCTTTCACATGCCCCTTGACTGCTATTTGCTGGGCAAATGCTTCAATGGAAAGGAAGAGTCCCACCAATAATGTGAGTAGGGCTTTAAGTCTTAAGCTCTTTTTCATGTCTCTAATTTAAAGTTATTTTATCAAAAATCAAAATTCTCTCTCTAAATAATACCTACTGAGAACTATATTCTCTCAATCTTAGTTCTTAAAGTTTCTTCAATCCTTTTACTTCTGATTTATCCTTTACTTCTTTGATACTGATGGCATAGCCACCACCGTTGGTAGCATGCAAGTTCAGTTTGCTTCTGTTTGTCAGGATACCTTTTTTGATGGTATAAGCTTGCGGATTTTCTTTCCAATCGGCATCTTTTGCGTCCGCATAAACTGTGGCAATGTATCGTTTGCCCGGTGTGAGGAAATCGAATGTCAGTTTGGATGTATGGCCGTCCTCACCGGCAGTACAACCTACATACCAGTCGCCTGTACCTTTTGCCTTACGAGCGATAGTGATATATTTTCCCGGTTCTGCTTCCAGATAGTTTGTTTCGTCCCAGTCAATTGCCACGTCTTTGATAAATTGGAAAGCATCCATGAAACGCTCGTAGTTTTCGGGGATATCGGCAGCCATTTGCAGAGGGCTGTACATAGTTACGTACAATGCTAATTGGCGGGCGATGGTAGAACGTACCAGTGAATTGTTTGCAGGATTCATCTTGTTACAATGAGTTTCGAAGATTCCTGGAGTATAATCCATAGGGCCACCGACCAGACGGGTGAAAGGAAGTATAGTGGTGTGATATACCTTATTGCCACCGAATGACTCATATTCAGTTCCGCGTGCGGATTCGTTGCCGATTAGGTTGGGGTACGTGCGGCAGATACCTGTCGGACGGGTTGCTTCATGGGCATTTACCATGATTTTGTAGTCGGCTGCTTTCGTTACTGCATACAGGTAGTGGTTGTTCATCCATTGTCCGTAGTGGTGTTCACCGCGAGGAATGATGTTGCCTACATAACCGCTTTTTACAGCATTGTAGCCATTGTCTACCATAAACTGGTAAGCTTTGTCCATATGGCGTTCGTAGTTGCGGATAGATGCGGAAGTTTCGTGGTGCATCATCATCTTGACGCCTTTGCTTGCTGCATAACGATTTACTTCTTTTACATCGAAATCCGGATATGGAGTGACGAAGTCGAATACATAGTCTTTACTGTTGCCGAACCAGTCTTCCCAGCCTTCATTCCAGCCTTCTACCAATACAGCGTCGAATCCGTTGGCTGCGGCGAAATCAATATAGCGTTTCACATTAGCAGTGCTGGCAGAGTGCTTGCCATTAGGTTTTGTCTTAGAGTAATTCGTTTCACCCAGTTTTACGCTGGTCAGTTCGTCGGTATAAGCCCATGAGCCTTTTCCGGTGATCATATCCCACCATACGCCGATGTATTTCATCGGTTTCACCCATGTGGCGGCATCTGCGATTTTGCAAGGCTCGTTTAGGTTTAGAGTGATGCGGGATGCAAGAATGTCACGTGCATCATCGCTGACGATAATGGTACGCCACGGAGTATTGCAGGGAGTTTGCAGATGACCTTTGTCTCCTTTAGCGTCCGGAGTCAGCCAAGATTCGAATACCATATTTTTGTCGTCCAGGTTCAGGTGCATGCAGGAGTAATTGATAAGGGCGGCTTCGTGAAGATTAATGTATAAACCGTCATCTGTTTTTATCATCAACGCAGTTTGTACGCCTGTCTGTGAGAAAGGTGTCTGTGAAGAGTTCGGAGTAATGGCTTTTTTCATTAAACCTCTGATTTCCGACAGGCGGGAGATGGTGTAATCATATTCCTGAGTGTCATAATCACCCGGTATCCAGTAAGCGATGTGGTCACCTGACATTGCAAACTGGGAATGTTCTTCTTTGATGATGAAGTAGTTCAAGGATTTCTGCTGCGGGAATTCGTAGCGGAATCCTAAGCCGTCATTAAACAACCGGAAACGAATAAGGATAGAACGGTCGTTCATGGGCTGATACAGCGTGACTGCCAGCTCGTTATAATGATTGCGGATTTCTTTTTCCTCTCCCCATACTGGTCGCCAGATTTCGTCGAGTGTGGAAGTCTTGATGTCTTTCACTTCGAATCCGTTATAAAGGTTCGTCTTTGAATCAAGCTTGGTCAGATCCCGGCGGTCTACCCAGTCGAAATCTGTACGGGCATTATCTTCTTTTTTTAGTTCCAGTCCCAAGATGCTGGGCTTGATAACAGTTTTGTCTTTATAAATTAAGTCGTACGTTGGAGCACCTTCTTTGTTAATCTGGAAGGTCATTACTAGATTTCCATCCGGTGAAGTCAGTTTCTGTTGTGCATTCGCTATAAACGAGATGCTGAGAAATGCGATGAATAAAAGATTCTTTTTCATTTTATTTTTATGGTATTAAATTGTGAGCTAACTGATAATTTCATTCCTTTTGTTTCGGATATTGCAAATGTAGCGACCGTATGAACCGAGTTTTTCAATTAGAATAAAAATACAAGTTAGTATAACCTTTATTATTTTGATTTATAGACGAATAACTATTCTATGAATGCAGATAAATATAAGTTCTGATGAACTTTTTTAAAAGGATAAAAGGTATATCTCACGACCCGGAAGTGTTAAATTCTTTTCTAATTCTACTTTTTTATCTTCCAATACATTGTATGCGAAAGGATTGGGGAGTATTTTCTGGTGAGTGTTCAAGTCGATAGTTTATTTCTGTTCTATTCAGGAAAACGACGACTTATTTATCACCTTGTTTCCTTTCATACACATGGATGCCTTTGCTCGGTGTGAAGTGTTTCAGTTTTCCTTTGACTATGACTTCATTTCCTTATTCTCCATTGGAGCAGCTTCCTCAAATAAGAGAAAGCTTCATTTTGTGACAGAGTGTGATTTGCCGCATTAAAGTAATTATGTGCATCATTTCGAATTAAAAATTCTTTTGAACGTATTTTTCACGTTCATTACAATATTCCGTATATTTGTGGCATCTTAAAAAGTAATCTATGAGGAATGTAGCCTATATCTTAGCTTTTCTTTTCGTTTGTCCGACTATCCTGTCTGCCAAACAGATTGATAATGAGGTCGTTCTTAGAAGGCTGGATGATATTATAAGTAGGAAAGAAGTTTTTCAGATTGAGAAAGAGAAGACTATTGATGCGCTGAAAGTGCAACTGGCTCATTCGGTTACATTTGCTGATAAATATCGGTTGTATGGTTCTTTGTTTGATGTTTATCTTCATTATCAGGCAGACTCTGCGCTTCATTATATCAATAAGAGACAGCAAATTCTCCCTCAACTGAACTGCCCGGAGTTAGCGAATGAGATTGTAATTGATCGTGTGACGGCATTGGGGGTGATGGGAATGTATATTGAAGCTATGGAAGAATTGAAGAAAATAAACTCGGAGAAACTGGACAAACAAACGTTGCTGGCCTATTATCAGACTTATCGTGCCTGCTATGGCTGGCTTGCCGATTATACCACCAATAAAGAAGAAAAAAAGAAATATCTGGAAAAAACAGACTTATACCGCGATTCTATCATTAGTGTGATGTCTCCTGAAATAAACCGTACGATTGTATTAGCGGAGAAATGTATAGTTACAGGTAAAGCTGATTCTGCTTTGGTGATGCTTGGTGATGCGCTGAAAGATATGGTTGACGAACGCCAAAAAGTTTATATCTATTACACAATATCTGAAGCGTACGGCATGAAGAAAGATAAGGAGAAGGAAATTTATTATTTGATATTGACGGCTATCGCCGATTTGGAATCTTCTGTCAGGGAGTATGCTGCGTTGCAGAAGCTGGCATATTTGATGTATGAATTGGGTGATGTAGATCGTGCTTACAAATATCTGAGTTGTTCGATGGAAGATGCCGTAGCCTGTAATGCTCGTTTGCGTTTTATCGAGGTGACAGAGTTCTTTCCTATTATAGATAAGGCTTATAAACTGAAGGAAGAGAAAGAGCGTGCTATTTTTCAGGCAATGCTTATTAGTGTCAGTATGCTGTCTTTCTTCCTCCTTATTGCCGTTTTCTATTTGTATCGTTGGATGAAAAAGCTGTCTGTCATGCGGCGTGATTTAAGGGTGGCGAACAAACAGATGCAGGTAGTAAATAAAGAACTGGAACAGACGGGAAAAATCAAAGAAGTATATATCGCTCGTTATTTGGACAGATGTGTCAGCTATTTGGATAAGCTGGAGACTTATCGTCGTTCATTAGCCAAATTGGCTATGGCATCCCGCATCGAAGACCTGTTCAAAGCCATAAAGTCCGAACAGTTCATCCGTGATGAGCGAAATGAATTTTATAATGAGTTCGATAGGTCTTTCTTGAAGCTTTTCCCCAATTTTATTACTTCTTTTAATGAACTGCTGGTAGAAGAGGGACGCATATATCCGAAATCTAACGAACTTCTGACCACGGAACTTCGTATCTTTGCACTAATCCGCTTAGGGGTAGTAGACAGTAACAAGATTGCTCATTTCTTGGGCTATTCTTTAGCAACCATTTATAATTACCGTAGCCGGATGCGCAATAAGGCTGTCGGTGATAAAGACTGTTTTGAGCAGAATGTGATGAATCTGTAATTTGTAATATATTAAGGTGAATAAGGCCTATAAAGGAAGGTAATATCCGTTATTTATATTAGTGTTCGATTGTCACTGCATATCTTTTTTTCTACCTTTGTAGACAACTAATCTAACAATAAAATTATTAAGGAATGAAAAAGTTAATTTACTCATTGTTCTTTGTCCTTATTTCCGTTGTAGCAAACGGACAGGCAAAGTACGTATTTTATTTCATCGGTGATGGAATGGGAGTGAATCAGGTAAATGGTACGGAGATGTATCAGGCTGAGCTTCAGAACGGACGCATTGGCATCGAGCCTTTGTTATTTACCCAATTCCCGGTCGCTACCATGGCAACTACTTTCTCTGCAACAAATTCTGTAACCGACTCTGCTGCTGCGGGTACTGCACTGGCAACGGGACAGAAAACGTATAATCATGCTATTGCTGTGGGAGAAGATAAGAATGCGATTCAGACTGTAGCCGAGAAAGCTAAGAAAGCAGGCAAGAAAGTAGGTATCACTACCTCTGTCAGTGTAGATCATGCCACCCCTGCTGCATTTTATGCACACCAGCCGGACCGTAATATGTATTATGAAATCGCCCTTGACTTGCCGAAAGCAAATTTCGACTTTTATGCAGGTGGTGGTTTCCTGAAGCCGACTACTTCTTTTGATAAGAAGAAAGCTCCGAGTATTTATCCGATCTTTGAAGAAGCTGGATATACAGTGGCACGTGGATATAATGACTACAAGGCGAAAGCCGGTAAAGCTGACAAAATGATTCTTATTCAGGAAGAAGGTGCCAATCCGTCTTGTTTGCCTTATGCTATTGACCGTAAAGAAGGTGATTTGACATTGGCGCAGATTACTGAGAGTGCTATCGATTTCCTGACTAAAGGCAAGAACAAAGGTTTCTTTTTGATGGTAGAAGGCGGGAAGATTGACTGGGCTTGCCACTCCAATGATGCCGCTACTGTGTTTAATGAAGTGAAAGATATGGATGATGCAATCAAAGTAGCCTACGAATTCTATAAGAAACATCCGAAAGAAACACTGATTGTAGTCACTGCGGACCATGAAACTGGCGGTATTGTACTCGGTACGGGACAGTATGCACTGAATTTGAAAGCATTGCAATATCAGAAACATTCTGCTGACGAACTTTCGAAACGCATCAGTGAATTGAGAAAATCAAAAGGCAATAAAGTGACTTGGGAAGATATGAAAACATTCCTCGGTGAGGAAATGGGTTTCTGGAAGCAATTCCCCATCTCTTGGGAGCAGGAAAAGAAGTTGCGTGATGAGTTCGAGAAGTCATTCGTGAGAAATAAGGTGGTATTTGCTGAAAGTTTGTACTCAAAGAGTGAACCGATGGCTGCACGTGCCAAAGAGGTTATGGATGAAATAGCTATGGTAGGTTGGGTGAGTGGCGGACACTCTGCAGGTTTTATTCCTGTGTTTGCTATCGGAGCCGGTGCTGATCTGTTCGGTGAAAAGATAGATAATACTGAAATTCCGAAGAGAATTGCCAAAGCGGCAGGATATAAATAAAAAATCATCTGTAAAGACATAAAAATAGCCGGTAGTCCAAAGATTACCGGCTATTTTTTTATGTGGATTATGCTTTCACACGTCCTACATAAGAACCGTCGCGGGTATCGATTTCAATTGTTTCGCCTTCGTTGATAAACAATGGAACGCGTACAGTTGCGCCGGATTCTACAGTGGCAGGTTTTAGGGTATTAGTAGCTGTATCACCTTTCAATCCTGGTTCTGTGTAAGTTACTTTCATTTGAACTTTGATCGGCATATCTGCATAAAGTACAGTTTCGGTAGAAGCGTCAGAAACAACATCTACCACCATACCTTCGAGTAAAAAGTCGACACCATTGATCAGATCGTGAGAGATAGGATGTTGGTCGAATGTCTCCTGGTTCATAAAGATATAATCTTCTCCTTCTTTATATAAAAACTGATAAGGACGACGTTCTACACGTACATCTTCCAACTTTTCACCGATGTTGAAACGGCGTTCTAAAACGTACCCGCTAACTACATCTTTCAGTTTTGTACGCATGAAAGTATTACCTTTACCTGGTTTTACATGCAGGAATTCAATACAGAAATAGAGCTTTCCGTCCATACGGATACAAGTTCCGTTTTTGATGTCTTGAGCATTAATCATACTGCTATTTTTCTTATTATATTATTGTTGTTTAATTGTTATTACAGAAATTTGAGTGCAAAAGTAATCTAAATCAGTAAAAAACACAAAAACTTTTGAGCAAAAATGAGTTATCTCTTGGTTAATTTAAAAAAAGTGCCTATTTTTGCAGCCCGATTACGTGGAATAATAACATAAAAACAAGATATAGTAATGAAAAGAACATTTCAACCCTCTAACAGAAAGAGAAAGAACAAACACGGTTTCCGTGAGAGAATGGCATCGGCTAATGGTCGTAGAGTATTAGCCGCTCGTCGTGCAAAAGGCAGAAAGAAACTGACTGTTTCTGATGAGTACAATGGACAAAAGTGGTAATCACTTGTCATCAGGAAACAAAAAAGGCGGAGAATTGGATTTCCGCCTTTTTGTTTTCAGAAGAATTGTATGTTACAAAGGCTGTATGGTTTACTCTTATCTCTGACTTTTTGATTTTCTTTGTCGACTGATAAAGTCTATGGGCGGACAAATGTTATGGAAGAGTATATCCGGGATCTGAATTCCGTATAATTATATAAGGTTGTGAAATCTATAAAAGTGGGGATTATAGTTGCAACAATTATGGCGATGGTAGGTGTTCTTATAAGCATATAGGGACATTTTTCGTCGCCTACTTTTTTAAAGTTCAACTATTTTGTCGTATCTTTGGCTCATATTAACAGCAATGCGTATGGCTATTAAAGATTTTTTTTCTTTTAAAACAAATAAATTTTTTGGGTTGAATATTATCGCCATGATTGTAGTGGTAGTAGTGGTGATATTCGGTGTGCTGAGATGGCTTGATGTATATACACATCATGGTGAGACTGTCGTGGTTCCTGATGTGAAAGGAATGACTGTAAAAGAGGCTACAAAGATGTTCCGAAATCATGGTTTGGTGTATGTGATTTCCGATACGAGATATGTCAAGGATAAAGCGGCAGGCGTTATTCTTGAACTGAAACCGGGAGCTGGTGAGAAGGTGAAGGAAGGGCGTACGATATATTTGACTGTCAATACATTGGATGTTCCCTTACGTGTAATTCCTGATGTGGCGGATAATAGTTCTCTCCGTCAGGCACAAGCTAAATTGCTGAATGCGGGTTTCAAGTTGAATCAGATTCAACTGGTAAATGGCGAGAAGGATTGGGTATATGGAGTGAAGTATCAGGAACGTCTGTTGTCCGCCGGAGAAAAGATTCCGATGGGAGCTTCTTTGACATTGATGGTAGGAGATGGCTCCGGTGATATGTCGGAGGACTCGGTCGATGTTTCCGTAGATACGGCCAAGCCGGTTACGTCGGAGTCATCATCTACCCAAGATGATAGTTGGTTTTAATGGATAAATAACAGAAACGGACTCGAATGATAGAGGAAGAACTTCCGGATGTACTGGAAAATGATTTGGATGATATAGAACCTGTCGGTGACGAATCCCAGCTTTACGAACACTTTCGCGTGGTTGTAGACAAGGGGCAGGCGATGGTCAGAGTCGACAAATATCTGTTCGAACGTATTGTCAATGCTTCGCGCAACCGCATTCAGAAGGCTGCAGAAGAGGGGTTCGTTATGGCCAATGGTAAACCGGTGAAGAGTAGCTATAAAGTGAAACCGCTGGACGTCATTACGGTGATGATGGATCGTCCCCGGTATGAAAATGAAATTATTCCTGAAGACATTCCCCTTACTATTGTCTATGAAGACCCTTATCTGATAGTTGTGAATAAACCGGCGGGACTAGTCGTGCATCCGGGACACGGAAACTATCACGGTACATTGGTCAATGCGCTGGCTTGGCACATGAAGGATATACCGGAGTATGATGCCAATGACCCGCACGTGGGACTTGTTCATCGCATTGATAAGGATACTTCGGGCTTACTGGTGATTGCCAAGACACCGGATGCTAAAACAAATCTGGGAATTCAATTCTTCAATAAGACTACCAAACGTAAATACCGTGCTTTGGTGTGGGGCATTGTGGAACAGGATGAGGGAACGATTATCGGAAATATTGCCCGTAATCCGAAAGATCGGATGCAGATGGCGGTGATGTCCGATCCGACAGTGGGGAAATATGCGGTTACACACTATCGCGTACTGGAAAGACTCGGATACGTAACCCTTGTGGAGTGTATACTTGAGACAGGGCGTACTCATCAGATTCGTGTCCACATGAAACATATCGGTCATGTGCTGTTCAATGACGAACGATATGGCGGTCATGAGATATTGAAAGGAACCCATTTTAGTAAATACAAACAGTTTGTAAATAATTGCTTTGACACTTGTCCCCGGCAGGCTTTGCATGCTATGACGTTGGGGTTTGTACATCCCGTTACAGGTGAAGAGATGTATTTCACTTCTGAACTTCCGGATGACATGACCCGGCTTATCGAGAAGTGGAGAGGCTATATAAGTAATAGAGAATTAGAATGAAACGCAACATTGCTATCGTAGCAGGAGGAGATACCTCTGAAATTGTAGTTTCCCTGCGTAGTGCACAGGGTATTTATTCCTTTATTGATAAGGAAAAGTATAATTTGTACATTGTGGAGATGGAAGGTCGCCGCTGGGAAGTACAATTGCCGGACGGAAACAGAGTTCCGGTGGACAGAAATGATTTTAGCTTTACGAACGGGACGGAGAAGGTAGTGTTCGATTTTGCTTATATCACCATTCATGGTACACCGGGTGAGGATGGTCGCCTGCAAGGCTATTTCGACATGATGCGTATTCCGTATTCTTGTTGTGGGGTATTGGCTGCCGCTATTACCTATGATAAATTTGCATGTAACCAGTATCTGAAAGCTTTTGGCGTACGCATTGCCGAATCATTGCTGCTGCGTCAGGGACAATCGGTTTCTGATGAGGAGGTAGTGGAAAAGATTGGGCTGCCTTGTTTTATCAAGCCTAGTTTGGGAGGTTCGAGTTTCGGGGTTACGAAAGTGAAAACAAAGGAACAGATACAACCGGCCATTGTGAAAGCTTTCGGGGAAGCGGAGGAGGTGATTGTGGAAGCGTTTATGGACGGAACGGAACTGACTTGCGGCTGTTATAAGACAAAAGATAAGACGGTTATCTTTCCGCCTACGGAAGTAGTGACTCACAATGAGTTCTTTGATTATGATGCTAAATATAATGGACAGGTAGATGAAATCACTCCTGCACGTATTTCGGATGAATTGACCAAACGCGTACAGATGCTGACTTCAGCTATCTATGATATATTAGGTTGTTCCGGCATTATCCGTGTAGATTACATTGTGACTGCCGGTGAAAAACTAAATCTTCTCGAAGTGAACACTACTCCGGGAATGACTGCTACCAGTTTTATTCCTCAGCAAGTGCGTGCTGCCGGACTGGATATAAAGGATGTGATGACTGATATTATCGAAAACAAATTTTAATCACATGATGGATCTGACAGAGTTTAATGAAATTCGTCCTTACAATGATGAGGAACTTCCTCAAATCTTTGAGGAGTTGATTGCCGATCCGGCTTTTCAGAAAGCTGTTATCGGTGTCATACCGAACGTTCCATTTGAACTTCTGGCGCAGAAAATGCGTGCCTGTAAGACTAAACTTGATTTTCAGGAGGCATTTTGCTATGACATTTTGTGGAAGATAGCGGCAGATCATACTGCCGGACTGACACTGGATCATACCGCCATACCGGACAAAAGCAAAGCTTATACGTATATATCGAATCATAGAGATATTATCCTCGATTCGGGTTTTCTCTCTATTTTGTTGATTGACCATGGTATGGATACGGTAGAAATAGCGATTGGAGACAATTTGCTTATTTATCCTTGGATTAAGAAACTGGTGCGTGTCAATA
This sequence comes from Bacteroides sp. AN502(2024), assembly GCF_041227145.1. Classification (NCBI taxonomy): domain Bacteria; kingdom Pseudomonadati; phylum Bacteroidota; class Bacteroidia; order Bacteroidales; family Bacteroidaceae; genus Bacteroides; species Bacteroides sp. AN502(2024). The sequence continues at coordinate 1,193,831 of NZ_JBGFSP010000003.1, read as the reverse complement.
AATCATTTATTGTGCAGCGGGCATTGACCATGCGTCAGATGTTGGAATCTTCAGCGCGTATGTCCCGCTATATGCATTATACCATTTCAGAGAAGAAACAGTCCATTTGGATTGCGCAGCGTGAAGGACGTGCCAAAGATTCGAATGACCGTACGCAAGACAGCGTACTGAAAATGTTGGCAATGGGAGGTGAAGGTGAACTGATAGACCGTCTGATAGAAATGAATATTGCTCCACTTGCCATCTCATACGAATATGATCCGTGTGATTTTTTGAAAGCGCAAGAGTTTCAGCTGAAGAGAGACATTGAAGGATATAAAAAGACGACGCAGGACGATTTGATCAATATGCAGACCGGACTTTTCGGATATAAGGGCAGAGTACATTTTCAGGTAGCTCCTTGTCTGAATGATGACTTGCAAGGCTTGGACCGTTCCTTGTCGAAGCCGGACTTGTTTGCCCGTATTTCTGCCTGTCTTGATCGCCGCATCCATCGTAATTACCGGATATATCCGGGAAATTATGTGGCGTATGATTGGCTGAATGGCACAACGGAATTCGTGTCCAATTACACGGAAGAAGAGAAGTTGCAGTTTATGAACTATATTGAACAACAATTGGCAAAGATCAAGATTCCGAATAAGGATGAAGACTTTTTGCGTGAGAAGTTGTTATTGATGTATTCCAATCCGTTAATTAATTATTTAGCAGCTTGCCGATGATAAGAAGAATGTTACATATTGTTTGGTTGTGGATATGGCTTTTCCTGATGGCTGCCTGTGGAGATGATGACTATTATTATCCTCCGGTGAAACTGGAATTTGTGACTGTTGAGGCGGGAGAAGACGGTCGCATACAAACGCTTATTCCTGATAAGGGAGAAGTCTTGGCTGTTTCGGAAGACCGTACGGGCTCTATTATCTCTCCAAATACTTCCAAACGTGTAATGAGTAATTATGAGGTGCTTTCCGGTGGGAACGCTGCTACCATATATTCTTTGCAATCGCTCATAACGCCAGTGCCTAAGCCGGAAGATGATCCGGTTTACAAGGATGGTATAAAGCTAGACCCGGTAGAGGTGGTCAGTATTTGGCTTGGGAGGGATTATCTGAATATGATTTTGAATCTCAAGGTCAGTACGGCTAAGGGACATGTTTTCGGTATAGTGGAAGATGTGTCCGAACTTAAAACAAATGGCATTGTAAATATGTTGTTATATCATGATGCGAACAGTGATGGAGAATATTATAATCGGCGTGCTTACATTTCTGTTCCTTTGGCTCAATATAGAGATGAGGAGAATCCGGGTCAGACGATAAAGATTAAATTTAAATATTATGCGTATGATAAGGAGGGCTCTGCAATCGAATCAGATAAGTACTGTGATCCCGGGTTTGACTATACTCCGGGGCAGAATTGAATAATGGAATGTATATATGTTTAAATTGAATCAATTAATCGTGGGAATATTTTTATTTCTCTCTTCCCTTTTCTCTTGTCAGCAGAAAGGTGATTTTCAATCAATGAATGTAGAGGAGTTTGATGCTCTTCTTCAGAATGAGGATATGCAACGTTTGGATGTTCGTACGCTTGCGGAATATTCGGAGGGGCATATCACGAAGACAATCAACATCAATGTGATGGATGACTCTTTTGCTTTAATGGTTGATTCATTGTTGCGAAAAGATAAACCGGTAGCTGTATATTGCCGTAGTGGTAAACGAAGCAAGAAGGCTGCGGCAATTTTGAGCAAAAAGGGATATAAAGTCTTTGAGCTTGATAAAGGATTTAATTCCTGGAAGGAAGCAGGTAAAGATATAGAAAAATGAGGTGTCATAACTCCTCTTTGATCGAATAACCCTTGTTACAACGGCCCGTAGCGAGGGTGATTTTTATTGATGAAAGTTACGACATCCTCATTTTAAGGGTTGTTTCAGGCTTCCAATAGTCTTTTCAGGACGACAGTTGCCGAGATTTCACGGTTGGCAGCTTCAGGAATCACAATAGATTGAGGACTTTCAATGACATCATCTGTTACAATCATATTTCTGCGAACAGGCAGGCAGTGCATGAAATAAGCATGGTTGGTTACGGCCATTTGACGGTCGCTGACAGTCCAATCACGATCTTTGCTCAGTATCTGTCCATAGTTGTCGCCAGAATAAGCAGCCCAGTTTTTGGCATATATGAAGTCGGCTCCTTCAAAAGCTTTCATCTGGTCATATTCTATTTTTGCGTTACCTACGAATTGTGGATCAAGCTCATAACCTTCGGGATGAGTGATGACAAATTCGTAATCCGTTGCATTCATCCATTCGGCAAAGGAATTAGGAACAGCCTGAGGCAATGGACGTGGATGTGGAGCCCATGTCATAACTACTTTAGGACGTGCTGTTTTCTTATATTCTTCGATAGTGATCAAGTCGGCAAAACTCTGTAACGGATGGCGAGTGGCAGCTTCCATAGAGAATACCGGACGTCCGGAATATTGGATAAATTGATTCAGAATGGTCTCTTGATAATCGAAATCACGATTCTCAAAACGGGCAAAAGAACGTACTCCAATTATATCGCAGTAGCATCCCATCACAGGGATGGCTTCTAATAAATGTTCCGGTTTGTCACCATCCATGATAACGCCCCGTTCAGTTTCCAGTTTCCAAGCACCTTGGTTGATATCCAATACCATTACATTCATCCCCAGATTGAGCGCGGCTTTCTGTGTGCTGAGGCGGGTACGCAAGCTAGAGTTGAAGAAGATCATCATCAATGTCTTGTTTCTTCCCAATTCTACATATTTGAAACGGTCTTTCTTAATTATGAACGATTCTTCGATGGCTGATTTTAAATCGCCAATGTCTTGTACACAAGTAAATTTTTTCATATCTTTTATCTTTTGAATTTTCAATATCCTATTCTAAATTCTCAACTCTTAACTTCTTCTAGTCTGCCCATCTCCTTCGATGACCCATTTATAAGAAGTGATTTCTTCCAATCCCATCGGCCCTCGTGCATGCAGTTTTTGCGTGCTGATGCCTATTTCGGCTCCTAAGCCGAATTGTGCACCGTCGGTGAAAGCTGTGGATACATTTGCATATACACAAGCTGCATCAACCATCTTTGTAAACAGTGCAGCACGCTCCTTGTTTTCCGTGATGATACATTCACTATGCTTCGAACTGTTTTCCTGGATGTGCCCCAAGGCGTCTTCAAAGCTTTTTACGGTTTTGACAGCCATTTTATAATCCAAGAATTCCGTCCCGAAACTTTCTGCCTTTGCATGCTGCAAGAGTTCGGCAGGATAATGTCCTTCTAATGCTTGATAAGCCTGTGGGTCAGCATAAATAATTACATTGCTGTCTTTCAACTTTTGGCAAAGTACAGGAAGCTCTGTCAATCTTTTCTCATGTACGATGGTACAATCTAATGCATTGCATACACTTACCCTACGTGTCTTGGCATTGTGGATAATATCCGCCCCCTTACTTGCATCTCCAAACTCGTCAAAGTAAGTATGGCAAATACCAGCTCCTGTTTCAATAATAGGAATCTTCGCATTCTCACGTACAAAGTTAATGAGCCTGCTACTCCCTCTGGGGATAATCAGATCGACATAGTCTACTGCATTTAGTAGTGCTGCCGTAGCCTCTCTGTCGGTCGGAAGCAGTTCTACAATATGTGGATTGATATTGAATCTTTTCAGTACTTCATGAATCACTCTGATAATAGCGCGGTTAGAACAGTCTGCGTCACTTCCACCTTTCAAAAGGCAAGCGTTTCCACTCTTCAGACAAAGAGAGAATACATCGAAGCTGACATTAGGGCGTGCTTCATAGATAATCCCTATCACTCCAAAAGGAACGCTGACCTTAGTCAGCTTTATTCCATTGGGACGAACAGTTTCTTTCAGTACTTTACCTAAAGGAGAGGGGAGTGTAGCTACATTACGTGTATCCGCTGCAATGTCTTTCAAACGTTTTTCCGTTAACTTCAATCGGTCGTACTTCGGATTATTTTTGTCCATTCGTGCGAGATCCTTTTCATTCTCGGCGAGAATGGAAGACGTTTCTGCAACTGCTGCGTCAGCCACTGCGCTTAAAATCTGATTGATGGTGTCATCGCTCAGCAAGGCTAATTCCCGACTTGCTGCCTGTACGGCAGCAAAGGTTTCGTTTAAATCTGTAGTCATTTGCTCCTTTTTTGCATTAAATGGAAAGATAAACTATGCAAATATAGTGAATGATGTGAATAAAATCTGTTGAAAAACAAAATAAATGTTGGATAGTTATTTATAGTACTTTCTTTTAAGACAGAAACTGTCAACCCTGTATATAATTAATTATTAACTCGGTCAACGAACCTTGCAAACAAGACAGATCTCTCAAAAGGTTGCATAAAGGTTTATGTAAAGTCTAAATGCAAAGTTGGTATATTTAATTGTTAAAATAAAACTGAAATGAAGCAATTTTAAGAAGCAATATCCCTATTGATGATTATTCAATGTATAGATAGTCATAGTGTACTACTGGTTTCTTTCCATGCTTGCCAATCACTTCTTGTGCCTGTTTGGAGTTGCAGTTCGCTTTCCCAACACCGACCTGGTTTCCTTGAAAATCAATGATACGCACAATGTCATCTTTCTCAAATTCACCTTCAATATGAGTGATTCCGATCGGAAGGATGCTGGCAGCTTTTTCAGAGTTTAGAACTTCTGTAGCGCATTCATTGATGTGAATTTTCCCTTTGGCAAAACCTTCGCTATGGGCAATCCATTTTTTGATACTGGACACGGGTTCGTCTGACGGTATAAAACGTGTACAAAGAGTCTTTTCAGGATACTGTAACAGATCTACCAGGATATTATTCCGTTTTCCGTTGGCAATAATCACTGTAATACCTTCATCAGCAACTTTGCGGGCAATATTGGTTTTCGTCAACATTCCCCCCCGCCCAAAACTGGATTTAGTTGTCTGAATATAGTTGGATAAGTCTTTTCCGTGACCGATCTCCCGGATAACAGAAGAATTTGGATCGGAGGGAGAACCATTGTAAATTCCGTCGATATTACTTAGGATAATGAGTGCTTGTGTATCCATCATGGAAGCGATGAGTCCGGACAATTCATCATTATCGGTGAACATCAGCTCGCTGACGGAAATCGTATCGTTTTCGTTGACAATAGGAATGACATTGTTTTCAAGCATTATCGTCATGCAATTCTTCTGATTCAGATAATGGCGACGAGTGCCAAAACTTTCTTTCGTTGTCAGTACCTGACCGACAGGGATATTGTGTTCTCGGAAAAGTTCGTAGTAACGGTTGAGTAGTTTGGCTTGACCTACAGCAGAAAATAACTGGCGTTGATCTACACTATCGAGTTTTTTCAGCGGATGCATTTCACTGCGTCCCGAAGCAACAGCTCCCGAAGAAATCAGAATAATTTCCACCCCGGACTTATGTAATTCCGCTATCTGGTCGACAAGTGCCGACATACGGGTAACGTCCAGCGTTCCATCACGGCGTGTCAATACATTGCTTCCTACTTTTACTGCGATTCGTGTAAATTCCTGTTTCATCCTTACTAACGATTTGAAAGCACAAATATAAATCTTTTTGCCGATATGCTACCAAAGACAGGCTAAAAAGAATCATCTTTGCAGCTGGATAGAAAAAAGATAAACAATGAAACATACAAATCTATGAGTGGAACAGATAACTTCCTTCATCATAATGAATGTATTGGAGAGAGCAAACGAACTATAGAAACAAGGTGTTGATATTGCTTATTTGGAGGTTGGTGAACCCGATTTTGATGTGCAGTTTGGTGTGAGGGAAGTAGCAAAGGCTGTTTATGAGCGTCACCGGTACATGATTATCTGTCTTTGGAAAATGGGGTTTGATATTAAAGGAACCTCAAGGAACATTTTACATTTTTGCCAACGCACGCAAATTTACCACCGACTCTTATCACTTTGCGCTCGATGTACTCGAACATGCACATGTCGACATTACTCCCGGGGTGGACTGTGGTACGGGAGGAAGGATATATACGCTTCTCCTATGCAAACTCATTGGAGAATATCAAAGAAGGGTCGGGTCATATCAATCGTGACCTTTCTCATCCCGGCTTTTGATAAGCTTGATGGCTGCTTCGTATTCTTCCTCTATCACAAGGACGGATACGGAAGGAGCGATATAAGGTGCCAATGTCCCCATTATTCCATCTTTGATTACACATCGGATATTGTTGCTTTCTAATAACCCTTTAATGATCTCGGCTTCCCAAGGGGATCCGGAGAATACTTCTATTGTCTTGCTATAATCTTCTTCTTTCATGAGCTTACTTATTAGGGGTTGTTATTTACAAATATAGCAAAAAAAGAGAGAAATGGTTATTTATTTACTTAAAAATTATTCAAGCGTGATATGTTTTACGCTAATCTGCTGTCTCAGGAAAGTAGAGGCCGATTCTGAAAACTTTTCTTCCGCTTCGGTTGTGTAAAACTGGCAGTTGCCATTCTTGGTACATTTGGCATCCATTTCGGGATGTCTTTTCAGATAGTCTTTCAGGCTTTCTGCCACATACTCACCTTGTGCAATTACACTGATATGATCTGGAATATATTGCCGGATTTTGGGTAGAAGTATGGGGAAATGGGTGCATCCGAGGATGATAGTATCTATTTGAGGATCTTTTGACAGTAATTGGTTGATGTACTTTCGGATGAAATAGTCTGCTCCTTCGTCTTTTGATTCGTTATTCTCAACCAAGGATACCCACATCGGACATGCTGTTCCGCTGACTTGAATTTCAGGAAACAGTTTATGTATTTCTAATGGATACGATTCGGATTTAATGGTGCCTGCTGTTGCCAGTACTCCGATATGCTGATTCTTACTAATCTCTCCGACACATTCTACAGTGGGGCGGATGATTCCGAGCACACGGCGGGCAGGATCAATTTGGGGTAAATCATTCATCTGGATGCTACGCAAAGCTTTGGCAGAAGCGGTATTGCAAGCTAATATAACCAGATGACATCCCATATCAAACAGTTTGTTGACGGCTTGTCGGGTAAATTCGTATACGACTTCGAAAGAACGTGTTCCATAGGGGGCACGTGCATTATCTCCCAAATAGATATAATCATATTCCGGTAATACTTCTCTAATCTTGTCTAAGATGGTCAGGCCTCCGTAGCCGGAGTCGAATACTCCGATGGGGCCGGGCGTATGGGATAGATGTTGCTTCATGACAAACTTGATTTATATATACGCAAATGTACGCCAAAAAAAGAGAAAGAGAAAGAAGATGTTCCTTCTTTCTCTTTCTCTTCTGGTATTTATTGATCAGATTTTATTTGATGCCCAGATTTGCTTTTACCTTATTAGTCAAGTTGATGCTCTGTGATTCGTTCACATAAGGAATCGAAGTTCTTGCCAAATCGAAAATATAAATCACGCCTTCAGCAGCACCTACAGCTTTGATGGCATTGTCCAGTTTCTGGTAGATAGGAGCCATTGCATCATTTTGTGCTTTCGCCATTTGCTGTTGAGCATCTTGTTGGAATTGCTCCTGTCTCTGCATCATATCCTGCAACTCTTTCTGTCTTCTTTCAGCGATATTAGGGGGAAGAGAATCCTTAGCGATAGCTTGTTGGAATTCCTGATATTTCTTGTTGAATTCTTCCTGCGTTCTCTGTAGTTCGGCAGTAAGTTGTTTTTCTAAAGTCTGAATATCCTTTTGAGCTTTGGTGAATTCCGGCATCACAGTGATGATTTCCTGTGCATTAATGTGGCCGAATTTCAGGTTCTGTGCAAATACCCCCATTGGGAGTGCAAGCAACATTACAAGTGCAATTTTTTTTAGCATAGTTCTATAATTTATTTGAATGATTTTTAGTTATTTTCAGTTGCAAATGTATGAAATTAATTTGAATATCCTAATTTTCTTAGGATTTCATCACTAATATCTATGCGTGGATTTGCAAATATTATACCTGTAGCAGAGGCTCTGTCAAGTACCATATCATATCCATGTTGCTGTGATATAGCTTTTACCGCTTCATAAATGTCATCCTGAATCGGAGTAATCAACTTTTCTCTCATCTTGGCTAATTCGCCTTCCGGACCAAAGTAGTTGCGCTTCAGTTCGGCTGCTCTTTTTTCTTTCGCTACGATTGCATCTTCTGTCTTTGTTTTTTGCGTGGCAGAAAGAGTGGACGATTTTGCTTGATAGTCCTGAAACATCTTTTGTGCTTCTTTAGCCAGAGCTTCTACTTCACTCTGGTATTTTTTCGTAGCTTTTTGCATTTGCTCATTAGCACTTTGAGCTGCCGGAATATTCTTCATAATATATTCCGTATCGATCAGTGCAAATTTCTGTGCGTTTGCTGCCATGCTGACAGCCAATAGCATCATGATTAATAGAACAGACTTTCTCATAACGTTTAGTTTTGGATGATACATTAGAATTCTTGTCCTAAGATAAAGTGGAACTGGCTTCCTCCATATTGTTTAGAACCAAATACTTTGTCGAAACCGTAACCCCAGTCAATCCCCATCATACCAATCATCGGAAGGAAGATACGCACACCGACACCGGCAGAACGCTTCAATTCGAACGGATTGAATTTCTTGATATCATGCCATGCATTACCGGCCTCAAGGAAACCTAGCACATAAATGTTAGTACTTGTTTCCAGCATCAGCGGATATCTTAATTCAATGCCGAGGCGTGCATAGGCATAACCTTCAGAACCGTATGGGGTTAATGAACTGTTTTCGTAACCACGTAAAGCGATACTTTCAGTTGCATAAGTTGAATAACCGGTCATACCGTCCCCCCCTACGTCGAATGTTCCGAACGGAGATTTCTTGTATTGGTTATAGTGACCCAACAGACCGAATTCAGTACGTGTCATTAATACCAGACATTTCGGATGAGCAACCGGGTCCATTAACGGAGTATACGTTTTGCCTTTGAATTTCCATTTGTGGTATTCTATCCATTTATGGAGCTTATTCATGTTGTCTTGGGTAATGGTACCTGTTTCAGGGTTACTATAATATCCCTTATAGTCTTTGCCGTCCATCAATGAGTACGGCGGTGTGAACTGAACTGACAATGAGAAATCTGAACCTGAGCGAGGGAAGATCGGGTTGTCAATAGAGTTACGAGCCAAAGTCAATGAGATACTAAGGTCATTACATTTACCGTTGGTTACCGGGAAGTACTGCCAGTCGCTCAAGTTATAGCGTTGGTAAGCTAATTCTGCGGAGAGGGTGAAATAGTCATCCGGCCATTTCAGACGTTTACCCCAACCTACGGAAAGTCCCCACATCTTGATAGATTTATCCGGGTCATAATAGTTTTCGTAGTTGTTATAGTTACCATAGTTGTACATACCATAACCACCGTAACCACTATACATACTGTTGTAGTAGTTGTTGAAGTAGCTGGAGTTGTAGTATCGGCTACTGATGTCTGTCTGTACAGAGAAGAATGCCGATACAGAGAATGAATTCGGACGTTTACCGCCAAACCATGGGTCAAAGAATGAAATACTATATGATTGGTAGTATTTAGCATTCGTCTGTCCGCTGATAGTCAATGTCTGCCCGTCACCTTGCGGAAGGATACCACGGTAGTTTTCGCCCGGGTGCAACAAATTGGCTACAGAGAAGTTGGTAAACTTCAAGCTCAACTTACCGATAATACCCGTCTGTCCCCATCCGGCAGAGAATTCTACTTGGTCATTGGCTTTGGAAGTCAAAGGCAAACCTATGTCAACAGTTCCGTTCATCGGATCCGGTTGAATATCCGGTTGCAGTTTTTCCGGGTCAAAGTGTCCCATCTGTTGGATTTCACGCAAAGAACGCATCAAGTCTTCTTTGCTGAACAATTGTCCCGGACGAATACGAAGTTCACGTCGAACAACATTCTCATACAAACGGTCATTACCACTGATCTTGATTTTATTGATAGTAGCCTGACGACCTTCATAAATTCTCATTTCGAGGTCGATAGAGTCGCCAACGATATTTACTTCTACCGGATCGAGGTTATAGAATAGGTAACCGTTGTTGTAATATAAGTTACCGATAGCGTCATCATCTGTAGAAACGCGTTCGTTCAATAATTTTTGGTTGTATACGTCACCTTTCTTCATGCGGAGCAAGAAGTTCAACTGTTCTGACGGATAGAGGGTATTACCTACCCATGTAACGTTACGCAGGTAATATTTTTGTCCCTCGTCTATATTCAAATAAACGTTTACTGTTTTTTCATCGTACTGTGAAACACTGTCTTTTACAATTATTGCATCACGGTATCCCAATTCATTATACTTGTCGATGATCAATTGCTTATCTGCCTCGAAGTTTTCCGGAACGAATTTTTTGGTACGGAACAAGTTGCGAAGTTTGCCTTTTTCATTGGTCTTCTTCATTACTTTCTTTAGCTTGGAAGCCTTGATTGCATGATTACCAACGATTTGGATTTCATGTACTTTAATTTTTTCTTTCTTGTCAATATCAATATCAACGATCACCTGATTTTCGCTGGATGGATCGTCTTTTTGCGAGATGATTACTTCCGCATTTTTGAATCCCTTATCGTCGAAATAACGTTTGATTAATGTCTTGGCACGGTCTACGGTATTCGGAGTAATCTGCATACCTTTTACCATTCCCAGCTTACTTTCAAGATCGGTACGTTCCGACTTCTTCACACCATGATAGCGCACATCGGCGATACGCGGGCGTTGTGTCAGACTGATTTTTAACCAGATTTTGTCGCCTTCTATTTTCTCGGCTGTGATTTGTACATTTGAGAACAAACCATGACGCCAATAACGTTTGATTGCTCCCGTAATTTCGTCACCCGGCACAGTGATTGTTTGTCCTACCGATAGTCCGGATATTCCAATCAATACATAATCTTCATAATTCTTTACGCCTTCGACTTTAATATCTGCTATCTCATAATTTTTTGGTGTTCCGGAGTATAAGATGGCAGGCTTCGAGTCTTCATCTGTGTTGACATTTTGCGCAATGCCTGTTGTCGCGAAGCAGCACAGGCAGACAAACGTTATGAATATAAAGGAAATACGATAATGCATTTATGTTATAATTTGATGTTTCAAGTTATATTAGCTGATCTGTTCACTGGTCTTGCCGAATCGGCGTTCCCTTTGTTGATATTCCCAAATGGCTTTGTAGAATTCTTCTTTATTGAAGTCTGGCCAAAAGGTGTTACAAAAATAGAGCTCCGAATAAGCGCATTGCCATAGGAGGTAATTGCTTAGTCGGATTTCTCCTCCCGTGCGGATCAGTAAATCCGGGTCGGGCATAAATTTAGTATCCAGATGAGATGCGATGCACTCATCCGTTATTTGTTCGGAAGAAAGCTCTCCCTTTTCAACCTGTGTCGCTATTTGCCTGACAGCTTCCGTTATCTCCCAACGGGAAGAGTAACTGAGAGCCAATACCAGGCACATCCCAGTATTCCCAGCTGTATGTTCTATACATGATGTCAAACTTTTCTGAACTTCGTCCGGTAATTTTTTGAAATCACCGATTACTTTGAAGCTGATATTATTCTTCATCAGTGTCTCTTCTTCAATAGAATCTAGTAATAGATTCATCAGAGCCGCAATTTCGTCTTGCGGCCGATTCCAGTTCTCGGTTGAGAAGGTGTATAGCGTCAGGTACTTAATCCCCAACCGGGCGGCATCTTCGGTAATATGCTGTACTGTTTCTGCACCAGCACGGTGACCATAAGTACGTTCTTTCCCTCGTTGTTTTGCCCACCGTCCGTTTCCATCCATAATGATGGCCACGTGTTGTGGTATCCGAGTTTTATCTATTTGTTCTATATAGGACATCTTTCTGTTTTAAAACGTATATACTTTATTTGCCGGTTTTTGCCAAGTCAAACCATAGTTGATTAAGACGACCACGCCAAACTTCTGAATCATGGCTATATGTGCGCGTTTCAGTTGTGGTAGATTTTGTGCTTTCTTTTTTTTCTACCTTTTCTTTGAAACTAGCGCTTCCTTTACTGAATATGATCCATAAATTTTGAGTATCAGGGTCCAGTACCATTGAGTAATTCTTTTTGCCTCTGAACTCAGGAGCTACGTTGGGATCCGCAGTTCCTCCTTTACTCCAATCTCTATAAGGGAAGGAAAACTTAGCATTCGCCTTTTTCCAAAATAGTCCTTGATTGGACACATAAATAGAACTGAAGCCTTGCCCAAATATATATACTAAGCCATTATAATATATGATAGATGGTTGAGTATATTTAGGACAGTATGCAACGGAGGAGGTTGTTGAGAGTTCAATCCATTTACTTCCGTCATACGCCCATACAATGGTCGTTTCTAATTCGCTGTTATCGGCTACACTCATCGTTTCTGTATCTCCCACTAAAAGGACAGATTTAGTATTTGTCGCAGATTCGTATATCGTGTAGGATATGTTTTTAGTAGGGAATTTATCTGGTACTTTTCCTCCTTCGTAAACTTCGAGAGTCTCTTGTTGTTTATCATTTGTTTGATAATAGAAATAACGATGGTTATCATCTCCTTTCTTTATGTAACAAATTCTATTGACATCGTTATGGGGCAATGTGGCTAGTAATAATTCCACACTCTCACCAAATATTGTTGATTCATTCCATTTTTCTCCATTTGCAGATTCATATACTTTACCATCACCATTGGAAGTAGCATATAACATTTCATTGCTTCCGTCGAATTGGAAGGCAATGATAGAAGTCGGAAGCTTACCTTCCGGTAAACCTTCTACTTCTTTAGGCTCCCAATGTCCAAAGCTTGTTAAGGAGTTTTTGTATGCATATAACGTTCCGCCAATTACAGAGTATGTGAGAACTTCACTTCCCCAAATAATGGATTTTTGTTCCCCTGTAATTTGATTATCTATTTCATTCATGTACTTCCATTTCAATGAATCCGGATCATACTTGTGTACTCGTACTTTAATGGTATATTCCCTGGTTTGGTTAGGGGATATACCTGCTAATGCTTCTGTTGACCATACTTTGATAGTAAGCGGTTTCCGAAGGTCTATAGAATCATTGATGTTTACGATGGAATCCTTACCGCTTTTGTCTTTCATTGTTACAACGCCTGATGACGTAGTTAATGTTTTGATTAAAATCTTGTCAATAATGGTATCGGCATGAACTGGAAGAGAGTCTTCGTTATAGATTTCACGTGATAATTGGTCAATAGTGAATTTATACTTTACCCCATATCCCCCGATTGTGTCAAGTTCAAACGCATGTATAGTTGCATCCGGGCTATATTCGATGTTATTATCGTCATCAAGACATGACGTTATAACAAATGACACCATGAAAAGACTCGCAATGAATGATAAAAACTTTATTTTCATTTGAAAGATTGTGTTTATTTACAAGTTGCAAAAATAGAAACATTTTTTCCGATAATGAACATTACGGGTAAGTTTTATATAAAATTATAGATAATAATACTGTTTTTATCGACGTAAAACCCTTGAATAGAACAATCTTGGCTATATCCGATGAACATAGTGCCAAAATTGTCTTTCGAAGTGTTCTTCTATCGAATAACTAAATTTATCGTTCATTTGAGGCGATTTAACACCGGAATGTAGTCTGCTGGGGCATTTCTCGATATACGCTTCATCCCATAGTTCATTATTAATAAACGATTGCAGTAATTGACTTCCTCCTTCTACCAGTAAAGATTGTATTTTCCGTTGATACAATGCTTCCATGATCTGTTTTAAGGGATTATGACTGAAGTCGATAGTGATATATGTGATGTTATTTCTTTCCGGCTGATGCTTTTCAGTAAAGACAAATGTCGGTACGTTTCCATTGAAAATTTGTAAATCATTTGGAAGGGATAAGGCGCGATCTAGTACAATACGTTTCGGATTGCGCCCGTACCAATTGCGTACTGTCAACGACGGATTATCCAGTAAAGCCGTTCGCCTGCCTACCATAATCGCATCGGCCTCTGCTCTTTTTTTATGCACTAGCATGGAACTAAGAGGAGAGGAGAGGACTATAGGCTTTCCGCCTGTACGTTCAATATCAATAAAACGATCGGCTGATTCTGCCCATTTCAATGTAATGAAAGGACGGTGAAGCGTATTGAACGTAATAAAACGACGAATCAGCGATTTGCATTCTTCCTCTAATATGCCGACTGTAACCTCCCGTCCGGCATCCCGTAGTTTCTGAATCCCACGCCCGGCTACTTCAGAAAAGGGGTCCTGGCATCCGATAACAATGCGTGGTATCTGTTTCTCTATAATCAGATCTGCACAAGGAGGTGTTTTCCCATAGTGGGAACAAGGTTCCAGACTCACATAAATCGTAGAATGTTTCAATAAAGACTCATCTTTGACAGAACGGATTGCATTAACTTCCGCGTGTGCCTCTCCGCAACGAATGTGATAACCTTCACCGATAATACCTCCGTTATATACGATAACAGCCCCTACCATCGGGTTGGGAGACACATTGCATAACCCGTTTTTTGCAAGCTTAATGCAACGCCTCATGTATTTTTCTTCTTCCATTTTGGTGCTCTTCTCCATATTATTCTTACTTTTGCACTCCGAAATTGTGTAAATATGAATCGTATCACCGCTTACATTCGCCAGTCTTTACAGGATATCTATTCACAGGAAGAGATAAAAGCTCTTTCAATGTTGATTTGTTGCGACATGTTAGGCTTAGATGTGCTCGATATTTACATGGGCAAAGATATAATTTTATCCGAATGCAAACAGCGTGAATTAGAAAACATTATATTCCGTTTACAGAAAAATGAACCTATACAGTACATTCGCGGTTTTGCAGAGTTTTGTGGAAGGAATTTTAAGGTTGCTTCCGGTGTGTTAATCCCTCGACCGGAGACCGCAGAGCTAGTAGAGCTAATCGTTAAGGAGAACCCAAATGCCCGTCGTCTGTTAGATATAGGTACGGGGAGCGGATGCATTGCGATCTCTTTGGATAAAAAACTTCCGGATGTAGACGTAGAGGCTTGGGATATTTCGGAAGAAGCGTTGGTTATTGCCCGTAAAAACAATGAAGAATTGGAAGCCGGAGTGAAATTCCTACAAAGAGATGTACTGTCCGATGATTGGGAAAAGGTGTCGTCTTTTGATGTGATCGTCAGTAATCCGCCTTATGTGACTGAAACGGAGAAAAATGAAATGGACGCTAATGTCCTTGATTGGGAACCGGGTTTGGCCTTGTTTGTTCCTGACGAGGACCCTTTGCGGTTTTATAAACGTATAGGCTGTCTGGGACGTGAATTGCTATTGCCGGGAGGAAAACTTTATTTTGAGATCAACCAGGCTTATGGCCGGGAGACAGCACACATGCTTGAAATGAACCAATACCGTGATGTTCGTGTTATAAAAGACATATTTGGAAAAGATAGAATAGTTACAGCTAACCGATGAGTGCACAATTGACTGATGAAGAGGCTTTAAATCGAGTAGCCTCTTACTGCTCTACTGCCGAGCATTGCCGGGCAGAAATAAATGAGAAGTTACAACGTTGGGGAATTGCCTATGATACCATTGCGCGTATTCTTGACCAACTGGAATCTGAGAAGTTTATCGATGATGAACGTTTCTGCAGAGCTTTTGTGAATGATAAGTTTCGCTTTGCCAAATGGGGAAAAATGAAAATAGCCCAAGGGCTTTATATGAAGAAGATTCCATCTGATGTGGCATGGCGTTATCTGAATGAAATCGATGAAGAAGAATACCTTTCTATTCTGCGTGACCTGCTGGCTTCTAAACGAAAAAGTATCCATGCGGCAGACGATTATGAATTGAATGGAAAGCTGATGCGATTCGCTATGAGTCGTGGCTTCGAACTGAAAGATATCAAGCGTTGTATCGACGTTCCCGATGAAGAGGAGTAAATTGACTGAAAAAATAAACGGATTCTTCTTTTTATTCTCATTCAATTTCTGTACTTTTGCGGCAAATAATCAATAGTTAGTTATGAAAAACTTAGAGAGACTATTTGCGGAGAAACTGTTGAAGATTAAGGCTATTAAACTTCAACCCGCTAACCCTTTTACATGGGCTTCTGGATGGAAATCCCCCTTTTACTGTGACAACCGTAAAACTCTGTCCTATCCTTCTCTTCGTAATTTTGTGAAGATTGAAATTACACGTCTGATATTGGAACGATTCGGACAGGTGGATGCGATTGCGGGTGTGGCTACAGGTGCTATTCCGCAGGGAGCTTTAGTAGCTGATGCATTGAACCTGCCGTTTGTGTATGTTCGTTCTACCCCCAAAGACCATGGATTGGAAAACCTGATTGAAGGTGAACTTCGTCCGGGCATGAAAGTCGTAGTCATAGAAGATTTGATTTCTACCGGTGGTAGTAGCTTGAAGGCTGTTGAAGCCATTCGTCGTGATGGTTGCGAAGTGATTGGTATGGTGGCAGCTTATACATACGGATTCCCGATAGCCGAAGAGGCATTCAAAAATGCGAAGGTGACTTTGGTGACGTTGACCAATTATGAAGCAGTGCTTGATGTTGCTCTTCGTACAGGTTATATTGAGAAAGAAGACATACAGACATTGAATGAATGGCGTAAAGACCCTGCTCATTGGGATGCTGGAAAATAAAATTCATTTTTTGCTCAAACATAGTTAGTAAAAAGAACTGTTCGGACAATATTGGGTCGGATTGTTCTTTTTTTGTTTTATATTAATAGAAAATTATGAGTAACTTTGAGAGTAGTGTCAAGATAATACCTTACAGCCAGGAGCGTGTATATCATAAGCTTTCGGATCTGAGTAATCTGGAAGCCGTCAAAGATCGTTTGCCGAAAGATAAGGTGCAGGATTTGAGTATTGATTCGGATACGTTGAGTTTTAGTGTCTCTCCTGTCGGGCAACTGACCTTGCAAATTGTAGAGCGTGATCCTTGTAAATGTATAAAGTTGGCGACAACAAACTCTCCACTCCCCTTTAATATGTGGATTCAATTGGTTGGAACTGCAGAAGAAGAGTGTAAGGTGAAGGTTACTATCGGCATGGAGCTTAATCCGTTCATGAGAGCAATGGTTCAGAAACCTCTCCAGGAGGGCTTGGAGAAGATGGTTGATATGTTGGCAGTTATTGATTATTAAAACAAGTATTAATGCCTAATACTTAAATTTATTTTTATGGCACAGAAACTTTGGGAGAAGTCCGTACAGGTGAATAAGGATATTGAACGTTTCACAGTAGGTCGTGATCGCGAGATGGATCTTTATTTGGCCAAGCATGATGTGCTCGGCTCTATGGCTCACATTACGATGCTGGAAAGTATCGGTTTGTTGACGAAAGAAGAACTGGAACTGTTGCTGGCAGAGTTGAAGAGTATTTATGCTTCGGCAGAAAGAGGTGAATTTGTGATAGAAGACGGGGTGGAAGATGTACATTCACAGGTAGAACTGATGTTGACCCGTCGTTTGGGTGATATGGGAAAGAAAATACACAGTGGCCGTTCCAGAAACGATCAGGTCTTATTGGATTTGAAACTTTTTACCCGTACGCAAATAAAAGAAGTGGCCGAAGCAGTAGAACAACTTTTCCATGTACTGATTCATCAGAGCGAACGATATAAAGACGTTTTGATGCCGGGGTATACTCACTTACAGATCGCGATGCCTTCTTCTTTTGGTTTGTGGTTCGCTGCTTATGCCGAGAGTCTGGTGGACGATATGCTGTTTTTGCAGGCTGCATTTAAAATGTGTAATCGTAATCCATTGGGTTCTGCAGCAGGATATGGCTCGTCCTTTCCTTTGAACCGGACAATGACGACCGACTTACTTGGCTTCGATTCGATGAATTATAATGTTGTGTATGCTCAAATGGGGCGCGGGAAAATGGAACGTAATGTCGCTTTTGCATTGGCTACGATTGCCGGAACCATTTCCAAGTTAGCTTTTGATGCCTGCATGTTTAATAGTCAGAATTTTGGTTTCGTGAAATTGCCGGATGACTGTACCACGGGGTCCAGTATTATGCCTCATAAGAAGAATCCGGATGTTTTTGAACTGACACGTGCTAAATGCAATAAATTGCAATCGCTTCCTCAACAAATTATGATGATTGCAAATAATCTGCCTTCCGGTTATTTCCGTGATTTACAAATTATAAAAGAAGTTTTCCTGCCTGCTTTTCAGGAATTGAAAGATTGTTTGCAGATGACAACTTACATTATGAATGAGATAAAGGTCAATGAACATATCCTTGATGACGACAAATACCTCCTTATTTTTAGCGTGGAAGAGGTGAATCGTCTGGCACGTGAAGGTATGCCTTTCCGTGATGCATACAAGAAGGTTGGTCTGGATATTGAAGCGGGAAAATTCTCTCATACAAAAGAAGTACACCATACTCATGAAGGCAGTATTGGCAACCTTTGCAATGTGGAAATCTCTGCATTGATGCAGCAAGTGATCGATGGATTCAATTTTTGTGGAATGGAGAGAGCGGAGAAAGCGCTGCTTGGGAGATAGAATATACTTTCGAAGGATCGTTTTTTAAACTTTCCTTCGAAAAGATTTGGCAGAAACAAGTAAACTGCTTATCTTTGCACCCGTTGAAAAAACGCGGAAATAGCTCAGTTGGTAGAGCATAACCTTGCCAAGGTTAGGGTCGCGAGTTCGAGTCTCGTTTTCCGCTCTTTCTTTGAAAGGATGCTCGAATGGTGGAATGGTAGACACGAAGGACTTAAAATCCTTTGGCCATTGCGGCTGTGCGGGTTCAAGTCCCGCTTCGAGTACTTGGTAGAGCTCTGTAAACTAAAGGTTTATGGGGCTTTTTATTTTATAGATCTCTTCTGTTTTCTACGCTCTCTCTCATACATAAAAACGAAAATCCTCTTTCATCCTATCACCGTCTTCCTGAAACTCTTTATTCATCGTATTTACAGGGCGGTGATAGGTTGTTGCTAACCTATCACCTCATCTGTCACCTATCACCACCTGTTTTTTGAAAAAGCGTCCGGTAAACAATCATTTTTTAATAAGGAATACATCTTGTTTCCCTACGTGGAAACTGGTGTTTCCTTACGTGGAAACTAGTGTTTCCTTACGTGGAAACTAGTGTTTCCTTACGGTGGAACTAGCGTTTCCTTACGGGAAACTAAGTATTGCATTACGGAGAACCAGGTGATAGGTGACAGATACGGTGATAGGTTAGCAACAACCTATCACCACTCCGTAAATACGATGAATAAAGAGTCTCAGGACGATGGTGATAGGTTGAAAGAGGAATTGACGAAATCAACAAGGAGAGAAGCGGTAATAACACTCGTTGGTGTATCAAACTGCTCTGCAGTTGCAACACCTTGGGGAATTTCCTTACCCGACCTCGCGGTCAGTTTACGCTGGTTGTATTGGCGGCGGGTAATCAGGTTGGGAAGCACATCTCCTTTCTCGGCATGAAGACGTTTGAACAGGTAATTTTCACTGTCAAATCCAAATGCTTCGGCTATGGTCGAAAGGGCTGTGACTTCCCAATCGGAAAACTTGGGGACTACACCGCAATGTGGGTGATTGCCGTTCTTGTCAACACGATTTTCGGCAAATTCTTTGAATATGTCGAGCATTTTACCGAACTTTACGATGAAGTCGTGCATAACTGTGATGATAGTAATCAATGCTTTGAACACCAATAATTTGCTAAATATCAGAAATAGGTACAACTTCTTCATTATAAATATTTCATTCTTTTAATTCAACCAACAGGCATATCCTTTGTTTTTGATATGATTTCTTTAATCTGACATATGTACTATTGGATTTAGCCGTGAACATTGAAAAATACTACAGAGATGGAAAATACTGACAAGCAGATTGAATTAAAGTTTCAGCGGTTTTTTACTGTGAATTTTCCGAAAGTAAAGAACTTTGCTCAAATGCTGCTTAAATCTGAACGTGATGCGGAAGATGTGGCTCAAGATGTTTTTTGTAAGCTTTGGTTGCAGCCGGAGTTATGGCTGAATAATGATAAAGAACTAGACGATTATATCTTTATAATGACTAGAAATATAGTTCTGAACATCTTTAAACATCAACAGGTAGAACAAGAATATCAGGCGGAGGTTATAGAAAAGACTTTTCTTTATGAATTGACAGAGAAAGAAGAGATTTTGAATAATGTATATTATAAGGAGATGCTGTTGATTATTCAGTTGACCTTGGAAAAAATGCCGAAACGTCGTCGGCTGATATTCGAACTTAGTCGTTTCCAGGGATTAAGTCATCAAGAAATAGCAGATAAACTCGGTGTTTCTATTCGCACTATAGAGCATCAGGTTTATTTGGCATTGATCGAATTAAAGAAGGTGCTTCTCTTTTTTATTTTTTTCTCCAATATTTTTAAGTAGTGTGTGCGTAGTAGTTGTATTTAGTATATAAAGCCCAAAAAGAAAGAAAAAGATTCATGAGAAATTATATTCAACAACTCATAGAATTGTTCGGTCATAATAATTATTCAGCCGATACACAGAAGAGAGTGCAACAGTGGTTGGTTGCTGAGGAGCATGTTGATGAAAAGAATGAGGCTCTTCGTGAGCTTTGGAAACAGGCAGAAGGACAGAGAGTACCTGATGGTATGCAACAATCCATACAACGAATGCGGCGGAATTTGGGAATGCAGTCTGTTACTTCGCGTAGAAATTACCAGTTGCTTATATGGAGAGCTGCAGCAATTTTCTTATTAGCCGTCTCATCCGTTTCTATTTATCTGATGTTGGAAAAGGGCCGGCCGGAAAAAGACTTGGTTGAATGTTACATACCGACAGCAGAAATTCATGAACTCACATTACCGGATGGTACACATGTCATGCTGAATTCAAAAAGTACACTACTGTATCCGGAACAATTTACGGGAGAAACCAGAAGCGTATATTTGATTGGTGAGGCAAATTTCAAAGTAAAGCCGGATAAGAAACATCCTTTCATCGTAAAAGCTAATGATTGTCAAGTTACAGCTCTGGGAACAGAGTTTAATGTAAATGCTTATCCTGAAAGTAATGAATTAATAGCTACCTTATTGGAAGGTTGCGTGAAAGTGGAATTCAATAACTTGATGTCAAATGTTATATTGAAGCCCGACGAGCAATTGATATATAATAAACGAACGAAAGAACATGATTTACGATTACCGGAGATGAGTGATGTGACAGCATGGCAACGTGGGGAGCTTGTTTTTAGTAATATGCATTTGGAGGATATTTTCACTAATCTCGAGCGTAAGTTCCCTTACGCTTTTGTATATAGCCTTCATAGTATGAAGAAGAACACATATAGTTTCCGTTTCCGAAATCAAGCAACATTGGAAGAGGTGATGGAGATTATATCACAGGTGGTAGGAGATATAAATTATGTAATTAAAGGAAATAAATGTTATGTAACGAATAAGAAATAAAACCTGTTGTAGAACCTATTAAAATAAATGTTATGCCAAAAAATATCCGGAAGGAATGCCCGTTCCCTCCGGATGTGAAATCAATTCTTTTCAATATTAGCGTGTATGGACGCTATTCTAAATGATCCCAGAATAATAACCAATTAACTAATATCAAAAAGATGCTACAAATTTATAAAAAAATAGCAGAAAAAATAGCTTATAAGCTGGTCTTTCTCAATTTTTTAAGTCTATTACTACTTATACAGACCCAAGCTTTTGCTCAAAACGATAGTAAAATTACTATCCGGCAAGAAAATATCACTGTTATTGATGCATTAAAAGCTGTGGAAAAACAGTCTAAAATGTCGATAAACTATAGTGATTCCGAATTGAAAGCGAAGCAGATTGTTGGTCTTAATTTGCAAAATACATCAGTACTGGCAGCCCTTGATATAATCTTGAAAGGAACAGGTTTCGTTTATCAAATTCAGGGTAATTACATTATAATTACAGAAAAGAAGCCAATTGTTGTTGCACAGACAGTAAAAGATATCAGAGGAAAAGTAACTGATGAAAAGGGGGAACCATTGATTGGAGTAAATATAACTGTGGATGGCAGTGCTACAGGTACAATAACCGATTTGGATGGAAATTTCTCAATGAAGGCCCCTGATCATTCTCAGTTTAAGGTGTCCTATATCGGATATGCCACCCAAGTCATCCCTGTTTCAAAAAAAGATTTCTATCAGATTGTAATGAAACAAGATACAGAGGTCTTGGAGGAAGTGGTTGTAACGGCATTGGGTATCAAGCGGGCAGAAAAAGCATTGTCTTATAATGTACAACAGATTAAGGGTGATGATTTGACTACTGTGAAAGATGCGAACTTTGTGAATTCATTGAATGGTAAGGTTGCCGGTGTGAGCATTAACCGAAGTGCAACAGGTGTGGGGGGAGCTACACGTGTGGTAATGCGTGGTGCCAAATCTATCGAGGGTAACAACAATGCACTGTATGTGGTGGATGGTATTCCTCTGTTTAATACGGATATGGGAAATACGGACAGTGGTATTATGGGTGAGGGAAAGGCTGGTACGGAAGGTATCGCCGACTTTAATCCGGAAGATATTGAAAGCATCTCTGTGTTGAGTGGTCCTTCGGCTGCTGCACTTTATGGTAGTAGTGCGGCCAACGGTGTTATCCTGATTACAACCAAGAAAGGTAAGGAAGGAAAACTTTCCGTGCAGTTTTCTTCTTCTGCTGAATTTAGCAGAGCTTATATGACTCCTGATTTTCAGAATACTTATGGAAATAAAAAAGATACGTATGAAAGCTGGGGTGAAAAACTACCTACTCCATCTGGTTATGATCCCCAAAAAGACTTCTTCCATACCGGTACCAACTTCATCAACTCGGTGACCTTGACCACAGGTACGCAGAAAAATCAGACTTTTGCTTCGTTCTCTTCTACAAACTCCAAAGGTATTGTTCCGAATAACAGTTATAATCGTCTGAATTTTACCATCCGGAACACTGCGACTTTCTTCGATGACAAACTGCAACTTGACTTGGGTGCATCGTACGTCAAGCAGGACGATACGAATATGGTCTCACAGGGACTTTACTGGAATCCGATTGTGGCTGCCTATCTCTTTCCGAGAGGTGAGGACTTTGAAGATATTAAGACTTTTGAACGTTTTGATGACAGTCGTAAGCTGCCAGTACAGTATTGGCCGGTTTCGGATGCAACTTATGCTTCACAAAATCCATACTGGACGGCTTATCGTAATGTATCAACCAATGAGAAAAGCCGTTATATGTTCAATGTAGGTTTGACCTATAAAATTACAGACTGGTTGAATATCGCAGCTCGTTACCGCATGGACGATACTTATGTATTGTTTGAACGTAAAATTTTTGCCTCTTCTGATCAGGTTTTTGCTGAAGGTAAGAAAGGACATTATGAGTATATTAACTACAATGACCACCAGGAATATGTTGACGCTATGTTGAATATCAATAAGCATATTCAGGACTTCAGCATCTCTGCCAACTTCGGATGGAATTACTCTAACTATTGGGCGCTACAAAGAGGCTATAAAGGAACATTGTTGGGAGTCCCCAATAAATTTGCAACGTCAAACATCGATCCGTCGAATGGCCGCATTTTAGAAAAGGGAGGTGATAGTCGTGTGCGTAATCATGCTATCTTCGGCAACGTGGAACTAGGATGGAGAAGTATGCTCTACCTCACCTTGACCGGGAGAAACGACTGGAACTCACGGCTCGTCAATACAAGTGAAGAATCATTTTTCTATCCTTCTGTCGGATTATCTGCCATTATTTCTGAAATGGTGAAACTTCCAGAATTCCTTTCTTTTATGAAGGTGCGCGGTTCATATACCGAAGTGGGTGCTCCGGTGTCACGTTCGGGCTTGACCCCTGGAACAGTCACTACTCCGATTGTGGGTGGTAACTTTAAACCTACCTACATTTATCCGTTCACCAATTTCAAAGCAGAGCGCACCAAGTCGTATGAATGGGGACTGAGTCTACGTTTGTTTGGCAAGTTCAATGCAGAGGTAACTTATTATAAGTCGAACACTTACAACCAGACTTTCCTAGGGAATCTGCCTGAATCTACCGGTTATAACTCCATTTATCTGCAGGCTGGTAATGTTGAGAATCGAGGGTGGGAAGCATCATTCGGTTACAGCGACCGTTTCAAGAATGGACTCTCGATTTCTTCTACGTTGACTTTCTCGAAGAACATCAATGAAATCAAGGAAATGGTGAAAGACTATCATACAGAGGTGATGGGAGTTCCTGTCTCCATTAATATTCCGGAAGTACTGAAAGACAAAGGGCGTACTATTCTGAAAGAAGGTGGAAGCATTCACGACATCTATGCAACCCGCTTTTTCAAGAAAGATAGCCAGGGCTATGTGTTGGTAAGTAGTGACGGAAAATATGAAATGGAGGACGGTGAGCCGGTGTTTTTGGGCAAGACTGCTCCCGACTTCAACATGGGATGGAATAATGCTATTTCTTATAAGGGGTTTGGACTCGGCTTCCTGATTAATGGACGTTTTGGAGGTGTGGTCACATCTTCAACAGAAGCAATCCTCGACCGTTACGGAGTGTCTCAGCGCACAGCCGATGCACGAGATTCGGAAGGTGCATTGTTCCCGGGACAAGGACGGGTAGATGCTAAGACATATTACCAAATGATTGGTACAGGTAACTATCAGACTTCAGGTTACTATGTATACAGCGCAACCAACATACGTCTACAGGAACTTACATTCAGTTATACAATGCCTAACAAATGGTTTGGGAATGTAGTGAAAGATGTATCGGTTTCTTTCATTGCCAACAATCCATGGATGTTGTACTGCAAAGCTCCGTTCGATCCGGAACTGACTCCTTCTACGGCAACGTATGGACAAGGAAACGACTACTTTATGCAACCAAACGTGCGTAGCTTCGGTTTCGGATTGAAATTTAAACTTTAATAGATTCATTACATTATGAGAAGAATAAAACAATATATATTTTTTGTTGTTGCTTTTGCCGTTTTGGCACTGGCATCGTGTAATTATGAAGAGATTAACACCAATCCTTTCGAGATGACTGACGGAGAAGGTGTAATGGATGGCATCGTCGTGGGAGGATATATCACGGCTATGCAGAAATCTGTGTTTCCTACTGGAACACAGGCTGATGATACAGGTCCGGTTAATGCATATCAAACTGCATACAATCTGTCTGCTGATGTATGGAGCGGCTATATTGGAATAAACAATACGTTTGAAGGAGGGAATTGTCACCTGAATTACGTGATAGTCAATAGCTGGGTTTCAACAACTTTTTCTAACTCCTATACTAATTTGCTTGACCCTTGGAAGAAACTGACAGCTTCGGCCAAAGAGAATGATACTCCTGAAATAGCTGCTTTGGCACAGATTCTGAAGATTTCAGGATGGCATAAAGTGCTGGAAAGCTTTGGACCGATACCCTATACGGCTGCAGGAAAGGGGACTATAGATGTCCCTTTCGACTCAGAAGAGACGGTTTATACAGAAATGCTTAAGGATTTGACAGAAGCAGTAGAGGTCTTGACTCCAAAAGCGGTAAACAATGTAAAGGTGATGTCAGATTATGACTTGGTGTTCAACGGTGATGTAACCAAATGGGTGAAATATGCCAATTCGCTGATGCTTCGTCTGGCAATACGTCTCCGTAGCGTGAAACCGGAACTGGCAAAACTGTATACCAAACAAGCTGTGGAACATGCTATCGGTTTGATGACCGAGGCTGGTGATGCAGCCGGTGCCGGTCCGGGTCCGGTAATCGCTCTTCGTAATCCGCTGTACTGGATAGCTGATAATTATAATGATGCACGTGTAGGTACATCCATACTTGCTTACTTGATAGGGTATAAAGATCCTCGTCTGAGTGCATATTGTGAGCCTGCTAATAGTCAATGTACGGTTGCGGTAACAGCTTTTGACAATAATAAGTATCAAGGTGTCCCTTTGGGTCATACTCATACCCGTTCGAAGGATACAGACCCGACGGATAGCTATTACTTTTATTCCAAACCGAAAATTCAGGGAAATACTCCACTGTATTGGATGCGTGCCTCCGAAGTGTACTTCTTGCGTGCTGAAGCTGCCTTGTTTTGGGGTACGGAATACGGGAAAGGTGATCCCGAAACGCTTTACAAACAAGGTATAGAAACTTCATTTCAGGAAAATGGTGTGACAGGTTCCGTAGATGCCTATATGGCTTCCGGTAATAAGCCTGCTGCGAATAAAGTCACCAGTAGCAAGTTTGGTTTCGACTATCCGGCTCCCAGCCGAGCTACTGCAAAGTTTGAAGGAACACTGGAACAGAAACTGGAGAAAATTATCATTCAGAAGTACATTGCTCTTTATCCTAACGGTCAGGAAGCTTGGACGGAATTCAGACGTACCGGTTATCCTAAATTGAATCCTATTATATCAGGAGGGAATCATAATTCGACTCAGATCACTGCAGCTAGAGGTATGCGTCGTATGACTTATCCGAACAGCTTTAATGGAACGGGGCAGTCTCATGAGATTTATCTGGATGCGGTGCGAAAACTAGGTGGAGTAGATAATGCTGCAACCGACTTGTGGTGGGCTAAGAAGAACGAATGATCGTACGTTTTTTCATGTTAGAAACTTTAAACTAAAACAAAATCTTGATACATCAATAAATATGAAAGCATTAAGAAAACTAGTATATTTCCTTTCTCTGGCAGGATTGATGATAACAACTTCCTGTACTGATGTGGAGAATATGGAAGTGGAGCATATCGGAGGCTATAACACACTGGGTGACAGTGAATATTATGCTAACTTGCGTGCCTATAAGGCAACCGCTTGGAATTACGGACGTCCCGTAGCCTTCGGGTGGTATTCCAACTGGTCTCCTGCCGGAGCTTATCGAAGAGGATATCTGACCTCCATGCCGGATAGTATGGACATTGTTTCTATGTGGAGTGGTGCTCCCGGACGCTACGAGATTACTCCCGAACAGAAAGCAGACAAAGAGTTTGTGCAAAAAGTGAAAGGTACGAAGTTGTTGCAAGTGAGTCTACTGTCGTATATAGGTAAAGGGGCAACTCCGGGATCTGTATATGCTGATGTGGAAAAGCAGGCAGAGGCAGAAGGTTGGACTGAACAGCAATTAGAAGAGGCTAAAAAGCAAGCTCGCTGGAAATTCTGGGGATTTGAAGGTCAATTCAATAGTGATAACCATAAAGCATGTCTGGCAAAGTTTGCCAAAGCTCTCTGTGACTCTCTATACGCAAACGAGTGGGACGGTTACGATGTTGACTGGGAAATCGGAAGCGGTGTATTTGATATGGATGGAACATTGAGTACTAATGAGCACTTGATTTATTTGGTCAAGGAGATGAATAATTACATCGGTCCGAAGAGTGATCCGGAAGGTAAAGGACATAAGATGATTTGTATTGATGGTAGGATTGGCGGTCTAACCAGAGAATTGGATGAGTATGTCGATTATTGGATTATACAGAGCTATGGTTCTTCCAGACCGGGTCTTGAAGGTTATGGGGTTGATCCTAAGAAAATAATTTGCACAGAAAATTTCGAAGCCTATGCTCCTACCGGTGGCGGATTGTTGGGCCAGGCTGCCACTATGCCATCGAAAGGATATAAAGGCGGAGTGGGGGCTTATCGATTCGAAAAAGACTATGACAACACCCCTGATTATAAGTTTATGCGTCGGGCTATTCAGATTAACCAGCAGGTTTTCAATGAATGGAAAGCTAAACAAAATGAGGCGGAAAAATAAGCCGCAAGGATAATCCAATTTGTAAATTAGTAAAACAAAAAGAATATGAATAGACATATATTCAATTATTTGATAGTAGGAGGTATAGCACTGTTGCTCTGTGCTTGTAACGATAGTGAGAGTAAGCTGCTGGAACCTAAGGTTTATTTCGAAAATAAGGAATATAATCTCTCTGTGGAGGATGACGATGTGCAGACTTTTGACTTGACCTCGAGACTTTCTACCATGACCTCTTCACAGGTTGATGTATCGTATACCATAGCTGATCCAAGCGTAGTGGACGAATACAATGCGAAGTATGGAACTGCTTACGAGATGTTTGATGCATCAAACGTAAAAATGAGTAGTATTACTTCAACAATCCCAAGTGGAAAGTTGTATGCGGATAACGTAACAATGGAACTATCCGGCCTGAAGACATTGAAAAAGGGAAAATCGTATGTTTTGCCGGTTCGGGTGCAGTCGGCTTCTGTTCCGACGCTTTCCGGGACAAGTATTGCGTATTTCTTTCTCTTTAAACCAATAAAAATAACCAAGGTTGGAAAATTCAGTAATACGTACATTTCAATCAAATACCCGGTCGGTACTTACTTCTCATCGTTCACTTACGAAGCGCTGATTTATGTCAATAACTTTGCTAGTAACAATACGATTATGGGAACTGAAGGTGTGATGATTTTCCGTATTGGTGATGCTCCCGGTGTTCCTAGAGATGTTCTGGAAGCTGCAGGAACACAGAACTATCATACTACGGAAGCGTTGAAGCCGGGTCGCTGGTATCATGTCGCTTTGACTTACGATCAGCCTTCGGGAAAAACCGGTATTTATGTCAATGGATCGAAATGGGCAGGATCGGATTGGGGGCTTCCCGGTTTTGACCCAAATTCGGATGTCGGTTTCAATATCGGTAAGATTCCGCGTTTTCCATGGGGAGAACGTCCGTTGAACGGTAAGATGAGTGAAGTTCGTGTTTGGAGTGTCGCCCGTACTGAAAATCAGCTTAAGCAGAATATGATGGGCGTTGATCCGGCATCGGAAGGGCTGGCACTCTATTATAAACTGGATGGATCGGAAATTCAAGAAAGTGGAGTCATTAAAGATGCTACCGGTCGTCTAAGCGGTACAACTAATGGTATAATGATTGAAACATTGAGTACTCCGATAACCATCAATTAACAGCTGATATCACTTTGTGAAGTAACAGTTGAACTGGAATAAACTAGGATTAGTTTTTTAGAGAAGAGAGAGAAGGAGAGGGTGTGTCATAATGCCTAAATATAAAGATTTACCTCTGCCACAGATAGCTATAGCAGGGGTAATTTCCTCAGAAAGAGAATTTTGATACACCCTTTTTTAAACCCCTAACGCATGCTATTGGGCAAATCTGCCGTGCCGTTGGTACAGTGTTCATCCTATATTATATGGTATCTTCTCTCCGGGCTATTGGTAGTAAAGTTGCTATTCATTAGATACAAACTTCTTTTAGGTTGCAACTAAAGTTATGTTTGACTGATTACAAAAACGGAACTTGTGTTTGTAGATTAAGATTAATTAAAAAGAAGTTTGCTTCCTATGAAAAGAAAGTTCAGCCTCTAAACGTGATTCTACCGATTATCATAAAGGAGATATTTCTTCGATGTACCGGCATAGATACCTGTATTTTCAAAATCACATGCGATATTCCGGATGTCTTTGGAGACTTGGGGGATACAGACCTCTACTTTGATGCGTGACTGACTTTGTGAGGGGTCTGCAATGTACAATTCCGCATTGTCCCGACAGATGTCTTTGAGCATTAATGCGCATGCCTTATCCACTTTCACCGTGATCTCTTTATGGCGAAAGGTCCCTTTGCGATAAAATACCATTTGCCAGATATTCAGTTTTTTGTTTCTGACAATCTGCATCGAGTCCGTGTTGACTAAGATTTCAATCGGATTCTTTTTCTGATATGTGTTCAGTTGCCGTGCAGAAGTTATGCCCGGTGCAATGATGTATGCATAAGTAGCATTGCCGGGTGTAATCCCATGATCGAACCCAATCGTGAAAACTTCCCGATGTTGCATCTCTTTGGATTCCGTCTGATTGATGTCATACCATGAGCCGGACTGTTGCTGATTGCTGAGAAACACACGACCGCCTTGTGGAAAAATATATCCGATGCCATTGTGCAGCGCCCAAGCGAGAGAGTCGTAGAAAAATTCTCCTTTCTCTACGGATATTGGTCTCTTCTTCTGTGCTACCAATATATCCTTATCATTAAGCAGACATTGATTGATCGTCGTAAAGACAGGAGCATGAGAGGCAGAATTGATTCCTGCTCCTAAACATACCACTTCATCGTCGAAGAAGAACCATGCTTTCTTGGCTCCGGTGTTTATTCCGGCATAGTGATCCATGTAGGCATATGTGGATACTCCATAGATACTGTCCGATACGCCTCCGGCAAAAGTGGAAGTTCCTCGGGTCTGCCAATCACTTGCTGCCATGGGTATCGTATCCAGTTGCGGGGCAGTGGTTCCGGGAATCCTGCACCAGTTCCAGACGGGGAAGATATTGATATACTCATTGCCTTGTACAGATATATTGGTACATCCGTCCGACATGAAATAAGTTTTCAGGTTTTCCCCATTGCCGTATTCGCACCGCATGGTGCGGGTGGATACCGTGCGCACATCAAAAGTATAGGCAGGACGTACGTGCAAGGTATAGTCTGCACGGAAATAATGAGTGTGAAGCGGTTGCAACTTGTAGCAGGCAGATTGTTTGCCTTCCAGCCGTGCGATAATGGCGTTGTATGCATCGGCATGTTCGGGGTCGAGGATAGCCATTCGGCGGGCAAAGAGGGCAGTGGCGCTTTTGTCAGTAATGTTCTTTCGGCTTATTCCCCTGCCGAGCACATCGAAAAGCATGTGCCGGCTGCGTATGGTCTGATAGTAAGTGTAGCGCATGAATTTGCTCAATATCCCTATCTTTTCAGTGCTCAAAGCATATTTTGTACCTTGAGTGTACATAGCCACCTGTGTAGTCCCTTTCAGAATTTCATCTCCATATCCGCCGATATAAAGTTGCACGCCGTGCTGGAAGTAACTGTTGTCATGCTGGAAACCTTCTCTGACAGTGTATTCTATCGGGCTATAGGCATTTTCGAGAGCTGTTTTCAGGTCGGCTTCGTTCTTCTCCAGACATGCCCGATAAATCCAGTGCAGGGCGATATCGGTGCGGTTGGCACCGGTCCATTTGGCGGGGTGCCCTCCTTCTTTACGTATGCGTTGCAAGGTTTTAGTCTCCAGTGAGGTTGGTATCTGCTGTTTGCCGATGCGCATCTGTATGAGCAATATACTTAGTTTTTGCGGTTCGGCAATTTGGTTGTACCACCAATTGTTGCAATTCGGATTGCGTTCGTACCAGTATTCAAGACCTTTCACTATCTTCTGGTAAAGATCCTTATTCTGATAATAAGCGTTTTGGGGGTTCGTGTAGGCGAAAGCAAAGTCGTACAGTCTTTCGATGTGGATGAGAGGCTCCCAGTTGGTGCGGTCGCGACGACTGTAATCGATGTCGGTAAAGTAACCGGTAGCTGCGTCATATTTATTAAGGTACTTTGCTATATCCGGATTCCGGGCGAAGTCTGCCCTGATTTTCTCCATTAAAGTTTCAAACTCATCATTTTCGGGAGTGGTCCTACCGATCTTGCTTTGGTCTGCATTTGCTGTGTAAAGTACAAATACTTGCATCAACAAGAAAAGCATAATGGTACGATAAATAAGTTTCATGTCGGCAATATTAAAGTTATGTGTCCAATGAGTGCAAAGGTATGGAATTGCCATAGTTGGTTATGTCACTATTGTCTTTTCTTTAGGGATTTAACTGCATATTTTGTCCAATACATTATTTTATCCCTATAATCGGACAAAAACATCCCTTCTTTTATTATTTCTTGTATTGTCTTTGTATTCCGGATGAATCTAATTTCTCTTTATAACCTTAAAAAAACTACGATATAAAATGATACGAAATAATATCCGTTACATACTATTGTTCTTTTGTTTTTTTCCATCTTTCCGCCCAGCGCTTTAAGACGCTGGGGAGGAAGACGGGTTTTCTCAATCCTCTGTGTTGGCCATCTATCAGGACACATTATAAAATAAGGAGGTACCTCCGTTTAATATGGTCGATAAGTAAAAGATTTACTTTTCATCGTTCTCACGAATTTCCACCCGGCGTATCTTGCCACTGATGGTCTTCGGAAGTTCTTCCACGAACTCGATTACGCGGGGGTATTTATAAGGAGCAGTCACTTTCTTCACATGGTTCTGCAATTCCTTAATCAGTTCTTCTCCGGCACGTGCTTTATAGTCCTTAGACAAGACTATTGTAGCTTTTACTACCTGACCGCGAATCTCGTCGGGTACTCCGGTGATGGCGCATTCTACCACTGCGGGATGTGTCATCAAGGCACTTTCTACTTCGAACGGGCCGATGCGGTAGCCGGAACTCTTGATTACGTCGTCTGCACGACCTACGAACCAGAGATAGCCGTCCTCGTCTTTCCAGGCAACATCGCCGGTATAGTAAATGCCATCGTGCCAAGCTTCGTGAGTGCGTTCCGCATCCCTGTAGTATTCTTTGAAAAGTCCGATAGGTTTTCCTTTATTGGTGCGGATTACGATTTGCCCTTGTTCACCCGCTTCGACGGAACGACCTTCATGATCAATCAAATCTACCTCATATTGAGGATTCGGAAGTCCCATGCTTCCCGGTTTCGGTTCCATCCAGGGCATAGTGGCAACGGTAAGGGTTGTTTCCGTTTGTCCGAAACCTTCCATCAGTTTGATACCCGTCAGCTTTTTGAAAGTATCAAATACGGCAGGGTTCAATGCCTCTCCGGCGATGGTACAGTATTTGAGTGAAGACAGGTCGAATTTTGTCAGGTCTTCGTGAATCAGGAAACGGAAGATGGTAGGAGGCGCACAAAGGGAAGTGACATGATAGTTCTGTATCTTTTCCAGAATGTCTCTCGGTGTAAATTTCTCATGGTCGTAAACGAAGATGTTTGCGCCGGCAATCCATTGTCCGTAAAGTTTCCCCCATACCGCTTTACCCCAACCGGTATCGGCAATGGTGAGGTGCAGACTGTTCTCGTTCAGATTGTGCCAGAAACTACCGGTAACGATATGACCCAACGGATAGGTAAAGTCATGCGCCACCATCTTAGGTTCACCGGTAGTACCGGAGGTAAAATACATGAGAGAAATGTCATCATTCGTGTTCGCATGGCGCGGGCGTACGAATGGAGCAGCATGCTCGATGCCCCGATGGAAGTCTTCGAAGCCTTCCGAAATTTCCGGTCCGACACTGATTAACTTTTCTACAGTCGGACACTCGGGGAGAGCATCTTTGATATGTTGCAGGATGATTTCCTCTCCGGCTGCTATGATCATCTTGATATCGGCGGCGTTGCAGCGATAGATAATATCTTTTTTAGTCAGCAAGTGGGTAGCCGGAATGACGGTTGCTCCCAGTTTGTGGAGAGCGATGATACTATACCAGAACTCATAACGGCGTTTCAGAATCAGCATCACCATGTCACCGCGACCGATACCCAGGCTCTGAAAGTAAGAAGCGGTCATGTCCGTATAACGCTTCATGTCAGCGAATGAGAACTGGCGACTTTCGCCTTTATCATTTGTCCAAAGCAAAGCGTTCTTGTCGGGCTGCTCGGCAGCCCAAGCATCTACTACGTCGTAACCGAAATTGAAGTTCTTCGGGACGTTTATTTTCAAGTTTTTGATAAAATCCTCTTGTGAACAGAAAGAGGTCTGTGATAAAAATCTTTCTACCATGATGTTATTACATAATTACTGCCAGAAAACGTACCGTTTTGCCATCGAGCGCTTTCATGCCATGTGGAAGTTTAGAGTTAAAATAGATACTGTCGCCTTGGTTGAGGATGATTTCTTTGCCTTCGATGTTGATAAGCATACGACCCTCAATTACCAGATTGAATTCCTGTCCGTTATGTTTGTTGTAGTGGATCGGTTCGTCGTTTGTTTTGGGTTCAACAGTGACGATGAACGGGTCAGCAGTACGGTTCATGAATCCTGAAGCTAGTGATTGGTATTTATAAGCTTTGGTACGTTCGATGCTGACTCCTTTGCCTGCACGAGTCACGAAATAGCTGTTCATTTTGGGTTCTTCGCCAAACATCAGAGTGTCGAGAGCTATATTATATGTACGGGCTATTTTCTGTAACATGCTGACAGAGATGTCGTAATCTCCGGTTTCTGCAAGTCGGTATTCTTCAGCAGAGATGTCGCTGTCGCGGGCGATATCCTCTGCGGTCAGCTCCAGTACATCACGTAATCCGCGGAGGCGTTCTGCGATCTGTTTAATCTGTTCATTCATATAAGTGGTTCGTATTTTTTGATTAATAATTCTATGGTGTTATCGGGAGGCTTTCATGGCTTTGATGATAGCGGAAGTGAAGCCATTGTGTTCCAATTCATTGATTCCTTTGACAGTGATTCCGCCCGGAGTGGTCACCTTATCGATTTCTATGCCGGGATGGGTGTCATTGTTCTGAATCAGTGCGGCTGCTCCTTTTAAAGATTGTGCTATCATTTGCATGGCATCTTTGGGGTGGAGTCCCATTTCGATGCCTGCTTGCATGGCTGCCTGAACATATTTCAATACATAGGCGATGCCGCAGGATGCCAATGCGGTGGCTGCTGCTATTTTGTCTTCGGGAATCAGCATCACTGTTCCCATTTCGCTGAACAACCGTAGGATGAATTTGTCTTGTTCATCGTTCGTATTGCGGGCAGCAACAAGCGTCATGCTTTCCTGTTCGCTGATAGCGGTGTTAGGAATTAGGCGGAACATGGCCATTTCCGGTGCTACGACATAATGAGCCAGTTCTTCAAAACTGATGCCGGCAGCTACGGAGATGAGTATCTGTTTGCTTTTCAGTTTCAATTCGCACATTACCGGTTCCATCAACCACGGTTTGACGGCAAGGATGACAATATCTGCTCCTGTGGCAGCTTCCACATTGCTGTTGGTGATAGAGATATCCGGAAATTCATTTTTTAGTTTCTCTAGTTTTCCGGTACTCGGATTGGATACTATGAGGTCCGAATCGTCTATCAGACTTCCTTTTGCCAGGCCACGGGCTATTGAACCGCCCATGTTTCCTGCACCGATAATGGCTATTTTCATATACGCTTGTTTTTAATGAGTCGTTAAAGGCAAAGATAACTGTTAATTACGAAAAAACAAAAAGCAGCCGGAATAAGAAATAAATTTCTAATAATGGCTGCTTTTATCGTTGGCTGTTTATTAATCAAATGAACGGTTAGAGTACTTTCTTAAACCGGGCAAGGAACTCTTCTGCTTCTTCCATCGTAAGACAGAGAGGAGGTAACAGGCGAAGTACATTCGTACCACTTGCTCCGGTGAATACGTGCTCATCGTAGATAAGACGGCGACGCAGCTCTTTGATCGGTTCTTCAAACTCGAGTCCGATCATCAGTCCGCGTCCGCGCACCTCTTTGATTTGCGGGAATCTCTTCAGTTCTTCCTGTAAATAATTGCCTACCACTTTCGCATTTTCTATCAGATTTTCTTGCTCAATGACGTCCATCACAGCAAGAGCTGCCGAGCATGCCAAATGGTTTCCACCGAAGGTAGTTCCCAATTGGCCATATACCGGTTTAAACATCGGGCTGGTTAGGACACCTGCCATCGGGAAACCGTTACCGATACCTTTGGCTACCGTGATGATATCCGGCTTGATGTCATTATATTGATGGGCGAAGAATTTACCGCTACGTCCGTATCCGCTCTGAATTTCATCGAGAATCAGGATCGTTCCTTTTTCGCTGCAAGCTTTGCGGAGTTCCTGCATAAATTCGGTGGTCGGTATCTTGATACCACCTACACCTTGTATTCCTTCAATGATAACAGCGCATGTATCTCCTTTAGACAATTCCTGTTTCATCGCTTCGGTGTCATTCAAAGGAAGATAGACAACGTGCCCGTTGTTATTGATAGGAGCGATGATGGACGGGTTGTCGGTTGCTTCCACTGCCAGTGAAGTACGTCCGTGGAAAGCTTTGGTGAAAGAAACCACTTTGGTACGTCCGTTGTAGAAAGAAGCCAGTTTCAGCGCATTCTCGTTCGCTTCGGCACCGCTGTTAATCAGAAACAGGCTGTAATCGTCATAGCCGGAAATCTTTCCCAACCGTTCGGCTACCTGTTGTTGCAGCTTGTTGATTACCGAGTTTGAGTAAAAACCAAGATTGGCTACCTGATTTCTGATCATCTCTACATAGTGAGGGTGTGCGTGTCCGATGGAGATAACGGCATGCCCCCCGTAAAGGTCTAAGTATTCAGTCCCGTTCTCGTCCCAGACTTTGCAGCCTTTTCCCTTGATAATGTTGATGTTATATAAAGGATATACGTCGAATAATTTCATGATTCTTTGTCTTTAAAATGCTGAAGGCTTCAAACGTAGTCCTACGGTTTCTTCCAGATTGAACATTAAGTTCATGTTATGAACAGCTTGTCCGCTGGCACCTTTCAGCAAATTGTCGATACAAGAGATAATCAATAGCTTATCACCATGTTTTTCCAGATGTATCAGACATTTATTGGTATTAACGACTTGTTTCAAGTCAATATTCTTGTCTACAATGTGTACGAAGGAGTCTTTTGCATAATATTCCTCATACATACGGATGATTTCGTCCAGTGCTACTTTGGTCTTGACTACCAGTGTTGCAAAGATGCCGCGAGGGAAATCTCCACGGTACGGAATAAAGTCGATATCCGCATTGAAGCTGTTTTGCAGCTGTTTCAGCGATTGCTTGATTTCCGGAACGTGCTGGTGTTCGAATGCTTTGTATACACTTATATTGTTGTTTCTCCAACTGAAATGACCGGTTGCACTCGGTTTTACTCCAGCTCCCGTACTTCCTGTAATGGCATTTACAGAAATGTCATCTGTCAACATCAGGTTTTTGGCCAACGGTAGCAGACCCAGTTGGATACAGGTTGCAAAACAACCGGGGTTGGCTACATGTTTGGCCGTACAAGTAGCACGGCGATTCAGTTCCGGCAGCCCGTAGATGAAGTCATGGTCGTCACTCTTGATGCGGTAGTCCATGGAGAGATCGATAATCTTCAGGTCTTCCGGTATGTTATGGCTTTCCATGAATTTCTTTGTATCGCCGTGGGCAGTGCAGAAGAAGAGAACGTCGATTTCGTCCAGAGGTAACTGGTCGGTGAATCTCAAGTCTGTTTCCCCATACAAGCCTTCGTGTACATCGGTAATTTTGTTTCCGGCATTACTGCTGCTGTTGATAAATACGATTTCAGCTTCCGGATGATTGAGTAGTAGGCGGATTAATTCGCCTGCCGTATATCCTGCGCCACCAATGATACCTGCTTTAATCATATCTTTTCGTCTTTGTGGTTATTATAGTAAACACGTAGCGGAGTAGAAGTTACTTTGATAAAGCCTTTTGCATCTTCGGCTGTCCAGCCTTTCTGCATTTCACCGTATTCTCCGAATTTGGTTTTCACGAGGTCGTCTTTCGATTCCACGCCTACGGTAGAGAAAGAAAGCGGACGAAGTTCGAGGATAGCCGTGCCGTTTACGTTACGCTGGCTTTCCTGCAACATGGCTTCGATGTCACGCATGACCGGTTCCAGGTATTGACTTTCGTGGAGGAACATACCGTACCAGTTGGCTACCTGGTCTTTCCAGTATTGTTGCCATTTGCTCAATGTATATTTCTCAAGGAAGCGATGGGCACCGATAATCAGCATCGGGGCGGCGGCTTCGAAACCAACACGACCTTTGATGCCGATAATTGTATCACCCACGTGCATATCGCGACCAATACCGTATGCTGCACCAATCTCTTCCACTTTCTGGATAGCTTTGATCGGGTCGTCAAACTTCTCGTCGTTGACAGCTTTCAGTTCCCCTTTTTCGAAAGTCAGGCGGAGCTGCTCGCTACCTTCTTTTTCAACGTGTTTGAGATAGGCTGTTTCCGGGAGTCCTTGTGCGGAGTCGAGGATTTCGCCACCACAGATAGAGGTACCCCACAAACCTACATTATAAGAATATTTCAGTTTAGCGAAGTCCGCACTGAAACCATGCTTGTTCAGATAATCGATTTCTTCCTGGCGGCTCAATGCCATGTCGCGGGTCAATGTGATGATTTCCACATTGGGAGCCAGTACGAGGAAAGTCATATCGAAACGGATCTGGTCGTTACCGGCTCCGGTAGAACCGTGTGCGATGGCATCTGCACCAATCTCGTTGGCATAGCGTGCGATAGCCAATGCCTGGAAGATACGTTCGGAACTGACTGAAATAGGATAAGTACCGTTGCGCAGCACATTTCCGAAAACCATGTATTTCAGACTTTTTTCGTAGTATTCCCGGGTAACGTCGAGTGTTACGTATTTCACTGCTCCCAGTTTGTAGGCGTTTTCTTCATTTGTTTTCAGTTGTTCTTCACTGAAACCGCCTGTATTGGCACAAGCTGCATATACTTCGTAACCTTTTTCTTTGGCGAGGTACATGACGGTGAACGATGTGTCCAGTCCGCCGCTGAATGCCACCACTACTTTTTTCTTCTTTTCTTCCATAGTGCTGTATAGTTTTTAAATGTTATTTCTTTCTTGTTCTTTTTTTATGTTTCGCGGTTCTGTCGGATCGTACAGCATGGCTGTACAGATACAGAACTTACGGTTCTTCGCTACCAGAATATCATGGTTGGTGCATCCTTCGCATCCTTTCCAGAAAGCTTCGTCGTCTGTCAGTTCATTGAAGGTGACAGGTACGTAGCCCAGTTCGGTGTTCATTTTCATGACAGCTGCTCCGGAGGTCAGACTGAATAGTTTTGCTTTCGGCCATCGGAGACGTGCCAGTTGGAAAGATGCTTGTTTGATACGTTTTGCCAGCCCTAATCCACGGAAATCGGGATGAACGATCAGACCGGAAGTAGCTACATATTGCTTGTTTCCCCATGATTCGATATAGGTAAATCCGGCAAAAGTGTTGCCACAAAGAGCAATGATTGCTTTACCTTCTTTCATCTTTGTCGCTACGTATTCGTGTGTGCGTTCCGCAATTCCTGTTCCTCGTACGGCGGCAGCATTTCTGATAGTTTCCAAAATAGTGTCAACGTAAACCTCATGTGAGGCGTCGGCTACCATAACATCTATTTGTTGAGTGTCCATTTCTTTATGATATAATAATAGGTATAATTATTCAATATTGGGAATGATGAGTGACAACAGTTGACGTATTTGACTGATGGCAACTCCTTCACGCAACACCAACATGATGGTATCATCACCGGCAATGGTTCCCAGAATTTCACTGAATTCATTGTTGTCGATGTCATACGCCATGCTACTGGCATAACCGGGGCGGGTGCGGATAACAGCGATGTTACCGGAAAACTGCAAAGAGATAAATCCGTTGTTGCGTAACATTTCACCGGCACTTTGGTCGGTAGAACGTTTATACATAATGTTATTCGGCAGTACATATACGTACTTTCCGTTCATACTGGCAGCCTTGGCTACTTTCAATTGTTTCAAATCGCGGGAGAGGGTGGCCTGCGTCAGTTCGAAGCCTTCGCGGTTCAGCTCTTGCAACAGTTCTTCTTGCGATCCGATCTCCTTGCTTGAGATAATTATTTTGATAGCGTCTAACCGATTTGCTTTCTTCTTCATTGCATAATTATTCTAATGTTGCTGCAAAAGTATGCATTATTTTGGAGAAAAGATGCATAAATCCAATTTTTTTTGCATAAAAGTGGGAAAACTCTGATGCATATAACTTCTGAAGCCCATAGTTGTCTTATGAATTTGTTCGACTTGGTACTGAAGCAGACCGAATCATGTACTTGAGTTACTCAAGTCTCCTGCTCATTCCATTACTTATATTGTATTGAATTTACATTGTAATAATTTTATAGGCATCACGGCTCTTCATTTAAGATAAAAATATAGCCATACTGTCCCTTACCCGGTCCAATGCAAGCAGAGTAATTGGTTGATGTTTGTCTGTCATTCAATTATCTTTCTATCGAAATTCTTTTTTCTTTTGTCAGACCTCTTTTTCGGCATCCTTTCCAGATAGCGAACAGAGCGTGAACGATCCCTTGCATGGCGTTGAGGTTCTGTTTATCGTAAAAAGAGAGATCTGTCGCCTGAACAACAGGAATATATTTATGGTAATTATCTGCCATCTGCAACAATTTCGTTGTATCTAATTGGGATATAATGGTTTATAGCGTTGCAGATACCTGTTGCAGATAGGTTGCAGGTCAAGTATCTGCAACACATCTGTTTTAGCTTAGAGAGTCAGACAACAATTTGTTTCAATATGGTGGAACACTTTGTTTTGCTTAGGTGAACACTCTGTTTCAATACGGTGTAACACTCTGTTTCAATACGGTGAACACTTTGTTCCAATATGGTGAACACTTTGTTCCAATATGGTGAACACTTGTTTGCACTACATCCTGTATGTACAGAAATGCCGCCGTTCATGGGATGGACAGCAGGTGCTTTCATGTTTTCTTCAGATTACCTTTATAATAATCCGTAGTTTTATATTTTTTCAGGTATGACCGAACACAACTTAAATGAACTCTCCGATGTTGAGTTAAGCAATTTGGCATTGTCTGGAAATATGTCTGCAATAGAGACTCTCTATTCTCGTGCTATAGACAAACTCCGAAAAATAATGTCCTGCATTTTTGTCTTTTTTATGGATTGAGGTAATGTATCGACAAACTGAAAGTAACCAATACGACAAACAGGATGTTTTTCCGCTGAGATGTTATGAAAGTTAGAATAGAAATGCTTAAGATATACTTGACCTTTATAACAAATATAGCAAAAGATTCAATTATGATTGAATCTTTTGCTATATTTGTAGCTGGATTAAAACATAATTGAATATGAAAACTTATATCCCTCGTCCTTTATATACCAAGAGAATAGAACCTTTTATTGATAAAGAACTGATAAAGGTGATAACCGGGCAACGTAGAATAGGTAAAAGCTACATTCTTTTGCAAATATCAGATATGATAAAAAAAGAAAAACCGGAAGCTAATATAATTTTTGTGGATAAGGAACAACTTGCTTTTGTGGATATAAAGAACTACATGGAACTCTATCAGTATGTGCTGAAAATGACGGAAGGGCATAGTTGTAACTATCTTTTTGTAGATGAGATACAGGAGATAGAAGATTTCCAATTATGCCTACGCAGTTTACTGAATGAAAATAGATGTGACATCTATTGTACGGGAAGCAATGCAAAGATGCTTTCCGGTGAACTGGCTACTCATTTGGCGGGGAGATATATAGAGTTTCCAGTTCACTCGCTCAGTTATGAAGAGTTCCTAACATTCAATCGGAGACAAGACTCTTCAGAAAGTTTGAAACTTTACCTCACCTTTGGTGGAATGCCTTATATCTATAATCTGGCAATGGAAATAAATGTAATATTCGAGTACCTGAGAAATGTCTACTCCACGATCTTGTTGAAAGATGTAGTTGCAAGGGAAGCTATTCGGAATGTATCTTTTCTGGAGAATCTGGTAGCTTATTTGATAGATAATACCGGTTCTCTTTTCTCAGCCCAGAATATCAGCAAGTACTTGAAATCACAACAGGTAAACATGCCTACACAAACTATATTGAACTATCTGAGAGCATTGTGCAACAGCTTTTTTATCTATAAAATACAGCGGGCGGAAATTCAAGGGATGAAAATATTTGAGATTGGCGAGAAGTACTATTTTGAAGATTTGGGATTGCACAATGCCATACGTCGTTTTGATTTTCGAAAAGATATCAATAAATTGATGGAGAATGTAGTCTGCATTGATTTGCTAAGATTCGGTTATGAGGTATATGTCGGAAAGTACGGAAATAAAGAAATAGATTTTATTGCTTCAAAAAGCGATCATCGGATTTATATTCAAGTAACATATATGCTTTCCGATGATACAACTATTCAGCGGGAATTCGGTAATCTGTTGGAAATCCCCGACAACTATCCTAAATATGTGGTTACTATGGACGAGATACAAAGCGGAGGTAATTACCGGGGAATCAAACAGATTTCATTGCGTGATTTCTTGTTGGCGGAAGATAAGGAAAACATAAAAAGCTCTTTCGCTTTCCTGTGAACGGTCATCAGAACATTGCTTTATTGGAAATCACGAAGACTCGTTTATAGCGCACACGTGTGCACTATAAAAAATGCCGTTCCAAATAGCTTATTAAACTGTCAAATATAACTTATTCTCCCATAAAACAGACACAGTATAAGTAAGATAGATACTGATTTATGTGATGTTGGAGTTAGTCTATAGGCAAACTATCAACAAAAAATTGTTTTCCATTCTTTATGAAAAATACTTCCTCCTCTTTTCCCCGCGTTTCATCATGAAGGAAAAGCAGTGCATTTCGGGGAATCTTTTTATATTCTAAATAAACACCTTTTGCTTTCTGTTTGCCTAACGAACTCCACTTTTTATCTTCTCCCCAATAAAAGAGTTCATAGGTATCTCCCGGGCGGATAAAATTGTCGTCGTTACGTGGAATACATAAAATTTTATTAATCAAGACTTCTGAACCAAAGTCAAAAATAAGTTCCTGTCCTTCTTCCTTAGACAGAAAATAGGTGAGCGGGTCATAA
This sequence comes from Bacteroides sp. AN502(2024), assembly GCF_041227145.1. NCBI lineage: Bacteria > Pseudomonadati > Bacteroidota > Bacteroidia > Bacteroidales > Bacteroidaceae > Bacteroides > Bacteroides sp. AN502(2024). Next base: position 1,151,263 of record NZ_JBGFSP010000003.1, on the reverse strand, counting down.
TCGAAGCAATTCGCTAGTTTGAACTCATCGGCATTAGCGTAATAGGGTTCGCATGCTATAATATTTGCAGGTTTCATTTCTTGTTCGTCGTGATAGAAGTGCAGTTCCGCCAATTCGAGAAAAGCATTCTCTCTGACTTTGTATCGAACATAGCGGAACTTTTGCTTATTGGGTAAAATGAATTCGTTATAGCAGACTTTGGGTGTATCACATATATGGTATAGCATGTATGGATGACTGAAATCTATCGTATTGCTTCCTTCAAATTTCGAATTTATGATTCTGTACATCCTGTCTTTATTCCACGCGAAAAATGGGAATTTGCGATAAACTTTACTATTTTCTAATTGGTTATTCTTATTATCTGTTGGAAAATAGTTGATCTGTTTCCCATCAAAGATAAATGGGTTGGTGAAAGGAATGAACTCTTTTCCTTCCTTTGATAAAATAATATAGATACAATTGGCTTCGACGTATCCAAACGACACATTATTTCCCTTAACGATAGACTTGGCTAACGGGTAAAATGTATCTCGATTGAATACTCCTAGATATAAATTCGATTTCGTTCCAGTGTCAGAAACATGTATTGTTAAAGTGTCTTTGAAATATTCATTACTTACATCTTTCTGAAACCTGCCGTCCGGTTGTTTAGCATAAGTTCTTCTAAATATTTTGCACATTTTACGAAATTCCCCTTCTCTGATTCCACGTCTGGGAGAATATTCTGAATAGTAGAATGAAGCGTTCTCTTGGGTAGTATCTCGCACCACACACCATGCGTGATTATTGAGTGATTCGGGAGAAAAAGGGTAGTAGTCGATATTGACCGGTATTCCTAAAGCTCTCATTACATACATCGTGAGTTCAAGTTCATCTATACATTTCCCTATCCGGTAATTTAACGCAAATCCGGGACCGGCACTTGTGGTATTAAATATGTGTGTATGGTGAAAATCCTCTTTTTTGAGATATTCGCATATTGTTTTTGTTGCTTCTATCACGTCCGTTCCCGTGTATATTGAATCCAATAAAAAGGAATATCGTTGTTTATACATCTTCCTCCATTCTTCCAAAGGTTCATTATTTGCTTTGTAAGGTAGAATATATTCACAGAAAACATCGAAAGGTATATATTTCCCCCACGGACGTTCACGCCATGCCTGAAAAGCATCATCAATATTGTTTATCAGGAAGTCGGCGGTGATACATTCAATGTCTCTTCGTATTTCCGGCTTCAGCCATTCCCGTTCCATTTTTTTTAGATCCTCATCTTTGACGAATCCATTGATTATCCATTCTTTTTTTAATGCTTGGATACTGTCTATATATTTATAATGATAAGCTGTGTAACCGGGCATATTTTCAATCAGAAATATCGCAGCTTTTAGTTTTAAGGAGTCATTTTTGTAATGTTCAAGAACTTTGAGAAGCTCAGAACGGTTATTTTTTGCTTTTTCCAAAGCTTCTTCCAGTTTATTCATTTTATCGCTGGTGCATCCTGTAATAGCAAAAATAACAAGTAATAGAGTAACAATTTTATTCATATTTGCTCTGATTATATTATTTTTAGTGTCTGAATTCTGCTCCGTACCATTCCTGAAATTTTGTCAGGTAAGCTATATATAGCAATAATCGGTCTGTCATTTCCGGCTCTTTAGGGGTATCGGCTGCAAATGTGTCTTTTTCCCTTTTTTTTATTAACATAGGTTTGTATGGCATTTTCTTGGTTATCATTTTGCTGCAGGTCGGTTAATAATTCCACTAAAGGCTGGTTAGCTTCAAAATATCTCCCCTTGCAGGAAAGTAAATAATGTTCCTTTTCTGTGGAAGAAGAGAAAGGATAAATGTTAATGTCGTTATATTTGTTCATCTTTTAATAGGCTTTTAGTATTCCACTGTTAATACTTCTGTTCACATTATTGTTGTCTCGTGAAGTTTTCTTTCCAAAATCATGTGTGTAAATAACTTTTATAAAACCAGTTTGCTGATAGATGCGTCCTGTCATGGTATTTGTGTAGCCGTAAGCATCTTGTGCCAATGATTGTTTCCATCGGCGGTGTTTGGTAAAAGGACTTTCTGCTCCCACTTCCACTAACCAGTTGCTGTAGCTCCAATGTGCCGTTAATCCGTACTTAGCCGGTTCATACCTATGTATCATGTCATCACTAAAACTTTTAGAACTTGTTTTTCCATAAAGGCTACATGAGAAATTATTTAAATAATAATCCATTTGCATCAATCCGGAAAGGCTGCTTGATTTGTCTGAAATACCTTTTAAGGTGGAAGTAACAGACCAATATCCATCCATTTTTAGACGAAAATGTTTCGATATTTTCCATGTGGCGGAAAGCATGCCTTGATGGTCATTTGCACTTACATCACTGCGAAAGGTTTTTATCAGTTTGTCATGTTTGGTATAATAGTCAGTTGCGATAACATGTCCAACTTTTACATAATTAAATCTTGCGTATAGACTGAAATCTTTAAATTGTCCGCTATAGCTGAAGTCGATCACTCCAAAAACAATATTGTCCTAAATAAATTGGGGGAACAAATAAAAAGGAAGTAGAACTAAGGTAAAATGACTACCTTAGTAGCAAGCTACCAACTCATCTACTTCCTATGGCAAATATAACACTTTTCGCACAGGTAATATCACATCTCCCGAAAGAAAATATCAGGAAAATCATAAAATCTTCGGGGTCAGACAAGCATTGTAAGGGCTACAATACATGGAGTCAGTTTGTTAGCATGATTTTCAGCCAATTCTCAGGATGTGATTCAGTCAGAGATATCTCAAACGGGCTGAAATCAGCCACCGGCAACCTCAATCATTTGGGAATCAACCGTGCACCATCCAAGTCAACGGTAGCATATCAGAACGCCAACCGAGACAGTTCGGTTTTTCGCGGCATATTCTACTCGTTGTTTCAGTATTTCGGACAGCAAGCCCTATGGCAACGAAGAAAGTTCCGTTTCAAGATGCCGATAAAACTGCTCGACTCCACATTGGTGTCATTGACTCTGTCAATATATGACTGGGCACATTACACTACCACCAAGGGGGCGGTCAAGATGCACACGCTATTGGACTATGACAGTCTTTTGCCGGAGTTCGTGAATATCACCGATGGCAAAACCACCGACAACAAAGCTGCTTTTGATATTGAGTTACATCCGTATAGTATTGTAGTAGCCGACCGAGGCTACTGTGACTACTCATTGCTGAATAATTGGGACAGCAGCAACGTGTTCTTTGTAGTGCGTCATAAAGACAATATCCGGTACAAAGCCATAGAGGAGTTGCCTTTGCCTGAAAAACACGCTCAGAATGTACTTATTGACGAAATAATCGAGTTCGAACTCTCGGCGGCCAAATCCAAATATCCCAAACGTTTACGTCGCATCGCAGTATGGAACGATGAACACGGTTTTGAAATTGAGTTACTCACAAACAACTTCACATTGGCAGCATCAAGCATAGCGGCTCTGTACAAGGCTCGGTGGAACATAGAAATCTTCTTTCGCAACCTCAAGCAACTGCTACGCATCAAGAGCTTTATCGGCACATCCCGCAATGCCGTAGAGACCCAAATATGGACTGCTATGACTACAATGCTGATTCTGACATGGCTAAAGCACATCGCAAGATACAAATGGGCATTGGCTAACCTTGTGGTCACGCTCCGGCTGAACACATTTACCAAAATCGACCTCCAAAAATGGCTTGATCAACCATTTACACCACCTCCCGAAACCATCGAAAACGATTAGGGGGGATTGATTTTGAACTCTCGAGGCTATACTTAACAGTATAGTCAGTTAGCTCATGCTCAAAATTTATTTAGGACAATATTGCTCCAAAAATATTATTATCCAATTGAGAGTTCCCTTTTTTAACGATTAACGCATCCACTTTTTGCTCCACATTGTTGAATGCGGCAATTACAGGAGTTGAACCACCTAACTCTGCATTAAGAACAAGTTGATGCTGACCGGATATGCGATAAGTAAAGTTTGTGCTTAGGCGCGGTTTAAATTGATTGATGAGCTTTTCTCCATGCAATCGGTATTGTAGCGATGAAAATCCGGGAGCTACATTGAATGTTATATTCTTTCCGATTTCACGATGGTATTCCATATAAAACGGTGTTTCTCCTGTCCATAAATGTTGCCACAGTGGGTTATCTTCATTATCATATATAGAAGAACTGATGCTATGGTAGTGTGTGACCTGAAAAGATAAACTATTGCGCTCTTTCCACCGTATTCCATATTTAATGTTTGCAAAAAATCCATAGAGAGCTTCTTTTGTGTGAGTGAGAGTAGCGTATTTATCCTCTTGATAATGGTATGAATAAGAGTTGTCAGCATAGTTTCCGCTCAATGAAACCTCGATAAATTGATTGTTTTTCAAATTGAAATAGCCATATAGTTCTATTGCGGGCTTATTCCCGGATTGTTCGGTTGTCCGGTTTGATACCTGCTTCATTGCATGCCCACTCCTATTATACTCAAGTAATTCCCGACTAAAGTTGTTTGGTGCATCATTGCGTACAAATGATATTTTTGCTGATAAATTACGTTTTTTGTTTTGATTTGCTATGTTTAGCTGTACGTATTGATTGCTGTTTTTTACTTTATTGCTTAACGTTTTTGTTTTTCTATCTATATTATATTCCGGAAAGACAAAATATTCATGATTCTCATTGAGGTCACCGTTATACCTATTCATATTATATCCTGCAAAAAGCGTATAATTCATATTACCTTGCGACAGTTTACCCACGATATTATAGTCTCCATTGAAGTATCCAATCGCTTGTCGCCCGTCTATTGCCACATAGCCCCCCGATTTATATTGGCGGGTCACATAGTTAATCGAAGCCACATCACCGGAATACTTGCCTGTCGGTGTATCGAAATACTCTATTTTTTCGATATCTTTTGGCCTCAAACCCTGCACTTCCCGATAATCTGCTTTCCTTCCGTCAATATATAAAGTGGCTTCTCCACCAAATGTTTTTATTTTTCCTTTAATTCTGTCGACTTCCATTCCGGGAATCATCAAGTTATACAGTAAATCATAGCCGGTTCCTGCTTGTTTTACCTGTTGTTTGTCAGGCATAATGAGCAATCTATCCTTTTGACGAATAACAGATGCCCCTTTTACCACCAATTCATTCAGCTCAATGATATCTGTTTCCATAACTATTGGTGGAAGTTCTTTTTTTTCATTTGATGCGGTGACATTCATGATTTTCTTTTTATATCCCATTGAAGTGAAAACAATCAAATAGGGGGCGGGTGAGATCTTTGTAAATTGATAACAACCCAATGTGTCAGTGGTCGTACCAGTCACAAAGCTTGAATCGGTGCGGAGTAATTGTACGGAAATATATGATAATGAACGACCTTCCAAGTCAGTTACCTTGCCAGTGACACTGCATTGAGCACACAAAATTCGTGGAAATAAAAATTCTATTAAAAAGCAAACAAAAAAAATAAAAGTGTATTTCATAAATCTCGGTCTGTTGTATTATAGGGAATCAGATTAATTGTTAAAATAGAGAATACCATTTTCATGTGTTCTAAATTTAAATTTGGCTTTATTATTGGTGTTGTAAACATAGAACTTATTATTGATTTAGTTTGTGTAGCGCTTTGTTAAATCTTAATTAACAAATTGATTCATTCTGACAATCAATATATTAAAACTAGGTTCCCTCAATTAGAATCTCAAATTTTATAGGTGTCTCTACATTCATCCTCTTCATGATAGCATCTCTTCTTTTATATGTGGCATTGGAAGTGCAGCCGAATGCATTCGCAATATCTGCACATTTGATGCTAATTTTAATCAGAAAAAATATATATATCTTCTTTCAATACCCGTCCGTGCTTTTCTGTCAATCGCTTGATAAATCCATGTGTTAATTTGTCTATTTCCGAAAGCAATGTTTCCCATATTCATTCGGAACTTTTTCGTTTGCATCCGGATTTTCATAATTGTGTTGTTTTATGGTTATTAAGGTCTTGTAGGCAGCAGACTGACTTGTTAATAAACTATTGAACGAGTAACTTTTTTCTTTTTTTATTCTATTTGGAATGGATATAATTTGTCGGAATACCATTGGGTGAATTTAATGTTATAATTTCCTAGTAATATTTTATTGATAAGACGAGGTTTCGATTGTATATCAGTGAATTTTTTATGCATGCTCTCTGTGGATAATACTCCCATGCTTAATACGCAAGCCCGTTTTTCATAAATACAGGCTTTTCCCTTATTTCCCAAACTTAATTCCGCTTTACTTAAATTGTACCATGCCATTGATAGATTGGGTAATTGTGCTAAAGCCTTTTCGAGCTTCTTCTTGGCCAGTGGAATATTATTTAGGCTTAATGCTATTTTTCCTGATTTAGCTAATCTAATAGGATTTTCTTCCTGATAACTTGCTATGTGGTTATATAAGTGTGTTGCTATCTCTTTGCAAAAGAGAGAATCGTTCTCTTTGAATTTTATCCAGAATTCAGAATCCAGTATCGCAGGCGATAATATGATTGCTTTTACCAGATGATTACATGCAGTTGTTTTATTCCCGGTTCGATATGTTTGCTTGAACATACCCCATTGGAATAAAGTGTTTTCTGGGTAACGTTTAGCCAAATCTTTCTTTATCGCAATAGATTCTTTTTCGTTTTGCCGTTTTTCTAAAATAATTGAAAGGAAGTAAGTCAAATGAATATCGGATGGATTTTGAGAAATGGAACTTCTGATTGCGTTCTCCGCTCTCACCAAAAGGATACTATCTTTTGTTTTTTCAAAACTGTTCAGGTAGAATAATGAACGGTTAAGCAAATATGCAGGAATTCTTTCTGTTTGTTCTATTTCCTGAATAGCTTGCTGTGTGTTGCCATTTTCTACGGCAGTGAGAAATGAAGAATTATGCCTTTTATTTCGTACATCCCATTGTATGCCTATAAATAAGAGTAGCCAGATTCCTACTGGCAGCCAATATGTATAACGGTTTCTGGGTGAGGCATGCTTTTCTTTGATGATCTTTGGGGACAATAATATTGCTAATAATGTGTATACGAATAAGCACGCAGGTACAGACATGAAAAAAACAGAGAATGTTTGTTCTTTAAAAAGGTATGTTAGCAATATAAGCCCAATTCCCCACGTTGTAATATCTTTTCTTCTACAGATTGTTATTAATATTACTATAAATAATAGTGAATAGAGCAGGAAGCCGGTCCAACCTTTTTCTACTAAAATCTGGATGATTAGGTTGGAAGCATACGAAGTAATTCCTGCTTCATCATTTTCGTATAGGTAACTATCCATTGATAGAGTGTAGTTGCCGTTTCCACTACCCCAAGGATGATCCTTGACAAATTGTTTGGTCGCATCCAATTCATTGACCCTGCTGTATAAGCTTCTTTGTTGAGAAACAGTGTGATTCATCCGTAGCGTGGTAATTATCTCCTGATGGTAGGTGATGAAGAGTGAAAGTAATATGACAAAAATGCCGGATAACAGGAAAAAGAAATAGCGTTTACCCATTGACTTCCAAGCGACAAAGATGAGACAAAACAGGTATGGGAGTAAAGCCAGATATATTCCTCTGGAAAAAGAAATTACCATTTGGAAGAGAATCAATAGGCTGATGGCACTTATAATAAAAAGCTTTTTGTGTGATTTTCGGTAATAGTGTATACATAATATGACTATTCCTCCTGCCAGGATTTGAAGATTCGCCCATTCATTGCTACTAATGCCTAAAGGTTGGTAGAAATGCCTGAAAGGATATAAGTCGGAGAATCCTATCGAGTGTATTGATTGGGTGAATAATCTGAAGTAAGTAACTGCAAGTATAGAGAGAAGTCCGAACATCCAACAATAAGAAGAGAGCAGAACTTTGGTTTTCGAATCATCTGTAAGCGAGAAACGGAGTATCCAGTAGTAACAAATACAATACAAGGATGTTTTTAAATAAGAGAAACTCTTTAAAGGATTGACGGAGGTAAAAATGGAATACAAATCATACAGCCCTATCAGCAGGATACAATAATCTATAGGAGTGAGAGTAATATATTCTTTCTTTAGTTTTAGACTTAAAATGATAGCCATGACAAGTCCGCAGATAAAATAGGTATCACCTGCATAAAAGAATTGGAGTAAAAACAAAAAAGTCAATACAATAACTTCCAGCCAATCAAATAATTTTAAAGAGGTACTCATTTTCTTCTCTTTCTGAACAATGGTGAAAACGAACGATATAGCAGATAGATAGTCAACATAAGAAAGAAGATTTGAGTTGCCATCTTTTGCAAGTTATAAAAGTCCGGAACCTGATGATTTGCCAACTCTGTGATAAAACTTCCGAATGCTTCGGGAAATGACTTGCAAAATTTGATAAGAAAGGTCGGTAACACGTATAAGAAGTAGTAGCCGAAAAAGAGATTAACCAGACAGGTATAGATGATCATCACCGTTTTTTCCCGTTTTCTAAGAGAGAAAAGGTAAGGCTTTGGATTGGTATCTTTTCTTTTCAGTTTTTTCAATAAATAAATGATATATTCTCCGCACTTTTTTCGCAAGTTGGCAACTCCTAGCAAGTCTGTCATCAACCAGTAACCATCAAACTTGAAGAATGGGTTAAGTGTGATTATGAAATTAATATTTGTCATGATAATGATATATTTTAGAATGTTGTTTTGCGTGTAGAAATAGATTGTCAACAATGGTATAAGTAGTAGTATCTGAAAGTAAACTCCTGCAACATTTATGATACATCTTTTGGGGCGGGATAGAGTCCACGTATTGGAAACATCTGTATAAAAGACCGGAAAATTCAAATATAATCCAAAGCCGATTCCACCATGTTGTATGTTGTAAAATTGGCAGGCAGAGGCGTGTCCTAATTCATGGAATAAAGAAGACAGAATGAAAAACAAGAATAATCCGCATATTGTGTACAGGTCGATGGCAGGCATATTTAAAACTGATAAAGAAGTAGCCATAAAATAACCTTCCATTCCCAATAAAATACATAAAACGGAAACCATAATCTTCTTTTCAAATAAGACACTGAAAAATGGTGTGCATTTGCTTATGACATGTGATGGGATTAATTCTTTATTGAGCAAAAAAGTTTTTTTGTTACTTGGCGTCCCTTCCAGCTTATTTATAAACTTATTTATTATTTCTATAACAGACTTTTCTGTATATTTCCCATCAGTTGATTGAATAAATGAGTGTACAGCTTCTTCTTGTGTATTGCTTCTTTTTATAACTTCAATCAGCAAAGCCATCACCCGGCTTACTTCAAAGAACCTATTTTTATAATGCACTAGGTAAGACTGATTGGCAGAGGATGTTGAAAATTCACATACTGATATTTTTTTGATGATTTCGAAATTCATAAATAATCTCCTTTCTTTTTTATAGTCAATATGCTTTCAATATGGCAGATTTGGTTGTGTTTTCTATATTGGGTTGAGAAAAGTTATGCTTCCTCCCAAAGTTAAAACGATAATTAGCTTTTATGTAAAACACGTGGTCTTCAGCTTTGGGAATGTATGAGTCGGTATGGTTGCTATAATTCGGACTATATAAGTCTGTTTGTTTGGTAAAACGTGAGAATGGATTTCTGGTGTTTAATTGTATATTTAGGTTACGATGAGTATATCCCAAATTAATACGGTAGCTAAATGGAATCTTTTGGACCATTCCCAATATAATATCCTTTCTCGGAGCGTTGATGTTTGCTGATGCCATGAAGTTTTTATAAATGAATAAGAACTTTGCATTGTATTTCCAGTTAGTAATTTTGTTCTTTTCCCACGTCTTATACCATATTTTTTCCCATCCTGTATTTATGTTTAATGTGAGTATTTGCGGTACTAACTTAATGTTTAATGTTAAGTCAGGGCAGATGTATTGCAATGTACCACCTGTTTGGTATGAATGAATAAAAGTGTCATTGTTTCTGTTGACAGATTCGTAGAAATCATTAAACAAAGGACTGTATTCCATTCGTGGTATTAAAGTCATCCATTTTGTATCAATCGAATAAGAGATAAAGGTTTCCAATATACTGCGGTTTTTTAAGTTTGGATTTCCTTGGCGAGTTTGTAAAGGATCGATTTGCTGTTCGGTATTCGTCAACCATGCCATTTGTGGAGTTTCAGTAAGATAACGTGCGGTAAATTGCCAGTTTTGGTTGGACGTGCTCTGATAGTTAAGGTTAATCTCTGGATATAATAATAGTTTTTGTATCTTGGAGTTGTTTTTGCTTTTGTGTATTTCCAGACTGTTCCCCCATTTGAAGCGGAAAGACATCTTTTGGATGTTTTGTTGGTAGGCTATATATAAAGCGGTTCCGTTGTAGTGAAGATAGTCTTCTGTATTTGTCATTTCATTAGCACGTTGATTGGTGTGAGAATTGTTTTGATAATGAATAAATACACTGCTAAGAGTCCCGTTGTTTTTGAATGTTTTTGTATAAATAGCAAGAATTTTCAGGAAAAAATAGTCTTCTTTTGTTTTGGATGTAATGGAAGATGTAGAAGACGCCAGTTCCGAATATTCGCGTGCATATTCATTGTGGTTATAGTCGGATGAAAGAGTGATTTTGAATGTTTGTTTTCGATGAAACTTACCGTTGTAGGATAGTTCAATGCCGGGATTTATATTGCTTGTTTTGGAAAAATCACGTACATTAAGTGAACTGTTCAGATTATTGTACTCTTGAATACTGTTGTTTGTATCACATGTCTTCCCTGTGTTGTAGCGCAAAGCGGCGTAAAAAATATTTTTAGAAGTTTTGTGGCTATAATTTAGGTAGGAACTTAAAGTGTTGCTCCATTGTTTGGATGGAAGAGCTATGCTTTTTCTTTCAAGAACAGCCTCGGGATAGATGAATAAAGTTTTTGAATAGTTTCCTTCTTTTGCATTGAAGTTGTTATATGCATCACTTATATAAAAAGTCACTTCTGAATTTTTTTTTAAGAACTGCCCGTTTATGTCATAGTTGCCGGTAGGCTTGTTTAGGTGTTGTTCACCGTTGGCGGCAATCGTACCTCCTGTATCTTGTTGTTTAAGGATATAGTCTATTACTGCATATGCGTCAGGATGTTCTGGATGTCCATGGTCATAGAAGTCTATACGTAGGATACTTCCAGAGTTTATGTTGTTTATTTCTGTATTAGTTGCTTGTCTGCCATTTATGCATGTTACAACAGTGCCTTCTTTCATGGAGATATTTTTTTTTAATGGGTCAACATCTAATGTGGGGATTAGTAAATGTGCCAGAGCCTCATAACCTCCTACAGAATGGCGTAATTGTTGTTTGGTGGGAAATATGGTTAACTTATCTGTTGTACGAACTACTTGACGTGCAGTAATTGCTACTTCATTAAGATTAATAGAAGTGCTTGTCAGTATAATATCTCCTACATTCATATTATTTTGTATGTTTTCCAAAAATGAGGTGTTTGTCTCGTATCCTATATAACTAATCCTTAGTTTGTAGTCTCCTTGATGAGGGAGTGAGATGCTAAAATTTCCTTTTTCATCGCTTGTGCCTCCATTGATAAAAATTGAGTCATGTTGAAGACATTGAATCGTAGCCCCAACTATAATGTTCTTATCGGTGTCAATAACTCGTCCTTGCAAAGTAAAATCTTTCGCTTGGATGTTTGAAAGTGAGAATAATATGAAGCTAACGAAAATTAATGCCTTCATTGTTTTTTGGTAATTAGTAAAACTCTTGGTTAATATTATTGTCTTTAAATCAATAGACCTTCAATATGGCAGATATGCTCATACTTCCAGTTGGTATATTATTAAGTTCGGCAAAGATATTTTGTATGGATAAGTGCTTAATCAAGCACTTATCCACATAAAAAAGCATGAGCTGTTGATTACCAATAACTGTCGCATACGGAGTAAACTCCACAATAGTCAGAGCCAAGTGGGTTTGTTCCGATTTGCTCTTCTGTCATGGAGAACAAATCCAGCAATCCACCTGCAATTAGCGGGTCGGTTTCCAGTCTCTGTTCCAATTCTTCTACAAAGAACTCTGAAAGTTCTGTATTCATAGGAGTAAATTCTTCAGAATCTATTCCTTTAGATGTTTTTTTGTTTTCCATTGTTGAAATAAATTTAATTAATACTTATGTTGTTTACTTTTCGAAAAGCCCTGTTGACAGCATAATTAATAACTGTTGGAAATTGGCTACATTCTGTCGGATTACTGAAAGAATGAGCCGGACATCCTCCGCCACATAATAATGCATATTTACAATGTTTACACATAAGAGAACTATTGATGTTATAACCTCTCCATTGATTGAATATCTTTTTATTCCATTGTATTTTATCATTCAAGTAATCCCCTAATTGAGACTCTGCTTTTCCAACAACCTCCCAACAAGGAAATATTTTGCCGAACGGGTCTAAAACATATTCATTTGATTGGGATTTGCAGAATATAGAACGAAATTCGAGTGGTTTGTTATTGACTATGGATGAATAAATTTTATAAGATACACCATAGTCTTGACAGCCATAATTAAATTTAAGTTTTTTATGCTTTTCCATAAATTCTCGTTGAGAAAACATATTGGAAGGGATATTCTTTGTGTGTTGCCCCTCACTGTCATATCCGCGTAATAATGCTGAATTTAACTTGAAGTTTTCGTATTGTGAATAACCTAATTTGTCGAATAATGCTTTTAATTGTTGTAAATCATCAAAATTGTTTCTGTCTGTATTAACTCTAATAGTCACTCCCGTGCCTTGTTTTAAAGCTATTCCAATATTAGATATAATTTTGTCAAATGTATTATAGTCTTTGTAGTGTACTCTTTTTGTGTTATGAAGTTCTTTCATCCCATCAATAGTTATTTGTACATGGCTGATTAAATCAGGAGACAATAATTCTTTATATGCGTCTAAATCATATCCATTTGTTACGGCATTGAATTGAAAACCTAATTCTTTCCCTTTGAGAACAATATATTCTATCACCTCTTTATTTTCTTTCAATAAAGGTTCTCCACCATATAGAGTAATATTCTTTGCCCGTAACTGTTCGCGTGGTTCTATTTTTAAAATTGCTTGATAGGCTTTGTCTGCCATTTCTTTGGTGAAAACATTCCTGATAGAATCATTATGCAGTCCTGCTTCAAAACAATATGGGCATCTGAAATTACAGTTATAGGTTATGACGAAAATGAAAACTGTATTTAGAATTTTCTCTTTACGGTGCAATGCTTCAGCCAGCCTTTCTACGTATGCATATTCCTCTTCTTGGCTTTTGGTGGTGATATAACCTCGTTTTTTCAGTGCCGAGATTGTATCTCTCGATAAAGGACATTCCTCCTCAGTAAAGCCGTTATTGGTGTTTTTCAGAAAGGACATAATGTGTTTGCTTACAACATCGATTGCTCCTGTATAGCCATGAAGTAGCATGTACTTATCGGTGTCCTCCAATTTTACATCTATAATGTATGAAGAATTACGTAGTATTTTCATAAGTCAAAATTTCCGTAGAGTTGCCAGTTTGTTGACGACAGTTCAATTTGGTATTCTCCGGTTTCTTCTGTGCCTAAATCAATAGTTGTATGCTTAGTACTAGCATTATAAGTTTGCTCATGCACAACTTCGCCTGTCGACATATTCGTTATGGTTATTTTAAAATCGGATTCGAAGTCTAGTGACTCGGCCGTTAATAAATGATCCATGAGAAATACTTGTGCCGGGAATGGACTACGTTGTGCAGAATGTTGTTCCGAACCACGTATTATAACAGTTTTGCGTGTTGAATCGCTATTGGCAAAACCCGGTAATTGTGCGAATAGCATACTACATAGTAAAAGAGTAAACAGGTCCTTTTTCATGTGTTCTCAATTTAAATTCGGTTTTTATTTTTGATGCTGTAAACTTATGGGTTAGTATTGATTTAGTTTGTGTAGTATTTTGTTAAAACTTAATTAACAAATTGATTTGTGTTGAAAATCAATGAATTACAATTGGGAATCTTCAATCAGAATCTCAAATTTTATAGATGTCTCTATATTCATCCTTTTCATGATAGCATCTCTTCTTTTATATGTAGCATTGGAAGTACAGCCGAATCGTTTTGATTGCTTCTACGATAAGCATCGCCCATACTTAGATATATACCATATCAATGGCGGTTTGCATTACACATTACCATATACGCATAAGCAAATCAGTTCTCCGGATTTATTCAATCCGGTTTCCTTTGATTGCCTAATCGGATTCATCGCTTTGCCTATTCTGACTTCGTATGACTATAGTGTTCCGCAAGGATAACTATAGTCTCCCTTGCGTATAACTATAGTCATACGCAAAGTACACTATAGTTATACGAAATAAAATTGCCTAACGGACAGCATCCTGACAGGCAATTGTCCCAATTAAAAATGCACGCGGGAATCATCTTCTATCGAACTGCCTCAACAGGATCTCATCCATTACAATCGGTTCTTCGGATTCAAACTGCACCTGATAATCAATGACAAGGGAATGATGAATTGAAGAATATCGTACGAATAGAGCACTCTAGGCATCGGTCTTTCAACAGCTTTATCGCAAATGCACTTTCTGCTATCGCGGTGTATTGCTGCTTCGAGAAGAAGCCAGCCATTGACATAGAGAGTTCGTCAAGGACAGGCAACCTAATTTGTTTTGAAGTTATTTCACGTTAAATGTTACAATTAGAACTCTTCAATCAGAATCTCAAATTTTATAGGTGTCTCTACATTCATCCTTTTCATGATAGCATCTCTTCTTTTATATGTAGCATTAGAAGTGCAGCCGAACACATTCGCAATATCTGCATATTTCATGCCAATTTTAACTAGACAGCAGAAATAGACATCTTCTTTCAATAGCCGTTCGTGCTTTCCTGTCAATCGCTTGATAAATCCATGTGTTAATTGGTCTATTTCCGAAAGCAATGTTTCCCATATTTCATTCGGTACTTTTTCGTTTGCATCCGGATTTCTATAATTATGTTGTTTTATGGTTATTAAAGTCTTGTAGGCGGCAGACCGACTTGTTAATAAACTGTCGAACAAGTAACTTTTTTCTTTTTTTATGTTAGTCAGTTGCTCTGCTAAATGGATATTGTGCTTTATTTCATCTGATACTTGTATTTGTTGCATAAGTTGTTCTATCGCTTTCTCTTTCTCTGCGATAGCATCCTCCATACCTATACAGATCTTGTCTTTTTCTTTTAATAATTCATTGAGGCAGCTATTCAGTTGATTTAATTTTAGTTTATCTCCATTATATTTATCACATTTTTGTTTCAACTCTGCTATCTCGGCATCTTTATTCTCCATATCTTTTTTCATTTGGATGGATTGTGTGGAGATGGTCTGTAATAGAGATTCTTGTTCCAACTTTAGTGTTTGTGTTTTCTGACGATATTTGATTCGTTTGTATGAAAAAAAGACAATGAGTATTAGTATGAAACCACCCCCGATATAGATGTAATACAAGTATAATGATAGATTGCTTCTATGTTTCTGCTCATTCTGTTGAAGGAGGATTTCTTTTTCAACTGCTAAAATTTCCTTTGTACGTTCAATATGTTTTGTGCTATCCATGTATGCTTCATAGTCATCTCTGAAACGTAATGCTTCGGCAAAGTCTCCTTTTTTTCGTGCCACATCTTCCAATATAATGCAAGCACCGGCTTTAGTATAAAAATTCGGAGATGATAGGCTTTTATGAGCATAGTAAACAGCCGAATCGTTTTGATTGCTTCTGAGATAAGCATCGCTCAAACTTAGATATGTACCATATGATTGAGCGGTGTCTTTTTGTAATATAAGCTCACGTCTGATACATGAAATTGCCTTTTCTGGTTTTTCCATTTCGTTATAAAGAATTCTTAGGGAACCTAAGGTCTCTATTTTTATATGTGGATTGTTCAGTCTTTTAGCAATAGATAGTGCCCGGTTTAACAACTCTTCGGCTTTGCCATGAAATGTCTTTCCTTTTATGATACAAATATCTGCTCGTTGTACAAGTAACGTTGCTAAATGGGCGGAGTCTGTCTTTTGTTTGAGAAGTTCTTCCTCGCATATATAAAGAGAATCCGCTTTGTCCAGTAAATCTTGCTGGAAGTATACATACCCAAGGTTTCCATATAGCATGCACAATAGTTTGTGGTCTTTGGATTGTTTCACTAATGGCATTGCTTTGAGAAATTCACGTATGGTGGCAGGATTATTTCCTAATTCCTGATACACTCTTCCGAGATAATAATGGGCTTTTGCCTGCATTTCTATGTCATTATCTATCGAATCATAATATTCAGTGGCTATACGTATTAATGAATCTGTGGTTGGTGCGATGTAGTTCTTGTCCTGTGCTTGGGTTAGCAACAAGGCATATTTAGCTCTATGGGCAGGTGTTTTTATCTCTGAAAGGCAGATGTTTTCCAGTAGATGCAATGCGCTGTCGGGGTGGGTGGACATCAGTGAATCTGCAGTAGATAAAAGTAAATCTCCATTTTTTATTTGTTGGCAGGCAAAGGTTATAAATATCAGATTAAATAAACAGAGGTAATATATCAATCTGTTATGTCCTTTGGATTGGTGCTTGACATTTTTCATAATTAGTCTTTATATATATTACATTTATGGATATCATAATACTTATATGGTCGTTGCTAAATTATATTTATTTAAGAAGCTTGTCAGGATTGATTTTGTTGTTTGTTTTGCACAGAAAGGAATGAGGTCCTTTCTGATGCAACAATGAATCATGAAATGCGGAAAATGAAAATTGTGTCAAAATGTATATCCTTTCAATCAAAATACATAAGCAAAGGGAGGAAGGAATCGTCTATCTTTGCATGTAGGTAAATGGATACCTTAAATATATAGACAGAATACCATGAAACAAAACTTTTTTGCAGTCGATCTGGGCGCTACGAGCGGACGTACAATCTTGGGAACTTTTTTTGAAGGCGGATTGAACCTCGAAGAGATTAACCGTTTTCCTAACCACTTGATTGAAGTGGGCGGGCATTTCTATTGGGATATTTATGCATTATATCGTCACATTATTGACGGTTTGAAGTTGGTGGCTCACCGTGGCGAATCCATAGCTTCTATCGGTATTGATACCTGGGGAGTGGATTTTGTATGTATCGGAAAGGATGGAAACCTGCTTCGTCAGCCCTATTCATATCGCGACCCTCATACGGTAGGAGCACCGGAAACCCTCTTCTCCCGTATTTCCCGTAGCGAAGTATATGGTAAGACAGGGATTCAAATAATGAATTTTAATTCACTTTTCCAGTTGGATACTTTGCGTCGTAATCACGATAGCGCACTGGCGGTAGCCGATAAAATTCTGTTTATGCCGGATGCATTGAGTTATATGCTGACCGGGGAAATGGTGACGGAATATACAATCGCTTCAACAGCCCAATTGGTAAATGCGGAAACACGTCGTTTGGAACCGGAGTTGCTGAAGGTGGTAGGGTTGAGCGAAAAGAACTTCGGTCGTTTTGTATTCCCGGGTGAAAAGGTGGGGGTATTGACGGAAGAGGTACAGAAAATTACCGGGTTGGGCGCTATCCCTGTGATTGCGGTGGCCGGACATGATACCGGTTCTGCTGTTGCTGCCGTTCCGGCATTGGATCGCAACTTCGCTTATTTGAGTAGCGGAACCTGGTCATTGATGGGGGTTGAAACGGATGCTCCGGTGATTAATGCCGAAACGGAAGCGTTAAACTTTACCAATGAGGGTGGTGTGGAAGGAACCATCCGACTGTTGAAGAATATCTGCGGAATGTGGTTGCTGGAACGCTGTCGCTTGAATTGGGGGGATACAAGTTATCCCGAACTTATCAGCGAGGCAGATGCTTGCGAACCTTTCCGTAGCTTGATTAATCCGGACGATGACTGCTTCGCGAATCCTGCGGATATGGAAAAGGCTATTATTGAATATTGTCGGACTACCGGACAGCCCGTTCCCGAGAAACGCGGACAGGTGGTGCGTTGCATCTTCGAAAGTCTGGCTTTGCGTTATCGTCAGGTGTTGGAGAATTTGCGTTTACTTTCTCCTCACCCGATTGAGACCTTGCACGTGATTGGCGGTGGCAGCCGGAATGATTTGCTGAACCAGTTTACTGCCAATGCGATAGGAATCCCAGTGGTAGCCGGTCCGTCTGAAGCGACAGCTATCGGCAATGTGATGATTCAGGCCATGGCGGCAGGCGAAGCAACGGATGTTGCCGGTATGCGCCGGTTAATTAGCCGCTCTATTCCGTTGAAGACCTATCGGCCACAAGACACGGAAGCTTGGGATACGGCTTATATTCATTTTAAGAATTGTGTCCGGAAATAAATTAAACAACTGACAGGAATAATCATTTTTAAAACTAAATAGAATATCATGAAAAAAGAAGAACTGATTCAGAAAGCGTATGAGATTGCTGTGGAACGTTATGCAGCAGTAGGTGTGGACACCGAACAAGTATTGAAAACTATGCAGGATTTTCATCTGTCACTCCACTGTTGGCAGGCTGATGATGTAGCAGGGTTCGAAGTACAGGCAGGTTCATTGACGGGTGGTATCCAGGCTACGGGTAACTATCCGGGCAAAGCCCGCAACATCGACGAACTGCGTGCCGATATCTTGAAGGCCGCTTCTTATATTCCGGGTACTCACCGTCTGAACCTGCATGAGATTTACGGAGACTTCCAGGGCAAGGTGGTAGACCGTGACCAGGTAGAACCGGAACATTTCAAGAGCTGGATTGAATGGGGAAAGGAACATAATATGAAGCTCGACTTCAACTCTACTTCTTTCTCTCATCCGAAATCAGGCGATTTGTCACTTTCTAATCCCGACGAAGGGATCCGCCAGTTCTGGATTGAGCACACCAAACGTTGTCGTGCAATTGCGGAAGCAATGGGTAAGGCACAGGGCGATCCGTGTATCATGAACCTTTGGGTACACGACGGAAGCAAAGATATCACAGTGAACCGCATGAAATATCGTGAGTTGTTGAAAGATTCTTTGGATCAGATTTTCGCTACCGAATATAAGAATATGAAGGATTGCATCGAATCTAAGGTGTTCGGTATCGGTCTGGAAAGCTATACGGTAGGTTCTAACGATTTCTATATCGGTTACAGTGCTTCTCGCAATAAGATGATCACGTTGGATACCGGTCACTTCCACCCGACAGAAAGCGTAGCAGATAAAGTATCTTCACTGTTGCTTTATGTTCCTGAATTGATGTTACACGTAAGCCGTCCGGTTCGTTGGGATTCAGATCACGTTACTATCATGGATGATCCGACCATGGAACTGTTCAGCGAAATCGTTCGTTGCGGTGCTTTGGACCGTGTACATTATGGTCTTGACTATTTTGATGCATCTATCAATCGCATTGGTGCTTATGTAATCGGTAGTCGTGCTGCACAGAAATGTATGACTCGTGCGCTGCTTGAACCAATTGCCAAGTTGCGTGAGTACGAAGCAAACGGACAGGGATTCCAACGTCTGGCTCTGCTCGAAGAAGCAAAAGCGCTGCCTTGGAATGCTGTTTGGGATATGTTCTGCTTGAAGAACAATGTTCCTGTTGGTGAAGATTTCATCGCAGAAATTGAAAAGTACGAAGCTGAAGTAACTTCTAAGCGATAAGTTATGGATATTTTAATCGGTTTATTGATTATAGCCATCGGTAGCTTTTGCCAGTCCAGTTCTTATGTACCTATAAAAAAGGTAAAGGAATGGAGCTGGGAAAGCTTCTGGTTAATACAAGGTGTATTTGCTTGGTTAGTGTTCCCGTTTCTGGGTTCACTACTGGGTGTACCCCAAGAGAGCTGTTTGTTCGACTTGTGGGGAATGGGAGGTGCTGGAATGAGCATCCTTTATGGTATATTGTGGGGAGTAGGAGGTTTGACGTTCGGACTTTCCATGCGTTATCTGGGTGTTGCGTTGGGACAGAGTATCTCATTGGGTACTTGTGCCGGTTTCGGAACCCTTCTTCCGGCTCTTTTTGCGGGTACAAAGCTGTTCGAAGGTAACGGATTGATTCTGTTGTTGGGGGTTTGTATTACGTTGGCGGGTATTGCTATTATCGGTTATGCCGGTAGCTTGCGTGCGCAAAACATGAGCGAAGAAGAAAAACGTGCTGCCGTAAAAGATTTTGCATTGACAAAAGGGCTGTTGGTCGCACTCTTGGCAGGTCTTATGAGTGCCTGCTTTGCTTTGGGACTGGATGCAGGAACACCTATCAAAGAAGCCGCTTTGGCTGGTGGGGTGGAAGGGCTTTATGCGGGTCTTCCGGTTATCTTCCTGGTTACGCTTGGCGGTTTCCTGACAAATGCTGCATACTGTCTGCAACAGAATGTGGCTAATAAAACGATGGGTGATTATGCTAAAGGAAAAGTGTGGGGCAATAACCTGGTTTTCTGTGCGTTGGCCGGTGTACTATGGTATATGCAGTTCTTCGGATTGGAAATGGGTAAGAGTTTCCTTACGGAAAGCCCGGTGCTACTGGCTTTCTCTTGGTGTATTCTGATGGCATTGAATGTAACCTTTAGTAATGTTTGGGGAATAATTCTGAAAGAATGGAAAGGTGTGTCAAACAAGACCATAACTGTGCTGATAGCTGGTCTGATCGTGCTTATCTTTTCTTTAGTGTTCCCAAATTTGTTTTAAAAAATTGAGAACGGATTACACGGATTACGCGGTTTTTTTATAACTTGCGACAAAAATCGTGTAATCCGTAATTAATTAAAACATATAGATATAAAATGAAATCAATCTTAGAGAATCGCCCGGCACTTGCCAAAGAAGTAAATAAGGTAGCTGAAGTTGCCGGATACTTGTGGCAGAAAGGATGGGCTGAACGTAACGGGGGAAATATCACTGTTAATATCACAGAGTTTGTAGACGATGAAATCCGTCAGATGAAGCCGATCAGCGAAGTAAAATCTATCGGTGTGACTCTTCCTTATCTGAAAGGGTGCTATTTCTATTGCAAGGGAACTAATAAACGTATGCGTGATTTAGCTCGTTGGCCGATGGAGAATGGTTCGGTAATCCGTATCTTGGATGACTGTGCCAGCTATGTGATTATTGCGGATGAGGCGGTGGCTCCGACATCGGAATTGCCTTCTCACCTGAGCGTGCATAATGACCTGTTGAGCAAAAACTCTCCTTATAAAGCGTGTGTACATACACACCCGATCGAACTGATTGCCATGACACACTGTCCGAAGTTCCTGGAAAAAGATGTGGCTACTAATCTGTTATGGAGCATGATTCCCGAAACAAAGGCATTTTGCCCGCGTGGTTTGGGTATCATCCCTTATAAATTGCCCAGTTCTGTAGAGTTGGCGGAAGCTACCATCAAAGAATTACAGGATTATGATGTTGTGATGTGGGAGAAACATGGAGTATTTGCAGTAGATTGCGATGCAATGCAGGCATTTGATCAGATCGATGTACTTAATAAATCGGCTTTGATTTATATCGCAGCTAAAAATATGGGCTTCGAACCGGATGGTATGAGTCAGGAACAGATGAAAGAAATGACAGTTGCTTTCAATTTGCCTAAATAAAAACAAATAGTATTACCATGAATCGCATTATTTTAAATGAAACTTCCTACTTCGGCGCCGGATGCCGGAGTGTGATAGCTGTGGAAGCAGCTAGACGTGGCTTTAAGAAAGCCTTTTTTGTAACGGATAAAGATCTGATCAAGTTTGGCGTGGCTGCCGAAATAATAAAAGTATTTGATGAGAACCGGATTCCTTACGAACTTTATAGTGATGTAAAAGCTAATCCAACGATTGCAAATGTACAAAACGGTGTGGCAGCTTATAAAGCTTCCGGAGCTGATTTTATCGTAGCTTTGGGGGGCGGGTCTTCTATCGATACCGCCAAAGGAATCGGTATCGTTGTGAATAACCCGGATTTTGCAGACGTGAAATCTCTGGAAGGTGTGGCTGATACGAAACATAAGGCAGTACCAACTTTCGCATTGCCTACTACTGCCGGAACGGCTGCCGAAGTAACCATCAATTATGTGATTATCGATGAAGATGCACGTAAAAAGATGGTTTGCGTAGATCCGAATGATATTCCAGCCGTGGCTATCGTAGACCCCGAACTGATGTATTCTATGCCGAAAGGTCTGACTGCCGCTACGGGTATGGATGCTTTGACGCACGCTATCGAAAGTTATATTACTCCGGGTGCTTGGGCTATGAGCGATATGTTCGAACTGAAGGCTATTGAGATGATTGCACAAAATCTGAAAGTAGCCGTAGACAATGGTAAAGATGTAGCAGCCCGCGAGGCAATGTCGCAGGCACAATATATAGCCGGTATGGGATTCTCGAATGTCGGTTTGGGAATCGTTCACTCAATGGCTCATCCGTTGGGGGCATTCTATGATACTCCTCATGGGGTGGCCAATGCTTTACTGTTGCCATATGTGATGGAATACAATGCTGAATCTCCGGCAGCTCCGAAATATATCCATATTGCGAAAGCAATGGGAGTGGATACTACTGGAATGAATGAAGCAGAGGGGGTTAAAGCTGCTATCGAAGCTGTGAAAGCACTTTCTATCAGCATTAATATCCCACAGAAATTGCATGAAATCAATGTGAAGGAAGAAGATATTCCTGCATTGGCAGTAGCTGCTTTCAATGATGTTTGTACAGGTGGCAATCCTCGTCCTACTTCGGTAGCGGATATTGAAGCCTTGTATCATAAAGCATTCTAAATCTCGTCATAATAAAGTTTGTTTTTATATAAGCATCCGGAGATACTTGAAGGTGCTCTCCGGATGTTTTTTTTATATCCTTGCGTGTGTTTTCTGAAAATAATTCCTATTTTTGTCTGGTTCAATTGCATGAAAACACATTGATATGATCGAGGATAATAGTCTGGGATTAGAATTTAAATATCTGATTGTAAATGACATGGACCGCAAGTTCGGGCTGTGGGTAAATACTGTCGGCTATCAATCCATTCCCCCTGATTCACCTTATCCGTTGAAAGAGCATCCGTCCGGTTACTTCTTTAATGCGGAAAAAGGAAGGGTGCTTCGTGAGTATCAATTGGTTTATATCACCAAGGGACGTGGATTGTTTTCATCCGAATCCACCTCCGAGAAGCAAGTTTGTAAAGGTCGGCTGATGGTATTGTTTCCCGGACAATGGCATACTTATCGCCCATTGCGGCAGACTGGCTGGACTGAATATTACATTGGTTTCGAGGGACCTATGATAGACTCTATTGTTAATAATGCTTTTTTGTCGCAGCAACAGCAAATACTGGAAATTGGGCTTAATGAAGAGTTAGTCTCATTATTCTCTCGTGCTCTTGCCGTAGCCGAAGCGGATAAGATCTCTGCGCAACAATATCTTTCCGGAATTGTGCTTCACATAATAGGGATGATTCTTTCCGTCTCCAAGAATAAGTTTTTTGAGATGAGTGATGTGGATCAGAAGATTGAACAGGCAAAAATCATTATGGATGAAAATGTTTCCGGCAATGTGGATCCGGAGGAATTAGCTATGCGACTCAATATTAGTTATTCATGGTTCCGACGTGTTTTTAAGGAGTATACAGGTTATGCTCCTGCTAAATATTTCCAGGAATTGAAACTTCGTAAGGCTAAACAAATGCTGGTAGGAACTTCCCAGTCTGTAAAAGAGATTTCTTTTTTTCTTGGTTTCCAGTCTACCGAATATTTCTTCTCTTTCTTCAAGAAACGTACCGGACTCACTCCATTGGAGTATCGTTCGTTCGGGCGGGATGAATGAATAGGCTGAAGGCCATATCTATTAGTTATTTGGCTCTGATTTTGGGAATATCTTAAAAACAGTTACTTTTGTGGTAAGATTAATGCGTTATAAACCATCATTCTTGATATGTGCGGACAAAAACTATCTACTATCCATTTTTTTATTCTGTTATCTCTTTGGGGGGTTATACTCCCTCTTCAATCACAGGAATACAAGTTCAGAACATTGGGTGTGGAGGATGGATTGTCGCAAATAACGGTGAGCGATATTTGCCAGGATGAGAAATCGCGTATATGGATTGCTACTTTGGATGGTCTGAATTGTTTTGATGGCAATCATATCAAAGTCTTCAATCATTTTCATAACGACTCTATCAGTTATGGTAATCTGTATGTGACTCAAATGGTGGAAGACGGTCAGGGAAGCCTCTTTCTTTTGACCTCTACCGGACTTTTCCAGTTCGATCTTGAAACAGAGAAATATTATATGCTTCCGGTGGCTTCTCCCTCCACTCTTTCCAAAGGAAAGGCGGGAGTGTGGATTGCAGAGGGGGGAAAACTGTTTTTATATGATAAAAATACCCGTTTCTTGAAACCGATGTATGCCAATTTACGTCTGCCGGACAGCGGGCCGACGATGGTGGAAGGTGCCGAAGGAAGTCTCTGGATTGCTTTGAAAGAGGGTGGAGTGATGCGTATAGATACTTGCGGATCAATGTCACTTCATCTGCCCGGAATTAAGGTGATGAAACTGATAAAAAGTAACGACCAGAAGATTTGGATCGGTTCGCAGGATCAGGGCGTTTTCTGTTTTTCGTCGCAAGGTACGATTATTCATCACTATGAATATAATGATAAGAGTGTTTATACGGTTCGGAATGATATGGCGAGAGCGTTATGCCAGGACCTGGAAGGAAATATATGGGTAGGCTACAGAAGTGGATTGAGTAAGATTGAAGTGGCTACCGGGAAAATATTTCATTATCAGGCTGATCCTAACCGAGTGGGGGCTATGTCCAATCGCTCGGTGACATCTCTTTATACAGACAAACAAGGGATAGTTTGGGTAGGGACTTATTGGGGAGGCGTAAATTTCTTCTCTCCGGAATATCAGCATTTTGTGCATTACCATGCTTCGGACACCGGATTGTCTTTTCCGGTGGTTGGTGCTATGGCTGAAGATAATACCGGAAATATATGGATCTGTACGGAAGGAGGAGGATTAGATTCATATCAACCGGAACAGGGAAAGTTCAAGCATTTTAATGCGCATACGGGATATCATTTTAGTACGGACTTTCTGAAAGATGTTGTTTACGATGAGGCTAATAATTGTTTGTGGATTGCTGCCGACTTTACCAATAAGGTTAATTGTTTTCATCTTGATAACTATCGGAATGATATCTATAACCTCGAACCGCTTGGAGAGGAAAGTGTAGGAGAGGCCTTGTTTGCCTTAGCAGATACTCCTCGTAAATTGTATGTAGGTACAACATCGGCTATTGTAAGTCATAATGTCTTATACGGATTTAGGTTGACACCTTTTTAGAGACATAAAAAAAGAAAAATTATGTCTAAATTATCTCGTAAGATTTATTCTGAGACTTTCAAATTGGAAGTTCTCCGTGATTACTTCAGTAGCGGTTTGTCAATGTTTGCTACTGCCAAGAAATGGGGTTTACCCAACCATACTTATATTCTGCGTTGGCAAAAGTGTTATGCAATTGATTCGGATTCCTTATCTTTGTCCCCCGAACTTCTGTCAGATCTTCAAATGAAAAAGAATCCAAAATCAAAATCTAAAGAAGAACTTCTTGAAGCGGAAAATTTGCGTCTGAGAAAGGCTTTGGAACTTGAAAAACTTCGTTCCCATGCCTTTGAAAGACTGATTGAACTCACAGAAAGAGAAGAAGGGATTTCCATCTTAAAAAAAGATGGTGCCAAATAGTCACCGGCCTTCGTGAAGAGTTTCCTCACATCAGTGTGAAAACCCTTTGCGGACTGTTTGGCATGTCTTCCCAGGCCTATTACAAAAAGAAAAAAAATCTTTTGTCGCGTCATCAGATCAGAACAGCCATCTTGGATGCCGTCTTCTTCTACCGCTCAAAGGCTCCGGGCATCGGTGGTTTGAAATTATACCATGAGCTCCGCTCCCTTTATGGAAGCGAGATAACCGGAGGGCGGGATGCCTTCCTTCATCTGCTGCGTTCGGAACGCCTTATGCTGCCCCCGAAGAAACCCAGGCATACGACGGACTCCCACCATCTTTACAAGAAGTATCCGAATCTGATCAAGGGGGTAACGGCACAATACCCGAACCATATCTGGGTATGTGACATCACTTACATCTGGATTGAAGGTGGCGTATGCTACCTCCATCTTGTAACGGACATGTACTCACATGCCGTTTTAGGATGGGTGCTCTCTCCCAGTTTGCATGCCGAATATACGCTACAGGCACTGGAACAGGCCATCAATGAGGCCGGAGGTGGCAATCTTTGCGGCACAATCCACCATTCCGACCGGGGGGTACAGTATGCCTGCGATGCCTATATCGACACACTGGTCACTCATCATATACGTGTGAGCATGACTGAAGATTACAACCCGACGGACAATGCGGTAGCAGAAAGGATGAATGGCATCCTGAAAACGGAATGGATATACGGCATGTCGCTGTTCAGGGATAAAGAGATGGCACGGGAGCAGATTACGCGAATGATTGACTTCTATAATAATGGACGACCGCATATGAGCATAGGTATGAAAAAACCCATGGACGTATATCATGGAGAGGTGCCGGGAAAATCATTGTGGAAAAAATAAGGTTCCATATGATAAATAAATACTATATTTGCGATACCGAGAACCCGGGACATGACGGTTTAAGCCATTGTCTCACAAAAGCCAATAGGGTGTCGAACCCTATTGACTTTTACCGAGAGCCCGAGCACACTCAGATTTGTCCATTGTTTTTACGTATGACAACTATCTTAGGAGCAAAGGGAAGAAACTAACAACTGTTTTAGTTATGAATAACAGAATGTGACAACTTATTTAGTAACTAGCCTCTAAAAGTGACAACCATTTCTAGTATAAGTCATAAACAAAGTGTTCAGCGCCTTGGAACAAAGTGTTCAGCGCCTTGAAACAAAGTGTTTTGCGGCTTGAAACAAAGTGTTCAGCGGCTTGAAACAAAGTGTTTCAAGCAATTGAAACATCTTGAAACAAATCAGGCTTTCAGAAAATAGTCGGTGATAGGTGACAGATGAGGTGATAGGTTAACAACAACCTGTCACCGCTCTGTAAATATGATGAATAAAGAGTTTCAGGATGATGGTGATAGGTTGAAAGAGGAATTGACGAAATCAATAGGGAGAGGATCGGTAATAACACTCGTTGATGCATCAAACTTTCGGAATGAATGTATCTCTGATTCACTCTCTAAAGCATAGCTTTAGGGAATGAAAAGCATCGCTTTAGACCGGCTAAAGCGATCCTTTAGGGACATTCATTAAATATTATAAAATGAGCCAACTAATTCATACACAAATTATTGCGAATTAGTTGGCTTTTTAGTATCTTTAGGTATTCCCCCGAAAACAAGGTTTGACGGCCCAAACGGGGGAAATTCCCCAACTAAGATATGGCTAAGATACAAAAAATTTCAGAAATCCACCCAACTTTGGGCTTTACAGAATTTGATATTCTGGAAAAATACCGCAAGAGTTTTCATGAGAGTGAGCTTGGCAGGCTTCATTCGGTCTTTCCATTTGATCGTATGGCAAAAGCCGCAGGCCTGTCTGAACAACGTTTGGGCCGCAGGAACATATTCAGTCCTTCCGCAAAGATCGCCCTTATGGTCCTGAAGGCATACACCGGATTCTCCGACAGGAAACTGGTGGAACATCTGAACGGGAACATACACTACCAGATGTTCTGTGGAATCATGATCCCCCCGTCCCTTCCCATAACCAACTTCAAGATAGTCAGTGCCATCCGTAATGAGATAGCATCCCGCCTTGACATTGATTCCT
Organism: Bacteroides sp. AN502(2024); assembly: GCF_041227145.1. Lineage (NCBI taxonomy): Bacteria > Pseudomonadati > Bacteroidota > Bacteroidia > Bacteroidales > Bacteroidaceae > Bacteroides > Bacteroides sp. AN502(2024). Next base: position 1,123,380 of record NZ_JBGFSP010000003.1, on the reverse strand, counting down.
TCCAGGAGCTCCTGGCTTCACACTGGAAACCTTATCTTGATAACCTTCACGTCTGCATGACCGATGCCACATGCTATGAGAGCCACATGCGTTTTCCTACGGACATGAAACTCCTTTGGGAAAGCATCGAATGGCTCTACAGGCATATATGCCGGCATTGCAGGGATCTGGGCATAAGGCGTCCGCGCAACAAATACAGGAATGTGGCGGAATCCTATCTGTCCTACTGCAAGAAAAGAAAGAGGAGAGCTTCAAGGACAAGAATGCTTAAGCGCCGTATGATCAAGCTTCTTGAAAAGCTCCTCAGTCAAAGGGATGGGCTCCATAGCGAGTACGGTGCTTTACTCCGATATACACAGGATTACCATAAGCGTCTTTCCATCATCAGAAAGGTGCTTGTACAGGAAAAGGAAATGTTTGAAGGGCGAAAAGTCAGTGACCGCATCATCAGCATCGACCGTCATTATGTACGTCCCATCGTCAGAGGCAAGGAAACCAAGTCCGTCGAGTTCGGTGCAAAGGTCAATAATATACAGATAGACGGCATATCGTTCATCGAACACCTCTCGTTCAAGGCTTTCAATGAGGGGATACGCTTGAAGGACTGTATCCGTATGCAGCAGAAGCTGATGAATGTAAGGGTAAGATGTGTGGCTGCCGATTCCATATATGCCAATAATGCCAACAGAAAGTTCTGTACTAAATATGGGATATCCACATCCTTTGTGCGCAAGGGAAGGGCGGGCAAAGATGAGCCTTTGAGGAAGGTGCTTAGAAGCGAACTCTCAAAAGAAAGGGCCACACGGCTTGAAGGAAGCTTCGGCACTCAAAAGCAACATTACTCGCTCGCAAGGATAAAGGCAAGGAACAAGAAGACGGAAATCCTGTGGATTTTCTTCGGAATACATACAGCAAATGCCATACTGATGATTGACAAGATCAGGAACAGAACGGGGAAAGCTGCATGATATGAGTTTACTGAAAGAATCAGAAGAGGTCAGAAGACTTCTTCCGGAACTTCATGTATTGTCAGATAAGAGTATATGAGAATATACAGAAAAATGACAATAATAATGGCATATGAAGTGATTATACTCTATCATCTTCATATGCCATGGTATTTGGGGGGAACATTTACTGAATATTCCCCTTTAGTCTGGTAAAAAACAAGGGCATCAGAGAAGAACCGCGTGAATACGATGAGGACATCCTGAACTTTTATAACAGCAGGGGCTTCAAACGCCATGACTGAACCGTTCAACGCTCGGGGTAAACTTTTCCGATCCAACCTAAGAGACGTAATCGACAAGAATTTCTTCATTTGTTGTATTGCCAGACTTTATGGGTATCCCCACTAATTTTCTACTGCCTCCTTGGATAAGGTCTGTAAAGAAGAGTCGTCACAAAAAAGAAGAACCGCACTTCTGCGATTCTTCTTTTCTTTAGTTGCGGAGATCCGACTCGAACGAATGACCTTTGGGTTATGAGCCCAACGAGCTACCAACTGCTCCACTCCGCGATGTTTAACGAGTGCAAAGGTACGGCTTTTTTTGAAACAAACAAATATATTGCCGAATATTTTTCGAATAAATCATTATTTTTCCCTTATTAGGTTGAGAATGAACGAAATAATGATGACACTTTTCTTAGTACCTATTAATATACAAATGTTAATATTCTCTCTGTTTTCTTGTATGGTCTAAAGAAAAGAATTACTTTTGCTCAAAATATTCAGCAATGTGCAATTTGTAACCTATGGCCGTATCCAAGACAAAAGCCAAATTAGTAGATGTAGCCCGTCAGCTTTTTGCGAAGATGGGAGTAGAAAACACGACTATGAATGATATCGCTCTTGCTTCTAAAAAAGGGAGACGAACGCTCTATACCTATTTTAAAAGTAAGGATGAAATTTATTTGGCTGTTGTGGAATCGGAATTGGATATTCTGTCGGATATGATGAAGCGGGTAGCCGAGAAAAACATCTCACCGGACGAAAAATTGCTGGAGATGATATATACCCGGTTGGATGCGGTAAAAGAGGTCGTTTATCGAAACGGAACACTGCGTGCTTATTTCTTCCGTGATATATGGCGGGTAGAGAAAGTCCGCAAGAAGTTTGATGCAAAGGAAGTCCAGCTCTTTAAAGCCGTTCTTTTGGAAGGACAGGCAAAAGGAGTTTTTCATATTGACGATGTGGAGATGACTGCCGACTTGATTCATTATTGTGTGAAAGGAATTGAAGTTCCTTATATTCGTGGACATATAGGCGCGCATCTGGATGAAGATACAAGAAATAAATATGTGTCCAACATCGTGTTTGGCGCACTACATAGAACAGAAATTTAATTAAATAACTTTTAGTATGGGATTATTAGACGGAAAAACAGCCATCGTAACCGGTGCTGCTCGCGGTATTGGTAAGGCTATCGCTCTTAAGTTTGCTGCCGAAGGTGCAAACATCGCATTTACCGACCTTGTCATTGACGAAAATGCAGAAAATACAACTAAAGAGCTTGAAGCAATGGGCGTGAAAGCCAAAGGCTATGCATCTAACGCTGCTAACTTTGAAGATACTGCAAAGGTCGTAGAAGAAATCCACAAGGACTTCGGACGGATCGATATATTGGTAAACAATGCCGGCATTACTCGTGACGGTTTGATGATGCGCATGAGCGAACAGCAATGGGATATGGTGATCAACGTGAACCTGAAGTCGGCGTTTAATTTCATTCATGCTTGTACACCTGTCATGATGCGTCAAAAAGCCGGGAGCATTATCAATATGGCATCTGTGGTAGGTGTTCACGGAAATGCAGGACAGGCTAACTATGCTGCTTCCAAAGCAGGTATGATTGCATTGGCTAAATCTATCGCACAGGAGTTGGGCTCTCGCGGCATCCGTGCCAACGCTATCGCTCCGGGATTCATCCTGACAGACATGACAGCTGCTCTTTCTGATGAAGTAAAGGCTGAATGGACAAAGAAAATACCTTTGCGTCGTGGCGGTACTCCTGAAGATGTGGCAAACATCGCTACTTTCCTTGCTTCTGATATGTCATCTTATGTATCGGGTCAGGTGATTCAGGTAGATGGTGGTATGAATATGTAATCGAACAGAATGAATGACTGTTGTATACGAAGACAACCATATCATTGTAGTCAATAAGACCGCTTCCGAGATTGTCCAGGCAGACAAGACGGGCGATACACCGCTTTCAGAGAGTGTGAAACAGTATCTGAAAGAGAAGTATCAGAAACCCGGAAATGTTTTCCTCGGTGTGACACACCGGCTGGACCGCCCCGTAAGCGGTCTTGTTATTTTTGCTAAAACGAGTAAAGCGCTTACACGACTCAACGAAATGTTTCGCACCAGTGAGGTGAAAAAGACTTATTGGGCGGTTGTGAAAAATAAACCGGAAGAACCGGAAGGCGAACTGGTACATTTTCTTGTGCGTAATGAAAAGCAAAATAAAAGTTATGCATATGATAAAGAAGTGCCGGACAGCAAGAAAGCGATCTTGCATTATCGGTTGATCGGTCGTTCGGAGAATTACTATTTGCTCGAAATCGATTTGAAAACCGGACGCCATCATCAGATTCGTTGTCAGTTGGCAAAAATGGGATGTCCTATCAAGGGAGATTTGAAATATGGTTCTTCACGCTCCAATCCGGATGGGAGCATTTGTCTGCACGCTCGGAGAGTGCGATTCATACATCCTGTTTCCAAAGAGCTGATGGAACTGGAAGCGCCCCTTCCCCAAGGGAATGTATGGAAAGGCTTCACTAGAAAAAAGCCATCCCCGGAATAGACGAAAGTAGGGATGGCTTTTTTTTGTAGTGTGCTTACTATTGTTCAGCAGACTATGTTTTACTTGTTGTTGGCAAGGTCATTCCTTGACAGGCACAGCGGGTTTGTCTTTGGATGCAGTATCTTTGACAACTGTGTCATTGACTACTGTATCATTGACAACTGCCGCATTGACTTCTGTCGGGGCTGTCACAGCTTCTGCAGAACTCTGAGCCTTTACAAGGAATGAACCACCACAAACAAACATAAACATTGCTACTACTAATACTAATTTTTTCATCATCGTTTGCTTTAAAGATTATTAGACATATGTTTTCAATTCTCTACTTTTGTGTTAAGGAATTGGTTATTACTTTTTCGCTAACGTTTAATTAAAGGTCAAAGCGCGTGCCAAAAAAAACATTATATACTAAATGGTTGATAAATAAAGGTCTATGTGCTGTTGGAAGGCGTAGAACTGTGTAGAACCGTGTGTGGAATGTGTGGAAATGGCAGCGGGGAGTGTGGAACTATTCCACACTCCCCGCCACACTCCTTTTGTTTAGGCAATCTATTTTATTTCGTCCGGCCAGGGACAAGGAGTGCCGGTAGCTTTGAAAGTAGGTCGTTGTGCATCTACTTTTCTTAGATACTCTCCTAACTCTTTGGAAAGTCTTTTCACGATGTCCGGATGCTGTGCACTGAGGTCGTTGCTTTCACTTATATCATCGGGGATATTGAACAACTCTTTCTTGCCTGTTCCATAGTAATAAATCAATTTCCAGTCACCGTTGCGGACAGCGCAATTAAAGTTAATTCCGGGGCCGTTGTTGCCCCAGTTGTTAGGCATATTCCAGAAAAGGCTTCGGCCTTTGGAGGGATTGCCTGTCTGTTTCAACAGAGGTACGAAGCTGATTCCATCTATTGGCTGGACTGTTTTGTATTTTTTGATTCCTGCCATTTCGAGGATGGTGGGGTAGAAGTCCTCTATCAGCAGGTAATTGTCGCATTTGCTCTCCGGAGCCACTACACCTGGCCAGCTGACAATCATCGGTTCGCGGATGCCACCTTCGTAAGTAGAACCTTTACCACTGTTCAACGGATAATTCTGTGTATGCAGCTTGCCGTCACGCCATCCGGATTCGGATGCAAGTCCTCCGTTATCACTCATAAAAATGATAATCGTATTATCAGCCTCCCCATTCTTTTCCAGCCAGTTCATTAAGTCACCAAGGCTCTTGTCCATGCCTTCAATGAGAGTTGCATAAGCGGCTTCGTGGTCGGTCATCCCTTTCTTCTTATACTTGTCGTAGAAACGTTTATCTTTGTTCAGCGGGATATGGATGGCGTATTGAGCCATATACAGGTAGAAAGGCTGGTTGTATTTCTTTGCCTTATCCAGTGCTTTAATGGCTTCCAACGTCAAGGCTTCAGTTACAAATGTTTCCGTTCCCCAATATTTCTCTAATCCGGGGACAGACATTTGTGATACTGCTTTCCCCTCTTTGGTGTGTCCGTAGTTCTCTTCTCCCAGATAACTGGCAAGTCCACCGGCCGCATGTCCGGCAATATTCACCTCGAATCCCCAATGATGCGGGTCTTCCCCTGGAGTATCTATCGCTCCGAAATGGGCTTTCCCACAATGTATGGTATGATAACCGCTGTTTTTCAACAGTTGTACGAAGGAGGTTCCTACGAAAGTATGATTAGTGCCGGACACTTGACTTACTCCATTGTAATTCCAGTCGGGGACTGCCAGAAGGCTGTCTTTACGGTCTGTCATCCTATTCTTTTGTAGCGTCCAGTTAGTTACTCGGTGGCGTGCGGCGTTTGTTCCAGTGATGAGGCTGCACCGGGTAGGAGAACTGATACTGCTGGCATACGCTTGAGTAAACATCATTCCCTGTTTTGCTAACCGCTCCATATTGGGGGTCTCATACAATTCGTTATAGTGTGTCTTCTGTGTCCAAAATGGGAGTGAAGTATCCTGCCATCCCATATCGTCTACCATAAAGAGAATGATATTCGGACGTTTGTCCACACGTTCTATTTGCATATTGCTTTGTGCCTGCAGCTTGGTTGCTGCGAGTGGTATAAGTGCAAGGGGTAATAATGTTTTTTTATTCATGGAGGTCATTTTTTAATGCTATCTTTATGTATTCTTGACTGTTTAACTCTTGAAATTTGTTTATTCAACAGAATATGCACTGAAATTGATAATATCCGGTGGTGCAATGGATTCGGTTATGGTCAGTTTCAATGTATTTGTTTCTATCGGAGTGAATTCCTCAATGCGTTTGTGCCCTACTGACTCACCTTGGCAGACGGTTTTCCACTTGCCATCTACTCTGGCTTCTATCTTATACCGCCGGATACGTTCTCCTTTCTTTATATTTTCTTGAATGATGCAATAGTTAATCGGTTGCTTTTGCTTCATCTCCAAAAGTAAACTTTTCTTTTGTCCTGAAGTGTACGCTATCGGGGAGGAGAAATGTCGGTTGATTTCATTCCCAAACTCTTTGAGACGTTCAACGTCTCCCTGCGGAATTAGTCCGGTAGGATCGGGAGTCAGGCCAAGAATCAGTGTGGCATTTCGTCCGACAGATTTTTTGTACATGGTCATAAGTGTCGTCAGGGGATAAATGTTATCATCGTCGTCCGGTTCCCAAAACCATTCATGACGCCCGTTAGCTCCACGCAGTGGAGAATCAGCCATAGCAGGCACCCAGTATTTACCGTCTTTATCACCGTGTTTGAGTAGCAAGTTGTGGTCGCATGCCGGTTCGGTAGCATTACTGTGGCTATACGGATAAGGAAAAGTAGACCAGCAGGGGTATGCTACTGTGCCTGTTTCGGAACCGCCCCAACGGAAATCCGCACGATCAACGTTGTGATAGAAGAGACATTCAGGTTGGTATTTGTTGACGATGGGTTCTACATCCGGACCGTCACCGCGTGGATCATCAGCTCCTCCGTCAAACCATATCATATATAGGTCTCCATAGCGGGTGCAAAGTTCTGCAACCATCTTTTCACAATACTTTTTATACCATATCTGGCGATTACGGGCAAATTCGTCTTCGCCTTCTGCCTTAAAATTGTGGATACCTAATAATGAATTCCAGCGGATTCCTATATAAATCCCTGGTTGTAACCCGTACTTGCGACAGGAGGTGACGAAGTCATGTACAATGTCTCCTTTCCCATCACGCCATTTTACTGCTTTCAGGCAGTAAGGATTGATGTCGCTTTGCCAAAGTCCGAAGCCTGTTTCGTGAGTGGCTGTCAGTACGGCGAACTTACATCCCGCCGCTTTGGCTGCTTCCACCCATTGGTCGGTATTCAGCTTGGTAGGGTTGAAAATGTTATAATCTTCTATGGGGCTGATACGGTTATTACCTTGTCCATAGCGGATGTTGTCAAATACATGAAGGTCGTAGTGGAATACAGCTCCCAGTTCGGCTTCATGCCATTTTAGCTGATGAGGCTTGGGAACAGGGATAATCTGTTCTTGTGCAAGAATATAGATTGAACAAATGATTAAAAGAAAAAAAGAGTATAGCTTCTTCATATAGACATTTATTGTGTGGTCAGATAATTGGCAATTGGATCATGAGTCTGGTTTAACCATGTTTTTAATTGTTTGTAGAATTGCCCGCTTTGCTTGGGGAGCATCTTTCCTATACCCTGATATTGATCAGCCATGATGAAAAGAAGATTAGGAGTTGGCTGGGCAATAACAGACAGCGACGAAAATATAGCTCCGCTGATAGATTCCAAAGGGTAAATTATCTTTTGCATGGCGACGTTTATAATGGGTAAAGATACATATATTATTTCATGTATGGTAGTAGGGAGGTAAAGTTATTTTGGTGAAAGACAACTTTTTCCTCCCTGATACTGCTGCAAAGGTCGGTACTCTTTGCCATTAGCAGAAAACTGACCTGTCTTCTAATCGCCTACAGGCAATGTACCGTCATTCTTGCTCCATCCAGGATTTTGATAGATACTGGAACTGTCAAAGTCGCCAGAACCGGCTACTGCGGTCGTTAAGCGGAATTCCCGGTTGCTTATTGGGTACAAGTATTTGGCGGTATTCCAGTTAAGCCCGTCAAATCCTATATTTGCTTTATTTTTACGGTAAGGTAATAAATATTTTCCTTCTGCGTATTGGTCATTACGTGATGAAACGTTGGCGGTCTCTTCCGTAGTTCCGTATTCTGTCAATGTCATTTTTGCAAGTGTGGAAGCCGCGTCTTCGGGTTGCGGATTTGTGTACAGCTGGTAAATGCTTTCCCAGAAATTACATCCCTGAATGTGTACATTCTGTACTTGGTCAAGAGCTCTCCAACGTTTTAAGTCATTCATGCGATGTCCTTCGGCAGCCAATTCTATTCGACGTTCACGACGGATATTGTATAATGTTGCATTCACTTGAGTTCCGGTGGAATAACTTCCCCAGTCATTTTTTTCTTTTTCCATGATGGTATTGTCAATTGTCTTCTGATAGTCTGTATCTACACCGGCACGGGTACGGAGAGCTTTCCAATAAGTGTCACAGTTGCCCTGCAAATTTCCATGTAATTCATAGTATGCCTCCAGATAATTCAGATAAGCTTCCGCCGCACGGAATATGGGACATCCGGTGTAAGACTCTTTAGTTGCCTGCATGCTTCCGGAAGTATTTAAGCCTTTGCGGAGAGAGTAACCGGTAGCATTGCTGTTTTCAATCTGTCCTTCGAAAATTGGAGCCCGATAGAAATAACCTTTACCGTCATTTTTTATGTACTCTACCAAGTTGGGACTGTCAGATAAGAGATCCCCGGTTTTAAGGATGGTTTGATCCATGCGGGGATCTCTGTTGGCGAATAGCTCTTCGTAAGAACCGTCACCTTGATAGTCGGAATTGTCGGCATAAATCGGCAAACCGTTTTTCATCAGGTAGGAGTCTACCATTGAACGTGTGAAAGCAACATTACCGCCACCGTTACGCTGTAGATAACTTACTACAAAATGATAGGAAGTTGCTTCAGAACTCAAACTATATTTGCGCCATAACAAAACTTCATTCATTCCACTCAAATCTACGGAGTTGAACATTGCCGCATAATTGTTGTTTAATATAGGATGAGCTTTGGCCACGATGTCGGCGGCTTCGACAGCCTGCTCCAGAAAGTATCTGATTTCGGAATCAATGTTGATGTGGAAGTCTTTCAGATAATCCATCGTTGCACCGGGCCAGCCGGGACCACCGGGAACAAACTCAGTACCTTTATGGTATTTTTCCCAGGTGCCTTCAAATAAGGCTACGCGGCTTTTTACCAAGGCTGCACAATCCCGATTCAGGCGGTTGGTTACAGGAGCGGTGGGCAACATGTAGTTGTAGGCATTGTCCAGGTCAGAAAGAATGAAACGGGCTACCTCGTTACGTGGCCGGCGTTTGGATGCTTCACGTACAACATCATAATCATCGGCTATCACTTCTTTTATAATAGGGAAATCTCCTAGATTTTGCAATGCCATAAAATAAATATAGGCACGGAAAAAGTAGACCTCACCGATATAATGTTTGATATTGGCATCATTACCCGTGATTTCTCCATTCTCAAAACGTTGGGGCACACTCTGTAGGAAATAATTGGTTGCACGAATCTTTCGGAAGTATTTATACCAAAGATTCTCGTCACCAACATAGGACTGTCCCTTTACAAGTAATTTGTTGGGCGTGTCGGCTGTTTGGTTGTCAGTCCCGTTGTCATCATCAAAGAGTCCCATGTTATAACTGCCTGAACCATGTGACGGGAGAATGTTTCCATATTCGTCATTATTTTCATTTTCGCTGTCATTATAGAATTTAGCTGCATAAGCGGCTAGGTCTGATTCGGAATAAAGATAGACTGTTGTACTAACATTTGTAATTGGTTCACAGTCCAGATAATCGTTACATGAGGCAAATATGCCTGATGCGACCATGAATGTATATAATAATATCTTTTTCATATATGTTCTGATTGTTTAGAATGTTGCATTAATACCAAATGAAATTGTGCTTTGGAGCGGATATGTCTTACCGGAAAATTCATCTCCATAGACAGAATAAGTTGTTTCCGGATCAAATCCTCCTGGCAAACTGCTGATGGTCAATACATTTTCGGCGCTGACAAATACACGGAGATTCTGCATACATAGTTTGTTGATAATCTGCTTAGGCAATGTATATCCTATTTGAATATTTTTAAGACGTGCATAGGCACCATTTTGCAAGTAGCGGGTCTGTACTTTTTGGTTCATATCTTTGCCCATGTAAATTCTGGGGAAATAGGCGTCTGTATTGGGACCGAATACAGAGTTTGTATTTTCCGGACGGTAATAATCCAAATGTTCTTTGAAACCTGTTGATTGCCATTCACCACCGGAAAGTCCCCAAAACATAGCTCCTGTCAAGGCCAAGTCCCGTTTGGCCACTCCCTGCCAGAACATACTGAAATCCAATCCTTTCCATTCTAGTCCCAGATTGACTCCGAAACGGAAACGAGGAGTGTAGTTACCGATAATTTTACGGTCGCCCGGGTCATCTACGGTATTGGCTCCTTCATTAATTACGTTATCATTATTCAAGTCGGTGTACATGATGTCACCTTCACCCCAGCCTGAACCCCAGGAAGGATTGTTCTTGGCTGTCCATTCATCCATTTCTGCTTGGCTTTTGGCAATGCCATGAGTTACATATCCCCAGATTTCTCCCAGTTCCTGTCCTTCATAATAGGTCTTGATCGATTTGTCCGCATTGGGATATTTGTCTACGAAAGAACGTGAGTCGGCAATGTTGAATCCTACGTTATAGTTGACTTGCCCTATTTGGTCGCGCCATGCTACTGCCAGTTCCCAACCTTTTGTGCGGAGATTGGTATTGTTGGTTTGTGGCATACCTGTTCCATAGATGCCTGCTATTTCAGATGCGGGACCTACCATGTCAAGTGTTTTACGGACAAAGTAATCGAAGTTGACTGTAAGACGGTTGCGGAGCATACCCAAGTCGAAACCTACATTCAGTGATTTAACGGTCTCCCAAGTCAGAGAACTGCTGATTGTTCCCGGAACATTTGCAACAGACGGTTTGGAATCTCCCATTAACCAACTTCCACCGTTCACTTTGACGGTCTGTAATAAGTACATCGGATAATATGATTTTGTATTTTGATTTCCTAATGTACCCCAGGAGAAACGTGGTTTTAATTGGTTAATGATGTCTTTGTTTACAGAAAAGAACTCCTCGGCAGCTATATTCCAGCCTAAAGAGAAAGAGCCGAACACTCCCCAGCGATCTTTGCGCAGGAAACGTGAAGAACCGTCATAGCGTAAGTTTGCCGCAAAAAAATATTTGTTAGAGTAATCGTAGTTGATACGACCGAAGAAACCTGCCGTCGCCCACGAATATGCACTTGCTTCATTGATAACATCCTCTCCGGTAGCTGAACCGATTTCCGGAACATTTTCCGATATCAGGTCCATACGTTTGACTGATAGATAGCGATTGTTGTATTTTTCTGTATTGACACCGGCCATGAATTTAAACATGTGCTGGTCGATAGAGAATGAATAATCAGTATATAAACTGGTAGTCAGATGATTGGCTTTTGTCCAATGCTGCATGGCACCGGTTTGTCCCGCAGTGTAATTTGAACCATAAGAAAGTAACAGCGGTTCATTCTCTACATTATATTCATATACTTTGTTCAGATTTTGTCTCTTTAATTGGCTGATAAGGCGTAAACCTGCATTTGCATAAATATTCCAACCTTTCATCGGGTGAAATACCATTTGGCCTTGCAGATATACATTATCATTACTGGTTTTCGAACGGCTGCCATTCGTCAATTGCGCTAATTTGCCGTTACGCATATAGTGTCCGTTCGGGTCTTCAAATGGCATGGTAGGCCACATACGTACAATGTCATGATAAAGCAAGCCGTCCAAGTCGGTATAGAATGGGTTGTCGAGGTCGGTATGTACATATTTGGTGTTAACCTCAATATCCAACCATTTGTACGGTTGTGCATTGAATTTGGCGTTTGTAGAAATGCGGTCATATGTATCTTCACCAAAACGTAAATTCCCGTCTTGATTTAAATAATTGGCAGAAACATAATATTGGCTTTTATCAGTACCGCCACTTATATTCAGATTGTGCTCATGCGACCATGACCATTTATATTGTTTTTTGTACCAGTTTACATTGTCATTGGCTTTTTCATGGAATTGCCAGTTGCCGTTAGAATTGGCAACAGTGCTGGTGTTGATTTCTCCGTTCATATATTTTTGGATGCGATCCATGGTATCTGCGTCAAAAATGGGATTGGGGGAGCCTGAGTTCGCATTACCTTCATTGAAATAATTGGCAAACTGCCATGAATTCATTAAGTCGGGCAGGTGGTTGGGACCATAGTAACGGGCATTTCCAGAGTAAGTGACGTTTATTTTTCCAGCTTTTCCTTTTTTGGTTGTGATCAGGATTACACCAAAGGCGGCACGGGAACCATAAATGGAACTTGATGCGGCATCTTTCAAAACAGAAATAGACTCTACATCGTCAGGGTTCAGATTGTTCATATTCCCCTCAATTCCGTCGATTAACACTAAAGTTGCTGCATTGGAACCTTGTGATATGGTACCAGTACCACGAATGTTGATATCCAATGTTTGTCCTAATTCACCACCTCGGTTTCCGACAGACAGATTTAGACCGGGAACTGTACCTTGCAGCGATTGTCCTAAGTTGGTTACCGGACGTGAATTCAGCATTTTAGTGTCTACGGTTGCTACGGCATCGGTCAGGTTGGCTTTTCTCTGGGTACCGAATCCTACTACAACCACTTCGTCTAATGTCTGGGTATCTTCATCCAGGGAAACAGAATATTGTTTTTCAGAAGTGATTTTAATCTCTTTAGTCTGGTAACCTATATAGGATATGACCAGCATATTTCCTACCTGAACATTGGAAAGAGTAAACTTACCATCGAAATCGGTAATTGTTCCATTGGTACTTCCTTTTACTATCACACTGGCACCAATTATGGGCTCATTGAGCTTTTTGTCAGTGACCGTACCTTTAATGTTGATTTGCTGCGCATACATGATATTAATGCTGAGCAACAACATGGAGAGTAATGATTTAAGTCTTCTCATTGCATTTTGATTAAAGTTAAACATGAGGTTGTTATACTATAGTGCAAAAGTACGCGAATAAGGATTTCCAGAATATGCATATTCTTTTCATTTAGTATACATGTTTAATTCAAACATCATTTCTTTATAACTTTTTTTTGTGTATTCGGTTATAAGTTGGTTTATTTGCATCAAAACAAAAAATGATGAAGTACTTAAATCTAATTCTTTTTATTTTGATTGTAAGTAGCTGCCCGATCAATCTTGTGCATGCTTTTTTTGATAAAGACATTCGTTTGCTGACGATGCAGGATGGCTTGGCCGATAATACAATAACTTCCATACATAAAGATGATGATGGATTTATGTGGTTCGGAACGAATGACGGGATAAGCCGTTATGATGGCAGAACTGTCAGAAATTTCAAGCCGCAGGAAAGCTATCTTCCGAATGCTGTTATCGTGCGTTTGTCTCATGATTATCTGGGGGTCGTTTCCAATGGAACTTTTCATGCTTACAACCGGAAGCGGGAAGCTTTTATCCCTGTATCTTTTGCTTCCGGAATGGAAAAATTTGTTTTCAATCATGTATTACCTGTTGACGAATCTTCTTTTTGGGGAGTGATCGGAAATAGATTGTTGTTATGCCGATGGGAGGAGCAGGTAGAACCGGAAAGGAATACGGTCACTGTCCGTATCGGGTTGCAAAAAGAGTACGATTTGTTGCCTGAACAAAATGCTTTCTTTAGTGCTATTTGTTATGATGGAGAAAAAAAGGATAGAATTTGGTTGACAACCAATAAAGGGGATTTGTTTTTATTCTGTACGGATACTTCGGAAATATATAAAAAAGTCTCACTGGATAATGGAAAGGCATTGCAAATCACTTCTGTTTTGAGCAGGCAAGGGATTGTGTGGGTTTCGACGTTGGCAAGAGGAATTATTCGTTATCATACATACACGGGACATATTGACCGTATTTCTTATGGTGGAACGGGGAAGGAAAATCTCCTTTCCCATACAGATGTTTATGAAACTATATATATCGGAAATAACCGTTATTTGGCAGCTACATGGAGCGGTTATACTTTACTGATGCCGGATGGAGAAAAAAAAGAGGAATTGACTTCAGAAATATATAACTATGCTTATACGCAAATTCATCGGAATCTTGAAACTAGGATGATTTCTGCCTTTTATGATCCGAATGGTGTTTTGTGGATTGGCACCAATGGCGGTGGAGTGATGTATTCGGACTTGAGGTCTCAGTTTTATAACCGCTATTATCAGGACAGGCATAATGAAATATGTAGTGTGATTATGGATGATGAGCGGCATATATGGTTGGCCACCTTTCATAAAGGGATAATGCGGAGTGATACGCCGTATATTCAAAATGGAAAGCTTCGTTTTTCAGCAGTGGATGTTAAAAAGGAGAACTCCGAAGAAACCATATTATGTGCGTTGAAAGATTCCGTTGGAAACCTTTGGTTTGGAAATAAGAATGGTATGCTGACTGTTTATAATACCAGACTCGGCAAGTTTATAAACCGGTCTTTGGTGATAGACGGGACTGTCAACAAGTCTCCCGTATGGGCTTTGTATATGGATCAGAAAGGAAGGCTTTGGATAGGTACGGAGCACGGACTCCTTTTATATGAACAGCAGACAGGGATTTGTGTGAAATTGCCGGTAGATCGTTGGTTGAATGAAAAAGGGACTATCTGGGTGCGTGCTCTTGCCCAAACGGAAGATGGAACAATGTGGCTGGGGACAAGTGAACAGGGAGTATGCAGGGTTGTAGAATCAGCTTCCGGTAATATGGCAGCCCGTAAAGGCTATGAGCAAAGTCTTAAGCTTGATTATCATTCGGTACGTTCATTATTGGCGTCTTCAGATGGGAACTTATATGTTGGCTATACTGATGGTTTTGCCATTCTTTCACCTTCTCAAGATGCAATCAGTGAGTTTTATACAACTGCCGACGGATTGTGTAGTAACTTTATCGGATGTGTCGTGGAAGATGCTAAGGGGCATATCTGGTTGGGTAGTAATTCGGGAATATCACGTTATAGCCGCCATCAACATCTTTTTTACAACTATTATATAGCAGGGAGTAATCGTTCTGCACTGTTCAGTTGTGGTACTTTGTTTTTCGGCAATAACCAAAGCCTGACTTATTTTGAGCCGGATGAAATAGATGCTTGGCCGAATAATGAGCGGGTTTTGATAACAGGTTTGGAAGTTGATAATCGCTCCGTTGAAATAGGAAAAGAGATAAACAATCAGATTGTGCTTGACAAGATGATTTCTTATACAGAACAGGTGATATTGAATCATGCTAATCGGGACATTGCTTTAATATTTAATAATTTGTCTTATTCAAACGAACAGCAGAAATATAACTATCGGCTTTTACCTTATCAGGAGAGTTGGTTAATATCTGATGATGGAGAAAAGGCTGTATATACCAATTTGGCAGCCGGAGATTATGTCTTTGAAGTAAGGAGTATTTATCCGGACGGACAGGCCGGTCCTGTGACTTCTTTGAAAATAGTCATTCTTCCTCATTGGAGCAACACTTTAATTTTTCGTATTTTCATATTCTTGCTGGTGTCGGTTGGAATAATGTATTGCATACGGTTGATAAAAATGCGTCAAAAGCGTCTGGAACATGAAATGCAGATGAAGCATGAATTACTGACCGTCAGGATGGAACGTGAGAAAGAACACCAGATACGTCTGGAACGTGAGAACTTTTTTACGGGAGTTGCCCATGAACTGCGTACTCCGTTAACTTTGATCCTTGCTCCATTGCAGGAATTGATAAAACAAGGTACTGTGTTGGAGCCTTTCTATAAGAAGTTGCAGATCATGTACGAGAATGCCACTTCGTTACATACTTTGGTAGATCATTTGCTGTATGTGCAGAAAATAGAGGCAGGGATGGTAAAACTCCAATTATCAGAGAGTGATTTGGTGCAAGTGATAAAGAGCGTGTCGGAACCCTTCCGGCAAATGGCAGAAATCAGAGGCCTGCGTTTTGAAGTTAATTTGCCTGAAAGAAAACTCATGTATTGGATAGATAGGCCTAAAATAGCTTCGGCGATACAGAATCTTCTTTCGAATGCTTTTAAGTACACTTCTTCGGGAGGCAGTGTCTCGCTTTCTGTTTCCCGTATGTTGAAAGATGGACAGGGCTATTGCCAGATAGTTGTTTCTGATACGGGGACAGGGATTCCGGTGGATTTACAGAAACATGTTTTCGAATCGTTCATTACAGGAGAAAATGTGCCGGAGATGTCGACAAAGATAGGGGTCGGGTTGCATATTGTGAAGAATACCATTGACTTGCATCATGGTTTGGTGACATTAGAGAGTATGCCGGGTGAAGGAAGTACATTCGTCTTATACATTCCTGACGGGAAAGAACATTTTGCAAAAGATGCTTATGAAATAGTTGATTGCCAACAGGAGCATACGACGCAAAACAATGAGCAGGAATCCTCTTCTTTGAAACCGGGAATTGGCATGCAAGAGACGGTTGCCCCAAAAGGCCTATTAATCATTGAAGATAATGAAGATGTCCGCGAATATATTCGGAGTTTGTTTGTTTCCAAGTATATGGTATATGAAGCCGGCAATGGTGAAGAAGGTGTGCGCATGGCGAAAGAAAAGCTTCCTGATTTAATTATTTCCGATGTGATGATGCCCGTAAAAGACGGTTTTACTTGTTGTGAGGAAATTCGTTCACAACAAGAGACAGCACACATTCCTATTTTGATGCTGACGGCTAAAGCAGAAGATGCGGACATCCTGCAAGGTTCGCGTAGCGGGGCAGATGATTATATGATGAAGCCTTTCAACCCTGAAGTCCTGAAAGCGAAGGTCGATAACCTGATTTTGCAGCGTGAACAGTTGAAGAGGATTTATACCAAAGCTTTGATGCTGAAACAGAAATCGGAAGAAAGGGAACCGGAAGACGCCTTTCTGTTACAATTAGTCCATGTTATAGAAGCGAATATTCCTAATGAGAATTTCAATGTCAAGATGTTGGCTGAACAACTGAATATGAGCCAGCCTACACTATACCGTAAAGTAAAACAGCGTAGTGACTTGTCTGTGATAGACATGATTCGGAGTATTCGCATCAGTAAGGCCGCTTCGTTGATTCTGGAAAACCGGTACTCGATTCAGGAGATAACGGAAATGGTCGGCTATTCGGATACCCGCACTCTCCGCAAACATTTTACGGAACATTTTGGGGTATCTCCTTCTAAATATATGGGAGAAATATAGATCTTTTATAAACTACTTGAGAAAATACAAGAAATAACTTGCTACAAATCGATATTATATAATTTCAGTTTATTATATAATGTCTTCCGGTCAATATTCAGTAACTGTGCAGCTTTGCTCTTATTATTTCCGGTTTGGCGCAATGCTTTCAGAATATGTTCCTTTTCGGTATCTTCATTGCGTAATGCCATGCTTGTGCTACCGGATACCGGAGTCTCCAGAAGTTCGCTCCCAAGTTCAAGAAGAGTGATGAAGCTTCCTTGTGCCAGTAAGGTCGCCCTTTTCACGATATTTTTCATTTGACGTAAGTTACCCGGCCAATGATAGTTCAGTAAAGCCTGTGATGCTTTTGCATCAAAGCCTATCAGATGCTTGTCCAGTTCCTTGTTTGCCTGATCAAGGAAGAAATTTGCAAAGAGCAGAATGTCCTCTTCTCTCTCTTTCAGGTCAGGCATCTTTAACGTAAATTCATTGATACGGTGATAAAGATCCTCACGGAAAGTTCCTTTTTCGATGGCTTGTTCCAGATTTTCATTGGTAGCGGATATCAGACGGATGTCTACTGATATTTCCTGCATGGAGCCCACCGGACGTATCTTTCTCTCTTGCAAGGCACGGAGCAGTTGTATCTGTACCTCGTAACTGAGATTCCCGATTTCATCCAAAAAAATAGTACCGCCGTTGGCAGCAATGAAAGCTCCCGTCTTATCTGTCAAGGCTCCTGTGAACGAACCTTTTATATGACCGAAAAACTCGGAAGCCGCCAGTTCTTTGGGGATAGAGCCACAATCTACGGCAATAAACGGCTTGTCATTTCGTTTACTGAGTTGGTGGATGCGGTGTGCCACATATTCTTTTCCTGTTCCGCTGGAACCGTTGATAAGTACGGACATGTTGGTAGGAGCTACCAGAGCTACATAGTTGTAAAGTTGTCTGGCTGCATCACTTTCACCTTCCAGATAGGTATGATGATTTTCTGTTGAATCTTTAGATGAAACGGAAGTGCTTCTTTTAGAGGAAGATCGGGTGGTATTATGAGTCACCGAAACCTTTCCGGTCTGTAAGGATTCTGCAATTTTTTTCAGCAATTCTTCCGGATTCACAGGTTTGGCGATATAATCACGTGCTCCCAGTTTCATAGCTTGCACAGCCGATTGTATATCTGCATAACCGGTCATGATAATTAAAGGAATATCAATGTTTTGTTCGTTCATCCATTTCAGTAGATCGATGCCCTCGTGGTCGGGGAGTCTCAAGTCTGATAAAATAAGGTCGACGCTTTGGCTTTCGATATGTTTCCGGGCACGGGCAATATTACTCACTGATGATACTTCAAAGCCTTTTTTGCCTAGCCAGGTTTTTAGCATCATTCCAAAAGTGATATCATCTTCAACGATCAATATAGAGCTCATCATGTCAGGTTTTGATTCTTTTAAGCTACAAAGGTAAGAGGATTTAGGTGAAAATGGTATATTTGCAGACTTAATTTAAATAAAAGCGTTATGAAAAAGATTTTATTGATCATATTAATCATATCGTTTTGCGGACTAACCGCCTGCAAAACCGGAACAAAAAAAGGAGGAGACATGGATAAAGAAACATTGGTAAAGATTGAAACCACTTTAGGAGAAATCAAGGTAAAGCTCTATAATGAGACATCGAAGCATCGCGATAATTTCATTAAACTGGTGAAAGACGGGGTTTATGAAGGTACGTTGTTTCATCGTGTTATCAAAGATTTTATGATTCAGGCGGGTGACCCGGACTCAAAGAATGCGCCGAAAGGAAAAATGTTGGGTACCGGAGATGTGGGTTATACTATTCCCGCAGAATTTGTATATCCTACATATTTCCATAAAAAAGGCGCCTTGTCGGCTGCCCGTCAGGGAGACAGTGTGAATCCGAAGAAAGAATCTTCCGGTTGCCAGTTTTATATCGTAACGGGTAAGGTGTTCAATGATTCTACCTTGCTGGGGATGGAAAACCAGATGAATGAAAATAAGGTGAATGTTATTTTCAACACGCTGGCGCAGAAACACATGAAAGAAATCTATAAGATGCGGAAAGAAAATGACGAAAACGGTCTTTATGATTTGCAGGAAAAACTGTTTGCACAGGCACAGGAGATGGCTGCCAAACAACCGGAATTCCATTTCACTCCGGAACAGATTGAAGCCTATACAACAGTAGGAGGCACTCCGCATTTGGACGGTGAATATACCGTATTCGGCGAAGTGGTGGAAGGTATGGATGTTGTAGACAAAATCCAACGGGTGAAGACAGACCGTAGCGATCGTCCCGAAGAGGATGTAAAAATTACCAAGGTGACCATACTTGACTGAATCAGATGAAAATAAACAGGCATATTCTTGATAATGGGTTACGTCTGGTACATTCGCAGGACGAAAGTACGCAGATGGTTGCCCTTAATATATTATATAATGTAGGAGCTCGCGACGAAGATCCCGAGCATACCGGTTTTGCCCATCTGTTCGAACACCTGATGTTCGGAGGGTCGGTGAATATTCCCGATTATGATATACCGCTTCAATTGGCGGGTGGAGAAAATAATGCCTGGACGAACAATGATATAACCAATTACTACCTCACTGTACCTCGTCAGAATGTAGAAACCGGCTTTTGGTTGGAGTCCGACCGGATGTTGAGCCTTGATTTCAGTGACCGGAGTCTGGAAGTGCAGCGGGGGGTGGTAATGGAAGAATTCAAGCAACGTTGTCTGAACCAGCCTTATGGAGATGTAGGGCATCTTTTACGTCCTTTGGCTTATCGGGTGCATCCTTATCAGTGGCCTACTATCGGGAAAAAATTGTCGCATATTGCCAATGCTACATTGGATGAAGTGAAGAGATTCTTTTTCCGTTTTTATGCTCCCAATAATGCTATATTGGCTGTGACCGGTAATATCTCTTTTGAGGAAACAGTCGCTTTGACGGAGAAATGGTTCGCTTCTATTCCTCGGCGGGAAGTTCCTTTGCGGAATCTCCTTCAAGAACCGGAGCAGACGGAAGAACGCCGGCTGACAGTGGAGAGAAATGTTCCTCTCGACTCCCTGTTTATGGCTTATCATATGCCCGGTCATCACCATCCGGACTATTATGCATTCGATATCCTGTCGGATATATTGAGTAACGGCCGTTCCAGCCGTTTGAATCAGCGTTTGGTGCAACAGAAGCAGTTGTTCTCTAGCATAGACGCTTATATTTCCGGCAGTGTAGATGCGGGATTGTTCCATATTTGCGGAAAGCCTTCGGCGGGTGTTACCCTTGAGCAGGCTGAGGCAGCGGTGAGGGAAGAACTGGATCGGCTGCAACAAGAACCGGTTGACGGACAGGAATTGGAGAAAGTGAAGAATAAATTTGAGTCTACCCAGATATTCGGCAACATTAATTATTTGAATGTAGCAACCAACCTGGCCTGGCACGAACTGCTCGGACGGGCGGAAGACATGGAAAAAGAGGTGGATTGTTATCGCTCTGTCACAGCGGAGCAATTGCAAAGGGTGGCGCAATCTGCTTTCCGGAAGGAGAATGGAGTTATACTTTACTATAAAAGTAAATGAGGATTTCAAATGGAGCACGGATTACGATGATGAAGAGACGATTTGATAAATACAAGGATCATTACAAAGCACTGATTTATCTTGGATTACCTATTGTAATCGGGCAAATAGGGGTGATCATACTCGGATTTGCAGATACGTTGATGATTGGACATCATAGTACGGTTGAACTGGGAGCCGCTTCTTTCGTAAACAATGTGTTCAATCTGGTCATTATTTTCAGTACGGGGTTTTCGTATGGATTGACTCCCATTGTGGGCGGTCTGTATGGAACCCGTCAGTATGCTCCTGCCGGCCAGGCGTTGCGCAACAGTTTGCTGGCAAATCTGATGGTTGCTTTGCTGCTGACTGTATGTATGACTGTTTTTTACCTGAACATAGAGCATCTCGGCCAACCGGAAGAACTGATTCCCCTGATTAAACCTTATTACCTTGTTCTACTTGCCTCATTGCTGTTTGTCATGCTTTTCAATGGATTCAAACAGTTTACCGACGGAATCACAGATACAAAAACTGCGATGTGGATAATGCTGGGTGGTAACGTCCTGAATATCATAGGAAACTATATCCTGATTTATGGAAAACTTGGATTGCCCGAATTAGGTTTGTTGGGAGCAGGTATCAGCACCCTGTTCTCGCGCATCGTGATGGTGATTATATTTATTGCCATCTTTATGCATAGTCCGCGCTTTATCCGCTATAAGATCGGATTCTTCCGTTTGGGATGGTCCCGGAACATATTTAGCCGTTTGAATAAGCTCGGATGGCCGGTTGCTTTCCAGATGGGGATGGAGACAGCCTCTTTTAGTTTGAGTGCGATAATGATTGGGTGGCTGGGTACTATTGCTTTGGCTTCTCATCAAGTCATGTTGGCTATTTCGCAGTTTACATTCATGATGTATTTCGGTATGGGGGCTGCCGTAGCAGTCCGTGTCAGCAATTTCAAGGGGCAGAACGACATCGTCAACGTACGCCGTTCCGCTTATGCCGGTTTTCATTTGATGATGATATTGGGTGTTGTACTTTCTTTGATCGTCTTCCTTTGCCGTGATTACTTGGGAAGCTGGTTTACCGATAGTCAGGAGGTTGCTACTATGGTGACATCTCTACTCTTTCCTTTCTTTCTCTATCAGTTTGGTGACGGGTTGCAGATTACTTTCGCCAACGCTTTGCGTGGAACTTCGGATGTAAAGCTGGTGATGTTCATTGCTTTTATCGCTTATTTCATTATTTCACTTCCCGTAGGTTATTTCTGTGGATTTGTGATGGAATGGGGGATCGTAGGAGTCTGGATGGCGTTCCCTTTTGGACTGACAAGTGCGGGACTGATGCTTTGGTGGCGTTTTCATTACATGACGAGACTCCCCGAGCCTCCTCTTGCCACTTAACACCTACTCCCAATGGCTTCCTTCCGTTTTACAAAGTTGAAAATAACCGTCGGTTACACTCTATTACTGGCGATTCTCCTTTTCTCGCTGGTATTTGTACATCGTGAGATGGAGGCATTGTCGGCTGCTGACAATCAACAGAATTTAAGAACAGACAGTCTGTTGACCCTTCTCCATGAGAAAGATCAAAATACGATTCAGATGTTGCGGGTGCTAAGTGAAGCAAACGACAGTCTCCTCTCTGCTTCGGAGATTGAAGAAATCATTTCCGAACAAGATTCTGTTATTATCCGGCAGCGAGTACAACATCGGGTCATTACCAAGCGTGACTCTTTAATCACTGCGCCTAAGAAAAAGGGATTCTTTAAACGACTCGCCGAGGTGTTTGCCCCTTCCAAACAAGACAGTGCCGTATTAGTTAACACATCGTTGGAAGTCGCCACCGATACCATTCTTCAACCGGCAGCTTCTAAAGACTCTCTCCAGCAGAAAATCCGCATGGCTACCGAAGAAAAACGATTGCAGCGAAGGAGGACCATCCGGCGTACCAGTACCAAATACCAGCGGATGAATACGCAGCTGACGGCACGGATGGATAGTCTGATTAAACAATATGAGGAAGAAATGATCTTGCGTGCCCGTCAGGATGCCGAACTTCAGCAGGAGGTGAGGATGCGGTCGGCGCGTATCATCGGCGGTATCGCAGTGGGTGCCGTACTGTTATCGGCTTTTTTCCTGATATTGATTATGCGGGATATCTCCCGCAGCAATCGTTACCGCCAGCAATTGGAGGTAGCAAATAAACGGGCGGAGGATTTGCTTGTCGCCCGTGAGAAATTAATGCTTACCATTACCCATGATTTCAAAGCTCCGTTGGGCTCAATTATGGGATATACCGAACTCCTGTTCCGGCTGACAGAAGATCAGCGGCAGCGTTTCTATCTCGACAATATGAAAAGCTCTTCGGAACATCTATTGAAATTGGTCAGTGACTTGCTCGACTTCCACCGGCTTGATCTCAATAAAGCGGAAGTGAATCGGGTCACCTTTAACCCCTCCCAGCTATTTGATGAAATTTATGTAAGTTTCGAACCTTTGACTGCCGCCAAAGGATTGGTCTTGCAATGTCATGTCGCTCCGGAGCTGAACGGAAGATATATCAGCGATCCTTTGCGACTCCGTCAAATAGTGAATAACCTTTTGTCCAATGCCGTGAAATTTACTCAACAGGGAGGAATTAGTCTGACGGCCGGTTATGATTCTTCCAAGTTAACCATTGCCATAGCCGATACCGGAAAAGGAATGGCGCCGGAAGATCGTGAACGGATCTTCCAAGAGTTTACACGTCTTTCCGGTGCGCAGGGGGAAGAAGGATTCGGACTCGGACTCTCTATCGTGAAGAAATTGGTTGCCTTGCTTGAGGGAACAATCGACGTACAGAGTACATTGGGTGAGGGGAGCTGTTTTACGGTCATTCTGCCTCTGTATCCCGTTGGTGAATCTATTGCAGAGAGTGAACCTGACGAACATGAAAATACGGATATGACAGAGCAACCGGCTGCGATTTCATCAATGAAAGTAATCCGTGTTCTGTTGATTGATGATGATCAGATTCAGCTGAATCTGACCGCTGCTATGTTAAAGCAACATGGTATGGATGCGGTATGTTGCGAACAGTTGGAGCAACTGATTGAACAACTTCGCACCTCCGTCTTCGATGTATTGTTGACAGATATACAAATGCCTGCCATTAACGGCTTTGATTTGGTAAAGCTATTGCGGGCTTCTAATATACCGCAAGCAAAAACAATCCCTGTCATTGCTGTGACCGCCCGCAGTGAGATGGATAAAGCTGCTTTACATGAACATGGCTTTGCCGGTTGTCTGCATAAACCGTTTACAGTAAAGGAATTGCTTGTGACGATTAATGAAGGGCAACTTTCGGCAGATGAGGCGCATGCCGCAGAGGATATGGGAACTGTCGGAATCAACTTCTCTGCACTGACTGCTTATTCTGATGACGATGCGGAAGCGGCATGCTCCATTGTTCAGACTTTTATAGAAGAGACAGGTAAGAATGTCGGGCAGATGCGGCAAGCATTGTTAGACAAAGATATGAATGGAATAACTGCTATGGCTCACAAATTACTGCCGCTTTTTACTCTGATTGGTGCATCAAAGGTTGTGTCTTTATTAAACTGGCTGGAGATGCAGCGTGGGCAAGTTTTCTCTGAGGAAGTGGGTGGAGAAGTTCTTTGTACATTTGAAGAGATTCAGAAGGTTTTGAAAGAAGCCGCAAACTGGGTTGAATCGGATGACTTTCTGTTTGGTTCATGAGGTAATAACAGCTGTTCTTTTGTGAAGATTTAAACAGAAAAAATAAAAAAGTGCTTTCAGCCTTCAGCGATTCTCTGTAACCGCTTGCTGGAAAGGAAAAGCGGCTGAAGGCAGACCCTGAAAAGAGAGGTTCATGCTTTCAGCCGTTTTTTATAGCTGTTGTTTTACGGAGATTTCTGTGGTTCCAACAGTTCCTTTGTGTCATTCTTCCTTTAAAATATACCGGCTAATCTGAATAAATAGATACGCTAACCTTGATTAGCCTGTAAGATAACAACAGTTAGCTTATCGGCTAATCTTAATTAGCCTATGTAAATTCATCTTGCAAAGATACCCAACAAAGGCTTGCTAACCTGATAGTAAAGGCTTTCTGTAAATCATGGATGCTTGCGGATTTGCAAACGGCTGAAAGCAATATTTTTTACTTTTAGGGTTTGCCTTCAGCCGGAAGGCCGATGAATAAGCGGTTTGGGGATGGCTGAAGGCACTGAAGCGAAAAAGAAGGAAAGATCTCTGGAGTCGCATTTTTAATGAAAGATCCGTGCACTGAGGAACATTTTATTTCCGTAGTCAAACCTTTTTTCAAAATAAATTGTTTACTTTGTGTCACCTTATTTACACTGACACATTTTACATGAAACGAAAATGGATACGCCGGGTAAGCTGGATACTGTTTACTCCTGTCATACTCTTTGTAATACTAATGGTATTGCTTTATGTCCCCCCCGTTCAGAATCTTTTGCGCCGGGAGGTTACTGCATACGCCTCTAAAGCAACCGGTATGCAGATTCAGGTGGAGCGGATCGATCTTCGTTTCCCACTTAATTTGTTGGTACGCGGCGTGGAGGTTATTCAACAGCCGGACACTCTTTTGTCTTTGGAAAGCCTGAATGTCCGTATACAGGCATGGCCGTTGATCAAAGGAAAGGTGGAAGTGGATGAGGTAACTTTAAGCCGGATCGTTGTTAACTCAGCCAATTGGGTGGAAGGTATGCAGGTTAAGGGCGTTTTAGGACGTTTCTTCTTGCGAAGCCATGGCGTTGATTTATCTAATGAAATAGCGGTAATCAACCGGGCTGAACTATCTGATACTCATGTACAGTTGCTGATGAATGATACCACGACTACTCCTAAAGATACTACAGCTTCCGCTCCGGTCAACTGGAAAGTGGACCTTCATCAATTGAAACTAAAGAATGTATCATTCATGATGCAGCTTCCTGCCGATACCCTGCAAATGGCAGTTCATATCGGAGAGGCTGCTATTGATGAGGCTCAAGCTGATTTGAAAGATCAGTCTTATGGTTTGAAAAAGTTTCTGTTGTCTGGAACTTCCGCTAGTTACGATACAGGAACCGCGCAGCCGACGGAAGGCTTGGATGCTTCTCATATTGCGGTTCGCGATGTTCGTATCGCTTTGGATTCCTTGTTGTATAAAGGTAGGGATATGAAGGCGGTCATTCGTGAGTTTACCATGAATGAACGTTCCGGACTAAGTGTTACTTCATTGACAGGTAGAGCGTACTCCAACGATTCAATCATTAGCATTCCCGGTTTAAAACTAAAGACCCCTCATTCTGAAATAGATTTATCAGCCCATACCTATTGGGAACTGATCAATATCCCGACTGCAGGGCATTTGTCTGCCAACCTCAATGCCTATATCGGCAAAGAAGATGTGCTGTTATTGGCAGGGGGACTGCCTGAGCGTTTTAAGAAAGCCTATCCGTTTCGTCCACTTGTTATCCGTGCCGGTACGGACGGTAACTTGAAACAGATGCAGATTTCCCGTCTGACGGTAGACTTGCCGGGGGCTTTTGCATTGGAAGGAGGCGGGGTTATTGAAAACTTGACCGACAGTCTGACGCGTACCGGAACTATCGGTCTGAAAATGACTACTCAAAATCTGAACTTCCTGACTGCCCTGTCAGGAGACGCTCCCAATGGCACTGTCGTAATTCCCGACAGTATGAATCTGGCGGCGAGAGTCGATATCAAAGGTCCCGAATATAAAGCGAACCTTCATCTGAAAGAAAGAGAAGGCGTTATGGATGTAAATGCTGCATTAAATACATCTACTGAGGTTTATAGGGCTGATTTGAAAATAGACAATCTGCAACTCCAGCATTTTCTTCCGAAAGATTCTATCTATGAACTTTCTCTTTCGGCGGCAGCTAATGGGCGTGGACTGGATATCATGTCCTACCGTTCTTTAGCTAAATTGAATCTTTCATTGGATCAACTTCATTATGCAAACTATCATCTTTCCAACCTTGATTTGAGAGGAGAACTGAAAGGCGCACTGGCCACTGCACATCTGACAAGTGATAATGCCTTATTGAAGATGACAACTGATGCTGAATATAATCTGGCACACAGTTACCCCGACGGTAAGATAATGGTTGATATTGATCGACTGGATCTGCATGAATGGGGACTTATGCCGCAACCAATGAAACGTCCGATGGCTTTCAATTTAGCTGCTGAAGCCCGTCGGGATTTTGTTTCGGTACATTTGGCCTCCGGAGATATGAAACTTGATTTGAGTACACGCTCCGGTGTTAATCCTTTGATTCGCCAATCGACTCATTTGGTAGATGTGTTGATGAAACAGATAGATGAGAAAGCTTTGAACCACACAGAGTTGCGCGAAGCATTGCCGACAGCCATTCTCTCTTTCTCCGCAAGAAAAGAGAATCCGTTAGCCTATTTCCTGGCTGCCAGAAACATATTCTATCAGGATGCTTCCGTGAAACTCGGTACGGATCCGGATGGGGGAATCAACGGTAAGGCTGCCATCCATGCGTTGAAAATGGATACATTGCAACTCGATACCGTTTTCTTCACTGTCAAACAGGATACCACATTTATGAAGTTGCGTGCCGGAGTTATCAACGGACCGAAGCATCCGCAATTTTCATTCTCCACCACTCTGACAGGGGAAATCCGCGATCGTGACGCTGAATTACTGGTAGACTACAAAAACGGCAAAGGAGAAACAGGGGTATTATGGGGTGTCAACGCCCGTCCACTCTTCGAAGGACATGGTAAAGGGAACGGAATAGCTTTCAGGCTGATTCCGGAACATCCGATTGTCGCCTTCCGAAAATTCCATTTTAACGAGAATCACAACTGGATATACCTGCATAAGAATATGCGTGTATATGCCAACGTGGATATGTGGGATGAGGAAGGAATGGGATTCCGAGTTCATTCTGTGCAAGGAGACACGGTGTCTTTGCAGAATATAGATGTTGAAATACGCAGAATCCGCTTGCAAGAAATAACGAGCGTATTGCCTTATTTCCCTGAAATAACCGGATTGTTTTCGTTGGAGGCTCATTATATACAGACGGAAAACGATTTGCAGCTCTCGGCCGAGGCATCTATTGATGAATTGACCTATGAGCGCCAACGTATCGGTGACGTTGCATTGGGTGCCACCTGGTTGCCGGGTGAAGGGGGGAACAATATCTGAATGGTTACCTGAACCATGACCGGATAGAAGTATTGGTAGCGGATGGAAAACTGCTTCCCACCCGAACGGGGAAAGACAGTCTGGAGGTGAATACGACTTTGGAACATTTCCCGCTTCGGGTAGCCAATGTATTTATTCCCGACCGGATAGTCACCTTGTCCGGTGATATGGATGGTGATCTGAACATCACGGGCAGCACCGAACAACCTTTGATAAACGGTGAACTGATACTGGATAGCGTTGCCGCCTTTTCCCGGCAGTATGGTGCCCGCTTCATGCTTGACAACCGTCCTGTGCAGATAAAAAATAACCGGCTGTTGTTTGATAAATTCGCTATCTACACTACATCGAAGAATCCGTTTACCATTGATGGCTATGTTGATTTCAGAGACATGAGTTGTCCGATGGCAAATCTGAATATGCTGGCACAGAACTATACCTTGCTGGATGCCAAACGCACCCGTGAAAGTCTGGTTTACGGCAAAGTATTTGCCGATTTCCGTGCAACGGTGAAAGGACCTTTGGACGGGCTGAATATGCGTGGAAACGTAAGCCTGTTGGGTAATACCGATGTTTCGTATATCTTGACCGACTCGCCATTGACCGTACAAGACCGCTTGGGAAGTCTTGTGGCATTCACCTCATTCAGTGATACTACAACCGTTGTCCACCAGGAGGTGCCGACTGTTTCATTAGGTGGGCTGGATATGGTAATGATGGTACATATCGACCCGTCTGTCCGGGTGAAAGTTGATTTGGATACAAGTAATGGTAACCGTATTGAATTGGAAGGCGGCGGTGACCTCTCCATGAAATACATTCCGCAAGGAGATCTGACACTGACGGGACGCTACACCTTGAGTGGCGGTTTGATGAAATATGCTTTGCCGGTGATTGCGGCAAAAGAATTTGCCATCGACAACGGCAGCTATGTGGAATGGACGGGAAACCCGATGGACCCGATGCTGAACTTCAAAGCGACCGACCGCATCCGTGCATCCGTATCTGAAGGCGAGAACGGGGGAAGCCGCATGGTCAACTTCGATGTTTCCGTTATAGTGAAGAACCGCTTGGATAATCTCTCGTTCGCATTCGATGTGTCAGCTCCCGAAGACGCGACCGTGCAAAACGAACTGACCGCTATGGGGGCTGAAGAACGCGGTAAACAGGCACTGTATATCATGGTGATGAAAACCTACCTCGGCACCGGACCGATTGGCGGTGGCGGCGGTGGACTCGGCAAGCTGAACATGGGCGCTGCCCTGACCTCCGTATTGAGCAGTCAGATTAACTCATTGATGGGTAATCTGAAAAATGCAAGCCTCTCTGTCGGTGTCGAAGATCATGACAATTCGGATACGGGTGGCAAGCGTACGGATTATAGTTTCCGCTATTCGCAACGTCTCTTCAACAATCGTTTCCAAATTGTGATTGGCGGTAAGGTATCCACAGGTGAGAATGTGGCGAACGATGCCGAATCCTTTATCGATAATATCTCTTTGGAATACCGTTTGGATAGGACGGGAACACGCTACGTCCGTCTGTTCTATGACAAGAACTATGAGAGTGTGCTCGAAGGCGAGATTACGGAAACCGGAGTCGGTCTGGTACTTCGCAAGAAACTGGATAAACTCAGTGAACTGTTCATCTTTAAGAAAAAGAAGTAAGCATGAAAAGTATATATAGTCATATAGTGACAATAAGTCTGATTGGTATCATCCTGTTTGCTGGTTGTTCGGTGACAAAGCATCTGCCTGAAGGGGAGATGCTCTATACCGGTAGCAAAACCGTTGTAGTAAATAAATCGACCACGCCGGTAGGTGTGACAGCTATGACTGAGATTGACGCAGCTCTTGACAAAACTCCCAGTACAAAGATGCTCGGAGGTTTTCTGCCTATTCCTTTTAAGATGTGGATGTACAATGGTTTTGTGAAATATGAAAAAGGCCTCGGCAAGTGGATATTCAACCGCTTTGCTGCCAATCCGCCTGTTTTTATCTCTACCGTCAATCCGGATGTTCGCATCAAGGTAACAACCAATCTGTTGCGTGATTATGGCTATTTTAACGGAAAGGTGACTTACCAAACAGAGGTCGACAAGAAAGACAGCCTGAAGGCAGGTATTGTCTATACGGTAGATATGAAGAATCCCTACTTCATTGATACGGTTTATTATCAGCGTTTCACTCCTCTAACTTTACGGATTATGGAGCGTGGGCGCCGGATGTCTTACATCAGCCCCGGTGAACAGTTCAACGTGGTGGATCTGGACGAAGAGCGTACCCGCATCAGCACGCTACTACGTAACCGCGGATATTTTTATTTCCGTCCCGACTATATGACATACCAGGCAGATACCACCCTAATCCCCGGCGGTCATATCAGCCTGCGTTTGATTCCTGTTCCGGGATTGCCCGCTGCTGCGCAACGTCCCTATTATGTAGGTGACGCATCTGTCTATCTGTTCGGAAAGAACGGTGAAGCCCCGAATGACAGTTTGTTCTACAAGAATCTTAAGATTCACTATTACAATAAATTACAAGTCCGCCCCAATATGCTGTATCGTTGGCTGAATTATCAGAAGTTTGTCCGTAATGCTCAGATGCGTGCTTCCAACCGTACCCGCCTTTACAGCCAATACCGCCAGGAGCAGGTGCAGGAAAAACTTGGTCAATTGGGAATATTCAGCTATACGGACATACAGTACGCTCCCAGGGATACGACAGCCGTTTGCGATACATTGGACATCACGATGCAGGCTGCCTTCGCCAAACCGCTGGATGCCGAACTGGAATTGAATGTAGTTACCAAAAGTAATGACCAGACGGGGCCCGGCGCCTCATTTGGGGTCACTCGTAACAATGTATTCGGTGGTGGAGAAAGCTGGAACGTAAAACTGAAAGGGTCTTATGAATGGCAAACCGGCGGTGGAAATAAAAGCTCGTTAATGAATAGTTGGGAAATGGGACTTTCCACATCTCTCACTTTTCCGAGAGTCGTATTCCCCCGTCTGGGTAAGATGGAATTTGACTATCCGGCTACCACTACATTCCGTCTATACGCCGACCAGTTGAACCGTGCCAAGTATTACAAGCTATTGTCATTCGGTGGAAATGCAACCTATGATTTTCAGCCGACCCGCACCAGCCGCCATAGCATTACGCCTTTCAAACTGACGTTTAACGTCTTACAGCATCGAACGAAAGAATTTCAGGAAATAGCGGCTGCCAATCCTGCGTTATATATCAGCTTGGACAATCAATTTATCCCGGCTATGGAATACACATATACCTACGATAACGCTTCGGCACGCCGGGTAAAGAACCCTATTTGGTGGCAATCCACCATTACTTCTGCCGGAAACTTGACATCCACCAGCTACCGTGCTTTCGGCCGACCGTATGATGAAGAAGGGAAAAAACTCCTGGGGGCGCCGTTCTCCCAATTTATGAAGTTCAACACCGAATTCCGCTATTTATGGAATATGGATAAGAACAATAAGATCGCTTCCCGCGTAGCACTGGGGGCTCTCTTCTCTTATGGTAATTCTACCATAGCTCCATATAACGAGCAATTCTACGTAGGTGGTGCCAACAGTATCCGTGCCTTTACCGTACGCAGCATCGGACCGGGTGGCTACCATCCTGAAAAAAGCCGTTATTCCTATCTTGATCAGACAGGAACTTTCCGTTTCGAAGCGAATGTGGAATATCGTTTCCGCATCTTCAAGAGCATTTGGGGAGCCACCTTTTTGGATGCAGGAAACGTTTGGCTGATGCGTAAGGATGAGGCTCGCCCCAAGTCACAGCTTCGTTTGAAAACTTTCCCGAAACAGATTGCTTTGGGCACAGGGCTAGGTGTCCGTTACGACATGGATATTCTTGTGTTCCGTCTCGATTTCGGTGTTCCTTTGCATATGCCTTATGACACAGAAAGAAGTGGGTATTACAATGTCACCGGAGCCTTCTTTAAGAATCTGGGGATACACTTTGCTATCGGTTATCCGTTCTGATTATGAGTTCAATAACCTGAAAAGTACGATGAGAATGAGTTTTATCTCATCGTTTGTTTGCTGAGAAAGATGTTGGCGTAGTAATGCAATGAACTGCGCCTTTCTTTTCTTAACGGCACTTTCGGAAATGTTGAGTCGGTTGGCTATTTCAGCATTCTTCAGGCCTTGCTCGAAACTTAGTTCAAACAGCTCTCGATATTTGGAGGGAAGTTGTTCTATGGCATTCCAGAGCATGTCCAATGTTTCTTGTTCGATTAGGCTGTTGAGGAAGTTCTCCTCCTCCTCTTCTTTTGCATGGGCAGACAGGTAGTTCTCTTTTGCCGTTTGGTGGCGTAGGAGGGATATAGTTGCGTTATAAATGCAGGAATATAGGAAAGATTTGAAGGCAAATGTAGAGGCTAGCGAATCTTTATGAAGGTATGTCTGGTAAATTGCGTCTTGTACGCAGTCTTCTGCCAGAAATGCGTAATCTTTTCCCAAATGCCTTCCGGCATATAGTAAGAGTTGAGGATACATTTTTTGGTAAAACGTATCGATTCTGCCTGCCTTGAAATCTCTAAATATCTGCTCCATCTATCTGCTTGCAAATCATTCACAGATACAAAAGTAATTATAAAATAATCTTTTTCTAACTTTTCTTTAGTTTTTTCTTCTTTTTACTGTCCTTTTTTTAATCGTTTGCGTTATAGGTAAAAACAATGTAAATATGGAAGAAGAAAATATAAAGCGTATTGCTGTGCTGATTGGCAGAGAACTGACTGGTCAACTGACAGAATATGAACATGGGATGTTGGATGAATGGCGTCGGCAGAGTGATAAGAATGAACAACTTTATCAAAGACTGACAGATAAGGAGCGTTTAGCCCGAGAGTATAGACTGATGAAATCGGTCGGGATAGAACGTCCGTTGGCTGATATGAAAGGGCGGATAGCTCGTTTGGCTGTTCGTCCGGAACGCACGAAGTACATTTTCCGGTTATGGGCGGGAGTTGCCGCAATCGCTCTATTGATACTTGTCTGGAAAGTGAACGGATGGATACATCATTCGGCCTCCGTGGAGGAAGAGGAATTATTGCAGGCCGTTGAGATTCGTCCCGGGCAGACACAGGCCACCCTGATTTTGAGTACCGGTGAAAATCTTACACTGGATTCGGACACACTTATCACCAGTCAAAAGAAGGCGCTCTCTTCTGTTCAGGCACAAGCTGTTTCTGCCTCGACTGTTGGGGAGGTGGAGAAAGTAAAAGCAAACATCTTGATTACTCCAAGAGGAGGGGAGTTTAAGATTGTTCTGGAAGACGGGACAGAAGTGTGGCTCAATGCTGAGTCCAGGCTGACATATCCCGAAACCTTCGGGAGTGAGGAACGAAGAGTGTCTGTTCAGGGAGAAGCTTATTTTAAGGTGCATAAAGATGCGGAGAAGCCTTTCTACATAGAGACGGACGGGCAATTGATACGAGTTTATGGAACCGAATTTAATGTTCGTTCTTACGAGGAGGATGAAGCGGTTTGTACTACTCTTGTCGAAGGAAGTATCTCTATTCGGCCGGTCGGAACAGGGCAGGGGGAGTTGATACTTGCTCCTAATCATCAGTCGTTATTCAACAAAAAGGATGCGACAGCTTCTCTGCGTACAGTCAATCCGGAGGTGTTCGTTAGTTGGAAAAACGGTATGTTTGTGTTCGAAGAGCAGAATCTGGAACAAATCATGTGTACATTGAGCCGATGGTATAACTTTACTTATACATTTAAAGATGAGAGTCTGAAAGCTACTGTGTTTATGGGAAGTATCCCACGTTATGCGGAATTTGATGATGTGATTCGTATTCTTGAAAAAAGCGGTGGAATAAAACTGGAAATGAAAGGACCAAACATTATCCTGTCAAAGAGATAGCTATTATTATATACGTTTCATTAAAAAAAAGACATTATGTTAGCATGTAAAAAGCGTTTTGTTTGCCGGAGTATATTAGTCCTGCTCATCGCTTTTCCCTTGAAAGGATGGGCACAGAGCCTGGATGTCAGTTACGACAAACAGCCTATCGAGAGAGTCATTGCCGATTTAAAGAAAAAGACGGATTATGACTTTGTTTATCAGAAGCAGGTATTGGAAAATGTGCCGTACATTTCGGGCTCATATACCGGAATGACTATCGGTCAGATTCTTGATAAACTGTTGTATGGGACAGGACTTGAATATAGTATCGTGAAAAGCACGATTATTATTCGGAAATCCGATCCTGTCCTTCTAAAACATAAGAGAATTGTTGGTAAGGTGGTGGGAGAAGAGGGAGAAACGTTGCCCGGCGTGCATGTGCATCTTAAGCATACGAATGTAGGTACCACAACCAATATGGACGGTGAGTTTAGTATAATGGTCAGTGGGGCGGAACCTGTTCTTCAATTCAGCTATGTAGGTATGGAAAAACGGGAGATACATGTTACCGAACGGACAGGTTCTTCTCTGCATGTGAAACTGACCAGCAATGCGTCGGCCATAGATGAAGTAGTGGTGACTGGATATCAAGCCATGAATCGGCGCGAATTGGCAAGTGCAATTGCTACGGTTAAAGCGAAAGATGTTATCGCTCCCGAAGCCATGAGTATCGACCAGATGCTACAAGGAAAAATTCCCGGAATGACGGTGATGACACAGTCGGGTGAGCCGAGTAGTACGCCAACCATCCGAATTCGCGGTAATTCGACAATTAATGGCAATAAGGCTCCGGTTTGGGTGGTAGACGGGGTGATTATGTCCGATGTAGTGCCATTTACGGCTTCTGACTTAAATAGCCCCGATGCAGCTTATTTGATAGGCAATAGTATTTCCGGATTGAGTCCGCAGGATATTGAAAGTATTAGTGTTTTGAAAGATGCGTCGGCTACTGCCATTTATGGGGTGAAGGCGGCAAATGGGGTGATTGTGGTGACTACCAAGCGGGGAACCGTATCCGCTCCGGTAGTGACGTATGATGCGGTTGTGAATATAAACACCCGCCCTCGTTATAGCCAGTTTGATTTGATGAATTCTCAGGAAAGGGTACAGCTTTCTCAGGATATTTATGAGGCGCGTCTGGAGTATCCGCGTGTTCCTATTCAGGAGAGTTATGAAGGTGCGTTGCAGCAGTTGATTAACAAAAAAATCAGCCAGAGTGAATTCTCTTCACTTGTCGGGAAATATGAAACAATGAACAGCGATTGGTTCAAGGCACTGTTTCGTCCTGTTATAACACAGAATCATAATGTGTCTGTGACCGGCGGAACAGAAAAGGTACGTTATTATACTTCATTGAGTTATAACAAGAGTCCTGGCATTGCGAAGAAATCGGAAAGCGATCGTTTTACGGGGTTGGGCAAGTTGTATTTTAAAATTAACCGGATTTTTGATGTAGACCTTAAAATGGAAATCAGCAATCAGAATAACGAAGGGTACTCTTCGGTCAATCCGTTTTCTTATGCTTTTAATACGTCGCGTGCTATTCCGATCTATGGTGATAACGGTGAATGGTATTTTTATGCAAAAGGTGGGGTTGCTCCCGATTATATTACATACAATGTGCTAAATGAGCTGGAACAGACTGGGCGGAAAAATAATACCCGTCGTTTGGGCGGAGTACTGAACTTCAATGCACGTCTGTTGAAGGGGCTTACTTATACAGGGACGGTTTCTTATTATTGGAGTGATAATCGTACCACTTCGTGGGCAACCGATCACTCTTATGAGGTCGGTAGCATACGTCAGTATGATTATGGAAAATATCAGAAAGGGGATACAGAATATGAACGTTCCAGCCTGCCGTTTGGTGGAAAATTGCAGGAGGATTTCATTCAAAGTCGATCTTATACAGTCCGGAATACATTGAATTATGTGAATACGTTTGCTGAACAGCATAGTGTCAACTTGTTTGGTGGTATTGAGATTCGTTCGGAGAAGTATAGTGGAAACAAGGTGCTGTCTTATGGCTGGGACCCCAACTATGGGCAGTCCGTCTCTCCCGTATTTACCTCTTCATATATCTCTCTGGCAACGGTTGGGCTGTTCAATCCTGTTATTACGGAACGAGTGACGCAGATTGCTTCGTATATAGGTTCTGCCAGCTATTGCTATGATGAACGTTATATCTTGAATGCCAATATACGATCAGACGGTGCCAATAAATTTGGCAGCAATCCGGAATATCGTTGGTTACCGACATGGTCGCTTGCCGGGAAATGGATTGTATCCAACGAACGTTTCATGGAAACTGCCCGCTTTATGGATAATCTTTCTCTTCGTGCTTCTTATGGGCTGCAAGGAAACATTCATGATGATGCGACTCCGTACTTGATTGTCTCTATGAATAAGGAAAATCCAGTATCCGGACTCCGTCCCGGCACTATTAAACGACTTCCGAATCCGGATTTGCGCTGGGAGAAGACGCATTCCTATAACATCGGACTTGACCTTTCGTTTTTCAGAAACAGACTCAATCTGACGGTAGATTATTATCGGAAGAAAACGACTGATCTGATTACAGACATGCAGGTGTCTCCTACCACCGGGCGAAATTATATGTTTATGAATGCGGGCGAAGCTATTAATAAAGGAATTGAAGGTGTCATTAGCGCCGACCTGATACGTAATAAGACTTTCAGTTGGAATGTTTCCTATAACTTCAGCCACAATACAAATGAGGTGCGTTATGCCTTCGATGCCAATCTGACAGGTAAAGAGGTATACCAACAAATGTTGGCAGGTAATGTTGCCACTATCGGACAGCCGCTCGGGACAATCTATTCGTTCAAGTTTGCCGGACTTTCGAGTGAGAACGGTTATCCGTTGTTTTATACCACTGACGGGCGAAAGGTACACGACGGTGATTATGCAGCGATGGAATTGGTACCTTCCGGTAGTATTTATCCAGATTTGTCCGGTGGGTTTGATACTCGCCTCACTTATAAGAACAATCTTAGTCTTTCCATTGGTTTCAGCTACCAATTGGGAGCTGTCAAACGTCTGCCATCTATTTATAATAAAGCAGAAAAGGCTTTCGACCCTTCCGCTAATCTGCCCAAAGCCCTGGCGAACCGCTGGAAACAACCTGGTGATGAACATTTCACTAATATTCCAGCATTGTATGATGAAAAAATTGCAAACGGATTTCCGGATGAGTTGAGAGGATTTTATGATAATAACCGAAATTCGGATGTGATGATGCCTGAAATGTATGATATGAGCGATTTGCGCATTGCAAAGAATGATTTCCTGCGTTTGCGCAATGTGACACTGAGCTATCGTTTGCCCAGTAGTGTACTTAATAAACTAAATGTAAAAGAGATGACCATCCGTTTGCAGGGAAGCAACTTAAAGACTTGGGCTCCCAAAGCCTGGGACGGGCTCGACCCGACAACAGCATATGCTAATATGCCTTTGATGCCAAGTTACAGTGTGGGAGCCAGCATTACATTTTAAATTAACAACTAAATAAAAGTGAGTATATTATGAAAATTAAATTATATCCTGTAATAGGAAGTCTGGCTTTGGCAATCGTGACAATCTCCTGTTCCGATTATCTGAACGAGAGTTCCGGCGATTTGCTGATTCCGGAAAAGGTGGAAGAATTTCAGTCTGTTCTTTACGGTGAAGGATATCCTGACTCATATACGGATGATGTGGAATGGATGGATTTGATGACGGATGATGTAGAAATATCTCCGCGTGCAGCAGCTGAAAGTATGCAAGTTGAAGGGGACGCAACTTCTTTGATTGCTACCGGACGGGGAGCATTCTGCTGGGCGTATGATATCGAATATTACTTGGTAAATTATGGCAGTCCTTATGAAAACCGTTATAAAAATATCATGGCGTGCAATACGGTCATTGAGATCGGTGAAGATATGCTAGGTGACAGGGCAAGTGTGCACTCGTGTCTGGCTCAGGCGTATACATTACGGGCTTTTAATTATTTTTGCCTGCTTAATTGGTACGGGCTCCCTTATAACGAATTGACGGCTGATACAGATATGGGAGTGGCTATCAGACTGGAAAGTAAGGTGAGTCGCGACCAGCCTCGGCGTTCGACGGTGGCACAAGTGTACAAGCAAATAAATGAAGACTTGGATACAGCTTTGAAGCTGTTTGAAACGGCCCAACCCACCAAAAACATATTTGTTGTATCCAAGAAAGCTGCTTTACTGCTTAAAACTCGCGTAGCGTTATACACCCATCAGTGGGATGAGGTCATCCGTTATGGAGAGCTTCTGAAGGAGGAAGGCATCAAGCTATATGATATAAGTGCATTAACAGCCGACGATATGAGTAATAGGATTTCCAAATTCGTATTCTTGACCGGTAAGAATCCGGAGGTTCTGTTCACATTCGGAAATGCGGGAATGAGGTATCATGCTTTCATGGATTTAATTAGAGGAGCTATATTCGTGCCTTCTCAAACAGAAGAGAATGATTTGATCCGTATTTATGAAGAAGGAGACAACCGTATGTACGCTTTCTTTATGCAGGATTACATCGATTATGATGCGGATTGGAAGATGTATTGGGCGTATGATGATTATCGGAAGATTCCATTCAAACATTATGATATCAATTCCAACAAGCAGTGTTACACTCAGGCATTCCGTAGTGCTGAAGTCTGGCTGAACATGGCAGAGGCATATGTACATAGAAATACTGGCAATGACAAGGAGTCTGCTGTCGCTTTATTGAATGAGTTGAGAAAATGTCGTTTCACTGCCGGACAATATCAAGAACTGGCTGTCTCTGATTTTACCGATGCGGAAACGCTTCTTCAATTTGTTCGGGACGAACGCCGGCGTGAATTTTGCTTTGAAGAGACTCACCGCTGGAATGATTTACGGCGCTATGGCATGCCGCGTATTGAACATAAACTTTATGTGACAAGTACCTCTGTACCGGAAACTTTTGTTCTTGAACAGGGGGACAAGAACTATACACTTGCCTTGCCTAAGAGTGAAACGTCTTACAGTACCGAAATCGAGGTCTACGACCGTAGAGTAATTAACGCACAATAATAACCATCTATTAGAAAATGGATATGAAAAAAATAACGATATACCTTTTGTCCGGCCTGTTGTTACTGACCGGTTGTTCGGAAGAAGCACTTACACCCCAGTTGGATACGACTCCCGAATACGAGAAAATACTGGCTGTCGATGAAAACGCTTCGCAAGCGGACAAAACTATTTATGAGTGGTATAAGAAGTACAATACGGCATTCCTTTATAAGTTTAATGACAAAGACGTGCACTGGCTGTGGAGCGGCACTTTCCTCTGTTACTACGAGCCTTGGAATGCGGAAAGCGAAGAAGATATGGCTATGTTGGAAAAACAACTGGAGGTGATAGAGAGTAATTTGCTTTCTAAATATGGTGAGGAGACGCTTCGAAGGTCGCTTCCTTACAAAGTGTTTTTGATGAAGGAGTTGCGTTCGAGAGATTCTTCGTTGTCATCCGCATGGACAACAGCGCTTTCTAATGGACAGGATGCGATGTTGGTGGGCTATTTGCAAAAGAGTGGTTCGCCTTTTGCCAACAGTAAGTTCGATTCCGAATTGGGCAATATCTTTAATACGTTTTTCTTCAATAGTTTGAGCAAGCGTCCCGATAAGTTTTTTGAGAGTCGGATACCTGTAAAATTCAGTCTTCTTACTTGGCCGGAAGACCCGGCGATAGAGGAAGAGCAAAAGATAAAACCTGATTTTGATAATCCGGACCATATAGCCAACGTATGCGGTTATATTGTCGGATACCTTTCTGCACGTACGCGTGTGCCTAATGAGATACAGGATTATGCCGATTATATGACTTTCTTGACGAAGAACCCGGGGAGTGAGATACGGAAAATTACAGGTTTTTACTGGCGTATTGCCTGGCGGGCTACTCTCTTTATGGAATACTGCATGGAGGCGAATGGGGAAGACCTGATAGCTGTGCAGAATGCGGCATTCCCGAATGATAAAGTAACGATGGATGATTTTAAATATTAATATGTATATTCCTCAACGATGAAGAAATTTACTTTTTTGTGTATGCTGTTGGTGGGACATTTCACACTATCGACAGCGCAGGAAAATGCCAGTGGTGGAATCATTTTTCATGAAAACGAACCTTGGAAGGAGATGATTGCCTTGGCACAGAAAGAGAATAAATTGATATTCATGGATTGTTATACCAGTTGGTGCGGACCTTGCAAAGCATTGTCAAAGAATGTATTCACTCAGAAGAAAGTGGGTGATTTCTTCAATCCGCAGTTTATCAATGTGAAATATGATATGGAGAAAGGAGACGGAAAAATGCTCCAGGAGAGGTATAAATCGTATATTGTCGGTTATCCTACCTTGTTGTTGATTGATAAAAACGGTAAGGTGTTGCAGCAAATGGCAGGATATCAGGAAGCGGATCATCTGATACAAGGAATCCAGAAAGCTGCCAAAGGACGTGATTTGTTTACTCTTGCTGCCGAGTATCAAGCAGGAAATCGGAAGTTGACTTTCATGAAAGAGTATATCGAAAGTCTGAATGCCGCTTTCTTGCGAGATAGTGTGAACAATATTACTCGCCGGCAACTGGCGGCAATAGATCCGAAAGAACTGGACAAGGATGAAGTGTGGGATGTGTATGGTGCTTATGTGAAGGATGTCCGTTCCGCAGCTTTTGAATATTTGGTGAACAATGCATACCGTTACTATCGGAAGTTGAACCGGGATTATTATAAAATCAATGCTCAACTTCAGTTTTGCTGTGAGAAGGAACTTCGCTCGCTGTTCAAACTGAATTTCGACGAACAGGGGCAGCCGCATGCCCTATCGAGTGATACCGCCACTGCCCGGAAGGTGATAGCTTATATGGAGAAAGCGGATTTGAACTATCGTGACAGTTATTTGGCTAAATTGTATATCCATCAGTTACTCTTAAAAGGGGAGTATCAAGAGGCATGGGAAAGCATTTTGTTGTGTCATCGGATGAAAATCAGGAGTTTTACGTCTGCGGCGGTGCATGATTATATCCGTTTCCTGATTCACTACTCTGTTGGAAAAGTTGCCTTGAAGGATTATTTGGATGTGCTGGAGCAGTTTCAGGCTACAGGTGAAAAAAGGGATTTCAGTTATCATATGTATCGGACGATGGCTGAAATATACCGGCAGCTCGGTAACTCGAAAAAGGCAAAAGAGCTGCAACAGGTTTATCAGACTATAGACGAACAACGAATGAAAGAGATCAAAGATTCTATTTAAAATAATAAGATGGTTATGAAGATTCTTTTTACTTTATTGCTAATATGCGCTCCTGTGTGGTTGTCGGCGCAAGATTATTGTATCGAAGGTGAAGCACCGGGAATGGACGGTATGATGATATACCTCAAAGAGTATAAAAAAGCACCGATTGATTCGGCAGTTGTTGCCGACGGTAAGTTCAGGATCCAAAACAAACTTTTGGAAGTGAAGCCGATGCTAATCAGCGTAGGCAAGACGCAACAGCATATTTTGCTGGATGAGAATCCCATTTACATTACATGCTCTACTGTTTCTCGGGAGGTAAGGGGTAAGGTTATTCCTTCTGTCCGTCTTTCTGTAAAAGGAGACGCCGATCAATATTTGTTGCAGCGAATGAATCAGGTGTTGCAAAAAGAAATGCTTGTCATGCTGGCTCTGTCTTTGTCGGGTGAAGAAAAAGATCAGGCGACGAAGGAGACCCTGAATGCGTCTTTTATCCGGGCGAAAGAAGAAAGCAAACAGTTGTATGACAGCATTGTGAACTATAATAAAGATAGTTATGTGAGTGCGTTGGTTATCCAGCAACATCTAGCCAAGGAGCGTCCCATCGAAGAACTCGAAACGCTCTATCTGCAACTTTCCGACCGTGTGAAGAATGCCGCTCCCGGACAAAAATTACAACAGACTTTGGCTTCGATGCGGACAACAGGTATAGGACAGACGGCTTCTGACTTCACTTTGCAAACTCCTGACGGAAAGGAACTCACCCTTTCTTCTTTGCGTGGTAAGCCGGTATTGCTTGATTTTTGGGCATCTTGGTGTGGCCCATGCATCCGTGAAATACCTGGCGTGAAAAAAGTCTATGAGAAGTATCATGACAAGGGGTTTGAAATTCTTTCTGTTTCGTTGGATAATAAAAAGGAAAACTGGACGCAAGCTATTGAAAAGCATCAGTTGCCGTGGCTTCATGTGTGCTCTTTGAAGGGATGGCAATGTCCGGTAGCCAAGTTGTATAATGTATCCGGAATTCCCATGATGTTGCTTATTGATGCAGATGGAAAGATTGTTGCCAATCAGTTGCGTGGAGAAAAGATGCTGGATGAGGCTGTCGGGAAGCTTTGCCAATAATGCCTTTGAAATGTGTTCAGCGCCTTGAAATGTCTTATACGGATTTAGGTTGACACCTTTTTAGAGACATAAAAAAAGAAAAATTATGTCTAAATTATCTCGTAAGATTTATTCTGAGACTTTCAAATTGGAAGTTCTCCGTGATTACTTCAGTAGCGGTTTGTCAATGTTTGCTACTGCCAAGAAATGGGGTTTACCCAACCATACTTATATTCTGCGTTGGCAAAAGTGTTATGCAATTGATTCGGATTCCTTATCTTTGTCCCCCGAACTTCTGTCAGATCTTCAAATGAAAAAGAATCCAAAATCAAAATCTAAAGAAGAACTTCTTGAAGCGGAAAATTTGCGTCTGAGAAAGGCTTTGGAACTTGAAAAACTTCGTTCCCATGCCTTTGAAAGACTGATTGAACTCACAGAAAGAGAAGAAGGGATTTCCATCTTAAAAAAAGATGGTGCCAAATAGTCACCGGCCTTCGTGAAGAGTTTCCTCACATCAGTGTGAAAACCCTTTGCGGACTGTTTGGCATGTCTTCCCAGGCCTATTACAAAAAGAAAAAAAATCTTTTGTCGCGTCATCAGATCAGAACAGCCATCTTGGATGCCGTCTTCTTCTACCGCTCAAAGGCTCCGGGCATCGGTGGTTTGAAATTATACCATGAGCTCCGCTCCCTTTATGGAAGCGAGATAACCGGAGGGCGGGATGCCTTCCTTCATCTGCTGCGTTCGGAACGCCTTATGCTGCCCCCGAAGAAACCCAGGCATACGACGGACTCCCACCATCTTTACAAGAAGTATCCGAATCTGATCAAGGGGGTAACGGCACAATACCCGAACCATATCTGGGTATGTGACATCACTTACATCTGGATTGAAGGTGGCGTATGCTACCTCCATCTTGTAACGGACATGT
This sequence comes from Bacteroides sp. AN502(2024), assembly GCF_041227145.1. Taxonomy (NCBI): domain Bacteria; kingdom Pseudomonadati; phylum Bacteroidota; class Bacteroidia; order Bacteroidales; family Bacteroidaceae; genus Bacteroides; species Bacteroides sp. AN502(2024). The sequence continues at coordinate 1,080,067 of NZ_JBGFSP010000003.1, read as the reverse complement.
ACTCACATGCCGTTTTAGGATGGGTGCTCTCTCCCAGTTTGCATGCCGAATATACGCTACAGGCACTGGAACAGGCCATCAATGAGGCTGGAGGTGGCAATCTTTGCGGCACAATCCACCATTCCGACCGGGGGGTACAGTATGCCTGCGATGCCTATATCGACACACTGGTCACTCATCATATACGTGTGAGCATGACTGAAGATTACAACCCGACGGACAATGCGGTAGCAGAAAGGATGAATGGCATCCTGAAAACGGAATGGATATACGGCATGTCGCTGTTCAGGGATAAAGAGATGGCACGGGAGCAGATTACGCGAATGATTGACTTCTATAATAATGGACGACCGCATATGAGCATAGGTATGAAAAAACCCATGGACGTATATCATGGAGAGGTGCCGGGAAAATCATTGTGGAAAAAATAAGGTTCCATATGATAAATAAATACTATATTTGCGATACCGAGAACCCGGGACATGACGGTTTAAGCCATTGTCTCACAAAAGCCAATAGGGTGTCGAACCCTATTGACTTTTACCGAGAGCCCGAGCACACTCAGATTTGTCCATTGTTTTTACGTATGACAACTATCTTAGGAGCAAAGGGAAGAAACTAACAACTGTTTTAGTTATGAATAACAGAATGTGACAACTTATTTAGTAACTAGCCTCTAAAAGTGACAACCATTTCTAGTATAAGTCAAAACAAAGTGTTCAGCGCCTTGAAACAAAGTGTTTTTGTGCCTTGAAACAAAGTGTTCACCGTGTTGAAACAAAGTGTTTCAAGCAATTGAAACATCTTGAAACAAATCAGGCTTTCAGAAAATAGTCGGTGATAGGTGACAGATGAGGTGATAGGTTAGTAACAACCTATCACCACTCTGTAGATACGATGAATAAAGAGTTTCAGGAAGACGGTGATAGGATGAAAGAGGATTTTCATTTTTATCTATGAGAGTGTCGTGACATTGTCAGGAAAAAAACGGTGCAATTTTACATACTCTGTTGCGCTTTTCGTATATTTGCAACGAAATCTGATGGCGTTGACATCACTAACCTTTTAATATTACACAATTTATGAAACCAACTTTATTCTTATTGGCAGCCGGTATGGGCAGCCGCTATGGAGGCTTGAAACAATTGGACGGTCTGGGTCCTAATGGCGAAACTATTATGGATTACTCTATCTATGATGCTATTAATGCCGGATTTGGTAAACTTGTATTTGTAATCCGCAAAGATTTTGAACAAGATTTCCGTGATAAAATTATTTCCAAATACGAAGGCCACATTCCTTGCGAACTGGTCTTCCAGTCTCTCGATGATCTTCCCGAAGGTTTCACTTGTCCGGCAGACCGTACGAAACCATGGGGTACTAACCATGCGGTGATGATGGGTGTCGATGTAATTAAAGAACCGTTTGCGGTAATCAACTGTGACGACTTTTACGGGCGTGACTCATTCCGGGTAATGGGTAAATTCCTTTCTGCGCTTCCTGAAGGTTCAAAGAACGTTTATTCAATGGTAGGATTCCGTGTAGGAAATACATTGAGCGAGAGCGGTACAGTATCCCGTGGTATTTGTAGTACAGATGCTAAAGGACTGTTAACTTCTGTTGTAGAACGTACTAAGATTCAACGTTTGGACGGTGAAGTGAAGTATATCGACGACAACGGTGAATGGACAGCGACTCCCGATACTACTCCGGTAAGTATGAATTTCTGGGGCTTCACTCCTGATTACTTCGCTTACAGTCAGGAGTTCTTCAAGACTTTCTTGAGCGACCCGAAGAACATGGAAAACCTGAAGAGTGAATTCTTTATCCCGTTGATGGTGGATAAATTGATTAATGACGGAACCGCTACTGTTGAAGTACTGGATACTACCAGCAAATGGTTCGGTGTAACCTATCCGGAAGACCGTCAGAGCGTAGTAGATAAGATTCAGGCGTTGGTTGATGCCGGTGAATATCCAGCTAAGTTGTTCTAAGGAAACACTATTGATTAATATAAAAAGCAGTCATTTTCTCGGATGACTGCTTTTTTGTTTTTCATAACGTATCATACTAACCTGTATCCGATAAATATTCATTATCTTTGCAGTCCAAAATGTCATAAATCAGAAACAGAAGTGATTTCAGTAGAAGGATTATCAGTAGAATTTAATGCAACGCCTCTTTTTGAGGGAGTCAGTTATGTTATAAATAAGAAAGACCGCATTGCGCTGGTCGGCAAGAATGGTGCGGGAAAATCCACCATGCTGAAGATATTGGCGGGCTTGCAGTCGCCGACGCATGGAGTTGTAGCCACTCCGAAAGATGTTACCATCGGATATTTGCCACAGGTCATGATTCTCTCCGACAACCGGACGGTGATGGAAGAGGCGGAACTGGCATTCGAACACATTTTTGAGCTTCAGGCGAAGTTGGAACGGATGAATCAGGAACTTGCCGAACGGACAGACTATGATTCGGAAGAATATCATCAATTGATAGACCATTTCACCCATGAGAACGACCGTTATCTAATGATGGGCGGCACAAACTATCAGGCGGAAATCGAACGGACGCTCTTCGGACTCGGTTTCAGCCGGGAAGATTTTAAACGTCCCACCTCGGAATTTTCCGGTGGATGGCGTATGCGTATTGAACTCGCAAAACTGCTGTTGCGTCGCCCGGATGTCCTCTTGCTCGATGAGCCGACCAACCACCTCGATATTGAAAGTATCCAATGGCTGGAAAACTTCCTGGCGACCCGTGCCAATGCAGTCGTACTAGTCAGCCACGACCGTGCCTTCCTGAATAACGTAACTACCCGAACCATCGAAATCACCTGCGGGCAGATTTATGACTATAAAGTGAAATACGATGAATTTGTGGTCCTACGTAAGGAACGTCGCGAACAACAACTCCGTGCCTACGAGAACCAGCAAAAACAGATACAGGATACGGAAGAGTTCATCGAACGCTTCCGCTATAAAGCAACGAAAGCAGTACAGGTACAAAGCCGTATCAAACAACTGGAAAAAATAGACCGCATCGAAGTGGACGAGGAAGATAATTCCACCTTGCGTTTAAAATTTCCTCCAGCCAGTCGTAGCGGAAACTATCCTGTGATTTGCGAAGATGTGCGCAAAGCGTATGGCAGCCATGTCGTTTTTCATGATGTAAACCTCACCATCAACCGGGGAGAGAAAGTTGCTTTCGTCGGGAAGAACGGAGAAGGTAAGTCTACATTGGTGAAATGCATTATGGGCGAGATCGGTTTCGAAGGGAAGTTAACTATCGGCCATCATGTACAAATTGGCTATTTTGCGCAGAATCAGGCACAGATGCTGGACGAGAATCTGACTGTATTTGACACGATCAACCGGGTAGCTACGGGAGATATTCGTCTGAAGATACGTGATATATTGGGAGCTTTTATGTTCGGAGGCGAAGCTTCGGATAAAAAAGTAAAAGTCCTGTCCGGTGGAGAACGTACGCGATTGGCGATGATTAAACTTCTGCTGGAACCTGTCAACCTCCTGATTCTGGACGAGCCGACTAACCATTTGGATATGCGTTCGAAAGATGTCTTGAAGGAAGCGATCCGCGAATTTGACGGAACAGTGATTCTTGTCAGCCACGACCGTGATTTTCTGGATGGACTCGCGACTAAAGTATACGAGTTCGGTGGCGGACTGGTAAAAGAACACCTCGGAGGTATCTATGATTTTTTACAAAAGAAAAAAATAGATAGCTTGAACGAACTTCAAAAAGGAACGGCCTTATCCATTTCTTCTACGACGGCATCCGTCAAAGGAAATAATGAAAAGGGAGCGACACAACCTTCGGAAAATAAACTCTCTTATGAGGCTCTAAAAGAATTGAATAAGAAACTGAAGAAGCTCGAACGTCAGGTTGCGGATTGCGAAGCTTCGATTGAGGAGACCGAAGCTGCCATAGCCATCATCGAGGAGAAAATGGCAACTCCCGAAGGAGCTTCGGATATGAAACTGTATGAGCAGCATCAGAAGCTGAAACAGCAGTTGGATACCATTGTTGAAGAGTGGGAGCGAGTTTCGATGGAGCTGGAAGAAGTGAAAGGTTAGAACTTCTTTTCCAATGATATGATAATTCTATCACATATTATATAAGTATGAAAGTAACCAAGTATTTACCAATTCTTGCCGTATGCCTTATGACAACAGGATGTAACAGTAAGAAAGAGGTCGTGCTGACATCCGGTATCGACCTTGCTAATCTGGATACCACGGCTGTGCCGGGTACAAGTTTTTATCAATATGCCTGTGGAGGTTGGGTGAAAGAACATCCGCTGACAGACGAGTATTCACGTTTCGGTACATTCGATATGTTGCGTGAAAACAGCCGTGAGCAACTGAAAGCATTGATTGCCGAATTGGCTGCAAAGAAAGATAATGCACCGGGCAGTGCTGCCCAGAAAGTAGGCGATCTTTATAATATCGCAATGGATAGTGTGAAACTGAATCAGGAAGGGGTGGATCCGATCAAAGTGGAACTGGCAGCTATTGACGCTCTCAAAGATAAAGGAGAAATTTATGCCTATATCGCAGAGAGCCAGAAGAAAGGTGTCCGTCCTTACTTCACCATGTTTGTAGGTGCGGATGATATGAATAGTGCTATGAATATCGTACAGACCTATCAAGGTGGTATCGGAATGGGACAACGTGACTATTATTTGGAGAATGACGAGCAGACTAAGAATATCCGTAATAAATATCAGGAACATATCGCCAAAATGTTCCAGTTGGCGGGTTACGATGAGGCTACTGCACAGAAAGCTGTGAAAGCTGTGATGAACATCGAAACTCGCCTGGCGAAAGCTGCTCGTTCACAAGTGGAATTGCGTGATCCTCATGCGAATTATAACAAGATGGACATGGAAACACTGAAAAAAAACTTCCCAACTTTTGATTGGGATACTTATTTCACAGTTTCCGGTTTGAAAGATCTGAAGGAAGTGAACATCGGGCAGCCTGCTGCGATGAAGGAAGTAGCCGATGTGATTAACACCGTATCATTGGACGATCAGAAACTGTATCTCCAATGGGGATTGATAGATGCTGCCGCTTCTTATCTAAGCGATGCTTTTGGAGCACAGAACTTCGACTTCTACAGCAGAACAATGTCCGGCAAGAAAGAAATGCAACCTCGTTGGAAATGTTCTGTGGGCACTGTCGATGGTGTGCTTGGTGAAGTGGTAGGACAGATGTATGTAGAAAAGTACTTCCCCGCTGCAGCCAAAGAACGTATGGTTACACTGGTGAAGAACCTGCAAACTTCTTTGGGAGAACGCATCAAAGGTCTGGAGTGGATGAGTGAACCAACCAAAGAAAAAGCGTTGGAGAAACTGGCTACCTTCCATGTGAAAATCGGTTATCCTGATAAATGGAAAGATTACTCCGCATTGGAGATCAAAAATGATTCTTACTGGGCGAATATAGAACGTGCTAACGAATGGGATTACAACGAAATGATTGCTAAAGCCGGCAAACCGGTAGACAAGGATGAATGGTTGATGACTCCTCAAACTGTGAACGCTTATTATAACCCGACAACCAATGAAATCTGTTTTCCGGCAGCCATCTTGCAACCTCCATTCTTCGATATGAATGCGGACGATGCTATGAATTACGGTGCAATCGGTGTGGTAATCGGTCACGAGATGACTCATGGATTTGACGATCAGGGACGTCAATATGATAAAGACGGAAACCTGAAAGACTGGTGGACAGAAGAAGATGCTAAAAAGTTCGAAGAACGCGCCCAAGTTATGGTGAACTTCTTTGACAGTATTGAGGTTGCTCCGGGTGTACATGCCAATGGTAGTCTGACACTGGGAGAGAATATTGCCGATCATGGTGGTTTGCAAATTTCTTTCCAGGCTTTCAAAAAAGCAACTGAAGCAACACCACTGGGAGTTGTTGACGGATTTACTCCGGAACAACGTTTCTTCCTTGCTTATGCTAATGTATGGGCCGGGAATATCCGTCCGGAAGAAATCCTCCGGTTAACCAAACTTGATCCTCACTCATTAGGTAAATGGCGTGTGGATGGTGCTCTTCCTCATATCCGGAATTGGTATGAAGCATTCAAAATCACCGAACAAGATCCGATGTTCGTACCTGAAGAGAAACGAGTGTCTATCTGGTAATAGTTTTTGATAAGAACTAACATACGCGAAGAAGCGTTGATTTTCTATTGAGGAAGGTCAACGCTTTTTTTTATTAATTCACACTTTATTTATTACGTACGATAAACAATATTTCGTAACTTTGCACACCAAATACTTAATAAGCAATTCAATGTCAGAGTCAAAAAAAATAAAAACTGCATTGGTATCTGTATACCATAAAGAAGGTTTGGACGAAATTATTACCAAACTTCATGAAGAGGGAGTAGAGTTTTTGTCGACAGGCGGAACTCGTCAGTTTATTGAATCATTGGGATATCCTTGTAAGGCAGTGGAAGATTTGACCACTTACCCTTCTATTCTCGGTGGTAGGGTAAAGACATTACATCCGAAAATTTTCGGAGGTATCCTTTGTCGTCGAGGTCTGGAACAGGATATGCAACAGATTGAGAAATATGAAATCCCCGAGATAGATTTGGTTATTGTTGATTTGTATCCATTTGAAGCTACCGTAGCTTCCGGTGCATCTGAAGCAGAAATTATTGAAAAAATCGATATCGGTGGAATTTCACTGATTCGTGCTGCAGCCAAGAACTACAAAGATGTAATCATTGTAGCTTCTCAAGCTCAATACAAACCGTTGCTGGATATGTTGATGGAGCACGGTGCCACTTCTTCACTTGAAGAACGCCGTTGGATGGCGAAAGAAGCATTTGCTGTTTCTTCTCACTATGATTCGGCTATTTTCAACTATTTCGATGCAGGCGAAGGTTCTGCTTTCCGTTGCTCGGCCAATAGTCAGAAGCAACTTCGTTATGGTGAAAACCCACATCAGAAAGGTTATTTCTACGGAAATCTGGAGGCTATGTTCGACCAGATTCACGGGAAAGAAATCTCTTATAACAATCTTCTCGACATCAATGCAGCTGTTGACTTGATTGATGAATTCGATGATCTCACTTTCGCTATCCTGAAACATAACAATGCCTGTGGGCTGGCTTCCCGTCCCACAGCTCTGGAAGCTTGGAAGGACGCGTTGGCAGGTGATCCGGTTTCCGCTTTTGGAGGTGTATTGATTACGAATGGTGTCATCGACAAGGAAGCGGCAGAAGAAATCAACAAAATTTTCTTCGAAGTAGTCATCGCGCCCGATTATGATGTGGATGCACTCGAAATCCTAGGACAGAAAAAGAACCGTATCATTCTCGTTCGTAAAGAGTCTGAAATGCCTAAGAAGCAATTTCGCGCTTTGCTGAATGGCGTATTGGTGCAGGATAAAGATACTAATGTTGAAACGGTAGCCGACCTGAAAACCGTGACAGACAAAGCTCCTACTCCGGAAGAAGTGGAAGATATGCTGTTTGCTAACAAAATTGTAAAGAACAGCAAGTCGAATGCCATCGTATTAGCAAAGGGCAAGCAGCTTCTTGCAAGCGGTGTGGGACAGACTTCGCGCGTAGATGCATTGAAACAAGCAATTGAAAAAGCCAAATCATTCGGTTTCGATTTGAAGGGTGCAGTAATGGCTTCCGATGCCTTCTTCCCATTCCCCGATTGTGTGGAAATTGCAGATAAAGAAGGTATTACGGCTGTAATCCAACCGGGAGGTTCGGTAAAAGACGATTTATCCTTTGCTTATTGCAATGAGCATGGTATGGCGATGGTAACTACCGGTATCCGTCATTTTAAACACTAAAAATAAGAATTAAGAATGGGATTATTTTCTTTTACACAAGAGATAGCAATGGACTTGGGCACAGCCAATACTATCATTATCACGAACGGAAAAATCGTGGTGGATGAGCCTTCGGTTGTAGCTTTGGATCGCCGTACGGAAAAGATGATTGCCGTGGGGGAGAAGGCGAAGATGATGCATGAAAAAACCCACGAAAACATACGTACTATCCGCCCGTTGAGAGACGGAGTGATTGCCGACTTCTATGCTTGCGAGCAGATGATGCGCGGTTTGATAAAGCAGGTGAATACTCGCAACCATTTGTTCTCACCTTCTCTTCGCATGGTGATTGGTGTCCCTTCGGGAAGTACGGAAGTCGAACTTCGTGCAGTCCGCGACTCTGCGGAACATGCCGGTGGTCGTGACGTCTATCTGATTTTTGAACCGATGGCTGCGGCAATCGGTATCGGTATCGATGTCGAAGCTCCGGAAGGAAACATGATTGTCGATATAGGTGGTGGCTCTACGGAAATTGCCGTGATCTCTTTGGGAGGTATCGTTTCCAACAACTCCATCCGTACAGCCGGTGATGATCTGACAGAGGATATTCGGGAATATATGAGTCGTCAGCACAATGTGAAAGTCAGCGAACGTATGGCAGAGCGTATCAAAATCAATGTTGGTGCTGCTTTAACCGAATTGGGTGATGATGCTCCGGAAGATTATATCGTTCATGGTCCGAACCGTATCACAGCTCTTCCGATGGAAGTGCCTGTGTGTTATCAGGAAGTAGCTCACTGTCTGGAGAAATCTATTTCAAAGATCGAAACAGCTATCTTGAGCGCATTGGAAAATACGCCTCCTGAACTGTATGCTGATATTGTGCACAATGGCATCTATCTCTCCGGAGGTGGTGCATTGCTTCGTGGATTGGATAAGCGTTTGACCGATAAGATCAATATTCCTTTCCATATCGCGGAAGATCCTTTGCACGCAGTTGCCAAAGGTACAGGTGTGGCATTGAAGAACGTAGACCGTTTCTCTTTCTTAATGAGATAAATCGGGAATGAGGAATTTATTAAACTTCCTTCTGAAATACAATTACTGGTTCCTCTTCATTTTATTAGAGGTAGCCAGTTTTGTTTTGTTATTTCGGTTCAACCGTTATCAGCAGAGTGCATTCTTCACTTCTGCCAATACGGTTGTGGGGGCGGTTTATGAAGTTTCGGGAGGGATTTCCTCTTATTTCCATCTGAAATCGGTCAACGAGGATCTGTTGGACCGTAACATGGTGCTCGAACAACAGATCACTAATCTGGAAAAAGCATTGAGAGAGCGTCAGCTCGATTCTATGACAATTAACAGCCTTCGGGAGGTGTCGCAGGCGGATTATCAGTTGTTTAAGGCGCATGTGATAAAGAACAGTTTGAATCTGGTTGATAATTATGTCACGCTTGATAGAGGCTCCTCTTCCGGTATTCGTTCTGAAATGGGAGTGGTGGGCGGTAATGGAATTGTAGGGATTGTCTATGAAACATCTCCTTCCTATTCGGTGGTGATTTCAGTACTGAACAGTAAATCGAATATCAGTTGTAAGATTGTCGGTAGCGATTATTTCGGCTACCTGAAGTGGGAGCACGGAGATTCGCGCTATGCTTATCTGAAAGACCTGCCTCGTCATGCAGAGTTTAATTTGGGAGATACAGTAGTAACCAGTGGTTTCTCGACCGTCTTTCCCGAAGGTATAATGGTGGGAACGGTGGATGATATGTCCGACTCTAATGACGGACTTTCTTACCTGTTGAAAATCAAACTGGCTACTGATTTCGGTAAGTTGAGTGACGTTCGGGTGATAGCCCGCATAGGTCAGGAGGAACAGAAGAAACTTGAAAACAAGGTGATGAAAGAATGATTATTACTTATCTACATAGATTCGGGTGGTTTATCGGCTTGGTACTTCTTCAGGTGCTAATCCTTAATAATGTACATATTTCCGGCTATGCTACACCTTTTCTCTATATCTATTTTATACTGAAGTTCAGTTCCGGCACTTCCCGGAATGAACTGATGTTGTGGGCTTTTTTCTTCGGGCTAATCATTGATATATTTTCCGATACTCCGGGAATGAATGCGGCAGCTACCGTATTGCTTGCCTTTTTCCGTCCCTCTTTGCTTCGTCTGTTCATGCCCCGTGACAACCCGGAGAGTCTTGTCCCTTCTTTTAAGACGATGGGAATCAGTCCTTTCTTAAAATATACGACTGTAAGTGTTTTTGTGCACAGCTTGGCATTACTCTCCATTGAGTTTTTTTCATTTACCAGCATTTGGCTGTTACTGCTGCGAGTGCTTCTTTGCACTATTCTGACTGTCACCTGTATCATAGCTATAGAAGGGATTAAGAAGTAACGATGGCAAAAGATTATACCTTAGAGAAGCGCAAATTTGTAATCGGAGGTATTGCTATCTCCATTGTCTTGATTTATCTGATACGTCTTTTTATATTGCAGATCACCACCGATGACTACAAAAAGAATGCTGATAGTAACGCTTTTCTGAATAAAATCCAATATCCCTCGCGCGGTGCTATTTACGACCGGACCGGCAAACTGCTGGTATTCAATCAGCCGGCATACGACATAACGATTGTGCCGAAAGAAATAGAGAATCTGGATACACTCGATTTATGCCAATCGCTTAATATTACCCCTGCACAGTTTCTCAAAATTATGAGCGACATGAAAGACCGTCGCCGTAATCCGGGATATTCCCGCTATACCAACCAGTTGTTTATGTCGCAGCTTTCGGCAGAAGAATGTGGCGTTTTTCAGGAAAAACTATTTAAGTTCAACGGCTTTTATATTCAACGGCGTACTATTCGCCAATATACATACAACGCTGCCGCTCATGCTTTAGGGGATATTGGCGAAGTCTCCGCAAGAGAAATGGAGGCCGATGAAGAAGGATACTACATTCGTGGTGACTATGTCGGCAAACTGGGAGTCGAAAAATCTTATGAAAAGTATCTTCGTGGCGAGAAAGGTATTGAGATTCTACTTCGTGATGCTCACGGTCGTATTCAGGGACATTATATGGATGGTGAATATGACCGCCCTTCTGTCCCCGGTAAGAATCTGACATTGAGTCTGGATATTGACTTACAGATGCTGGGCGAGCGTTTATTAAAGAATAAGATTGGAAGTATCGTCGCTATCGAGCCGGAAACCGGGGAAATCCTTTGTCTGGTGTCCTCTCCCAATTACGATCCGCACTTGATGATTGGTCGTCAGCGTGGCAAGAACCATTTGGCCTTGCAACGCGACCTTACCAAACCGCTTCTGAATCGTGCCTTGATGGGGGTGTATCCTCCGGGATCTACTTTTAAAACAGCGCAGGGACTGACCTTCCTACAAGAAGGAATTATTACCGAGCAAAGTCCGGCCTTTCCTTGCTCGCATGGATTCCATTACGGAAGGTTGACAGTAGGTTGTCATGCCCATGGTTCTCCCTTGCCTTTGATTCCTGCCATTGCCACCTCGTGTAACTCCTATTTTTGTTGGGGACTGTTCCGTATGTTCGGTGATCGTAAATACGGTTCACCACAAAATGCCATAACGGTCTGGAAAGACCACATGGTTTCGCAGGGATTCGGCTACAAACTAGGGGTCGATTTGCCAGGAGAAAAACGTGGTTTGATTCCGAATGCACAGTTTTACGATAAAGCTTATCGCGGACATTGGAACGGGCTGACCGTAATCAGTATCTCTATCGGACAGGGAGAAATTCTGTCCACTCCTCTTCAGATTGCTAACTTGGGGGCGACGATTGCTAACAGAGGACATTTCGTGACACCGCATATTGTAAAGGAAATCCAGGATAACCAGTTAGATAGCCTCTATCGTGTACCGCGTTATACCACTATTGAGAAGAGGCATTATGAATCAGTGGTGGAGGGAATGCGGAATGCTGCTACTGGCGGTACCTGCCGTATGCTGTCTGTAATGGTTCCGGGGTTGGAGGCCTGTGGTAAAACAGGTACTGCACAGAATCGTGGACACGACCACTCGGTATTTATGGGCTTTGCACCGATGAATAACCCCAAGATAGCAATTGCTGTCTATGTGGAGAACGGTGGTTGGGGAGCTACTTATGGAGTGCCGGTTGGTGCATTGATGATGGAACAATATATAAATGGGAAGTTATCACCGGAAAATGAATTAAGAGCGGAAGAAATTAGTAACAGAGTGATATTGTATGGTAACGAGGAACGATAGTTTGTGGAAATCATTAGACTGGGTAACGATTTGTATTTACCTGCTCCTGATTATTGGCGGATGGTTCAGTGTTTGCGGAGCCAGCTACGACTATGGTGAACGTGATTTTCTGGATTTTTCGACCCGTGCCGGTAAACAGTTTGTGTGGATTATCTGTTCCTTCGGGCTCGGGTTTGTGTTGTTGATGCTGGAAGACCGTATGTATGATATGTTCGCGTACATTATATATGTAGGAATGATTCTCTTGCTCATCGTTACCATCTTCATAGCACCGGATACAAAAGGTTCACGCTCTTGGTTGGTGATGGGCCCGGTTAGCCTGCAACCTGCCGAATTTGCCAAGTTTGCCACGGCTTTGGCTTTGGCTAAATACATGAACGCTTATTCATTCAGTGTCAAAAAAGAGAAGTGTGCCTTTATCTTGGGATTTATCATTCTGCTTCCAATGTTATTGATTATCGGTCAGCGGGAGACCGGGTCGGCATTAGTCTATCTCGCTTTTTTTCTGGTTCTTTATCGTGAAGGAATGCCGGGGGTAGTCCTCTTCGCAGGCGTATGCGCGGTAATCTACTTTGTGGTCGGCATCCGTTTTGATGAAGTTTTTATTGCCGATACTCCTACGCCGCTGGGTGAATTTATCGTATTGCTGTTGATTCTATCATTTGCCGGTGGCATGGTATGGGTATATCGCAAGAAATGGACTGCTACCCGTAATATCATTGGTGGAAGTCTGATCATATTGCTAATAGCCTATTTAATATCGGAATATTGGATGCACTTTAGTCTGGTTTGGGTGCAATGGGGACTTTGTGCTGTAATGATAGGCTATCTGATTTATCTGGCATTAAGTGAGCGGCAACGCACGTATTTCCTGATTGCTCTATTTACAATTGGCTCTGTCGGATTCCTATATTCTAGTAATTATGTATTTGACAATGTGTTGGAATCTCATCAACAAGTCCGTATTAAAGTAGTGCTGGGTTTGGAAGAAGATTTAACTGGTGCCGGATATAACGTGAACCAATCTAAGATTGCTATCGGTTCCGGTGGATTAACAGGGAAAGGGTTTCTGAATGGTACGCAAACGAAATTGAAGTATGTGCCTGAACAGGATACCGACTTTATCTTCTGTACAGTAGGTGAAGAACAGGGGTTTATTGGTTCGGCCGCTGTCCTGTTGGCATTCCTTATTCTGATTTTGCGATTAATCTTTTTGTCCGAACGGCAGACTTCGAACTTTGGCCGGGTTTATGGATATTCGGTCGCCAGTATTTTTCTTTTCCACTTGTTTATCAATGTCGGTATGGTGTTGGGCTTGACCCCGGTTATTGGTATTCCATTGCCTTTCTTTAGTTATGGAGGTTCTTCTTTATGGGGATTTACGATCTTGCTGTTCATTTTCCTGCGGATTGATGCAGGTCGTGGCAGAAGGCTTTAAACTTTTATTGTTTTTCAATACGGATGCCTATATCGTTCAATCCTTGTAGCTTTTCATCTTTCATTCCGTTTATCACTTTGATGGTATAGTTACCGGAATGCAAGGGAAGGACAGATTTAAAGAAAGTCTCCGATTGGTAAATGTTACCCCATCCATGTCCAGTCCATTTTCCTGTAGAATCAGCCAGGTTGAAGGCAATCGTGTCAGTGTGCCATACCGTAGAATCCTGTAGATTCTGACTGATAAATAAATGGAGGTCATGATAAGGATACCCTATTCTGTTGCGGACTTCCGCAAAAAGCCGGAGGGTAGTGGGAATACTGTCGGTTATGGCAATTTGAAAAGAGAGTGTATCCCTCTTTTCCCATCCCTCATCGGGGAGGGATTGATAAGAGTGATACACTGTATTATCATTGCAAGCTGTCAGTAAGTAAGCACTGAATAGAATAAATAAACTATTCTTGAGTAGACTTTTCATTATTGGGCAGTTTCTCCTGATTCTGATTTCTTTCCGGCTTGGAAGGGCGTTCCTGATTAGGACGACGTTCTTGACGTTCTTGTCCTTGCTGCTCCCGTTGTCGGTCTTGTTGTTGCGGGCGTCCCTGGTTCTGTCCTCTGTTCCGGTTATTGTTATTTCTCGGTCGATTGTCCCTTTCTCCCTTGTTACCGTTTTCCGATGACTGCGGACGATTTCCACCTGCCGTTTGTTGTTGCGGGCGGTTACCGTTATTATTGTTCCCTTTCTTTTTCTTTTTGTTATTCCGGTTAGCATTATTGCCGCCATCTTTATTATTCCGGCTACGGTCAAAACGGGTAACGCTTTCCTGCTCCAGTAAGTCAACCGGTTTCTTCGGTTCCGATTTCTTTTCTTCTTCGATCAAACAGTCCGGTTTTATCCCTTTTTTATTCATGGAGATGACTTCAAAAGCACGTTTACCACTGATTGTAACCAGATTGGCTGGAAGGTTCTTATCCGTAGAGTAAGAAACCTGATTGCTTAGAATATCTGCTTTGAAGAAATAGAAAGTGCCATCTTTCGTTTCCAATTCTATCTCTTTCGAAGGAAGGCGTTTTTGTGCTTCTACATAACAGTCTACTTCATAGTTCAGGCAACATTTCAGTTTGGCACACTGTCCGGCAAGTTTTTGCGGATTTAATGAGATATCCTGAAAACGGGCGGCACTGGTAGAAACAGAAACGAAGTTGGTCATCCATGTGGCGCAGCACAGTTCGCGTCCGCAAGGGCCAATTCCGCCGATACGTCCTGCTTCCTGACGGGCACCGATTTGTTTCATCTCGATACGTACGCGGAACGCCTCGGCCAATACTTTAATCAGTTGCCGGAAGTCTACCCGCTCATCGGCGATATAGTAGAAAATAGCTTTGTTACCATCTCCCTGATACTCTACGTCACCAATTTTCATATTCAGATTGAGATTCAGCGCAATCTGACGTGCACGAATCATTGTGGCATGTTCTTTGGCTTTGGCCTCGTTG
Organism: Bacteroides sp. AN502(2024); assembly: GCF_041227145.1. Taxonomy (NCBI): domain Bacteria; kingdom Pseudomonadati; phylum Bacteroidota; class Bacteroidia; order Bacteroidales; family Bacteroidaceae; genus Bacteroides; species Bacteroides sp. AN502(2024). The sequence continues at coordinate 1,065,026 of NZ_JBGFSP010000003.1, read as the reverse complement.
AACTTTTCCATATCCACCGGTTTAGCTTTCCGATAAACACGCTTGATTTCCATATCTGTCTTGAAATTAGCTTTTTTCATTTGTAGGGGAACAAGCCGACCGGTCAATGTAACCACGCCGATATCATGCCCGGGAGCCGCTTCAACGGCAACCACATCTCCTTTTTCCAATTTAATCTTGTTGCTGTTCCGGAAATATCCCTTCCGGGTATTCTTGAATTGCACTTCCACCATGTCACTCTCCTCCGCGTTGCCCGGTATATCTGCCAGCCAATCGTAGGTGTTTAGCTTTTTATCTTGTCGGGAGCATCCTTTGCAGCAAAGGCCGTTGCTTCCATTATGAAGTTTATATTCCATAAGTTTATATAATTTATTATTGCTTCAACAGTACAATCATCTTCAGTGAGAAGTCGAAGAATACCATTTTAGCATTTACATTCTGTTCTATATGTAGTTGCGCTTCGCTTAATTCGTCCATGATGCCCATCACGTTACGTTCGTTGACAAAGGGCGCAAAGCGGGTTGCAAAATTCTGTTCGTTGATAGTCATATACGTCAGGTCGCGTTGGTGCAGGTTGAAGATAAAATTCTCCCGAATCATGCGCTGGCAATATTCCAGAAAGTTCTTCTGGCGCTCACGTCCCATGCCCGCCACTTGCTCGCTCCACATTTTCATCTCCCTGATTTTCCGTTGGTAAGACAATCGCATCAGGCTGACAAACAAGTCGAAAAACAACTGGTTCTCTTCATTCAGATGAATCGTTTCGAGTGCCTTGATAAAGTTCCCGTTTGCCAGATGGGCAATGGCAATACTGTCGGCAGGCAAAATATTATATTTCGTCTGTAGTACCCGGTCGATACTGGCTTCATCAATCTTCTGCACATTCATACGTTGGGTACGGCTCAAAATAGTGGGCAGAATCATATCAGGAACTTCGGATACCAGCAGGAAAACCGTTTTTTCGGGTGGCTCTTCAAGCAACTTCAGCAACTTATTGGCGCATACCGGGTGCATTTTTTCGGGCAACCATACAATCGTAATCTTGAATCCTCCCTCACTGGATTTCAGACTGAGTTTCTTCAGAATCTCATCGCTCTCTTTGGCATAAATTAGCGCTTGAGAGTTTTCCGCATCCATTTCACCCAACCAATGGTTGAGGTTGAAATAAGGATGGCTGATAACAAATGACCGCCAGTCGGCAATATAATCATCGCACACTTCTTTCTTTCCTTTTGCACTTTTCACGATGGGAAATACGAAATGCACATCCGGATGTACCAGCTTATTGAATTTCACACAAGACGGACAGACACCGCAAGCATCCTCCTCGCCCCGATTGGTGCAACTGATGTAGCGTGCATAGGCGATAGCCAAAGGCATTTTGCCTACTCCTTCGGGACCGCAAATGAGTTGGGCATGCGGAATACGCCCCTCCTTTACTTCCTGAATGAGTCGTTTTTTAATTTCTTCTTGTCCGATTACGTCTTTGAAAAACATATTAATAAATAATTTTGGCTACTTCCTTGATACTGTCTACTGCTCCAATGGAGTAGAAATGGATGCTCGGAACCCCATGTTCCATCAACTCCTTGCATTGAGCCACGCACCATTCGATACCTACTTGTTCGGCTTCCGCGTCATTTTTGCACTTCAATGCTTCTTTCACCAGAGCTTCCGGCAAATCCACTTTGAATGTTTTGGGGAGCATGCTTAGTTGTGATAATTTCTTAAAAGGCTTGATCCCCGGAATGATGGGTATGTTGATTCCTGCCGCCTTAGCCTGCTCCACAAAATCGAAATATTTCTTGTTATCGTAGAACAGTTGTGTTACAGCATACTCCGCACCAGTTTCTACCTTCTTTTTCAGCCAGTAAAGATCTGTTTCTATGTTAGGAGATTCTTCATGCTTTTCCGGATAACACGCTACGCCATACGAGAAAGGAGTGTTGGTGACTTTCATCTCCGAACCGTCAACGAAGATTCCTTTATTGAATTTATTAATCTGCTCCTGCAATTCAATCGCATGATGATATCCGTCTCCTTCGGGGGTAAAAACCGATTCATGTTTAGCTTTATCTCCACGGAGTACTAGCAAATCTGTAATATTTAGAAATTGCAAATCCAACAAAACATATTCGGTTTCTTCACGTGTGAAACCACTGCACAGAATATGAGGAACTACAGTGATATTATATTTATTCTGAATGGCTGCCGCTACGGCAACTGTTCCCGGACGTCTTCTCAGGCGGTTTCTCTGAAAAAGTCCGTTGCCGAGATCTTTATAGACATATTCGCTGCGATGCGTGGTGATATTGATATATTTCGGATCAAATTCTCGGAGAGTGTCAATTGTCTGATAGAGCTTTTCGATTCCGGTTCCCTTCAAAGGAGGGAGAATCTCGAAAGAAAAAGCTGTACCTTTATTATTATTTATTGAATCAATTACTTTCATTCCTTTTCGTTGATGTTGTTATCTACATTGGATTAAACATGCATATTGGGACAAAAATACGGATTTTGTTTGATAATCAAAGGTTATTCAAGAGAAATAAATTAAGTAGTTTGGGGGAAGTGCTGGATAAGGTGATTAAAATCATGCAATCACAACGATATATTAGTCTCTTTTTTTGCTTCCCAAAGAAAATGAAGGGGGACGAATAATATCGAACTTCATGTTGAGCGAATCGATTGATTCCTTTTCAAGAGATGATTTTTAAGGGGACAAAGGTAGTACGGATGTAGGAGGAGTGAGTAATATTGATATGGTGGAAATGAAACCTGCGCAGATAACACTGGCATGGGTTATTTGCAACAAGGGTGTTATTATAATTCCAAAAACATCATCTGAAAAACGAGTCATTGAAAATTACAATAGCCTGTCAATCGAATTGGGTTCGGAAAACTTGTCTGAATTTGATGCAGCCTTTCACTGCCATTAATGCGTATTCCATTGGTTGGTGAGTGTAAAATTGTCGTGAGCCTATAAACAAAGTAAAATAAGCTTGCAAACAAAGCGAGTTTCAAAAATTATAGCTAATTTTGCAACTGTAATAGAATATCTTGTTATGGAACAGTTGAAGGTACTTGATTATTCCAATGTATTTATTGCCAGTTATTTTACTGAAGACCGTGAGTGCGCCCATCCGAATGCAGAGCATACATTGATATATCTGGTTTCCGGCGAGCTGGAAATTACCGACAATGGACAGAAGACAATTCTTCACCCCGGTGATTGTGCGTTCATGCGTCGTGACAACAAGATGATGCTACAGAAGCGAGTAAAAGAAGGGGTGCCCTATCATTCCATTGTTTTGAAGTTCAACCGTAAATTCCTGCATGAGTTTTTTTCTGGGATTGATAAAAAATCACTACCTGAAATGGCAAAACGTAATAAGAAGAGCTTGATGCTGCTTCCGGCTCACCGTCCTGACATCAGAAGTTTGTTTGAATCAATCCTACCTTACTTTGAATCGGGAGCAAGACCTGCAGATGCCCTTCTGCAATTGAAAATGATAGAAGGGTTGTATGTCCTATTGAATACTGACAAGAATCTCTATGCGTCACTGTTTGACTTTACAGATCCGTGGAAAATAGATCTGCTGGAGTTTATGAATGAAAATTATATGCAGGAGTTGTCAATGGAAGAAATGGCAAGTTACACCGGTCGTAGTCTTGCATCATTCAAGCGTGATTTCAAGAAAGTGAGCGAAATGTCACCACTCAAATGGATAATTAATCGTCGACTGGAAGCAGCATACGATTTAATCAAACAAGGACGGAGTAACATTACAGATGTATGCTATAAAGTTGGCTTCAAGAATTTGTCTCATTTCTCCAAGGTATTCAAGGAGAAATACGGTATGGCTCCCACTGCACTAGTAACGGCATGATAATATGGAAGAAATCAGAATAGACTGTTATAATCAGACTGCTGAAGAATTGGCATTGGCTAAGAAACAGGCTCAGTTGATGTTCAAGCTAAACCACACGATGCCTATGACCGAGGAATATGATGCACTCGTCCATGAAATATTCCCTGAAATGGGCGAAAACAGTCGTATTAACACCCCTTTGACAGCAGTACGTCCTCACAAAGTGAAGATTGGCAAGAATGTGGTGATTATGAACGGTTGCCTGATGATGTCTGCCGGGGGAATCACCATTGAGGATGAGGCATTGATTGCCGCGAATGTGCAACTTATTTCCAACAATCATGACCTTGAACATCGCAACATCATTACTTGTAAACCGGTTCGTATTTGTCGTAAAGCATGGATCGGCGCCGGAGCAACAAAAAAGCATCATGTAGATGGAATGGTAAATGCGGTGGACTTACACCTGACATCTGAAGAAATCGCCTATCTGGATGAATGTTACGTGCCGCATCCTCTTGTCGGTGTAATGGCGCAGAACACACCTTCAGCAGTAAACCGGCAGCAGGTTTGGACTCGAAGTAACAATATTCTTAAATAACGTAATTATCGAACAAATGAAAAAGACAATTTCAATTTTATTATTCAGCATATTAACACTTAATGTTATGGCACAGCAAAAAATAGTACAGACCGCCGGTGGTGACCAACTTGGAGAATTTGCTCCTGAATTCGCACGCGTGAATGATGACATACTCTTCGGAGAAGTATGGAGTCGCAACGACCTTCTTTCGCTCCGCGACCGCTCGATAGTGACAGTCGTATCCCTGATGTCGCAGGGATTGACCGACTCATCATTCATGTATCATCTTCAGGAGGCTAAGAAAAACGGAGTGACACGCACCGAGATTGCAGAAATTCTGACGCATGCCGCGTTCTATGCAGGATGGCCAAAAGCATGGGCCGCTTTCAAGATGGCAAAGGAAGTGTGGACTGAAGAAACTGTCGCTCAAGATGCTAAATCAGCATTTCAGCGTCAGATGATTTTTCCTGTCGGCGAACCGAACACCGCCTATGCGCAATACTTTACCGGGAATAGTTATCTTGCCCCAATATCAAGCAGTCAGGTGAAAATATCAAATGTGACCTTCGAGCCACGTTGTCGCAACAACTGGCACATACACAAGGCTGCTGAAGGCGGTGGACAGATGCTTATCGGTGTAGCAGGTCGCGGATGGTATCAAGAAGAAGGCAAACCGGCACAAGAGATTCTGCCCGGTACGGTCATCCATATTCCGGCAAATATAAAGCATTGGCACGGTGCAGCGGCCGATAGTTGGTTCGCCCACCTCGCCTTCGAAATACCCGGAAAGGATACTTCTAACGAGTGGCTTGAACCTGTGGCAGACGAAGAATATAATAAACTCCCAAAATAACATGAACTCCTATGAAGAAATTCTTATTGATATTGTTGTCGGTGATCGGTATGGTGACTGCCTCTGACGCACAACGAAGACAGGATATGAGTAAAGGACCCTTTATTGTCTGCAACTTTTCGTTCCTTACAACCCTATCAACCGGGGGGCTTGGGCGGTTGCATAAACGAATACACCGTGTTCGACACCAACAACGACAACCGCCACACTCTGCCTCGCTTTCAACCTGATGCCATGCGTCAGAACTACTGCATAGTTAATGTGCTTCAGGATTTCGGACGCACTCGTGGTATGACCTTCGCGCAGGTCGCACTCTGTTGGCTGCTCCATAAAGCTTCGTGGCTTGTATCTATCCCCGATACGACAAAAATTTCGCACCTCGAAGAAAACCTCCACACACTCGACTTCGACCTCGCTGACAGCGAATGGGACGAACTTGAACACCGCATGGTTACCATTCCTGTGGTTGGCGATCGTTATAACGCTGAACAGCAGAAACAAGTAGGACACTAATGAAAACATTAAAAACAATCTGTCTGATATTCCTTTTTATACAGGTTCAAACTTACGGAAGCAGTGTTGTCCCTGCTGATTCAGAAACCCGGAAGTAAAAAAGTGACTTTTCGACTGTGCTGACAAGCCTTTACACCTGCTTGATGTTGTAAAAGAGTCCGTTTCCAATCCGATGGAATGGCATAAACCTAATGAAGTCCTCGTTTATTAAATTGAGCCTCATGGCAAAACCATTTGAGCCGGTTAACAAAACTATTTGCAAAAAAACGGATTAACTTTGCATCGTGAATACAAATAAAATTCAATATAGTGTGAAGTATTTATTATTCCTTTTAGCCTTTTCCGCTGTCATACTTTCATCATGCAGCGGAAATACACAGCAACCTGTCGAGATAGGTGCTGTAGCAAACGATAGCACAACCTTAATCTTTCCCATGGGATTGAAGGCTTCTGCTGAGAAATTTATTGGAACAGCATACGTCAACGAGTTGCTTCCTAAAAGTGACAGCACTGCATACGCCGTTGCCGATGTCGTTTTCGAGCCGGGTGCCCGCAACAACTGGCATACTCACCAAGTACGTCAGACCATGTTCGTAACAGCAGGGCATGGTTGGTATCAGGAACGAGGCAAGAAGGCTGTGCCGTTGAAGAAAGGGGATGTCTATGTAATACCGGCAGGAGTGGAACATTGGCATGGTGCAGCTGCCGACAGCCGCTTTGTTCATCTTGTTGTGACTGATTTTCAAGGCGAAGAGTGCGTAATATGGGGAGAGCCCGTAACTGACGAAGAATACAACAACCTATAAATGAATATTGCATGAAAATCGTACTAAGTATGCTGCTCTCCTTATGCCTGACGTTCACAACGGCATCTTGCGACAATGACGAACCAGAACTTTCAGACACTACGGAAATCGAAAATCAGGGTGAAAACGGTGGTGAAAATTCGGATGACCCAAAAACTCCTTCAGAGCACAAAACACTTATTGCATATTACAGCTACACCAATAATGTGGAGCGTATAGTGACTGAACTTCGTTCTCAAATCAACGCTGACATCGTTGAATTTGAACCTGCTCAAAAGGGGCTGGACTATGCCGCCAATAACTACGCCCTTGGAACTCAACTGTTGAATGCAATCAAGGCAGATCCCAACTCGGCTTCCTCATATCCGGCGATTGACAATGTCGATGTTGACTTGGCAAAATACGATATGGTGATAATTGCCTGTCCACTTTGGTGGAGCCAGATGGCAGCTCCGTTCCAGGCATTCCTGTTCAATTACAGTTCGCAGATGGCAGGCAAAAATATTGGTGTTATTGTTTCAAGCGCAAGCAGCGGCATCAACGGAGTTGTGGCTGACGCAAAGCGACTTATTCCTGAAGGTAATTTTATAGAGCCTAATCTGTGGATCCGTTCATCGCAGACTTTCAACGCAGCCTCTCTTATTTCTACTTGGCTCAACGACATACACTATAATGACCTGACATCGGCAGTCGCATCAATCGCTGCTTACATAAACTATCTGCTTTTGTAGCAAACAACGATTCGTTCCACCTAGGTGGAACGAAACAAACACCTAGGTAGAACCAAACGATAACCTAGGTGGAACTAAAGAGTAATCTTGGTAGAACGAATTAATAGTAGTAATCTAATTAGTTTTATTTTACACATACTTTCTTTGATTGCGTGGTATCTCTAATATATTTTGAGATAATAGTTTAACTATCTTGTCTTCTTTTGCGTCAAAAGCCATAATACTCTTTTAATCTTACTTAATGGTTGTAATCTCCCAATGGTCTCTTTTCTTGGAACCAACGTAGCGGACTATGTCGGATGGAGCTGCGAGTTCGCGCTCGATTGTTATTGGTGGCTACACCGATTGCAAGTGCTATTTCTGCTCTGGTATGCGGGTTCTCGCTAATTAGAGCTACAATTTGTTGCTGTCGCTCGGTCAATTTTTTAGCGACATTTTTAGCGACATCGGTCTTTCCGGTGTCACGGGTCTGGAGGTCGGAGATTACTTTGACTGCGTTGATCGTTGTCTCGATGTGCATTGGACGACCTGTTACTTCTTGCCACCGTATGAGCTTGCGGAGACCGTAGCCGAGGTTTTCTGACAAATCTTCGACAGACTGCCCGCGCTCGTTTATTCCAACCATCGGGGTGTTGACGAGAGTGCGTAGGCGACGGAGAATAACACGACTGGCCTCCCAAAGATTTTAAAAGGTTTTTTGCCAAGCATTATCAAACCGCCGTAAGTTAACTGACCGGAATGGTCAGTAATACCTATCTCTTTACAAAATTCCTCATCGCTCACGCTGTCAAGATGTGAGACGAATCCTCAATGACGCACTTCGCCACGAAAGTCTGTCAGCGTATCACGGTTGAGCATGTCAATGTTAGTTCCGAGAATGGATTTTTGCGATTGGATGCCGAATGACTGATCTCGGATCATCGACATTATTTCCTGCTGTGTAGATCTCTGGTCACCACTACCCATGCGGATAAAAGTGTTTTCAAGCGAGCCGAGATACACAGGTTTTGTCTCGGATGATGGCAAATAAAAGGCGATGATACTCTTGTCGTCGTCGATATCGTAGCGATGAATCGTAGCAAAAAGAGGAACATTGAATTTCTTGGAACGCAGAGTGCCGAAAAAATCCTGTTCGAGCTTTTCGATGTTATCGACCCCAACAATCTCAAATGAACGTCCGACTTGCTTCACGCCAAGCACAATCCAACTACCAGAGCAATTAGAGAAAGCGCTGACGGTTTCCCAGATACTCTTCGGTAAATCGGATTTCGCAGCCTTGACCTCGAAATCGTCCCATTCTATGTCGCGTAGCCGTGCTACAAGATCCTCTTTGGAAAAAAAAGAGTGTGCGACCCGAACAAATACCCAATATGAAACAATACAGTGATATCATACTATATGGCGATCTTTTTTATCAATAATGAGGCATCCAGACTTTTGTGTGAATGAATCTGTTAAATGTTAACGTATGAAGTTTAAAATGTTAATTTGCTTCTCGACGTATTAAACCCTGTTATAATATTCCCTGTTTAGACTCTGAATTTTGCTATTTACCTGAAATATGGTATCTTTGTACAGTGTTTTTTTCATAAGTATTAGATTTAAGGTTAACAAAAGATTGGTTGCTCGTGATGAGTAGCCATTTTTTGTTTTTATACATTAATTGTTTATTTCCTAATCATCATAACCGGAGGGTGGGGACAGTGGGGACACTTTTTCCGGTTCACTCACACACACACACACACACGCACACACGTGCGCGCGTAACAAGATTTATCCCTTTTTATTTATATATCTCCCCCTTGCTCCTTGTCCCCGGTTGGTATTCCGTTCGTTACTTCATCGGTTCGGTTTTGCAGATAAGTCATGTCCCGTTTGCATTTCTGATGTTTGCGGCATCCCCCATGCGTGATCATTTTCTACACAATATACGCGCACGCGTGTGTGTGAGTGAATCGGGACAAGTGTCCCCACTGTCCCCGCCCTTTATAAACAAAGAATCCGGTCCGGTTTCTAAAGCTACGCTTTCCGGTTGCTAAAGCTGTGCTTTACGAGTGCTAAAGCTGTGCTTTACGTTCTCTAAAACGCCGCCTTGCCGGAGTATGAGTGAATTCCCCTTGAGCATGAGTGAATCCGCTTTATACTTTACCTGTCCTGTTTCTAAATTGCTCCGTTCTTCTTCCGATTCTTTACCGGACAGCTTCACAAAGTAGAAAAAATATGTTCTACAACATCGTTGTCAATCAGCGTGTTAGTATAGATATGCAAGAAAGTTCAGAAAAAAGAGTCGAATATATTTGGATTGTAAATTAAAAGGTGGTACTTTTGCACCCGCTTTCCGAGGGAGGACAGCCTGACAGGTTTGACATGATGCTTGCCGCATAAGGCACCTTTAAAATAAAGACAAAAAAAACTTTGAAAAAAGTTTGGAGTTAATAAATAAAAGTCCTTATCTTTGCATCCGCTTTCTAAAAGAAAGCGCGTGTTTCTGACACGTCAGTTCTTTGAAATATTGATAAACAATACAAGTAGTACAAGTAAAGAAATAGAACCGTCAATACTTGTCTGGTATATATTAAATATATGTACAGGCACAGGTATTGGAATAAAGGTCAATGAAATTACGGCGTCCTGAACAGAGCAATATGATATCCTTGATTGGATATTCAATGATATTTTTACAATGAAGAGTTTGATCCTGGCTCAGGATGAACGCTAGCTACAGGCTTAACACATGCAAGTCGAGGGGCATCATGAAGGTTTGCTTGCAAACCTTTGATGGCGACCGGCGCACGGGTGAGTAACACGTATCCAACCTTCCGTTAACTCGGGGATAGCCTTTCGAAAGAAAGATTAATACCCGATGCCATATCATCCCCGCATGGGGATGCTGTGAAAGGAATCCGGTTATCGATGGGGATGCGTTCCATTAGTTAGTTGGCGGGGTAACGGCCCACCAAGACGACGATGGATAGGGGTTCTGAGAGGAAGGTCCCCCACATTGGAACTGAGACACGGTCCAAACTCCTACGGGAGGCAGCAGTGAGGAATATTGGTCAATGGACGGAAGTCTGAACCAGCCAAGTAGCGTGAAGGATGACTGCCCTATGGGTTGTAAACTTCTTTTATACGGGAATAACCGGTCCCACGTGTGGGACTCTGCATGTACCGTATGAATAAGGATCGGCTAACTCCGTGCCAGCAGCCGCGGTAATACGGAGGATCCGAGCGTTATCCGGATTTATTGGGTTTAAAGGGAGCGTAGGTGGACTGTTAAGTCAGTTGTGAAAGTTTGCGGCTCAACCGTAAAATTGCAGTTGAAACTGGCAGTCTTGAGTACAGTAGAGGTGGGCGGAATTCGTGGTGTAGCGGTGAAATGCTTAGATATCACGAAGAACTCCGATTGCGCAGGCAGCTCACTGGACTGTCACTGACACTGATGCTCGAAAGTGTGGGTATCAAACAGGATTAGATACCCTGGTAGTCCACACAGTAAACGATGAATACTCGCTGTTTGCGATATACAGTAAGCGGCCAAGCGAAAGCATTAAGTATTCCACCTGGGGAGTACGCCGGCAACGGTGAAACTCAAAGGAATTGACGGGGGCCCGCACAAGCGGAGGAACATGTGGTTTAATTCGATGATACGCGAGGAACCTTACCCGGGCTTAAATTGCAAATGAATGACCAGGAGACTGGTCCGCCGCAAGGCATTTGTGAAGGTGCTGCATGGTTGTCGTCAGCTCGTGCCGTGAGGTGTCGGCTTAAGTGCCATAACGAGCGCAACCCTTATCTTCAGTTACTAACAGGTGATGCTGAGGACTCTGAAGAGACTGCCGTCGTAAGATGTGAGGAAGGTGGGGATGACGTCAAATCAGCACGGCCCTTACGTCCGGGGCTACACACGTGTTACAATGGGGGGTACAGAAGGCCGCTACCTGGCGACAGGATGCCAATCCTCAAAACCTCTCTCAGTTCGGATCGAAGTCTGCAACCCGACTTCGTGAAGCTGGATTCGCTAGTAATCGCGCATCAGCCATGGCGCGGTGAATACGTTCCCGGGCCTTGTACACACCGCCCGTCAAGCCATGAAAGCCGGGGGTACCTGAAGTACGTAACCGCGAGGAGCGTCCTAGGGTAAAACCGGTAATTGGGGCTAAGTCGTAACAAGGTAGCCGTACCGGAAGGTGCGGCTGGAACACCTCCTTTCTGGAGTGATGCCGTAGGGGTCGGATGTCCTTATCGTATGTTTGATATGTATCATATGTAAGGTCCATCTCCACCCGGATACCTTTCAAGGTTCTGTTTTTTGTACTACTGGTACTTGTTTATTTATGATATGGATCAACCATCTATAGAAGTATAGATATAGATCAACACGAGAGAAAACAGAAGCCGAGTCTAACATACAGGTAGACAAGGTTGGATTATCGAGCAAGAGATAGCAGAAGCGATGCTTGCATCGATTATGCCGAAAGCAGCCGATAATGCGTAGAACATAGTCCTATAGCTCAGTTGGTTAGAGCGCTACACTGATAATGTAGAGGTCGGCAGTTCAACTCTGCCTGGGACTACCAAGCTCAAGAGATGTCCATGTGCGCGAGCCTTGAGATAGATTCTTGAATCACTTCTTGGGGGATTAGCTCAGCTGGCTAGAGCATCTGCCTTGCACGCAGAGGGTCAACGGTTCGAATCCGTTATTCTCCACAGTCTCAGCAATGAGAAACGATCTTTGACATGATGTACAAAAAGTAAAATTTTAGTAAGAGCTAAAAGTATATATCAAACCGTACGTGTCCGCGTATGCAATATTGATAAAGGGAGCAATTCCAATGTCAATACCGTTACACGGACAAGACGTTTGAAAGAAAGTAAATAAGGGCGCATGGCGGATGCCTTGGCTCTCGGAGGCGATGAAGGACGTGATAAGCTGCGATAAGCTTCGGGAAGGTGCAAATAACCCTTGATCCGGAGATTTCCGAATGGGACAACCCGGTGTTCTGAAGGAACATCATCCATTTTCAGATGGAGGCAAACGCAGGGAACTGAAACATCTTAGTACCTGTAGGAAGAGAAAATAATAATGATTCCCCAAGTAGTGGCGAGCGAACGGGGATCAGCCCAAACCGGTATTGTTACGGCAATACCGGGGTTGTAGGACCACGATATCGCATGAGATTCGGTGAGAAGAATTCTTTGGAAAATGAAACCATAGACGGTGATAGTCCGGTATTCGAAGCCGAATGAAGCGTAGTGGTATCCTGAGTAGCGCGGGACACGGGAAATCTTGCGTGAATCCGCCGGGACCATCCGGCAAGGCTAAATACTCCCGAGAGACCGATAGCGAACCAGTACCGTGAGGGAAAGGTGAAAAGCACTTCGAACAGAAGAGTGAAATAGTCCCTGAAACCGTGCGCCTACAAGCGGTCGGAGCTGCTTGATGCAGTGACGGCGTGCCTTTTGCATAATGAACCTACGAGTTACTTTTTCCGGCGAGGTTAAGTGTCTTGAGACATGCAGCCGAAGCGAAAGCGAGTCTTAACAGGGCGTCGAGTCGGAAGGAGTAGACGCGAAACCAAGTGATCTACCCTTGGCCAGGTTGAAGGTTAGGTAACACTAACTGGAGGACCGAACCGATAAGCGTTGAAAAGCTTCCGGATGAGCTGAGGGTGGGGGTGAAAGGCTAATCAAACTTGGAGATAGCTCGTACTCCCCGAAATGCATTTAGGTGCAGCCTTGTGGGTTACTAATGTGAGGTAGAGCGACTGATAAGATGCGAGGGCTTCACCGCCTATCAAGTCTTGATAAACTCCGAATGCGCATTAGTTTGATCACAGGAGTGAGGGCATGGGTGCTAAGGTCCATGTCCTAAAGGAGAAGAATCCGGACCATCAGCTAAGGTCCCGAAATAATTGCTAAGTTGAACTAACGAAGTCAGATTGCTAAGACAGCTAGGATGTTGGCTTGGAAGCAGCCATTCATTTAAAGAGTGCGTAACAGCTCACTAGTCGAGGAGTTTGGCGTGGATAATAATCGGGCATAAAGCAATTTACCGAAGCTATGGGATGTCAGTATTGAATTGACATCGGTAGGGGAGCATTCCACTCAGCGTCGAAGGTGGGGCGTGAGCCTTGCTGGAGCGTGTGGAAACGCAAATGTAGGTATAAGTAACGATAAAGGGGGTGGGAAACCCCCTCGCCGCAAGACTAAGGTTTCCTGATCAACGCTAATCGGATCAGGGTTAGTCGGGTCCTAAGGCTCAGCCGAATGGTGATGCCGATGGCAGAACAGGTTAATATTCCTGTACTACCTTATGGAGTGACGTGGAGACGGAGTCGTGACAACGCCGCGGACTGACGGAATAGTCCGTTGAAGGGTGTAGATGTTGATCTTTGCAGGCAAATCCACAAAGAGAGTCGAACCTGATAGTATGGAGCGTTCCTCGGAACAATCCAATAGTGCGTGTAATCATACTCCCGAGAAAATCCGCTAAACTTAATCCCTAAGGTACCCGTACCGCAAACGGACACACGTAGTCGGGTTGAATATACTCAGGCGCTTGAGTGAATCACGGTTAAGGAACTAGGCAAACTGACCCTGTAACTTCGGGATAAAGGGTCCCAACGTGAGTTGGGCGCAGAGAATAGGTCCAGGCAACTGTTTAACAAAAACACAGGGCTGTGCAAAATTGAAAGATCATGTATACAGCCTGACACCTGCCCGGTGCTGGAAGGTTAAGAGGAGACGTCATCGCAAGAGAAGCGTTGAATTGAAGCCCCAGTAAACGGCGGCCGTAACTATAACGGTCCTAAGGTAGCGAAATTCCTTGTCGGGTAAGTTCCGACCTGCACGAATGGTGTAATGATCTGGACACTGTCTCAACCGTGAGCTCAGTGAAATTGTAGTATCGGTGAAGATGCCGATTACCCGCGATGGGACGAAAAGACCCCGTGAACCTTTACTATAGCTTAACATTGAATTTGGGTAATTGATGTGTAGGATAGGCCGGAGACAATGAAGTGGATACGCCAGTATCTGTGGAGTCGCTGTTGAAATACGGCCCTTTGATTATTTGAGTTCTAACTCCTTTACTGGAGGACACTGTTTGGTGGGTAGTTTGACTGGGGTGGTCGCCTCCAAAAGCGTAACGGAGGCTTCTAAAGGTGCCCTCAGGACGATTGGTAACCGTCCGCAGAGTGTAATGGCATAAGGGCGCTTGACTGGGAGACTTACAAGTCGATCAGGTAGGAAACTAGAGCATAGTGATCCGGTGTTTCCGTATGGAAGGGACATCGCTCAAAGGATAAAAGGTACTCCGGGGATAACAGGCTGATCCCTCCCAAGAGCTCATATCGACGGAGGGGTTTGGCACCTCGATGTCGGCTCGTCACATCCTGGGGCTGGAGAAGGTCCCAAGGGTTGGGCTGTTCGCCCATTAAAGTGGCACGCGAGCTGGGTTCAGAACGTCGTGAGACAGTTCGGTCTCTATCTATCGTGGGCGTATGAAATTTGCGTGGCTCTGACACTAGTACGAGAGGACCGTGTTGGACTGACCTCTGGTTTACCGGTTGTGCCGCCAGGTGCATTGCCGGGTATCTAAGTCGGGATTGGATAAGTGCTGAAAGCATCTAAGTACGAAGCCAGCCACAAGATTAGATTTCTCAGGGTCGTCAAAGACGATGACGTTGATAGGATGCAGGTGTAAAGGTGGTAACATCAAAGCCGAGCATTACTAATTGCCCGTCGACTTTCTTTCGGAGATGTATCGGTTGGTTGTATACATTTAGCTTGTAATAACTGAATTTTTACTTTTCATCATGTCATGACTTTATTCAGGTGGTTATAGCACGAGGGTTCCACCTCTTCCCATTCCGAACAGAGAAGTTAAGCCTCGTCACGCCGATGGTACTGCGTAACAGTGGGAGAGTAGGTAGCCGCCGTTTTTGAAGAAGCCCCTTGATTCTAAAGTGAGTCAAGGGGCTTGCTGTGTTTGGTACTTTGCGACATTACTTTGGCATTCATATCACCGTTTTTGACGGATATAAACCTCATAATACCTATTAAAAATCTGAATATTTACTGATAAATTGTATGTTATGAGGATATTTATTTGTATCTTTGTCGCCCGAATTGTAAGCTAACGATTTAAAAAGAGAGAAGCTTTGGGAAAGTTTGATAAATATAAAATTGACTTGAAAGGAATGCAAACAGACTCAGCTAAGTATGAGTTTGTATTGGATAACCTTTACTTCGCTCACATTGATGGTCCTGAAGTTCAGAAAGGAAAGGTGAATGTTACATTGACTGTGAAAAGATCCTCTCGTGCTTTCGAACTGAGTTTTCAGACTGACGGGATGGTATGGGTACCATGTGACCGTTGTCTGGATGATATGGAGCTACCTATCAGCTCTTCTGATAAACTGATAGTAAAGTTTGGGCATGAATATGCAGAAGAAGGTGACAACCTGATTGTGATTCCCGAGGAAGAAGGGGAAATCAACGTTGCATGGTTCATGTATGAGTTTATTGCACTCTCTATACCCATGAAGCATGTGCATGCTCCCGGTAAGTGTAATAAGGCGGTAACCAGTAAATTGAACAAGCATTTGAAAACAAATGCGAATGAGGATAGCGATGATACTTTCGACACAGGTGGAGATGACATCGTAATCGGGGAAGAAGTGGAGGAACAAATTGATCCTCGCTGGAATGAATTAAAGAAAATATTAAATAATAATTAAAGTTTTAAGAAAATGGCACATCCTAAGAGAAGACAATCAAAAACAAGAACAGCGAAGAGAAGAACTCATGATAAGGCAGTAGCTCCTACATTGGCTATTTGTCCGAATTGCGGTGAATGGCACGTATACCACACTGTATGTGGCGCTTGTGGCTACTACAGGGGTAAGCTTGCTATTGAGAAAGAAGCAGCTGTATAATTAGTACAGTTATACTGAAACAGCCTGGGGGTGAAACTCTCCGGCTGCTTTAAGTAGTATATATTACTAATTAAAAATAGGTTTGATGGAAAAAATAAATGCAGTAATCACAGGAGTCGGCGGGTACGTACCTGATTATATCTTGACTAACGACGAGATATCAAAAATGGTGGATACCAACGACGAATGGATTATGACTCGTATCGGAGTAAAGGAAAGACATATTCTGAATGAGGAAGGATTAGGTAGCTCATATATGGCGCGTAAAGCTGCAAAACAGTTGATGAAGAAGACTGGTGCTAATCCTGACGACATCGATTTAGTGGTTGTTGCTACTACTACTCCTGACTATCACTTCCCTTCTACGGCTTCTATTCTTTGTGATAAACTCGGACTGAGGAATGCTTTTGCCTTCGATTTACAGGCTGCTTGTAGCGGATTCCTGTATTTGATGGAGACAGCTGCTAATTTCATCCGTTCGGGAAGATATAAGAAAATTATCATTGTCGGTGCCGATAAGATGTCGTCAATGGTCAATTATACAGATCGTGCTACATGTCCTATCTTTGGTGACGGTGCTGCTGCTTTTATGGTGGAACCGACGACGGAAGATTATGGAATTATGGATTCGATACTGAGAACAGATGGTAAGGGGTTGCCTTTCCTCCACATGAAAGCAGGTGGTTCGGTTTGTCCTCCGTCTTATTTTACAGTGGACAATAAAATGCACTATTTGCACCAGGAAGGAAGAACAGTATTTAAATATGCTGTATCCAACATGTCGGATGTCTCTGCTGCAATCGCAGAAAAGAATGGTCTGACGAAAGATAATATCAACTGGATTATTCCACATCAGGCGAATATCCGTATTATCGAGGCTGTGGCACACCGTATGGAGGTGCCGATGGATAAAGTATTGGTAAATATTGAACATTACGGTAACACGAGTGCCGCTACACTTCCTCTGTGTGTCTGGGATTATGAAGATAAACTCAAGAAAGGCGATAACATCATTTTCACTGCATTCGGTGCCGGATTTACCTGGGGCGCAGCGTACGTGAAGTGGGGTTATGACGGAAAGAAAGAATTATAACGTAAGTTACTGAACTATACACTTAAAAACGCATCCTACTTCGATTCGATGCGTTTTTTTGTCTCAACCAATAAAATAAAGAGAAATGCATAAAGCTGGTTTTGTAAATATCGTAGGAAATCCGAATGTAGGAAAATCAACATTGATGAATGTCTTGGTAGGCGAACGTATTTCAATCGCTACCTTCAAAGCGCAGACTACTCGTCACCGGATTATGGGGATCTATAATACGGATGAGATGCAGATTGTCTTTTCTGATACTCCGGGTGTGTTGAAGCCCAATTATAAATTGCAGGAGTCAATGCTGAATTTTTCGACTTCTGCATTGACGGATGCGGATATCTTGCTTTATGTAACGGACGTGGTGGAGACGCCGGATAAGAATAATGAGTTTATGGAAAAGGTGCGTCAGATGACGGTGCCTGTTCTCTTGATTATCAATAAGATCGATCTTACAGATCAGGAAAAACTAGTAAAGCTGGTGGAAGCGTGGAAAGAGCTGCTTCCCCAAGCCGAAATTATTCCGATTTCTGCTACATCGAAGTTTAATGTAGATTATGTGATGAAGCGGATCAAAGAACTGCTGCCCGATTCTCCTCCTTATTTTGGAAAGGATCAGTGGACGGATAAGCCTGCCCGTTTTTTCGTGAATGAGATTATCCGGGAAAAAATTTTACTCTACTACGATAAAGAGATCCCCTACTCGGTGGAGGTTGCCGTGGAAGAGTTTAAGGAAGAGTCGAGGAAGATTTTTATTCGGGCGGTGATAAACGTGGAACGTGATTCGCAGAAAGGAATCATTATCGGTAAACAGGGAAAGGCTTTGAAGAAGGTGGCTACCGAGGCTCGCCGCGAACTGGAACGTTTCTTTGGAAAGACTATTTTCCTAGAAACGTATGTGAAAGTGGATAAGGATTGGCGTAGTTCGGATAAGGAACTCCGTAATTTTGGTTATCAGTTAGATTAAGAGTATTCATGCGACTGTGATAGTCGTAAAAAACAAGGTATTGAACTATGGGTAATTTAGTTGCAATTGTAGGACGCCCGAATGTGGGCAAGTCTACCTTATTTAACCGTCTGACGAAGACTCGTCAGGCTATTGTGAATGAAGAAGCGGGTACAACCCGTGACCGACAATATGGCAAGTCTGAGTGGCTGGGCCGTGAATTCTCCGTGGTGGACACCGGTGGATGGGTGGTCAATTCGGATGATGTTTTTGAAGAGGAGATCCGTAAGCAAGTGTTATTGGCCGTGGAAGAAGCGGATGTCATTCTGTTTGTAGTGGATGTGATGAATGGAGTGACTGACTTGGATATGCAGGTAGCTGCTATTTTGCGTCGTGCTAATAGGCCGGTGATTATGGTTGCCAATAAAACGGATAATCACGATTTACGATATAACGCTCCCGAATTCTATAAACTGGGATTGGGCGATCCGTATTGCATTTCTGCTATGACAGGAAGTGGTACAGGTGATTTGATGGACTTGATTGTCAGCAATTTCAAGAAAGAATCATCTGAAATTCTGGATGATGATATTCCCCGTTTTGCTGTGGTAGGACGTCCGAATGCCGGAAAGTCTTCCATTGTAAATGCGTTTATCGGCGAGGAACGTAATATTGTGACAGAGATTGCCGGAACTACCCGCGATTCTATCTATACTCGTTACAATAAATTCGGATTTGATTTTTACTTGGTAGATACAGCCGGTATCCGTAAAAAAAACAAGGTAAACGAAGACTTGGAATATTATTCAGTCGTCCGTTCGATTCGTTCCATCGAAGGTTCTGATATTTGTATTCTGATGTTGGATGCTACAAGAGGTATTGAGGGGCAGGACTTGAATATCTTCTCTTTGATTCAGAAGAATCAGAAAGGACTGGTAGTGGTTATAAATAAGTGGGATTTGGTGGAAGATAAATCTGTGAAGGTACAGAAAACGTTTGAGGAAGCTGTTCGCTCGCGTTTTGCTCCGTTTGTTGATTTCCCGATCATCTTTGCTTCTGCATTGACTAAACAACGTATTCTGAAAGTGCTTGAAGAAGCACGTAATGTGTATGAGAACCGGACAACAAAGATCCCGACCGCGCGTTTAAATGAAGAAATGCTTCCATTGATCGAGGCTTATCCGCCTCCTTCAAATAAAGGTAAGTATATCAAAATTAAATATATCACACAGTTGCCGAATACACAGGTGCCTTCATTTGTATTTTTCGCCAACTTACCGCAGTATGTGAAAGAACCATACAAACGTTTCCTCGAAAATAAGATGCGTGAGAAATGGAATCTGACAGGTACTCCGGTTAATATTTATATTCGACAGAAATAAAGATTCACCACAGAGGACACAAAGAAATAATAAATCAAAGACACGGACTGTCTCAACTATATAAATATATATCGGGGCAATCCGTGTCTTCTTATAGAATAAAATTCTGTGTCCTCCGTGTCTTCTGTGGTGACCCTATTTTTCCAATTGGAAATCTTTTCGGCGTAACACGAAGCTGTTACTCAAGTATTTTTCACGCACAATCTGATTTTCCGATAATTCTTCCGGTGTCCCTTGGAAAAGAATTTTTCCTTCGAACAGCAGGTAAGCGCGGTCTGTGATACTAAGTGTCTCCTGTACGTTGTGGTCGGTAATCAAGATTCCGATATTCTTGTCTTTCAATTTCCATACAATTTGCTGGATATCTTCTACGGCAATCGGGTCAACACCGGCAAAAGGTTCGTCAAGCATAATGAATTTGGGGTCGATAGCAAGACAACGGGCAATTTCCGTACGGCGGCGCTCACCTCCCGACAACTGGTTACCTTTATTTTTGCGTACCTTTTGCAGGCGGAACTCTGCAATCAGGCTTTCGAGCTTCTCTTTCTGATATTCTTTAGGCTTGTTGGTCATTTCCAGTACAGAGGCGATATTATCTTCCACGCTCATCTGGCGGAAAACGGAAGCTTCCTGTGCAAGGTAGCCGATTCCTGTTTGCGCACGTTTGTAAACCGGATATTTGGTAATTTCCAGGTCATCGAGGAAAATGCGGCCTTCGTTAGGAGTGATCAGCCCTACAGTCATATAGAATGAAGTTGTCTTACCGGCACCGTTCGGCCCCAGCAACCCTACAATCTCACCTTGCTTCACATTGATGGAAACGTGGCTTACAACGGTTCGTTTACCGTACTTCTTAACCAGGTCTTCCGTGCGGAGCACCATCTTGCTTTCTTCCATATTCTAGTTATTTTGCGGCAAATGTAGTAAAAATAAGCTGAAATAATGTACATTTGCAGACAAATAGTGTGAGTTATGATAAAAGCATTGAGAACCGTCGGGAGATATTTCATGCTGATGGGACGGACTTTTTCTCGCCCTGAACGTATGCGTATGTTTTTCCGGCAATACTTTAACGAGTTGGAGCAGCTAGGTGTGAACTCCATCGGTATTGTACTGTTGATTTCCTTTTTCATCGGTGCAGTTATTACCATTCAGATTAAGTTGAATATCGAAAGCCCATGGATGCCTCGTTGGACAGTGGGATATGTGACACGTGAAATTATGCTGCTGGAATTTTCTTCCTCCATCATGTGCTTGATTCTTGCAGGAAAGGTCGGGTCAAATATCGCTTCGGAGTTAGGGACAATGAGGGTGACGCAGCAGATTGATGCACTCGAAATTATGGGTATCAATTCGGCGAATTATCTAATTCTGCCTAAGATAACAGCGATGGTAACTGTTATTCCTATTCTAGTGACATTCAGTATCTTTGCCGGAATCATCGGTGCCTTTTGCACGTGTTGGTTCGCCGGGGTGATGAATGCTGTCGATCTCGAATATGGATTGCAATATATGTTTGTGGAGTGGTTTATCTGGGCCGGTATTATTAAATCCCTCTTTTTTGCGTTTATTATTGCAAGTGTGTCCGCTTTCTTCGGATATACGGTAGATGGCGGTTCGATTGCTGTAGGGAAGGCTTCTACGGATGCCGTAGTATCCAGCAGTGTATTGATTCTGTTTGCAGATTTGATATTAACTAAACTTTTAATGGGATGATTGAGGTTAAAGGACTTTATAAATCATTTGATGATAAGACGGTATTGAGTGATATCAATGCTGACTTTGAAAATGGGAAGACAAACTTGATTATCGGTCAGAGTGGCTCCGGTAAGACGGTGTTGATGAAATGTATTGTAGGATTGCTTACTCCGGAAAAGGGTGGAGTTTTGTATGACGGACGTAACCTTGTTTTGATGGGGAAGAAGGAGAAGAAGATGCTTCGCAAGGAAATGGGAATGATTTTCCAGAGTGCGGCTCTTTTTGACTCTATGACCGTATTTGATAATGTGATGTTTCCACTGAATATGTTTAGCAACGATATCTTGCGTGACCGGGCCAAACGGGCGATGTTCTGTTTGGATCGTGTGAATCTGGGAGAAGCGAAAGATAAGTTTCCGGGAGAAATCAGTGGGGGGATGCAGAAGCGTGTGGCTATTGCGCGTGCGATTGCCTTGAATCCGCAATATCTGTTTTGTGATGAACCGAACTCAGGACTGGATCCGAAAACGTCATTGGTGATTGATGATCTGATCCATGATATTACGCAGGAATATAACATGACGACCATTATCAATACGCATGATATGAACTCTGTATTGGGAATTGGTGAGAAGGTGATTTATATTTATGAGGGACATAAAGAGTGGGAAGGTACAAAAGATGATATCTTTACCTCTACCAATGAGAGACTGAATAACTTTATCTTTGCTTCAGATTTGCTCCGTAAGGTGAAGGACGTGGAAGTGCAAGGAATGGAAGGGTAATAAAAAAACTTCTGCCATCGGGTGACAGAAGTTCCTTTTTTCTTAGCTATGTTAGCGTCGGCAATTAACCTCTGGGTCTGGCTTCTTTGACGACCATTGTACGACCCATGTATTCAGCTCCGTTCAATTCAGCAATCGCTTTTGCAGCTGCAGCATCGTCTTCCATTTCGATGAAAGCGAATCCTTTGGATTTACCGGTTTCACGATCCATAATAATTTTGACTGATGATACTGCTCCGTAATCTTCCATTACTTGTTGCAGATCTCCTTCCTTAACACGGTAGTTAAGGTTTCCAACATAAATGTTCATAATGAGAATGATAAAAAAATAAATAAATGAATAAAACTCTCTGGATAGATGGTTACTAATAAAAAGATTAAAACGACAGAGAGTTTACAAATGCGTTTGGGTAACGGAAGTAAAAACCTTGTAATCAAATCGAGAAACTAATGGTCCATCAATCCGCAGCAAAGGAAAGAATAATTTTTGGATTAACCATCTTTTTGGAAAGTTAATTTGCGGATGATCAGAAAAAAAGTTCTTCCCTTTTGTTTGGCGGAGAAAAAAGTTGGCTGGGGGGATCTGGCGAGGTGGGTGTTGATGATGTTTTTTTGTTTAGGTGTGGGAGATGGGCGGAATATCAATAAGAGATGGGTGAAAGATGGGTGGCGTTGCTGAAATAAATCTGCAATGTTTTTTGAAATTTGAAAGATTAGCACTAATTTTGCACCCTCTTTGAGTATAGAATAAAGTATAAATCAAATAAATAATTGTCAGAATGAACGTTTCATTACAAAACATTGACAAAGTAAGCGCAGAGCTTACTGTAAAGCTTGAGAAAGCCGATTATCAGGAGAAAGTAGATAAAGAGTTGAAGTCACTCCGCCGGAAGGCACAGATTCCGGGATTCCGTAAAGGGATGGTTCCGGCAAGTCTTATTAAAAAGATGTATGGTAAGTCGGTAATTGCAGAGGTTGTGAATAAGGCACTGCAAGAAGCTGTTTACAATTATATTAAAGAAAATAAGGTGAATATGTTGGGCGAGCCGTTGCCTAACGAAGAAAAGCAACAGGATATTGATTTCGATACAATGGAAGAATTCGATTTCGTATTCGACATCGCTTTGGCACCTGAATTTAAAGCAGAAGTAAATGCTAAAGATAAAGTGGATTATTATACGATCGAAGTTTCTGAAGAAATGATCGACAATCAGGTGAAGATGTATACTCAACGCACTGGCAAGTATGATAAGGTAGACGCTTACGAAGATAATGATATGTTGAAGGGGTTGCTGGCACAGTTGGACGAAGAAGGCAACACCAAAGAAGGCGGTATTCAGGTAGAAGCCGCAGTGTTGATGCCTGCTTACATGAAGAACGACGATCAGAAAGCTATTTTTGCTAATGCAAAAGTAAATGATGTATTGGTGTTCAATCCGAATGTGGCTTATGACGGACATGCTGCCGAACTGGGTTCTTTGTTGAAGATTGACAAGGAAATTGCAAAAGACGTGAAGTCTGATTTCAGCTTCCAGGTAGAAGAAATCACCCGTTTTGTTCCGGGTGAACTGACTCAGGAAGTATTCGACCAGGCATTCGGTGAAGGTGTTGTGAAGACTGAAGAAGAATTCCGCGCTAAGATTAAAGAAGAAATCGCAGCTAGATTTGTGACTGAAAGCGATTATAAATTCCTGATCGACATTCGCAAAGTGATGATGGAAAAAGTGGGTAAACTGGAATTCTCTGATGCCCTGCTGAAACGTATCATGTTGCTGAACAACGAAGAAAAGGGAGAAGAATATGTTGCTGAAAACTATGATAAGAGCATCGAAGAACTGACTTGGCACCTGATTAAGGAACAGTTGGTTGAAGCAAACGAAATTAAAGTTGAACAGGAAGATATTCTGAAGATGGCTAGAGAAACAACGAAGGCGCAGTTTGCTCAATATGGTATGTTGTCTATTCCTGACGATGTGCTTGACAACTATGCACAGGAAATGTTGAAGAAGAAAGAAACTATTAATAATTTGGTAGGTCGTGTCGTAGAAGCGAAGCTTGCTGCTGCTTTGAAAGCGCAGGTTACTTTGGAGAACAAGAACGTTTCGATCGAAGAATTCAATAAGATGTTTGAATAATCATTCGGCTGAATAAAAACGAAAGCCATAGAAACACAGAGTTTTTATAAAATTATAACTCTGTGTTTTTTTGTGTCTCTGTATTCTTTTTGTTTCTTTGTACTCACGTTTATTTTTTATTTATAAGAAAGGAATGATTAACATGGATGATTTTAGAAAATACGCAACCAAGCATTTAGGAATGAATGGTATGGTATTGGATGATGTGATTAAGTCGCAGGCCGGGTATTTGAATCCCTATATTTTGGAAGAAAGACAGTTGAACGTTACTCAACTCGATGTTTTCTCCCGTTTGATGATGGACCGCATCATTTTCCTCGGTACACAAATAGATGACTATACAGCCAATACGCTTCAGGCACAGTTGTTGTATCTGGATTCTGCGGATCCGGGTAAAGATATCTCTATCTATATCAACTCTCCGGGCGGAAGCGTATATGCCGGATTGGGCATTTATGATACGATGCAGTTTATTTCAAGTGATGTTGCTACCATCTGTACAGGTATGGCAGCTTCAATGGCGGCTGTATTGTTGGTTGCCGGTGCTGAAGGCAAACGTTCTGCATTGCCTCATTCACGTGTGATGATTCATCAGCCGATGGGGGGTGCGCAAGGACAAGCGTCAGACATTGAAATCACAGCTCGTGAGATTCAAAAATTGAAGAAAGAACTTTATACGATTATCGCCGATCATTCGCATACTGATTTTGATAAAGTATGGGCGGACTCTGATCGCGATTACTGGATGACAGCTCAGGAAGCGAAAGAATATGGTATGATTGATGAGGTATTGATTAAGAAATAAAAATGGCTGAATCAAAAACAAAGAAAAGATGTAGTTTCTGTGGACGGTCGGAGAATGAGGTGGGATTCCTGATTACGGGAATGAATGGTTATATTTGCGACAGCTGTGCTACTCAGGCTTATGAGATTACTCAGGAGGCATTGGGATTGGGTAAGAAAAGCACAGGAACTACCAAACTCAACTTAAAAGAACTGCCCAAACCGGTAGAAATCAAGAGATTCCTCGATCAGTATGTGATCGGACAGGATGATGCGAAACGTTTCCTTTCCGTATCGGTCTATAACCATTATAAACGTCTGTTGCAAAAAGACAGTGGTGATGATGTGGAGATTGAAAAGTCGAACATTATTATGGTAGGTAGTACCGGAACCGGAAAAACGTTGCTCGCACGCACGATTGCTAAGTTACTGCACGTGCCGTTTACCATTGTAGACGCTACGGTGCTGACGGAGGCCGGTTATGTGGGCGAAGATATCGAAAGTATTTTAACCCGTTTGCTACAGGTGGCGGATTATAATGTACCTGAAGCTGAACAGGGCATCGTGTTTATCGACGAGATCGACAAAATAGCCCGTAAAGGAGATAACCCTTCGATCACTCGCGACGTGAGTGGTGAAGGTGTACAGCAGGGATTATTGAAATTGCTCGAAGGTTCTGTGGTGAACGTACCTCCTCAGGGAGGCCGTAAACATCCGGACCAGAAGATGATTCCGGTAAATACCAAGAATATTCTCTTTATCTGTGGCGGTGCTTTCGATGGCATCGAGAAGAAGATCGCCCAGCGGTTGAATACCCATGTCGTAGGTTATACAGCATTGCAGAAAACAGCGATGGTGGACAAGAATAACATGATGCAGTACATCGCTCCACAGGATTTGAAATCATTCGGGCTGATTCCCGAAATTATCGGACGTCTTCCGGTATTGACCTATTTGAATCCGTTGGATCGGAATGCGCTTCGTGCGATTCTTACCGAACCGAAAAACTCTATCATCAAACAATATATCAAACTGTTTGAAATGGATGGCATCAAGCTGACATTTGAAGAGGATGTCTTCGAATATATCGTCGACAAGGCGGTAGAATATAAGTTGGGTGCTCGTGGATTGCGCTCTATTGTGGAAACAATCATGATGGATGTCATGTTTGAAATCCCTTCAGAGGACAAAAAAGAGTATGAGGTAACGCTGGATTATGCAAAGATGCAACTGGAGAAAGCGAATATGGCACGACTACAAACTGCTTAAAATCAAAGAATAAGGCTACAGAAAATGATCGTAACTGTTTTTTCTTGAAAATATTAGTCGTATTTTGCTTGGTAATTACGAAGTTGTTTATAACTTTGTTTGGCTCTCTTAAAGGAGAGGACATACTTGAAGTTAAACCATGAACTGAATAAAACAACTTAAGTTAAGATGGCAAGGAAGATTAATTTAACAGATGAACTGAAAAAGTATTTCGGATTTAATAAGTTCAAGGGAAACCAGGAAGCGATCATTAATAACCTGCTCGATGGTAAAGATACCTTTGTACTGATGCCTACCGGTGGCGGGAAATCTTTATGCTATCAGCTGCCTTCGCTCTTGATGGAAGGTACGGCAATCGTAATTTCTCCGCTTATAGCGTTGATGAAGAATCAAGTGGATGCAATGCGTAATTTCAGTGAAGAAGATGGTGTCGCTCATTTTATCAATTCTTCATTAAATAAAGGCGCGATAGACCAAGTGAGGTCGGATATCCTTGCCGGAAAGACAAAATTGCTATATGTAGCGCCGGAGTCGCTGACGAAAGAAGAAAACGTAGATTTTTTGCGTTCGGTAAAGATTTCGTTCTATGCAGTGGATGAAGCTCACTGTATTTCTGAATGGGGACATGATTTTCGACCGGAATACCGGCGGATTCGCCCTATTATCAATGAAATAGGAAAAGCTCCGTTGATTGCGCTTACCGCAACGGCGACGCCCAAGGTGCAACATGATATCCAGAAAAATCTGGGAATGGTAGATGCTCGAGTCTTCAAATCTTCGTTCAACCGTCCGAACCTTTATTATGAGGTACGCGCGAAGACCGTTAATATCGATAGGGATATTATCAAGTTTATCAAAAATAATCCGGAGAAATCTGGCATTATCTATTGCCTTAGCCGGAAAAAAGTGGAGGAACTTGCTGAAATCCTGCAGGCAAACGGTATCAATGCGCGTCCATATCATGCTGGTATGGATTCGTTGACCAGAACCAAGAATCAGGATGATTTTCTGATGGAAAAAGTAGACGTTATTGTAGCAACTATCGCTTTCGGTATGGGAATTGACAAGCCGGATGTGAGGTTTGTGATTCACTACGATATCCCCAAGAGTCTGGAAGGGTATTACCAGGAGACCGGGCGCGCCGGTAGAGATGGCGGTGAAGGTCAGTGCATAACCTTTTATACAAATAAAGACTTGCAGAAACTGGAAAAGTTCATGCAGGGAAAACCTGTGGCAGAGCAGGAAATTGGCAAGCAGCTTCTGTTGGAAACCGCTGCTTATGCTGAATCTTCCGTATGCCGACGCAAGACGTTGCTGCATTATTTCGGTGAAGATTATACGGAAGAAAATTGTGGAAATTGTGACAACTGTTTAAATCCTAAAAAACAAGTGGAGGCTCAAGAGTTATTGTGTACCGTGATTGAAGCGATTATCGCGGTGAAAGAAAATTTTAAGGCAGATTATATTATAGACATACTACAAGGTAAAGAAACTTCCGAAATACAGGCGCATTTGCATGAAGACCTCGAGGTCTTCGGTTCCGGTATGGGTGAAGAGGATAAGACATGGAACGCAGTGATTCGTCAGGCACTGATTGCGGGTTATTTGAGCAAAGATGTGGAGAATTACGGACTCTTGAAAGTGACGGAGGAGGGACATAAGTTCCTGAAGAAGCCGAAGTCATTCAAGATTACCGAAGACAACGACTTCGAAGAGACGGAAGAAGAAGTCCCGGCACGTGGCGGTGGTTCCTGTGCGGTGGATCCGGCTCTTTATTCCATGTTGAAGGACTTGCGGAAGAAACTCTCGAAGAAACTGGAAGTGCCACCTTATGTGATCTTCCAGGATCCCTCTTTGGAAGCAATGGCTACCATTTATCCGGTGACATTGGAAGAGTTGCAGAATATACCAGGCGTAGGTGCCGGAAAAGCAAAACGTTACGGTGAAGAGTTCTGTAAATTGATCAAACGCCACTGTGAAGAGAATGAGATCGAACGTCCTGAAGACCTGCGGGTACGTACGGTTGCCAATAAATCTAAGATGAAGGTAGCTATTATTCAGGCGATTGACCGTAAAGTTGCGTTAGATGATATCGCTCTTTCCAAAGGAATTGATTTTGGTGAACTGCTGGACGAGGTAGAAGCCATTGTTTATTCGGGAACCAAACTGAACATAGATTATTTCCTGGAAGAAATCATGGATGAAGATCACATGCTCGATATCTACGATTATTTCAAGGAATCTACTACAGATAAGATTGATGATGCACTTGATGAATTAGGTGATGACTTTACGGAAGAGGAAGTTCGCTTGGTTCGCATTAAGTTCATCTCTGAAATGGCTAATTAAAAAAGCGAAAAAATAGGCGTGCAGGTATGTGGTTTTGAATAAAAACCGTATATTTGCACGCAATAAATTTTAAACGCATAGCCCTATGTCATTTATTGCTGATAAGATTGTAATGGATGGATTGACTTACGATGATGTATTGTTGATCCCCGCTTATTCTGAAGTTTTACCGCGCACTGTCGATCTCACGACAAAGTTTTCAAAAAACATTGAGTTAAAAATACCTTTTGTGACGGCTGCCATGGATACGGTTACCGAAGCGAAAATGGCGATTGCCATTGCTCGTGAAGGTGGTATCGGTGTGATTCATAAAAATATGTCTATCGAAGAACAGGCAAGACAAGTTGCTATTGTAAAGCGTGCCGAAAATGGTATGATTTATGATCCTGTAACTATCAAAAGAGGTTCTACTGTTCGGGATGCACTGGACATCATGGCGGAATATAAAATCGGTGGTATCCCTGTGGTAGATGATGAAGGTTATTTGGTTGGTATTGTTACTAACAGAGATTTGCGTTTCGAAAAAGACATGACCAAACATGTTGATCTTGTCATGACTCCCAAAGACAGATTGGTAACTACGACCCAGTCTACTGACTTGGAATCCGCTGCACAGATCCTTCAGCAACATAAGATTGAGAAACTTCCGATTGTCGGAATGGACGGAAAGTTGATCGGTCTTGTCACTTATAAGGATATTACGAAAGCAAAAGATAAGCCCATGGCTTGTAAAGATGCCAAAGGGCGTCTGCGTGTAGCTGCCGGTGTAGGTGTCACTGCTGATACGCTGGATCGTATGCAGGCATTGGTAGATGCCGGTGCGGATGCGATTGTGATTGATACTGCCCACGGACACTCCATGTATGTGATTGAAAAACTGAAAGAAGCGAAGAAACGTTTTCCGAATATTGATATTGTGGTAGGTAATATTGCTACCGGAGAAGCTGCAAAAGCTTTAGTGGAAGCTGGTGCGGATGCAGTGAAAGTTGGTATCGGTCCTGGTTCTATCTGTACTACTCGTGTGGTTGCCGGTGTAGGTGTTCCACAGTTATCTGCGGTCTATGATGTAGCAAAAGCGTTGAAGGGTACAGGTGTTCCTTTGATTGCCGATGGTGGTTTACGTTATTCGGGCGATGTGGTGAAAGCGCTGGCTGCCGGAGGATATAGTGTAATGATCGGATCATTGGTTGCCGGAACAGAAGAATCTCCGGGCGACACTATTATTTTCAATGGTCGTAAATTCAAATCCTATCGTGGCATGGGGTCATTGGAGGCAATGGAAAATGGATCGAAAGACCGTTACTTCCAGAGTGGAACTACGGATGTGAAGAAACTTGTTCCGGAAGGAATCGCTGCCCGTGTCCCTTATAAAGGTACGCTTTTCGAAGTTATTTATCAACTGACCGGCGGTTTGCGTGCAGGTATGGGATACTGTGGTGCCGCTAACATTGAGAAACTTCATGACGCTAAGTTTACCCGCATTACCAATGCCGGTGTAATGGAAAGCCATCCGCACGACGTGACGATTACCAGTGAATCGCCTAACTATAGTCGTCCGGAATAATAGATAGATACGGTGAACTATTAACGGTGAACGGTGAACAGGCTGTGCTATCAGCAGGGTGTTCACTGCTCACCGTTTGTCATTTATCTGTTATTGTTGTGATGCTTGTTGTTTAATTGGTTGGATAATAAAATAGAGGATGAAAAGAAACCTGTTATTGGGATGTGTTTCTCTCTTTGTAGCCGTGGTCTTTGCACAGGAAGATCCTGTGTTGATGCGTGTGAACGGAAGAGAGATACTCCGTTCGGAATTTGAATATGCGTACCGCCGTGATGCGGAACATTTAAATGTCAAACTCTCGCCGAAAGAGTATGCGGTACTTTTCGCTCAATCGAAGTTGAAGGTGGAAGCAGCCAAGGCTGCCCGACTTGATACAACTTCAGTGTTCCGTAAGCAACACGAAAAATTCCGGACCGAGTTAGTGGAATCTTGTCTCATAGACAGGCAGATGATGGATAGTTGTGTTCGTGACGCGTATCAAAAGATGGGATTGAAGGCACGTAGCGGCAGGGTACAGGTAATACAGATTTTCAAACGTTTGCCGCAGACAATCAGCTCGCAGTATTTAGAAGAAGAAAAAACACGGATGGATTCTATATACCGGGTGATACAGAATCAGCCGGATATGGATTTTAACCGTTTGGTCGAAATCTACTCGGATGATAAGCGAAGTAGGTGGATCGAATGTCTGGAAACAACGAGCGAGTTGGAGGATATTGCCTTCTCTTTGGGGAAAGGTAGGGTGTCACAGCCTTTTTTCACTCCTGAGGGGATTCATATCTTGAAAGTGGTCGATCGGGAGGAAACATTTACTTATGAAAATGTCAGAGCCAGGTTGATAGGACGATTACGACGCGAGGGAGTTTGGAGCAGAAGTACAGGTGCGGTGCTCGAGCGCTTGAAAAAAGAATGGCAGTATGCTCCGAATCAGGCAGCAATGGAAGAGCTGCTGGCGAACGGCCGGACAGCACAAACTCTGTTTACGATTGATGGGCAGGCATATACCGGAACTATGTTCATGCGTTTTTCCTCTTCTCATCCTCAGGCTGTAGAACGACAGTTAGAAGGATTTATAGCCAAGTCGTTGTTGGATTATGAAAGCCGGAACATCGATAAGAAGCATCCTGAAATATCTTATGCCCTGCGGGAATCTGATGAAAACTATTTGGTGGAAGAGATAACACGGCAGAAAATAGATTTGCCCGCAGCCAATGACCGCGCGGGATTGGCTACTTATTTTAAATTTCATTCATCGGATTATCGATGGGAGAGTCCCCGCTATAAAGGAGTCGTGCTTCATTGCGTTGATAAAAAGACAGCGAAGCAAGCCAAAAAAATGCTGAAGAAAGTGCCGGAAAAAGAATGGACGGACAAGCTTCGGCAAACTTTTAATACAGCCGGAGAGGAAAAGATACAGGTTGAACAAGGACTTTTTGCCGACGGAGACAATAAATATATAGATAAATTAGTTTTTAAGAAGGGGGATTTTGAACCTTTAATGTCTTATCCTTTTACTATTACAGTGGGCAAGAAAGTGAAAGGTCCGGATGATTATCGGGAAGTAATAGAGCGGGTCCGAAAGGATTATCGAAGTTATCTTGATACGTGCTGGATGCGGGAATTGAGGGAATCTGGTAAGGTTGAAATAAACCAAGAGGTTTTAAAAACAGTTAATAATAACTGATGTAACCGATTATTCACTATCTTCGTACCTTAAATAAGTAGATTTTAGTTGCCGATGCGAATATTAGTCCTCTTACTGATTACCCTCCTTGGTTGTGGAGCGTGCAAGGAACAGCGCGACCATAAAGGAAAGACTCCTTTGGTAGAGGTGGACGGTAACTTCTTATATAAAGAAGATTTGACGCCCGTGCTTCCGGTCGGATTGTCAAAAGATGATAGTATTCTCTTCACCGAGCACTATATTCGTAGTTGGGCGGAAGATATTCTATTATATGAGAAAGCTGCGGACAATATCCCTGATAATGTGGATGTGGACAAGCTGGTGGAGAATTATCGGAAAGCGTTGATTATGCACACGTATCAGCAGGAGTTGATAAACCAGAAATTGACGAATGATATTTCCGAACAGGAGATAGCAGAGTATTACGGGAGAAACAAAGAACTGTTTAATTTGGAACATCCGTTAATCAAAGGATTGTTTATTAAAGTGCCGTTGACCGCTCCGCAGTTGAACAAAGTGCGCAGATGGTATAAGTCGGAAAAACAGGATGCTATCGAAAGTCTGGAAAAATATAGCTTGCAGAATGCGGTGAAATATGAATATTTCTATGATAAATGGGTGTCCGTGACCGATGTCTTGGACATGATTCCGTTGAAAGTAGAGGCACCGGAAGAGTACGTAAGCAAACACCGTCAGGTAGAATTGAAAGATACGGCTTATTATTATTTTCTGAATGTGAGCGATTATCGCGGAGTTGGTGAGGAGAAACCGTATGAATTTGCCCGGTCGGAAGTGAAGGACTTGCTGGTGAACCAGAAACGGGTGGGCTTTATGGAACAGGTAAAGAACGACTTGTATCAGCAGGCGGTAAGTAAGAAGAAGATTATATATAATTATTAAATACAAAGGATGAAGAAGTTTGTGAACTTTAGATTTGTTGTTACTCTTGTCTTGGCACTATTTGCCAATGTGGCAACCTATGCACAAGATAATGTGATTGATGAAGTAGTTTGGGTGGTAGGTGACGAAGCTATTTTAAAATCAGATGTAGAAGAGGCCCGGATGGATGCCTTGTATAATGGACGCAGATTCGACGGCGATCCTTATTGTATAATTCCTGAAGAAATAGCTGTGCAGAAGTTGTTCCTGCATCAGGCGAAGTTGGATAGTATCGAGGTTTCTGAAGCGGAAATCATTCAGCGTGTGGATGCGTTGACCAATATGTACATCCAGCAGATCGGTTCCAAAGAGAAAATGGAGGAATATTTCAATAAAACATCCACCCAGATTCGTGAGACTCTGCGCGAGAATGCACGTGACGGCTTAACAGTTCAGAAGATGCAACAGAAACTGGTTGGAGAAATCAAAGTGACTCCGGCAGAGGTACGTCGTTACTTCAAAGACCTTCCGCTGGATAGTATCCCTTATATTCCGACACAGGTGGAAGTGCAAATCATTACTCTACAACCCAAAATACCGGTTTCGGAAATTGAAGAGGTAAAGAGAACGTTACGCGATTATACGGATCGTGTGACAAAAGGGGACATTGATTTTTCTACATTGGCGCGTTTGTATTCCGAAGACAAGGCTTCCGCTATGAAAGGTGGTGAATGTGGATTCATGGGACGTGGTATGATGGATCCTGCTTATGCGAATGTGGCATTCAGCTTACAGGATCCGAAGAAAGTTTCCAAAATTGTAGAATCGGAATTTGGTTTTCATATTATCCAGTTGATTGAGAAACGTGGTGACCGTGTCAACACACGCCATATTCTGTTGCGTCCGAAAGTTTCGGAAAAAGAACTGACTGAGGCTTGTGCCCGTCTGGATTCCATAGCCGATGATATTCGTGCCGACAAATTTACATTTGATGATGCAGCTGCCGTGATATCACACGATAAGGATACCCGCAACAACCACGGTATTATGGTGAATATCAATGAAAATTCCGGTGTGACTACTTCTAAATTCCAGATGCAGGATCTTCCACAAGACGTTGCTAAAGTGGTGGATAAGATGAATGTTGGTGAAATCTCCAGAGCCTTTACAATGATTAATGAGAAGGATGGAAAAGAGGTATGTGCTATCGTGAAACTGAAAGCGAGAATTAATGGTCATAAAGCAACCATTGCAGAAGACTATCAGGATCTGAAAGAGATTGTAATGGATAGACGTCGTGAAGAGATGTTGCAGAAATGGATTCTGGATAAACAGAAACATACATATGTACGCATCAACGAAAATTGGCAGAAGTGTGATTTCAAGTATCCGGGTTGGATCAAGAAAGATTGATGTAACCTTGTTCTGATTTTATATGCTGAAAAGAGATAAGAATAGTAAACAACAGGACAGGCATAGATGGCTTCTTATAGGCTTTCTATGCCTGTTTGGTGTATGTCTTGCACAAGATAATAAGAAACAACCGGAGCATAAGAAGACCAAAGTCTATTTGCTTCATGCTGACGAAGGGCAGGCGGATAAGTTGGCACGTCCGGATGTGCAGGTGTTGATTGGGAACGTAAAGTTGCGCCATGACAGTATGTATATGTACTGTGACAGTGCACTGATTTTTGAGAAAACGAACTCTGTAGAAGCCTTTAGCAATGTGCGTATGGAACAGGGAGATACCTTGTTTATCTATGGTGATTATCTTTATTATGACGGGATGACGCAAATTGCACAGCTTCGTGAAAATGTGAAGATGATTAACCGGAACACGACCTTGTTGACGGACAGCTTGAACTACGATCGTCTCTACGATCTCGGATATTATTTCGAGGGGGGGACCTTGATGGATGAAGAGAATGTGTTGACTTCCGATTGGGGTGAATACAGTCCTGCAACGAAACAATCGGTATTCAACCACGATGTGAAGTTAGTGAACGCCAAGTTCGTGTTGACTTCCGATACGTTGAGGTATCATACGGAAAGCAAAATCGCAGTGATTCTCGGACCTTCCAATATCGTCAGTGACAAAAATCATATCTACTCGGAACGGGGATTCTACAATACATTGACCGAGCAAGCGGAACTGTTGGACCGTTCGGTCTTGACCAATCAGGGAAAGAAACTGGTGGGCGACAGTCTGTTCTATGATCGGATCATCGGTTATGGAGAGGCATTTGATAATGTGAAGATGACAGATTCCATTCATAAGAATATGCTGACGAGTGATTATTGTTTCTATAATGAATTGACGGATTCCGCGTTTGCAACGAAACGTGCTGTAGCAATCGACTATTCGCAGGGGCCTGACAGCCTTTATATGCATGGAGATACATTGCAGCTGGTATCTTACAATCTGAATACAGATTCTGTGTTCCGGTTGATGAAGGCTTACCACAAGGTGCGCATGTATCGAAAGGATGTTCAAGGAGTATGCGACTCGTTGGTTTATGATACGAAGGATTCTTGTATGACTATGTATACCGACCCTATTCTTTGGAATGACGGGCAACAACTACTTGGTGAGCAGATCAAGATTTATATGAATGACAGTACGATTGACTGGGCGCATATTATCAATCAGGCGTTGACTGTGGAGATGAAAGATTCTGTCCACTATAATCAGGTGTCCGGCAAGGAGATAAAAGCCTATTTCATCGATGGGGATATGCGTCATATTGAAGTGGTTGGTAATGTGCTGACAGCTTTCTATCCGGAAGAAAAAGATAGTACGATGACCGGATTTAATTGCCTGGAGGGCAGTATGCTCCATCTTTATATGAAGGATAAGAAAATGGAAAAAGGACTCTTTATCGGTAAATCGAACGGGACAATGTATCCGATGGACCAGATTCCACCTGATAAATTGCGTCTTCCTACTTTTGCATGGTTCGACTATGTTCGTCCGCTAAATAAGGATGATATATTCAACTGGCGCAGTAAGCGTGCGGGAGAAGTATTGAAGCCGACGACAGATCGGCGACCGAAGACCGATAAGCGAAACTTAATAAATATGAAGTAGTATGGGAATGTTTAACTCAATGAGGAAGCCACGTGGCTTTCATCATCAATACATTTATGTAGACGAGCGGAAAGAAAAGCTTGCTAAGATGGAGGAGAACGCCAAACGCGACTTGGGTATGCTGCCGGAGAAAGAGTTTAATCCGGAAGATATTCGCGGTAAATTCATCGAAGGTACTACGCATTTGAAAAGAAGAAAAGCAAGTGGCCGTAAACCGGTTTCTTTCGGAGTCATACTGATAATCATAGCCTTCCTTCTCTATCTGTGGCATTATTTATCGACAGGCAGTTGGAATTTCTAATTTTGAATTGTAAATGTGTGAAGTATGAGCGATATCATTCATTTGTTGCCGGATTCGGTAGCTAACCAGATTGCTGCCGGTGAAGTGATACAACGTCCGGCGTCTGTTATCAAGGAGCTGGTGGAGAATGCAATTGATGCAGATGCGCAAAATATACATGTATTAGTGACTGATGCGGGTAAAACTTGTATTCAGGTGATTGATGATGGAAAAGGAATGTCCGAAACGGATGCCCGTCTCTCTTTTGAGCGGCATGCAACCTCCAAGATACGTGAAGCGGCGGACTTGTTTGCTTTGCGTACCATGGGATTTCGCGGAGAAGCATTGGCATCCATTGCGGCGGTGGCGCAGGTGGAATTAAAGACGCGTCCGGAGTCGGAAGAACTGGGGACGAAGTTGGTGATTGCAGGTTCTCAAGTGGAGAGTCAGGAGGCTGTCTCCTGTTCTAAAGGGAGCAACTTCTCTGTAAAGAATCTGTTCTTTAATGTGCCTGCCCGTCGTAAATTTCTGAAGGCTAATTCTACAGAATTGAGTAACATTCTCGCCGAATTTGAACGTATCGCTTTGGTGCATCCGGAGGTTGCCTTTTCACTTTATAGTAATGATTCGGAACTCTTCAATCTTCCAGTATCGCAGTTACGTCAGCGTATTCTTGCTATTTTCGGTAAGAAGCTCAACCAGCAATTGCTGAATATAGACGTGAACACTACCATGGTGAAAATCTACGGATATGTAGCTAAGCCGGAAACTGCCCGTAAGAAGGGAGCGCATCAGTATTTCTTTGTCAATGGGCGTTACATGCGTCATCCTTATTTCCATAAGGCGGTCATGGAGGCTTATGAACAATTGATTCCCGCCGGTGAGCAGATTTCCTACTTTATCTATTTCGAGGTAGATCCGGCTAACATTGACGTGAACATTCATCCGACAAAGACCGAAATCAAGTTTGAGAATGAGCAGGCCATATGGCAGATACTCTCAGCATCCGTTAAGGAATCGTTGGGTAAGTTCAGTGCCATCCCTTCCATTGATTTTGATACGGAGGATATGCCCGACATTCCGGCATTGGAGGAAAAGGTATTTTCCGAACCTCCGAAGGTACATTATAATACAGATTATAATCCGTTTAAAGTTTCTGCCGGTGGCGGATCGTACAGCCGTTCGAAAGTAGTAGAATGGGAAGAACTGTACGGAGGGCTGACGAAAGCCAGTAAGATGAATAATCCGCAGCCGGAACCCGAAATGGATGGGGAGGATTCTGCTATGGGAGGCGAACCGGCCTTTATGGAAGAGAAGACAGAGACGGTGACAGCAGCTACTTCTTCTTCTACATTGTATGCCAACGAGCCGGTAATGGAAAAAGGAAATCAACATTTGCAGTTTAAAGGGCGTTTTATTCTGACTTCAGTCAAATCGGGTCTGATGCTAATCGATCAACACCGTGCACACATACGGGTGCTTTATGATCGCTATATGGTACAGATTCAACAGAAACTGGGAGTGTCACAGGGTGTTCTCTTCCCGGAAATATTACAACTGCCGGCTTCGGAAGCTGCTGTTCTTCAAAGTATTATGGATGATTTGTCGGCGGTCGGCTTCGATTTGAGTAATCTGGGAGGTGGCAGCTATGCTATTAATGGGATTCCTTCGGGTATCGAAGGACTGAATCCGGTCGAGCTGGTGCGTAATATGCTACATACAGCGATGGAAAAGGGAAGTGACGTCAAGGAAGAGATCCAGAGTATTCTGGCAATCACATTGGCGCGGGCAGCGGCTATTGTCTACGGGCAGGTGTTGAGCAATGAAGAAATGGTGAGCCTTGTAGATAATCTTTTTGCCTGTCCTTCACCGAATTACACACCCGATGGGAAAATTGTTTTGACAACCATTAAGGAGGAGGAGATCGAAAGATTATTCAAATAAAACAAATAAATTTATCTTTTCTAAAACCTTTTAGTTTCAGTGCGTGTTATTTAAATAGTTCAATAAAAAAAAGATTTAAATAATTACTTAACTAATTGGGTATATGAGAAAGATTCTGATGTTGCTGGCATTGGCCGGTGTTTCGTCTGCCGCTTCTGCGCAGCAGACAATGAGTGTAACTGAAAACGAAGCGATTCAGGTGCAAAATAAATATCAAGTAGTAACGAATCCTTTCTGGAGCAACTGGTTCTTCTCTGTAGGAGGGGGTGCTCAGGTATTGTATGGGAACAATGACCATATCGGTAAGTTCAAAGACCGTGTTGCCCCTACATTCAACGTGTCCGTCGGTAAATGGGTAACTCCGGGCTTCGGATTGCGTATGCAGTACAGCGGACTGCAAGCTAAAGGATTCACCATGAACCGGACGGCTAATTATGCAGGTGCTCCGGGAGAAAACGGTTCTTACAAACAGAAATGGGATTACATGAACCTTCACGGTGATTTGATGATTAACCTGAACGCGCTTTTCGGTGGATACAATCCGAACCGTGTATATGAAATCATCCCTTATATCGGTGCCGGTTGGGCTCATGCTTACTCGCGTCCTCACACCGATGCCGCTACTTTCAATGCAGGTATCATCAACCGTTTCCGTCTGTCGAGTGCTGTTGACTTGAACATTGAATTGAGTGCAACAGGTTTGGAAGGAAAATTTGACGGCGAACATGGTAGCAAACCTGATTATGACGGTATCCTCGGTGCTACTGTAGGTCTGACTTATTATTTCCCGACCCGCGGATTCCAACGTCCTGCGAAGCAGATTATTTCTGAACTCGAACTGAACCAGATGCGTGACCAGATGAAGGCGATGGCAGCTGCCAATAGACAGTTGCAAGAGCAGTTGGCTAATGCACAACAGCCGGTTGAAGTAGAAGAGCAAGAAGTGAAAGTCGTTACAGACCCGAATATCGCTCCGCGTACCGTATTCTTCAAGATTGGTTCGAACCAACTCTCTTCGCAGGAAGAAATGAACTTGTCTTATCTTGCCAACCGCATCAAGGAATTCCCGGGCACTACCTATGCCATCAACGGATATGCAGACTCTGCAACGGGTACTCCGGCTTTCAATCAGAAGTTGAGTTTGGAACGTGCACAGGTTGTTAAAGACTTGCTGGTGAAGAAGTATGGTATTCCTGCCGATCGCTTGAAAGTTGCCGCCGGTGGTGGTGTCGATAAGTTCGGTCAACCGATTCTGAACCGTGTCGTACTGATAGAAACAGCAAAGTGATAAAGTGATTTCAGCATTCAGCGATTCTCTGTAATCGCTTGCTGTAAAGGAAAAGCGGCTGAAAGCGGACCCTAAAATGGATGGTCCTCGCTTTCAGCCCTTTTTTTATCTCTGTTGTTTCAATTCTAATCCTTAGCTCTAGCTTATCGGACAGGTTGATAATCTCTGGATTTTCCATAAAATCCGGGAGCAGGCACATATATCGGCTGGTTGGGTATGCCGATATTCAGCAGCTTGCCTTCCTTGCGGAGCCGGCGGATATGAATCATGGCTGTGGAGCGTACCATTTTCATAATAGTTTGAAAATCAGATCGCTGCATGATCTGATGGTTTGTGAAATACTCTTTCAACTTCATGTCTATCTCTATCTCCGATAACTTGGCGGAATGTCTGCCCTGCTTCACTTGTTTAATTTTTATTGTTCCGACAGATTGTTTCAATCTCTTGTCCGAGCGAAATTGTATCGCTTTTAATTTCACTTTCGAATTTTTGCGGGGAGTATCTGCAGAGATTTCCTCGGTGGCAGTCAGCGTGGGGTAGAAATAACCGATACCAGTCAAGTGTACCTGTCTTCCTTTTCCCAATTCTTCTCCCATTACCTGCGAGAGAGCGTCCAGCACAGCGGTCACGTCTACTTCGTTCAGTGTGCATCGCGACTGGATTCTGCTTCTGAGTTCATCAGTATCTACCTGACCGTTGGCAATGATGCGCGGATGGAATCTTTTCTTTTGGGGACGGTCCGGTGATACCGGATTCTCGTACCAGTCAAATAATATAGCCATAGTTCCTTTCTTTTATATATGTACTTCTGTCCTGTTTCTCCTATAGTTTCTGAGGGTTATTCTTCCTTTACATACATCGGCTCATCTTAATCAGCTTATATGTTAACCAAGGTTAGCGTATAAGATAACGATAGTTAGCCTATCGGCTCATCTTAATTAGCTTATGCAATTTCCTATTACAAAGATACAACATAAAGGCTTGCTAACCTAATAATAAAGGCTTTATTTCATAAACGCAATTAGTTAAGGACAAACTTGCAATCGGTTTGCAAACCGCTATCATTCGGTTGTATATTTGGCATACGAAATCATTATAAAAACAAAAAAGTAAGATGGAAAAAGTCGCAAAATTGTTCTCTATGTTGATGAAGGTGTGGAGAACTGGAATGAAAAGAAAGACTGCTTTTGCAGAAGCGAAAACGAACGGACTGAAAATGGTCGGAACGAAAAAAGTAGAGGCAGGACTGTCTGTCCCGGAAGAAATACATCCGGAATGTTCGGCATTATTGGGATTGGCGGATGTGTCACTATCCCAACCGGATAGTAAGAAAACCGGTTCTGTCTGTCTGACGGATCAGGTAAATGCCTTTTTGCGTACCCGGTATGATTTCCGCTACAATCTCCTGACGGAAGAAACGGAATTCCGCCCGTTGGATGATGCGGGTAAAGCAAGCGGTATTTTCCAACCGGTGAGCAAACGTGTTCTGAACACCTTTTGCATGGAAGCTCATACAGAGGGAATCTGTTGTTGGGATAAGGACGTGAGTCGCTATATTTACTCTACCCGTATTGCCGAGTACCATCCTTTCCGGCTTTATATGGATGAATTACCCATTTGGGATGGCGTTGATCGCATCACTCCGTTGGCATTGCGCGTCTCCGATTTGCCTCTGTGGGTGTGTGGTTTTCATACATGGCTTTTGGGAGTTGCCGCCCAATGGTCGGGAAAAACAGGAATTCATGCCAATAGTGTAGCTCCCATTCTCGTAAGCTCGGAACAGGGCAGGTTGAAGTCTACTTTCTGCAAATCATTGATGCCCGTAGCTTTGCAGCATTACTATCTGGATAATCTCAGACTGACTTCGGAGGGTAAGGCGGAACGTCTTATGTCGGAGATGGGGCTGATTAATCTGGATGAGTTTGACAAGTATGCTGCGGGTAAGATGCCTTTATTGAAAAATCTGATGCAAATGTCGAGCCTGCACATCTGTAAGGCATATCAGAAAAACTATCGTGACTTGCCGCGTGTCGCATCATTTATAGGCACTTCCAATCGCTATGATTTATTGACTGACCCTACGGGCAGTCGTCGTTTTCTTTGCGTGGAAGTAACGAAACCTATTGATTGCGAGGGGATCGAACATGCGCAACTCTTTGCCCAACTGAAGGCTGAACTGGAACAGGGAGTTCCTTATTGGTTCAATAAAGAACAGGAGCGGGAATTGCAACGGCACAATGTGGCTTTTTATCATGCCTGTCCAGCTGAGGATGTCTTTAACTGCTGTTTTCGCATTGCCTTGCCGGAAGAAGAATGCTTACAGTTGTCCGCCGCGGAGATATATCAGGTATTGAAGAAAATGAATTCAGCCGCATTGAGAGGTTTTAATCCGAACCAGTTTGCACAAGTATTGACGAAAATGGGAGTGGGGCGGAAGCATACGGAGTATGGTAATGTATATTCGGTGATACGTCGGTGAGGTGGCTTGACGTGTGAGATAGGATAACTCACAGATGCAAGGTAGGGGACATCCGAATACTCAGTACCTGGCATACAGATGCCATCGAAGAGAAGCCACCTTGAATAAGAGATACAAGTAAGCAGGTTATTCCCAAAGTGGTGAAGGGCCATTGCCCATTTAGAGATAATCAATCAGTGACCCTATATTTCCCTGCTATTTTTCTTTAAATTTCATTTTTATAGTTATCTTTGTTAAATTACTAAGATGTACATGATATGAACGAAGCCAAGAAAAATATAGATGACGCTTTCCGTCGATATTATCGTCCGCTTTGTTTGTATGCAATGCACTATCTTCATGACATGGCATTGGTGGAAGATACCGTGCAGGATTGCTTTACCGAACTTTGGGAAGGGTTCATTACCGGGAAAGAAGTTTCAAATGTAAAGGCATATCTTTATATGATGGTCAGAAACCATTGCTATGATATTCTAAAGAAAGACAACCCTACTCAGTGTGATTTGTCTCCATCCGATCTGGAAGATATCATTTCAGACGAGGAATGCGAAGATCGTTCGCTGATTGAAGCCAGGCTTTGGATGGCCATCGACTCTCTTCCCAGGCGGTGCCGGGAAGTTTTTCTTCTAAGTAAACGTGACGGATTAAAATATAAAGAGATTGCCGATAAACTGGATATATCTGTTAATACCGTTGAAAATCAAATGAGTAAGGCTCTTCGAATACTCAAAGAAGGTTCCAAGAAGATTTATTATTTCTTTTTTAGCTGATTCTTTTCATTTCTGCGTAGTGGTTTTTTTATGGATTGCAGTCTTGGCTTTAAAAAAGCAATAAAACCATGAAGGATATAGAAAGAAAATGTCTCCAGTTTGTGCTCAGGTATTATAAGCCCGGGGCATGGGATACACAGAAAGCAATTCGCCGTTTTGAGCAAAAAAATGGAATTGCCCCGAAGAGTAATCGGAGAATATATTGGTATTCCGGTGTTGCTGCCGCTATCCTGTTTTTTATAGTATCCGGCATTTATCTTTATAATATGAATACGAATGCGAATAACGACTGGATGAGACTTGTTGCCGATAACTCCGTCAGGGCATATACATTGCCTGACAGCACTGTGGTCACTCTCTTCCCGCACTCTTTTTTGTCCTACCAGCCTGCGGTCTTTGCGCATAAAAAACGTCGGGTCAATATGTCGGGGAAGATTTATTTTGTTGTCAAAAGAGATGAAAAACTCCCGTTCGAAGTCGATGGCTCATTTGCTCATGTGAAGGTGTTGGGTACATGCTTTCAGGTGGCTGAGAGTTCCTCAAGTGCAGAAGTATGCGTCGTTTCCGGTAAAGTCCTCTTTACAGCCAAGGACCAGGAAGAAGGTGTGAT
This sequence comes from Bacteroides sp. AN502(2024), assembly GCF_041227145.1. Lineage (NCBI taxonomy): Bacteria > Pseudomonadati > Bacteroidota > Bacteroidia > Bacteroidales > Bacteroidaceae > Bacteroides > Bacteroides sp. AN502(2024). The sequence continues at coordinate 1,021,703 of NZ_JBGFSP010000003.1, read as the reverse complement.
TCTTACAAAAGGAATGGGGGCTGAATTGGTGTATGGAGAGAAAATGCCCTCCCTTTCAACCACCGGCACTATCAACCAGACTGCATGGGCGACCGGTCTGTTCATCTTTGATAATACTCCCCTCTCAACCGTTCTAAAAGAATTGTCAGATTACTACCATGTACAATTAACCTGTGACGAAACCGATAAAAAGTTAAGCAGCCAGTTTGATACGGATAGTCTGGATGAGATTATTAATCTGATTGAGAATGTTATGGACGTTAAGATACAAAAGAGATAAGTCGATGAGCAAGCTAATATTTTTCATACTTTTTGCATGTGCTTACCTGCCGCTAAGTGCTCAAACCAAAACGGCAAGTACTCTCAGAGAGCAAATGGAGCTTGTCCAAAGACTTCATCATGTCAATTTTGTATATGATTCTTCCTTGGATCTGGATATTATCTACCAGGGGCGGTCGCTTTTAAGCTTGGACCTGGAAACGAGTTTGCAGCAATTATTCGTTACAACTGATATAAAATGGGAAGTACGAAACAAATATGTGTTGCTTAAAAAGAGGGGCAAGTTCACTATCAGCGGGTACATTCTTCAGAAAAACGGTGAACCGCTGATCAACGCAACCATCCGTGATGTAGAGTCCAAAGCCGGAACGCTGAGCAACGAATATGGCTTTTTTAGTCTTACACTGCTTGAAGGAAAGCATACCCTTCGGGTCACATACGTCGGCTTTGGCGAAAAAGTGAAAACCATAGATTTAAATAAGAACACAATGTTGAAGGTTTATTTAGTGGAAGATTATTCATTGGACGAAGTGCTGGTGGTAGGTGACCTGAACTCACCGATAAACACTACCCAGACAGGCAAAGCTTCTTTTAATGCCCATGACTTGCGGACCGGATACGCCCTGTTCAGTTCGCCAGATGTGGTAAAGACACTCCAAAGTCTTCCGGGTGTAGCCTCCGGTACAGAAATGCTCTCCGGATTGTACGTACATGGTGGTAACAATGATGAGAACCTGTTCCTTCTTGACGGGACACCACTCTACCAAATAAGCCATTTGGGAGGAGTGTTCTCGGTATTCAATACTGATATAATAAAAAATATAGATTTCTATAAAAGTGGCTTTCCTGCCCGTTATGGTGGCCGTTTGTCTTCGGTTGTCGATGTGCGCACCAATGATGGAGATATGAGAGAATATCACGGGATATTTTCGATGGGATTGCTGGATGGTAGAATCCAGTATGAAGGCCCCATCATCAAGAACCGCACATCCTTCAACATTGCCATGCGCCGAAGTTGGCTGGAGGCATTTTCGGCTCCGGTATTGTATTTTCGCAATAAATCTAATAAGGATGACAAGCTAACAGGGAAATACGCCTTTCATGATATTAATGCAAAGCTGACCCATTACTTTTCGGATATAAGTAAAGTATCTATTAGCTTTTATACCGGGAATGACATGTTGAAGATAAACAATGACCAAACCTTTCATGACTATGCCGAGGATTCTGATGAAGAATTATATGCAACAAAATTCAATCTGCAATGGGGTAATGCAACAACGGCCGTTCATTGGAATTACCGGCTTTCTCCCAAACTATTCGCGAATGTTACAGGTGTTTATTCACGGAGCCGCTCTTCATTCAACTATGAGAAAGAAGACCAGTTTCTGAATGAAGGAGAAGTTACACGCTTTGCTTATGTTAAGCGTTATAACCGCTCAGTTATTGCTGATGCCGGTTACCGAATGGAGTTTGATTACAGACCCGGTACAAGCCAACATATCCGTATGGGGTCGAATTACCTTTTTCATGTTTTCCATCCCCAAAGTCGGATATTGAATGAATACTCAAGAAATGAAGTTCAGGCCGATACTATCAGGCATTCCAGTTATCATTTCTATAGGGGTCATGAATTTACCTTGTTCGCCGAGGATGATATTGCTTTGAGCCGGAAATGGCGGTTTAATATCGGCATGCATTACACTTTGTTTAAAGTTTCCGATAAAACTTATCATTCCATAGAACCAAGAGTGGCAATCAGGTATCGGTTGAATGAACATACGGCTATAAAGGTTGCTTATACGGAGATGAACCAATTCATGCATTTGTTATCCAGCAGTTATTTAAATTTTCCAACGGACTACTGGGTGCCTTCTACGGGCAATATCCGTCCCATGCGTTCCTGGCAATATGCTGCGGGGTTATATATGCGGCTACCTTGCCATATTAACCTCAGTGTAGAAGGCTTCTATAAAACGATGCACCATTTATTGGAGTATGACGGCAGGAACCAGTTGGCGCCTACCGTTGAAAACTGGGAGTCAGATGTAATACGGGGCAAAGGAAAGGCTTACGGAGTAGAGTTGGCTCTTTCCCGCCAGGTATTAAGAACATCAGCCGGTTTTTCTTATACTCTATCATGGAGCAAAAGAAAATTCAACGATATCTATCAGGGCTGGTATCCCAATAAGTTTGATAACCGGCATAACATTAACATAGCCGTCAGACACCAATTCACTCCGCGGATAGAGGGCTATGCAGCATGGAACTATCATTCCGGAAATAAGATTACTGTTCCCAGCCAATACATTGATAGCCCTTCACTTCCGGGTATAACCGGAAAGGAGCCGGGACAATGGGTGTATGAAGAACCTAATAATGCCACATTGCCTGCCTATCACAGGCTGGATCTGGGAGTCAATTTTCGTAAAGTTACAAAGCGGGGGTTTGAACGAATATGGAACATAAGCATTTATAACGCCTATTGCCGGATGAATGTGCTGTATGCGGAGGTGGAGGACCTGCCGGCAAGCAAGTTTACAAGCAAGGCGACGGGAGTTTTTCCTATCATTCCTTCATTTATTTACACGTTAAAATTCTAAGATGAGTATGAGAAAGATAATATATCTATTACTGATAACTTGTTTGGTGTCCTGCACCTATCATCTCGATTTGGACACTGCGGGTGCTAAGGAGAAATTAGTACTCTATTGTTTCCCTTCTAATTCTGACACAACCGTCATTCAACTCTCCAGGAGCATTCCTGTTGGTCAGAACGGTAAAGGAAATGCAAGTATAAGGAATGCAGATGTCCGTTTCTCTGTAAATGGAAAAGAGCAGGAGGTTTACTGGAATGAAGATTCCACCTCATCCCTCCCGGCACAATGTTACTATACACTGGGCAAATGCGATACAGGGGATATAATTAGGATAAGAACCTGCATGGAAGGGATATCTACAATAACTGCCCAAACTTCGATGCCGGGAGAGTTTCCGTTGGAAGCTATCCATCTGGTGCCTTCAGAAGAAGAGGAAAGTGTTTTGCAGGTGCAGGTTACATTCAAGGATAACTCTGCCACTAAAGATTATTACGGAATAAGGTTAATGAAAAAAGAGCTCAATATGATGGATAATGTGGAAAATTCATCTTTAGAATCCGTTGAATTTGATTTGAAAGAAGAGCCTTTACTGAATAATACCTCTGATCTGGATGAGATATTTATATTCTCACACGGGTATTTTCAAAATCTCTACATTTGGGGCGATGAAAAGATTCAGGGACAGGAATATACTCTTCACCTGGCCATGGAGTATCAGGAAGACTATGATTCAGAATGGAGTGATCATACTTATAAAGTAGAGTATAAAATTTATCTTTATACATTTTCACCTGAGTTCTTTAAGTATCTTGAGACGCTGAACAAAATAAATAAAAACAGCTTAGGCAATCATAGTTTCTCGCCCGTACTCTATCAATTTAGTAATATAGAAGGCGGACTCGGCGTTATGGGTGGATGCCAGGTTAAGGAAACAGAGTGGTTAAAAAATGTATCTATATAGTAGTAACTTAATCAAATAATAAATAATGATGAAAATAATTACATTATTCAAGAAGCCTGTCAGTTTGTTGGCAGTATGTTTATCAATAAGCCTTTGCTCATGCGTCGATAACGAAGAAGAAATCAACACTTCAGATCACCATATCTCCCAGGATATTGAGGTCTCTGAGATGGGTAAATGGTTGCCGGGGACCAGAAATGATTCCGATGCAGACTTCAATATACCGGTTCTTCATTTTAGAAACGAGCAAGTATACTTTCAGACCATTGAAAAACTTAATGAAATGAGTGCCGAAAAGAAGAAGGTATATTTCAAAGAACTTGGCTTTAATGGCGCTTATACGCTTTGGAGCCAAGCTGACGAAGAACTCGACCAGATATTTGATAATGCTGATACCTTGCAAATGGAGAAGCTTATTGGTGAATACAAAATAAAATATGAACGTCTCTTTTCATTCAATGCATTTGACAAGTATGACGCAACACCCTATTTCTCTTTTACTGATAACGATTTGTCACTTGTAGGCAATATAAAAGGTTATGTAGTTATAGGCAATGAGTTGAAAGCTCCACAAAAAAATACGCCTACTTATGATATGGATGAAACGGCTGTTGCTACAAGAGCTGCTATCTTCGGGGCAAACAGAACGAATTTTGTCGGATTCCAAAAAGCTACAGTATCAGTCAAAAATAAAAATGCTATAAGTACAATGACTATAGGACGAATGGCGAATTCCTTCGCTGTTTTATTTAATACGAAGAAAAAAGTGGCTTTATGGAACAAAAAAGTCAAGACTGATTATTCAGCCACTTTATACCTTCACAGTACTAAAATGTATAAAAGTAAACACTATATTGTCAGTCCGTATGGAATGGAAATATTTGTATTAGACTTGGATATAGAAACTATAGGTAATACTTTCGATGCGGATGTAGATGATTTTAAATGTTCTATTGGATCGAAAATAGGGAGAAAATTATTCCATAATATTCAAGTCAGCTAACTTCTAACATAAAAAAACAACCAATGAAATAGCATATAGCATTTTTACTTTATCCATCTAACTGGTGAGTTACTAGGGAACTTTCGTTTTATTGCTATCTAAATGATAATAAGTTGTCTATGTGCCCTGTTGGTGTGTAGACAGGATATTAACACCCTTTATAGTAATTGTCCGGTTGGAGGATGTAATAATGTTTTGTATAAAAATATGAGTGAGCGAATTATATTATCAACTAAAATCTTGTAAACAATGAAACCAGAACGTATGACTTTGATGTTTATCTGTTTATTTGCTTTTGTTTTTTTATCTGCATGTGAGAAAGAAGAAACAAATAATAAGGGTGTAGTCCCTACTTTTCCAGAGGAACCAGAGAAAGGAAGGTTTGATAAAACACCTTTTGCATGGGACTACAAGTTTTCCACTGTCTCTGAAGATGATTTATTCATTGGTGACTTATATATATCAGTGAACAACCGATATATGGTAACCCCGCCGCCTTTGTATATCGGTGCTGCTTACAGTGAAAAGAATTTTGGAATCTCTTTTAAACCGGAGATTACAGCTTCTAGAAATCCTCTGGATGTCATCTTTGATTTTATTAAACCCTTTACCGGTACCATAGAGAATAAACAGGGCTCGATAGGGTATAAAGAGTTGCTGGCCGATGCTTTAGAGTCAAATGAATATAAAGAGTATATGAATGACAGGCTTTCTCCATTTGATATTAACCTGGTAGAAGTCTATACCTACGAAGATATAGAGAAAGCATTTCCCTACAACGAGGCATTGGGCGAACTTTTATCTAAAGAGGCTAAAAAGACATCAAAGATAAAAGGCGTCAAAAGCAGGACAACGGGTGTCTTGGCCAATAGAAGTTTTTCTGTCTATGCAGACATCCCGGTACAGGGACTCTTTGAAAATAAAGACATGAATGAAAACCCGGAAAATCCTGTTTATATTCGTTCTATCACTTATGGAAAGACAGCATATTTTGTTATCGAAAGTCCGTATTCTTATAAAGAGGTGGAAGAAGCCGTAAAGTCGAAACTATCCTTGAGCAACGCGGTCAAAGGAGCTGAGATCTTAAAGAATTCTACAATCACGCTGTTTATTGTGTCTGACAACCGGCAGACGGCCAATGTATATACGAGCTTTCAGGATTTGGATGAATTCTTGAAAACCCCATTTAACGAACACTTGTATGGATATCCAATATATTGTCAGGGAGTATACACGAAAGACAATACAATTTTTTGAGTAACGTAAACAAAGTATCAACGCTTAAAAAGATTTAAAATGAAACAAAAACATTACATTTATTTCGTTGCCTTATGTTGTTTGGCAACAAGTCTTCTAGGCGCATGTTCAAATGAAGATGAACTTGATTCAATTGTTGTTCCACAAGCCAACAAAATAGAAAATATACAGGGCCGCTTTGATGACATCCCTTTTGTTTGGGATTATACCTATTCTACGGAGGAAGAAACAGACAGTAATCAAATTTTTATCGGAGACTTGATGCAGGCTGGGCTTAATGAAGCAGTAACGACACGAACCACGACTAACCGCAGGAGCTATGGAAGCAGAACAGACAGAAGTGGAAGCGCGCGAAGAGGCAGCAGTAGTACAGATGAAAACTATAGAACTGAAGATATTTTTATATCCAATCCCATTCCAGTATATTTAGGAGCTGCTTTCCCGGAGAAAGAGTTCGGGAAATCATTCAAGCCTGAAATCTTATACCCGAGAAACCCTATTGATGTGATTTTCAATTTTACAAGACCGTTTTTTGGTGAAGTGACCAAAGAGCACGGCTCAATCGGATACAAAAAACTATTCATTCAAGCATTGGATTCCAAAGAGTATGAGCAGTTCTTGAAAGGAGGAGCCAAAGAATCGTTTGAATTTTCGTGTACTGAATACTTCTCCTATTCGGACATTGAAAAAGCGCTTTCTGGAAGTGCTGGATTAGCAGGTATTTTTTCTACAAAGATAAAGAACAACACCAAGTCAGTCAATGTGAAAAGCCGTTTGTTTGGACAGCTAATTTCTAAGAATTTCACCGTATCAATGGACATACCTGTTGACGGATTCTTCAAAGACCCTGCTAAAGATACAGTTCCGGAAAATCCGGTCTATGTTTATTCTATGACATATGGCAAAGTGGCCTTTATTTCAGTAGAAAGTGAATATTCCTTTGAACAGGTGAAAACGGCTGTCGAAGCAGGTATCAAGTATAAGATATTCTCTGCTGGAGGTAGCTATAGTAAAAGTGACATGGAAATTCTTTCTAAATCCAGAATCACACTCTTTATTATTTCTGATGATGATCCGAACGGGCATACATTTTACACTTTAGACAATATTAAAAATTCCTTTAACCTTGCCTACTCATTGTATAATCCTGGCTATCCGGTATTTTGTCAGGGCAACTATACTAAAGATAACTCAGCTTTCCGTATGAAGTACTCAAGTATTCGCGGTGGTAGGACAGATGGTAGAAGAGAATCTGGTAATAGGGGAGACTCTGGCAGAAGAGGCGGTAGCGCAAGGGGTGGTAGTGGTAGACGAACTTAAATTCAACTTAGATATTTCTTATTATGGCATCTGAAAATTAGGAATACTCCCTGAATTTATCCAATAAAAAATAAGTGTGTAGCAGCATTAATTTAAGGCTCCGAAATTTTGAAATGAATTTCGGTTAAGGAAATGTTGTTTCTAATTTAGAAATTGTATTCTAAATATTCAGATGTCATGTATCGGTTCTATAGATTTTTGTGACTTATTAAAAATAACTATTAACCTGTTGGTTGAATTAAACAGATAAAATATTTATAATGAAAAAGTTGTATATACTGCTGATCTTTAGTAAATTAAAAGATAATTTAGTTTAGTTCGACCAACAGGTTATTGATGTATTGAGCTTCGCATATAGAATGATATCTCCTTTGTTGTTTCCGTTATTGGTATATCAAATGATAGTTTGTTTTCGTTTTTACTTGGGGCCTAACCATGAGGTGGAAATAATGGGATTTGTTTTTTATCATTGATGGGATGTATTTGATGGCCGATTGTCTATTATGATAATATTACTTTTAGCCGGTTATTTCATTCCAGATTTTTTGTTTGTGAAGGTGTTGCAGATGCCAAAATTATCATTATTCGAAAAATAGATTCTTACATGAAAGGAGGAGAAGGCGGCTGATGTAATTGTAAAAGCAGAGAGATTACCTTTATACCAATTGGAAGAAGATGTTTTTTTGATGTACATCAACGAATACTAAAGGAAAATGAGGATGTAGAAAAATTGAGTTTTTACAACAGGTAGTGCTTTGGGAAGCTTTTTTGAAAGCAAATCAATATAAATTTACTCAAAGAGAAATAGACATTCTCTTGTGGTCGAATGGTAGCGGAACGGCTGTATGTTGCAATTTGCCGTTTGCGTAAATCATTAGAGGGGATATCTTCTTTTCAGGGCGAGTGTCAGATTGATATTTATCAATTGAAGAGATCTAATCCTGCGAAAGAACACGAGATTATCGTATTAGATAGAGATTTAACAAATAAATGATGAAGGGGTATCATGAAACGGCTGAAAGCAATATTTTTTACTTTTGAGGTCTGCTTTCAGCCGAGATGCCGATGGATAAAGGATTTCAGAGTGGCTGAAGAAGCTGAAAGCGAAATCTTACAGAATAAGTTATACGCTGCAAATATCCGATATGACTGTGTTGCTTAGTCCGTCATAATTAGAATAATGGATTCATTTCTGTTCTTAATATCTTGTTTTTTAAGTAAAGGGTTTCTTTATTGTAAAAATACGCAAAATCTTTAACATGAAAAAGGATTTCCAACTGAGTTTCAGCGAGAAAGCCTTATTTTTTTGCCTGTAATCAAAACGAAAAGAGACCGCCTAAACTTGTTAGACCGCCTCTTACCTTATATTATGCTTTTTATTCTTGGACGAAATGTTTTTACTCCTGAGAGAAACGCTTCACCTGTTCTTCAATCAATTCCTTGTCATCAAAGTAATTAATCTTCATTGCTTTCTTTACGTCAGCCAAAGTTTCGGCAGCAGCGGCTCTGGCTACTTCGCAACCTTTCTGTAACATTTCATAAACAGCGGGGATATCCTTGCTGAACTCTTTGCGGCGATTGCGAATCGGTTCCAACGTCTCTTGCATGATAGAATTCAGGAAACGTTTTACCTTCACATCACCCAGTCCGCCACGTTGATAATGGGCTTTCAGTTCAGCCAGGTTCGGATAATCCGGTAAGTAACGTTCGAAATGTTCGGGGAGGCAGAAAGCGTCGAGGTACGTAAATACCGTGTTGCCTTCAATCTTTCCCGGATCCTGTACGCGGAGATGTCCCGGGTCGGTGTACATACTCATGATTTTCTTCTGGATTTCTTCCGGTTCTTCGGACAGGTAGATGCAGTTGCCGAGTGACTTACTCATCTTTGCCTTACCGTCAGTTCCCGGCAGACGCAGACAGGCAGCATTGTCCGGCAGCAGGATTTCCGGTTCTACCAATGTCTCACCATATATATAGTTGAAACGGCGGACGATTTCGCGAGCCTGTTCGAGCATCGGTTCCTGGTCTTCGCCTACGGGGACAGTCGTTGCACGGAAAGCTGTGATGTCCGCAGCCTGGCTGATGGGATAGGTGAAGAAACCTACGGGAATGCTTGCTTCAAAGTTGCGCATCTGAATTTCCGATTTCACAGTCGGGTTGCGTTGCAAGCGGGATACGCTTACAAGGTCCATATAGTAGAAGCTGAGTTCGCACAGTTCCGGTATTTGCGACTGGATGAAGATGGTCGTTTTGGAAGGGTCTATTCCGCATGCCAGATAGTCAAGAGCAACCTCAATCACATTCTGGCGTACCTTCTCCGGGTTGTCTATATTATCTGTCAATGCCTGTGAATCGGCAATGAAGACAAACATCTTACTATAATCACCTGCATCCTGCAAGTCAACTCTGCGTTTCAATGAACCTACATAATGTCCGATATGAAGTCTGCCGGTAGGGCGGTCTCCCGTCAATATGATTTTTTCTTTTCCCATTGTTAGTACCTTATTAATATAGATTTGGCGGCAAAGATAGCGATAAAAACTGAAAGGAGCACTAAAATGTAGTTACTTCATGATTTATGCTTACTACTGTTTGTTTTGAAAATGTGCTTTCTATTAGAAAAAACAGCAAACTACTTCGGTAAAAAAGTAGGTGTTTCTTTTTGCTATGTGCAAAATATGTCGTTACTTTGCACAAACTTTGAAATCGACAATGAATCAACAAGAAATCAGAAGTAAGTATTATCTACATTCGGATGTTTTGCACCCGGAGACGACAGGTTTCTTCTCTTTTCTTCAAAAACGATATTTTAGTTCTTTAGTAATGCGTTAATCCTTTTTTGAGGGTAACGCATTTTTTTTATGGACGAATTTAGAAACAACAACTTATTATAACAACAAAAGAAATGGAAAAGGAAATCAAGAAAGTTCTCGTTTTGGGTTCTGGAGCACTCAAAATCGGACAAGCCGGAGAGTTCGACTACTCAGGCTCACAAGCACTGAAAGCTTTGAAAGAAGAAGGTATCAGCTCAGTATTGGTAAACCCTAACATCGCAACTATTCAGACTTCTGAAGGGATTGCCGATAAAGTGTATTTCCTTCCCGTAAACACTTATTTTGTAGAAGAAATTATCAAGAAAGAACGTCCGGATGGTATCTTGCTGGCATTCGGCGGACAAACAGCACTGAATTGCGGTGCGGAACTCTATACACAGGGTATTCTTGATAAGTACGGAGTAAAGGTACTTGGTACATCGGTAGAAGCTATCATGTATACAGAAGACCGTGATTTATTCGTGAAGAAACTGAATGAAATCAAGATGAAGACTCCGGTGAGCCAGGCAGTAGAAAACATGGAAGATGCCATTGCTGCTGCACGCAGAATCGGTTATCCTATCATGGTACGTTCTGCTTATGCATTAGGTGGTCTTGGTAGCGGTATCTGTGCCAACGAAGAGGAATTCCTGAAACTGGCCGAAAGCTCTTTCACATTCTCTAAACAAATCCTTGTAGAAGAATCGCTGAAAGGATGGAAAGAAATCGAATTTGAAGTTATTCGTGATGCTAAAGACCACTGCTTCACCGTGGCCAGCATGGAAAACTTTGACCCGCTGGGTATTCATACCGGTGAATCAATCGTAGTGGCTCCTACTTGCTCGTTGGACGACCAAGAACTGAAAATGTTGCAAGAACTATCTACGAAATGTATTCGCCATTTAGGCATCGTTGGTGAATGTAATATTCAGTACGCTTTCAACTCTGAAACAGACGATTATCGTGTAATTGAAGTAAATGCCCGTTTGAGCCGTTCTTCTGCATTGGCTTCTAAAGCTACCGGTTATCCATTGGCTTTTGTTGCTGCTAAAATTGCGTTGGGATATTCACTCGATCAGATTGGTGAGATGGGCACTCCGAATTCCGCATACGTAGCTCCGCAACTTGACTACTATATCTGTAAAATTCCTCGTTGGGATTTGACTAAGTTTGCCGGTGTGTCTCGTGAAATCGGTTCAAGCATGAAGTCGGTAGGTGAAATCATGTCTATCGGTCGCTCTTTCGAAGAAATTATCCAGAAAGGTCTTCGTATGATTGGTCAGGGTATGCATGGTTTTGTGGGTAACGACGGACTGCATTTTGACGATCTTGATAAAGAGCTTTCCCATCCGACAGATTTGCGTATCTTCTCTATTGCACAGGCCATGGAAGAGGGGTACACCATCGAACGTATCCATGAGCTGACGAAGATTGATCCGTGGTTTCTTGGCAAATTGAAAAATATCGTAGATTACAAAGCAAAACTGTCTGCTTACAATAAGGTGGAAGATATACCTGCCGATGTGATGCGTGAAGCTAAAGTGCTAGGTTTCTCTGACTTCCAGATTGCCCGTTTCGTATTGAACCCATCTGGAAATATGGAGAAAGAAAATCTGGCTGTACGTGCTCGTCGTAAAGCTTTGGGTATTCTTCCGGCTGTGAAACGTATCAATACCGTCGCTTCCGAACATCCGGAACTGACTAACTACCTGTATATGACTTATGCAGTGGAAGGGTATGATGTAAACTATTACAAGAATGAAAAATCAGTAGTGGTACTGGGATCAGGTGCTTACCGTATCGGTAGCTCGGTTGAGTTTGACTGGTGTTCGGTAAATGCCGTTCAGACAGCCCGCAAGTTGGGGTATAAGTCTATCATGATTAACTACAACCCTGAAACGGTTTCTACTGACTATGATATGTGCGACCGTCTGTACTTCGACGAACTTTCGTTTGAACGTGTACTCGATGTAATCGATCTGGAGCAACCTCGCGGTGTGATTGTCTCTGTAGGCGGACAGATTCCGAACAACTTGGCAATGAAACTTTATCGGCAGTCGGTTCCTGTACTGGGTACTTCTCCAATTTCTATCGACCGTGCTGAAAATCGTAACAAATTTTCTGCGATGCTTGACCAACTGGGTATTGACCAGCCGGCATGGATGGAACTGACTAGTCTTGAAGAGGTGAAAGGATTCGTAGAAAAAGTCGGCTATCCGGTATTGGTTCGTCCTTCTTACGTTCTTTCGGGAGCGGCTATGAATGTTTGCTATGATGACGAAGAGTTGGAAAACTTCCTGAAGATGGCTGCTGAAGTTTCTAAAGAATACCCGGTGGTTGTTTCTCAATTCCTTGAAAATACAAAAGAGATTGAGTTTGATGCAGTTGCTCAGAATGGTGAAATTGTGGAATACGCAATTTCCGAACACGTGGAATTTGCCGGTGTTCACTCCGGTGATGCTACATTGGTGTTCCCGGCACAGAAGATTTACTTTGCAACAGCACGCCGTATTAAGAAGATCAGTCGTCAGATTGCCAAAGAACTCAATATCTCCGGTCCGTTCAATATCCAGTTCTTGGCTCGTAACAACGAAGTGAAAGTTATTGAATGTAACTTGCGTGCTTCTCGTAGCTTCCCGTTTGTTTCTAAAGTTCTGAAGCGTAACTTCATCGAAACTGCTACCCGCATCATGCTGGATGCTCCATATTTACGTCCGGACAAATCAGCGTTTGATATCGACTGGATTGGCGTAAAAGCATCTCAGTTCTCTTTCTCTCGTCTGCATAAGGCTGATCCGGTATTGAGTGTGGATATGTCTTCTACGGGTGAAGTCGGATGTATCGGCGATGATTTTTCTGAAGCATTGCTGAATGCGATGATCGCTACCGGATTCAAGATTCCTGAAAAAGCTATCATGTTCTCTTCCGGTGCAATGAAATCGAAAGTAGATTTGCTGGATGCCAGCCGTATGTTGTTTGCCAAGGGGTATCAGATTTACGCTACTGCCGGAACTTCTGCCTTCCTGAATGCTCATGGAGTAGACACAACTCCGGTTTACTGGCCGGATGAAAAACCGGGTGCGGAGAACAATGTAATGAAGATGATCGCAGACCATAAGTTTGACTTGATCGTAAACATTCCGAAGAATCACAGCAAACGCGAATTGACAAATGGCTATCGTATCCGTCGTGGTGCAATCGATCACAACATTCCTTTGATTACAAATGCTCGTCTGGCAAGTGCCTTTATCGATGCATTCTGCGAATTGAAATTGGGTGATATTCAGATCAAGAGCTGGCAGGAATATAAATAAGCTGCTTTAACAGTTTATCTCAAGAAAATAGGCTGTCTAACAGGTCTCAGTAATTGGAAATCACCCCTGCCAAATCGTATTCTGGCAGGGGTGAAATCGTTAAAATAGGACTTGTTAGATGGCCTCTCTTTTGGGAGAACTTTTCCTTTTTTGGGGGGCTTACTGTCGCTTGCTTACACGGTAATTGTATACTTTCAGGTTTTCTATCCGGCTATTAAAATTTCCGGCTTTTTCCAGTGGGAAAAACAATGTGCGGATATAATTCATAGAGTCTTTTCCTTCGTTGAAGTAAAGTTTCTGCATATTCATTTCTTCGATAACTTTTCCGTTCACTCTAAGTGTTGTGCTACGGCTATCACCTTCAATCTGGATCGAAGCTTTCTCTCCCGGATTTATCTTATATGGGAAAGTGTTCAAATAACCATCGCGTGCAAAACCCATCATGCCGCGAATCGGGTCTGTCAGGTAGAACACGGCATTGGACGAGCGAAATAATTCTGTTCCACTTTTCTCCTGTGCTCCTGTGATGTCGAAGCTGACTGTATAGTCGTAGCCGATTTCAGGATAATCGGAAACGCTGCCGGGAGCAACAGTGGAGCGTTCATAAACCAATGCGGGGCTCTTGCCGATTTTTCCCGACTGGTTGACTCCGGGTGCTTCGCTGATGGCGGCGCGCTTTTCATTGTATATTTCGTAAGGCAGGCTGGTTTCTTTGCCTGTCCACATTTTTACGGCAAGGGTTTGCAGGGCGGGGAATACACGGTGATGAATGTCTTTCACGGAAATTCCGTTACCTACATGGTCGTTCCAAACGGCAAACATACCACCGAGGATGGAAGGATGCTTTTCCTCGAATACGGCTTTGCCGATATGTGCGGGTGTCCATTTGTTATATAAGAATGATTCGTTGAGGTAATCGTAGTAATATCCGGCTATAGGAACCAGATAAACCATTCCATCAGGGATACTGATAAGCTGATAACCATCCTTTATCATGGTTGTCGGATCGGCATATCCATTGTACCAGGCGTTCATGATCACATCCGTTGATTTGACAGGAGTATCGCCTTTGGCGTGAGTGAGTGCGCCCCATATTACAGCTTGCTTGCCGAAGCTCTCTACCAGACGGATGTAACGGTCGGTGAAAGCCCGGAACTTTTCTACTACCTCTTTCTTGGCATTCGAGTATTCGTCAGTACCGATGTGTACGCGGTTGCCTACAAATACGGGATTGTCTCCTTCCAGATATTCCTTGAACAGCGCGTCTACAAATTCGTAAGTTTCCGGCTTGAACAAGTCGAGATGATCCATGCCATATTCTTTGCTGCCGATTTCCGGTTTGTAATGGGTAAATGCAAGTGAATGTGCGGGAATATCTATTTCCGGTATAATTTCTACAAAGTTGGCTGCCGCCTGTTTCTGGAAATCGATAAATTCTTTTTTGGAATAAGAGCCGTCCCGGGCAGTCAGTCCCGGGTAAGTGTCCGATTCCAGGCGGAAAGCGGCGTATGTCTTCTTCCAGTTGTGATCGAAATATTGTTTGAATCCGTTGTCGTTCAGATGGACTTGCAAGGTATTCATCTTATAATAAGCCATGATTTTCGCCAAATCCTGCAGGTAAGACATCGGTATAAATTTCCGGCCGCAGTCTATCATGAATCCCCGGATGGGATAGTCGGGATAATCGCGGATGACTCCTTTAGGAAGTTGGTGGTCAGTGGTTTGTTCCGCTATCTGCAGAAGGGTGCGCGTGCTCCAGTAAAGTCCGGTAGGAGTCGGGGCGGAGAGCGCCACGCGGTCGGCTATTTGGATGGCATAACCTTCTTGTCCCAGTTTTTTGTCGGTCGACAGGGATAGGACGAAATCTCCGGCTTTGCCCTTGCCTTCTGTCACGCTCAATGTCTGTCCGAACATCTGTCGATAATCATCGGCAAACAGTCGGGCTATTCTCTGCAGTTCGGGATTGGAGGAAGTGCAGACGATTTTCGTATCCGTTTCGGGGATGAAGTTGCCATTCTTTCCTGTCCATTGTTTCAATTCGGGGATAACGAACGGTTTCGGATTAACGGCGGCGTAGGATAAATTCCCGGTCAAACAGAAGATCGTTAATAAGAATAGCACTTTTAGGGCGATCAGTGTGTGTTTCATAAGGTATTTTTTGTTATGAATGAATGATTAGAGTTAATTATGCGGTGAAAATAAGGATAATTCAGCTATTCTTCAGTGAGAGAAGCGAATTATTTTTTATTTTTGTTTCTTGAAAAGATAAAATTAGATTGAAGCATGTTAGTACTTTTATCCTGTGCCAAGACAATGAGTGAGACTTCAAAGGTGAAAGTTCCTTTGAATACAATTCCGCGTTTTCAAAAAGAAGCGTCTGAAATTGCACTGCAGATGTCGCAGTTTTCGGTGGATGAGTTGGAACGTCTGTTGCGTGTAAATGCTAAGATAGCTGTGGAGAATTATAAACGTTATCAGGTCTTTCATGCCGAGGACGCACCGGAACTGCCTGCTCTGCTGGCTTATACCGGTATCGTGTTCAAACGTTTGAATGCCAAAGATTTCTCTAATGAGGAATTTGAGTATGCGCAGGGACATCTGCGGCTGACTTCTTTCTGTTACGGGTTGTTGAGGCCGTTGGACGCCATCCGTTCCTATCGTTTGGAGGGCGATGTCGTGTTACCGGAATTGGGGTATCAAACCCTGTTCTCTTATTGGCAGTCACGTTTGACGGATATATTCATCGAAGATATAAAGAAAGCGGGCGGAATACTTTGTAATCTGGCTAGTGACGAAATGAAAAGCCTGTTCGACTGGAAGCGGGTGGAGAAAGAAGTACGTGTCATTACTCCCGAATTTCAAGTATGGAAGAACGGAAAGCTGGCTTCGATAGTTATCTATATAAAGATGTCCCGCGGTGAGATGACACGTTTTATCCTGAAAAACAGGATTGAGAATCCGGAGGATCTGAAAAGCTTCTCCTGGGAAGGATTTGAGTTTAGCGAATCTCTATCGAACGAAAGGAAGTTTGTATTTACGAACGGTAAGGAAATATAAAGGCACTCGTTGTGTGATAGGAGCGGGAATAGGTTGCTTTATCTATTAGCAGACTGGACGAAGTGAAAGTCGTAAGAAAAAAACTCTTTTGTTTTATTTGTTGATAATCAGAGTTTTTCTTTACTATACAAAAACTTTCTTGAAAAATAATACATGAAAAGTTTGCAGATTTCAAAAAATGCCGTACCTTTGCCTCGCTTTTGAAACGGAAGTGTAAGGGCGTTTAGCTCAGCTGGTTCAGAGCATCTGCCTTACAAGCAGAGGGTCGGCGGTTCGAATCCGTCAACGCCCACAAAAAAACAAGCACTTCCGGCTCATTAACAAGGGCGTTTAGCTCAGCTGGTTCAGAGCATCTGCCTTACAAGCAGAGGGTCGGCGGTTCGAATCCGTCAACGCCCACGCGAAAGCATTACAGATATAGATGTCGAAGTCTTGAAAGTCTTACGAAGGGATTCGTGAGACTTTTTTTATTTCTTACCTCTTTTATACAAACTTTCTTTCTTCTTTTGCCTTATAACTCAGGAAAAAGAATTAATTTTGCAACCTGATAATTATCTAAGAGAACGTATGGAACTTGATGTATTAACGGCCATATCTCCGATTGATGGTCGATATAGAGGCAAAACTAAAGCTTTGGCAGCTTATTTCTCAGAATTTGCACTGATTAAATACCGTGTACAGGTAGAGGTGGAATACTTTATCACCTTGTGCGAACTCCCTTTGCCGCAATTAAAAGGAATCGATAGCAACGTGTTTGAAACTTTACGGAATATCTACCGTAACTTCTCTGAAGCAGACGCACAGCGCATTAAAGATATCGAAAGTGTGACTAACCATGACGTGAAGGCCGTAGAATACTTCCTGAAAGAGGAATTTGACAAGATGGGCGGGATGGATGACTATAAAGAATTCATCCACTTCGGACTGACTTCTCAGGATATTAACAATACGTCTGTTCCCCTTTCTATCAAAGAAGCATTGGAACATGTTTACTATCCGTTGATTGAAGAGTTGATTGCGCAGTTGAAAACTTATGCAACAGAATGGGCTAACATTCCGATGCTTGCAAAAACTCACGGTCAACCGGCTTCTCCTACTCGTTTGGGCAAGGAGGTGATGGTATTCGTTTATCGTCTCGAACGCCAGCTGGCCATGTTGAAGGCATGTCCGATTACCGCTAAGTTTGGTGGTGCTACCGGAAATTACAATGCGCATCATGTAGCTTATCCTCAATATGACTGGAAGCAATTCGGTAATCGGTTTGTTGCAGAAAAACTGGGGCTGGAACGTGAAGAATATACTACGCAGATTTCGAACTATGATAACCTCTCTGCTGTTTTTGATAGCATGAAGCGTATCAATACGATTATGGTCGATATGAATCGTGACTTCTGGCAGTATATCTCTATGGAGTACTTCAAGCAGAAGATCAAAGCCGGAGAAGTGGGGTCGAGTGCCATGCCGCATAAAGTGAATCCGATCGACTTTGAAAATGCGGAAGGTAACTTGGGTATAGCAACGTCTATCCTGGAACACTTGGCTGTGAAGCTTCCTGTTTCCCGTTTGCAGCGTGACTTGACAGACTCGACAGTGCTGCGCAATGTAGGTGTGCCTTTCGGTCACATCGTGATTGCCATTCAGAGTTCTTTGAAGGGATTGCGTAAATTGTTGCTGAACGAACCGGCTATCTATCGTGACTTGGATAACTGCTGGAGCGTGGTGGCAGAAGCTATTCAGACGATTCTCCGCCGTGAGGCTTATCCGCATCCGTATGAAGCCTTGAAAGCTTTAACCCGGACTAATCAGGCTATTACAGAAAGTTCTATTAAAGAGTTTATCGAAGAATTGAATGTAAGCGAAGATATTAAAAAAGAGTTAAGAGCAATCACTCCGCATACTTATACGGGGCTTTAATTGTTTACTTATATAATAAACGTGTTTTTTAATAGGCCGTGAGGCCAAAGTCTAATTTTATTCGAATAAAAAAATGAGCACAGAAAACGAAGAATGGCGCGAAAATTCTTTTAATGAAGAGAATACAGGTGCCGGCCGTGATGGTAACAGGACTTATAACAGAGATGGTGGAGAACGTCCGTATCGTCCTTCTTACAACCGTGAAGGTGGGGATCGTCCGTATCGCCCGCGATTTAATGCCAACAATGAAGGAGGCGAACGTCCGCAGCGTTCGTATGGCGACCGCTCTTATGGCGTCCAACGTCCTTCTTACAATCGTGAAGGTGGCGATCGTCCGTATCGTCCTCGCTTCAATAACAATAATGAAGGAGGCGAACGTCTTCAACGTTCTTACAACCGAGAAGGCGGCTCTTATGACCGTCCTCAACGTCCTTTCTACAACCGTGAAGGTGGTGACCGTCCTCAACGTCCCCGTTTCAATAATGTCGAAGGTGGCGACCGTCCTTACCGTCCCCGCTTTAATAACGGTGGAGGTGACGACCGTCCTCAACGTCCTTATTACAATCGTGAAGGTGGTGACCGTCCGTATCGTCCTCGTTTCAACAATGTCGAAGGTGGTGGCTATCGTAGCAACAACGGTGGTGGCTACCGTCCGAGATATAATAATGACCGTTCACAAGGAGGCTATCGTCCTCGTCCGCGTATCGGCGATTATGATCCGAATGCTAAGTATAGCATAAAGAAACAGATCGAGTACAGGGAACAGTTTGTTGATCCGAATGAACCGATCCGTCTGAATAAGTTTTTGGCTAATGCCGGTGTTTGTTCACGTCGAGAGGCTGATGAATTTATCACGGCAGGTGTGGTTTCTGTAAACGGTGAAGTGGTAACGGAATTGGGTACAAAGATCAAACGTTCGGATGTGGTTAAGTTCCACGATGAACCGGTAAGCATCGAACGTAAGGTATATGTATTGCTGAATAAGCCGAAAGATACGGTTACTACATCGGATGATCCGCAGGAACGCCGCACGGTGATGGATCTGGTAAAAGGCGCTTGCAACGAACGTATCTATCCTGTAGGACGTCTTGACCGTAACACGACTGGTGTACTTTTGTTGACGAATGACGGTGATCTGGCTTCCAAGCTGACGCATCCGAAATTCCTGAAGAAGAAAATATATCATGTTCATTTGGACAAGAACCTGACAAAAGCGGATATGGAGCAGATAGCAGCCGGTATACAGTTGGAAGATGGTGAAATCCATGCAGATGCAATCAGTTATACAGATGATTTCAAGAAAGATCAGGTCGGTATCGAAATTCACTCCGGTAAGAACCGTATCGTTCGCCGTATTTTCGAATCACTGGGTTATAAAGTAGTAAAACTCGACCGTGTGTTCTTCGCCGGGCTGACCAAGAAAGGGCTGCGTCGCGGAGACTGGCGTTACCTGTCAGAAGCAGAAGTAAACTACCTCCGCATGGGATCGTTTGAATAATAAGTTAATAAATAACAACTTGACAGAGGACGAGGAAAGAAAGCAGGAAGAAATGAATCTTGCGTTTTAAACCTCGTCTTCTTGTATCTAAAAAGAAAAAGTTAAATGGAAAAGATTGGTAGAACAAAAATTGTTGATCTGTTGAAGCGTACGGACATCGGCGCTATGGTCAACGTGAAAGGATGGGTTCGCACCCGTAGAGGTAGCAAACAAGTAAACTTTATCGCACTGAATGACGGTTCTACAATAAATAATCTGCAAGTCGTAGTCGATTTGGCTAATTTCAACGAAGAGATGCTGAAACAGATTACCACTGGTGCTTGTATTAGCGTGAACGGTGAAATGGTGGAATCTGTAGGCTCCGGCCAAAAGGTGGAAGTACAGGCTCGTGAAATCGAAGTGCTGGGTACTTGCGATAATACATATCCGTTGCAGAAGAAAGGTCACTCGATGGAATTCTTGCGTGAGATTGCTCATTTGCGTCCGCGCACGAATACTTTTGGCGCAGTATTCCGTATCCGTCACAACATGGCGATTGCTATCCACAAGTTTTTCCATGAGAGAGGCTTCTTCTATTTCCATACGCCGATCATTACAGCTTCGGACTGTGAGGGTGCCGGTCAGATGTTTCAGGTGACTACCATGAACCTATATGACCTGAAGAAAGACGAGAAAGGTTCCATTTCTTATAATGACGACTTCTTCGGCAAGCAGGCAAGTCTGACAGTTTCCGGTCAGTTGGAAGGTGAACTGGCTGCTACTGCTTTGGGAGCTATTTACACATTCGGACCTACGTTTCGTGCCGAGAACTCCAATACTCCCCGTCACTTGGCAGAGTTCTGGATGATTGAGCCGGAAGTTGCTTTCAACGATATCGCGGATAATATGGATTTGGCTGAAGAGTTCATCAAATATTGTGTGAAGTGGGCGTTGGATAACTGTGCGGACGATGTAAAATTCTTGAACGATATGTTCGACAAAGGATTGATTGAGCGTCTGCAAGGTGTATTGAAAGATGATTTCGTGCGCTTGCCTTATACAGACGGTGTCAAGATTCTGGAAGAGGCTGTGGCTAAAGGCCACAAGTTCGAGTTCCCGGTTTACTGGGGCGTGGACTTGGCTTCCGAGCACGAACGTTATCTGGTGGAAGAACATTTCAAACGTCCGGTTATCCTGACTGACTATCCGAAAGACATCAAGGCTTTCTATATGAAGCAGAATGAGGATGGTAAGACCGTACGTGCCATGGATGTTCTTTTCCCGAAAATCGGTGAAATTATCGGCGGTTCCGAACGTGAAGCGGATTATGACAAGCTGCTGGCTCGTATCGAAGAGATGCATATCCCGATGAAGGATATGTGGTGGTATCTGGATACCCGCAAGTTCGGTACATGTCCTCACTCCGGTTTCGGACTCGGTTTCGAACGTTTGTTACTTTTCGTAACAGGTATGTCGAACATCCGTGACGTGATACCGTTCCCGCGTACACCCAGAAATGCAGATTTCTGATATTTCGGTATAAGTTATGTAAGACTCGCATAATCTTTCGGTTATGCGAGTTTTTTTATGCCGTTCATTGTTCTATTCTCAAAATAATTTTTTATATTTGGGGATACGCATAGGAGAGTGTTAACTAAAATAATACGACAATGAAAAAACTCTATTTCTTTACCATGCTTTCAATCATGTTGTTGGCGGTAACAGGTGCGATGGCCCAGAAGAAAACTAAAATCAAGGTGACCGAGTTGAAAGGAATCTGGCAACTTTGCCACTATGTATCGGAATCTCCCGATGTTCCGGGAGAGTTGAAACCCAGTAATACTTTTAAGGTATTGAGTGAAGACGGAAGAATCGTGAACTTCACCGTTATCCCCGGTTCCAGTGCGATTATTACAGGATATGGGACATGGAAACTGCTGACGGATGATTCTTATAAAGAAAGTATAGAAAAGAATATCCATCTTCCGATGTTGGACAATCAGGATAATATTCTCGAATTTGAGATTAAGGACAGTGACTTTTTGTATTTAAAATACTTTATCAAGAATGATTTGAATGGAAACGAACTGAATACTTGGTACTATGAAACTTGGAAACGGGTGGAGATGCCGGCTAAGTTTCCGGAAGATATTGTGCGATAAAAATATAGGAATGTGAAAGTTGCTTTAATTTTAGGCAGCTTATGATACATTCAATAAGGTCTTATACGTTGCTGGATTCCGGTGCAGAAGGCATATATGTATATAATGATGTGCCTCAAACTGAAATGATGTTTTTGAATTGGAATGGATAATAACGGTTACTAGTGAGCCACTTGATAGAAGTATCTACCCAATATTGTCCTAAATAAATTGGGGGAACAAATAAAAAGGAAGTAGAACTAAGGTAAAATGACTACCTTAGTAGCGAGCCACCAACTCATCTACTTCCTATGGCAAATATAACACTTTTCGCACAGGTAATATCACATCTCCCGAAAGAAAATATCAGGAAAATCATAAAATCTTCGGGGTCAGACAAGCATTGTAAGGGCTACAATACATGGAGTCAGTTTGTTAGCATGATTTTCAGCCAATTCTCAGGATGTGATTCAGTCAGAGATATCTCAAACGGGCTGAAATCAGCCACCGGCAACCTCAATCATTTGGGAATCAACCGTGCACCATCCAAGTCAACGGTAGCATATCAGAACGCCAACCGAGACAGTTCGGTTTTTCGCGGCATATTCTACTCGTTGTTTCAGTATTTCGGACAGCAAGCCCTATGGCAACGAAGAAAGTTCCGTTTCAAGATGCCGATAAAACTGCTCGACTCCACATTGGTGTCATTGACTCTGTCAATATATGACTGGGCACATTACACTACCACCAAGGGGGCGGTCAAGATGCACACGCTATTGGACTATGACAGTCTTTTGCCGGAGTTCGTGAATATCACCGATGGCAAAACCACCGACAACAAAGCTGCTTTTGATATTGAGTTACATCCGTATAGTATTGTAGTAGCCGACCGAGGCTACTGTGACTACTCATTGCTGAATAATTGGGACAGCAGCAACGTGTTCTTTGTAGTGCGTCATAAAGACAATATCCGGTACAAAGCCATAGAGGAGTTGCCTTTGCCTGAAAAACACGCTCAGAATGTACTTATTGACGAAATAATCGAGTTCGAACTCTCGGCGGCCAAATCCAAATATCCCAAACGTTTACGTCGCATCGCAGTATGGAACGATGAACACGGTTTTGAAATTGAGTTACTCACAAACAACTTCACATTGGCAGCATCAAGCATAGCGGCTCTGTACAAGGCTCGGTGGAACATAGAAATCTTCTTTCGCAACCTCAAGCAACTGCTACGCATCAAGAGCTTTATCGGCACATCCCGCAATGCCGTAGAGACCCAAATATGGACTGCTATGACTACAATGCTGATTCTGACATGGCTAAAGCACATCGCAAGATACAAATGGGCATTGGCTAACCTTGTGGTCACCCTCCGGCTGAACACATTTACCAAAATCGACCTCCAAAAATGGCTTGATCAACCATTTACACCACCTCCCGAAACCATCGAAAACGATTAGGGGGGATTGATTTTGAACTCTCGAGGCTATACTTAACAGTATAGTCAGTTAGCTCATGCTCAAAATTTATTTAGGACAATATTGGTATCTACCGGAAAAATATACAAAAATAGTTTGCCAATTCAAAGAAAAGCCGTACTTTTGCAAGCCGATTATTATCAAAAATGATAAGAGATTAATTCATAGCAAGTTAGTACTCCTTTGTCCGGGGAAGACTAATGAGTGGTGAAGAAAATTTTTAGTAGTAACATTTAAAAAACAAAAATTAGAGTGGATACTTTAAGTTACAAGACCATTTCTGCCAACAAAGCAACTGTAACCAAAGAATGGGTTATTGTTGACGCTACAAACCAAACATTGGGTCGTCTGGGAGCAAAAGTTGCAAAATTGTTGAGAGGAAAGTACAAACCGAACTTTACTCCTCACGTAGACTGCGGTGATAACGTTATCATCATCAATGCAGACAAAGTAAAACTGACTGGTAACAAGTGGAATGACAGAGTTTATTTGTCATATACAGGCTACCCCGGTGGTCAGAGAGAGATGACTCCTGCCCGTTTGATTGCTAAACCGAACGGTGAAGAGAGATTACTGAAAAAAGTAGTGAAGGGCATGCTTCCTAAGAACATTCTGGGAGCTAAATTGCTGAACAACCTGTATGTTTACGCTGGTAGCGAACACAAACATGCAGCTCAGAACCCGAAAATGATTGATATTAATTCATATAAATAAGATATAATGGAAGTAGTAAATGCATTAGGCAGACGTAAACGTGCAATTGCACGTGTTTTCGTAAGCGAAGGTACAGGAAAGATTACTATTAACAAGAGAGACCTTGCAGAGTACTTTCCATCAACTATTCTTCAGTATGTTGTAAAACAACCATTGAACAAGTTGGGTGCTGCTGAGAAGTATGACATCAAAGTAAACTTGTGCGGTGGCGGTTTCACTGGTCAGTCTCAGGCTTTGCGTTTGGCAATTGCCCGTGCTCTGGTTAAAATCAACGCTGAAGATAAAGCTGCTCTTCGTGCAGAAGGCTTCATGACTCGTGACCCGCGTTCTGTTGAACGTAAGAAACCGGGACAGCCGAAAGCTCGTAGAAGATTCCAGTTCAGCAAACGTTAATGGGTTGCCTGGTCAAGGAATATGTTTAGTATCTAAACTACTGGGACTCTGCTTACAGACTACCCGGCGGTTGGTTTAGAAAAACAAAAAAGAAAGTAAACGATTTAAAGAAAAACAAGATGTCAAGAACAAATTTTGATACATTATTGGAAGCCGGATGCCACTTCGGACACCTTAAGAGAAAGTGGAATCCTGCAATGGCTCCTTATATTTTCATGGAACGCAATGGTATTCACATCATTGACCTCCACAAAACAGTTGCAAAAGTAGACGAAGCTGCTGAAGCTTTGAAACAGATTGCCAAATCAGGCAAGAAAGTTCTTTTTGTTGCTACTAAAAAACAAGCTAAACAAGTTGTAGCTGAGAAAGCTCAATCTGTTAATATGCCTTATGTAATCGAGCGCTGGCCGGGCGGTATGTTGACCAACTTCCCGACTATCCGTAAGGCTGTGAAGAAAATGGCTACTATCGACAAATTGACTAACGATGGTACTTATTCTAACCTCTCTAAGAGAGAAATTCTTCAGATTTCACGTCAACGTGCAAAATTGGACAAGACTTTGGGCTCTATCGCTGACCTGACTCGTCTGCCGTCTGCACTGTTCGTTATCGATGTAATGAAAGAAAATATCGCTGTTCGCGAAGCGAACCGTTTGGGTATTCCTGTGTTCGGTATCGTTGATACTAACTCTGATCCTTCAAACGTAGATTTCGTAATTCCTGCTAACGATGACGCTACTAAATCGGTAGAAGTTATCCTGGATGCTTGTTGCGCTGCTATGATCGAAGGCTTGGAAGAAAGAAAAGCTGAAAAGATCGACATGGAAGCTGCCGGTGAAGCTCCTGCCAACAAAGGCAAGAAAAAATCTGTGAAAGCTAGACTCGACAAGTCTGACGAAGAAGCTATCAACGCAGCTAAAGCTGCTGCTTTCATCAAGGAAGACGAAGAGGCTTAATATATAAAATGTGCCAATTTGCTGATGTGCAAGAGTATGCTTATACGCTTGTATCTTGATTGGCAGATTGGCACATTTTTTGTTTTGAAAATTATTATTCATTTAAATAAAAGAAATTATTATGGCTGTAAGTATGGCTGATATTACCAAGCTGCGCAAAATGACCGGAGCTGGTATGATGGATTGCAAAAACGCGTTGACCGAAGCGGAAGGCGATTTCGACAAGGCAATGGAAATTATCCGCAAGAAAGGACAAGCTGTTGCTGCTAAGCGTTCGGAACGTGAAGCCTCAGAAGGTTGCGTTTTGGCAAAAACTACCGGTGACCGTGCTGTTATCGTTGCTTTGAAGTGTGAAACTGACTTTGTGGCTCAGAATGCTGATTTCGTGAAACTGACTCAGGATATTCTTGATCTTGCTGTGGCTAACAAATGTAAGACTTTGGATGAAGTAAAAGCATTGCCAATGGGTAACGGTACTGTACAGGATGCAGTGACTGACCGTAGTGGTATCACAGGTGAGAAAATGGAACTTGACGGTTACATGACTGTAGAGGGGGTATGCACAGCTGTTTACAACCACATGAACAGAAATGGCCTTTGTACTATTGTTGCTTTCAACAAGGAAGTTAACGAGCAGCTGGCTAAGCAAGTAGCTATGCAGATTGCTGCCATGAACCCGATTGCTATTGATGAAGACGGTGTTTCTGAAGAAATAAAACAGAAAGAAATCGAGGTTGCCATTGAGAAGACAAAAGTTGAACAGGTACAGAAAGCTGTAGAAGCTGCACTGAAGAAAGCTAACATCAACCCGGCTCATGTGGACAGCGAAGAACACATGGAAAGCAACATGGCTAAAGGCTGGATTACTGCTGAAGATGTAGCGAAAGCAAAAGAAATCATTGCTACTGTTTCTGCTGAGAAGGCTGCACACCTGCCTGAACAAATGATTCAGAACATCGCTAAAGGTCGTCTGGGTAAGTTCTTGAAAGAAGTTTGCTTGCTGAACCAGGAAGATATCATGGAAGGTAAGAAGACTGTAAGAGAAGTATTGGCTGCCGCTGATCCTGAACTGAAGATTGTTGACTTCAAGCGTTTCACTTTGAAAGCTGAATAATCTTCTTTTAAAATATAGTAGATAGAAAACGGTCACACGAATGTTCGCAGTGGCCGTTTCTTATGTTCAACCGCCTATACCTTTTGTCTTAGCATATCCTTCCTTGACAAGCAGTTCCATAATCTTAGTCTTGAAATCTCCCTGTATGATGATTTCTCCGTCCTTTGCCGAACCACCTACACCGCATTTGCTTTTCAGCTGTTTGCCGAGTTCTTTCAGGTCATTCTCCGTACCGACGAACCCGGTAATTAATGTTACCACTTTTCCGCCACGGTTCTTTTTATCGATGGAAACTCGCAGGTTTTGTTTGGCTTTATCAAGGGTGGTCTGTTCTTCATCGTCATCCGTCTCATAACCGAAGTCAGGATTCGTGGAATACACGATGTTCAGTCTGTCTTTCCAATCATTTTTTTTCATATTCGTCATTTTTATTTCTTCTCAAAAGTATCAAACTTATGGAGAAGAGCAAAATTTGTACCACTTTTCATTGTTTTGTTTAATCTCTATTAAGGTTTTCCATGATACGGTTGTCAATTTCAAAAAATAATGTACTTTTGCAAAAGAGCAAATTTTGTAAGAAATATGAGCACTTATATACGGAAAGAGGCGGATAAAGTGCCGGAGCCTACCTTGCGCAGACTTCCCTGGTATCTGTCTAATCTGAAACTAATGAAAGAAAAAGGAGAGCAATATGTCTCTTCCACACAAATCTCTAAGGAAATAAATATTGACGCTTCCCAAATCGCCAAGGATTTGTCGTACGTTAATATTTCGGGACGTACGAGAGTCGGTTATAACATCGACGCACTGATTGAAGTGCTGGAGAGCTTTCTTGGATTTACCAATATGCACAAAGCCTTTTTGTTTGGTGTAGGTAGCTTAGGTGGAGCTTTGCTTCGCGACTCGGGTTTGCAGCATTTCGGATTGGAGATTGTCGCGGCTTTTGATGTCAATCCGGAATTGGTAGGAAAGGACTTGGACGGAATCCCTATTTTTCATTCCGACGATTTTGAAGCGAAGATGAAAGAATACGATGTGAATATCGGTGTGCTGACAGTGCCTATTAATATTGCTCAGGAGATTACAAACAAGATGGTAGACGGTGGCATAAAGGCGGTATGGAACTTTACTCCTTTCCGTATTCGCGTGCCTGAGAATATTGTCGTACAGAATACTTCCCTTTATGCCCACCTGGCCGTGATGTTTAACCGATTGAATTTTAACGAGAAATAATGAAGATTATCGCAGTAGGAATGAACTATGCCCAGCATAACAAAGAACTGGGACATACACGGGTAAATACGGAACCGGTCATTTTTATGAAACCGGACTCTGCTATTCTAAAAGATGGCAAACCGTTTTTCATTCCCGACTTTTCTGACGAGATACATTATGAAACGGAACTGGTCGTCCGAATCAACCGATTGGGGAAGAATATCGCTCCCCGTTTTGCGAACCGGTATTATGATGCAGTGACGGTAGGCATTGACTTCACAGCCCGTGACCTTCAGCGGAAGTTCCGCGAACAGGGACATCCTTGGGAGTTGTGTAAAGGTTTCGATTCATCTGCCGCTATCGGGGATTTTGTTCCCGTAGATCGCTATAAGGATATTCGGAATCTGAACTTCAACCTGTTGATTGACGGTAAAGAAGTGCAGCAAGGCTGTACGGCGGACATGCTTTTCAAAGTAGATGATATCATAGCGTATGTCAGCCGATTTGTTACATTGAAAATCGGTGATTTGCTGTTCACCGGTACTCCTGCAGGTGTCGGACCTGTCAGTATCGGACAACACTTGCAAGGCTATCTGGGAGGGGAGAAACTGCTGGATTTTTATATCCGTTGATTGAGCTTCAAACATTCATCATCAACCACTATCACAATTGTCAGTACTCATTTATTAAACAAATTATGAAAATAAGAGTAGGTTTTGGCTTCGACGTACATCAGTTGGTCGAAGGGCGCGAACTGTGGATCGGCGGTATCCTTTTGGAGCATACGAAAGGATTGTTGGGACATTCGGACGCTGATGTATTATTGCACGCCGTTTGCGATGCCTTGTTGGGAGCGGCAAATATGCGCGACATTGGCTATCACTTTCCCGATACAGCGGGAGAATATAAAAATATAGACAGCAAGATTCTGTTGAAAAAGACTGTGGAATTGATTGCTACCAAAGGATATAAGGTCGGCAATATTGACGCCACCATCTGTGCCGAGCGTCCGAAACTCAAAGCACATATTCCTTTGATGCAGGAGACGATGGCAACAGTCATGGGCATCGATACAGATGATATTTCCATAAAAGCGACTACAACCGAGAAACTCGGGTTTACAGGTCGCGAAGAAGGTATCTCAGCCTATGCCACAGTACTGATAGAGAAGAATAATTAACCCCCTAATATGAATAATTATGATTCGACTTTTGAGATTTCACTTAACACTAATCTTACTGTTGGCAACTACTTTTTGTATGGCTCAAAAGAGTGAACTGAAGTTTGGTAAAGATGGTAAGTTCAAGATTGTGCAATTCACCGATGTGCACTTCAAGTATGGTAATCCGGCTTCTGATGTAGCATTGGAACGTATCAATCAAGTACTTGATGCCGAACAACCGGATTTGGTTGTTTTTACCGGCGATGTCGTTTACGCAGCACCTGCCGATTCCGGCATGTTGAAGGTCTTGGAACAGGTATCCAAGCGCAAGCTTCCTTTCGTTGTGACTTTTGGCAACCATGATGATGAACAGGGATTGACACGGTCGCAGCTATATGACATCATTCGCACCGTTCCAGGTAATTTACTGCCTGACCGAGGAACTGCTTTGTCACCGGATTATGTATTGACCGTCAAATCGTCTTCCGATTCAAAGAAGGATGCAGCCCTGCTTTATTGTATGGACTCTCACTCTTATTCACCTTTGAAAGATGTGAAGGGATATAATTGGCTTACGTTCGACCAGATAAACTGGTATCGTCAGCAGAGCGCCGCGTATAAAGAACAGAATGGTGGGAAACCGCTACCTGCCCTTGCCTTTTTTCATATACCTTTGCCCGAATATCACGAAGCCGTTCGCGATGAAAACGCAGCTTTTCGTGGGACACGTATGGAAGAAGTCTGTGCCCCTAGAATAAATACAGGAATGTTTGCCGCCATGAAAGAAGCGGGAGACGTGATGGGGATATTTGTCGGACACGACCATGACAACGACTATGCGGTCATGTGGAAAAATATCCTTTTGGCTTACGGGCGTTATACCGGTGGAAATACGGTGTATAATCATTTGCCGAACGGTGCCCGCATCATCGTATTGGATGAAGGCGCCCGCACATTCACTTCCTGGATTCGTCAGAAAGACGGCATTGTGGATAAAGTCTTTTATCCGGCAAGCTTTGTCAAGGACGATTGGACTAAACGTTGAGACTTGCGAACTTCACATGGCTCAGACGTGTATATTTAGCACCATAGCTTTCGTACCGGCGTGACACTTTCGCCGATGCGGCGTAGACAATCTCTCCCAGTCGGTATTCATGCTCTATCCCGGATAAAGTACATGATACCGCACTGGGATTTTTTGACGGAACACTCATGACGACCAGGTTTCCGCCGGCATCCGTCAGCGTGAGCGTCTGTTTGACAAAAAACTGTGGAGTGGTGCCGTTCACTCTTGTTTTGTACGGGTCGTCTTCCAGCCGTACACGGGTCACTTTCAGTTTTAAGTCTGTGAGTTTTTCTCCTATCTCTCCCAAATACCGGCTTAACGCACGTTTTTCTCTGGACTTTCTCTGCATAATGTCCAGATGTATGGAGTGGTAAGCCTGTGCTATCTTGACGAATCGTTCCTGTTTCGGAATTTTCGGAGTAAACTTATAGGCTATCCAACTTAAATAAGCCGGATCTATCTTCAGTATTTCATGCAGGAAATGTCCGCGATACTTCCCGAAGAAGATAAGGTCGTCACCGTTACTCTGCATTCTCTTCTCGTTATAATTCACAAGGATAAGGCAACGTCTTGAGTAATAAAATAGGGTACTTGCCATCCGTAGAGATTCATTAATATCCGGTGACAGGTCATGTATGTAAAGAATCGATTGTTTTTCGGGCAGGGGAGAGTAGAGCCAAAGGGAATAGTTGGGTTTTCCCGGTCGGGGTAACACCACCAAGTAAACACCCGCCTCTTTGAAAGAGGCTCTGCCTCGGTTGTATTCATTCAGTTTGGCATACAATAAGGCTTGCTCGTTTTCGGAAATGCCCGGTAATCTAGGGTTAGCCATAATTGTTCTCGCTTTTGTTATATTTCAAATATAGGAATTTTTATTTGGAAAAGCAACTACTTTGCTGATATTTTCCTTTTCATACCGGTTATGAATTAAACAAAGATAGTCCCTTATTCTTATTGATTTCTATAGCCATTCTTTTATAGCCGGTTCCCCATTCAAACTTATTTCATTCGCTACTTTTATTTCGTATGACTATAGTGTACTTTGCGTATAACTATAGTTATACGCAAGGGAGACTATAGTTATCCTTGCAGAAGATTATAGTCATACGAAAAAAGAATAACTAACGGAGCGAATCTGATCAGGCAAAAAAAGAAATAAAAATAGTATTTGGCCCCTATTCATTCACACATCATTTTGTTTCCTTACTATGTTAATTTTCTGTAATATTGGTGTGTGCGATGTGGGGTCAACCCCTTTGTGTGTCTATTTATATACAAAGCACTTATAATACCATTATATATGATGAATGTTAACCTTATCTCTAAAATCATCGGTTATGTGTTGCTGAACGCCTGTTCGCTTCACTCTTCGGGTCTGTATACCCGAAAGGTGTCGAATCTCTTAAGCGTGGTTTGGATACTTCGAGATTTTCCCGCTTATTCAATTCCCTGCCGCAATATGGAAAAGATAAACTTGTTTTTAATGGATATGAGCGAGGATGGCACCACAACGGGTGTCACTCGCTATATGGAGACTCTTCTTCGTGGACTACATCGAAGTCTGTTGGGTACATTACTGTATTTCATTTTTATTCTTGCTTAGCTCTTCCGTAACATTTGAGCAAGAGTATGTACCAACTGCCATTGAAAAAAAAACAATCAGGCGGTAAAATTGATATTTCGTCAGGATTCGTTAGAGAAAGCCATTCTTTTATTGGACGAGGCGATTGCTATCGATAGTTCTTATGTCTTGGCTTATACGCATAAATCGCAATGTCTTGACAGATTGGGGAGAGTTCGGGAAGCTTTGCAAACCTGTCTATCTGCTGAGAAGTACGCATTGGAAAATCCTTATTATTATACATTGAAAGGTATTTATTTGGAGAAAAACGGAAAACTGAAGGCTATGCACTGTGCTTATCAGAAATCTTTCATACTTTTGGGCGAAGAATTGAAAAAGAAGCCCGATGCAAATGTGTGTATCAATTATATTATGGCGAAATATCTCAACGATGGTAAAGAAATGTCTGTTCAGGAGATGGAATCTTTGATGCCGGCAACATTTACGGTAGCCGAAAAGAAGAATGTATTGGATTTTTTCAAAACGGTAGGTTTGGCTCAGGCGAAGCAGGGACTACTGGGAAAAACTGTTGATGCTCGAAAAAATAAAGAGTGCGGTGATAAATCTTATCGGAAAATGCACACAAGATCGGACTGAACGTCAGTTGCTATAGTGATAAAACTATTGTTAAACTAAAAAGTACAACTTATGAGAAAAGTAACATGTAAGAGTTTGGATGAATTGGCAAAAGTAATGCCAGTTATCAGGGAAGTGAACCAAAAGATATATGTCGGTGGTACTTCTGGATTTACTGGGACAACGGGATATTATGGAACGACTGGTAGTACCTGGAATGGCTGGGAATAATCTTATCTATCCTAATAACGGAAGTTTGTTTGATGGTGCTATGGATTCAGGAATATAATCCTTGTTCTTATAATAATTATTGTATAGAAGCTGATAATGGCACTTGGAGTGGAGGATATGTTCAGATAGGTGATGAAAGTGTATACATATCTAAAGTCGCAGTTAATAAAATAGCAGGAGAAGGAGAAACATATACTTTCCCTGAATATATAGGATCATTACGCTCTGATACTATGGATAGAGTTTTAAACCAAATTGCTACTTCGATACCTATCTTTGGCCAAGTGTATGATAATATCAATAAGAAATATACAAATATGACATTGGATATTCAGAGTGAATTATTACGAAGAGGCTATACTAAAGATAGTGTGTTTTTTATTAAAAGAACTAATATGCCAGGAACATTAACAGGAGATGTTAGGTTTGATGTTTATGATGTGTCCACTGGTAAAATAATAACTTCTAGAATCCTATAACGTTAATTCTCTATGCGAACCTATGTTGTTTTCTTTTTATTATTTTCGATTTGTGTTCACGCTCAGGATAGAACCTATACACAAATGTATTATTTAGATTTTCATCAGGAAAAGGACAGTCTGTTTAATTGGTATATTAGTAGGGATAAGACCCAAGGCGTCGTCATGCATGACACTACAGTTATGAAAAACAACAAGCACCCATTAGGTATATTCCAGCAATGCTTGTGGAACGTTCATTTTCCGATCAACGTCAATGTATGTCAAAATGTATTATTGCCTAGAACACACAATGCCTCTTATGCAAAGCTTACGTTGCATTGTAAAGGACAAAATTTGTATCGGGCATATATGATTGGTACTGCTCTTGATTATAAGGGAGAGGCTATGGCTACGGATACAGTATTTTTGATAGAAGATAACGATTGGCAAGCATATTCATGCGTTGTCCCTTTGAAAGGGAGTGTGATGTTGAATATACAGATAGAAGTTAGAGGAAATTATGATAAAATCCCTCAAAAATTATTATTAGACCATTTGGATGTTCAGTTAGATAGTTGTTCCCTTGATAGATTTGCAGTACAAGATTCTTATGGAGATCGGGATTTATTAATAGAAAATCCGTTTCCATTATCTTTTGATACAGAGAAAGAATATTCCCAAATTAAACTTTTAGGTAAGTCGAAAGTGTTGGCTCTTGGAGAGACGTTTCATGGGAGTGCTTCCATGACTAAAGTAGCGACAGACATTATGAAATATCAGATTCTGCATAATCATTGTAAACTGATTCTTTTGGAAAGGCCTATTACCCAATGGCTGACCTTAAACCGATATGTGCAAGGCGATGATTCTGTATGTCCGGATAGTTTGTTGTTCGCAGATAAGTTTCCCCTTGGGCAAGAATTGAAAGAGTTTATGCTTTGGTTGAGAAGTTATAACAAAACATCCGGGAAAAAGGTGGGCTTGTATGGCATTGATATTGAAATGATAGATAAAGACGAGGTATATTGGCTGTGAGAATACTTGCGAATATTAAAAGGGGAAAAAATATAAGTGGGATAGATTCTCTCTGCTGGCAATTGATTGAGGGGGAAAATATTGATAATATAGTGGATAAAGCTCAATCCATACCCGAATTAGAGGAAATATTGAGTGGGAAAGAGTATAATGTTTTTCTTCATACGTTGAAACATGTCAAAGATAGATTAGGAAAAAGAAAAGTCTCCTCATCCGATGTCATGCTTTTAAGAGATTCTTGGATGAATTCCTATGCTGGCTATTTAATAGATGAGTTAGTTGATTTGTCAGAAGAAAAGGTGATGATGTATACTCATCTACGACATTCCGCTTTCTCACGTGACCCTATTTACCAAAATAAGATGCTTGGAACTTATATGCGGCAGAAATATGGAAAAGATTATATTTGCATAGGCTTAAGGCGGGTAGAGGTTCTTTTTTGACCATAGATGCTGATAAATTTGTGATAAAGAAGCTTAACCCACCGGTTTATAATAGTTTAGAATCTGTTATGGAGGAACTGGGGGAGGATTATTGCTATGCTTCTGTTCGCCATGATTCCTATTTGGCTTGTATGATCAGGGGATTTGGATCGGTTGTGAAAGATAATCTGTATGTTAATCTTTCTTCGTTGTCATATTATATGGATGGAGTCATTTATATCAGAGAAAGTAAACCCCTGTTTTATCCGAAAGAGTTGTTGAATAAGCGTATAGAGAAGGCATATATACAAAGGACTTGGAAGAATTATGGTAAGGTTAAAAATTATTGGATGTAGAGATATCGCTAGCTCATATAATTCAAGTGAGCATTGGAAGTATGGGACCGTTTATTCTATTGCAAAAAAATGATATTGTTATAATATCGCGTTTTTTGAAAGAATACCAGTGTAAATAATTCGAAGAATTTTAGACTGGAGTAGAGTGAAAACATCTGATGAGGCATTATTGGTTACTTTGATTCATGAGGCTATACATGCAAGGCATTTTGCAGCATTTCATGGTGCGTAACGAACAACGTGACATAAAAGTTTGTTTTAATTCTAGTTTGATTGATACGATAGTGCGTGAAGGTATAGCGGACGGAAAGCCCTTGCAAGGCGCAGTATCTGTCTTTTATCATCATTGAAAGTCATTACTCTTTGGCAAGTAATTTGTATGCAAAGTGTTCTTTGATAACTTGCTAATAGAATATAAAACAGATATGCCCGATGTGGGGTTGTCCCCCTTTGTGTGCCTATTTATATACAAAGCACTTATAATACCATTATATATGATGAATGTTAATCTTATCTCTAAAATCACCGATTATGTGTTGCTGAACGCTTGTTCGCTTCACTCTTCGGGTCTGTATACCGGAAAGGCGGGAGTCTCTTTGGCTCTTTTCGAAGTATCCGGTCTGATGAAAGATGACTATCTGGAAGAGCGTGCCTTTGAATTGCTCGAAGAATCCCTGCTTTATAAAGGAGACGATTTGAGTTTCCATAAAGGCTATTCCGGTATTCGTTTTGCATTGCTCTATTTGGTCGAACATCGTTTTGTAGATGCGGATATCCACGAACTGTTTGGCAAGCAGGAACAGCAATTGCAGGCATTCACCGGAGAACTGCTTCCTGTTGCGAGTATCCCCGATACTCCTTTGTCCGTGTGTATAGACCGGCTTTATCTGTTACGCTGTGACGAAAAACGCAACCGC
The DNA here is from genome assembly GCF_041227145.1 of Bacteroides sp. AN502(2024). Taxonomy (NCBI): domain Bacteria; kingdom Pseudomonadati; phylum Bacteroidota; class Bacteroidia; order Bacteroidales; family Bacteroidaceae; genus Bacteroides; species Bacteroides sp. AN502(2024). Next base: position 985,847 of record NZ_JBGFSP010000003.1, on the reverse strand, counting down.
GAAGAAATAGAATGGCTGGAATCGTTCTTCTTTTCCGCTTCCGAGGATGAATTGGAACGCAAACTGCTGGCAATCATGAGTCCGAAAGGCGTCAACATCTCTTATGGCGGTGGCTTGTCGCGTTGGTTGCTCTATGCCGTTTATGTCGAATCTCTTAAGTGTGGTCTGGATACTTCGAGATTTTCCCGCTTATTCAATCCTCTGCCGCAATGGAAAAGATAAATTTGTTTTTAATGGATATGAGCGAGGATGGCACCACAACGGGTGTCACTCGCTATATGGAGACTCTTCTTCGCGGACTGTCGGCTTGTCCGGACATCGAGGTTTGTTGGATACGGTTGGTTCATTCGCGAAGCAAGTTGATTCATCGTTTGGGACGGGTAGGTAATCATCTTGAGTATATTATACCTCTGCCGTTGTCTATGGATCCTATCATTAATGAATCATACTGGAATCAGAAATATAATTCAGTAGTATTCCATATTATAGGGCATCTTTTTGAGGGGAAAAGTAATATTATACTCCATACGCATACGTTAAATCTGATAGATTTGGCACTTTATATACGTTCGAAGGTGGATTGTAAGATTATTACTCATTTGCACTGCATCCCATGGAAAGGAATTTATAACCGTAATTTGAGACATTTCAATCATTTATATGAAATGGCTTACCTGCATCCTACTCTCGAAACCGACCGTAAGTTAATTCTTAGTGATTGGGAATATCGTTCTTATACGAAAGCGGATCGTCTTATCTGTGTCACCCGGTGTGGTGCCGATTTTATTCGTAAAGGTGTCACAGGAGCGTTACCTCCGATGGATATTATCCCTAATGGTATGGATGATTTCTACGAAAAAAGAACGGTGGGGCGTAAAAAAGATAAACTGATTCGTTTGGTTTATGCAGGTGCGTTATCTCCCAGTAAAGGGTTGCAGTTTATTCTGGAGGCGTTGCGTGGCATGAAGCAGAGGGGATATGATAATATACAATTGCAGATAGCGGGCGGAGGGCATCCCCGGTTTGTCAGTTCTTTGGCTTCGCAATACCGCGATTTGGATATCAGATTTTTGGGCTTACTGCCTTTTGATAAGTTGAAAGAGGTTTATCGGAATAGTGATATCGGTGTGATTGCTTCTTTGCAGGAACAGGCAAGTTATGTGGCGCTAGAGATGGCGATGTTTGGGCTTGCGGTGGTTACCACCGCAGTAGACGGGCTTGACGAAATGTTCACGGATGGAGTGACGGCTTTAAAAGTAGGCGTTACTTTCTCTGTGGAAGGTGGTCTGAAAGTGGACGTAAAGATGTTGGAAGATAAGTTGATAGAACTGATTGATAATAAAAAGAAGAGACAACGACTACGCAATAATGCAAGGCAGATGTATTTGAAAAAACTGACTTTGGAGCAAATGACAGAACGGACGGTTTCTATTTATCGTCAGTTGCTATAGTGGTTAATATATTGTTTAATTAAAAAATTGATTTATGAGAAAAGTAACACGTAAGAGTTTGGATGAATTGGCAAAGGTTATGCCGATTATCAGTGAAGAAAATCAGAAAATGTATGTAGGTGGTACGGCAGGGTATACAGGTTCTACAGGATATACTGGCACTACAGGCGTGGACAATATAACTGGCTGGGTAGGTCCTTATGATGGCGATAATACAGGGTATGCTGGAGGAAATTATGGAGACAATATTGGTGGAGCAGGTCCGACAGGTTCTTATGGAACAACAGGTAGCTATAATGGTCAGGAGTGTACAATGACTAGTGGAGTTCGTGTTGTAGTGAATTTGAATCGAACAGATTTTGGAAACGATTCAACATTGGGACATTATATGGCTACTGCATATGATGCTGCAGGATGTGTAGTGGGGCAAATAACAGGAGTAATGCTTGAGCCGGGACGTGATTATGACAGGGAGACTGTTGCCGGGTCTGATACAGCAATCCCTTCTGGGACTTATAATGTAGTTCCTTCTACTTATCATGGGCAATCTGGTTATTACCAAGTGGAAGGAGTCTCTGGGAGAAGTGCCATTTTGATACATCCGGGAAATACAGGCAATGATACTTTAGGGTGTCTGTTGCCTGGTACAACGGGTGTGACGGGAGTAGGAGATCCTACAGTATCTAACAGTCGTAGTGCTTGTTCGGAATTGTTTGACTTCTTTGAAAGAAATGGCTCAAGTGGAGTAACTATTAATATTTATGGATGATTGTTATGATTAGAACTTATTTGTTTTCTCTTTTATTGTTCTGCTCGGCTGTATTGGCTGCGCAAAATAATGTTGATACATTACGGTTGAACTCTTCTTATCGAGAGTTGGTACGAAATAAAAAGTCTGTAGAAGTTCAGAAAGAATTCCTTGACGCATTTCCTGATACATGGAAATCTTTTTTGAGCACTTATGATTTTTATCTTAAGGAAGATTTGACTATGTATAAATTGGGGTATGATCATATTGTGAATGGTTTAGGAAATCTGGTAACTTTATTGCCTGACTCTATTTATTGTGATAAATTGATAGCACTAAGTATCGGTGGAAGATGGGAAGCTGATGCACCTAATTATCTGCAAATGGTTGTCAGAAAAGCTATGCAAAAGAAACCGGAAGTGATGTTTCAACGTTTGTCCTTATTAAGACAAGAAGATGTTTTTTCTTTTTGGTATTTTTTCTTTCATAGTTTACATTCAACAAAAGAAGATATACGTCTGTATTCTGAATTGCATGACAAAATGCAAAAGAAATATCCAATGATTGTGAAAGACATGAAAGCAGCTTTTGCTATATCTTCTGGGAAAGCTTCTGTTTCTTTACCTTGAAATAGAGGTATAATGTAATCACATAACGATTATTTGTAATTCCATTACTGCTAACTGCAAGAAAAAAAACGATAAAATGACATATTAAATTATCAATAAATTAAGTATTATGAAAAAGTTTACCTTTAGTTTTTTATTATTAGTTTGGATATGTAACAGTATCCAAATGTTTGCTCAAAAGAAAATGATTCAAGTGCGTGAAGACGGAGTTTATTTGTATGTAGATCAAATGCCTGTATACTCCCAAGGTGGTCAAGAAGGAATAATGAAATATTTGACAGAGACCGTGAAATATCCGACAGAGGCTCAGGAAAAAGGAATATCGGGAAACGTACTTGTGCAATTCGTGGTAAAGAAGAACGGTAAAATTTCAGACTTTAAAGTCGTGCGGGGAGTTGAACCGTCGTTGGATGAAGAGGCTCTTCGGGCAGTGAAAGGAATTCCCGGTAAATGGATACCTGGTAGAGAGAAAGGAAAGAAAGTTCCGGTGTCGTATACTATTCCGGTTAGTTTCCGATTGACGGGGAAAAGCCAGTCGGCATCTTCGAGTAATAGTGTGACGGTGAATAAGAATATAAAAGCCTCTTTGGAGGGAATCTGGCAAATTTGTACCCGTGTCAAGCCTCTAGGTTACGGAAAGTTTGATATTCAAACCGGACCTTATTTGAAGATATTTTCTTCAGATAAGAATTTTTTCAATATGCATTTATCCACTATGAATGGAAGGTCTGTCATAACGGCAATGGGAACTTATGAACAAACATCGGACAACACTTATGTGGAGAAAATCTTTAAATCGGTAACAGAACCAGAACTGACAGGTGCAGACAGTAAGCTTGAGTTCGGATTCATCTCTGAGAATTTATTAGAGGTTAGTTTTCGGTTGCCTGGACGTCCGGTAAATAGCAGAGAAATTTGGGTTCGAGTGATTCAGCCGAATTTGAAACAACCGGAGATACTTCTTCAAACTTTCTGACAATAAACTTTCTATGAAAAGATATGGTGAAAAATGATATTTCTGAAGAACGGCAAGCGGCTTCTCCAACGGAGCGTAGTGAAGAAGTCCAAGCCATCATTGACCGTATGCCAACCAATGGAGCTACTTGGGTGGCTGTCATAACCGGTATACTGATAGGAGTCGTTCTTTTGCTGGGATTTATCATCAAGTATCCGGATACGGTGGACGGGCAGATTATTATTACTGCCCACTCCGCTCCCGTGCGCTTGGTTGCTAATAGTACCGGGAAAGTTCATCTTCTGATAACAGATAAAAGCAGGGTATCGGAAGGGGATGTAATCGGCTACATTGAGAGTGGTGTCAATTATGAGGATGTGCTTAGGATAGACTCACTGTTGTCTGTCTATAATATCCGTTTCCTTGGTCAGTTGTCCGTCCCTCCCTCGCTGACCTTAGGCGAAATTGCTTCCTCTTTTAGTGCATTTATGATTGCTCATTTGCAGTATTTGCGTTTTGTGGAGTCGGATATGTATAAAATCCGGCGTTTAGGTTTACAACGCCAGATAAGGATTGACGAAGAAATTATCCGAAATATGAAGAAAGAAGATACCTTGAAAAAGCAATTGCTGCATATAAGCGGGGATAGAACGAGAAAGGATAGCACATTGGCTGCTCAGAAAGCAATAAGTGAAGAGGAATATTTGAGGCAATCTTCCGAGTATTTGTCACATAAAGATAATTATGAAGCGTTTCGGAATGAGATGCTCTCCCGGCAGGCACAAATCTATAAAAACAGACAAGAACTGGAGCAGGTGGGTTTGGAGGAACAGGAAAATAGAGATAAGCTATTTGCCGAACTGTTGGCGCGTAAGAATGAACTGACAAATGCGATTCGGATGTGGAAAGAGAAGTATGTGCAGTATGCTCCTGTCAGCGGAGAACTGGAATTTCTAGGATTCTGGCGGGAAAACGGTTTTGTACAGAACGGGCAGGAACTCTTCTCAATAATCCCTTCAAAGAATAAAATGGTGGGAGAGGTGATGATACCTTCTTACGGGGTGGGTAAGATAAAAGTAGGGCAGACCGCTAATGTGAAGATTGAGAACTACCCTTATGATGAGTATGGACTGTTGAGAGGAAAGGTGCAGTCGGTTTCGCGCCTGTCGCATAAAATGCAGATGGCTGACGGCAAGAGTGCGAATGCTTATCGGGTCATAATTTCGTTTCCCAACGGAGCGCATACAAATTTCGGGAAAGAACTGATGCTTGATTTTGAGAGTATCGGCAATGTGGAGATAATAACAAAACCTAAAAGATTGATTGAAAGGTTATTCGACAATCTGAAAGCAAAAACAGAAAAATAAAACCCTTGGTGACTGATGATATTAAAACGTTTCCCGGTTGAATACCAGATGGATTCGCAGGACTGTGGACCTGCGAGCCTGAAAATAATAGCTAAATATTTTGGAAGATATTATTCCTTGCAATATCTGCGGGACCGCTGCGGAATTACCAATCAAGGCGTTTCTTTACTCGATTTGAGTACAGGGGCGGAGAGTATCGGATTACGGACATTGGCGATTAAGTGTACAATAGAAGAGGTAGTGGGCAGTGTACCGTTTCCTGCTGTTCTCTTTTGGAATGAGAACCACTTTATTGTGATTTATCATGCCGATAAACGTCATGTATGGGTTTCCGACCCCGCCAAAGGACGTATAAAATATACGCATGAGGAGTTTCGTCGCGGATGGTATCCGAAGGGGGAGGAAAAGGGAGTGTTGTTGGCAGTTGAACCGACGGTTGATTTTCAAAGAAGTAGGGAGCAGAAAGAGATGGAGAAGAATAGCTTTATCAGTATCCTTCGTTATTTTATGCCTTACCGAAAGAACTTTGCGACGATTTTTATTGTTATGCTGCTTGTCACCTTGCTTCAGGGGATACTTCCTTTTATCTCAAAAGCAGTGATTGACGTCGGCATTAAAACTTCCGACCTCAATTTCATCCATATGGTATTGATCGGTAATATCAGTATCTTATTGAGCATAACGATATTTAATGTGGTGCGTGATTGGATTCTTTTACATATCACCTCCAGAGTGAACATAGCCCTTATATCTGATTATCTGATAAAATTGATGAAGCTTCCGGTCACTTTCTTTGAGAATAAACTGCTGGGAGATATACTTCAGAGAGCCCGCGACCACGAGCGTATACGTAGCTTTATTATGAACAATTCTCTTTCGTTGATATTCTCAATGCTCACGTTTGCTGTATTCGGTATTATATTGCTCGTTTATAATGCGGTTATTTTTTATATTTTTCTGGCAGGTTCTCTATTGTATGTGTTATGGGTGTTGCTATTCTTGAGTATCCGTAAGAAGTTGGATTGGGAATATTTTGAGCTGGTGTCGAAAGACCAAAGTTATTGGGTGGAAACGGTGTCGGCTATTCAGGATATTAAAATCTATAATTATGAGAAACATCGGCGATGGAAGTGGGAAGAGATTCAGGCACGGCTTTATAAAGTAAACAAACGGGTACTGAATGTAACCAATTCGCAGAATTTGGGAGCACAGTTTATCGAGAATATCAAGAATATGGCGATTGTTTTTTATTGTGCCAGTGCAGTGATTACGGGGGATATCACCTTCGGTATAATGATTTCTACCCAGTTTATTATCGGCATGCTGAACGGACCGTTGATTCAATTCATCAATTTCGTTATCTCGGCGCAATATGCCAAGATTAGTTTCTTGAGGATGAATGAGATTCGCCAATTGGACGATGAAGAAGAACAGTTGGCTATCGGTAGCACTTCTATCGTGCCGGAATGCCGGGATATTACGTTGGAAAATGTACATTTCCAATATTCGGTGAATGCGCCTATGGTACTTAAAAATATCTACCTGCGTATACCCCAAAACAAGGTTACCGCTATCGTGGGTGGGAGCGGAAGCGGTAAATCTACATTGCTGAAACTATTAGTGAGGCTATACAAACCGAGTTTTGGTGAAATCAAAATGGGAGGAATGAATGTGTCGACTATCAACTTACGGCATTGGCGGGATATGTGTGGTGTGGTGATGCAGGAAGGTAAATTGTTTAGCGATACGATTGTGAATAACATAGTGCTTGATGACGAGCATATTGATTATAAACGTCTGCATGAGGTTTGCCGTATCGCACAGATTGAAGATGAAATCAATTCCATGCCTAAAGGCTATGACACAATGATCGGGGAGGCAGGGCGAGGATTGAGCGGAGGACAAAAGCAGCGATTGTTGATAGCGAGGGCATTATATCGCAATCCGGATTTCCTGTTTCTGGATGAAGCTACAAATTCTCTGGATGTGATAAATGAACGAAAGATTGTGGAAGCATTGAATAGTGCATTTCATAACCGGACGGTGGTGGTCATTGCACACAGACTGAGTACGGTACGAAATGCAGACCAGATTGTAGTGATGAATCAAGGCTATATCGTAGAAATAGGAAAGCATGATGAGTTGATGGAGAAGAAAGGATATTATTATTCATTGGTATCGTCACAGGAATAGTATGATGGTAAAGAAAATAGGTCTTGTTCTGGCATTGTCTTTGAACATGACGGGATTGTGGGCGCAGACACAGATTACTTTGGAAAAAGTTGTGAATGAGTGGAGCTTCCATTCGCCTTCGGCGGAGAAATTAAGATTGGCTTATGAGAATATATCGTTGGCTCATAAGAATTATTTGAAAGGTTTTCTGCCTTCAATCGCTTTTAATATGAATCCGGTTTCTTTCAATCATTCTCTCCGGCTCATGCAGAATCCTACCGATGGCAGTTATTCTTATGTAAACGATTATTCGAATACGAGTAATGTGGGGCTTACTGTTCAGCAGAGGATTGGGGTCACGGGAGGAGTATTTTCTGTCAGCTCCAATTTGAGTGTATTAACTGAATTTTCAACTCGTCGGAACAATTTTAATACTACTCCGTTGGCTTTGAATTATTCACAGCAGCTTTGGGGAGGTTATTATACTTATAAGAAGTTGAAGAAGATAGAGCAAATAAAAATACGTAATGCGGCAAGGCAATATTGTTCGGATATGGCTGAAATACAAATAAAAACATTAAATGGCTTTTTGAGTCTCTTTCTAGCTGATATCACACGGAAGTTGGCCTTGAGAAATATAGCGATTAGTGATACGTTATTGATTGCGGGAAAAGCGTTGTTGGATAATGGTCATTTCACTGAATATGAGTATAAACAGTTGGAGTTGCAGGCTAATAATAATCTTTATGTGTATGAAACGTCTCAAAAAGATTATCAAAGGTTGCTTAGGCAGCTTTGGGCGTTGTTGGGAAAGCATGAAATACCGGATAGTGTAGAGGTGGCTATGCCGGATTTTACGTTGCCGTTGACGATTGAGTCGGAAGTAGTGGCAAGATATGCCCGAAAAAATAATCCGTTTGCCTTGTCACAGGAAGCTAAACGTTTGGAGGCGGAGCAGACATTGTTTAATGCAAAATTAAGTAATCGTTTCAATGCGAACATCAATGTCAGTTACGGATTAAATCAGTATGCGGAACATTTTTCGGATGCCTACAGGAAGCCGGATTATAGTCAAGGTGTCATGATTGGTTTTCAGATTCCGATTTTTCAATGGGGAATAAATCGGAATAAGTTACAGATGGCTAAAAACAATTACCGTAATACGATGGTGGAATTGGAGGAAGAGGAGATGGGTTATGCAAATGATTTATTGGATAAAGTGAGTTCTTACAACCATGGCGTGAAATTATATTTTCTGTCTAAACGTTCCTATCAGTTGGCACAGGAGCAATATGAACTTTTATCTGCAAAATTCCGATTGGGCAAGGTTTCGATATATGAAATAACGTCGGTGCAAAAGGATTTGTATGAGGCTTTGAAGAGGTATTATTCTTCGATACAAACGGTGTGGTATCAGTTTTATATGTTACGTAAGATTGCGTTGTATGATTTTATCAATCATTATGAACTTGTGGATACGTTATTGGCCAACTAGCTTTTCCCCATTCTCTCTATGGCTATTTGAATAGAATCTTGTACATTTGTGCCCACGTAATTTATAAAATTCGGATGAAAGAACGAAATAAGCGAGTGTTGGTCGGGATGAGCGGTGGTATTGACAGTACCGCCACTTGTCTGATGTTGCAAGAACAAGGATACGAAATAGTAGGAGTGACCATGCGTGTATGGGGCGATGAACCGCAAGATGCCAGGGAATTGGCTGCACGGATGGGAATCGAACATTATGTGGCGGATGAACGTATACCTTTTAAAGAGACTATTGTAAAAAACTTCATAGATGAATATAAGCAGGGACGTACGCCGAATCCATGCGTGATGTGCAATCCTTTGTTCAAGTTTCGTGTTCTGAAGGAATGGGCAGATAAATTGGGTTGTGAATGGATTGCTACCGGACATTATTCACGACTGGAAGAACGGAACGGATACATGTATGTAGTAGCCGGAGACGATGAGAAGAAAGATCAGTCCTATTTCCTTTGGAGATTGGGACAGGATATACTGAGGCGTTGTATTTTTCCTTTGGGAGATTATACAAAGGTGAAAGTTCGGGAATACCTTGCTGAGAAAGGCTATGAAGCCAAGTCAAAAGAGGGAGAAAGTATGGAAGTCTGCTTCATTAAAGGTGATTATCGCGACTTTCTCCGTGAGCAATGTCCGGAACTGGACACCGAGATAGGAACGGGATGGTTTGTCAATTCCGAAGGTGTGAAACTGGGGCGACATAAGGGGGCGCCTTATTATACGATCGGTCAGCGGAAAGGATTGGAGATTGCCTTAGGTAAACCGGCTTACGTGTTGAAAATCAGTCCGCAGAAAAATACGGTGATGCTTGGTGACGCCGAGCAATTGAAAACCGACTATATGCTGGTGGAACAGGATAACATTGTGGATGAACAAGAGTTGTTCCGGTGTGAGAATCTGGCTGTGAGAATTCGTTATCGAAGTCGTCCGTTACCTTGCCGGGTGAAACGTTTGGAAGATGGTCGTCTATTGGTGCATTTCCTTGAAACAGCTTCGGCTGTTGCTCCCGGACAATCGGCTGTGTTCTATGACGGAAAACGTGTATTGGGTGGAGCTTTTATTGCTTCGCAGCGGGGAATCGGGTTGGTGATTTTAGAGAACGGGACGAATAAAGATGAGTGAAGACCCCAATAATGAAATAAAATAAAGCAATCATAATATGAAGAAACTAATTACATTGATTCTCTTTACAGCCATAGCAGTCAGCATGTCGGCTCAATTCACGCCGGGCGATACTTTGAAATACCGTATTAGTCTGAAAGACAAGGCGGCTACGGAATACTCTCTGCAGAAACCTGAAAAATACTTGTCCGGGAAATCTATTGAACGGAGAAAAAGACAGGGATTGGCAATAGATTCCACCGACTTGCCGGTATGTAGGAAATACGTAGATGCGATACGGAAGAAAGGCGTTCACGTACTTGTTACCGGAAAATGGGATAACTTCGTTACTGTCTCCTGTAATGATAGTATGCTGATAGATGAAATAAGAAGATTGCCTTTTGTTCTTTCTACTGAAAGGGTTTGGATGGGTAAAGTGGAGAAATCTACCCAAAGGGATTCGTTGATAAATAATCCGTTACGCACCGATAGTCTTTATGGTCCTGCTATTACACAAATAAGGATGAGCCGTGCGAATCTTCTTCATAAGGCAGGTTTTAAGGGACAAGGGATGACAATCGCTGTTATTGATGCCGGATTTCATAATGTGGACAGGATAGAGGCGATGAAGAACATCAACATTCTTGGCGTGCGTGATTTTGTAAATCCCGAAGCGGATATCTATGCGGAAAGCAGCCACGGCATGTCTGTTCTCTCTTGCATGGCAATGAATCAGCCGAATGTGATGATCGGCACAGCTCCCGAAGCTTCCTATTGGTTGTTGCGTAGCGAGGATGAATATTCGGAGAATCTGGTGGAACAGGATTATTGGGCGGCGGCAATCGAGTTTGCCGACAGTGTAGGAGTGGATTTGGTAAATACATCCCTCGGATATTATTCGTTTGACGATCCGGCAAAGAATTATCGCTTTCGTGATTTGAACGGACATTATGCGTTGATGTCCCGTGAAGCAGCGAAAGCTGCGGATAAAGGAATAGTTGTTGTTTGCAGTGCCGGAAATTCCGGTGCGGGTTCGTGGAAGAAGATTACCCCGCCGGGAGATGCGGAGAATGTAATCACTGTAGGGGCTATTAATAAAAGAGGAGAACTGGCTCCATTTTCTTCCGTAGGAAATACATCGGACGGACGGGTGAAACCGGATGTGGTTGCTGTAGGACAGGACTCGGATGTAATGGGAACAAACGGTAATCTTCGACATGCTAACGGCACTTCCTTCTCTTCTCCGATTATGTGCGGAATGGTGGCTTGCTTGTGGCAGGCTTGTCCGAAGCTGACGGCAAAAGAAGTAATAGAATTGGTTCGTCGCTCGGGTGACAGGGCCGATTTTCCCGATAACATCTATGGATACGGTATTCCCGATTTGTGGAAAGCTTATTTTGAGTCCTCTTCCAGGGAAAAGAAATAATGTGACCGTTGTATGATAAATGTTGTGAATAAGTCGAAGCTATCAGATTCTCTCTCTTGGGGAGAGGGTGGGGAGAGGCTTTCTCTTTTAGAACTGAATGCACTTGTCCGCCGTAGTCTGGAGCAATGTCTGCCTGATGAATATTGGATACAGGCAGAGTTGAGCGATGTCCGTTCCAATACGACAGGGCATTGTTATCTGGAATTCGTGCAGAAAGATCCTCGCAGCAATAATCTTGTAGCCAAGGCGCGCGGTATGATTTGGAATAACATCTACCGCCTGTTGAAGTCTTATTTTGAAGAAACTACCGGACAGCAATTTACTTCCGGCATTAAGGTGCTGGTGAAAGTGACGGTTCAGTTTCATGAGCTATACGGTTACAGTCTGACAGTGCTTGACATTGATCCTGCTTATACATTGGGAGATATGACTCGTCGTCGCCGGGAAATATTATTGCAGTTGGAAGAGGAAGGCGTACTGACACTGAATAAGGAGTTGGAAATACCGGTTCTTCCGCAACATATTGCCGTTATTTCCTCTGCTACTGCAGCCGGATATGGAGATTTCTGTCATCAGTTGCAGCATAATCCGAGTGGATTCTTTTTCTATACGGAGCTTTTTCCGGCTTTAATGCAGGGAAATCAGGTTGAGGAATCCGTGTTGGCTGCTCTGGACCGTATTAATGCCCGCATCAGTGAATTTGATGTAGTAGTCATCATTCGTGGTGGTGGGGCTACTTCCGATTTGTCCGGCTTTGATACTTATCTGTTGGCAGCTGCATGTGCGCAATTTCCGTTACCTATTATTACCGGTATTGGACATGAACGCGATGATACAGTGCTTGATTCCGTCGCTCATACCCGGGTGAAAACTCCTACGGCTGCTGCCGAACTCCTGATTCACCGGGTAGCGGAAGCTGCGGAGCATCTGGAAGAATTATCTATGCAGATTCAACAAGGAGCTTATATGCTTCTTGATCAGGAACGACGAAAGTTGGAAACTCTCCAAACCCGTATTCCCAATCTTGTTCTTCGCAAACTTGCGGACGCCCGTTTTTCTTTGCTGGCAGTAAAGAAAGATTTGTCACAGGTGATGAAAGCATTGGTAGCCCGTCAATCTTACCGTCTGGAACTTTTGCAACAACGAATAGCGGATGCTTCTCCTGATAAACTATTGAGTCGGGGATATAGTATTACAATAAAGAATGGGAAGGCGGTGACGGATGCGGCTTCACTGAAGCCGGGAGACCATTTGATAACCCGGCTATCGAGAGGAGAAGTTCATTCGGTGGTAGAAAAGTAACTATCCGCTAAACGTGTATTTGTAAAAACATTCATCATTAACATTATATATCAATATCGTGAGAGCAAAAAAAGAAACATATTCTCAAGCAATGGAACGTCTTGAAAAGATCGTTCGCCAGATAGACAACAACGAACTGGATATCGATATTTTAAGTGAAAAAATAAAAGAAGCCAATGAAATTATCGCCTTTTGCAAGGATAAACTGACAAAAGCTGACCGAGAAGTCGAAAAATTATTGCAAGAAAAGAGGCTATCTGAAGAATAAAAGCTATTTTTGTGACTTGATTGCATGGAAAATAAACTAATACATAACAGTATGAAAGAAATAGACTGGGCGAATCTGTCGTTTGGATACATGAAAACAGATTACAATGTGAGAATTAATTTCCGTAATGGTGCATGGGGAGAACTGGAGGTAAGCAGTGAAGAATATCTTAATTTGCACATGGCGGCAACCTGTTTACACTATGGTCAGGAGGCCTTTGAAGGGCTGAAAGCGTTCCGTGGAAAAGATGGTAAAATTCGTATTTTCCGTTTGGAAGAAAATGCTGCCCGTCTGCAATCTACTTGTCAGGGAATTCTGATGGCGGAACTTCCGACAGAACGATTCAAAGAGGCAATTCTGAAAGTGGTGAAGCTGAATGAACGTTTTATTCCTCCTTATGAAACCGGTGCTTCTCTTTACATTCGCCCGCTGTTGATCGGAACAGGTGCCCAGGTGGGCGTACATCCTGCCGATGAATATATGTTTGTTGTATTCGTAACTCCGGTAGGACCGTACTTCAAAGGTGGCTTTTCAACCAATCCGTATGTTATTATTCGTGAGTTTGACCGTGCCGCTCCTCATGGAACAGGTATTTATAAAGTGGGTGGTAACTATGCTGCCAGTCTTCGTGCTAACAAGAAAGCACACGATCTGGGCTATTCCTGCGAGTTCTATCTCGATGCGAAAGAAAAGAAGTATATCGATGAATGCGGTGCTGCCAACTTCTTCGGTATTAAGGATAATACGTATATCACTCCTAAATCATCTTCTATCTTACCCTCCATTACCAATAAGAGCTTGATGCAGTTGGCAGAAGATATGGGTATCAAGGTAGAACGACGTCCGATACTGGAAGAAGAACTGGAAACATTTGAAGAAGCCGGTGCTTGTGGTACTGCCGCAGTAATCAGCCCTATTCAACGTATCGATGATTTGGAAAATGGAAAATCTTATGTGATCTCCAAAGACGGTAAGCCGGGACCCATCTGTACGAAATTGTATAACAAGTTACGTGGAATTCAGTATGGTGACGAACCGGATACGCATGGCTGGGTGACCATAGTGGAATAACTGTATTTTTGAAAATGTCACATGTATCAATTAATATTATTCATTATGTTAAAACAGAATTCAGAATTGCGTGCGCAGGCACGTGAGGCACTTCGAGGTAAGTGGGTGATGGCGGCTGTAGCTGCACTTATTTATTCAGTTATTGTCGGTGGTTTATCAGTTATTCCTGTGATTGGAGGGTTATGCTCGTTATTTGTCGGATTACCGGTTGCGTACGGTTTTGCTATTGTAATGCTTGGCGTATGTAGAGGCAAAGACATTGACTTTGGTACTTTATTCGAAGGTTTTCAGGATTATGGACGTATTTTTGTCACTAAGCTGCTTCAAGGGGTCTATACCTTTTTGTGGTCACTGTTGCTGCTTATACCGGGTATCATTAAGGCTTATTCTTATGCAATGACCGACTTTATCTTGAAAGATGAACCGGAAATGAAAAACAACGCGGCTATCGAAAAAAGTATGGCTATGATGGATGGAAATAAGATGAAGTTGTTCCTGCTTGATTTAAGTTTCATTGGTTGGGCTATCCTTTGTCTCTTTACTTTGGGTATTGGATTCCTCTTTTTACAACCGTATGTGGGTGTTTCCCGCTCTGCTTTTTATGAAGATCTGAAGGCACAACAAAGCGGAAATGCGGAAGTAAAGTAGACGTTGAAGTGAATGTTGAGATTGGATAAGACAAATTAGTATGATAGAAGAATGGAGCATGGCTCTTTCATTTAAGATAAAATATAGCCATACTTCCTTTTACCCGGTTCAATGTGAGCCGGGTAATTTGTTGATGTTTGTCTGTCAGTCAATTATCTTTCTATTGAAATTCGTTTTTTTATTTGGGGACCAAGAATTGCAGCAGCTTGGTAAAATTCAAGGAGAATCCCCTCATCAGCTCAGCCATGCCTTTTCTTTTGTCAGACCTCTTTTTGCGGCATCCTTTCCAAATAGCGAACAGAGCGTGAACAATCCTTTGGATGGTGTCAAGGTTCCGTTTACCGTAAAGAGAGGTATTTGTCGCCTGAACAACAGGAATATATTCGTAGGATTTTCCTTCAGAAAGGAATACCGGAGGAACCTACATCCGATTCCTACACAGAAGAATATATTTATGGTAATTATCTGCCATCTGCAACAATTTCGTTGTATATGATTGAAACATAATATCTTATGGCGTTGCAGATACCTGTTGCAGATATGTTGCAGATCAAGTATCTGCAACACATCTGTTTTAGCTCATGATGGTCTGACAACATGATAAACTACTCTTTCAATCTCACAAGTAAACTCGTATGCTTTGCTATTTTGTATTTGTTGTTATTTCAGCGAACCACTTTGTTTCAATATGGTGAACACTTTGTTTCAACAGGGTGGAACACTTTGTTTCAAGGCGCTGAACACTTTGTTTCAATAAGGTGGAACACTTTGTTTCAATACGGTGAACACTTTGTTTCAAAGCGCTGAACACTTTGTTTCAAAGCGCTGAACACTTTGCGTGTGTAGGTAACCTGTACAAATCCGGTATTTGAATAGTATGTTGCAGATAACTTTATCTGCAACCATCTGCAACAGGTATCTGCAACAGCATAAGTTGTTCGTATTCATTGATTTAGCATGATTTTGTTGCAGATGGCAGATGTTTTGTGCTTTTCAAAAATAGATCTGTACTCCATTTCTTTTTGTCGGTTGCATCAAAATCAGTACCTTTGCGACCTAATCAGGATGGATATGGGAAAGAATAAATTAGAAAAGTTCGCCGATATGGCAAGTTATCCGCACGTATTCGAATATCCTTATTCGGCAGTAGATAACGTGCCTTTTGACATGAAGGGGAAATGGCACAAGGAGTTTTTTAAAAACGATCATCCGATTGTGCTCGAACTGGGTTGCGGACGTGGCGAGTATACCGTTGGCTTGGGTAAGATGTTTCCCGAAAAGAACTTTATAGCAGTGGATATAAAAGGTGCTCGTATGTGGACGGGAGCAACGGAGTCATTACAGGCCGGAATGAAGAATGTTGCTTTCCTGCGCACCAATATTGAAATCATCGAACGCTTTTTTGCCGAAGGCGAAGTGAGTGAAATATGGCTGACTTTCTCTGATCCGCAAATGAAGAAAGCAACCAAACGACTGACCTCTACCTATTTTATGGAGCGGTATCGCAAATTCTTGCAGCCGAATGGTATTATCCATCTGAAAACGGACAGCAACTTCATGTTTACCTATACAAAGTACATGATTGAAGCGAACAGGTTTCCCGTTGAGTTTATGACTGAAGATTTATATCATTCCGGTCTGGTAGATCATATTCTCGGTATTAAGACCTATTATGAACAACAGTGGTTGGATCGCGGCTTAGATATTAAGTATATCAGGTTCCGGCTTCCGCAGGAAGGTAAATTGCAAGAACCGGATGTGGAAATAGAGCTTGATCCTTATCGTAGTTATAACCGTAGCAAGCGTAGTGGACTAAATACAAGTAAATAGAACAGCATTAATATAGGGTCTCCGCATCTCCTTTTAATTGTTCAAGGAGTTTGCGGATTCCATCTTTAAAATTTAATCTTTAATTTTTTATTCAAATGACTCTCTATCCTAAATTGATATTGGATGCATTGGCAACGGTGCGTTATCCCGGTACGGGAAAGAATCTGGTGGAAGCGGAGATGGTTGCCGATAATCTTCGTATTGATGGTATGGCTGTCAGCTTTTCATTGATTTTTGAGAAACCGACCGATCCGTTTATGAAATCGATGTTGAAGGCGGCGGAGACAGCTATTCATACGTATGTCTCTCCTGATGTGCAGGTAACCATCACAACAGAGAGTAAACAAGCTGCTCGTCCGGAAGTTGGCAAGCTCCTTCCGCAAGTAAAGAATATAGTCGGTATCTCTTCCGGTAAAGGTGGAGTGGGTAAGTCTACGGTGTCTGCGAATCTGGCAGTTTCTTTAGCTAAATTAGGCTATAAGGTTGGTTTGCTCGATGCAGATATTTTCGGTCCCTCTATGCCTAAGATGTTTCAGGTGGAGGATGCGCGTCCCTATGCTGAACGTATAGATGGTCGTGACATGATTATTCCGGTAGAGAAGTATGGTGTGAAATTATTGTCTATCGGTTTCTTTGTCGATCCGGATCAGGCAACCTTGTGGCGCGGCGGAATGGCAAGTAATGCGTTGAAACAGTTGATAGCTGATGCAGCTTGGGGAGATTTGGATTATTTCCTGATAGACCTTCCTCCCGGAACCAGCGACATTCATTTAACGGTTGTTCAAACACTGGCTATGACGGGGGCGATTGTTGTCAGCACTCCGCAGGCGGTTGCTTTGGCAGATGCCCGTAAGGGAATCAATATGTTCACTAATGATAAGGTGAATGTGCCGATTCTCGGTTTGGTTGAAAATATGGCTTGGTTTACTCCCGCCGAACTTCCAGAGAATAAATATTATATCTTTGGTAAGGAAGGTGCCAAGAAACTGGCTGAGGAGATGAAGGTTCCTTTGTTGGGACAGATACCTATCGTACAAAGTATCTGTGAAGGAGGAGATAATGGTACCCCCGTTGCATTGAATGAAGACTCTGTAACCGGACGTGCTTTCTTATCCTTGGCTGCGAGTGTTGTCCGTCAGGTAGATCGCCGGAATGTAGAGATGGCTCCGACTCAAATCGTAGAAATACATAAATAAAGGTGTGGGGCGTTTGGAGGACTTTTGTGGTGCGCTCCCGTTTCTCTCCGATGAGGAAGGGAGCGACACCAGAAAGAGAAATTACTGTAATCTGAATACGATAGGAATGGTGTACTTGACAGAAACCGGTTGTCCTTTTTGCATTCCTGGTTCCCATTTAGGCATATTGCCTACTACGCGTATGGCTTCTGCATCCAGTGACGGAGATACGCTGCGTAAGACTTTGATATTCGACAAACTTCCGTCTTTACCAATAACCATCTGTATGATGACTTTGCCCTGCTCCTTACTCTTTTGAGCGATAACGGGATATTTGATACTTCTAGCTAGATACTGGAGCAGGCCGGCTTGTCCTCCCGGAAATTTAGGCATTGTTTCTACCATGGTGAATACTTCGTCTTCATTTTCTCCTTTTGCACTTACTGCTTCTGGAGTTGAATCATCTTTTGCGGCATGGCCCACTACGATTACTTCATCCATATCGGACTGTCTTACCTCTTCTGCCTTGGGAAGTTTCGGACCAGTCAGTCTGAAAACAACAGGAACCGTAAATTTCACATTTACCGCTTCCCCCCTTTGTTTACCGGGTTTCCATTTAGGCATCGCGGCAATTACACGCATGGCCTCTTTGTCGAGATACGGATTGACACTTCGCTCCACTTTCGTATCGGTTATACTTCCGTCCTTTTTAACTGTAAAGCTTACAATCACGCGTCCTTGTGCACCGATTGCATGTGCTTCAGCCGGATATTTGACATTCTGCGACAAGTATTCCATTAGTGCTTGTACTCCTCCCGGAAAAACGGGCATTTCTTCTACAACCTGGAAGACAACGGAGTCTGGTACATTTTTGATTTGAGTTTCCATCCTCTCTTTTCCTTGCTTAGCCACTGGAAGTGCGGCTCCTTCAATTTTCTCTGTAGGAAGTTCTGGAATATTTGTGGCCTCAGTATGCATGGCAACTTCTTCCGTCACTTGTCCCATCATTTCTTTTGCAAATTTTTCAGTGGTACGCGCTACCATTTCGATGTTACTGATAATCATCAAGATAGCAGCCAAGGGAAGAAACATCAGATATTTTGTTCTTCCTATTTCTTTCGTTCTTCGTTTATTCATCATTTTGATACGATTTTTAAGTGGTAAAACATTGAAACTATTTGATAAATTTGCTGCAGCCTTGTGATGTGCCAGCTCCAATAAATGGTACTGGTATGATTTACAATCATGTCCCGTCTCCAATACACGGTGATCCGCCATGTATTCGAGGTTTCCTCTGACTTCCCGTTTCATCAGCCAGACGAATGGATTGAACCAGCAAAAGATACACATTGCCTCGCTGATGAGCACATCTACCGAGTGGTATTGACGGGCGTGCGTCTCTTCATGAGTAATGATTTCACTGATTTCAGATTCCGTATGTGATTGCGGGTGTATGAATATCCAGCGGAAGAAAGAAAAAGGACTGGTTTCTTTCTTTAATAGATGTACGCGTACTCCTTGTATTGTGCTTTTTGAGCATTGGAGGTGTAACCGGATGATGCTACCCAGTTGCACGAAGAAACGTGTGGCGAGTAATAATATTCCGCTCCAGTAGATAACTTTCGAGAACTGTATGATCACCTCTTGCCAGTCCATTGCAGGCTCTTGTAAAGGAGTAACGACTTGCTCCGGAAGGATGATGGTTGCATAAAGATCTGCCATTGCCACCATTGGTTCGTGAGCTTTTATCCATCCCTGAATATTTAGCAAGGGATAAAGCAGAGAGGTGGCAAAGAAACCTAGCAAAGCGATCCTACGCCAATGGAAGAAGGTGTCCTTATGAAAAAATAACCGATAGAATGCGTAGAACAGGGCTATCGCTACATTTATCTTTAGGAAATAAGCTAGTTCCGGAGTCATGGTGATGAATGTTTCCTATTAATTTTCTTTTCCTTTTTCAATAAGTTCGATAATATCTTTGAGATCATCGGTCGAAATTTTCTGGTCTTTGGCAAAGAAAGAAACCATTTCTTTGTAAGAGTTCTCAAAGTAGTTGCGAACTACGCCACTCATAAAATGGCGTTTATATTCATTTTCTTGAATGGCAGGAGTATATTGGTAGGTATTACCCACACGTTTCGGTGTAACATATCCTTTCCGCTCGAGATTCTTTACGATAGATGCTACTGTGGTATAAGGAGGTGCCGGTTGTGTATACTTTGCAACAATGTCTTTTACGAAACAGCATTGTAACTCCCAAATGTAGATCATTGCTTCTTCTTCTTGTATAGTTAACTTTTCCATGGATATATTGTTTAATTACGAATACTTCGCAAATTTACGAATGTTTCGTAAATTGTCAATAACTAGCCGGTTAATAATTGCAAATGTGTAAATTTTGCAAGAATATTTGGATCGTATGGTTGCTCGGAAATCATTTAAGCATAAAAAAGACCGGATGAACATTCTTTTATATAGTCACTATTTAATAACCTTTATACAAAAAAATGGCCTCTCAAGAATTTTTATATAAAATAAATGAATTATATTTGCGGCTGCAAAATATACGTTAAAATACGAAAGGGTGCGTTTCAATACTTTAATCGGTTGCGAATAATTCCCTCGCACTTTAACATAACTATTAATTAATAATGCCAACCAAAAGGGAAGAGGAAGGCAAACTAAAAAATGAATGATATGAAAAAAGGGTTGATTTTTGTGCTATTTGCACTGGTTTCTATCGTTTCTTATTCTCAGATTTCTTGGAATGCCAAAGTGGGAATGAACATGAGCAATCTTTCAGGTTTGGAGGAAAGTTCAATGAAAGTAGGTTTCAATGTTGGTGTTGGAATGGAATATCAGTTCACAGAAATGTGGTCTATTCAACCATCTTTGATGTTTTCTGCGAAAGGAGCAAAACAGGATTTTAGCCAGAATGGCGAAAAATATGAATCTACTTATAGTCCGATGTACTTGGAATTACCTATCATGGCTGCTGCAAGATTTGCAGTTGCAGAGAATCAGAATATTGTAGTTAAAGCTGGTCCATATCTTGCATATGGTATTGGAGGTAAGGTTAAAAATAGCTGGTCTGATGGTGAGGAAAGTGCTGAAGTTAAGTATGATATCTTCAAGGATACTAAAGATGAAGATGGCGATATTTACGCTGCTGCTAAGAAATTTGATTTGGGTATTGGAGTCGGTGTTGCTTATGAAATAAACAAATTCTTTGTAGACTTGACTGGTAGCTTTGGATTGACCAAACTTTGTGATGGTATTAATGCTAAAGGAGAAAAAACAAGCGTGAAGAACATGAACTTCTCTATTGGTGTAGGCTACAAGTTCTAAACTTATTATACTCTCTTTATAATAATCTTTAAAACCCCTCGTTCCATACTCTCTTGGAACGAGGGATTTTTTTATCCCTCTTTTGTGGTCCTGACTTATTAAATGAGGCTGTCCAACAAATCCTATTTTAACGATTTTTACACACCCTCGACTTCTAATTGCTGAGACCTGTTAGACAGCCTTTTGTCTTCTTCTCTTTTAACTCTTTGTATCTCTCTATTACATGTTTGCGACTCATCAGTATTTGCCAGCGGTATACCCAACAAGTGGTAAGGAAATAAATACCAGCTTGTAACCATAAAGCTTTGTATTCAAAAGCGACTTCACTGAGAGTGGCTCCCATATTGTTGATTTTTACAAAGCCGTTAATTCCAAACGTTGAGGGGAAGATGTAGGATATATACTTCCAAAAAGGAGGAATAGCTGCTCCCGGCCAGGAAATACCGGAAATAAATAGCAAGGGGACTGATGTGAATACAAAAATCAGCATACACGTTTCCCGGTTACGAATGGCAATAGAAGCTGTCATCGCAAAGAAAATACAAGCCGCAAGATAGGGAACAACGAACAACAGTAACGAACCGGGTTGCCCGATTTGGTTGAGGCTAAACAATCTTGGAACTACATAAAGTACATAAAAGGCTACCAGTATGTAAATCAGGAAATAACTCAACCCTTTTCCTAACACAATTCGTAAAGTTCCGTTGTAATGACGGTTCATCGGTACAAGATCCTTAAATCTATTGTTCTCACGAGCTGTGCCTGCTGCGAGACCGATGCCGAGCAACAATGTCTGTTGGATGATCAATACCAATACAGCAGGAATCAGGAAAGCGGCGAATCCGGCAGTAGGGTTGAAGATGGAGATTTCTTCATATTCTATCGGATAGGCGGTGATTTCATCCTGACGGTCGGTCGTGTTTCCGCTACGTACAATTTTGATATCCCTGTTCATATCCAGAGAAACGGCAGTGTTGGCAAGCAGCATCGATTTATAATACAACAATCCACTCATATCGCAATAGATGCTCACTTGTGTCTGTTTTCCTTTGGCGATATTGTCACTGAAATCCGAAGGGATATAAATGATACCATACGCACGCCGGTTCTTCAGCATTTGTTTGGCTTCTTCCATATCGGCACAGTAAGAGACGATTTGAATATCGGGCGTGGCATCTACCTTGCGCAGATATTCACGACTCAGAGATGAATGTGAATCGTCTACAACAACAGCGGGAACTTCACGCACTACTTCGTTGTCATAGATGAAACTATACAGCAACGGATAACCTAACGGGACGAGTATAAAGAATATCAGTACACCCTGGTCGCGGAAAGTTGTCTGAAACTCCCGCTTCCAGATATAAAACAGGTCATTGATGCCTTGGGCTATCTTATCTTTTAATTTTATATCTTTCATTTAGGGTATATATTTATAGTAAACCAATGCCTCCTTCAGGCGATGTATCACAAAGAAGGGGAGCATCATAAATATTAATAGTGCCATATAGTTGCTCCATGAGTAAGCCATGCTATATCCGTTGAGCGCTTGATCGACATAAATAAGGAAGTAATGCCGCAACGGGAATAGATTACTCAAAGCCTGTAAAACAGGATGCATGGCCATGACCGGGAATGAAAAGCCGGAAATGGAAAATGATATGACTCCCCATAAGGAAGCGAAACTTAATCCGAGGCGTAGGGTCGGCAGGGTTCCTATCATGACAATGCCACAACATTGAGAGGCCAGTACGAGGCACAGCGTGGCAAATATCATCGGGAATATGCCGCTGTTGCAAGGAAAATGCAGGAATCCATACAGGTATACATTATAAAATATCCCCATGATAAAAAAGATTACAGTGTGGGGTAGCAATTTCCCCGTCAATGCAATGTAAATGGAGCTGTTGCTCATCCGTAACCATTCGCGGGCAGTACGATCCTTGATTTCCACACCGATCGAATAAACGGTAACCATAAATATCAATAGCATGAGTACCCCCGGTATCATTGTATTGCATAAGTATACCGAGTAGTTCAGCCACGGATTATTTAGTGGATGTGTATCAATTACAATCGGTTGCAGATAGGCCATAGCCTGCTCCTCCGTAGCACCTTTGGCATACAGCATTGTCCGGGCGGCAGCTCCGGAGGTGAGTTCTCCCATCATTTTCATGTCTCTGAACAATAGGGAGCCTGCAATCAGATAGGAATAATTGGTGTAAAAGGAGATTGTCGGCTGCCGTTGGCTCTGTGCCTCTGCCGATAAACCTTTAGGGAGGTAGAAGAATCCATAGATTTTTCCCTCTTGCATGGCGATACGTGCATCCGTCACATTACTATAATGAGCTACAACCCCTGTCTGTGAAAAAGCATCCAGATTGCGGACAATGTTACGGGAAGTAGACGAATCATCCATGTCGACTACTCCCGCAGGAAGGTCCTTTGGGAGTCCCGAATCCATCAAAGTGGTGAAGAATATATAGCAAAACAGTGGGGCGATGACCATGCAGAAGAGGTAGAGCGGACGTGATACCAATCGCCGGCACTCTCTTTGCATGACCTGCCACAAAGCCATATATTTCTTTTTTCTCTCTCTCATGGTTACTTGTCAATGATAACGGACATACCCGGACGGAGATTTTCCACTTTCTCTACCGGCGAAGCCTTCACTTCGAATGTTTTCAGATCGAACTGTCCGGTTGTTTTGGTTGCTTTCCAGGCTGCATAAGTGCCCAAATCTTTCAGATAATATACTTTGAGTCGGATTTCTTTATTATCCAGAGCAGGAATGACCGCTTTGAACTCCGAGCCCATCGTCAGATTCTTGAGCAGATCTTCGCGTACATTGAATGTTACCCACATATCGTTGAGTTCTGCAATATTCATGATAGGAGCACCGGTACCCACCAGTTCGCCTGCCTTCGGGAAGATCTCTGAGACTTCTCCCGCAGCCGGAGCGATCAAATAAGTCTCCTTTATATACGATTCAACTTCGGCAACAGCTCCTTTCGCCCGGTTTACCAAAGCTTCCGCAGCCATCTTGTCTTCACGTTCCGCTCCGTTTTTCGCCATGGTATATTGTGCTTTGGCTGCCTTTTCTGTAGCAATACTTGCATCCCGTTGTGCAGTCACTTCATCTAACTTCTGTGCTGGCATCACTCCCTGCTCGTAGAGATTCTTGATACGTTGATATGATTTTTCGGCAATGGTAACACCCGCTTGGGCTTTTTGCCACATTTCATAAGCCGCCTGGATTTGTTCCTCCCGTGCGCCTTTGATTGCCTTTGCATTTTGTGCTTGTGCAGCTGCTTCAGCAGCACGTGCCTGTTCCATTTTTGCTATCACTTCAGGGGCTTCCAAAATGGCCAGCGTATCTCCGGCATTAACACTTTGCCCTTCTTTCACACGAAATTCCAGTATACGCCCCGGAACTTTACTTGAAACGCGATATTCGGTCACTTCAGCCTGTCCCTGTATTATTTCAGGACCTTTGCGGAGCATGAAGAAACCAACGACAGCAACGATTGTTATAACTCCCAGCAGAGTAAGAAATGCAAGCAGCATATTGCTATTTTGTGATTTTATAGGTGCCATATTATTTGATTATAAATGATTTCAATTATTTCAGTGTTCCCAAAGACTTCTTCAGATAAATCTCCGTCAGCTTCACATCTATTTGTGCGTCGATCTTTTCCGAATGAGCAGACAACCACGCAGTTTGTGCTTCAAGAACATTGCTGGTGGCAATCACTCCTTCTTTAAAACCAAGTGTTGCATAGCGTAGATTTTCTTCCGCTTTTTCCATATTTTTAGAGGACATCACCAGTTTCTTACCGGCTTCTTTTACCTTGAATGCAGCCTGGTTGACCTGTAACTCTATTTTTTCACGTGCATCCTGAAGCTGATATTGGGCAATGCGGGCTTCGGCCTTTGCCGCTCTGGTTTTATAAATACCTTCTCCCCAGTGCCATATCGGTATTTGTACCATCACTCCCACATTCCACATACCTTTGAATTTGTTTTCAAAGCTGTTGAAGACAGAAGGATTGGTTACCATGTAATTGCCCATCAATGCGATAGATGGAAGATGCTCCGCACGGGTTACATTTACTTTCTGTTTATAAATCTGTGTCGCCAATTCGAGGCTTCGTATTTCCGGACGATTCTCATAAGCGGTGGATAGATCGAAATGAGGGTCCGTTGTCAGTAATGGAATATCTTCCATATTTTCATCTGCCAGCGTGATGGGAGAGCTGAGATCTATTCCACATAGTTGGCACAACAACATTCGTGCAAGACTCAATCCGTCCTCCACTTTAGTCAGTGTCATTTCCGCTTCATTTACCTTAACACGTACAGACAGACCATCTGCTTTGGTGGCTACTCCTTCATTGATCATTTTCTCGACATCGCTGTCCAGCTGTTGCAAAAGCTTTAAATAACCTTCCGCCAATTTCTTTTTATTAACCAGTGAAATAACTTGCCAATAAGCCTGATCTGTGCTCATGATTACTTCCTGCATGCCACCGTGACGTTGCTCTTGGGCCAACTCTTCGGCATACTTTGTTATTTTGTTGTATGCCCGGATTTTTCCACCCATGTATAAAGGTTGTGTCAATGTGATGGCGCCAGCATAGACATTTCGGGTGTCTGTGCGGAGTGCATCCACGAAAGAGTTTCCCGCCTGATCGAGAGCGGGCAGCACCACTCCCAGTTTTCCGCTTAGGGAGGAAATCAGGGGTGCCAAGTCCGGGTGTGCTGTCGCAATCTCGGTGGCAGCTTGTTGGATGGGACCGGCCAGATTCGTTCCTAATCCCGAAAGCGCGGCTTTCTGGTCATTGTTTAATAGTGAAAACTCTTTCTGGTTTCTCATGTAAGCTCCGGTTGCCGAGAATTTAGGCAGATAATTTGTAAATGCAGCTTTCCGTTGATAATGAGCAGCATTTATTTTTTCATTGCTTATCAACAAATCTTTGTTGTTGGCAAGAGCTAATGCACGGCAACTATCCAGACTTAGTAAGTTCTGCGCTTTTCCTATAAAAGCGAGACTTGACAAAATTGTCAAAAGAAAGACTTTTTTCATTGCATCTTGCGTATATTAATAAGATAATACTTCTATTTTAAATAACCCTGTTCTTATGCGATTTGTTTATTGGAGCGGTCCGTTTGTTTGAACTTGTTGGCCTCGACAATAATTGCATAAACAACGATGCAAATGTATGCGCTTTCTATGAGAACTCAAAACGAATTAGCTTTTTTTAGAAATATAGTGAGGATAGATTCTGTTGAAAAGAAAGAAGGCCGTCCCTCATCGTGAAGAACAGCCTTTCTTGATATATACAGTAAGGGGATTAATTACAAAGCACCGACCTCTTTCAAAGCAGCGTTGGTTCCGTGAACAGCTTTTGCACTAGCTGCGAACTTCGCTTTTTCGTCTTCGTTCAGGTTCAGTTCAACGATTTTTTCGACACCGTTTTTGCCAAGGATTACAGGAACACCGATGCAAAGATCTGATTCACCGTATTCGCCTTCCAATAAAACTGAACAAGGAATCATCTTCTTTTGGTCGTGAAGGATAGATTCAACTACGAATGCTCCTGCCGCACCCGGTGCATACCATGCGGAAGTTCCCAGCAATTTGGTCAGTGTGGCTCCACCTACCATTGTAGCGGCAGCAACTTCTTCCAATTTTTCTGCAGAAATGAAGTTAGCTACAGGCATACCTTTGTAAGTAGCGAAGCGAGTCAAAGGAATCATCGTAGTATCACCGTGACCACCGATAACCATACCTTCCACTTCATTGGCGTTGCAACCGATAGCTTGAGACAAGAAATATTTGAAGCGAGAGCTATCCAGAGCGCCACCCATACCGATCACACGGTTCTTCGGTAAGCCCAGAGCTTTCAATGCCAAATAAGTCATTGTATCCATCGGGTTAGAGATAACAACAATGATTGCATCAGGAGAATATTTTAACAGGTTTTCCGCTACCGATTTAACGATACCGGCGTTCACACCGATCAGTTCTTCACGAGTCATACCCGGTTTACGAGGAATACCTGAAGTAATCACAACAACGTCAGAGTTAGCAGTCTGAGCATAGTCGTTCGTGCAGCCTACCAATGTAGTGTCGAAGCCCAGCAATTGAGCTGTCTGCATCATATCCATTGCTTTACCTTCTGAAACGCCTTCTTTAACGTCCAGCATTACTACTTCGTCTGCTACTTCATTAAAAGCAAGTACATTTGCACATGTAGCACCTACGTTACCTGCGCCTACTACGGTTACTTTTGACATAATACTATCTATTTAAAAAGTTGATAATTTGTTTTCTCTTTTTAGCGCGACAAAATTACAACGATAATCCTAATTAAAGAAATTTTTCCGTAATAATTTTAGTTAAAGGTCTAACTTTCCCATAATATAATAGGTAGGATGAAAAGCAAGGGCAAGAGAAGCTGTTTTTTTATCATTGCTTGCCTATCCGGATTTACTTCGTTCGCTACCCTTACTTCGTTTGACTATAGTTATACGCAAGGATAACTATAGTCTCCCTTGCGTATAACTATAGTTATCCGAAAGGGAGACTATAGTATAACGAAGTAATAATAGGCAATGAAATTAATAATAGTAGGCAGAGGAATAAGTAAAGAGCGTATCTTGGTAGAGAATCTTAAGTACGTAGCGGAATGTATTCCGGGATTGATATTTCATCCTCTCTACCTTTGAAGAAAAAGGAGGATTACGAACGAATATCCTTGGGTTGTAATGACGCCTGCTGGTTTAGGTTGGTTGATAGGGTGATTAGTTAAAATTACATGGATTGGCAGGGAGTTATAAAAAACTCTCTGCTTTTCTGCTTGACTTCTGTCACGAAATGATTACTTTTGCGCACGTTATCAATTCACAACTGAAACTATGAATAAAAAAAGCCTTCTTATTGCGGCCGTGGCTGTCTTGGTGATAGCTATGATTGGTGTTACTTATTTATTGTTTACCGAGAAACAAGCTAACCGGGAGTTAGTGCAGGAATTCCAATTAGATAAGGAAGAACTGGAAAACGAATATACCCGTTTTGCACAACAATATGATGAGTTAAAGATGACGATCTCTAATGACTCTTTATCTCAATTACTGGAGCAGGAACAATTGAAAACTCAACGTCTCCTGGAAGAACTTCGTACGGTGAAAAGCTCGAATGCAACGGAAATCCGTCGTTTGAAAAAAGAATTGGCTACTTTGCGTAAGGTGATGATTGGTTATATAAACCAGATTGACTCATTGAATAAACTGACTGCACAACAGAAACAAGTCATAGCAGAAGTGACCCAAAAATATAATCAGGCTTCACAGCAAATCAGTAATCTTTCCGAAGAAAAGAAGAACCTGAGTAAGAAAGTGACGCTGGCAGCGCAGTTGGATGCAACTAATATTCGTGTTGAACCACGCAACAAACGTGGTAAAATAGCGAAGAAAGTGAAAGATGTGGTAAAATTCGCTATCAGTTTCACGATCGTGAAGAATATAACTGCTGAAAACGGTGAACGTACCCTTTATATCCGCATCACTAAACCGGATAACGATGTACTGACCAAGAGTGCATCCGATACGTTCTCCTATGAGAACCGTACTTTGACTTACTCTATCAAGAAGTATATCGAATACAATGGTGAAGAACAACCTGTAAATGTATTCTGGGATGTAGAAGAATTCCTGTATGCCGGAAACTATCGTGTGGATATTTTCGAAGGGGGAAATCTGATTGGTTCGCAGACGTTTACGTTAAACTAAATTGTTGCGTGTTACCACTGTCGTGAGTGGCATGACGTATTTATCGTCTTCCGTCTGCTCCCCACATCATTTTACTGCGGAGCGTATCGAAAAAGATATGATTATAGCGTTTCACCACTCTTACACTGTAATCCGCCTTCCGAATCTTGAGTTGAGTTGTTTCTTTGCAAGTTTCGCTTCGTCCGTCAATGGCGACAAGGAAGTTATGGCTCCGGCTTTCCACATCCAGTGTGATTTCCCAATCGTCACGGATAACGATGGGGCGGACGTTGAGGCTATGCGGAGCTACCGGCGTAATGGCGATGGTACTGGAATGGGGAACGATAATCGGACCGCCTACACTCAAAGAGTAAGCCGTGGAACCGGTAGGAGTGGCAATCACCAGTCCATCAGCCTGATACGTGTTCAGGTACGCGCCATTGATTGCTGTCCGAATGCTAATCATGGATGAGCTGTCCCGTTTAAGGATGGCTATTTCATTGAGGGCACAAGGAGAGTCTTGGAGATGTGTGTCTTCACAGAACAGTTGAAGTACGCTCCGTTCCTCCACGCTATATCTGCCGGCCCGGATCTCATTAAATGTTTCTTCCATTTCCTCCGGGGAGATATCTGCCAGAAACCCCAGTCGCCCTGTATTAATTCCCAAAATAGGGATCCCTTTTCTTCCTACGCGGCGGGCAGCTTTCAGAAATGTGCCGTCGCCTCCGATACTGATTACCATATCGGCTGTAAAATCATCACCGTCGAATAAGTGATCGACCTCTATTCCCATTTTTAGATCGGTAGTCAGGAACTGATAGAATTCCCTGTACATACAAATCTCCGCCCCTTGTTCTTTTAAAAGTTTAAACAGGGTGACAGCATGAGCAGACTTTTTAGCCTGATAAGTATTTCCGAAAATGGCAAATTTCATAAGCAATATCATTAGTTCAGCATGCAAATTTGGCATTTTTTCTTGGATTTCTGCTTTAAATAACCCAAAAAGAGTAGAGAAAGCGTTTCGTATTATTAGGCAACTAATAATAATATTTGTATTTTTGCGGCAAATATAACGTAGAACTATGACTAAATTAAGTGTAAACATAAACAAGGTCGCTACACTGAGAAATGCTCGCGGAGGAAATGTGCCCGATGTAGTAAAGGTGGCGCTTGATTGTGAATCTTTTGGGGCAGACGGCATCACTGTTCATCCCCGCCCTGACGAACGCCATATTCGTTGTTCGGATGTATATGATCTGCGTCCTCTGTTGCGGACTGAATTCAATATCGAAGGTTATCCGTCCCCGGAGTTTATAGACTTGGTGTTGAAAGTAAAACCTCATCAGGTTACTTTAGTTCCAGATGATCCTTCACAGATCACCTCCAACTCCGGTTGGGATACCAAAGCAAATCAGGAATTTCTGACGGAAGTTCTCGATCAGTTTAACAGTGCCGGTATTCGCACGTCCGTTTTTGTGGCGGCCGATCCTGAAATGGTGGAATATGCAGCAAAAGCAGGGGCGGATCGTGTCGAACTGTATACCGAACCTTATGCAACGGGGTATCTAAAGAATCCGGAAGCTGCCATCGCTCCTTTTATTGAAGCTGCGAAGAGTGCCCGTAAACTGGGTATCGGATTGAACGCCGGTCATGATTTGAGTCTGGTGAATTTAAATTATTTATATAAAAACATTCCTTGGGTGGATGAAGTGTCTATCGGGCATGCATTGATTAGCGATGCACTGTATCTGGGGCTCGAACGTACCATTCAGGAATATAAAAGCTGTCTACGCTCATGAATGCAATGATCTTGTTAGCCCAAGGGGCTATGAATATGGCTGACTCACTGGCTACTGCCAACCCCGTGCTGACGGAGGTAAATGCTCCTGAAATGAACATGCTTGATATGGCTGTCAAGGGGGGATGGATTATGGTTTTGTTGGGGGTGCTGTCGGTTATCTGTTTCTATATCCTGTTTGAACGTAACTACATGATCCGCAAAGCTGGAAAAGAAGACCCTATGTTTATGGAACGGATTAAAGACTATATTCATAGTGGAGAGATCAAAGCGGCGATTAACTATTGCCGTACGATGAATACACCTTCGGCACGTATGATAGAAAAAGGAATCAGCCGCCTGGGACGTCCTATTAACGATGTGCAGGTAGCTATTGAGAATGTGGGTAATATTGAAGTTGCGAAGCTGGAGAAAGGACTGACTGTTATGGCAACTATTTCCGGAGGTGCTCCGATGCTCGGATTTCTCGGTACGGTGACGGGTATGGTACGTGCATTCTACGAAATGGCGAATGCCGGAAGTGGGAACATTGATATCACCTTGCTTTCCGGAGGTATCTATGAAGCTATGATTACGACGGTCGGTGGTCTGATTGTCGGTATCATCGCTATGTTTGCCTACAATTATCTGGTGATGCTGGTAGACCGTGTGGTAAATAAAATGGAATCTCGTACAATGGAGTTTATGGACTTGTTGAACGAGCCTGCAAAATAATTGGCAGATGGGATTAAAAAGAAGAAATAGAGTATCGCCCAATTTCAGCATGGCTTCCATGACGGACGTCATCTTCCTGTTGCTGATATTCTTTATGATAACCTCCACGGTGGTGTCGCCTAATGCCATCAAGGTATTGTTGCCGCAAGGCAAGCAGCAGACTTCGGCCAAACCGCTGACAAGGGTGGTTATCGATAAAGACCTGAATTTCTATGCCGCTTTCGGCAATGAGAAAGAGCGGCCGGTGGCGTTGAACGATCTGACCTCATTCCTGCAGAGCTGCGCGGAGAAGGAACCGGAAATGTATGTGGCACTGTATGCGGATGAATCGGTGCCTTACCGTGAGATTGTAAGGGTATTGAACATTGCAAACGAGAATCATTTTAAGATGGTGCTGGCTACCCGCCCGCCCGAAAATAAATAAGAAACAATGGACAGAAGAAAAAAGGGTGAATACATAGGAGCGCTGGGTGCACTGTTGGTGCATATGGCAGTGATTGCTCTTTTGATTCTGGTGAGTTTTACTGTCCCCCAACCGGATGAGGATGCGGGTGGAGTGCCTGTGATGCTGGGAAATGTAGACACAGCGAGTGGTTTCGATGATCCCTCTCTGGTAGACGTGGATATCATGGATCAAGATGCGGCAGCACCCGCGGAAACAGCACCGGATCTTCCTTCGGAACAGGATTTATTGACGCAGACTGAAGAGGAAACAGTGACTCTGAAACCTAAGACGGAAGAACCGAAAAAAGAAACGGTGAAATCTAAAGAGGTGGTCAAGCCGAAAGAACCGGTGAAGAAGCCCGAAAAAACGGAAGCGGAAAAAGCCGCGGAGGCGAAACGACTGGCAGAAGAAAAAGCGGAGCGTGAACGTAAGGCTGCCGAAGAAGTTGCCAGAAAGAGGGTGGCCGGTGCGTTTGGAAAAGGAGCACAGATGACAGGAAATAAAGGAACAGCAGCCGGTGGCACGGGAACTGAAGGTCGCAAGGAGGGGAACTCTTCTACCGGAGCGAAAACCGGAACCGGTGGTTATGGAACATTTGACCTTGGCGGACGTTCTTTAGGTACGGGTAGTCTGCCGAAACCTGTATATAACGTGCAGGAAGAAGGGCGTGTAGTGGTGAATATCACAGTGAATCCTGCAGGACGAGTGGTGTCGACCAGCATTAGCCCTCAAACGAATACTGTAAATTCCGCTTTACGTAAGGCGGCGGAGGATGCAGCTAAGAAAGCCCGTTTTAATACAATCGATGGAGTGAGTAACCAGACAGGGACAATCACTTATTATTTTAACTTGAGATAGTATCATTAACCAAATATATATGCATTATGGGAACTGTATACGCTTTTTTTGCAGATGGTTTTGAAGAAATTGAGGCCTTTACTGCTATTGACACGTTGAAACGTGCCGGACTGAATGTCGAAATTGTATCCGTTACACCGGATGAAATTGTAGTGGGAGCGCATGATGTATCTGTTCTTTGCGATATTAATTTCGAGAATTGCGATTTCTTCGATGCTGGACTTTTGTTGTTGCCGGGAGGAATGCCGGGAGCTGCTACACTTGACAAGCACGAAGGGTTGCGTAAAGTGATTCTTGATTTTGCAGCAAAAGGTAAACCCATTGCTGCCATTTGTGCTGCTCCGATGGTGCTGGGTAAACTGGGGTTGCTGAAAGGAAAGAAGGCTACCTGTTATCCGGGGTTTGAACCATATCTGGATGGTGCCGAATGTGTAAATGCACCTGTTGTACGTGATGGAAATATCATTACGGGTATGGGACCGGGGGCTGCTATGGAATTTGCCTTGGCAATCGTCGACCTGTTGGTAGGTAAAGAAAAAGTAGACGAGCTGGTAGAAGCGATGTGCGTTAAACGCTAAACTGCCCATGAAGAAATATGTAATCATTGTCGCCGGTGGAAAGGGCTTGCGAATGGGAAGTGATCTCCCCAAACAATTCCTTCCCATAGGTGATAAACCGGTGTTGATGCATACGCTGGAAGTCTTCAGGAGATATGACGAGACGCTTCAAATCATATTGGTACTTCCGCAGGAGCAACAGAGTTTCTGGAAGCAACTTTGCGATAAACATCATTTTACGGTGAAACATCTCCTTGCGGAAGGAGGGGAAACACGTTTCCATTCCGTAAAGAATGGTTTGGCACTGGTGCAAGAACCGGGACTGGTGGGAGTGCATGATGGGGTACGCCCGTTTGTTTCAGTAGAAGTGATTCGCCGATGTTATGAGTTGGCAGAGGTGCAAAAAGCCGTGATTCCTGTGGTGGATGTGGTAGAGACGCTTCGTCATTTGACAGCTACAGGAAGTGAAACAGTCAGCCGGATTGATTATAAACTGGTACAAACACCGCAAGTGTTTGATGTCAAGTTGCTGAAACAAGCCTATGCCCGGGAATTTACCCCCTTCTTTACAGATGATGCTTCCGTTGTGGAAGCGATGGGAGTGCCTGTTTATTTGGCGGAAGGCAACCGTGAAAATATAAAAATAACAACTCCTTTCGATTTAAAAGTGGGGAGGGCTCTTTTATAAATGTTCGATTTAGCCACACGCGACATAAAATTTATCTCCGGTGTAGGCCCTCAAAAAGCCGCTGTATTAAATAAGGAGCTGGAAATCTACTCTTTACACGATTTAATTTATTATTTCCCTTATAAATATATTGACCGGAGCCGCATCTATTACATTCATGAAATAGATGGCAATATGCCGTATATCCAGTTGAAAGGAGCAATCCTCGGTTTCGAGACCTTTGGTGAAGGACGACAACGCCGTCTGACTGCGCATTTTTCGGATGGCACAGGAGTCGTGGATTTGGTTTGGTTCCAAGGCATAAAGTATATCTTGGGAAAGTATAAACTTCACGAGAAATATATCATTTTCGGTAAACCGACTGTTTTCAACGGACGTATCAATGTGGCGCATCCCGATATCGATAAGCCGGATGATTTGAAACTTTCCTCGGTGGGGTTGCAGCCTTATTATAGTACGACGGAGAAGATGAAACGCAGTTTCCTCAACTCTCACGCGATTGAGAAGATGATGGCTACAGTGATTCAGCAGATACAGGAGCCTTTGCCTGAAACACTTTCTCCCAAGTTGCTGAAGGAGCATCATTTGATGCCTTTGACGGAAGCGCTCCGGAATATCCATTTCCCGACCAATCCCGATCTCCTCCGTCGAGCACAATACCGTCTTAAGTTTGAAGAACTGTTTTATGTTCAGTTAAACATTCTCCGATATGCCAAAGACAGGCAGAAAAGGTATCGTGGATACCTATTTGAGAAAGTGGGAGATGTGTTCAATACATTTTATACCAAGAATCTCCCTTTCCAACTGACGGGTGCCCAGAAACGGGTATTGAAAGAGATACGGAACGATGTCGGCAGTGGCAGGCAGATGAATCGCCTTTTGCAGGGAGATGTAGGAAGCGGAAAAACACTGGTTGCCTTGATGAGTATGTTGCTGGCATTGGATAATGGGTATCAGGCTTGTATGATGGCACCTACCGAGATCCTGGCAAACCAGCATTATGAGACAATCAAAGAACTGCTTTTCGGCATGGATATCCGTGTCGAGTTATTGACGGGTTCTATTAAAGGAAAAAGGAGAGAAGCGATTCTGACCGGATTGTTGACCGGAGATGTGCATATATTAATAGGTACACATGCCGTTATCGAAGATACTGTCAATTTTTCTTCTTTAGGTTTCGTTGTGATTGATGAACAGCATCGTTTTGGCGTGGCCCAACGTGCCCGCCTTTGGAGTAAGAATAGTCAACCTCCACATGTGCTCGTGATGACTGCTACCCCGATTCCACGTACTTTGGCAATGACATTGTATGGGGACTTGGACGTGTCTGTTATCGATGAACTCCCACCCGGAAGAAAACCGATTACTACCATTCATCAATTCGACAATCGCCGGGAAAGCATGTATCGTTCGGTACGTAAGCAGATCGACGAAGGGCGCCAGGTTTATATTGTCTATCCGCTGATTAAAGAGAGCGAGAAGATTGATTTGAAGAATCTTGAAGAAGGGTATCAGCATATTTTGGAAGCGTTCCCGAAGTGTACGGTTTGTAAAGTGCATGGTAAAATGAAACCAGCTGAGAAAGATGAGCAAATGCAGCTTTTTGTTTCGGGCAAAGCGCAGATTATGGTGGCTACCACCGTTATCGAAGTGGGGGTCAACGTTCCGAATGCTTCCGTGATGATTATCGAAAATGCAGAACGGTTCGGGCTTTCGCAGTTGCATCAGTTGCGTGGCCGGGTAGGACGTGGAGCGGAACAGTCGTATTGTATTCTGGTAACGAGTTATAAGTTGACGGAGGACACCCGGAAACGATTGGAAATCATGGTGCGCACTAATGATGGTTTCGAAATAGCCGAGGCTGATCTGAAATTGCGTGGTCCCGGAGATCTTGAAGGTACGCAGCAAAGCGGCATCGCTTTCGATTTGAAGATTGCGGATATTGTTCGCGACGGGCAACTGTTACAATACGTTCGCGCCATAGCTGAAAATATTGTGGAGCAAGACCCTGCGGCACAGAATCCCGAGAATGAAATTTTGTGGCGCCAGCTTAAGGCTTTGCGGAAAACGAATGTTAACTGGGCTGCCATAAGTTGAAAAACGGTTAAACATGCAGCTTGTTTACGTAAATGTGTTGCAAAACATGTTTTGCCTCTATCCTCCCTATTTATAGGCGTTTAATGCTCCGAAAGCCTTCTCTTTTCGTACTAAGCGTCTGAAAAATAGTTAATAATCCTTTTGCCTTTTCATCGGAAAATACTACCTTTGAGGGAATTTTTTAGTAAATGTATTGTTTAACCATTAGTAAAGTCGAGTATTATGCTTGAAAAAACGCTGGTCATTTTAAAACCGTGTACCCTTCAACGGGGATTGGTTGGTGAGATTACTCATCGTTTTGAACGTAAAGGATTACGGTTGGCTGGCATGAAGATGATGCAACTGACTGATGAATTGTTAAGCGAACATTATGCTCACCTTAGCTGCAAACCTTTTTTTCAGCGTGTGAAAGATTCGATGATGGCAGCTCCTGTCATTGTCTGTTGTTTTGAAGGTGTGGATGCTATCCAGACTGTCCGTATGTTGGCGGGACCGACGAATGGACGTTTAGCTGCCCCGGGCACTATTCGTGGGGATTACAGTATGAGCTTTCAAGAGAATATCGTTCATGCTTCCGATTCTCCGGAGACTGCAGCTATTGAATTGACGAGATTTTTTAAACCGGAAGAGATATTCGATTACAAGCAGGCAACATTTGACTACCTGTACGCGAACGACGAATATTAATTGAATTGACGAAGAACGAATGAATTTTAGCATTATTAAAACAGGATTAGTCGTTGTTGCGGCGATGGTCAGCCTGAGCTCTTTCTCGCAAGACCTGATTGCCCGTCAAGCACCGATAGACAAGAAATTAAAATCAGTAGACTCTTTGGCATTGCAGAGGCAAATCCGTGCCGAACAGTCCGAATATCCCGCCCTAAGTCTTTATCCAAACTGGAACAATCAGTATGTGCATGCTTACGGAAATGCCATTATCCCTGAAACGTATACAATCGACCTGACGGGTTTTCACATGCCGACTCCAAGTACAAAAATAACTTCGCCTTTCGGTCCTCGTTGGAGAAGAATGCATAATGGGTTGGACTTGAAGGTGAACATAGGTGATACTATCGTAGCAGCTTTTGACGGTAAAGTACGTATTGTGAAATATGAGCGTAGAGGATATGGAAAGTATGTCGTTATCCGTCATGATAATGGATTGGAAACAGTGTATGGCCATTTGTCAAAGCAATTGGTGGAAGAAAACCAACTGGTGAAAGCCGGAGAAGTAATCGGGCTGGGTGGTAATACTGGACGTTCTACGGGGTCGCATCTTCATTTCGAAACCCGTTTCTTGGGAATTGCCATTAATCCGGTTTATATGTTCGACTTCCCGAAACAGGATATCGTTGCCGATACTTATACGTTCCGCAAAGCAAAAGGTGTAAAACGTGCCGGTTCTCACGATACCCAAGTGGCTGATGGCGCTATTCGTTATCATAAGGTGAAGAGCGGTGATACATTGTCCCGTATTGCTAAGTTGCGTGGTGTATCAGTCAGCACACTTTGCAAACTGAACCGTATCAAACCGACTACCATTTTGCGTATCGGACAGGTTTTGCGTTGTTCATAAGAAATATAGCTTATAAAACAGTAATACAATATTTTTAGAAGAGGGCACTTTAATATAATTTAGAGTGCCCTCTTTCTGTTTTTACTTAATTATTGTTACCTTTGCGCACTATTTGGAAGAAGATGAAAGATACCAAGCAACAATTTGAACATGTCATCGCTTTGTGCCGTGACCTATTTTCCAAGAAGCTGCACGATTATGGGCCTGCATGGCGTATCCTGCGTCCGGCTTCGGTGACTGACCAGATTTTTATTAAAGCCAATCGGATTCGTAGTATTGAAACTAAAGGGGTGACTTTGATTGACGAGGGAATCCGTGCCGAGTTTATTGCGATTGTCAATTATGGTATTGTCGGACTTATCCAGTTGGAACTGGGGTATGCCGAATCTGCCGACATCAGCAATGAAGAAGCGATGGCTCTATACGATAAGTATGCAAAAGAGGCATTAGAACTTATGCTTGCCAAAAACCATGATTATGATGAAGCTTGGCGGAGTATGCGTGTCAGCTCGTATACCGATTTGATCTTGATGAAGATTTACCGTACCAAGCAGATTGAGACCCTGGCCGGTAACACATTGGTGTCTGAGGGGGTCGATGCCAATTATATGGATATGATTAATTACTCTGTTTTCGGACTGATTAAGATAGAATTTGAAGGATAAGAACTTACATATCATTCAGAAGGTAGCAGCGAATGTCTGTCGTTTTCTTTTGGCAGCATCGTTCATCTTTTCCGGATTTGTAAAGGCCGTTGATCCACTGGGGTTCCAGTATAAGATACAGGATTATCTGACCGCATTCGGAATGGCTTCCTGGTTTCCTTCATTCTTCCCTTTGTTGGGAGGAATCACCTTATCAGCCGTTGAATTTTTTATTGGTATCTCCTTGTTCTTTGCTATCAGAAGAACGCTGGCTACTTCATTGGCTTTGATGCTGATGATTTTCATGACACCACTGACTTTGTATCTTGCCATCTTTGATCCGGTTTCGGACTGCGGTTGTTTTGGCGATGCCTGGGTGTTGACGAACTGGGAAACATTCGGTAAGAATATCATTCTGTTGCTTGCGGCAATAATGGTTTTCCTTCACAAGAAGATGCTGATTCGTTTTATCAGTGTGAAGATGGAGTGGCTGGTTTCTCTTTATACGCTGTTTTTTGTGTTTACCTTGTCGTTCTATTGCCTGGACCGTCTGCCGGTTTTAGATTTTCGCCCTTACAAGATCGGAAAGAATATTCCGGAGGGGATGACAATGCCCGAAGGAGCTAAACCAAGCGTATATGAAACCATCTTTATCCTGGAGAAGGAGGGAGAGAAGAAAGAATTTACGTTGGAGAACTATCCGGATAGTACCTGGACATTTGTCGATACGCGTACCATCCTTAAGGAAAAAGGATATGAGCCGGCTATTCATGATTTCTCTATGATAGATCTGAATACGGGCGAAGATATCACAGAAGATGTACTGACGGATATGGGATATACTTTTCTGTTGGTTACACATCGGATTGAAGAGGCGGATGATAGTAACATTGATTTGATTAATGAGATATATGACTATTCGGTGGAGCATGGCTATAATTTTTATTGCCTCACTTCTTCATCGGAGGAACAGATAGAATTGTGGAAGGACAAGTCGGGAGCCGAATATCCTTTCTGTCAGATGGATGATATTACATTGAAGACGATGGTTCGTTCTAATCCGGGATTGATCTTGATTAAGAACGGAACAATTCTGAATAAATGGAGTGATGAGGATATACCGGATGAATACGTACTGACGGACAAACTGGAAAATCTGCCGATAGGAAAGCAGAAAATGAGCAGCGACGCTCATACCATAGGATATGTCTTCTTGTGGTTTGTTATTCCATTGTTGTTAGTGCTTGGGGTGGATGTGCTGGTCGTTCGCCGTCGGGAACGGAGAATCGCGAAGCGGCAGCAACAAGAAGAGATGAAAATCAAAGAACCGGAAGAAAATAATCAAGGAGTAGAAGAACAAGAAGAAAAAAAATAAATGATAACGAGCGACCCTCTGTAACGAGCACTAACCTGAATCGTTTCAATGGTCAATCGTGAAATCGTCGATTTATTAACCCTTTAAAATAAAAAACAAAATGAGAAAGAACATTGTTGCAGGAAATTGGAAAATGAACAAAACCCTTCAAGAGGGTATCGCTTTGGCTAAAGAACTGAACGAAGTACTGGCTAACGAAAAGCCTAACTGTGATGTGATCATCTGTACTCCGTTTATCCACCTGGCTTCTGTTACTCCCTTGGTAGACGCTGCTAAGATTGGTGTAGGTGCTGAAAACTGTGCAGACAAAGCATCAGGTGCTTATACAGGTGAAGTTTCTGCTGAAATGGTTGCTTCTACTGGTGCAAAATATGTAATTTTAGGACACTCTGAGCGTCGTGCATATTATGGTGAAACAGTTGCTATCCTTGAAGAAAAGGTAAAATTGGCTTTGGCTAACGGCCTGACTCCGATTTTCTGTATCGGTGAAGTGCTGGAAGAACGCGAAGCTAACAAGCAGAACGAAGTGGTTGCTGCACAGATGGAATCTGTATTCTCTCTGTCGGCTGAGGACTTCTCTAAAATTATATTGGCTTACGAACCGGTTTGGGCTATCGGTACAGGCAAAACTGCTTCTCCTGAACAAGCACAGGAAATCCATGCTTTCATCCGTTCTATCATAGCTGACAAGTATGGCAAAGAAATCGCAGACAATACTTCTATTCTTTACGGTGGCAGCTGCAAACCTTCTAACGCTAAAGAACTGTTCTCTAACCCGGATGTGGATGGCGGTCTGATTGGTGGTGCTGCTTTGAAAGTATCTGATTTCAAAGGCATCATTGATGCTTTTAACGTATAATTAACTTTCACCGCAGATTCATGGATTAATACAGATTTTGATTGGATGGAGTTAATCTGTGCTAATCTGTGAAATCTGTGGTGAATTATCTCCTTATCAAATGAGAAAGCTAGCTTTACTTACTTTGTTGTTGGTATTGGCAGTTGTCGGTGTACAGGCACAGAACATTGTCAAAAGTCTGGAACGCAATGTCCCGGGACAAGGAAAGGTGACTATTCATCAAGATCCCCGTATTGAGGCTCTGATAGGGATGGAACGTCCTGCAACAGGTGAACAGAAAGTAATAAAGACTTCCGGGTTCAGAATACAGGCGTATGCCGGAAACAATACTCGTCAGGCGAAGAATGAGGCTTATCATGTGGCATCACGCGTGAAAGAGTATTTTCCTGAATTGACGGTATATACTTCGTTCAATCCACCTCGTTGGCTTTGTCGCGTAGGTGATTTCCAGAGCATTGAAGAGGCGGACGCAATGATGCGTCGGTTGAAAGCTACCGGTGTGTTTAAAGAGGTATCCATTGTAAAAGACCAGATCAATATTCCTTTATAATTATATTATGTTAGAAAAAGAAGAAATTGTTTCTCCGAATCTGGAGGAGTTGAAGAGTCATTATCGTAGTATTATAACTTTATTGGGTGAAGATGCCGAAAGGGAAGGGCTGCTGAAAACTCCGGAACGGGTGGCTAAGGCGATGTTAAGTCTGACGAAAGGGTATCACATGGATCCCCATGAGGTGCTTCGCTCTGCTAAATTCCAAGAAGAATATAGCCAGATGGTGATTGTGAAAGATATCGATTTCTTCTCTCTTTGCGAACATCATATGTTGCCATTCTACGGGAAGGCGCACGTGGCCTATATTCCTAACGGTTATATCACAGGGTTGAGTAAAATAGCCCGTGTAGTCGATATATTCTCTCACCGCCTGCAGGTGCAGGAACGCATGACGTTGCAAATCAAAGAGTGTATCCAGGAAACACTGAATCCACTGGGTGTAATGGTAGTTGTGGAAGCCAAACACATGTGTATGCAGATGCGTGGTGTGGAAAAACAAAACTCTATTACTACTACTTCAGATTTTACCGGGGCTTTCAATCAGGCAAAGACTCGTGAAGAGTTTATGAATCTCATTCAGCATGGGACTTTGTAGAGAAAACTGGTAAGAAATGCAGCTTTGTTCCGGCATCGATGAGGACATGTCTCGGCACCGATGAGGAATCATCGCAAAACAACCCTGTCTCCCAAACGTTTTGCCAGGATGCTTTGCACTGTTCTCAACTCATTATAGCGTTGCATGAGTGAGTTGCATTTTTCATTGTCATGGGCAAGAGCAGGATCTTGCAAAGCATAAAGCATGTGTTTCAATTCCTCCGTTACGATTGCGTATTTAAAATTAATCATTAACATTGGAACCAGTTCATAGAGGCGTTCTTCATCTGTAACAATTTTCTGTGACTTGGAGTGATATTTACTAAGCTGATAACGCACATTAATCAAGTCTACACTCAATTTACTGATCACCGGATCAGGATGTGCCAAGAAATAACGCTCGGCAATGAAATTGGGATCGTGCATGTGTTCGACAGCTTCCGATAACATTTGGCGGTGTAGTGGATTATGGAAGGCTAGCTCGTCCCCTTTCAAATCATTAACCACATATTCTATGACGGTCACCGGAGTTTCGTTTCCTTCTTCGTCCGTCAGGTTACACATGATTTTTTCTCCATAACGAACTACCGCTTGCAATATCAGTCGTTCGAATTTGTAAAATTCTTGCCCTTCCTTTCCTTCTTGGGGGATAAAAGAATCATAGTTGTCTTCCTGCAAAGTGGGAGGCACCTCTGTATACCCTCCATCCACTTCTGGAGACAACGGAATATCTCCGTTAGGCATTGGAGCATTTTCAGAAGGAGTAGTCTCTTGCGACATTATAGCTGTTCTTTCAGCCATCCGGCGTTCCCGTTCCGTTTGTTCAGCCCGTTTTTCTGCTTGAGTTTCCCGTCTTTTCGCAACTTCCGATACCAGCAATTTATCTTCTACATGAAGTAGTTGCGCACATTCTTTGATATAGACATCTCTAATGATCGCTTCCGGGATGACAGAAATACTTTGCACCAGGTTACCTATTAGTTCCGCACGCTTGATGGGATCTTTTCCTGCATCCTCCAGCAGCAAGTTTGTTTTGAAGCGGATAAAATCCGTTTCATGTTCCGAGATAAAGGCTTGAAATTCCGTAGAGTTATGTTTGCGGGCAAAAGAGTCCGGATCGTCCCCATCGGGAAGAAGACAGACTTTGATATTCATACCTTCCTCCAATAACATATCAATTCCCCGGATAGAAGCCTTGATACCTGCCGCATCACCGTCATAAAGCACAGTCATGTTGTTGGTGAACCGGTGAATCATACGGATTTGTCCCGGTGTAAGCGCTGTTCCCGAAGAAGCAACCACATTCTCTATGCCGGATTGATGCATGGAGATTACATCCGTATACCCTTCAACCAAAAAGCAGCGGTCTTGTT
Source organism: Bacteroides sp. AN502(2024) (assembly GCF_041227145.1). Taxonomy (NCBI): domain Bacteria; kingdom Pseudomonadati; phylum Bacteroidota; class Bacteroidia; order Bacteroidales; family Bacteroidaceae; genus Bacteroides; species Bacteroides sp. AN502(2024). The sequence goes on along the minus strand of NZ_JBGFSP010000003.1, from coordinate 942,910 downwards.
TTACAATCGCCTGCTTAGCAAAATAGATACCGTATAACTCATTACTTTTATGATAGATTTCCGATTCGGGTGAGTTGACGTATTTAACTTTAACCCCTTTCGTTGCACTGGCAAGTACACGTCCTCCAAAAGCCACCACTTTACCGGAAAGCGTATGGACAGGGAAAATAACACGTCCCCAGAAACGATCCCGTAACCGGTGGTCGTCCGTTTCGTAGCAAAGTCCGGTTTTTACCAGATACTCTTTCTTATATCCTTTTTGTACGGCCTCTTTAGCGAATGCATCGTGGCTTTCGGTACAGTAGCCTAATTGGAATTTTTCAATAATGTCGTCGCGAAAGCCACGGTTACGGAAATAAGCCATACCGATACTACGGCCGTCTATATGATTCTTTAGTATATTCTGGAAATAATCGCGTGCAAAGTTGTTGACGATAAACAGACTTTCGCGTTCGCTTTGCACCAACTTCTCTTCATCGCTTAATTCCCGTTCCTTGATTTCAATATTGTATTTCTTGGCAAGGTACCTTAATGCTTCCGGATAAGACATTTGCTCATGCTCCATAATGAAGTGCACGGCATTTCCACCTTTTCCACAAGCAAAACATTTGCATAATCCTTTGGCGGGAGAGACATAAAAAGAAGGAGTCTTATCATCATGGAACGGGCATAAACCGACATAATTGACTCCACGTTTGCGTAGGGTGACAAAATCCGAAACGACATCCATAATTTGTGCCGCGTCTAATATCCGGTCTATGGTAACTTGATCTATCATTCTTTCTCTTGTGAATCCGTTTTGCGGATACAAAGGTACATATAAAAAAATCCCCTGCAAAGCACTTTTTTACAGGGGATCGTTAAATCTTATCTATGCCAATACGGATTATTTAATCTTTTCCCGGATTTTTGTCAGATACATTTTCATTCCTTCCGCATCTTTTTTTTCAATGATCTCGAGAAGATTCTTCAACTCCGTGCGGATATTGGCTACTTGACCCGGAGTGCGTGGATTGAACAGAATTTCCTGAAGCAGGTAGTCATCTTCGCTTAATAGGCCTTTGGCAATTGCCATGTGTTTTTTGAACGTAGTTCCCGGAGCTTCCTGATGCTTCATCACGGCAGCGAATACGAAAGTAGATACGAACGGAATAGAAAGCGAGTAGGCTACTGTTTCGTCGTGTTCGTCGAACGTATATTCGAAGATGTTCAAACGCAATGTCTGATAGAGGTCTTTGAAGAATATTTTTCCCAGGTGGTCGCCTTCACTGATGATGATGGCATTCTCGTTGCTTAGATTGCTAAGACTGGCGAAAGTGGGGCCGAACATCGGGTGGCTGGAGACGTAGCGGAAACCACTATCTTCATAGAACTTCTTCAGTCCTGTTTTCACAGAGGCAATGTCGCTAATGATACAATCTTTGGGTAATACAGGTAGAATGTTGCGAAAGGCATCCAACGTGTACTTCACTGTTACAGCATTGATAACCAGTTCCGGTTCAAATTCTTTAATCTCCTCCAATGTGGTGAATCGATACGTGTTATAAACAAAGCGCAACTGGTGCGGGTTGACGTCGAACACGGCCGTTTCGTGTTGAAAGCTCAATATATCAGTAAAGAAAGAGCCCATTTTACCGGCTCCAAGGATTAATATTCTCATCATGTTTATTTATTAATAATTTCCATCTGTTGACGAACCGATTCTTCGTGGATGGCTTCGAAGATCTTCTTCATAAACTCGCTGTCCATACCGCATTGTTCGGCCTGTGCGCCACGTTTTTCCAGAATCTCATTGTAACGTCCGGCTTGGAGAACGGTGATTCCATGCTCCTTTTTGTAGGTGCCGATTTCGCGGGCTATTCGCATTCTTTTTGATAGTTCCTGAATGATATTGTCGTCACATTCGTCAATTTGTTTACGGAGTTGTACCAGACTTTCCGTAGATTGCGTTTCAGTACGGATTACCAGCAGATTGAGGATATAGTCGAGTACGTCCGGAGTAACCTGTTGAGAAGCGTCGCTCCAGGCACAATCCGGGTTGCAGTGACTTTCTATGATCAGACCGTCGAAGTTCAAGTCCATTGCTTGTTGGCAAAGCGGAGCTACTAATTCGCGTTTGCCACCGATATGGCTCGGATCACAGAAAATCGGAAGATTAGGGATGCGACGGCGCAGCTCGATCGGAATATGCCATTGGGGAAGATTGCGGTAGAGCTTCTTGTCATAGCTGCTGAACCCACGATGGATAGCACCCAGACGTTTTAAACCGGCGTTGTGGATACGTTCCAGTGCTCCGATCCATAATTCGAGATCCGGGTTCACCGGGTTCTTAACCAATACGGGGATATCAACCCCTTTTAGCGCATCAGCGATTTCCTGTACGGCGAAAGGATTGGCAGTGGTACGTGCACCTATCCAGAGAATATCGATTCCCGCTTTCAGACATTCGTAAACATGTTTAGCTGTTGCTACCTCCGTAGAAACATACATTCCTGTTTCTTTCTTCACCTCTTTCAACCAGGCAAGGCCTTCTACACCGATACCTTCGAAACCTCCTGGTTTGGTGCGTGGTTTCCAAATACCGGCACGATATATCTTCTGTCCTTTGACAGCCAGCTGTTTGGCTGTATCCATTACTTGTTCTTCTGTTTCTGCGCTGCAAGGGCCGGCAATGACAATCGGTCTTTTAGCTTCAATGCCCGGTAATAAAATTGATTCGAGTTCCATATTCTTATTTGTTTATTATTCTTTTAATTCTTTCCAATGCTTCCGCCAACTTATTGTCTTTGCAACAAAGAGAGATACGGATATACCTTGCTCCGTTACTGCCGAAAATAAATCCCGGAGTGATAAACACTCTTGCTTCATGCAATACCTTTTCCGTCAGTTCCTCTACATCTTTGCAGGAAGCGGGGATCTTTCCCCAAAGGAACATACCTACTTGTTTCTCGTCGTAGATGCATCCCAATGTTTTCATAATTTCACCGGCAAGGTGGCGACGGTTGCGATAGTTTTCGTTGTTGCCTTCGTACCACTCAGCTTCTGCTTCAAGAGCAGTTGCTGCAGCCAGTTGCATGGCACGGAACATACCGCTGTCGATATTACTTTTCACTTTCAATATCCATTGCACGAACTCCGCGTTCGATGCCAACATACCGATGCGCCAGCCGGGCATATTATGACTCTTGCTCATAGAGTTAAACTCAATGCAACACTCCTTGGCTCCCGGTACACTTAGGATACTGATAGGTTTATCATTCAGGATAAAGCTGTACGGATTGTCGTTCACAATCACGATATTCTTTCGGCGTGCAAAATCAACGAGACGCTCATAGATTTCCGGAGTAGCATTGGCACCTGTCGGCATATTCGGGTAGTTGGTCCACATCAGTTTTACCCGGCTAAGATCCATCTTCTCCAGTGCCTTAAAGTCGGGCATCCAACCGTCTTCTTCTTTCAGGTCATAATTTACAACTTCCGCTCCAAGTATTTTACTCAAAGAAGTATAGGTGGGGTATCCCGGATTGGGGACTAACACCTGTTCACCCGGATTGACAAATGCCAGTGTAACATGGAGGATTCCTTCCTTCGAACCGATCAATGGTTGTATTTCCGTATTCGGATTCAATTCTACTCCGTACCAATGTCGATACCAATTGGCGAAACCTGTGCGCAGTTCGGGGATACCTACATACGGTTGATAACCGTGTCCGTTGGGATCATGAGCATTGTTGCACAATGTTTCGATGGTTTCCTTTGAAGGAGGCATATCAGGACTGCCGATGCCCAAACTGATGACATCTTTTCCTTCAGCATTCATCTGCGCTACCTCTTTTAGTTTCTTTGAAAAGTAGTATTCGCTAACACTCGCCAATCTGTCGGCAGGAGCGATTTTATACGTTTGACTTTCCTTCTGCATATTCGCCTAATAATTTAAGTTCTTTGGTTAATGGAGTGATTGCGGCAATAGATTGCTTGTATCTTAGATAATCGTTGAAGACTACATCTACGTAAAATTGGTATTCCCATTCTCGTCCGATGATTGGCAACGATTGGATTTTTGTCAGATTGATATGATAGAATGATAGAATAGACAAAACCTGTGACAGGCTGCCTTCCGCGTGCGGAAGAGTGAATACCATACTCGCCTTGTTGGTTGCATTGGCATGATGTTGACGGAGCTCATCCACTTGCCAGGGATCGGCAACTACCAGAAAACGGGTGAAGTTGTGTTTGTTCGTTTCAATGCCTTCCTGAAGGACCTTCATGCCATAACGTTCGGCTGCCGCCTTGGAGCAGATGGCGGCGTGCCCTTTTAGATTTTCATTCATAATGATTTCCGCGCTGCCGGCAGTATCTTCACTTTCCACTACTTTCAATTGCGGATGTTGATTCAGAAATTCACGACATTGCATCAGGGCAATAGGGTGGGAGTTGACTTCAGTCAGATCTTCCCAATTCTCATCGGGAAGACAGACGAAGCTGTGCGAGATACGCAGTTTGTATTCACCAATGATTTGTGTGCCGCTTTGTCGCAACAGCTCATTGTTGTGCAGCAAGCTTCCCGCAATCGTATTTTCGATAGCTAACATTCCGATAACCTGATTGTCTTTCTGTATCGAAGTAAACACGTCTTCGAAGTTGGCACAACAGATTAACTCTATATCTTCTCCCTCGAAGTATTTGTGTGCGGCGATATCATGGTATGAGCCGAGTATTCCTTGAATTGCTATTTTCTTCATTGTTCTAAATGTATTATATAAAAAAATCCCGCGTCCATCTTGGAGCGGGATTTATATGATTGATTTCTCTATTCAGTCCTTAAGCATCACTGTCACTTGATACATACAAACTCCCGCTCTACTTTGCTGCTAAAGTAAAAGTAAAAAAAGAAGTAATATGCATAAGTAAATGATTTCATTGAATCTTTTTTGCTTTGGTTTCTAATTCTGGGACAAAAGTAATAATTTTCCGTTAGATGCAAACAAAAAACGATATTTTTTTTGTTTCCTTACCTAAAATATATAAAAAGGATACTTAGAAGATACCCGGAAGTGTCTCCGGTTTCGGTCCCAGATTCTTGAATTCTCCGTTCAGTGCGGCTTCCTCTTTCGGATTCAGCTCCAGAGATTTTTTCATGTCTTCGATGGAACCATCTTTATCACCATTCAGCAATTTAGCACGTCCGCGTTCTTTGTAGGCCTCTGCGAAGTTGGGATTCAGTTCGATCGCTTCATCAAACAGTCCGATGGCTTCCGTCAACTTCTTCTGATTGATATAAAGTTGCCCTAAGTAAAGGTATGCCTGTTCGTTAAACGGGTTTATTTCCGTCACCAGTTTGTAATCTTCTTCCGCTTCCTCGTCCTGACCGTTAGCTTCTTTCACTTTTCCGCGTAGGAGCATTGCTGTCTCTTCTTCCGGATTTTGGGCAAGTACAGCGTCTATATCCTCCATCATTTCTTTATACTGTTTCAGATTTAGCAGAGCCTCCGCACGTAACAGACGGGCTTCGATGAAATCGTCCTTCAACGTGATTGCTTTGGTGAGATGGGCAATCGTCATCAGATCATCGTTCTGTCCTTTGCGGGCTTTTCCTAACAGGTAATGAGCTACGGCATTTCCCTCTTCGATGGCAATTGCTTGATGGGCGACCTCTTCCATGGCTTGATAATCCTCCTGGATGAAACATACATTTGCCAGTGTCAGGAAAGTACTTGTGACCTGAGGCTCCATGGCAGCCATTTTCTCCAACAGTTCACGGGCTTTTCCCATTTCTTCCATCTGAATGTAGAGTTGGCTCAGATAGCCCATTGTTTCAAACTCTTCCCGGATGGCAAGAGCTTCTGTGAAACATTTTACTGCATAATCCGGACGTCCCATGCGTTGCGCACGTAAACCGTCATATTTGAAGATCTCGAAGTTTTTCTGATCGTTTTTCTGTTTTTCACTCTCCGGCGTTTCCGACTTTCCGGAGAAGAAAGATTTAAAAAAGTTCGACATGGTGTGTTATTTTTGAGTTACCTCGCAAAGGTAGTAACTTATTTTGGAATATGTATCATTCCGTCTTGCATCTTCCACTCACCTTCTTCCAATAAATACCGGATGACTTCACTGATATTCTCTGCCTCCGCTTCTATTTTTTCAGCTATTTCTGCCGGTGTATGCGGCTTTTGGACAAGTAATTCTGCTATTTTCTTTTTCAGTTCTTCAAGAGATTCCCCGGTCAGCGTATCTGTTGCACGGTGACTAAGGCAAACATCGCATTGTCCGCAGTTGTGCTCGTTTTTCTCTCCGAAGTAGCGGAGTAGCATCCGGCTACGGCATACATTCTCCGAAGTGACATATTCTTCCATCGCTTTGATGCGATCTTCATACCGGGCTTTACGCTCTTCGTAGACAGCAGGGGGAATGTGCACAAAACGAAGTTCCTGCCGCTCGCGCGTATATATAATATAAGGAGTCTTTTTGTGCGGAATATAATCCACGATGCGGCGTTTGGAAAGCGTGACCAATATGTTATAAATCTGTTCCCGGGTCAGTCCGGTACGTACGGATAGGGTGGCTTCGCTGATATAGGCATAATCGGTAAACACTCCGGTGTAAGAACGGAGAATCATCTGTATCAGTGCCTCGGCTTCCGTTCCCAGTTCCCGCAGTTTGTACAGTTCGTCCCGGCGAATCGTAAAAAGAAGGCGGGAGGCGTTGTCCTGTTCGTCCGTATATTCCAGGTAACCGGCTTGAGTCAGTATCTTCAGTGCACTGTCTACCGGGACCGGGAAGTATTTGAACTTCCGGCAAAACTCTTCCAGATTAAATTCACGGACACATTGGAAACCGTCGCCCATGGCCATCTGGTAGTAATATTGCAGATGCTCATACACATTGAGAATATATTCTTTGTCGGGAAAAGTATCCATTACCCGCCTGTGTAGCACCGTTTTGTCCGTTTTAGTGTATAAGATTACGGCATACGCTTTCTCGCCGTCTCTTCCGGCACGTCCGGCTTCCTGGAAGTAGGCCTCGAGAGAATCGGGGAGGTCGAGATGCAATACGATACGTACATCGGGCTTATCGATTCCCATTCCAAAGGCATTTGTTGCTACCATCACACGAACTTCACCGCTTTGCCACCGTTTTTGACGCAGGTCTTTTACGGCGTTATCCAGTCCGGCGTGATAAAAGTCGGCGGTAATCTGTTCGTTTACCAGTAGTTCCGTGATTTCTTTGGTCCGTCGTCTGTTGCGGACATAAATAATGGCGCTGCCCGGTACCTTTCGTAAGATATGCAACAGCTCTTGCGTCTTGTTATCCGTTTGTCGGACCATATACGCCAGGTTTTTCCGCTCGAAACTCATGCGGAAAACATTTTCTTCACGGAAATTCAAGCGGGCTTGAATATCTTTCACCACTTCCGGAGTGGCGGTGGCGGTAAGTGCCAGTACCGGAATTCCCGGTAACAGCGCCCGTATCCCGGCAATTTTCAGGTAAGCGGGTCGGAAGTCATATCCCCATTGTGAGATACAGTGACTTTCGTCAACTGTAATCATGGAGACTTTCATCGATTGTAGTTTGGTACGGAATATGTCCGTGTCCAAACGTTCCGGAGAAATATAGAGGAATTTGTAATCACCGAATATGCAATTCTCCAATGCCGTGAGGATTTCCTGCCGCGTCATGCCGGAATATACGGCAAGAGCTTTGATACCACGTCTGCGGAGATTCTGCACCTGGTCTTTCATCAGGGCGATAAGTGGAGTAATGACAATGCAAATCCCTTCCTGAGCGAGAGCAGGCACCTGAAAAGTGATGGACTTACCGCCTCCGGTCGGCATGAGTCCCAGCGTGTCCTTGCCTTCGCCGATACTGGTGATGATCTCCTCCTGCAAGTCGCGGAAGGAGTCATATCCCCAATATTGTTTTAATATCTCCTGGTACTTATTCAATCGGCTTTATATCCTCGATTTGAAGTTGCACCTCACCACGCTTGTGCGTGTTTTCTTCAATGGCGTAACAGATGTCGAACGAGCGTTTCGTTTTGATATAACGCACGTGTGAACTCTGTCCGAACGCGATGCCGTTCATTACATTATTCGATTTATTGTCCACCAGTTCGAGTTTGATATGTTCCTGATCGCGTCCCACCACTTTACTCGTTCCATAATCATAGACATGATGAGTGCAGAAAATAGGTTTTGTGTTATCGGGACCGAAGGGATTAAATTTCTTCAGGTCGTTGAAGAACTTGGACGAAATATCCCTGAAGTCGATTTCAGCGTCAATGTCAATCACAGCACTGGTTTGTTCCGGCAGGATATGCTGTGAAACGTACTCTTCGAACCGTTTGGAGAAAGCCTCCACATTCTCCACTTTCATCGATAGTCCGGCGGCGTATGTATGCCCTCCGAAGTTCTCCAATAGGTCGCGGCAATGCTCGATTGCTTTATACACATCGAATCCGGAAACAGAACGTGCGGAGCCTGTCGCCATGTCATCCGTCCGTGTCAGTACTACAGCGGGGCGATAATACACTTCTGTCAGGCGAGAAGCTACGATACCGATCACTCCTTTGTGCCATTCTTCGTTGTAGAGCACAATAGAACGCCGGTCTGCCAACCCTTCCAGATGGGCAACGATGTTGTTCGCCTCTTCCGTCATACTCTTGTCAAGATCCTTTCGGGTTTTGTTGTACTGGTTGATTTGTCCGGCTTTCTCAAGCGCTACCGAGAAATCTTTTTCCGTCAGCAGGTCTACAGCTTCTTTACCGTTCTGAATACGTCCCGATGCATTGATGCGCGGTCCGATTTTAAACACAATATCGCTGACGGTGATTTCCTTTTCAGAAAGTCCGCATACATCGATAATAGCCTTCATGCCGATACTCGGGTTACTGTTCAGTTGCTTCAAACCGTGGTAGGCGAGGATCCGGTTTTCACCCATAATCGGAACGATGTCCGATGCAATACTCACAGCTACAATGTCGAGCAAAGGAATCAGGTGATGGAACTCGATGCCGTTGCTGATAGCGAATGCCTGCATAAACTTGAAACCGACTCCACAGCCGGAAAGGTGGGTGTACGGGTACGTGTTGTCCAGGCGTTTGGCGTTCAAAATAGCTACGGCAGGCGGGAGAATATCATCCGGCACGTGATGGTCGCAGATGATAAAGTCAATCCCTTTCTCTTTGGCATACGTAATTTCCTCTACAGCTTTTATTCCGCAATCGAGTACGATAATCAGTCCCACACCGGTTTCAGCGGCATAGTCTATTCCTTTTTTCGAGATGCCATACCCTTCGTTATAGCGGTCGGGTATGTAATAATCAAGGTTCGAATAGAACTGTTGAATAAACTTGTAGACCAATGCCACAGCAGTAGTACCGTCTACATCATAATCTCCATAAATTAGAATACGTTCTTTCTTTCCCATCGCCCTGTTCAGACGTTCTACTGCCACATCCATGTCCTTCATCAGGAACGGGTCGTGCAGGTCGGGCAATTGCGGACGGAAAAACTTCTTGGCATCCGTTGCCTTCGTTATTCCCCGCTGTACCAGAAGTTGTCCAAGGATCGGGCTAATCCCTAATTCCTGGGCCAATGTCCGGCTTGTCTCTGTCTGTTCGGGTGTAATGGGCCGATAATTCCATTTGTGATTCATTTTATATATTGTTTTTTCTTTTTCTGTTCTCAAGGGTTGAGAAAGGCACTTCTTCCCAACGAGGGGTAAAAGTACGAAAAAAACCGGAAGTGGAAGTAGATATGACGAAAATATTTCAAGACCGGCTTTGGGAAGATAACTTCTTTTATCTATCTTTGTTAATTAATTTATTAACTTAACATATTTATCTGTCTGTTTACAATGAGAAAATACTTCGGTATCCTTGTCTTTGCTCTCTGTTCCATCGGAACATTGAAAGGGCAGACTGCATCAGATTCTCTGGCAATCGTTTCTGCCCAATGGGAGATAGTACATTCTCAAAAGGGAATTATCTGCAAGAGCGCATCTATACCGCAGCTTTATCAGTGTCCCCAGGTTATCAACCTGATAGAGATTGACCCCGGCAGAGGGATGAAGACGGGTATTGCCCTATCGGACGGTATGAAAAAGACAAGCCGGATAGCTTCCGAACATCATGCGCTTGCAGCAATCAATGGCTCTTATTTTGATATGAAGCATGGGAATTCTGTCTGTTTCCTGAAGACGGGCAGGCAAGTGATGGATACGACAACGATAAGCGAGTTTAAACTGCGTGTCACGGGAGCCGTTTATGAACGGAAAGGAAAGATGAAGCTGATTCCTTGGAACAGAAAGATAGAAAAAGAATATAAGCGAAAGGCGGGTACAGTATTGGCAGCCGGTCCGTTATTATTAAAGGACGGTCGGGTGTGCGACTGGAGCTTGTGTGGTCCGGACTTCGTACGGACCAAGCATCCCCGTAGCGCTGTTTGCATGACGAAGGACGGAAAGATACTGCTCGTCACGGTGAACGGACGTTTTCCGGGGCGTGCCGAAGGGGTGAATATCCCCGAACTGGCACACCTGCTTCGGATATTAGGCGGTAAGGATGCGTTGAACCTCGATGGCGGCGGTTCCACAACATTATGGCTGTCGGGAGCACCGGAGAATGGCGTTGTCAATTATCCTTGTGATAATAAACGTTTCGATCATGCCGGAGAACGCGGAGTGTCCAATATCATTTATGTTTATGAATAGCCATTGCATCATTTCATAGAGTTTCATGCTTGTTGCAGTCAATTTTACTACTAAATAATACAAGTAGAAAACTGCTTTCAGCCTTCAGCTTATTCAAAAAAGCCCTTTTCATCGAAGGTTTTGCCTGAAGGCACACCTGAATGCAAAAGTGTATGGTTTCAGCCTTTTTTACTACAATATCTTGTAATAAAGGAATTGTTTTAGTGAAACGGAGCTTGCATTTCACCCAAACGGAGGCTCTGTTTCACCTAAATAGAGCCTCTGTTTTACCCCGATAGAGGCTCTATTTATATACTCCGCTTGACATTGAGCGAAACCACGCTTTCATGTCTCAAAACACTTCTTCAAAAAAACAGGCGGTGATAGGTGACAGATGAGGTGATAGGTTAATAACAACCTATCACCGCTCTGTAGATGCGATGAATAAAGAGTTTCAGGACGACGGTGATAGGATGAAAGAGGATTTTCATTTTTACCTGTGGGAGAGCTTGTCTTTTCCTTCATGTTTGTGTCTGTGGACTTAAAAACGTTGGGATAGATTTCACTAAATGGAATAAAAGTGTTATTTTTGCCATTCGTTCTTAACGGAAATTAATCGAGAAATGATAGAAGATATTAAAAAAGCCTGTCAGGTGATGAATGAAGGGGGGGTGATCCTTTATCCCACCGATACCGTATGGGGTATAGGCTGTGATGCGACGAATGAAGAGGCTGTACGCCGCGTGTATGAGATCAAGAAACGCGCTGACAGTAAGGCTATGCTGGTTTTGGTAGACTCTCCGGTTAAAGTGGATTTTTATGTACAGGAGGTGCCTGATGTTGCATGGGATTTGATTGAAGTTGCCGACAAGCCGTTGACGATAATTTATTCCGGAGCGCGTAACTTAGCATCGAATTTGCTCGCCGAAGATGGCAGTGTGGGGATTCGGGTGACGAATGAAGAGTTCTCCAAACGACTCTGTCAACAGTTTCGCAAAGCGATTGTTTCTACTTCGGCGAATGTCAGCGGGCAGCCGGGTGCGGCTAATTTTAGTGAAATCAGTGATGAAATCAAATCGGCGGTAGATTATATCGTTGGCTTTCGTCAGGATGATAGGAGCCGGCCGAAACCCTCAAGTATTATTAAGTTGGAAAAAGGTGGAGTGATAAAGATAATTCGCGAATAAATGAAAGAAGAAAAACTTAGTTTATTACAGCGTTGCATCAAATGGCGGGAAGCGAATATAAAGGAGAAGCAATTTATCCTGATATTAAGTTTCCTTGTGGGAATCTTTACAGCGTTTGCTGCATTAATATTGAAATTCTTAATTCATCAGATACAGAATTTCCTGACCGATAATTTCAGTGCGACGCAAGCCAACTACCTGTATTTGGTATATCCGGTAGTCGGAATCTTTTTGGCAGGCTGGTTTGTGCGCAATATAGTCAAGGACGACATCAGTCATGGAGTCACCAAGATTCTATATGCCATTTCCCGCAGGCAGGGGCGTATCAAACGACATAATATCTGGTCGTCTACTATCGCCAGTGCCATCACTATCGGATTTGGAGGATCGGTCGGGGCGGAGGCGCCGATTGTGCTGACCGGTTCAGCTATCGGTTCCAATTTGGGTAGCGTCTTCAAGATGGAACACCGCACGCTGATGCTGCTCGTGGGATGTGGAGCGGCAGGTGCCATTGCCGGTATTTTCAAAGCTCCGATTGCCGGGCTCGTGTTTACATTGGAAGTCCTGATGATTGACCTGACTATGTATTCTTTGCTTCCGTTGCTGATTTCTGCAGTGACCGCGGCTACCGTATCTTATATTACTACCGGTACGGAAGCTATGTTTAAGTTTCATCTTGATCAGCCATTCGAACTGGAACGTATTCCTTTTGTTATCTTGTTGGGAATCTTTTGCGGACTGATTTCGTTGTACTTTACGCGTGCCATGAATTCGGTGGAAGGCCTCTTTGGTAAACTTAATAACCCTTATAAGAAACTGGCTTTCGGTGGTGTGATGTTGAGTGTGTTGATTTTCCTTTTCCCGCCTCTTTATGGTGAAGGATATGATACGATTGAGCTTTTGCTGAATGGAACATCTGCGGCAGAGTGGGATACGGTGATGAACAATTCTATGTTTTACGGTTACGGTAATCTGCTGCTGGTTTATTTGATGTTGATAATTTTGCTGAAAGTATTTGCCTCCAGTGCAACGAATGGTGGCGGCGGCTGTGGTGGAATCTTTGCACCTTCGCTTTATCTGGGGTGTATTGCCGGGTTTGTTTTCTCTCATTTCAGCAATGATTTTGCTTTCTCTGCTTATCTGCCGGAGAAGAATTTCGCGTTGATGGGAATGGCGGGAGTGATGAGTGGCGTCATGCACGCTCCGTTGACAGGGGTATTTCTGATAGCCGAACTAACCGGTGGATATGATTTATTCCTTCCGTTGATGATTGTATCCGTTAGTTCATATCTGACTATCATTGCTTTTGAGCCTCATAGCATCTATTCGATGCGTCTGGCCAAGAAGGGAGAGCTGATTACGCACCATAAGGATAAGGCCGTATTGACATTAATGAAAATGGAAAATGTGGTGGAGGACGATTTCGTTGTTGTGCATCCGGAAATGGATTTGGGCGAATTGGTGAAAGCAATTGCTGCTTCTCATCGAAATGTGTTCCCGGTGACAGATAAGAGGACGGGTGAATTGCTGGGAGTCGTACTTCTCGACGACATTCGTAACATCATGTTCCGGCAAGAACTTTATCATCGTTTCACTGTTAATAAATTGATGACATCTGCCCCTGCCAAGATATTCAATACGGATGGAATGGAACAGGTGATGCAGACGTTTGATGAGACGAAAGCCTGGAATCTTCCGGTAGTGGATGAAGAAGGACGATATCAGGGGTTTGTCTCTAAATCGAAGATATTTAATTCATACCGGCAAGTATTGGTGCATTTCTCTGAAGATTAACAACCGTAAGGGCAATCATTCGTGCTTAAGTAATGATAACATGTCGAATTAATGAAAAAAGAAGACTTAAGAATTGTATATATGGGGACTCCCGATTTTGCGGTAGAGGCCCTGCGTCAATTGGTAGAAGGCGGTTATAATGTGGTGGGGGTGATTACTATGCCCGATAAGCCTGCCGGACGCGGACATAAGATTCAGTATTCTCCTGTAAAGCAATATGCGCTTGAACAAAACTTGCCGTTGCTTCAACCGGAGAAATTGAAAGATGAGGCTTTTGTAGAAGCGTTGCGTGGATGGAAGGCGGACTTGCAAATTGTAGTTGCTTTCCGTATGTTGCCCGAAGTGGTATGGAATATGCCCCGATTGGGCACGTTTAATCTTCATGCTTCTTTGCTCCCTCAATATCGTGGCGCTGCTCCTATCAACTGGGCGGTTATCAACGGTGATACGGAAACGGGGATTACCACTTTCTTTTTGAAACATGAGATAGACACCGGAGAAGTGATTCAGCAAGTGCGCGTGCCTATCGCAGATACCGATAATGTGGAAGTGGTACATGATAAGCTGATGATGTTGGGAGGAAAACTGGTTCTTGAAACGGTGGATGCCATATTGAGTGGAATGGTAAAAACGATTCCTCAAGAAGAGATGGCAGTTGTCGGTGAACTTCGTCCGGCTCCAAAGATATTTAAAGAGACTTGCCGGATTGACTGGAATCAGCCGGTGAAGAAGATATACGACTTTATCCGTGGATTATCACCTTATCCTGCTGCTTGGAGTGAACTGATTACTTCTAAAGAAGAGACAGCAGTGGTGGTGAAGATATTTGAAAGTGAGAAGGTGTATGAATCACATTCATTGGCCACAGGAACAATCCTGACAGATGGGAAGAAATTCATGAAAGTGGCTGTAACGGATGGATTTGTGTCTGTTCTTTCGTTACAGCTTCCCGGTAAAAAACGTCTGAAAGTAGATGAATTTCTTCGTGGGTATCACCTGGGAGATGATTGTAAGATGGAGGTGATTCATCCGATGAGGTGATTAAAATAAGAGACGACTATAACCTAAAAATAGAAAAATGATGAAACCAATTATCGCTCCTTCCATCCTTTCTGCCGATTTTGGATATCTGGCAAAGGATATTGAAATGTTAAACCGCAGTGAAGCGGAGTGGGTACACATTGATATTATGGACGGAGTATTTGTTCCGAACATTTCATTTGGATTTCCGGTACTGAAATATGTGGCGAAGTTGAGCAAGAAACCGTTGGATGTGCATTTGATGATTGTGAATCCGGAAAAGTTTATTCCGGAAGTGAAGGCACTGGGTGCTCATACGATGAATGTGCATTATGAAGCCTGCCCGCATCTGCATCGGGTGATTCAGCAGATCAGAGAAGCAGGGATGCAACCTGCTGTAACGATCAATCCGGCCACTCCGGTAGCTCTTTTACAAGATATTATACGGGAGGTATATATGGTGCTTGTCATGAGCGTCAATCCGGGATTCGGTGGGCAGAAGTTTATTGAACACTCTGTAGAAAAGGTTCATGAACTGCGTGCCCTGATTGAACGGATAGGCTCGAAAGCACTGATTGAAGTAGACGGTGGGGTGAATCTGGAAACAGGTGCCCGCTTGGTTGAGGCAGGAGCTGATGCGCTAGTGGCTGGTAATGCTGTCTTTGCGGCACCGGATCCGGAAGCTATGATTCGTCAGCTACACGAACTGTAACTGATTTGTTGAGTACTTTTTACATCCATCGATATCCTTATATACGCCTGATTATCCCTTGGGTAGCAGGCGTTTTTTGTGGTGATCATTTTTTTGACCGTTCATGGGAACTCTTATGGCCTGTGCTGACCTTTGGACTTTGCATTGCTTTATTGTTTGTCCTTTATTTCCTGAAACGCTATTCATTGCGATGGTGCTTTGGATTGGCAGTTTCTATCCTTTGTTTCATGGGAGGATGGCTTGGGATAACTTGGCAATTGCAACAGGCTGTTTACTCTTTTCCTGAAGATGAAACTGTGTATCGGATTTTGATAACGGATGCACCTCAAGCAAAAGAACATACGTATCTTTGTCAGACACAATTGAAAGAACGTCGTGACACTATCGGTACATATCCGATAGGGCGTGCTGTGCTTCTTTATCTACAGCAAGATTCGGCTGCCGCCCTGTTAAAGAATGGAGATGAACTGTTGATCTCTGCCCGTATTTCTCCTCCTCACAACAATCGGAACTTTGATGAATTTGATTATGAACGCTTCCTGATGTACAAAGGAATCTGTGGAACAGGATATGTTGCGTCTGGGAAATGGACAATCTTAGCTTCAAACAAACCACCATTATCTCCGGGTAACTCCCCTGTCTCTTTGCAACGGGGTGGAAAGAATAGCCTTGATCTCAAAAGTGTAGCCGGTTCTTGCCGAAGAAAGGTGATCTCACTTTATCGGGAACTAGGATTTACCGGTGATGAGCTGGCTGTACTTTTAGCACTGACCATAGGGGACAAGACTGAATTAAGTGATTCGGTTCGTGAGAGTTACTCTGTAGCCGGTGCCAGTCATATTCTTGCTTTATCCGGTTTGCATATCGGGCTTTTATATACACTGCTCTTTCTCATTTTGCAGCCCGTTGCCCGAAGAGGAAATATAGGTAGAGGTATGCGTTCTGTTCTTCTTCTGGTTCTATTGTGGGCTTTTGCCTTTTTTACAGGACTTTCTCCTTCTGTGGTACGGTCGGTCAGTATGTTCTCTATTTTAGCAATGGCAGATGTGGTTGGGCGTCAACCGCTATCTCTAAATACACTGGCAGCAGCTGCATGGTTGATGTTATTTTGTAATCCGGCATGGTTGTTTGATGTTGGCTTTCAACTCTCTTTTCTTGCTGTTGCTTCCATTCTATTGATGCAAAAGTCGATCTATCACTTGATTACGGTGAAAGGTAGAGTCGGAAAGTATGTTTGGGGAGTGATGAGTGTGTCTATTGCCGCACAAATAGGAACGGCACCGCTTGTCATGTTTTATTTCTCCCGATTCTCTGTGCATTTCCTATTGACGAATCTGGTCGTTATCTCTTTGATTACGATTCTCTTATACGCTGCTGTCGTGATGCTTCTTCTGACTCCTCTTTCATGGCTTCAGGTGATAGTGGCCGAAGGTGTCAAGAAGCTATTGGAAGGACTTAATTTTTTCGTCCGTTGGGTGGAACAGCTTCCTTACGCTTCTATCGATGGAATCTGGCTTTATCAGTCGGAAATATGGGGTATTTATATTGTCGGCTGCTTATGGGCTTATTATTTCAAGAATCGTCGATATCGGAATTTATTGATTGGTCTTTTTTCTCTCTTATTACTGGGTACTTATCATGCAACATTGTATGGGTTGGATCGTCCTCGGACGGGCTTGGTCTTTTATAACGTGCGCGGTTGTCCTGCAGTGCATTGCATAGGGAATGACGGGCGCTCTTGGATAAGCTATGTAGATTCTATCCCCGATAAAAAACGTCTGGAACGCGTGGCTGCTAATTATTGGAGACGTCATCACCTTCTGCCTCCCCAAGAAATAACTACCGATTGCCGGTATGTTGAACTGAACCGTCGGCAGCAGATTGTATCTTATCATGGTTGTCATGTTGGTGTGATCAATGACAATCGTTGGCGCAACAAAACCACCGCTTCTCCGTTATATATTCATTATCTTTACTTATGCAAAGGATATGACGGACGTCTGGAGGAACTCAACCGGGTCTTTTCTTTCTCTTACGTCATATTGGACGCATCTCTCCCGGAATACCGCAAACACCTTCTTGAAAGCGAATGTAAAAAATCCGGTCTGCGGTTTATCTCGCTATCCGACGAAGGTTCTGTCCGCTTTTTGCTCTAAGTACAAAGATTTATCGTACATTTGCACCGTGATAAAGTATAAAGAGTATGTTGACGAAAGTAATTGAACAAGCTAAAATCGACCATTTCATCAAATGGTTTGAACGAGCTGACAAAATAGTAATTGTATCTCATGTTTCTCCTGACGGTGATGCTATCGGGTCTTCACTGGGACTATATCATTTCTTGGATTCACAGGAAAAAACTGTAAACGTCATTGTGCCGAATGCCTTTCCTGATTTCCTGCGGTGGATGCCGGGCACCAAGGATATTCTTTTGTATGACCGTTACAAAGATTTTGCAGATAAATTAATAGCCGAAGCAGACGTCATTTGTTGTCTCGACTTCAATGCGCTGAAACGTATTGGCGATATGGCAGATGTCGTGGCTGCTTCTCCGGCACGTAAAATAATGATTGATCATCATTTGCATCCCGAAGAGTTCTGTAAGATAGTGATGTCCTATCCTAAAATATCTTCTACTTCCGAACTGATATTTCGTCTCATTTGTCGTATGGGGTATTTCAGTGATATATCTAAGGAGGGTGCAGAATGCATCTACACAGGGATGATGACAGATACCGGCGGATTCACTTATAACTCGAACAACCGGGAAATTTATTTTATCATCAGTGAACTCCTTTCTAAGGGGATTGATAAAGATGATATTTACCGTAAGGTATATAATACTTATTCAGAGAGTCGTCTACGTTTGATGGGATATGTATTGTCGAACATGACCGTGTATTCGGATTACAATTCGGCACTCATCACACTGACGAAAGCTGAACAAAGTAAATTCAACTATATAAAAGGCGATAGCGAGGGCTTTGTAAATATTCCCCTTTCCATTAAGAATGTCTGTTTCTCTTGTTTCTTGAGGGAAGATACGGAGAAACCGATGATTAAAATATCCCTTCGCTCAGTAGGAACCTTTCCTTGCAATCAGTTGGCTGCCGAGTTCTTCCATGGAGGAGGTCACTTGAATGCTTCGGGTGGTGAGTTTTTCGGAACGATGGAAGAGGCAAAAGCAGTCTTTGAGAAAGCGCTTGAGAAGTATAAATCTTTGCTAACAGCGAAAAGCTAAAAATGGAAGGTTAAAAGTGAATGTGAAAAGGTTAAAAGATACGAACTTTCAACTTTCCTCTTTCAACTTTTAATGATTTTGAGATACATTTGTACGGAATATAGCTAAATAACAGATAATGAAGAAACTTGTATTTTTATTTCTCTCTTTGTTAACCGCCGGAAGTCTGTTTCTGGCATGCGACGATTCGAAGACTTATGCGGAAATGCTGGAAGATGAGAAAAATGCGGTGAATAAGTTCATCAAAGATAATGATATCCATGTCATTTCACTGGAAGAGTTTGAACGGGACACTGTTACGGCTTCGAAAGATGCTGGGGATGATTATGACGAATATGTTGCTTTCTCCAATGGGGTATATATGCAGATCGTAGATCGTGGCGGAAAGGAGATCGGGGAGAATGGAACGGAATTTATTAATAAGGCAGATACTTTTGCTGACAATGATATCATTTGTACTCGTTATGTGGAAAAGGATATGATGAAAGGAGAGATTACCTGTTTCAATGTACCTTTGGAAGAATGGATGGATTATCCGGATTATTACAAGTTTCCATTAACATTCCGTTATGTACAAAATGCGTCTACTGTTTATGGAATCGTTTTATCCGATGCTTTGAATTACGATTTATTATGGAATAGTAATGGTTATGGAACTGCGATTCCATCCGGATGGTTGATTGCTTTACCATATTTACGTAACGATGCTCATGTACGCTTGATTGTACCCTCTAAGATGGGGCATACAACTGCGCAACAATATGTCAATCCCTACTTCTATGATATCTGGAAGTTTGAGAAAGCCAAAAGTTGAGACACTAACATTAAATAAATATTTTAGTTAAAAACGATGACTCTAATCAAATCGATCTCTGGAATCCGCGGAACTATCGGCGGAGGAGCGGGAGAAGGACTGAACCCGCTTGACATTGTAAAATTCACCTCGGCTTATGCCACTTTGATTCGTAAGATCTGCAAAGTGAATAGCAACAAGATTGTTGTCGGACGTGATGCCCGCATCTCTGGTGAAATGGTAAAAAACGTGGTAGTAGGCACCTTGATGGGAATGGGCTGGGATGTAGTGGACATTGATCTTGCTTCTACCCCCACCACAGAGCTTGCTGTTACCATGGAAGGTGCTTGTGGTGGCATTATCCTGACAGCTTCTCATAACCCCAAACAGTGGAATGCATTGAAACTCCTGAATGAACACGGTGAATTTCTGAATGCAGCCGAAGGCAACGAAGTACTTCGTATTGCGGAAGCAGAGGAATTTGACTATGCCGATGTCGATCATCTGGGATCTTACCGCAAAGACCTGACTTATAATCAAAAGCATATTGACAGTGTATTGGCTCTTGACCTGGTAGATGTAGAAGCTATCAAGAAAGCCAATTTCCGTGTAGCTATCGACTGCGTAAACTCGGTAGGCGGTATCATTCTTCCCGAACTTCTTGAACGTCTGGGTGTGAAACAGGTAGAAAAACTCTACTGTGAACCTACCGGAAACTTCCAGCACAATCCCGAACCGCTTGAAAAGAACCTGGGTGACATTATGAACCTGATGAAAGGGGGCAAGGCCGATGTAGCATTCGTTGTAGATCCTGATGTTGACCGCTTGGCAATGATTTGCGAAAATGGTGTAATGTACGGTGAGGAATATACACTGGTCACTGTGGCTGACTATGTACTGAAACATACTCCGGGTAATACCGTATCTAACCTGAGTTCTACCCGTGCCCTGCGTGATGTAACCCGTAAATATGGTATGGAATACAATGCTTCTGCTGTAGGCGAAGTGAACGTTGTAACGAAGATGAAAGCAACCAATGCCGTTATCGGTGGTGAAGGAAATGGTGGAGTGATCTATCCTGCCAGCCACTATGGTCGTGATGCATTGGTAGGTATCGCTTTGTTCCTTAGCCATCTGGCTCATGAAGGAAAGAAAGTTAGCGAGCTTCGTGCCACTTATCCTCCTTATTTTATGGCAAAGAACCGCATTGATTTGACACCTGACACAGATGTAGACGCCATCCTTGCCAAAGTGAAGGAAATCTATAAGAATGAAGAAATCAACGATATCGACGGTGTGAAGATTGACTTTGCCGATAAATGGGTACACCTACGTAAAAGTAACACGGAACCAATCATCCGTGTATATAGCGAAGCATCTACTATGGAGGCGGCTGAAGAAATCGGTCTGAAAATAATGGATGTGATTAATGAATTGGCAAAGAAATAAGAAGTAACTAAAAACACATAATAACAGAAAAGTCGTATCATTTTTGATACGACTTTTCTGTTATTACCCAATATTGTCCTAAATAAATTTTGAGCATGAGCTAACTGACTATACTGTTAAGTATAGCCTCGAGAGTTCAAAATCAATCCCCCCTAATCGTTTTCGATGGTTTCGGGAGGTGGTGTAAATGGTTGATCAAGCCATTTTTGGAGGTCGATTTTGGTAAATGTGTTCAGCCGGAGGGTGACCACAAGGTTAGCCAATGCCCATTTGTATCTTGCGATGTGCTTTAGCCATGTCAGAATCAGCATTGTAGTCATAGCAGTCCATATTTGGGTCTCTACGGCATTGCGGGATGTGCCGATAAAGCTCTTGATGCGTAGCAGTTGCTTGAGGTTGCGAAAGAAGATTTCTATGTTCCACCGAGCCTTGTACAGAGCCGCTATGCTTGATGCTGCCAATGTGAAGTTGTTTGTGAGTAGCTCAACCTCAAAACCGTGTTCATCGTTCCATACTGCGATGCGACGTAAACGTTTGGGATATTTGGATTTGGCCGCCGAGAGTTCGAACTCGATTATTTCGTCAATAAGTACATTCTGAGCGTGTTTTTCAGGCAAAGGCAACTCCTCTATGGCTTTGTACCGGATATTGTCTTTATGACGCACTACAAAGAACACGTTGCTGCTGTCCCAATTATTCAGCAATGAGTAGTCACAGTAGCCTCGGTCGGCTACTACAATACTATACGGATGTAACTCAATATCAAAAGCAGCTTTGTTGTCGGTGGTTTTGCCATCGGTGATATTCACGAACTCCGGCAAAAGACTGTCATAGTCCAATAGCGTGTGCATCTTGACCGCCCCCTTGGTGGTAGTGTAATGTGCCCAGTCATATATTGACAGAGTCAATGACACCAATGTGGAGTCGAGCAGTTTTATCGGCATCTTGAAACGGAACTTTCTTCGTTGCCATAGGGCTTGCTGTCCGAAATACTGAAACAACGAGTAGAATATGCCTCGAAAAACCGAACTGTCTCGGTTGGCGTTCTGATATGCTACCGTTGACTTGGATGGTGCACGGTTGATTCCCAAATGATTGAGGTTGCCGGTGGCTGATTTCAGCCCGTTTGAGATATCTCTGACTGAATCACATCCTGAGAATTGGCTGAAAATCATGCTAACAAACTGACTCCATGTATTGTAGCCCTTGCAATGCTTGTCTGACCCCGAAGATTTTATGATTTTCCTGATATTTTCTTTCGGGAGATGTGATATTACCTGTGCGAAAAGTGTTATATTTGCCATAGGAAGTAGATGAGTTGGTGGCTCGCTACTAAGGTAGTCATTTTACCTTAGTTCTACTTCCTTTTTATTTGTTCCCCCAATTTATTTAGGACAATATTGGTTATTACCATATTTTGTTAAGATATCATTTATTTTTTTAGTATATTTGCGCTATTATGAATATTACTATCTAACCGATGTATATAACTTGGAAAATATGGTGAAAACACGTCTGATTATATTTCTTATTGCGCTAATACCTTCAATGATTGTTGTTGCTGATAATGAGAAAGATTCTTATTTCTTTTCAAAGGTAGATTATCAACAAGGATTATCTCATAGCGCAGTGCTTTGTCTTTTTCAAGATAATGATGGACTGATGTGGTTTGGAACTTATGATGGGGTCAATTGTTGGGATGGTAAAACCATGGAGGTGTTTCGAACCGATTTTTCAGTAGATAAGACGTTAAGTAACAATGTTATCCATTCTATTTCTCAGGCAGATAACGGTTGTTTGTGGATTGCCACCCATTTAGGAATAAATCGTTTCTCACAAAAAACGAAGCAAATTGTTGGTAATTACGATTTTCAGGGTAATTATTACGTTCATTCTAACAAGCAAGGAAATACATGGGCACTTACGGACGATGGAATTTTCTATTATAATACAAAATATCAGAAATTTGTTTCAGTAGGCACAGCTGCATTATCGATGGATGGTATGGAGCAGCGGGCATTTGTAACTGATGATGGGGTACTTTGGCTTTTCCCACCTCATACTGGACAGATTCAATATTACTCACTAAACGCTTTTGATACTGATAGCTTATCAGCGAAATTGACTGTCTCACCCATACAATTTCATTCGAAAGTTATTGAAAATATTTTCTATCAGAATGGTGTTTTTTGTTTTATAGATTGCGACAAAGATTTGTATATGTATGATATTTCCCGTAAATCTAAAATTTATATTCGTAATCTTTCATCATTAGTACAAAAATATGGAGTAATAGCAGGAATCGTTCCCTTTTATGAAGATATTGTTATTGGATTTCGTGCAAACGGTTTAGTTCGTTTACGTACATCGAGAAAATACGAAGAAGAGATCGTTAATCGAAATATCCGTATTTATGGAATGTATCGTGGATCGCCTCAAGGTATGCTTTGGATTGCATCGGATGGACAAGGAGCTGTGATTTATGCAAAAAAATATTCAATTGCCACTAATCTGATATTGAACCGTATGTCGACTAATTTGAGCCGGCAGGTACGTTCGGTCATGACTGATAAGTATGGAGGATTATGGTTTGGAACAAAAGGAGATGGACTTTTGCATCTGCCTAATTTTCGGGATGCAGACAAGAACATGCTTGTAGATGCTACAGCTTATTCTCCCGGGAAAAAGCAGTCTATATCTTCGTATGTGAAATGGGATCAGGAGTTCCATGTTTATAAATTGGTACAAAGTCGCTACAGCGATAGGTTTTGGATTGGAGCCGGAAATCCGGGATTGTATTATTACTCATTTAAAGATGACGAGATACATCAAGTAGAAAATGCTTTAGATTATCCACCTATCGAGATACATGATATTTATGAAGGAAGCGATAGTGTGCTCTATGCTGTTACGGCAGGAGTGGGATTTTATAAGTTGATAATAGAAAAAGGCTCGAAAACTATCAGTGTGCGAAAACAGAAACGCTATCATTTCTTTCATGAACAACAGGAAATTACGATGTTCTATCCCATGTTGGCAGAAGGTGATTCTATTTTATGGTTAGGAAGCCGAGAAAAAGGACTTGTCCGTTTTGATAAACGGACGGAAGAATATCAGGTTATATCTTTGAAGGAGATGCTTCATAAATCGGTGGATGATATATTAAGTTTGCATTGGGCTCAAGATGGTAAAATGTATGTAGGAACTACTTCTGGTTTGGTTTGTCTAACCTTTTGTGAGAAGAAAATACAGGCTAGCTATATCGGTAGAGAGCAGGGGCTACTTAATGATATGATACATGGCGTACTGGAAGATGGGAATGGTTTTCTTTGGTTAGGAACTAATCGCGGACTTATCAAATATAATCCCCAAAATGGTGCATCGCACGATTATTATTATACAGCTGGTGTACAGATTGGTGAGTTCAGCGATGACGCTTATTACCAATGCCCTTATACAGGCAGTCTTTTCTTTGGAGGTATTAACGGATTACTTTATCTGGACCGTAAGGTGGCGGCAGCCCCCGAATTTTACCCCGACATCTTGCTGCGTCGTCTGTGGATAGGGCGCAAGGAAGTAAGTTTAGGCGATTATTATGCAGCCGACGGAAAAAGTTTGCAACTGGACGGAGACGCCGCTTCTTTTTCTCTCTCTTTTGTCGTGCCTGATTATTTAACCGGTGAAGAAGTGGAATATTCATTCATCCTGGAAGAATATGAAAATCAATGGACTTCATTCAGCAGCATCAATGAGGCTTCATATACTGATGTTCCTGCAGGTGATTATATTTTTAAAGTCCGTTATAGGAAAGATGTGTTCGATACGGAATATAAATTATTTTCTATTCCTATACATATTCTTCCTCCTTGGTATCAGTCAGTATGGGCTTATCTCTTTTATCTTTTGGTGTTAACCCTCCTTGCTGGCTATCTGTTTTATTTGATTCGCAGATATTTCCTTCATGAAAGAATATTGAAACGGTTACTTCATACCGAAAGTCAACAGAGTGTAACAGGACATGTTACTTATAGCCGAGAATTGCTTGATAGTTTTACACTTATTTATCATGCTTGCGATCAATTGCGTGCAGAAAATACTTCTTACGAGCAACGGAATCAACAGGTTGAGTTGATACGGGAAACTGCTATGGCTACCCTGTTCCGTCCGGAAACGCTCCATTCGGAGAAGTTGAAGCATTTCTATCCTACTACTTTTATCCTTTCCGCTCGCATGTGTATGCAAGAATTATCAATGGAGGTGTTGCATACATTGCAGGGACAAGGGGTTGATACTTCTTCCCTGCATTCATCCATTTCTGTTGGTTTTACTTTCCCTGTATACAAGAACGCTTTGCGTTGTATCTTGTATTATTGTTATCAATATGTTTGCTTACAGTCAAAATCGTCAGAAGTCACAATTGATGCGCAGGAAAAGGAGGAAACAATGTGGTTAACATTGTCGTCTGCCGCCAATGATATACTTAAAAATTTGTATGAACAGCTGACTGGTACGCAGTGTTCTGTACCTGATAAAAAAGATATCGATCACTCATTTAGTAGCCAATTGATGCTTTGTTTTGTGCAATCTGCTTTGGAACAACTCCATACCTCTCTACATTATAAAGTAATGGAATCCGGTTGTTGTAGTCTGACCCTTGTCTTTACGCCTGCGGCATTAACAGAAGAACAGTCAAAAGAAAAGATGACAATCTTACTGTTAGAGGATCGGGAAGAAATGGTTTGGTTAATAACAGGGCTGCTCTCAGAGAAATATTGCGTCTCTGTTGTCAAGAGTGTGCAAACCGCATTTGATGAAATTAGTCAATCCGCTCCCGCAGTCTTTCTAGTTGATATGGCGATGTATACAGAGGCCGAAAGTTCTTTTATGGAATATGTAGGAAAGAATCGTTCCGTGTTGTCGAAAACTGTTTTTATTCCGATGCTGACATGGAAAGCCAGTTCAGCCATTCAGCGTGAATTGATTTTATGGTCAGATTCTTATATCGTATTGCCTTATGATATTCTTTTTTTGAAAGAGGCGGTGAATAAAGCTATCTATGGCAGACGGGAACCTGCGCAGATTTATTTGGAGGATTTGGGAGAATTGTCCGGGCTGTTTACCTATACGACATCAGAGCAGGCAGACTTTATTCGAAAACTATTACGGGTGATCGAACAGAATCTTGATAAAGAAGATCTTGGTACTACGTTGATTGCCGATTGTATGTCTATAAGTCCGCGTCAATTCTATCGTAGATTTAAAGAAATCTCTCCTGTTTCTCCTAGCGACCTGATTAAAAATTATCGCATGGAGAAAGCTGCCCGCCTTTTGCAGAATGAAGAGCTTTCCATTCAAGACGTCATTACGGCTGTAGGTATCTCCAGCCGTTCCTATTTCTACAAAGAATTTACCCGGAAGTTTGGGATGACACCGAAAGATTTTCGCAGGAAGAATAATTCCGATGTGGTACAGGTAGAGAATGGGGATATATAAGTGGTGTTGGCGGTAACTAATCAATATAAATGTGAATGTGATGGATATTAATAAAGGTAATGAATGGCAGAAAAATATGGTTGATAATTTTGCTAATAATGGGGAGTAGTATCTGCTATCCTTCACGTACAGAACTATAATACTAAAGTTTTGTACCGTCTACAATCATCGCAAAGTTTGTTTTAATCATTTAGCATTTTTGAAATAAACGTCCCAATGATTGTCTGCAAATATTAGGAAGATTATGATTAGCTATTAGCTAAAATTATTTTGCTAATGAGCTAATTTGATTATCCTCTTAGCTAATACCTTCATTTCTAACTTTGCCATTGGATCGAAGTAACACAGCATCACATATTAGTATTCCCTGCGCATAATTGCGTATAATCATAAATTGATCACATAGCTAAGAGAATAAGGTTTCTATCCTTTTTCTAGCCTTGGATACTCCTTTTGTCAGATAAAAGTATTTCTATCCAATTTTAGAAATTGTTTAAAAATTATCCAATAAATTTGTTAAGCATGATTTTACATAAGGCAAGTTGAATCATTGCCTCGGCAGTGTCATTTCCCTTCTTGTTTGACACCCTCTTCCGTTTCAGTACGAAGAGGAAGTTCCTTCCCGAAGGCCTCTACTTCTTCTGCTATTATTTTCTTTAGTTTTTCCTGTGGAACTATCAGTTGATAATCAGCGACACCAATAGGTTTACCTATATCTTCCAATGCCAGTTCCACTTCCACACGATCTTTCTCGGCGCATAAAATGATGCCGATAGAACGGTTTTCATCTGCTCTGCGTTCCAAACGGTCAAGTAATGACAAGTAGTAGTTCATCTTACCTGCATATTCCGGCTTAAACTCGCCAATCTTCAAATCAATAGCTACAAGGCAATGCAGCTCACGATGAAAGAAAAGCATGTCAACTTTGCTCCGTTTTCCGTTGTATTCGAGCACATACTGATTGCCAATATAGGTGAAGCCCTTGCCCAGCTCTAAAAGGAATTGCTTTACTTTTTCTACCAATCGAGCTTCAAGTTCTGTTTCCAATATAGGGTCTTTGATACCAAGAAATCCCAGATTATAACCGCTTCTGAACACTTCATTAGCAAACATCGCCTGTGTAGCAGGTAACGCTTGCTTGAAATTATTGTCCGATAGTTCGTTCTTTCTCATGTGTATTTTCAGAGAGATAGCACTTGATAGAAGCTCACGGTTCCAGCCTTTTGATGTGATTTCCTGGGCATAATATAATATGGCATTGTCATCTTCACCGAATTTGCGCATCAAGGTCAGTATATGTCCCCATGGTAAAACTGCGACAACCTGTCGCAGTTTTGGATCGCTGTTACAGAAGCGCTCATAAAATTTCTTCATGTCCCACAGATTTCTTGGAGAAACACCCATCTGTGGGTAACGTTGTTTCAAATCATAAGACAAGCGATTGACCACACCACTTCCATGTTTACTTTCAACTTTTGTGTTGTGTAGCAACTTTCCTATTTCCCAATGAGCAGTACCAATTGCAGAACATACTGTTGTTGCCACTATTGCTCTTGTCCGGTCAATAACTGCGACAGCCTGTCGCAGAATTGCATCATACTCGGATTCTTGAATTTGTATAATATCTGTCACAGCTTTAATCTTTACCAGTTAGTTATGAGTTTTCGTCTGTCAATGTCGAGCAGCATTGCAATCTTGTCTAATGTATACAGAGGTGGCAGGATTCTTTCCAAATTCCTCAGCAAGCCACTTAGCCGTTCGTTTCTTTTCAACAAGCACAACTTTGATGCGATTCAAATCTTTCATTCGCAATATTCTTTAATTTAAATGCAAAGATATATAAAATGATTGACAATATGAGTACTTTTATTCAAAAAACACTTGTGTATTTGACTTTTACAATTATTGAGCGTTTTTATTATTCTGACTCTTCAAAAACAAAAACATTAGCTCCATTCCTTGTAAGCAATATTTTCAGTACAAAACTTGCACACTTTTATAATTATTATGGTTTACGAAAGTTATACTCGTTAAAATCCAGCTTTGCTTATTCTTCAAAGGAGAACCATTCCACTTTTCTATCGTATTAATCACATATAACTTATCTATATATTGTTTATGATCACATAGCTAAGAGAATAAGGTTTCTGCCCTTTTTCTAGCCTTGGATACTCCTTTTGTCAGATAAAAGTATTTCTATCCAATTTTAATAAGAATTGGTTTGTCTACCTACTTGTGCTTTAATGAGACAGTGAATTATATTGTTGTTTGATAATCAGACATTTAATTTTTGCTCTAATTACTTCTGTTGTGCTCTAATTTTACAATTGTATTTTATTTAAACTTTGGCACGATAGAGCACAGATATTTATTTCAAAAGAACTTAATTTGTGCACCTTAAAAAAATTATGCTTTAGATGTTAGGCTAATATGAATTATATATGACAATACTTTCTAAACAACCCACCAATACTTTAACGTCTATACTTTCTTTATTAGATGTAAAGTATACAAATAAGCATGCTAATGCATACTTTAACGAACTTTCCAAAGAAAAAATCAGTTATTTATGGCATAAAAAAGATCTCACGATTCGTATAGACGATTTTTTCTATATATGGTCGGGAACATTGCTTGTCGAAGAAGCTGATGAAAACTCAATTGAATCCGGATATAAGCAGCATAGAAAGGAAGAGTTGGCAACCTCTATTCAAAAAGTTTTATTGTTGCTAGCAGGGATCGTTTTGACAGGTATAGCACTTTATGAAAATCATATTCTTCAAAATGCCGGGCTATTCCTCTTGTTGATACTAAATTTAGCAGGAGTATATATTGGTTATCTTTTGGTAGAGAAGCAAATCAATATCCATAGTAATGTGGCTGATAAAATTTGTTCATTATTCTCTAAAAGTGATATAAAACATAGTTTATGAAAAAAGTATATTCGCTTCTGTTGATATGGATATTAATTTCCTGTCAAGCTATTTCACATTCCGATAATTATAAACTATATGTTACGTTAGAGAATGCGCCTTTTGATTCTTTATATATTCTTGAGTGTACCCAAGATAGGTATTTGTTTTTTTCCGGAGAAAAAACAAGTGAATTTACATGGGAATTTACGATACCTGATAGTATAATCCATAATTCTACTGATATGCGTTTAAAATTATCTAAATACGATTATATAAACAAACAATCTAAATCGATAAGATTTCTTCATGAGGTTAATGGTAAGAAGAACGTTATTGGTAATATTGGCGTACAAGGCAGAAATAACTATATTCATGCAATTTATGTAGGAGAAAGTATATTCCCGAATGAGTATTTCTTTACTAAAATAGGGGAAAAAGATACGATTATGTTGGGAGAGCTTGTTGATGAAGATTTTAAACTAGTTCTCAAAGAGGATAATTCAGATATTACCGTTAGATCACAAGACCCTTTTTTTTGTGCTTTCCTTAATTCTAGGAATGAAGATATTTCTTATGATGAATATATGAAACAGTATGTGAGATTATCACAGAAATATCCGGATTCTTGGTATTTGATAAGTAGCCTTGCTTCTTCACTTTATCTT
The DNA here is from genome assembly GCF_041227145.1 of Bacteroides sp. AN502(2024). Lineage (NCBI taxonomy): Bacteria > Pseudomonadati > Bacteroidota > Bacteroidia > Bacteroidales > Bacteroidaceae > Bacteroides > Bacteroides sp. AN502(2024). The sequence goes on along the minus strand of NZ_JBGFSP010000003.1, from coordinate 912,952 downwards.
TTTAAGACCAAAGAAGATGTATTGAGTATTTACCAAAATCTTTCTGATAGCTCTAAAAATACCCATTGGGGTGAAAAGATAGAGCGTTATTTATATTCAAAATTCTCAAATAGCTCTCTGCCAACATTCGACAATGCAGGTTATGAAAATATTGTTCAAGATAGTTTAAAATATAATTTACTTGTATTTACAGCTTCATGGTGTCATGCTTGTATAGAGGAAATTCCTCTTTTAAAGCAGATTTACAAGGATTTAAATTCTTGCTTAGATATTACCTATATATCTTTGGATGAGGAAAATGAAGGTGCTTCTTTTCAGCAACTAATTTATAAAGAAAAGATTCCATGGCGTACCTTATTGGCATACAAGGATATTAAAAATATTGAGGATAAATATTTTGTTGTTGGAGTACCTCATTGTATACTAGTCTATCCAAATCAAACATGGGAATTTATAGAAATTAGAGATAATGAACAACTTAAGAAACTATATTCACTATGCAGTATATAAATGCAAGAGAACAAGGCGAGGAACCTTTTTATTGATTTAGAGATCGGTCCTAAATAAACATTGCTAAAGTTACAGAGTAAGAAAAAACTGTAACATCATTTAATTTATAATTGTATGAAAAAGTTAAGTAAACTGAAACTAAAAGAGTTTCATGAAATGAGTGACTTTGAGATGAGAAATGTTGTGGGAGGACATGCGGAATACACAGAGTCTTCATGGTACTCCCAAGGAGAATATTTATTTTATTGTATGGCTGATTTTGTCGGTCCCACATATGGAGATCCGGAAACAACTGTCGAATTGGGTGCTGTTTGTGCAAGAACCTGCAGGGAAGCTAGTCAGAAAGTGAGAGAAACTTTATCTAAGCAAGGAGTAGAGAGTTTTGGAGTTTCGTGTAGATAAATAAAAGGATAAGGGGTAAATATCTATTCATCAAATAGCTAATTTTTAGTACTATGTTTAGTAGTATATAAAAATATCTATATATAGTTTTTGAAGTATAGGTGATATTTATCCCCTTTCATAAAATTGTGAGATATGAAATTTAGACTGTTATTATTGTGTATCCTCTGTTCTTCTTTTACATTAAATAAAAAAACGATACAGATAAAAGGAATAGTAAATGATGAGTTTACTATTGATTCTCAATGGATATACTGGTTTTTTCTTATAGAAAATGAATGTTTAGTAGATTCATTCTTTTTAGAAAAGGGACAACAAACTTTCTATTTTGAAAAAGAAATGGAAAATGATTGTTTTATGAGTTGGATAACTTTTGAAAAAAAGGGGCCTTTACAAATGGAACTTATATTGGAACCGGAAGAGCATGTCACAGTGTATGCAACCTCGGAAACTTCTAGATTCCCTTTGACAGTCGGTTCTATTGGTACAATGGAACAATATAAATATGTAAAAGAACGTAAGTGGCTTAATCAAAAAATTGAGCAATTAGGGAGTGCATTGATAAATATGAAAGATAGTGCTATATATAAGAATATAATGGATAGTATACAATATTACACGGAATTTCGAGCTATAGGGCATCAACTCCAATTCTTGAAAGAGACAAAATCAGCACAAAACTATTGTACTAAACTACTTGTTATGCGTGATGATAATACTATTCCTAAAGAGTTGTTAGATAGTTTAGAGAACGTAATGCTTAAACGTTTTCCTGATAGCGAATCTGTTAAACAATATTTTTCTTCTTCAATTCCTGCCCCTGCTACAGAAAAAGGAGAAGCTGTATTTCAAAGGTATAGGGAAATTATTCAAAGACGAACAAAATCCTTTAAGTCTTTTTATTCTCCTACCAAAGAGTTTTTATCAAATAATAAGTCTCCTCATTATGTATTAGGGAATAAAGTTACCGACATAGAATTGAAGGATATTAATGGAAAATCTCAAAGGCTTTTTGATATTAAGGAAAAATATATTCTTATTGATTTTTGGGCAAGCTGGTGTGCCCCTTGTTGTAAAAGTTATCCAGAATTACTTGAAGTACGGACAAAATATAAGGATTCATTGAACATTTACGCAATTTCTATTGATGAAAAGTATACATTATGGGAAAAAGCGGTAGGAAGGCTTGATCCTGAACAATTATTTATTCACGTCAATGCTATACCCGGAACAACAGAAGCAAACATGTTAAAAGATCTATTTGGAATTACTCGTTTGCCTGCAAACTTTTTGCTTGATGAGGACAGGAAAATTATAGCAGTAGATCTTAGAGGGGAAGATTTGAAAAGAACAGTAAATGAACTTATGAATAGTAAGTGTTGTGAATAATATTTCTTTTACGCCATGGTTTTATTTATAAGTATGTTTATATGAAAAAATGAGAAATTTAAAACTTAAAAGAGTTTCATGAAATGAGTGATTTTGAGATGAGAAATGTAGTAGGAGGGCAGTATGGAACGCCAACTACCTGTGGCTGGAAAGAAAATTCGGGCGGTGCGAAAGTTTGTGGAGGAATCTGTAAAAATAGAGATGCAAAAAACTTTTCCTTATTACCAACAATTAGATTCTATGGACTGCGGTCCTTCCTGCCTGCGTATGATTGCCAAATACTACGGCCGTAGCTATTCTTTGCAAAATCTGCGGGAACGAAGTTTTATTACTCGTCAGGGAGTTTCCATGCTGGGAATCAGTGATGCGGCTGAAAGTATAGGTTTGAGGTCACAGGGAGTCCGTATAGGGATTGAACAACTTATTGAAGATGTACCTTTGCCTTGCATCCTTCATTGGAATCAGAACCATTTTGTTGTTCTATATGACATTAAAAGAGGAAGGATGGTTTGGGGGAAAGAAAAAGAATATAAATTCTGCATATCTGATCCGGCAAAGGGTAAATATCAACTTGATAAAGGCGGATTTGAGAAATGTTGGGTCAGCACTAAAGAAGAAGGGAAGGATTCGGGAGTAGCCCTGTTGTTATTCCCGACTCCCGACTTTTACGAACGGATGGATGATAAAGAACAACAAAAAAGAAACTTGTCATTTTATCTTGGCTATTTGCTTCCTTATAAATCGCAATTATTCCAGCTCATTGTAGGAATGTTGTTAGGAAGTGTTTTTTCTCTGATTTTTCCCTTTCTTACGCAAGCTGTGGTGGATCAAGGTATTGGAAACAGTAATCTAAGTTTTGTAACTCTGGTACTTATAGCGCAACTTGTACTATCGTTGACTCAAATGGGAGTGGGATTTATTGAAAGTTGGATCAGCCTCCATATGAATACCAGAATAAGTATAACTTTAATTTCGGATTTTCTTGCCAAACTCATGAGATTACCTATCCGGTTTTTTGATGCAAAAAATATAGGAGATATCATGCAACGAATAGGCGATTATGGACGTATTCAGTCATTCATGACTGGAACAACTTTATCAACCGTATTCTCCTTCTTTAACTTTTTTATCTTTGCCTTTATTATGGCTTACTACAACCTGGCTATATTGACAGTGTTTCTCGTAGGGAATGCTTTATATGTATTGTGGATACTTTCTTTCATGCGTTACCGTCGGAAGTTGGATAACGCCCGATTCACCCAAGCCTCCACCAATCAAAGCAACATGGTACAACTCATTACCGGAATGCAGGAAATCAAGTTGAATAATTGCGAAAAACAACAACGTTGGAAATGGGAATCTATATAAGTGAAGTTGTTTGGAAGGCATAGCTTATTATGTATTAGCCCGTTGTACGGGCAAACCTACTAGAAGTATTGCCATTCCCGGAGATTATATATCAGAATTATGCATGGCTTTGGAAAAAAACGGGAGAGAAAGAATGGTTGCTACACTGAAAAATGCTGTAGCGGGTGAATGTTGTAGAATGAAAGATAACGTATTGACGGATTTGATACACAAGACTAAGTATACTCGAAAAAATCTGTTTAATGAAAATCGCCCTCTCGGTATTAGTAATAACGGATATGCAGGCATAGGATTACAGCTAATTTTGAAAGAAAAATGAAAAAGAGAAAAGTTTATATATTCAATAGTGCCAGCAGAGCGGCAAATTATGGGATAGGCACATATATTAATCAGTTAACTTCATATTTAAAGAACTCTGACATTGATTTCGATATCATATATTTAAATGGAGAAGGGAGAGAGGTGGCTGTTACGGAGGAAAAAGGGTATCGCCAAATATTGATATCTGCCGCTCGCTATAGAAGCGTCAAAGAAGCCGGATATTATTATAGGAATGTAGCCTATTTGTTGGATGAGTATATCATTCAAAGTAAGGATACGCAATGTATATTTCACCTAAACTTCATGACAAACCCTCTTTTGGTATCTGCTTTAAAAAGAAGATATAACTGTAAGATAATTTTGGTTTGCCATTATACGAATTGGAGTTTCTCTTTACTTGGAGATGAAAAAAGATTATTAACCATAGTAAAAGAGAGTGCACAAAGAAAGAGTCTTGCCGATAAACTAAATTATAATGAATTGAAAGAAGACATCAGAATGATCCGGAAATGTGACCGTTTTGTTTGTGTTGCCGAACATACTTTAAATACATTTCTAAAAGTAAGTGACATAGAAAAAACAAAATGCCAAATTATAAATAATGCATTGAAGGACGACTACAAGGAACTTGACACTACTCAAAAACGAGTTTTGAGAGCCAAATGGTGGATAGCTGATCACAGAAAAGTTATATTGTTTGTCGGACGTCTGGATGAGATCAAAGGCGTCAGTCCTCTTATCAAGGCTTTTAAAAAGATACTTCAATCTCATTCCGATATTCATTTAATATTAGTGGGAGATGGGAATTATAATCCATTGCTCGCTGAAGCTTTCGAATGTTGTACTCGGATAACATTTACCGGCCGACTCAGTAAAAAAAAGATTCAAGAGTTGTATCAAATAGCGGATATAGGAGTGGTCCCTTCCATTCACGAAGAATTTGGATTGGTAGCAATAGAGATGATGATGTATAAGTTGCCGGTTGTTGTAGGAAATACAGGAGGATTATCGGAAATAATTAAGGATAATATAACCGGACTCAAAGTACCTATAATAACATTCAAAAGAAAAAGAACTATATCTTATCAAGTCTTATCTGCAAAAATAGCATTATTGCTGGAAGATGAACGATACGCATCGGAGATAGCGGAAAACGGGCGAAAAGAATTTCTTGAGAAATATGAAATATCTTTGTTTAGAAATAAAATGCTAACCTTATATAATAGTTTATAGAGCATGGCTGGAATACCTCGAATTATACATCAAATTTGGTCTGGTATTGAAAATCCGCTACCGGAAAAGTTCAGGGCATTGGGAGAAACATGGAAAGAGCATCATCCGGATTGGAAATATGAACTTTGGGATCATGGGAGAATAAATACTTTCATTCTGGATTTTTATCCTCAATATTGGAATGTTTACCAGAACTTTAAATACAATATTCAACGTTGGGATGCTATACGCTATTTAATTCTTGACAAGATAGGAGGAATATATGCAGATTTCGATACGGAATGTTTGAAATCTCTTGACCCTTTTCTTAAAGATAAAGAATGTTGTTTTTCGGTGGAGCCACAAGAGCATGCTGCTGTTTTGGGACTTCCACTACTTATAAATAACGCAATAATGATGTCTGTACCCAATCATGCCTTTATGAAGAGAATCATCATTGAAGTTTTTGAACGAAATTTCGATGCGTCTTATTCACATCGGAATTTAGAAATATTGGATACAACCGGGCCATTGATGCTGACGAGAACATTTGAGAGATATGGCAAAGGAAGTAACGTGTTCCTGATGCCTGCAGAGAATATTTCGCCTTTTACTCAACAGGATACCATGGATTATTTAAATAATCGCAATATGGATATTTTGGAGAATAAATTAGAAAAGGCGTATGCCATTCATTATTTTTGAATATGTGGTCACTAAAAAAGAATTAAGATAATGAACTTGAGTAAGCGTCCAAGCACAGATTGAGTAATAACGATTACTTTCGCTGCTGTAACATTGATACCGCTTGATTATGTATTACAGCAACGAAGAATTAGGAAACTTCCTTTCTTGATTCGACATCCGAGGGTTGGATGTGCCATGGTTACTGCAGATCTATTTGATGCATCAACGGGTGTTATTACCGATCCTCCTTCCTATTGATTTCGTCAATTCCTCTTTCAACCTATCACCATCGTTCTGAAACTCTTTATCCATCGTAGTTACAGAGCGGTGATAGGTTGTTGTTAACCTATCACCGCATCTTTCATCTATCACCTGTTCCTTTGTAAGGAAACACCTGTTTTCCCGTAAGAACATGGTATTGTATTAACTCTAAAGCTAAGCTTTAGCAAGTCTAAAGCATTGCTTTAAGAGGCGTAAAGCATCGCTTTAGACAAAGGTGATGCTTTCATTTCCAAATTTACCATTGGATCGAAGTAACACGGCATCGCATGTTGGTATTCCCTGATTTAAATAGAGACTGAAATCGCTGAATATTAAAACACCTTTAAAGCAATTCTTGTTCTATTTCTTGCACTTTATCTCGAAAGATATATGAATAACTTAGAATAATAATAAATATTTTGTATCTTAATCTGTGCGCTCATTGTACTAATGGAATGATATATATATGATAATTAGGATTTTAGTTTGTGCTCTAATTTTTGCGTTTGTGCTCTGAATGGACATCTGATTTTTCCCTGTTTTTTGTCACGCTAGAGGACTAATAATAACTGGAAATGTATTTAATTTGCCCCGTTAACAAGAAATTAAACATGTTTGATAACCTTATTATTAATTAAAAACAAGTAACATGAGTTTGTTCAGAATGGAAAAACATCACATGAAGTCGTTGTGGCTATTGGCAGTCTTGATAGCTTTTAGTACAACGGTGTGTGCACAAGGCACTTCGGTTACAGGACGTGTCTCTGACGAAAAAGGGGAGTTGCTCATAGGAGTGAGTGTTCAGGAAAAAGGTACTTCCAATGGTACTATTACTGATACCAATGGGCAGTATAATCTTAAGTTATCTTCTAAAAATCCTATTTTGGTAGTTTCTTATATAGGATATAAGTCTCAGGAAGTAAAGGTTGCTAAGCAGAAAGTGCTTGATGTAGTTTTAGTAGAAGATATCTCTGCTTTGGATGAGGTAGTGGTCGTGGCTTATGGGCATCAGCGTAAGGTATCAGTAGTTGGAGCGCAGTCTTCAATGAAGATAGAGGACATAAAGATGCCGACAGCCAATTTGTCTTCTGCCATTGTCGGTCGTTTACCGGGGGTAGTGGCTGTACAACGTACAGGAGAGCCGGGACACGATGATTCGGATCTTTGGATTCGCGGTATTTCTACATTGACTGGTCAAAATTCTAAGCCTTTGGTATTGGTGGACGGTGTAGAACGCAGTTTCAACAATATTGATCCTGAAGATATTGAATCATTTACAGTTTTGAAAGATGCCTCTGCTACAGCTGTATATGGGGTGCGTGGTGCTAATGGGGTAATTTTGATTAAAACTAAACCGGGGAAAGTAGGGAAACCTCAGTTTTCAGTCGATTACTATGAAGGTTTTGTGACATTGACTAAAAAACCGGAAATGGCAGATGCTTTTACCTATATGGATGCGGCTAACGAAGCTTATATGGATACCAAAGGCAGTATGTTGTATTCGCAGCAATACATTGAAGCCACAAAGAAAGCCCATGGCTTGCTGCCGAACGATAATCCGCTAATGTTCAATCCCTATCTATATCCAAATGTGAATTGGATGGACGAATTGTTTAATGACTGGGGACACAATCGTCGTGTAAATGTTAGTGTACGTGGTGGTGTGCCCAATGCTACTTACTACGTTTCATTAAGCTATTATAATGAAAAAGGTCTGACACGTACTGCTGAAATGGAAAATTATGATGCTAATATACGCTACGACCGCTATAATTACACAGCTAACTTAAATTTGAAGCCGACGGAAACAACTACTGTTGATTTGGGTTTTAACGGTTTTCTTTCTATGGGTAATTATCCTCAACAGTCTACCAGCGCATTGTTTGCGTCAGCTATGGAAATCAATCCGGTGTATTTGCCGTTGATGATGCCTGATGGTTCCATACCTGGAATTTCTACCAATGGTGATCTTCGCAATCCGTATGCAGATTTGACTCGTCGTGGTTATAAGAATGAATCAAGAAATCAGTTGAACTCCAACATTCGTTTGACACAAGATCTTGGCTTTTGGAAATGGAGTAAAGGACTCACCGTTTCTGCCATGTTGGCTTTCGACGTGCATAACAGTCGTGATCTAAAATACAACAAGCGTGAAGATACATATAACTTTGCTGGAACCAAAGATGAAAACGGGTTATGGAATGACGATGTATTTGATGAAAACGGTGATTATCGTTATGCGTTGACATATACCGGACATAAGGATTTGGCTTTCGAACAAAGTGCTTCTGATTCCAGAAGTACCTATTTTGAGGCATCTTTAAATTATGACCGTTCTTGGGGATTGCATCGTATAGGTGGACTCTTGTTATATAATCAGAAAATTTATCGTTCAAGTTCCGATAATCTGGTAGGCTCTTTACCTTATAAACAACAAGGTCTAGCTGCTCGTGTCACTTATTCCTGGAATGACCGCTATTTCTTTGAAGCAAATGCCGGATACAATGGTTCCGAGAATTTTAGTCCCGACAAACGTTTCGGTTTCTTCCCTGCATTTGGTATTGGTTGGGCTGTCTCTAATGAATCTTGGTGGACACCTTTGCAAGATGTTGTTTCTTATTTAAAGGTACGCTATACAGATGGTTTGGTAGGTACGGACGCTGTGACGGGACGTCGTTTTATGTATCTCGATCAGATGGCTAGTGTAGATGGTTATCGTTTTGGCGACCAAAATAATGGTGTTGGTGGTTGGGGATTCAGTAAATATGGAGCTAATGTAGGTTGGTCTACTTCTCGTAAGCAAGATTTGGGTGTTGATTTAAAATTCCTCAAAGACAATCTTTCATTGACTTTTGATTTCTTTAAAGAACATCGTAAGGATATCTTTATTACTCGACGTGTTATTCCTGATTATTCAGGATTTGTAGAAATGCCTTATGCTAATTTGGGAGTGGTAGACAATAAAGGATTTGAAGCTACATTAGAATATACCCAACAACTCGGTAAACAAAGTTTCTTGACTGTTCGCGGAAATTTCTCATGGAATGAGGATAAAATCATTGAAAACGATGATCCTCTTGTACGGTATCCATGGTTGGAAAAGAGAGGAACAAACGTAAACGGACGCTGGGGATGGATTGCTGAAGGATTGTTCACCAGTGAAGAAGAAATTATGGACCACGCCAAGCAGTTTGGCGAAGGATATCCGGGACAGATTTCTAAAGTAGGCGACATTAAATATAAAGATTTGAACGGTGACGGAGTGATTAACGATGATGACCAATGTTTGATAGGACAGGGAGATGTGCCTAAAATTTATTATGGTTTCGGTGCAGATTTGCAACTAGGTGATTTCTCTATTGGAGCACTCTTTGCCGGTAATGCCAAGGCGGATCGCTGTTTGGGAGGCAATGCCATTTATCCTTTTAACGATGGTTCGGGTATTACTAACTTGTTTGCGAACATTACCGATAGATGGTCTGCCGATGACCCGACTAATCAGGATGTATTTTATCCGCGTCTGCATCATGGAAATAATGCTAATCAGAATAATATGAAAACTAGTACATGGTGGCAGAAAGATGTCAGTTTCCTGCGTCTGAAACAGTTGACAATCGCCTATCAACTTCCAAAGAAATTGATTAACCGGTCATTTTTGAAGAGTGCGCGTATTTATTTGATGGGAACTAATTTGCTGACATTCTCTAAATTTAAGTTGTGGGATCCGGAGTTGAATACCAATAATGGTACATCTTATCCGAATGTACGCACATATTCAGTGGGTGTGAATGTGAGTTTTTAAATTATAAATAGTTAGCAAGGATATGAAAAATATATTTAAGATAGGAACTTTGGCACTGTTTTTGGCAGTCGGATTTAGTTCATGCAATGACTTTTTTGATGCAATCCCCGGTCAGCAATATGATTTGGAGGATACGTTTACCAATCGCTCAAAAACAGAACAGTTTTTGAATAATGTGTATAACTATGTACCCGATGAAACACTTGAACGTAGTGCAAGAAATACAATGTCGGGAATCTGGACGACCGGATCGTTAGAATGTAAACTTTCATGGGATGGAAATAATGGTAGCGAGTGGGCTTCTGGAGCTACTTATGCAGGTTCTTCATGGATTAACTTCTGGTATATTGAGTATTACAAAGGTATCTCTCGCGCTAGTACGTTTATAATGAATGTAGATCGTTGTCTGGAAGCTTCGGCTGCACAACGCAAACAATGGAAGGCGCAAGCCAGAGCGTTGCGTGCTTTCTATTATTTCATGATTTTCCGTTCTTATGGTCCGTTTGTGATTTTGGGAGAAGAACCTATACCGTTGGATATTTCAACAAGTGAACTGTTGAAGGAACGTAATTCGGTAGACGAGTGTGTGGATTTCATGGTAGGGGAATTTGATGCTGCTGCAAATGATCTCCCTGATAGATATGATGGTTCTAACTTGGGGCGTATAGACAGAGCTGTTTGTAAAGCTTTTAAAGCGAAAATGTTGTTGTATGCAGCAAGTCCGTTGTTTAATTGTAATGCAGATTATGCCGGTATCGTTAATCCGGAAAGTGGTAAACAGCTTTTCCCACAAGATAAATCACAGGAAAAGGCAAAGTGGGAGGCTGCACGCGATGCTTATCAGGAGTTTTTCAATGAATATGGAAGCACTTTCTCTCTGTATACGGAAAAGACTGCTGATGGAAAGATTGATTTTTATGAATCATACAGGAAAGTAACATCAGGGGTGTTTTATGGTATCGAGAACAAGGAACAGATCTTTATTCGGTTGGCAGATCATGATATGCGTGCTTATGAAACCACACCTTATCATAAAGGATATGATGATAACGGTAGTGCTTTGAGAGGTGGTTTGGGATATGGCGTACCTCAAGAGATGGTGGATTTGTATTTTACGAAAGACGGTCGTAGAATTGTGGATGATGAGGACTATAAAGAGTATAATGGGGTACCTTCCAGTGAGTATTTGGGTTGGCCTACAGATTATAAGGATGCTGTCGTGAATACTAGAACTTATTTCAAAGCCAATTCAAATAAGACATTGAAACAATGGGCTAATCGCGAACCGCGTTTCTATACAAATATCACATTTAATGGTTCTACTTGGTTGAAGACGGATACTCCGCGTGGAGAGGTAACGACAGAGCTAACTTTTAACGGTAATTCCGGTTATGCGAATGCTAATTGGGATGCGCCTTATACGGGTTATGGTATGCGTAAAATGGCACCGAAAGAAGGACGTAGTGGGGCTAATAGACATTGTGCTACTTTGCTTCGTTTGGCCGATATGTATTTGGGATATGCTGAAACATTGAGTGCATGTGGACAACGTGCTGAAGCCATCAAATATGTGAATAAAATACGTGCCCGTGCTGGTATCCCGGGGTATGGTGCAGCAGGTACAACAGATGATAACGGATTTGAATGCATCCCTTATGAAGATACACGTGATGGAGTGGACAAACGTATCCGTCGTGAACGTTTGATCGAGCTGATGTTTGAATGGAATCACTTCTTTGATGTGCGTCGTTGGAAAGTGGCCAATATGGCTGTTGGTGATGACTGGATTTATCCTAGCTATCACAGAGGGGGAGAAGGTGGAGCTATTCATGGTATGGCATTCCGATCAGATGCTCCTGCATTCTTTGAGAAAGTTGTGGTGGAGACACGTACATTCTTACCTAAACATTATCTTTTCCCGATTCCGGACGAAGATGTACGTCGTAATCCGAAGATGGTACAAAATTTTGGATGGACAGCGGAGTAATATACTCCGTTTTCCAATCTATAAATAATTTTAGAATCTAAGAAGAAGAAAACAATGAAGATATCTCAAATAAGATTGATCGGTACGAGCATAAAGAAGAAATTCTTTTTTCTTTTTGTCTTATTCATTCCTGTCTATTTTACCGGTTGTTCATCTGACGACGATGGAGGAGGCAATGGAGGAGAAGACTCGAACGGAAAAACTCCGGTTTCTTATGTACTCGGTTCGGGAAATACTAACATGCCGTCTAGTGGTACAATTGTTGCTGAATATGCGGATGCTCCTGTTGGTTCGGAGATTAAGGGTTTGGTAGATGATAATGCTGATACGAAGTATGTCACTTACCATAGCAGTTTCCGTATCACTTGGAACGGGAACAGCAGTAAGGCCATGACTGCATATTCTCTGACATCTGCTGCTGATACACCTGAAATGGATCCGAAAGCATGGACACTTTACGGATCGAATGATAATAAGACGTGGACGATATTGGATGTACAGGATAACCAAATTTTTGCAGCGAGAAAAGAAGAAAAAAACTACGAGGTAGATAATGCAACTGCCTATCGTTATTACCAACTTCTTGTGGAAGCAAACAATGGTGGTACTGCTACGCAAATAGCCGAATGGAAGTTGGTGGCTATGCGTTCATATACAGAAAACATTAATGACTTGATTTCCAGTAAAGGATCCAGCACGTTTAGCGCTATTACTCCAATGGGTAAACAGCATGAAAATGATTTGGAGGCTACGGCAGCGGATTTGAAATGGCTTGCTGATCCTATGGAAGAACCGGAACCATTTGGAGACAACGGAAAGAAGATGGCTTGGAATACATTTAATGTAGTATCGCTTTATCCAAATGGAAGTCCCGCTTTGTCTGATGTAAATCAACGTTGGGTGGGCGATTGTTGTGCATGTGCAGTGTTTGCTTCGATGGCCTATCTTTATCCTCGCTTCATTAAGCATATTATTAAGGATAATAAAGACAAGACATATACGGTTACTATGTATGATCCGACAGGAAAGCAAATACCTGTGGGTGTCGGTGGAGATTATTTTATCGGTAACAGTGGTGATTTAGGTGCATTAGGTGGAAGAAATAAGGAAGTTACTTGGGCTACGATACTTGAAAAGGCGATGATGAAGTGGCGTCAGGTTTATTTGGGCAGTTCTAATATCGGAGGTATCGGTACGGAATATGTATCTGCAATCTTTACCGGTGATGGAGAGAGCGTAGGCTTTGGCGCAGGTGCATTAATTGCTGAAGACTTGCAACGTGCTGTAGAAGTATCACTTAAACAAGGTCGTTTGGTTATTGGTGGTTTCACAAGAAGTGGTGAACAGGTGGACGAAAACTGGCAGACTACTAGTGGACATGCGTATACATTTATTTTGCCGGATGATGGCTCTCATCTATTCAAGATGCGTAATCCTTGGGGAGGAACTACTGACGGAGTCATGAAAGTGAAAAATGATAACCGGATTCCGCCGATGATTGATTTGCGTATTTGTGCACCGGGAGCAGCCAAAAATTATGGTGTAGGACCAGACTTGGGAGGATATATTCCTAATTTTTAATTTCAAATCTTAAAAGAAGAATAGTATGAAAAAATTAATTTATATAATGTATTCGTTGTGCTGCTTTGCTCTTTATAGTTGTGGCATGACAGAACCCTGGAAAGAATGGGAGAACGAAGGTAATATGAGTGAAGACCGTTTACGGCCGTCAGAACTAAAAAAGATTCTTTGTGCTGCTGATGGATGGGAAATGACTTATCAAGGTAAGAAGTTCTATTTTGAATTTGCTGACGATAACACCGTAATCTCTAATACGGATAAGACTATTTTTGAGAATGAGGTGTCATCAGTATATCATCTCGATTTTCAGGGCGAGGACATCATTACATTGGATTTGGATAATTCTGGTGCTTTGCAATTCTTGACTGAAACCTCAGAACAGATTTGGCGAATTTCTTCTTTTTCTGATCGGAATATTGAAGCAACAGGAAGTACATACGGAGAAGAAATGGTGTTGACTGCCATTACTGCCACTCAGTTGCAACAGGCGAAAGAGGAAAAGCGTTCGGCTATTCTTGCATATAATAAAGCACAGTCTGTAAAAGTGCTGAAAGAACAATTGTCTAATGGATTGTTACGTAACTCTTCGGAGGCATTTATTGCTCAATATGCTTTTACTTGGAATGATGCTGATGAATGGAATGTTGAATTTACTTGGTTCCAAGATGGGAAAGTACAGAATAAAACATGTGCTGTTTCTCTTGATATGACAGGCGACGAGTATATGGTGATGGCTGTTACGGATTCTCCGTTTACTATTCAGTCAATCAATTATCGCTATGCAGACAAGATTTTGAGCACAAGTAATTCTGATGTTAGCATTTCTGAAGATTTTCATTCTTCTAATTTTGCATTGCGCAACGGTGTGGATTGGTTGAATACTTATACTTCTAATTGGAAAACGAATAAAGTGGATAGGGATAATATCCATGCAGATTTACGAGGGATATTCCATGCGGATGTGGAATTTGACGATCGTTCTCCGAGAAATATTATTGCATGTCCGTGGAATGGCATGGGCTCTTATATTACTTTCCAACCTACCATCACTGCAGATAATGAAACTGGACGTATTTTCATAAAGTTGGCAGATCCTTTCGATTTGTTCGGTTGGAACAACAATCCGAATGATTATGCACTTGTGGAACGTGACTATGGAAAATTCTTGAATCTTTGTAAATCAGAAAAAGGTCTTTGCTTACTCTCAGATAATGAAGGCTATACATACTTTGTTAGCCCGGTAACAGGCCAATGGTTTAGGATAAAATAGTTAGTATTAGTTTGCAGATTGGGCAGGAAGACACAAGGAAAGCTTGGCTTTCTTGCCCATTCTTTGTAAATTAACCGTGTACTCTCGTTGTCCTCTATTTGACCATACTTTTTTGTATATGTGTTAATTACTATCCTATTATACGGCCCTTATTTGTGACACGATGTACTCTGAATAACTAAGTTTTAAATAACTTAACTTATAAACTATGAACAGAAAGAATTTTTTTTCTCTCTCTCTTGCGCTTTTGTTGGGCGCTTCCGCGTTTGCGCAAAAAACTCCGGTAGATTATGTGAATCCCTTAATGGGAACCGATTCTAAGATTTCGTTATCCAATGGGAATACATACCCCGCTATCGCACTGCCGTGGGGTATGAACTTCTGGATGCCGCAAACCGGTAAAATGGGGGATGGCTGGGCATATACTTATGATTCTGACAAAATCAGAGGCTTCAAACAAACTCACCAGCCCAGCCCCTGGATCAATGACTACGGTCAGTTCTCCATCATGCCGATGACCGGACGATTAAAGATTGACCAGGAACAGCGTGCCTGTTGGTTCTCGCATAAGGCAGAGAAGGCAACTCCTTATTATTATAGCGTATATCTGTCAGAATATAACGTGACAACGGAAATTGCTCCGACAGAACGTTGTGCTTATTTTCGTTTTACTTTTCCCGAAACGAAGGATGCTTATGTTGTCATTGATGCTTTCGATCGCGGTTCTTACGTGAAAGTGATTCCCGAAGAAAATAAAATCATCGGTTATACGACACGCAACAGTGGTGGTGTTCCTCAAAACTTCAAGAATTACTTTGTAATAGAGTTTGATAAACCCTTCACGTTCAATAAAGTTTGGGCAGATTATCATCTGGTGGAAAAACACTTGGAATTACAATCCAATCATGTAGGTGCAGCCATCGGTTTTGCAACGAAAAAAGGTGAGCAGGTACATGCCAAAGTGGCTTCTTCTTTTATAAGTCCGGAGCAGGCGGAACTGAACCTGAAAGAAATAGGCAATAAGACTTTCGAACAGACAAAAGAAGCCGGACGCAAAGTCTGGAATGATGTGTTAGGGCGTATCAAGATAGAGGATAGCGATGAGAACCGTATGCGTACCTTCTATTCTTGTTTGTATCGTTCCGTACTTTTCCCCCGTATGTTTTACGAGGTAAATGGCAAAGGTGAGACTGTGCACTATAGCCCTTATAACGGTGAAGTCCGTTTGGGTTATCTGTTTACAGATACCGGATTTTGGGATACTTTCCGTTGCTTGTTCCCATTTGTTAATCTGGTATATCCTTCCATGGGAGAGAAAATGCAAGAAGGCTTGTTGAATACTTATCTTGAAAGTGGCTTCTTTCCGGAATGGGCAAGTCCGGGACATAGAGGATGTATGATTGGCAATAACTCTGCTTCGGTAGTGGCGGACGCTTTTATGAAGAATATCACTAAAGCAGATGCCGAAAAAATGTATGAAGGACTGTTGACAGGAGCCAATAGCGTGCATCCACGGGTTTCTACTACCGGACGTCGTGGGTATGAATATTACAATAAACTGGGGTATGTGCCTTATGATGTAAAAATCAATGAGAACGCAGCCCGTACATTGGAATATGCGTATGATGACTGGTGTATCTACCGTATGGGAGAGAAGCTGGGACGTCCTGCCGAGGAACTGGAAGTTTATAAAAAAAGAAGTCAGAACTATCGCAACCTGTTTGATCCGGAAACGAAACTGATGCGTGGAAAGAATGCCGATGGTACATTTCAGAAACCTTTCAATCCTTTCAAATGGGGTGATGCATTTACTGAAGGGAATAGCTGGCACTATACTTGGTCGGTATTCCATGATGTACAGGGATTGATCGACTTGATGGGGGGTAAGAAGATGTTTGTCAGTATGCTTGATTCCGTATTCAGTCTTCCGCCGGTATTCGATGATAGTTACTACGGTGGGGTAATCCATGAAATCCGCGAAATGGAAATTGCCAACATGGGGAATTACGCGCATGGTAACCAGCCTATCCAACACATGATTTATTTGTATAATTATGCCGGCGAACCTTGGAAAGCACAATACTGGTTGCGTGAGGTGATGAACCGCCTGTATTTTGCTACTCCCGATGGTTATTGCGGTGATGAGGATAACGGACAAACTTCTGCTTGGTATGTCTTTACGGCATTAGGCCTCTATCCGGTATGTCCGGGCAGCAATGAATATGTGGTGGGAACTCCCTGTTTTAAGAAGGCAACTATTACATTGGAAAATGGAAAGAAGCTGGAAATCTCTGCTCCCAAGAATAGTGATGAAAATCGTTATATCCGTTCATTAAGCTATAATGGAAAGAATTATACGAAGAACTATTTGAACCATTTTGATTTATTAAAAGGTGGGCGGCTACTATTTAATATGGATAACAAACCTAATATGGAAAGAGGAGTGAATGAATCAGATTATCCGTATTCTTTCTCTCGTGACTAAAACTAACAGAATATGGGTATAAAGAAGGGATTAGGGATTATAGCTATGGCGGCGGTTACAGTATCGTTCGCCATGGCTCAACAGCCGGTGGATTATGTGAATCCGATAATCGGTACTAATGGAATGGGACATACCTTTCCCGGTGCTTGCACGCCTTTCGGATGGGTACAGTTGAGTCCGGACACAGACACAATTCCACATAATGTAAACGGGGCCTATCAGAAAAATGCTTATGAGTATTGTGCCGGTTATCAATATCGGGATAAGACAATTGTGGGTTTTAGTCATACGCATCTTAGTGGAACCGGTCATTCTGACTTGGGAGATATTTTACTGATGCCTGCCATCGGTGAACTGAAACTGAATCCCGGCAGGGCGGATTATCCGGGTGAAGGGTACCGTTCCCGTTTTAATCATGCCACGGAAAAAGCTACCCCCGGATATTACGAAGTGATGCTGGATGATTACGGCATTAAGGCACAGTTGACCGCAACGCAACGTGTAGGTGTGCATAAATATACTTTCCCGAAAGGAAAAGACGGTCATCTGATTCTGGATCTGGTACATGGTATCTATAACTATGATGGTAAGGTATTATGGGCAAACCTGAGGGTTGAAAATGATACCTTACTTACGGGCTATCGCATAACAAACGGATGGGCAAGAACGAACTATACTTATTTCGCAATTTCTCTTTCACAACCTATAAGGGAATATGGGTATAAGGATAAAGAAGAAGTACGTTATAATGGCTTTTGGCGTCGTTTCAATATGGAAAAGAACTTTCCGGAGATTACAGGACGTAAGATTGTGGTTTACTTGAATTTCGATATAGCCAAAGAATCCGAATTGGTTGTAAAGGTGGCACTGTCGGCTGTCAGTGCCGAAGGAGCTATCAAGAATTTACATGCCGAAGCTTCCGGAAAAAGCTTTGAAGAACTGGCGGAGGCAGCCCGAACGGATTGGAACAATGAACTGGATCTTTTTGAAGTAGAAGGAACAGAGGACCAGAAAGCGATGTTCTACACTTCGCTTTATCATACGATGATTAATCCATCGATCTATATGGATGTGGATGGCTCTTATCGTGGGGTGGATCACAATATTCATCAGGTAAAAGATTTCACTAATTACACCATATTTTCACTGTGGGATACTTACCGTGCGGAACATCCGTTCCTGAATCTGGTGAAGCCGGAACGCAGTGCAGATATGGTGGAATCCATGATTAAGCATGAACAGCAAAGTGTGCACGGGATGCTACCTGTTTGGAGTCTGATGGGTAATGAAAACTGGTGTATGAGTGGCTACCATGCCGTATCGGTGTTGGCGGATGCCTTTACTAAAGGAATATTTTCGAATGTAGACGAAGCTTTGGATGCAATGGTCAGTACTTCTACCGTACCTTATTATGAAGGAATGGCAGACTATATGAAACTGGGATATATCCCGCTAGATAAAAGTGGTACGGCAGCTTCGTCTACACTGGAATATGCGTATGATGATTGGACTATTTATCAAACTGCCATCAAATCCGGAAAGAAAGAGATTGCCGAAACGTATCGGAAACGTGCTTTGAACTACCGTAATATTTATGACACGACAATGGGTTTTGCCCATCCCCGATGTAGTGACGGTTCATTTAAGAAGGAGTTTGATGTGTTGCAGACTTATGGTGAGGGGTTCATTGAGGGAAATTCCTGGAACTTTTCTTTCCATGTGCCGCATGACGTCTTGGGGCTGATGGACCTGATGGGAGGGGAAAGAGTGTTTGTTGACAAACTGGA
Source organism: Bacteroides sp. AN502(2024) (assembly GCF_041227145.1). NCBI lineage: Bacteria > Pseudomonadati > Bacteroidota > Bacteroidia > Bacteroidales > Bacteroidaceae > Bacteroides > Bacteroides sp. AN502(2024). The sequence continues at coordinate 893,890 of NZ_JBGFSP010000003.1, read as the reverse complement.
TAAGCTGTTCTCCATGCATCTGCCGGAAAAGTATTATGAGCACAATGAAGATATAACGGAAGAATGCTTGGTTGGCGGATATGTGCATGGTAATGAACCGAGCCATCATGTTCCTTACCTTTATGCATGGACCTCTGAACCTTGGAAAACGCAGTACTGGCTGCGTGAAATTTTGAATAAAATGTATCGTAATGACATCAATGGATTGGGGGGCAACGATGATTGCGGACAGATGTCTGCCTGGTATCTTTTCTCCGTAATGGGCTTCTATCCGGTTTGTCCCGGAACGGACGAGTATGTATTGGGAGCCCCGTATTTGCCTTATTTGAAGCTGAAGCTTCCCAATGGAAATACATTGGAAATCAAAGCACCGGGCGTCAGTGACAAGAAACGTTATGTACAATCTCTGAAACTGAACGGGACGGTATATGATAAGATGTACATTACACATGAGGATATATTAAAAGGTGGAGTATGGGAGTTTAAGATGTCTGCATCGCCCAACAAGCATCGTGGTTTGGCAAAAGAAGACAAACCTTACTCGTTAACCGATGGAATAAGTAAATAATAAAATAAAAATATGAAAAAGAAAAACTTGATTTATGTAACCTGTATGCTTATTGCTATGGGAGCTTGTTCGGCAACTTCAAAGAAGCAGTCTGAAGTTGTGACGGACGCATGGGGAAAATATAATGTGGGTACTATCCAGTTTGAGGACAAAGCACCGGAAACGAAAGGATCGGATATTTATCACCGGATTATTCCCGATGCGGAATCGTATATCAAAGCCCAGGCACGTGAGGTTTTGGCTACTCTTTATAATTCTCCGGCTGATAGTATCCCGACAGTGAATAAGATACATTATACGTTGGAAGATATTGAAGGCGTTTCTGCTAAAGGCGGTGGTAATGGTGATGTTACGATCTTCTATAGTACGCGGCATATTGAGAAGTCATTTGCGAAGAATGATACGGCAAAGTTGTTTTTCGAGACGCGCGGAGTATTGCTGCACGAACTGACACATGCCTATCAGCTGGAGCCGCAGGGAATTGGTTCTTATGGAACTAACCGTGTGTTCTGGGCTTTTATTGAAGGTATGGCCGATGCTGTACGTGTGGCAAACGGTGGTTTCGATGGTCCCAATGCCCGTCCGAAAGGTGGAAATTATATGGATGGATATCGTACGGCGGGTTATTTCTTTGTCTGGCTGCGTGATAACAAAGATCCTGAATTCCTGCGTAAGTTCAATCGCAGTACGTTGGAGGTGGTACCTTGGTCGTTTGATGGTGCTATCAAACATGTTTTAGGGAATGAATACAATATTGATGAACTGTGGCATGAATATCAAGTTGCAGTAGGGGATATACAGGCGTAATAAGAATAAAGATGTTCAGTAGATTGGGTAAAAAAAGATTGTTTTTGGTTTGGTCGTGTCTGGTGAGTATGTTGCCGGGCATGGCTCAAACCGGGAAACTGATTGACTATGTGAATCCATTTGTAGGAACAGATGGTTATGGTAATGTGTATCCGGGGGCGCAGATTCCTTTCGGGGGAATCCAGATGAGTCCGGATACTGATAGTAAGTACTATGATGCGGCCTCTGGTTATAAATATAATCATTCCACCTTGTTAGGATTCAGTCTGACTCATTTAAGCGGGACCGGTATACCTGATTTGGGAGACTTTTTGTTTATTCCCGGAACAGGAGAGATGAAATTGGAGCCGGGGACAGGTGAGGAGCCGGAAAAGGGATATCGTTCACGTTATTCTCATGAAAAGGAGTGGGCATCACCTAATTATTATGCAGTGGAGCTTTCTGATTATGGAGTAAAGGCTGAAATGACCTCGGGGGTACGTAGTGGAATGTTTCGCTTCACCTATCCTCAATCGGATAAAGCTTTTATTATGATCGATATGAATCATACGTTGTGGCAATCTTGCGAATGGGCGAATCTACGCATGGAAAATGATTCTACCATTACCGGATATAAATTGGTAAAAGGCTGGGGACCGGAACGGCATATCTATTTTACGGCTACTTTCTCTAAAAAGTTGACCGGCGTGCGCTTTATGCAGAATAAGAAGCCGGTGATTTACAATACCTCCCGGTTTCGTAGTTGTTATGAGGCTTGGGGCAAGAATCTGATGGCTTGTCTCTCTTTTGATACGAAAGCCGGAGAGGAAGTGATTGTAAAAACAGCTATTTCATCGGTCAGTACAAATGGGGCTAAGAATAATATGGCGGAACTTGCCGGACTCACTTTCGATGATCTGAAGGCCAAAGGAGAAGCGCTATGGGAAAAAGAACTTGGAAAATATAAGCTTACTGCCGATCGTAAAACGAAAAGAACATTCTATACGTCGGCTTATCATGCGGCTTTGCATCCGTTTATCTTTCAGGATGCAGACGGACAGTTTCGCGGATTAGATAAAAACATAGAGAAAGCCGAAGGGTTTACTAATTATACGGTATTCTCTCTTTGGGATACCTATCGGGCTTTGCATCCCTGGTTCAATCTGGTACAGCAGGAAGTAAATGCCGATATTGCTAATTCCATGCTGGCTCATTATGATAAAAGTGTAGAAAAAATGCTGCCTGTCTGGTCGTTTTATGGAAATGAAACTTGGTGTATGATTGGCTATCATGCCGTTTCTGTATTGGCTGATATGATTGTGAAGGGGGTGAAAGGGTTCGATTACGAACGTGCGTATGAGGCAATGAAGACCACAGCGATGAATCCGAATTATGACTGTTTGCCGGAATATCGTATGATGGGATATGTGCCTTTCGATAAAGAGGCGGAATCAGTATCTAAAACTTTGGAATATGCGTATGATGATTATTGCATGGCACAGGCTGCCAAGGCTTTGGGGAAAGAGGAGGATTATCGTTATTTTTTGAATCGTGCACTCTCTTATCAGACTTTGATTGATCCGGAAACGAAGTATATGCGTGGCAAGGATAGTCGGGGCAACTGGCGTACACCATTTACACCGGTAGCTTATCAGGGACCCGGTTCTGTAAATGGATGGGGGGATATTACGGAAGGCTTTACTGTACAATATACTTGGTATGTGCCACAAGATGTACAAGGATATATGAACGAAGTTGGCGAAGACTGGTTCCGCAACCGGTTGGATGAACTGTTTACAGTAGAGTTGCCGGATGACATTCCGGGAGCACATGATATTCAAGGACGTATTGGAGCTTATTGGCACGGAAATGAACCTTGCCATCATGTAGCGTATCTTTATAATTACTTGAAAGAACCTTGGAAGTGTCAGAAGTGGGTACGGACGATTGCTGAACGTTTCTATGGCGATACTCCGGATGCATTAAGTGGTAATGACGATTGCGGACAGATGTCGGCTTGGTATATGTTCAATTGCATTGGCTTTTACCCGGTGGCTCCTTCAAGCAATATGTATAACATCGGTTCTCCTTGCGTTGAGGCAATAACTGTTCGGATGAGTAATGGAAAGGTGATTGAAATGGTAGCAGATAATTGGTCGCCGAAGAATGTGTATGTAAAGGAGTTGTATGTGAATGGCAAGAAGTATGACAAATCTTATTTGAAATATGAGGATATACGTGATGGTGTGAAACTACGTTTTGTCATGAGCAGTAAACCGAATTATAAACGTGCGGTATCGGATGAAGCGGTAGCCCCTTCTTTGTCGTTGCCTGAAAAGACAATGAAATATCAGGCAACTCTTTCAGAGAAGAAAAAGAGTGGTAATCCTGTTTTTAAAGGTTGGTATGCCGATCCGGAAGGAGTCGTGTTTGGAGATGAATATTGGATTTATCCTACGTATTCGGCGCCTTATGATGAGCAAACCTTTATGGATGCTTTTTCGTCTAAAGACTTGGTGAATTGGACAAAGCATCCGAAAGTAGTATCAAAAGAGAATATTAGTTGGCTTCGTCGTGCCCTTTGGGCACCGGCGGTGCTTTTTGCGAACGATAAGTATTATCTGTTTTTCGGAGCGAATGATATCCAGAATAATGATGAAATAGGAGGGATTGGTGTAGCTACATCAGATAGTCCTGCCGGACCTTTTAAGGATGCTTTGGGTAAACCGTTGATTAATAAGATAGTTCATGGAGCTCAACCTATTGATCAGTTTGTATTTAAGGATGATGACGGGCAATATTACATGTATTATGGTGGCTGGGGACATTGTAATATGGTGAAAATGGCTCCTGATTTATTGAGTATTGTTCCTTTTGAGGACGGAACAATGTATAAGGAAGTTACCCCGGAAAACTATGTGGAAGGACCATTCATGTTGAAACGTAATGGGAAATATTATTTTATGTGGTCGGAAGGTGGCTGGGGACTCCCGAACTATAGTGTAGCATATTCCATTTCAGATTCTCCTTTTGGTCCATTCAAAAGAGTTGGTAAAATCCTGAAGCAGGACCTTTCGGTAGCTACCGGAGCAGGACATCATTCGGTGATAAAAGGAGCCGGAGAAGATGAATGGTATATTGTTTATCATCGTCGTCCGTTAAGTGAAACAGCAGCCAATAGTCGTGAAACTTGCATCGACCGGATGTATTTTGATGAGAACGGATATATCAAACCAGTGGAAATGACTTTTGAAGGAGTATTACCCAACCCGTTTGATAGTACGGAGTGATGTTTTTATTATATTTGCCAATATAAAACGATTATTAATTAAAAATCTGAATCATGAGAAGGTATATCCTGTTAATTGTGTGTTTGTGTTTAGTATCATTTCTTCATGCGCAGAACCGGTTAGAGTTAGCTTCTCCCAATGGAGAGCTGAAAGTGTCATTAAAGCTCTCGGATAAAATTTATTACAGTATAGATTATAACGGAGATGTATTGTTGAAAGACAACTCTCTTCTGTTGGTCCTGAAAAATCAAGTGTTGGGACAGAACCCTAAGTTGCGTCGTCAGAAGCGTATGAGTGTCGATGAACGGTTGACCCCTGTTGTTCCTTTGAAGTATTCGGAGATTACTAATCGTTATAATCAATTGCTACTGACTTTCAAAGGCTATTCAGTAGAATTCCGCGCTTTTGACGATGGGGTTGCTTACCGGTTTATAACCTCACAAAAAGGTGATGTTGAAGTAATGGACGAAGAGTTTGCTATTAACTTTCCGTCGGATTATTTGCTTCATTTGCAACAACCGGGAGGATTCCACACTGCTTATGAAGAACCTTACACACATGTTCAAAGTAATATGTGGAAGCCTGAAGAACGGATAGCTGTTTTGCCGGCATTGATTGATACACGCAAAGACTATAAAATATTAATCAGTGAGTCGGATTTGTCTGATTATCCATGCATGTTTCTCAAAGGAACGGGTACAAACGGAGCAATCTCTGTTTTTCCTAAAGCTCCGCTTGCGTTTGCCGAGAGCAGTGACCGTAGCGTGAAGATTACTCAAGAAGCTGATTACATTGCTAAAACAAAAGGTGCGAGAAACTATCCTTGGCGTTACTTTGTGATAAGTAAAAATGATAAGCAGTTGCTTGAAAACACAATGACTTATAAACTGGCTGAAAAGAACCAACTTCAGGATGTTTCATGGATTAAACCGGGACAGGTGAGCTGGGAATGGTGGAATGATGCTTCTCCTTACGGACCGGATGTGAATTTTGTTTCCGGTTATAACTTGGATACTTATAAGTATTATATTGATTTTGCTTCTAAATTCAGTATTCCATATATCATTATGGATGAAGGCTGGGCTAAAAGTACACGTGATCCTTATACGCCTAATCCCAAAGTAGACTTACACGAGTTGATTCGTTATGGCAAAGAAAAAAATGTAGGGATTGTGCTTTGGTTGACATGGTTGACTGTAGAAAACAATTTTGATCTATTCAAGACTTTCAGTGAATGGGGAGTAAAAGGACTTAAGATTGATTTTATGGACAGAAGCGATCAGTGGATGGTCAACTATTACGAACGGGTAGCCCGGGAAGCAGCCAAGTATCATTTGTTTGTTGATTTTCATGGTTCTTTCAAACCCGCCGGATTGGAATATAAATACCCGAATGTGCTGTCCTACGAAGGAGTACGTGGTATGGAACAAATGGGAGGGTGTTATCCTGATAATAGTCTGTATTTACCGTTTATGCGTAATGCTGTCGGTCCGATGGATTATACTCCCGGAGCGATGATTAGTATGCAGCCTAATGTATATAGAGCAGAGCGCCCTAATGCTGCCAGTATCGGAACACGTGCTTATCAGTTGGCATTATTTGTGGTCTTTGAAAGCGGTCTGCAGATGTTGGCGGATAATCCGACTCTTTATTATCGTAATGAAGATTGTACCCGTTTCATCACGCAGGTTCCTGTGACGTGGGATGAGACTGTGCCACTGGAAGCTAAAGTGGGCGAATATGTCATTGTAGCAAAACGGAAAGGCAATAAGTGGTTTATAGGAGGAATGACTAACAATAGCGAGAAGGAACGTGAGTTTACCATAAAGTTGGATTTCCTGAATAAAGGTCGTTCTTATCAGATGACGTCTTTTGAGGATGGTATCAACGCAGGACGTCAGGCGATGGATTATCGTTGCAAGTCATCGCAGGTGAAAGCCGGAGAGCAGTTACCTATAAAGATGGTTAGAAATGGAGGGTTTGCAGCTGTTATTGAATGACAGGATATTTTCTAACTTACTTGGATAGAGAAGGTATGAGAGAGACTTTCTGCAATTCGCTTTCGAAATTGGGAGTAAAAAGTCCTTTTCCTAAATTCTCTTTTATTTCCTCGATAGTCCAGAATCGTCCTCCGTCAAGTTCTTCACTGGGATGGATTTCTCTATCGTAAACTGTTTTGTGAACAAAGACAAGTTCTTTTTCACGTTCGGATTCGAAAACATAATTGGTAAGTAGTTCAGGAGTAAAGTCCGTGATACCTAATTCTTCACGGGCTTCTCTCTTTAGAGCGATTCCTACGCTTTCGCCCAAGTCTATATGCCCGCCTACGGCTGTATCCCATTTCCCAGGTTGGATGTCTTTCCATTCCGGACGTTTCTGCAAATACAACTCTCCACGGGTATTGAAAATATGAAGATGGACTACCGGGTGAAGTAGTTTGCTACCGCTATGACATCCCCCACGAGTGGCTGCCCCGGTGATATTTCCTTGTTCGTCTACGACAGGAAACATCTCTTGATTATTATCGCTTAACATGGTACTTTTTTAGTGAACTAGAACGATTCTATTGGATGTATATATTATGGTATTAATAAGGAGGAATCTCCATAGCTTAGGAATCGAAAATCATGTGATAAAGCATAATCATAAATCGTACGCCAGTTTCCTTTAACAAAAGCTGAAACTAATAATAACAGGGTACTTTGTGGCTGATGAAAGTTAGTAATCATCGCTTTTACTATCTTGTACTGATATCCAGGAGCTATAATAATTTGTGTGCTCGTATGGAGAGTTTCGAGACCATTTCTATCGAGATAACCCAATATCTTTTGCAGGGCAACTACAGGAGGAATCTGATCGTATTTCTCATAGGGCTGCCACTGTTTGATGTGCAGTTCTTCTTCCGTAGCATCCGGATGATCTGCTAAAATAACCCCAATGTGATATAAGCTTTCGAGAGTGCGTACAGAAGTAGTTCCTACGGCAATGGCACAACCGTCATGGTCTATTAATTTTTTTATCGTGCTCCGATTGACCGACATATATTCTGTATGCATTTCATGACCTTCGATCTCTTCACTTTTTACAGGTTTGAATGTTCCGGCTCCTACATGTAATGTTAACTCTTCAAGATCGATGTCTTTTTTCTGTAGTGCATCCAACACTCGCGGGGTGAAATGTAAACCGGCCGTAGGTGCAGCTACCGAACCTTTAATTTTAGAGTAAACAGTCTGATAAGTTTCCTTATCACTTTCTTCCGTATTCCGGTTTAAGTAAGGAGGGATAGGAAGTTCTCCAAATACTTCAAGAATATCGGCAAATGTTACTTCCGGATTATCCCATGAGAAATTTACCCAGTGACTGGTTCCTCTGCTTTCTCCTTTGGCGGCGGTTAATGTGATCGTAAGTCCTTTGACTGTCATCTCTCGCTTTAATTCTCCATCTTTCCATTTTTTCAGGTTGCCAATCATACAAAGCCAGGCGGTATGTTCTGTCTGTTGGAAGTTTAATACATAATCATTCGGCTGAATAGGTTCGAGGCAGAATACTTCAATCAGTGCTCCTGTTTCTTTCCGGAAGTGAAGACGTGCTTGAATGACTTTCGTATTATTGAATATCATCAGACTGCCTTGCGGAAGATACTCCGGTAAAGAGGTGAAAATATCTTCACTTACTTCTCCACGACGATATATTAGGAGTTTGGACTGGTCACGGGTAGGCAACGGGTATTTTGCAATACGTTCATCCGGAAGAGGATAACTGTATTCACTGATATGGATATGTTTAGGATCTTCTTTCATTGTTTTCTATAATAAAAAGAGGTTAGAATCCATCCGGCTTCCAACCTCTTTCACCAGTCGGGGTGACTGGATTCGAACCAGCGACCACACGCCCCCCAGACTTTTATTATTAAAGTCATTATAATCTTGGTTATCAGTAGGATGGCTATCTTCCCTTTTCTTATGGTTGACTTTATGGTTGACTTTGAATAGTCAATCCATTAAACTTATTATTACCGCCACAAAGATAGCGATAATCTGTGTAATTATCAAAATTATTATTGTCTAGTAGATTGTTGGGCTATCATTTATCTCTACGATTCAACTTACTATATATTCCAGTATATAGAAGCTTTCTAATCACTCAATATTCAGAGATTATTTTATCCCCACTTATCATGTAGCAAGTATCGTTCAATTCAGTTGTACTATTCCTATTTTTTGTATATTCTTGTATATGTGAAACTTAAAATTTTATAGCTATGAAAGATTTGATGAAAAAAGACACAAAGGGTTATATGAAAACGCATCCCACTTATAGTTTAAGTGAAGAATTTCTCCGGACTTATTTTCCTAAAAGTGTGTATGGACTTAGCCCTAATCCAGCCATGAAGTTCAAAAAGGGAAAGCGTTAATACCGGAACAGAAAAAGCCAACTTATCCGTTGTTTGAAATGGTAAATTCAAATGGATAGGCTGGCTTTTTGTTGTTAATAGAGTAACAGCTTTAAATATTGTTTTCCTCTATGAACTTATCTTCTTGCTGAAAGAATAAAAAACATAGCTCTTTTAAATCTTCATATTTAATCTGTCCTATCATGGTTCTTTCCAAACATTTGTTTTTAGTATCCCAGCGTCCGTCTTCTATTCTTAAATATTCACCTACATGTACAATTCGGAAATGAGCGAAAGCATTTCGCAGATGATTAAAAAATGCGGCAGCTTTGTTCTCTTTATCCTTCTTTTCTATAATAAAATACAATTCATCTTTCATAGCTTTATCAGGAAGAGTTTCTTTTGTATCTACAATCACTCCCTTATTATCCAAGAATTTTTGAATATCACTGTTCCAGTTATAAATATTCTGATTGTTATTTTCCGTATTGCGCATAATATCGTAATAAAAAAAATGTTCCTCATCTGGCGGTAATATTCCTCTCTTTTCTATTGGAAATGTATAATCTAATTTTTTCATTTGTTATTCCTCCATTTCTACAATATTATAAAAGTAACTAAACCAATCTTTATAAGCTTCTGCATATCCTTTTGGAACATATAGCGTTGATTCAGCATAAACAGTACTAAAAGACTGGTATGTATTAGGAGGTGTTGTGGCGTAAATATGGCAATTTTTAATCGTGCAATCCCGGAAAGCATCATATCCAATAGTAGTGACACTATTACCAATAGTAATGCTTGTTAATCCTGTGCAATCCCCAAAAGCATAATCTCCAATAGTATTCACACCGCTACCAATAGTAACGCTTGTCAATCCAGTGCAATACTCGAAAGCATAACTTCCAATAGTAGTGACACTATTACCAATAGTAATGCTTGTCAATCCTCTGCAATTCCTGAAAGCACTCTCTTCAATAGTATTCACACCGCTACCAATAGTAACGCTTGTCAATCCAGTGCAATACTCGAAAGCATAACTTCCAATAGTCGTTACACTATTCGGAATGGTAATGCTTGTCAATCCTCTGCAATTCCTGAAAGCACTCTCTTCAATAGTATTCACACCGCTACCAATAGTAACGCTTGTCAATCCAGTGCAATCATAGAAAGCATAACTTCCAATAGTAGTAACACCGCTACCAATAGTAACGCTTGTCAATCCAGTGCAATCATAGAAAGCATAACTTCCAATAGTAGTAACACTATTCGGAATGGTAATGCTTGTCAATCCTGTACATTCCGAGAAAGCAGCATATCCAATAGTCGTCACACTATTAGGTAGCGTGATAGTTTTTAATTGATAACAACTGCGAAACATATAGTTCCCTATTTTATCATTGGAAGTAAAATAATACTGCTTATCAAAATCGTGATAATAATACTCCCCTCCTTCTACTATCGAAGCTTCAGACAAATCCAAGTAAGATAATTTGCCATAAGTAGGAAGACCTTCATAATCACTACCTCCCATTTCTCTAATAATACGAATATCATCACTATTCAAAGGACCGATAATTTTCAATGTTTCGATTTCGAGATATTGGTCTCCAAGCAGATTCTCTAAGGTTCCGGCAGCTTTTAGCGTCACAGTTTTTATAAGTGCTTGCTGCGTTGTGGTTTCCGGTTCGTCATCATCATCGTCATCACTGCAAGCTGTAATGCACATAAGAATGGTTATTAAAGCCATTCCGATTAATCTGAATGTTTTCATTTCTGTTTGATTTTAAGTTGTTTCTATAATTTTCAAATATTATTGTTTAGTAACTTAAAAAAAACTGCTTTACTTTTAGCTGGAATCGTTCATTAATAAGTCAATTGTTTGTCCAAGTGTGGCAATTTCTTTTTGCACGTTACTTTAATAGATATTTGTTTAGAATTTGAAAAGCAACTTATCCATTTGTTTGAGGTGCATACTTCAATTGGGCAGGTTGGCTTTTTGTTGTTAATAGAAGAGAAATTTGATTAATCCCACATCAGAGTGTAAGTCTCATTACCATATTTACTATCATCACTATTACGTATAACTTTGATAGGATAGCCGTCACTATCAAATTCATAAGTAAAACTAGTTGTCCATTCCCGTTTGGGATTGTGGCAGTAGTCAGTCCTAGTTACGCTTTTCAGCAAGTTTTTGTTAGGTGTTCCTAAAAGGTAGGGATGAACTACGAATAATTTGTCTGCCATTTCAGTAGTACTGGTATAGTAAAACCCTACCCACTCAATATCCATAACTGGATGTTTATTCTCCTTATCTGTGTGGTAAGTAAAAGTGCATGTGTGGTCTATTGTAACTCCATCGTTGCTATAAAGAGTGAATTTAACAACATTCCCATTTTCCCACGACCATGTACATTTGTGTGCACCACTTGTTTTTATTAAATGATTATCTTTGTCATAAGTTAAAGTAGTTGTCTGAAGCCCCCTGTAGTCGCCCACCCACATTACGTCTGTATGGGTTACAACTCCCTTCTCTTTGTCAATTGTAAAATACGCTTCTTCCAAAGAAGAGTTGTCGCTTGTCCTTACCGTTTTTGCCAAGACTTTTGAATTTAACCATTCAATATCCAGTTTTTCATCCCAAGGAGTGACAGGTATAGAAGTTAATTGTCTCTTTTCATTATAGTTAAATTGAAAAGGTCTATTACCACTATCTGTCGTTGTCATTCTAAGCAATAATTTGCCTGATACAACAGTACCTCCGGCATTGTTTTCATCATCATCATTGCTGCAAGAAGCAAAGTTCATACACAAGGCTAATAACGCCATTCCAATTAATCTAAATACTTTCATTTTTCTTATCGATAAAATTTTTAATGAGTTTTTTGAAATCAGGGTTAACTTTGTTTGATTGAATTTTTGTAAGATTGGAAATTTCGAAATCTTCTTTAGTCTTCAGATTTGCGATAACACTTCTAACAGGACTTTCGTCTGCTCGATATACGGATTCACCACGAAGTATATAAACTATATCATAGCGTTGTATGGCAATAAAAGAATCTTTCCATTCGTCTTTGTCAACATACAGACAGAGTTGTGTGTCTTCGGACAGTTGATAGTAGTACTCTTGTATCTGCGTTTTATTCATGAATTTATATTTTATGCTTCCCAAATTCTCCAAAGAAAGCGGATTGTAAAAATGAGGTGGGAGAATTACACCTATTATAGCAACAAGTAATATATCTTCCTCTTTTTGACTTCTAAAACTATAATGCAGGAGTGTAGTTAGGTATGCAGTATTCAGACTTTTCAAACACCAGTTGACCATTATAATGAATTTTTAAGTTGTGAATGACAACGCAGCCTGCTTTCTGTTTTCTATGTTGAAGCACTGTACATACAGCTGTTAAAGCAGATTCCTCATCCCCATTTTCAAAATTGCCAGATGTGTAATAAGGCAAACTGACAGGTTCTCCACTAAGTTCAAATTCTACTAAAATGTTCATTTTATTGTTCTCCATAATAACTATGCTTTGTGCTTTCCCAATTCCCCGGAGAAAGCAGTTAATAAAAAATAAGGTGTGGGAACTTGTATCATACCACCTTTTATAACTATCTGCACAAAGATATATATTATTTGTTTATAATCTGCAAATATTCCACAATAAAATTTCATAATTCAGATTTGAGGGCAATAAGGCTTATCTTATTAAAAGGTAGTACACTAATACACCTTTATATTGTCAGATTCAAATAGATTGACTACATTTGCATACACTCATGATTATATGAATTATGGAATATATTAATGAATTTCACAAGCAATGGATAGAGCGTACCCGCCAATCGATAATCTCTTGGAGCAAGCAGCCTGTATCATCAGAAGAAGTAAAGAAACAACAGGAGAAGTTGAACCAACAGAGGGCTATAAGGGAAGGCAAATTAAAGAATTGATAGAATTTGCTAATGTCAACAATTTATGGATTGACTTATCACACCTCAACATTACCTACATGGATAAGGGCGGTGAGAATGAAGTGTTCCATGACAGTAATGTGTCTGTTATCAAGCTGAACAACTTTGAGTACGCAGGGGATGATTTGGAGAACTTCTTTATTCGCATTACCGCGCACAATAGGTTCTTTAGTAATGTGCCCTATCAGATGATTGGCTTCTCTTATAACAGCCGCCAAGAGTTCAGTGCAGTTCTCATACAGCCCTATATATTAGCAGAACGGGAAGCAACAGAAGATGAAATTGCTGAATATATGGAAGCTCTTGGCTTTAAAATGGATTGTATAGACGAATTTCATAACGACCAATATGAAGTGTTTGACGTTGTCCCTAACAATGTGCTGTATGGTATTGACAAAGACTTGTATTTTATTGACACTCAAATCAGACTAAAGAAGTAATTAAGATATATATAAGAAGGTATATAGGTTTGTATTCTAACTAAGTCATCAGTATCTTTTCTTCGTAACTTTATAGCGGTATAAAAATTGGGGGAGGGTATATAAGACGATAACCTATAAGCATTATAACGACTATTTAGAAGGATATTTTTCTTACGCTCGCTTCAATGCGGAACTAGCTACATTATCGCCATCTGTTTTGCTTGGAACTATGCCCTATCATATTTATATATAACCATTATTTTTAGTTTTTCTTACATTGCAATTTTTGATAATTGCTGTATATTAGAGAACGGGACAAAGTTCTTTATTTCTGAAAATGGTATGATAACAACAGAAATCTTAAACTTTGTCCCTTTCCAACTGATTAGAAAGTTAGACAGTCATAAGTATTTAACAGTTCTTCTCCCCAAGTATCTTTTAGTAATGGAACTATGATTAAACAGTTCTATCAGCTTGACTAATCCTCTTATATGTTCTATAATTCTACTCATAAATCCGAATGTTTGGATATTAAAAAAGGACACCTGACTGAATAGATGCCCTTTCTCTTATAAATGATAAATGTTATTTCTTGGGATAATGGTATTTCATGGAGAACACATAAACCGTAATGATATCCTCATTCACGGAATATATCAAACGGTGTTCCGAATTGATTCTTCTTGACCATTTTCCTGCCAAAGCATATTTTAACGGTTCCGGTTTTCCTATTCCTGTATATGGATGCTCCGCGATGTCATTCAGCAAATCTTTAATCTTGTTAAGAACAGCTTTGTTTCCGCATTGGCAGAAAAAGCGATATTCCTTTTGCGCCTGTCCTGATAATGTTATTCTGTACATGATATGCGTTCCAAGAAATCCTCGATGCTTTCACCCTCATTTTGGGAAATGAAATTGCCGTTCTTAATATCTTCGTCACCTTTACGGATAGCTTCCATTGTTTCGGGAGAAGACATGATGTATTCTGTTTCCTTTAATGAATTGTATTCTTCCAAAGAAATCAATACCACACCTTTGTCATTGCCACGGTTGATAATAACTGTATCGCAATCATCAATCACGGCATCCATATAACCTTTTAAATTGGCTCTGAAATCTGTGTAATTGGCTGTTCTCATATTACTTCCTTTTTATTCAGTTACAAATATATGTACTTATTCGCGTACCTACAAATATTATTAGTTAAAAGAGGACACCTGACTGAATGGATGTCCTTTCTCTTGATTAGTAACTGATTAAATAAGTATTCCTGTTTTTGTAATATCGCAATAAAGCGGATTATTCATATCCTCTGTTAATAAGACCGGTTCAATGAGGTTGCTTATCTTGCGTCTTAATTGCCACAATAGCGGAGTATCTTCAAAATAGTTATCGTTCAAATGGTCAACAACGACAGCTATATCAATATCGCTATCCTCTCTATAATTCCCCTTGCTGTAAGAGCCGTAAAGATATAAAGCTTTTAATGGCAACTTTTCAGCCACCATTTCCTTGTATTTTTTTGCGAGGTTTATAGCTTGTTCTTTATCCATTGTTGTAACTCATTTGTTTCTTTAAGAAGTTGTTGGCAATATTCTTTAGATAGACTTTTCATTAGTCGCTCCTTGTATGATGGGTAACGAGCTTCTATATTTAATGGCTCAAGTCTATCAATAAAATCAAACTGTTCTTCTGATAATTCTTGGTCGATTCCCGTTTTTTCAGCCAATCTTGATAATGAATGAATTTTTAATGGAACCTCTTCCAAACAATTACTCCAATATGCTTTCAGAATCTTTTCAATAGTTTGATGGCACATAAAGCCAACATACAGATAGCGACCCGTAACCAACATTGCATCTGCGGTTTCCAAGTCATAATCTGACATTTCTATCCAATATGTAACTTTATCATTCATTTTCAAACATATTTTTTACAAAGGTAATTATTCTTTTCATAATTGCAATATTTAATACTGTAACGAGAGGACACCTGACTGGATAGATATCCTTTCTCTTATTAAATGTATTATTAGACTGCCATTAATTCTTGTCCCAATAAATGAAGCGATTCTTTGATTTGTGCTTTCCTTTGTTCACTCGGTCGTTTCATTCCATAGATATATTTGTAAAGCAAACTTTTATGGATTCCCATGCTTTTTGCTACTTCCGAAACATTCAGTTGCGGAAATCTGCGGAATATTCTTGCTATTTCATTATCATAGTCCGGTTCTTCCGTATCATAGAAACTACTGATGTGAATATCCTCGTCTATTTCTTCCCACCGGATGGTATTTCCAAAACGTCCAATCTTAAAAGTTGAACGTTGCGTGTCCGTAGCGTCCTTCAAGGTAGGAAAAGCTTCCAAAGGGCGACTAAGCGTCTGTCCTTCGTCTGTTGTAATCCAGATTCTATCAGAATCAAACCAAAGTTTTTCAATCTTAGCCATAATCTTTTGTTTTAAGTTATTCACCGTGAAATTCTTTCCACTTCTCAATAAATTCTTCTCTATACTGTTCAACAATGCTCATAGCCCTTTTGATGTCTTTGGGCTTGATGCCATTGTTTTCTACCAATTTTATTTCGGGTTCCAATGCTATCTTTGCCAAACCATCTGCATTTTCCAAATGAACGTGGATAGGTAAATGTTCATTGGCAAAGAAATAGAAACGTAATCCAAATATCACTAATATTGTTGGCATGTTTATTCTTTTTTAATGTAACACAAATATAGGTCTAAAAAATGAGACCTCAAAATTTATATAGAGTTATTTAAGGAAAGGACATTTCGGTGCCCCCTCCTTATTGTTTAATAACTTCGTTCACTTAAGACCTCGCAACTCATCCAAGAGCAGTCAGATAATCGGAAACCGTATTTCTTCTCCAATGTGCGGATAAATTCCTCGAAATCTTCATAGCTTTCGGATTCTGCCTTCTCTTGTTCTGTCAATCTAATCTTGATTATTTCACCTACGGAATAATCAAGCAGTATCAAATAGTTCGTTTCCATATATATAATAAGGTATTAGATTCTCCCCTCATCGTTGTAACTGTAAAAGTCCTCACTTGTCAGGATGATATGGTCTGTCACTGTTATATCCAGCAACTTCGCGGCATCCACAATCTTTTTGGTCAGCGTGTCGTCCTCCTTGCTCGGTTTTAGGTTGCCGCTCGGATGGTTGTGCGCCAATATCATTGCGGTCGCATTGGTCAGCAACGCGCCTTGCAAAATCAGTCTGACATCTGCCATGGTGCTGGTTATCCCACCTTCTGAAACTGTGGAACACCCAAGGACTTGGCAATTATGGTTCAGGTAAAGGACTTTGAACGTCTCCCTGTAATCTATCGTACCATCTGAAAAGCTTCCTATCAGGACTTTGTAGGCAGTATATGAATCAAGTACCTGTTTCCTGTCTTTCTTTGGAACCCTGTTCTTATAGCTAAGTTCCACTTCTGCGACTTTATAATCTGTATTCATCTGTATTATAGTTAATCGGTAAGACAACAGGAAAAGGACACCCATCGGATGCCCTCTTCCAATCAATCATCCACTCAGCCCAAGAACCAAGCGTATTTGTTGTCAATCCCTTGCAGGACATTGTTAATTCCTACACTGACTTCGGTGGCGTTTACGGCTCGTAGTAAATAGCTGTCAATATAGCTAGCCTTATTTGCTTGGGTGAGTAAATTATGAAAATCAAAAAGAGATATGGCATTATCTTTCACTCCAAACACTTCGTTTGTGTAATAGTCACGGCATACGCTGTTTATCTGGCTGTCAGTGATTAAAAGTCTGGGTATTGCTTTCTGTCTTGCTGGTGAAAGTGCCTGAAACATTCTCATTCTTCCAACAATCTGTGCGAATTGTGTTTCGGACAGATAAGTTTCTGATAATGCCTGCATCAAATGTATTTCCTTTGCAGGGTTGAAGCTGTTAAACAATTCCAGCACATTTCTGTAAAGTTCACTGATGTTGGTTACTTCCATGTTGAATTTGACACCCTCACCGGTAAGAATCTGATTGGAACAGATTTTCATTCTCCAACCGATAAAGACAGAAAACTTCTCCAATCCTTTGGATGCACGATAAAGATTGAGGTCTGAATAATTCCTTACCCCACCGATGCACAATTCAAGTTTCTGTCCTCTAATTGTTTCAAAAATGGTTGGAACAGTGAAAGCAAACGCAAGTCTTTGATAGAATTGTGTCTTTTCACATTCCAGCAGTTCCGAAGCCTTTTTTCCCAGTGCGGAGGGTATCCTGCCGCGTACAATGTGCGAAACTCTTATTTCCGGAGTGTTCACTCTTTCCCCGGCGTAGAATGAACAAGACGCATCATGCACGCAGGAGATAAAGTCTTGGTGTGCGATGGTCAGTTCCTGGTTAGCCCAAGTCGGAACAACACATTTGTTTGCAAGCTCGTCCAATGTGATGGAATCTGTATTGGCTTCCAAGAAACTGACACTTGGTTTTGCGGTTACAATTATGGTAGCTTCTTCCGCATATTCACCCCAGTTCATTCTCTCACGTTTTTTTGCCATAGCAGGCATAATGGTTAAATCTTTCATAATGTATAAAATTTTAAATGATACTTTTTGTTTACTATAATTATGTCAGGGATTATATACGGTTATTTATCATTTGTTTTTCCAATAAGTCCATAGGGAGGGGAATTTTAATGGTAGAACCCTCTCTTGACTAACTCTATAATATAATAAGGTATAGTAACTTTATGGGAGGGGGCTTTATTGGGGGAATTCTCATACCCTTGGCTTTCAGCTAAATTGGGGGATGGCTTTTCATTCATTAATCAGCCATTTTAATGGCATTGTTCATGCTGGGCTGGTTTTGGAGTATGCCATATAAAATCTAAACTTTAGCCCGAACCCATTAAAATTTCCGATCCAGCCTTTTGCAGGCTTTGGGGTTGTCCGCCAACCAAACAGTAAGAGCCGCAAGTTTTTGTTCACCTACGGCTCTGTATCAGTCCACTATAAAAGTTAGTATATGGTTACTAAGATTCTGAAAATATAGTAGGGTATCTATTCCTATAAAGTCTGAACAATAGGTATTAGTATATAGGTATCAGTAAGTAAGCCTGCTGATTTGAACCCTCCGCACCTGCTAAATTGAACACCACTTTTTCGGACATTAGAATTAGGTTTTGGCGATTTTTTCGGAACTGCCGTTTCCTCTGATTGCCTGTCTGTGTTATTGTATTCATATCCTGAAAAAGTCCCAAGTTAAAGATTCAGAATCATCAGTTATGCAGCGGTTTTGTCAATAGGTCAGGGTACGACCAACCTTTTTGCGAATTTCTGTATCGGGTATAGTAAATACAAGAATTGAAGAAAAGGTTGGTATTGGCTAAACCAGCTCACTTACCAGCTGATAACCTTTCTCCTTGCCAGCCCAACAATTCACGGCTTGGAAATAATCCTTAATCATCTTCGGTGTGATGTCCTTTTCGGGGTGTATGTTCATCAAGTCAAAGATCCGGGTCAACTCATTTACTATAAATTCATTGGAATATCTGTTTCCAACCTTAAATATATTCTTAATGAGCTTGACAACCTTGTTCCCTTTGCGTTGTGAGAGTATCATTTCCTCGTTCATCTTCTTCTTGTTGTATTTCAGTTCCTCTATCCTCTCTTTGCCCAAAGTTTCAAACGCTTCCACAATGAACGGGTCAATCTTCCGTATATCATTAATGAAGTCTAAGGCGTATTCTGAATTGGGGGTTTCCATTTCACTAAGGATTTGCACCATTTTTCTGCGTTTGTCCTTTACCGAGCGTGCAGCCTTGATAATCTTTAATTTCTCGTCATTCCCATTATATTCGCAATTCTCAAATATGGGATTGAAGAAATGGCAGTCATTGTACCAGTTCATTATTTCCTGCCTTGACCGGTATCTGTTGTCCACCAATACTGAGTTGATTTCATTGTCTATGGCAAACCAGTTCTTTGTAAAGTCGGGATATAGGAATTTGCGGAATGGCATAGTTTCAAGTACGGCACCGAACGCGAACCTGCTTTCCCTGTTATCGGCACTGTTATATAAAGTCTGTATCGTGTTATAGGCAAATTCATGCGCTGATATTTCCCATTCTATCTGTTCCCTGTCCTTAGTTATTATTTGTGGATTTACTCTGTAGATATGTGTTGCCGATTTTATGCCGTTACGGAATCTTCCGCAAATCTGTATGCAGTCCGTATCAACGTCAAGCAGGGTGTATTCGGAGACATAAGGGTCTGTAACCATCACCAAGTCGGGCTGATAGGGCAGGTCCAAGTCAAATGCCGTAAAGAACCTGCCGGTGAAGAAATTGTATCTCTTCATGGTATCTGCGCTCCAATCATTATAGGCATTATCAAAGGAGTATTCACTTTTCAATTTCAAACGGCTTTTGGGAGCACAATAAACGGCTGCCTCATCAAGCATATTGAAGTGTTTCATTAAAGAGTAGATTTCAACTATCGAATTGATGAAGAAACAGATAGTCCCGTTATGGCTCTCCAGATATTCGCCAATCGCCTTGGCTATATTATAAGTATGTTTAACCGTTATTTCTTGCCTGTAATCATAATCGGCACTTACCTCCACGGTTTCAAACCCTTTAAATCTCGGGTCGCTGAATCCGATAGGGGTGGCGGAAACAAGCGCCTTGCCTTTGAAGCGGAAAAAGTCATTCATGGGCAGCACAATGTCTATCCTGTAGTCCACGTCTTTAATCAGCTGTTGACATTCATCCATCAGCAGGAAGAAATGGTTGTAGATGTCGATATTGCTACAGGCGGTCTTCACTTTGCCGAAACTTTCGGGTGTGGTCATTATTTTATGCAGTCTGTTATTAGTCAGATAATTTCGGATCTTATCTATTGTGACATCTTCATAAACACCTAACAGATTGGGGTGTTTTTTGCATTTGCTTTTAATAACGGGTACATTGGGAACTACGATAATGGAATGTCTTTTGGTTTCAAGTTCCAAAGTCGTGGCACCACAGCCGGGTATTCTTTTGGAAAGTATGCAGTCTGACGGAATTTTATCCATTACGTCTGATAAGTATTGTCCTTTGTGCAGTGTAATCATAATCCTTTGCTGTTTAGATAATCCATAAATTCATCGGTTCTGGTTATGCTGAAAAAGAGCTTTCCGAAACGGAACAGCCCCCTAAGTTTTATATAGGCTTCGGTCTCCCGTAAAAATGGGATTCTTGCAATGTTGTATTTCTGTTCTATCAGTTCTTTAAGACAAATTGTCGGGAAGTCTGTAATCGTATGTGAAGTATCGGACGGAAAGATTCCGAAATCCTCATAGTCTCCTGTTTGCAGATAGTTAAGAATCCATTGCCAGCCTTGTTCGTTGAGTTGGTACCTTATTCCCGTTGCCCCTTGGCTGCTTATCCATGCTTCACCGTTCATTTGGATATAAAGCTGCTTGTGTTGCCTCATCAACAGCTTCACCTGCCTGTGTGCAACTTCATTGTTATATGCTTGGGTAAATTGTATCTGTTTCATTTCCTCTGTTCCAATTAAAAAAGAAAGCCGAGATTGTCTCGACTTTCTTTCAGACTGACTGCTTAGGCTACCTCATTCTGTCCGGTAACTTGTTGTTCGGCTTCCGTTTTCTTCATCCATTCGGGTTTGCAGGCTTCCCTGATAAGACTGTTCACTTCATCCGTTGCTTTCATACAGAACTTCACATTCCCGTTGAATGTGGATGAGAATCTCACGCAACGGTAACGCTCCCCGCTGTTACTGTACCAGTCTGCTTCAATATAGCCCCTCATGGTAGAGTTCATGTATTGTTTGAATAGTTCCATCATCAGGCTTTCCCCCTCTTTGGCAGTCTCTACCTCGTGCTCCTCCGCTTTGTAGTCATGTAAGCCGTTTATTATTTTAGCCATACCGAGATGTATTGCCGAAATAAGGTCTGCATCTCCTGCGCCTTCAAAATGCTGTGTCATGCCGGAACTGTAAACGACTGTGACCGATATGACCAGTTCGCCTTTTGAAGATTGTTTGAAACGCATGTCCGTTTTGACAGGGAACATAAGAAATGCTTCTTTCAATGCTTGCACAAACTCTGCACTTACTTTAGTGTTTTCTACTATGTTCTCTACTTTGTTATTTAACTCTTCTGAAAATTTAATATTTTTCATAATTTTCATTTTTAAATATTTAACATATAGATAATAATATCATTAAAGAACTACTGAAGCTATGCGCACTTGCTCGTTTGTTCCTTTTTGACGTTGCAAAATTAGTAAGGCTTGTTAGGAGAAGTCGGTAAAAAAATCAATGGAGTTTAAGCGAGTTTTTTACCACAATAAAAAAAGCACCTTGCCATATCGGAAAAGTGCTTTATATTTGTTTGATATTTAATGATTTAAAAATATATCCCGTATTTCGAATCGGGATTATTGGGCGATGTCTTGTAATTTTGTTCGTCCAATAATTCTTCAAGAGTGTCATAGTTCTTTAGAAAGTGTTTCAGTCGTACACGTATGTTGTTGCTGTCCGCTTCATCCACACCAATCATTTTGTTAAGTATAAGGTAATCGGTTATAAACCTGCTTTGTTCATTAGTTACCGATTTTTTCTTGTTGGATTTCATCGTGGTTATTGTTTGCAATAGCTGGTATGTTCCCCACATATAACGAGTTTCTTCTTTATCCAGTGGCACACCCGTTTTCTTTCCGTAAATGGTCATCAGCTCCCGTTCTGCATCTTTCAGACTATCCACGCCAAGAAATTTATTTAAATAGTTTTCCAATGCCATCTGTGCCCACGGTTCTTGCTTGTCAATAACTACCGGTTTGTCATATCCTATTGTGATTTTGCATTGGTAACGTAGGTGGTTCTTTTGCAGGGCGATGTATAATCGCAGCATTTCGGGACGTATGTATCTGACGTATTCCCAATAAGCCGTTTCCGCCTCTTCGGATTCTGTAAGACGGTCTTTCCTCCTGTTCATTGTCAATATGTACATAAACTGTAAGACCGTTCTCGAAATATCATCTACAGGATGGTTCCCGTAGAACTGATTAAATTCTTCCATGTCGTATTCATCGGATACAGGTATTAAAATCTTTTCGATTGTGTCCATTGCGTATGAGAACAAGTTCACCGTATTGTTTTCATCGCAATATCCGGAAACTCTTGGATCGTCTTTTAAAGTACGTGCATCAACAGAATCGCATATATGTCCGGAGATTGTGTGACGGTCTATCCCGTAACATTCCTTTGTCATTGGCTCGATTATGAGGAAAGCGGACATCGGTATTTCTATATATTTCATATTACTGTTTTCTTGCAAAAATAGCTAATAATCCTGCCTATGGCAATTACAGACAGGATTATTTGATATTATAGCAGGTTTTTCATTGCTTCATCCACCTGCTCATTGTCGAATTTGCTAAGATAGATTTGGGTTGTCTTTATGTCTTGGTGTCCTAATGCTTGTGATATGATGCCGATGTTTACTCCAGACTTTTTAAGAATGGTAGCAAAAGAATGGCGGGCAACATAAGTTGTTACGTTGGCTGTAATGTTTAGCTCTTTTGCCAATATCTTTAATTCATGGTTGATATGTAGGCAGAACTTTCGGACACGATTATGTTTTTGCATCGGTGTGATATGTCGCTTACAGTGTAGGATGGGGAAGAAGTAGTCGGCTTCTTTCTGATAATTGCTGTACTTGTTGATTATCTGCATGGCTTTATCTGATAACTGTAGATTGATGTTGCCGTGTGTTTTCTGTCGTTGGTATATCAATCGACCTTCGATAATATTAAGTGGTGTCAGATTAGCCATATCAACTAATGAGATTCCGCCACAAAGATAAGAGAAACAGAACAAATCATGTGCAAGTTGGCTTAGCTCGCTTTTGTCGTGGCAATCTGCGTTCATTATTTTGAGAATATCATTTTTAGACAAAGCTCGCTTCATGGTCTTAGTGTTGAGGTGGCTTAACTTGAACTCAGTAAATGGATTTTTATCTTTACTTACGACTTTGGCAGTAATGGCACGATTGTATGCGGCTCTTAAAGTTCGAAACTGATAGCTTAGAGTGGTGTCCTTGTTACCTTTTCTGCGCATCCAATCCTCAAAATTCTTGCAGAAAGTTACGTCAATATAGCTAAATGTATAGTTCAACTTTTTACCCTTATTGAAGTTTTTGAGGGTGTCGTAAGAGTTGAGATAAGCATAACTTGTGCCTATCTGCCCTTTCTCTTTAAGTTCTTTGATAATCAGTCTATAAAAATCATCTACAGTCATAGCTTTGATTTCATCTTTCTTTTCGTGGATTAACGATGAGGCTGTGAATTCTTCTTCTTTCATTTCTTTTTGAAGTAACTTTGATTGATACTCCATTTCAGTTTTAAGAATTAGTTGTTTGATGAGATTTCTGTTCGGACAATTACTTTTGGGCTGATTCTTACCGAAGTCCCAATAGATAGGATTTACGGATAATCCTAAACTTCTCATGATACGTTTGCCATCTTTTGCTATTCTTAACATTAGTGGTGATTCACCATTTGCAAGCACTTTATGCTTGTAGCAGATTACAGAAACTGATGCTTTCATAAAATTTTGGTTGACTTCTTGGTTGACTTTTCGCGTCAACCATAGCGTCAACCGCAAGATTTAAGAAACAGCCAATAAAGCAAAAAAGCATCGATAATCGTCAGATTATCAATGCCTTTCTTTCAGTCGGGGTGACTGGATTCGAACCAGCGACCACACGCCCCCCAGACGCGTACTCTAACCGGGCTGAGCTACACCCCGAATTGCGGATGCAAAGGTACTCATTAATTTTTAAATAGCAAATAATCCGTTGAATTTTCTAATATGATTTATGGATATGATTCTGATTCTTTGTATTAAAAGCATTATAAAAAAGCTGGGGAGTCTATAATAAAACTAAAATAGGAGAATGACAGATGAACTAACTCTCTGTTAGTTTGTTTATGAATTAATGTGAATAAAAAGATTTTGATTTCCTTAGTGTGATACTATATTTCCATATGGGGTGTGTAGTAATTCAGGAAGTTATACATTTGTAAAAAAAGACTTAGTTTAGAAAGGTGTTAAATGTTAGACATTAGAAATAGAGAGACGTTAGAGATATACGTCTTGGGTGACGATTTTAAATTCTATCAAAATCTGAAATATCTCCCTCTGACTTCTTATCCTTCTAATAATCAATCAGCGTTGATTATATATTGCTTAAGTGGAACGGCTAAGATCACAGTGCATGAGGATGTACACTGGACACAACCGGAGGAATTGATTATATTATTACCCGGACATTTTGTCTCATTTAGTGAGCCAAGTGAAGATTTTTCGACCATTACAATGGCAATATCTACTTCACTGTTTAGTGATGTGTTAAGTGGCGTGCCTAGATTTTCGCCGCATTTCTTTTTCTATATGCGGAGTCATTATTGGTATCCGCAATCGGAATGCGACATTCCACGGATGTATAATTATCTAGGTATGATAAAAGATAAAGTTACTTCTCAAGATATATATAGGCGGGAGCTGATTATTCATTTGTTGAGGTATCTGTATTTGGGACTGTTCAATACTTATCAAGAGGAATCGAGCTTGATGACTGTCCGCGGGGATACCCGTAAGGAAGAGTTGGCTAATAAATTCTTTAGGCTTATCATGAAGCATTTTAAGGAAAATAAGGATGTTGCTTTTTATGCAGACAAACTGTGTATTACTTCCAAATACCTGACTATGGTAATCAAGGAAACAAGTGGAAAATCTGCCAAAGATTGGATTGTTGAGTACATTATATTAGAAATCAAGGCTTTATTGAAAAATACAAGTCTGAATATTCAGGAAATAGCAATTAGAACGAATTTTGCGAATCAATCGTCGCTTGGACGTTTTTTTAGAAAGCATACAGGAATGTCGCTTTCACAGTATCGAATAAGTAGCTTTGAATAATAGCGAGGACAATTGCTTCACAATAGGCAATAATTTTTAATTTTGCGATATATCTGATATCGGATGGATTAAATTCCCATACATTCGCGATAGAAATCGAGCATCTCGAAGATGGTATTCTTATCAGCTGTTTGATTGATGCAAATATCTCCGATGTCTTTCAATAAAGTGAAATTGATTGTACCTGAAGTATTCTTTTTGTCATGCATCATTAATGCATATAGTTGGTCATACTTCTTGCAATCGAAAGTAAATACACCATAATTGTCTTTGATAAATTGGATCGTTTGTTGCATTTTCTCTTTCGGGAAACCTGCTTTAAGATGGGAAAGATATAGTTCGCATACGATTCCCCAAGCTACCGCATATCCATGCAATATCGGACGGGTTTCTGCCAATGCCATGCTTTCAAATGCATGTCCTACAGTGTGTCCGAGGTTTAATGCTTTGCGGATTCCATGTTCAAAGGGATCCTGGCCTACAATATCTTTTTTCACCTCCACCGATTGACCTACCAATTGTTTGAGAGCTGCATAGTCAATATTGGAAGTGTTGAAATGGAGTAATTTCACCCAATGTGCCGTATGGCTAATTAAACCATGCTTTAGCATTTCAGCATATCCGGAGAAAAAATTGTGTGCATCCAGTGTACGTAAAAATTCAGTTTCAATCAATACACTGCTTGCTGGCGCAAAGGCGCCGATTTCATTTTTCAGTCCGTTGAAGTTGATTCCTGTTTTACCACCTACTGATGCATCTACCATAGCCAGCAGAGTAGTCGGTATATTAATATAAGAAATACCACGTTTGAATGTAGCTGCAGCAAAACCTCCGAGATCCGTCACCATTCCTCCTCCGAGATTGATAAGCAAAGAGTGCCGGGTCGCTCCTTGTCTGCTTAATACCATCCAGACGGAGGCAAGCGTCTCTAGAGTTTTGTGCATATCTTCAGCTCCGATGCAGATTTCTATGGCATCTTTCAGTAAGCCCGATGCTTTTAAGGAAGGAAGGCAAAGACGCTGGGTATGCTCATCTGTGAGGACGAATAATTTGTCATGTGGGCATGATTCAATGGCACGACCGAGGCTTGTTTCCAAGCTTTCGCAGAGAATAACTTCTTGTTTACTCATGATTCTTTTGCTTTTTTATTTTGCAAATGTATATAAAATATTTTTTTTACTTACTTTTGTCTCATTAAAACGTTCAATTATGAAAGCATTATTACCTGTGTATTGTCGTCCTTTAGGATATGTGGTCTTGTTGGTAGCTCTGTTCATCCCTTTTATTCTAATGATGCAGGGAGTAGTAACTGATAATAACTTGCTGTTTTACAAAGAATGTACAAAATTACTGATGATGGCGGGATGCTTGTTGATAATCTTTGCATTCAGCAAAAATGAGAGCCGTGAAACGGAGCAGATTCGTAATTTGTCTGTTCGTAATGCCATCTTTTTAACATTTTTGTTCGTCTTTGGTGGCATGTTGTGGCGTGTTATACAAGGAGATGTGATAAATGTCGATACTTCCTCTTTCCTGACTTTTCTAGTTTTTAATGTGCTTTGCCTGGAGTTTGGTCTGAAAAAAGCGCTTGTTGATCGATTCTTTAAAAGATAATTTTCTTTTCAATTAAACCTTTTGCGATTCGATTTGTCAAAAAGACATTGTTATTGCTACTAATATAATCGTAAATAAGGTAAATGAAAAGATTTTCAGCAGGGTTGGTGCTGATGTTGCTATGCACCTTCTCAATTTTTGCACAGAATAAGGTTATTACCGTTTCGGGACGTGTGGTGGAAGCTGACACAAAAGAGCCTGCAGCGCAGGCTACAGTTCAATTGTTATCATTACCCGATAGCGCTTATGCTGCCGGTATAGCCAGTAGTAATCAGGGATGGTTTACTCTTCCCAAAGTGAAGGCCGGAAAATATGTGTTGAGAGTTTCCTATATCGGGTTTCGTACCAAACTTGTACCAGTGCAATTATCAGCTAATACCACTGATAAAAAAATGGGAACCATTGCATTGGATCCGGATGCTGTTATGCTGAAGGAAGCAGTGATTACCGGTGAGGCTCCACAGGTGACTGTAAAAGAAGATACTTTGGAATATAACTCGGCGGCTTATCGTACCCCGGAAGGAGCGATGCTCGAAGAACTGGTGAAAAAATTGCCGGGAGCCGAGATTGATGATGACGGTAATGTTAAAATCAATGGTAAGGAAGTAAAGAAGATTATGGTGGATGGTAAAGAGTTCTTTGGTGGTGATGTGAAAACCGGATTGAAGAACTTGCCGGTCAACATGATTGATAAGCTGAAAACATATGATAAGAAATCGGATCTGGCACGTGTTACTGGGATAGATGATGGGGAAGAAGAAACGGTTCTTGACCTGAAAGTTAAGAAAGGTATGAATCAAGGTTGGTTTGGTAACGCAGGTGTTGCCGGTGGCACAGAAGACCGTTATGGAAGTAACTTGATGTTGAATCGTTTTGTCGAAAATAGCCAATTTTCTTTAATTGGTTCGGCCAACAATGTAAATGATCAGGGATTTTCCGGCGGAGGTGGTAGACCTCGTTTCCGGAACAGTAACGGTTTAACTGCTACCAAGATGCTTGGAGCTAACTTTGCTACTCAGACCGATAAACTGGAACTGGGTGGTAGTGCCCGTTATAACTTCAGTGATCGGGATGCAACATCCACAAACTACTCGGAACGTTTCCTTCAAAATGGAAATTCTTACTCCAACTCAAACAGTAAAGGTCGTAACAAGAATATAAACTTCAATGCTGACTTTCGTTTGGAATGGAAACCGGATACGTTGACTAACATTATTTTCCGTCCGAACATTTCTTATGGAAAGTCTAATAGCTATTCCATATCCGAATCGGGTACT
The DNA here is from genome assembly GCF_041227145.1 of Bacteroides sp. AN502(2024). NCBI lineage: Bacteria > Pseudomonadati > Bacteroidota > Bacteroidia > Bacteroidales > Bacteroidaceae > Bacteroides > Bacteroides sp. AN502(2024). The sequence goes on along the minus strand of NZ_JBGFSP010000003.1, from coordinate 865,596 downwards.
TTTAATGAAGATCCATTTAATCTGGTGTCTAATCCTAATGAGTTTTTGAATAAGATTTTTTGGGGAAATACAAACGATCCTTTGGATGCTATTCGTGTTAACGCTAGTAATAGTGAATCAAAATCCGAAGGTCAATCTCTTTCTGCGAACGGTTCTTTACAGGTGAATCGGAAATTGAATAATCAGGGGCGAAACATTACATTTCGTGGTACTTTTAGTTATGGAGATAATGATAGTGAACAGTTTAGTGAATCGTTGACGCGTTATTTTGATGATAACGCGAAAAAAAAGGATGATGATCGTAAACGGTATACTACTTCTCCCACTCAAAGTTATGGTTATACAGCAGAATTGACCTATAGTGAGCCGGTTGCGAAAGCCACTTTCTTGCAATTCCGTTACAAGTTTCAATATAAATTCAGTGAAAGTGACAGGAGTACATATAGCTTGATTCCTGATGCGGATAAAGGACAGGATTGGTCTTGGAATTTTGGTGATGGTCTGCCTGAAGGGTATGAAGAGAATAAGGATAGAAATTTGAGTAAATATGCTCAATATAAATATTACAATCATGATATTAATGCGGGATTGAATGTTATACGCGAAAAGTATAGATTGAATTTTGGAATATCTCTTCAACCGCAGAATACTAGATTAGATTATAAGAAAGCTGAAGTAGATACTGTAGTAAAAAGAAATGTGCTCAATTTTGCTCCTAATGTTGATTTTCGTTACAGGTTTTCTAAGACCAGCCAGTTACGTTTTACTTATCGGGGACGTGCAAGTCAGCCGAGTATGGAAAATCTGCTGGATGTAACCGATGACTCTAATCCGTTAAACATTCGTAAGGGTAATCCGGGATTGAAGCCTTCTTTTTCTCATTCTATGCGTTTATTCTATAATACTTATAATGCAGATAGCCAACGTGGTATAATGGCTCACGCAAACTTGAATATGACTCAGAACAGCATTACTAATGCTACTACTTATAATCAGAGTACTGGTGGAGTAATAGTCAAACCGGAGAATATTAACGGAAACTGGAATGTGATGGGAATGTTTGGATTCAATACAGCATTGAAGGATAAACGTTTCACTATAAACTCTTTCTCGCACGCTAACTATACTAATGAGGTTTCTTTCCTTTTCAATGAAGATGCCAAAGTAAATGACAAGAATACCAGTACAACATTGGCTTTAGGAGAAAATCTGAATGGGACCTTTCGCAACGACTGGTTTGAGTTTACTTTGAATGGTTCGATCAACTATAATTTTGAACGAAATAAACTGCGTCCGGAAAATAATCAGGAGCCTTATACATTCGGTTATGGAGCAAGTACTAATATCTCTTTGCCTTGGAATATGACGTTGTCGACCAATATAACGAATAATGCGCGTCGTGGTTATCGTGACGCCAGCATGAATAAGAATGAACTTATTTGGAATGCACAAATTGCTCAAAACTTCCTGAAAGGCAATGCTGCAACTATTAGTTTTGAGATATATGACATATTGCGGCAGCAATCCAACATCAGCCGTTCGTTGACAGCCGATATGCGTTCTGTTTCCGAATATAATGGAATTAATAGCTATTGCATGCTTCGCTTCTCTTATCGTTTGAATATTTTTGGAAACAAAGAGGCTCGCGGCAATATGCGCCATGGTGGTTTTGATGGCGCTGGCCCGCGTGGCCCTCGTGGTGGGGGCTATGGCGGTAGTTATGGTGGTGGCAGACCACACTAAGGCAGCACTATTGATTTAAATAGAATAATAAGAAGGAAAGTCTCAGCACAACATTCGATGTTGTAGCTGGGACTTTTTTGTTAATCCGATAATTTACTCTATATTTGTTGCTCAGTATCTGTATGAAAGGTGATTCCTATGATTGATTGGAACTATATGCTTAGCCAGATAGCAACAGTGGCTTTTGATATTCTTTATTTTGGAGCCATTATCGGTACGATTGTCATTATCATTCTTGACAACCGGAATCCGGTTAAAACCATGGCATGGATACTCGTATTACTTTTTCTCCCTATTGTCGGACTTATCCTTTATTTTTTCTTTGGGAGGAGCCAGCGTCGCGAACGTATCATCGGGCAAAAAAGCTACGACCGCCTATTGAAGAAACCAATGGCCGAATATCTGGCGCAGGATTGTTCGGATATTCCCTATGAATACTGCCGTCTTATTCAGCTTTTCCGACAAACGAACCAGGCATTTCCATTTGAGGGAAATCGAGTGGCAGTTTATACTGAAGGATATACCAAACTTCAGTCATTATTACGTGAACTGCAAAAAGCGAAGCAACATATTCACATGGAATATTATATCTTTGAGGATGACGCTATTGGGCGTCTGGTCAGAGACGTACTGATAGAAAAGGCTTCTCAAGGAGTTGAAGTGCGGGTTATCTATGATGATGTAGGTTGCTGGCATGTACCTAACCGCTTTTTTGAAGAAATGCGTAATGCCGGTATTGAAGTCAGAAGCTTTTTGAAGGTGCGTTTTCCTTTATTTACCAGTAGGGTGAATTACCGTAACCATAGAAAGATTGTTGTCATTGACGGACGTATAGGGTTCGTTGGAGGAATGAATCTGGCAGAACGTTATATGCGTGGTTTTTCCTGGGGCATTTGGCGCGATACGCATATTATGTTGGAAGGTAAGGCTGTGCATGGTTTACAAACGGCTTTCCTGCTTGATTGGTATTTTGTAGATCGTACGTTGATAACTGCTTCTCGTTATTTTCCAAAGATTGATTCTTGTGGGGATTCTTTGGTGCAAATTGTTACGAGTGAGCCCATCGGACCGTGGAAAGAAATTATGCAGGGCTTGACAGTTGCCATTACCAGTGCAAAGAAATATTTCTATATGCAAACACCTTATTTCTTACCTACAGAGCAAATATTGGCTGCTATGCAAACTGCCGCATTATCAGGGGTAGATGTACGCTTGATGTTGCCGGAACGTGCCGATAACTGGATAACTCATCTTGGATCGTGTTCTTATTTGGCAGATGTGATGCAGGCAGGTGTTAAAGTCTATTTTTATAAGAAAGGCTTTTTGCATTCTAAGCTCATGGTTTCAGATGATATGCTTTCTACAGTGGGATCTACTAATGTTGACTTTCGTAGCTTTGAACACAACTTTGAAGTGAATGCTTTTATGTATGACATAGAAACAGCTCTTGAAATGAAAGAGATATTTCTTCAGGATCAGCGTGAAAGTACACAGATCTTTTTAAAGAATTGGGTGAGACGTTCGTGGAGACAAAAAGCTGCGGAGTCTATCGTGCGTTTATTGGCTCCGCTACTTTAAATAAGGATGAGATATCGGTGGGAGCTTATCTAAACAGTGAGAAGTTTACGCTTCCATACACTCTTCTCTCCATGAAATGTGGATTATCTTCGAAATTATTATCTTTTCCGTGTTCCAGTACCAATAATCCTCCTTCTTTGAGAAGGTTGTTCTGAAAGATTAATTCGGGTATTGTTTCCAATTCTTTTAAAGCGTAGGGCGGATCGGCAAAGATGAAGTCGAACTGTTCGCGGCCATTCTTGATAAACTTAAATGCATCTCCACGTATTGGTAGACATTTGTCTGTTTGTACCTCTTTCATGATTTTGCAGATGAACGAGTGATGCGCAGGATCTTTTTCAATACTGATAACTCGGTCGCATCCACGAGATATCAGTTCGATACTGATGCTCCCTGTCCCGGCAAACAAATCGAGAGCTGTTACCCCTTCTTCAAAATCAATATAGTTATTAAGGACATTGAAAAGATTCTCTTTGGCAAAATCTGTTGTGGGACGTGCTTTAAATGTTCGAGGCACGTCAAATCTTCTTCGTTTGTAAATACCGCTGATTACTCGCATGTTAATAAGGATTGCATGTCAATATTAGTTGCAGGATTCATGATGAATACCTGTAGGATAAATTTTTTCAGTTCGCTCATTAATACCTTTTTTTCCGGTAGTGTACCGGTTAGGTGTAATTCATCTCGTTCCTGATTAAATTCCAGTTGCTTCCAGGCATACAATAAATAGTAAATACGGTCTTCTGTGTGCGTGCATTCAAAGGAATTGGCCAGAAGCAGATGTCCTCGTTCAAAGCAATAGATGTCAATGCCGTCTTTACGTACATAAACATACATCTTCTTACTGTTTCCCAATCTGCTTTTTACAGAAAAATAATCGATGAATGGAGTGGCTTGAGAATAAAAACGAGCTTCGGGATAGTGTTCATTCAAAAAGTTTTGTGCACTTTTATCTATGCCGAAGATGACAACTATATTATTCTGTTTTAGAATATTATACAGTACCGTTTCGTTTTCTCTTTTCTGATGATTGTGATAAAACAGAAGTTCTGCCTGCTCCTCCTCAAACAACTCTAATGGTACGATTGTAAAGCGTTTGTTTGCCATCATAATATTTACCCGTTTGTAAGGATGGTTGAGGAAGTCCGATTCGTGAAAGACTGCCTTTAGATTGGCTGTAAGGGATAGAGATACATTTATCTCTTTCTCTATAACTGAAAGCGAATCATCATGAATCGGGTTATAGATAGAAAAAGAAAATCCATCCGTACTAAGACGGATGGATAAAGTATATTGTTTCGATTTAGTAAAATCAATCATTATTCCCAGTTACCAGCACCGTTGTTTGGAGTATCGATAGAACCTACCATCAAACCGCTATATTTGCCTAGTTTAGAATCCAGGTCTTTTAGGTTGATGATTTCTTGTTTGTCAAGTCCGTTTAAGTAAGTCTCGTATGGAGCCTTTACTTCGAACAAGTATACTGGAGCACCAGATTTAGCAGTGTCATTTCTCACATTCATTTCGAATTGAGCGCCGTTTCCGTGAGGAATGTATTTCATAGAATCCGCATTGAAACCTTTCGGATAAATTGTATCCAATACAGCTACCCACATTGTGTCACGTTTGAAGTTTTCAAGTCCCCATTTCTTAACTTCATCGTATCTACCGGTCTTTTTCGCTTTTTGGATGATGTCTACTGCTTTCTTTTCTGTCAATCCATCTTCCAGCTGCTGATCTGTCAGCTGCCCGATTTTCATAACGAAAGGCAATTTTTGATTTTTAACGAAATCAATTAACGTGTCTAATTGGGGGGCATACATTCCGCGGTGTAGCATACGATACTCCTGCTGTGCTTTACGGATGTCAATCAGGCGGGCAATGACAGCTTTTTCCCTTTCCTTCTTTGCCTTTTCAAAATTGATAGGACCCATAATGCTGGTGTAGCAGATATAAACCAATGCGGCAGCACAGAGCACTAATACAATATTAAATACTGTTTTCATGATAAATTATGTTTTTAGTTGTTATATTCGCATCGCAAAAATAGAATAAATAAATTTAAATACGATAGTTCCTCGAACTTTTTTCTCATACAAAAATGATAAATAACTATTTAGAAAGGCAAATTAAGGAAAATTTTCCTTACCAGCCAACTTTAGAGCAGGAAATTGCTATAAAATCTCTTTCAGAGTTTTTATTATCTACTCTGGTGGACGAAGTTTTTATCTTAAGAGGTTATGCCGGTACTGGTAAAACGTCATTGGTCGGGGCACTGGTGAAAACCATGGATCTGTTGCAGCAGAAATGTGTATTGCTGGCTCCTACAGGACGTGCGGCAAAGGTCTTTTCAGCGTATGCAGAACATCCGGCTTTCACTATTCATAAAAAAATATATAGGCAACAGTCTTTTTCGAATGAGCTTAGTAATTTTTCGATTAATGACAATCTGGCTACAAATACTTTATTCATCGTTGATGAGGCTTCCATGATTTCAAACGAAGGGTTGTCGGGGAGTGTGTTTGGAACCGGTCGCCTATTGGATGATTTGGTGCAATTTGTTTATTCGGGACAGGGATGTCGTCTCTTGTTAATGGGGGATACCGCGCAGCTTCCTCCGGTAGGAGAGGAGTTAAGTCCGGCATTTTTCTCAGATGCATTGAAGGGGTATGGACTTGAAGTACGTGAGATGGATCTTACTCAAGTAGTCCGTCAGGTACAGGAATCCGGAATATTATGGAACGCCACACAATTGAGGCAATTGATAGCGGAAGGTGATTGTTATTCTTTGCCTAAGATAAAAATAGCAGGCTTTCCTGATATTAAACTGGTACCTGGAACTGAACTGATAGAGGAACTTACTAATTGTTATGATCATGATGGTATGGATGAGACGATTGTTGTCTGTCGTTCCAATAAGCGTGCAAACCTATATAATAATGGAATACGTGCTCAAATTCTTTGGCGTGAAGATGAATTGAATGCAGGAGATATGTTGATGATAGCCAAAAACAATTACTATTGGACAGGGAAATATAAGGAGATGGATTTTATAGCGAATGGCGAGATAGCAGTTGTCCGGCGTGTTCGTCGAACTCGTGACATATATGGCTTTCGTTTTGCGGAAGTCACTCTCCGTTTCCCTGACCAGAATGATTTTGAACTGGATGCAAATCTGTTGTTGGATACTTTGCACTCGGACTCACCTGCATTATCAAAAGAAGACAATGACCGATTATTTTATACAGTACTTGAGGACTATATAGATATTCCAATCAAAAAAGACCGGATGAAAAAGATGAAAGCTGATCCGCATTATAATGCATTGCAAGTGAAGTATGCATATGCAATAACTTGTCATAAAGCGCAAGGTGGGCAGTGGAAGAATGTTTTTTTAGATCAGGGGTATATGACGGATGAGTATCTGACTCCGGATTATTTTCGATGGCTCTATACGGCTTTTACTCGTGCAACAAAGACATTGTATTTGGTGAATTATCCGAAAGAACAAGTCTAAAAAAGATTTTTTTGCAAAAAAGATAAATCGGACTAAGTGTTTATTGTTTTAGCTTTGTTTTATTAACAGAGGAGGGAAAGTCGACACCCTCCTTGAGAGTTTAATAAAATGTATAACCATTAAATAAAATGTATGGAAAGCAAACATTCGCTTCGAAACTCGAAGTTATTTCGAGCTTTATTGGTCCTTTTGTTTTGGGCAGTTCCTGTACAATGGGCTATGGCGCAGTTGACCTTATCAACTCCTCGTACAACTTTAGGCACTGTAATTAAGCAAATCCAGTCACAATCAAAGTATCAGTTCTTTTACAATGACAAACTTTCAACCATCACGGTTGAGCCTCTTAAAGTGAAAGACGCCTCTTTGGAGCAAGTATTAAGTGCACTCCTTAAAAATAAAGCGGTTTCTTATAAAATAGAGGAGAATATTATTTATTTATCTGAAAAAGCAGATTCTAATTCAGTACAACAGCAAAGAGGAAAAGAACGTACTATAACCGGACAGGTATTGGATTCTAATGGTGAACCTTTAATTGGTGTTAGTATCTTAGTAAAGGGAACAACAGATGGAGCTATTACGGATTTATATGGTAATTATCAAATAATCACAAAAAGTAATAACCCTGTTCTTGTTTATTCTTATATTGGTTATAAAACACAGGAGGTACCATTAAAAGGTCAAACCTCTATCAATATCACACTGATGGACGATACACAAGTGATTGATGAAGTTGTAGTTACAGCACTAGGTATCAAACGTTCGGAGAAAGCTTTGAGTTACAATGTAACGCAAGTAGATGCAGAATCGGCTTTGGCTGTGAAAGATGCAAACTTTATCAACTCTTTGAATGGAAAGGTCGCAGGCTTGAACATCAACTCTTCTTCTTCCGGTATTGGTGGTGCAAGTAAGGTTGTTATGCGTGGATCAAGAGGTATTGAACAATCTTCCAATGCACTTTATGTAATTGATGGTATTCCAATGTATAATTTGAGTGCTTCAGGTGGTTCTGAAGAATTCCAATCACAAGGTTCCACAGAAGCTATAGCAGATATTAACCCGGAAGATATTGAATCGATGTCGGTCTTATCCGGAGCCGCTGCTGCGGCATTATATGGTAGCAATGCTGCCAATGGTGCTATTGTAATTACCACAAAGAAAGGAAAAGTGGGACGTGTGTCACTGACTGTGTCCAGTAATACAGAAATGTTATCCCAGTTTGTTATGCCGGAATTCCAGAATCGTTATGGCACATCCGGCACAGATGCCAGCTGGGGAAAGAGACTGAACGATGCCAATTACTATGGATACGATCCTTCAAGTGATTATTTCCAAACGGGACTTATCGGAACAGAGTCTATAACACTTTCTACCGGAACTGAGCACAATCAGACTTATTTATCTGCCGCTGCGGTTAATTCACGTGGAATTATTCCCAATAACAAGTATGAACGCTATAACTTCACATTCCGTAATACAACTCTTTTTCTGGATGATAAGATGAAGTTGGATGTGGGGGCTCAATATATCATGCAGAAAGACCGTAATATGGTAAACCAAGGTATTTATGCCAATCCATTGGCTTCTGCCTATTTGTTTCCACGCGGCAATGACTGGGAAGATTATAAGATGTATGAACGTTATGATTTAGAGCGTAACATGTATACTCAATACTGGCCGCAAGGTGGTGGTTCTTTCCGTTTGCAAAATCCTTACTGGATCAACTACCGTAACTTGCGCGAGAATGATAAAGACCGTTATATGTTGAGTGCAGCCTTGAGTTATGATATCTTAAGTTGGTTGAATGTAGCCGGGCGTGTACGTTTAGATAATTCCTATAACGCATATACACAAAAATATTATGCTTCTACTATTGAAACCATCGCTGAAGGTAAAAATGGTTTTTACGGAGTGACAAATACTCGTGACAAACAGACATACGCAGATTTGTTGCTGAATATTAACAAGACATTTGGAGAGGATTGGAGTCTGACTGCCAATATAGGTGCTTCTTATTCGGATAACCGATCAGAGGCCCTGGGTGTCAGTGGACCGATTGCTGCAAACGGCCTTCCTAACTTTTTCACTGTTGTCCAATTGGATAAGGATACAGGTAAACGTGAGGAAACCGGTTATCGTGAACAGACTCAATCTATATTTGCATCAGCCGAAGTTGGTTATAAGAGTACTTATTATTTAACCCTTACCGGACGTAACGATTGGCCGAGCCAATTGGCGGGTCCGAACTCAAAACAAGCATCTTTTTTCTATCCGTCAGTAGGTACTTCTATTGTTTTGTCAGAGTTGTTTAAGTTACCTGAAAGTATTTCTTACTTGAAATTACGTGCTTCATGGGCTTCTGTTGGTCTACCCTTCGGACGTTTTCTGGCCTATCCGACTTTCTCTTGGAATACTTCTACCGGAGCGTATTCTTCTCAATCTGCATATCCATTATATGACTTGAAGCCGGAAAGAACAGATTCTTGGGAAGTTGGTCTTACTGCACGTTTTCTGAAAAACTTCAATCTGGATGTTTCATTCTACAATACTAAGACTTATAACCAGACCATGGATGCCAAACTTTCTCCAACAGGAGGATACAGCACTTTTTATGCACAGACTGGTAATGTACGCAACCGTGGTATAGAACTCTCTTTGGGTTACAAGAATACATGGAATAAATTTACATGGAGTTCGAATTACACCTTCAGTGCCAATAAAAACAAAATAATAAGTTTGATTGACGGGTATATAAATCCTGTAACAGGGGAAAAGATAACAAAAGACCGAATGGATGTAGGTGGTTTATCAAAGGCCCGGTTTATTTTAAAGGTAGGTGGCTCTTTGGGTGATCTCTATTCACAGTCCGACTTACTCCGCGATTCGAATAATAAGATTTATGTGAATGAAGATGGAAATGTGACAGTAAATGATAAGGTTGATGATATTTATCTAGGTTCTGTCTTCCCCAAAGCTAATATGGCATGGCGTAATGATTTCCAATATGGCAACTGGGGGCTTGGCTTCTTGTTGACAGCTCGTTTGGGAGGTGTTGTATATTCTGCTACTCAGGCTGTACTTGACTCCTATGGTGTGTCTGAAGTAACTGCGGTAGCCCGTGATAATGGTGGGGTTGTGATAAATGGTAATGACAGAATTGATGCACAAAAATGGTATTCAGTAGTCGGTGCTGACTGTGGTATTCCTCAATACTATACGTATAGCGCCACTAACTTGCGTCTGCAAGAAGCTTCAGTAAGTTATACCATTCCAAGGAAAAAACTGAAAAACATAATGGATATAACTCTTTCATTAGTAGGACGTAATTTGTGGATGGTTTACTGTAAGGCTCCTTTCGATCCGGAGTCAGTGGCAACTACAGGTAATTATTATCAAGGAATTGATTACTTTATGATGCCTAGCCTTCGTAGTGTAGGATTCAATTTGAAACTTAAATTCTAAAAACTGAAAAGATGAAGAAAAATACAATAGTACAGTTTATAGTCGCTGGTTTGTTTCTTTTTAGTGCAACTGCATGTACGGGAAACTTTGAAGATTATAATAAGAATCCTCATGAACCGGATCAGAACGACATGGGAGTAGATTGGTATTTAGTGAGGTCACTGGCTCTTAATTTGCAGGATTTAATGATACCGGAACAAGAAAACTTTTCTCAATATGTAGACTGTTTGATGGCGGGAGGATTCTCGGGATATGTAGCAGACTCTAATTTGGGAACAGGTTGGTCTGGGCGTTATGCAACTTATAATCCTTCGGATGACTGGAAGAAAGTTCCATTTAATGACTTTTATTCAAAGTTCTATCCAGATTATTTCAATTTGAAGAATCAGAGTGATGATGAATTATTCTTATCATTGGCTGAGCTATATCGCATTGTTGTTATGTTACGTGTAACAGATACCTATGGTCCTATTCCTTATTCACAGGTGGGAGCCGCTAACGCAATCAAATCCCCTTATGATTCTCAGCAAGCTGTTTATACTAAGATGTTCGAGGATTTGGATCATGTTATCTCAGTATTGAGTAAATATGCCAGCCAGAGTTTCAGTTCAAGTGCGGACAGAATATATAATGGTAATACATTAGCATGGTGCAAGTTTGCCAACTCTCTGAAGCTTAGAATGGCGATGCGTACTTGTTACGTAGCAGGATTCAATGTGAACGGAAAAACATCGCAGCAATTGGCTGAAGAAGCTGTAGAAGCAGGCGTAATGACTACCGCCTCTGACGGTGCTTATCGCAAAGTTGCCGATCACAATCCGTGGCAACGTTTTATGGTACTATGGTCTGACGCACGAATCTCGGCCGATTTAACTTGTTACATGAATGGTTATAATGACCCTCGTCGTGAAGCCTATTATGGCAAAAGTACTTTTGGTTCCGTATCAGGAGATGCATATACGGGAAAAGAAGGTTATATCGGATTGCGTCGGGGTATTTTACAGGGGCAGTATAATTCCTGGTCACAAGGTTCTTCTTGTATGAAAGTAGCTGCAAGTGATAACATTGTGGTATTCCGTGCTTCAGAAGTTGCTTTCTTACGTGCTGAAGGAGCTCTTCGTGGATGGAATATGGGAGGTTCCCCGAGAGACTTTTATGAAGCAGGTATCCGTTTGTCATTTGAAGAAAACAATATTAGTAGTGGAGTAGAAAGCTATTTGGCGAATACAGGAAAAGTAGAAGTCTACAAAGATCCGTTAAAAGGGCAGAGCGGGCAGACTTATGATTATTCCGGTTCGATTAATACCGATGTTACGGTAGCATGGACCGGTGGTGACTTTGAGAAAAGTCTTGAACAGATTATTACTCAGAAATGGATTGCCAATTTCCCGAATGGTATGGAATCGTGGTCTGAATATCGACGTACGGGATATCCAAAGTTGATGCCGATGGCGGCAAATGCCAGCAGTGGTATTGTTGATGATACAGAAGGTGCGCGCCGTATGCCATATCCGACCGATGAATATCGTGAAAATAAAGAAAGCGTAGAGGCTGCTGTTTTGACTTTGGCTCAAGAGTCTAAGACTAAAAAAGGAGACTCAATGGCTACTCATGTTTGGTGGGATTGCAAATAATTATATCAAAAGAAATTTAATGAATATGAAGAGAAATAGTATATTCAAAACATTGTTTTCTGCAATGATACTGGTTGCTGTAGCATCTTGTTCCGACTGGACAGGTGTAGAAAGTCTTAAACTAAATACGGCAACTATTGAGGAACAGAACCCTGAACTTTACGCTCAATACGTAAAGTCTTTGAATGAATTCAAGACATCGGAACATCAGGTTGTGATTACTTCCATTGACAATGTCAGCACTATTCCAACCTCGCGCAGCCAACATCTTACTGATATGCCCGACAGTATTGATTACATTTGTTTGAATAATATCATGGAAGTGAGCGAAGTAAATGCATCTGAAATGGAAGAGGTGCGTCGGTTAGGTACCAAAGTGTTAGGTCTGGTAGATTTCGATAAAATAGAAAGTGCATGGAAAAGAATCCTTGATGAGGAAGCTGCCAATGTACAAACTGTTTCCGATGAAACAGAGAATGAAGGAGAAGAAGAACCTGTTGATAATGCAACACGCTTTATCGAATACTGTAAGGATGAAGCGGCTAAACAAGTTGCAGCAAGCAGTGCTTTGGGTGTAGACGGAATTATAGCAAACTATACGGGTTTTGACCTTAATTCACTGGTTGAGGAAAACGAAATAGCTGCTGAAACAGCACGTCAAGCGGCATTTTTTGATGTGGTATCTAATTGGAAAGCTTCAAATACGGATAAAACAATTATTTTCAAAGGTTCTCCGCAAAATGTTATCGACAAGAAGTTATTTGCAGATTGTAAGTATATTATTGTAAATGCACATGCTGCCAAGAATCTAAATGAGATGTCATATCTTGTGTTAATGGCATCTGCCAAGGATGTACCCACCGACCGCTTTGTGATAGGGGTGACTACTCCTTATCTTACCAATTCAGGGAGTTATAATGGGAAACTAAGCGATGGTTCATCTGCTATCATAGGAGCGGCTCAATGGGCTGTCTCAAAGACTTCTGAATATACCAAAACCGGAATCTCGATTGATGCAGCGGAAAAAGACTACTTTAATGTTGTCAACATTTATCCGAATATAAAAGAAGCCATTAATATATTGAGTCCAACCGTTAAATAAAAAACATCTTATGAAACTAAACAATCTGATAATCACTGCTCTTGCCGGTTTCTCTGTATTTCTCGGTAGCTGCCGGAATTATGATGAAAACGAGCAACACTATGATAACAAGCTTTTTATTTCAGCATCCAACTTTACTAAAGAAATACTGTTTAAAGCTGGTGATACAAATGTAGAAGCTGGCATTTCCGTTGCTATAGCCAAACCTGAGGAACATGATATCATGGTAACTATGGCACCGGCTCCTGAACTTTTGTCAACTTATAAAATGGCATATTATGATGAAAGTGCAATACTTTTGCCTGAAGAACACTATTCCATGCCTGAAACTACTACAAGCATAAAGTCCGGTAGTATCGTCAGTCCTGAAGTGTTTATTGAATTCATCAATACAGGTGAGCTTGACCTCAAGACTACTTATGTACTCCCCGTAACTATTAAATCCGTGGAGGGAATTGGAGTATTACAAAGTGCCAAAACATATTATTATGTATTCCGCGGAGCATCACTCATTAATGTAGTATGCAATATTAATCGAAATCGTGCTTATCCCGATTTTAATAATGACTCTAAATTCAATCATTTGACGGAGCAGACAATGGAAATTTTGTTCAAAGCTACTTCGTTCCCCAATACATTAAATACACTAATGGGTATTGAAGGAAACTACCTGTTACGTATCGGTGATGCCGGCGTTCCAGCCAACCAATTACAGGTGGCTACCTCTGGCGGAAATTGTACAAGTACAGATCTACAGTTTGAAAGTAACAAATGGTATCATCTGGCTGTTACCTTTAACAGAGGTGTCATTAAGGTGTATGTCAATGGAGTAGAGAAACTTTCAGACTCTGTATCTAAAACTTCCGTTAATTTGGGAGCTAAACATACGAATGAAGAAGATGGTTCACGTTGTTTCTGGGTAGGTTACTCTTACTCAAGCGACCGTTACTTTGATGGAGTTGTTTCTGAAGCTAGAATTTGGAACCGGGTGCTTACTGCTGAGGAAATCCAATCTACCAATCACTTCTATACAGTAGAACCCGATTCAGAAGGACTTATTGCTTATTGGAAGTTCAACGAAGGCTCGGGAACTGTAGCAAAAGATTATAGTGCGAGTGGCTATGACTTGACCATTGAAAACGAACCTAATTGGGTGTCTGTCTCATTACCTCAATAATAAACTCATAAAATCTCGAATATGATAAATAATATCAAACATAGTTTTCTGCCATTGGCAATGTTTGCCATGACAATTTTTACCTCTTGTGAAGATGATATTGTAGTAGGGAGCAGGATTGATGAATCTCCTTATCTGACATCCACGCAGTTAAACGGTTTGCTACTGGATGAAAATACGAATAAAAACAGTTCTGTTGTGGAGCTCCGTCACAATGAGTACAGTACGAACGTAGTTTTTCGGCTATCCAAACTTCCTCAAAAAGGAGTAGATGTTCAAATAGCTGTTGATGAATCGTATGTGTCTACTTATAATGCTGCCCATGAGACTGATTTCAAAGCTTTCCCCGCAACCAACGTCAAAATAGCCAACAATGGTACTTTTGTGCTTGCGCCGGATGATAGAAATACTCCGAGTGTAAAAGTGACTTTCACCGCATTCGAAGGGATGAAAGAAGATGAAACATATATCATTCCTTTGACAGTTACCTCAACAACAGAAGGAGTTACATTTACCGAATCATCCAAACACATGGTACTTCTTGTGCAAGATTACCGTAACAGGCCTAACACCAATAAAGGAGAAGATGCGGTACAGATGGTACTCTACTTTGAAGTTAATGATACCAATCCGCTCAATGCTCTGGAGTTTCTGACAGAAAGTGGTAAGTATTACTTTGATCATATAGTGCTTTTTGCAGCTAACATTAACTGGGATCCTGAGAAGAAGCGTGTTTATTTGTCAAACAACGAGAATGTCCAATTCTTGCTTGATAATAATGACAAATATCTACAACCACTTCGTAAGGCTGGTATGAAAGTGATCATCAGTGTCTTAGGCAACCATGATGAAACGGGAGTAGCCCAACTTTCAGATATGGGAGCTAAAGAATTTGCTCGCGAATTGGCAGCTTATTGTCGTGCATACAATCTGGATGGTGTTGCTTTTGACGATGAATATTCAAAATCACCGGATTTATCTAATCCATGGCTTGCTAGTCACTCCGCTTATGCAGGTTCAAGGTTGATGTATGAGTGCAAAGTGGCGATGCCTGAAAAGATTGTTTCGCTCTACAATCTTGGAGCAATGTACTCAAATGGCCTTCAGGTCATTGACGGTGTCGATCCCGGTCAATATTGTGATTACGCTGTAGCTGATTATGGAGGGGCTGCAAGCCCTGGTCTCGGGATGACGCTGAAACAATGTGGCGGTATGTCGATTGAGCTTCGCCGTGGTAGCGGAAATTCAAGTGAATTAACGGCACGTTCTAAAAAAGAAGCCGGGTATGGATACTATATGTTTTTTGCGCTTGATCCTTCTTTGTATAGGTCGCAGGTGCCTCGTTGCCGGAGCGTATGCAGAGGATTGTATGGCGAAGAGCTTGTTTATCCGAGATACTATTACAGCAAAAACAGTACAGAGCGTAAGGCTCTCTAACAGAAGTTTATATTTCACCTTAAAAACAAAAAAGATGGACTTTCTAAAAAATATAATGATAACATTGTTGGCTGCTACCCTGTTGTGGGGTTGTTCCGATGATGATGAATCGATTGATGGCGGTGAGACTGCTATTTCATTATCTACCTATACTATTCAGGCTGATAAAAATGGAGGAGACATTACTGTTACAGTGACAAGCTCGGGAGATTGGAGATTGGCGGGCGTATGCGATTGGGCACACCCGTCGGTTACATCGGGAAAAGATGGTGACGTAGTCACTTTTACAATCGATCCTAATACACTGGACGAGAAACGTACGGCGACTTTCAAATTCTTTACAGGTTCTGCTGTAGCGCCTTTGCAGGTGGAAGTTTTGCCTGGTTATATGATAGATTTACTTTCTGATGATCACTTGTCGATCTCAAGAGAAGAAAATGCAATACAAATTCGGCTCAATACGAATGTCGCCGAACCTGTCATCACTTATAGCGAGGGTGGTGAAGAATGGTTGGCATTTGATAGACGCAGTGATTTTGGAGGTAAAGTCACCCTATCATTTAAAGCTGCAAAAAATGAAACGTATAAAGAACGTTCTGCTACAATCACTATTTCGAGTCCGCTTGTAACGAATCCTGTAAACGTCAGTGTAAACCAAAAAAGAACGGAAGCCATTATTCCGGAAACGGACGTTCTGATGTATGATCTTTCAGCGCGTACCATTTCATTTAAGGTCAGATATAATGTGGAATATACGGCTTCCATTGTGCAGGGAGACGAATGGATGACCGCACAATCGGTATCTCAACCGCAAGTAGGAGATGATGGTCTGACAACGGTAACTTTGACTTATACTCTCAGTGGTGCTACAGATACACGTGGAGGTCTTGTCTGGATAACTAATACGGATAATACGCTGATCAGTGAGGTTGTTGTAGTACAAAAGGATCCTGACGCTGAATTAGTAAATATTCCGGACCAAAAACTTAGAGAGCTTGTGGTAAAAAATAATTGGGCTCTTTCAATTGCAGGTTCTCAATGCATTATTTTGGAAGCGGGACGCAACGCCACTACGTTGTCTAATAGTTCATATTACAGTCAGCTCACGGATCTGACGGGAATAGAAAACTTCCCGAATCTCACTTCATTAAATTTAGGATATTGCACAAATATGAAGAAGCTTGATATTTCGGGGTTACATAAAGTAGAATCATTATCAGTCAGTAGCGTGGGATATTGTGAGGAATATAATTTAGGAGACAATCCGATCCGCAGTTTTAATGCAGGGGGAGTTTATGGATATTTATCTGTAGAAAGCCTTAAATTTAGTAGCAGTAAGTTGGAATCTTTAGATTTAAGTCTTATTTCATGGTATGCAAGTTATGATAATGTGACCTCGATTGATGTCTCAGAATGTCCGATGCTAACGACTTTAAACGCTAACCGTAGTGGCAAAGTTAAAACTCTTTATCTGAAAAAAGGTCAGGATATTCCGAATCTGATTAAAAATGATGCAACGACTATTGTCTATAAATAAACAAATAAAGAGGTCACTATCTGGCATGGCTCAGTAGGATAAAGCGGTTTTATTCATTGCTTATCCTCTTTAGACAAAATCCTCTTGCTTTACCTTATTTATACAGAATGGTAGAGCAGGAGGATTTTCTTTAGCTTCTTAATAACTATCCTTGGTTTTAATTAGGGACATTCATTAAATATTATAAAATGAGCCAACTAATTCATACACAAATTATTGCGAATTAGTTGGCTTTTTAGTATCTTTAGGTATTCCCCCGAAAACAAGGTTTGACGGCCCAAACGGGGGAAATTCCCCAACTAAGATATGGCTAAGATACAAAAAATTTCAGAAATCCACCCAACTTTGGGCTTTACAGAATTTGATATTCTGGAAAAATGCCGCAAGAGTTTTCATGAGAGTGAGCTTGGCAGGCTTCATTCGGTCTTTCCATTTGATCGTATGGCAAAAGCCGCAGGCCTGTCTGAACAACGTTTGGGCCGCAGGAACATATTCAGTCCTTCCGCAAAGATCGCCCTTATGGTCCTGAAGGCATACACCGGATTCTCCGACAGGAAACTGGTGGAACATCTGAACGGGAACATACACTACCAGATGTTCTGTGGCATCATGATCCCCCCGTCCCTTCCCATAACCAACTTCAAGATAGTCAGTGCCATCCGTAATGAGATAGCATCCCGCCTTGACATTGATTCCTTCCAGGAGATCCTGGCTTCACACTGGAAACCTTATCTTGATAACCTTCACGTCTGCATGACCGATGCCACATGCTATGAGAGCCACATGCGTTTTCCTACGGACATGAAACTCCTTTGGGAAAGCATCGAATGGCTCTACAGTCATATATGCCGGCATTGCAGGGATCTGGGCATAAGGCGTCCGCGCAACAAATACAGGAATGTGGCGGAATCCTATCTGTCCTACTGCAAGAAAAGAAAGAGGAGAGCTTCAAGGACAAGAATGCTTAAGCGCCGTATGATCAAGCTTCTTGAAAAGCTCCTCAGTCAAAGGGATGGGCTCCATAGCGAGTACGGTGCTTTACTCCGATATACGCAGGATTACCATAAGCGTCTTTCCATCATCAGAAAGGTGCTTGTACAGGAAAAGGAAATGTTTGAAGGGCGAAAAGTCAGTGACCGCATCATCAGCATCGACCGTCATTATGTACGTCCCATCGTCAGAGGCAAGGAAACCAAGTCCGTCGAGTTCGGTGCAAAGGTCAATAATATACAGATAGACGGCATATCGTTCATCGAACACCTCTCGTTCAAGGCTTTCAATGAGGGGATACGCTTGAAGGACTGTATCCGTATGCAGCAGAAGCTGATGAATGTAAGGGTAAGATGTGTGGCTGCCGATTCCATATATGCCAATAATGCCAACAGAAAGTTCTGTACTAAATATGGGATATCCACATCCTTTGTGCGCAAGGGAAGGGAGGGCAAAGATGAGCCTTTGAGGAAGGTGCTTAGAAGCGAACTCTCAAAAGAAAGGGCCACACGGCTTGAAGGAAGCTTCGGCACTCAAAAGCAACATTACTCGCTCGCAAGGATAAAGGCAAGGAACAAGAAGACGGAAATCCTGTGGATTTTCTTCGGAATACATACAGCAAATGCCATACTGATGATTGACAAGATCAGGAACAGAACGGGGAAAGCTGCATGATATGAGTTTACTGAAAGAATCAGAAGAGGTCAGAAGACTTCTTCCGGAACTTCATGTCTTGTCAGATAAGAGTATATGAGAATATACAGAAAAATGACAATAATAATGGCATATGAAGTGATTATACTCTATCATCTTCATATGCCATGGTATTTGGGGGGAACATTTACTGAATATTCCTAATGAGGGTGTGTCAAAAAGGGAATTATGACACACCCTCATTGGGTATCATAGAGAGAACTGCCTGTGAGATTAACTTTCTTCCAGCCAGCCTTTCCCTTGCCGGATGATCTCCAGTTCACCTTCGGTACATTTCACTACGGTGGAAGGTTCTATACCTCCGATACCTCCGTCAATGACCAGATCGACGATGTTACCGAATTTCTCATCTATCAGTTCGGGATTTGTTATATATTCCAACTCCTCATGCTCTTCGTGGGGCAGTGTAGCGGTCATAATGGGGGCATCTAGCAGGCGTGCGATTTCGCGGATGATGTTATTATCCGGCATACGAATACCCACCTCTTTCCGATTACGGAAGATTTTGGGCAGCCGGTTGGTTCCGTTCAAAATAAAAGTGAATGGTCCCGGAAGATTATGCTTCATCAGCTTGAAGACATTATTGTCTACTTTAGCATATTCGCTGATGCTACTCAAGTCATAACAGATGATAGACAGATTATTCTTTCGAGGGTCTATCTCTTTGATCCGGCATATCTGTTCTATGGCACGTTCCTTCAAACCATGACAGCCGATGGCGTACATCGTATCAGTGGGATAGATAATCAGTCCGCCGTCATTCAGGATATCGATGATTCGTTGTAAATCCTGCGGATTATTATTTTTGTCATATAGCTTCAGTAGCATAACTCGTGCTCCTTCTCTTTTATTTGAGTTTCTTTTTTAAGAAATCCAGTGCCTTTTCTGCAGCCTTCTCTGTCACTTTTTGTTTGATTGAATCCTTATTGGCGGTAGCGGCAGAGTCCAGTCCCAGTTTCTGTCCGAGTTTGCTGATTGCTTCATCGGCTACAGCTTCGACAGCTTGGTTGGCCATGCTTTTAGTATCAACGCTGACTTTCGGAGAGGTAAATGAACCGCCGATCTTCAAATCGAGAGTCATTAGTTTAGAGATATTGCCTACAGATGCGGGCAGCTTCACTTTTCCGGAATAGTCGATGGTTTGATCGAGTCCTGTACTGCCGGAAAGATTCAATGTGTAGTCTCCCATTTTGATATCGAACGGTTGGGTTTCTACGCGTCCGTCTTTGATGGTGAAATTCAGTGTCATATCTTTCACCTTCATCTCTTTCAGACTTGGCTGTTTGACAGCATCGGCTATCTGGTCGATTGCTTTTACTCCGCTTAAACTAAGATCACGGGTGGAAAGGCTACCGTCACCTTGCATTGTATTCAGTACGGGGCTCATGGTTGCATCTAAATCTGTCAGTACATGGATGCTTCCGGAGAAATTACCTTTCAGGTTTTCGAAGATAGGAGCCATCTTCTGCACCATATCCAACTCTTTGTAAGCTTGTGCGAAACCGATATTCGAGAGTTTGAATCCGGCTTTCATTTCCGGCTTCTTTACGTTGGCAGTGGAGTAGTAGCCGTTCATGACCACGTTGCCACCCATGGTATTCATGGAGAGGTTTTTCATATCCACTTTACCATCTTTTACCACAAGCTTGCCATTCATATCATTGAAAGACATCTTATCGAATAACACTTGTTTCAGGTTAGCGTCCATCTGAAAGTCGATGTTGCGAGGAACTTCCATAATACCCGTGACTGCTGTAGCTACAGAGTCGGTAGACGCAGTTTCCGATGCAGTCGTTTCATCCGCAGAAGCGGTCATGAAGTCGTTCAGATTGAAATAGTTGGAACGAATATTCAGATTTCCTTTCAATGTAGTACCCTTCAATGCGTAACCGATATAGTTTTCAAACCGGCTGTCGGCTGTGATGTCATTCTTTCCGATGTTGACGGTTGTTTCACTCAACTGGAGGTATTTGGGGGTGAAAGTGAAGAGAGACTTCTTGATCTCTACGTCCGGCATATCTTTCATTTTGAGTTTCATTCCTGTCAGTCCGATAGTGCCTGAAGCTTGCATACGTTCGTATTCCTCTTTTTCGATATAGGAAAGGCGTCCTGACATTTGCATATCGGCATCAATGGTACCGTTCAACTCCATGTCTCCAAGTGGATAGACCTGTTTGATCATGCCTAGGTTGAGAACCCCTTTAGCTTCTGCTTTAAAGTCAGGATCGCTGATCGGTGTTTTTACATTAGCGGTCAGGCTAAACGGATTTCCGGCAAGACGGAAACTGAAAGGATTGATATTGACTGTAGTCAGGTCGATATTTCCTCCCGGGTTCTGGACATTGGCACTGATATTGATTTGATCCACTCCTGCCGGTAGAGCCGGATAACGGAACATGGCATTCTTGACTTGCATGTCGATGTTGAATGTAGGAACGACGTCACCCTGCAAGACACCTTTGGCTGTTGCGGTAAGTGTAGCGGTTCCGTCTGTTTTCAGACTGGAGAATTCCGTTGCATAAATGGCTGGAATCAGTGACAGGATTTCCTTAAATCCGATATCGTTCGTGTTCAGTTTCAAGTCCATGTCGATAGCTGGATCTTTCAAAGCTACCCAACCATCGATGCTTGCCTGAATGGCGTTGAGGCGGATGGTGTTGTCTTTTAATGTGTATTTGTTATTGGCAAGGTCGGCATCCACATCCATTGTCGCGGAGATATTGGTATTGGCCAGGAAAGGAATTCCATTCATCTTGTAGGTGAGTGATTGGGTTTCCGCTTCCAAACTCAGAGTGGTACGGTCACTTCCTAAGTCTCCGGCACAGATTGCGTTAAAGTCGCGGATATCAGCATACATCATCCCTTCTTGATCGTCATAAATCAGGTTCATGTTTTTGATAACAAAGCGTTGTAGCTTTACTTTGAAAGGAGAAGATGTTTCTTCTGAAACAGGAGTTTCGGCTGTTGCTGTTGTATCCGATTTCATAATATCCCAGTTGGCATGTCCGTCCGGCAAGACAATGGCATGTAGCCGTGTATCTTCAATAAATATTTTAGAAATATCGTAACCACTATCTCCGAAAAGAGAGAATAAATTGACTGCAGCAGTAATTTCTCCGGCTTGTACAAGGGTGTCGTTGGCAAATTCACCAGCACCTTTCAACCAGAAATCCTCGAGAGTGACAGAAGCCTGTGGAAAGTTTCGAAACAGGCTAATGTTCAGGTTTTTAAAGTCAAATTGTGCATTAAGCATCTTATTGCCTTCTGTTTTTACAATGTCGGCTATCTTTCCTTGGAAGGCGAAAGGAAGAAGGAACATCAGAATGATGATTGCTCCTACTGTGATAGCAGCGATTTTCAAACCTTTTTTCATTTGCTTTTGTTTTAAGAGTCTGAGATATAACAGAGGACAAAACTAATAAAAGTTTTTGATTAATAGTGTTTTGCTCTTGAAAAACATGTCATTATTAAACAACAATAAGATTTGGATATAAAGAAAAAGAAAGATAATGAATGTATATCCTTCGCCAAACAATTTCACTACAGAGGACACGGAAGTTAATATTTTTTATTCATTATAGAGTAACACAGAGTCTCACGTATTTATAATCATATTTATCACTCTGTTTTATTTCCCTTTTTTCTTTCTAAGTTCTTCTGCAATTCTCCATTGTAAGGCGGCTTCTCCTTCCCTCCCGACTTTCAACAGAGCGTCTCCGAAGAGTTCGTGTGCACCGGCATGTTCCGGTTTCAGACTGGTGGCCTTGTCCAGGTCGGCAATGGCACCTTCTGTGTTTTCAGTTTTTAGCCGGAGCTTTCCGCGGTTATAGACAGCTTTAAAGTTTGTCGGGTAGAGAGTGACTGCGGTGTTAAAGCAGTTTTCCGCATCGAAATACTCTTTGTTGTTGAAGAGAGTGATTCCTTTGCGTATCCAGGCATCCACATAATTAGGATCGAGACTCAGTGCCTTGTCATAGTTGGCGAGGGCGGCACGCGAGTCGTGTGCCTGGGTGATACATTCGTTGCCCATTAATAGATATTCGTGAGCATATTGGCGGAGGCGTTCTTGCTGTTCGCGCATTTGCTCTTTGAGTTTCTTATTCTGCTCTTTCAAAGTGTTTATGACACCGAGTTTACGTCGGATAAAACGGCGGGGAACAGGTTTTTCAATATCATAGCGGGAATGAATGGCGCGGAAAAACTGCTCCAGGCATTCTTCCATGTCTCCTTTGTCGAAAGCGCGTGAAGCAGCGGCGTATTGCACATCAGCCTGTGCTTGTTTCAGAGCTTTGTCGATGGCTTGTCGGTCGTTGAAGCGCTTGGCAAAGTTTACGATTTCGGGGCGGACGAAGATGTCAGTACGGTTGATAGTTTTTTTGAGCTGAATGCCCTCCAGTGAGGTGCAGCGGCTTAATGCCACGTATGTTTGTCCACCTGCAAATACACCCCCTGTGAAGTCGATGACTACACGGCTGAAAGTCAGTCCCTGACTCTTATGAACAGTGATGGCCCAAGCTAACCGGATGGGATATTGTGTGAAGCTACCTAAGACTTCTTCTTCTATTTCTTTGGTCTTTTCGTTATACCGATAACGGATATTGCGCCATGACTCACGCTTTACGTCACATTCTTTTCCATCATCGGTGATGACATAGATCGTTTCTTCTTCCGTATCAATTCCGGCAATGACACCAATTGTACCGTTTACCCACCTGCGGTCGAAATCATTTTTAATAAAGATGATTTGTGCACCGGGTTTCAATACGAGCTCTTGTGAAGTGGGTAAACTACTTTCGGGGAAATCTCCTTCGATAACTCCTTCAAAAGTAATTGATTCTCCGGGAAGTTCTGCCAGTTTCTTTTCGTTGATAGAATCTACCGTGTCTCTGCGGGTGGCCAGAGTGATATACATATCAGCTTCCGATTCTTCTATCTGACTTCCATAACGGGTGTTCAGTAGTTGCAGATCAGCCGCTCCGGCTGTATTGTTCCGGATATGGTCGAGGACACCGACAAAAACGGGATCCGTTTGGCGGTATACCTTTTGAAGTTCGATGGATACCAGGTCTATCTGACCGAATACTCTGGCAGAGAAAAAGTAAGGAGTAGGATAGAAGCGGTTCAATATTTCCCGTTCGTCGCTTTTTACGACCGGTTCCAGCTGGAATACGTCACCTACCAATAACAGTTGTTTTCCTCCGAAAGGTTCGCGTAGGTTGTGAGAATATACACGAAGGATGCGGTCGATGGCATCAATGATGTCCGCCCGTACCATTGAAATCTCGTCAATGATGACTAGTTCAATTTGTTCCAGCAGTTTCCGGTGAGGCTTGGTATATTTGAAAAAATCATGGATACGACCACGCTGGAGAGTCAAATTCGGGTCATCCGGTAGCAGTGGATAGAAAGGAAGTTTGAAGAAACTGTGCATCGTACTTCCACCAGCGTTAATCGCGGCAATTCCGGTTGGTGCAAGTACTACATGTTTCTTCTTGGTATGCTCGCAGACATAACGCAGGAATGTAGATTTTCCTGTACCGGCCTTTCCTGTTAGAAAGACCGATTGACGGGTGTATTGAATGAGGCTCAGTGCATCCTGAAATGCGGCGTTATCAGTATCTACGCTCATATTGGCATGTTGATTAAATAATTCCGAAATGCTTCATTGCTTTGCTGATTCCGTCCTCATCTACTGAACCTGTAACATAATCGGCAGCGGCTTTCACATCTTCCTTGGCTTGCCCCATGGCTACTCCGATAGCCGCATGGCGGAGCATGCTGATGTCATTTCCTCCATCTCCGAATGCCATCGTCTCTTCCAGCTTGATATCCAAATAACGGATGATTTCATCTATTCCTTTTTGTTTGGTGTCTCCCTTGGCAGTAATATCTGCGAATGCCGGATGCCAACGCCCTATTTCACAAGTGGGGATGGACGGGCGGATTTCTTTTTCTTCTTCCTCTGTGATAAAAGGAGTCATTTGTATGATTTCCTTGTTTGTTGCTTCTTCGAAAGATACAGACGGGATAACATCTACATGTAGGAAATCATAGAATATTTTCTTTACCATATCGTTGGGTTGGCAAACGGAGATATGATGCTCCTCTACGAAAATGCAGGGCGTATCTTTCTTTTCGCAGAAAGCTGCCATTGTTTTCACTTCTTCCTGCGGGATGACGCTTTTATAAATAATTTTCTCTCCGACAAAACAATAGGCTCCGTTCATGGTTATATATCCATCGATCAGGTTCCGGTCTTGCAATTCGGAAAGATTGTTGATAATGGCTTTCGGGCGTCCGGTAGCGATAAATAGTTTAAGCCCTTTTGCATGGGCGGTTTCCAATGCCTCGATGGTAGAAGACGGGATACGGTGAGTCTCAAAACTAACCAGCGTTCCGTCTATATCAAAAAATAAAGCTTTCGTCATAAATTCTTTTTGAATTGAGTACAAATGTACTACTTTTGTCTCACATAACATAAAATACTCATGCAGTATGAACTATAATTTTGATGAAATAATAAACCGTAACGGTACGGACTCCGTAAAATGGGACGGAGTGGAACATCGTTGGGGGCGGAACGATTTGATTCCTATGTGGGTAGCTGATATGGATTTTCGCACAGCTCCTTTTGTTATCGATGCTTTGAAGAAACGTCTGGACCATGAAGTGCTGGGTTATACCTTTGCTTGCAAAGAATGGTCGGAGTCTATTATTAACTGGGTGAAGGAGCGCCATGGCTGGGCAATCCGTGAAGAGATGCTGACTTTCACTCCCGGTATTGTTCGCGGCTTGGCTTTTGCCATCCATTGTTTCACGGAGAAAGGAGATAAGGTAATGGTCATGCCTCCTGTCTATCATCCTTTCTTTCTTGTGACGCAGAAGAACGAACGTCAAGTGGTTTACAGTCCGCTGGTATTAAAAGACGGGCAATATCATATTGATTTCGACCGTTTCCGCAAAGATGTGCAGGGGTGCAAGCTGCTTATTCTGAGCAATCCCCATAATCCGGGCGGACGTGTATGGACGAAAGAAGAACTGTCACAGATCGCTGACATCTGCTATGAAAGCGGTACATTAGTGATTTCTGATGAAATTCATGCCGACTTGACGCTGCCTCCTTATAAACATGTTACCTTTGCTCTGATTTCTGAGAAAGCACGGATGAACTCTCTTGTCTTTATGTCTCCGAGCAAAGCGTTCAATATGCCCGGACTGGCAAGCTCGTATGCAATCATTGAGAATGATGAACTTCGTCGTCAGTTTCAGATATATATGGAGGCAAGCGAGTTCAGTGAAGGACACTTATTCGCTTATCTCAGTGTAGTGGCGGCATACAGTCATGGTACTGAATGGCTGGATCAGGTCATTGCTTATATTAAAGGAAATATTGACTTCACGGAAAATTATCTGAAAGAGCGGATTCCTGTCATCAGAATGATTCGTCCGCAAGCATCCTACCTTATCTTTTTAGATTGTCGTGAGTTGGGATTAAGTCTGGAGGGGCTGAATCGCCTGTTCGTAGAAGATGCTCATTTGGCTTTGAATGAAGGCACGACGTTCGGCAAAGAAGGTGAAGGATTTATGCGGTTGAATGTAGCCTGTCCGCGTGCTACGCTGGAGAAGGCTTTGAGGCAGTTGGAACAAGCTGTAACTGATTTGAAATGAACTTTTTCCCGGAAAAGTTGGCTTCTTATACAGTAAATTCTATCAGGTACTTTATTTCCTGCCTTGAAACACTTTGTTTCGAGGCACAAAACACTTTGTTTCGAGGCGCAAAACACTTTGTTTCGAGGCGCAAAACACTTTGTTTCAAGGCGCAAAACACTTTGTTTCGAGGCGCAAAACGCTTTGTTTCAAGGCGCAAAACACTTTGTTTCAAGGCGGGAAACACTTTGTTTCAAGCTGCAATCTATTGCATTATGACTTATACTAGAAATGGTTGTCACTTTTAGAGGCTAGTTACTAAATAAGTTGTCACATTCTGTTATTCATAACTAAAACAGTTGTTAGTTTCTTCCCTTTGCTCCTAAGATAGTTGTCATACGTAAAAACAATGGACAAATCTGAGTGTGCTCGGGCTCTCGGTATCGCAAATATAGTATTTATTTATCATATGGAACCTTATTTTTTCCACAATGATTTTCCCGGCACCTCTCCATGATATACGTCCATGGGTTTTTTCATACCTATGCTCATATGTGGTCGTCCATTATTATAGAAGTCAATCATTCGCGTAATCTGCTCCCGTGCCATCTCTTTATCCCTGAACAGCGACATGCCGTATATCCATTCCGTTTTCAGGATGCCATTCATCCTTTCTGCTACCGCATTGTCCGTCGGGTTGTAATCTTCAGTCATGCTCACACGTATATGATGAGTGACCAGTGTGTCGATATAGGCATCGCAGGCATACTGTACCCCCCGGTCGGAATGGTGGATTGTGCCGCAAAGATTGCCACCTCCGGCCTCATTGATGGCCTGTTCCAGTGCCTGTAGCGTATATTCGGCATGCAAACTGGGAGAGAGCACCCATCCTAAAACGGCATGTGAGTACATGTCCGTTACAAGATGGAGGTAGCATACGCCACCTTCAATCCAGATGTAAGTGATGTCACATACCCAGATATGGTTCGGGTATTGTGCCGTTACCCCCTTGATCAGATTCGGATACTTCTTGTAAAGATGGTGGGAGTCCGTCGTATGCCTGGGTTTCTTCGGGGGTAGCATAAGGCGTTCCGAACGCAGCAGATGAAGGAAGGCATCCCGCCCTCCGGTTATCTCGCTTCCATAAAGGGAGCGGAGCTCATGGTATAATTTCAAACCACCGATGCCCGGAGCCTTTGAGCGGTAGAAGAAGACGGCATCCAAGATGGCTGTTCTGATCTGATGACGCGACAAAAGATTTTTTTTCTTTTTGTAATAGGCCTGGGAAGACATGCCAAACAGTCCGCAAAGGGTTTTCACACTGATGTGAGGAAACTCTTCACGAAGGCCGGTGACTATTTGGCACCATCTTTTTTTAAGATGGAAATCCCTTCTTCTCTTTCTGTGAGTTCAATCAGTCTTTCAAAGGCATGGGAACGAAGTTTTTCAAGTTCCAAAGCCTTTCTCAGACGCAAATTTTCCGCTTCAAGAAGTTCTTCTTTAGATTTTGATTTTGGATTCTTTTTCATTTGAAGATCTGACAGAAGTTCGGGGGACAAAGATAAGGAATCCGAATCAATTGCATAACACTTTTGCCAACGCAGAATATAAGTATGGTTGGGTAAACCCCATTTCTTGGCAGTAGCAAACATTGACAAACCGCTACTGAAGTAATCACGGAGAACTTCCAATTTGAAAGTCTCAGAATAAATCTTACGAGATAATTTAGACATAATTTTTCTTTTTTTATGTCTCTAAAAAGGTGTCAACCTAAATCCGTATAAGACATTAGATTTACCGGAATCAGCCGTACCTTACTATTCAAGCCGGAGGGTAAAGGATTCCAATGTCCATAATTGGCCGGACGATAGTTCAAATTGACTATATTGATTTCTTTGAATTTACGCCACTGCACTCCCTGCCTGTCTAATGCTGCAATTCGATTCGCAGGGAGATTCGTGACTTCTATCTCGATGTGGTTTTTTCCGGTTTTTAGGAACTGTCCTACCTTTAGTTGATAAGGCACTGCCCATGCACATCCCGCTTCCTGTCCATTGATGCGGACACGGGCACTTTCACGTACATCTCCCAAATCAAGAATCCAGTCGTCAGCCTGCCAAGCCGGCAATTCGATGTCTAAGGAATAAACACCGGTTCCCATGTTCGTTTGGGCTGCCGGATGATTGATATGGGTCCATGAACAGGGGTGATCTATATCAAATGTTCCTTCAATTTCCGGGTTGCTTTCGGCGAAGTGTAACTTCCAGCCATGATCCAGACGAAGGCTGAAAGGTTGTTCTTTGACATATTTCCACGGCTTGGATGCTTGCAAAGGTTGTTGATAGGTTTGCAGAATGATCGATTCACCGGATTTTAATTGTAGATAGACTTGTGTTTTTCCGTCTACTTGTCTTACTTTAGCTTCACCACATTCTCCGGTCATGGGATTGAAGAGAGCGGCTGCGACTGCATTCGTTCCCAATGTGATCCAACCGTCCACCCCTTTATTTTGTAAAGAAGAGATGAAATAGTGGTGTCCCGTATCATTCACTCGCCGGATCGCTTGTAGTCCGAATTTGGTTTTCATTTCTTCAGGAAAGATATTGCAGCTGGCCAATGTACGTGCATAATCCGTTCCTGTGATGATCTTCCCCTTTCCAATTGGAGTAACGGTTGTCTCCGAGAAAGAAACAGCCGGAAGTTGCCGGAGCGTACGCTGGTAACTTTGGCGCTTTTGTTCCAACTGACCGTATCCCGGTACATCTGTCGGATAATTTTCGAGGAATACGATAGTAGCTCCCTGTTTGGCAAGTTCATAAAGATGTGCCAATACATCACTCGGCATTAAGTGCGCAGCAGGCACTACCAATGCTTTGTAGCCCGTTCCGCCCGAAGTAACCAACTGTCCGCCTTTGAAACGCGTACTGCGAATAAAGTTATCGGAAATATAATCCCCGTCATACCCGCTGTTGTTGATGCGATGGATAGCGTCGATAAACTTAGGAGCCAGTTTATCCATGTGGTGTATCGTGAATAATAACAATCGTCCCGGTTGCTCATTCCACATATCATATACCGGAAGATAAATCAAGAAATCATTGTCCGGTCGTCCCATTTGCAGAAAGCTCTGGCAGCGGGTGATATAGTTGAAGAACGAAGGAGCATCACGCCAAATACTGTTTGTCGGGCTCATATTAATAGAAGCGTAGAACAACCATCCGGGCCATTCGGCTTCTTTCGGAGAATACGGAGTACCGTGGAAAAACATGTGATTGACACCGGAAACAAACATCAGATCCATATCCGGTTTGCATTGTGACAGGGAAGTGCGGAAATGCTCTGTCAGCCAGGTGAATGTTTCGGAAGAAGTATAGGGCTTTCCCGCGATGTGGGCGGCCGAAGAAGCATATTTCAATATAGACAGGTCAGAATCATTCTTTTTAGTTAAAGAATCCTGACGTAATCCTTCGATATGGAATTGCGATAGTCCGAAACTCTCACATTCGGGAATATCCACGGCTGCATAGATATCAATTAGATTGCCGGGCGAACCATGTGCCTGGTTGCGGGTGATACTGCCGTTCTTATGTGCCCAGTTCGTCCACTGACAGGTAAAGTTTTCCAATAACAAATCGGAAATCGTTTCCCGGTAATCGGATACGATACGTCTGCTGACCTCCGGACGACTTTTGTCCAGAAATTCGGGGAAATGTTTTTCCAGTTTGTATCCCCGGCGACGGGCGAATTGTTCCAAGAAATCTTCTGTCCAGTCTGCCTGGTACACTTCGTAAGAATCGTTGAAGAATGTATGGGGATAGCTTGTCTTGCTGCTTTTGAAAGCACGGTCAAAACGGGAAAGGTAGTTCCTTACCGCCTTCTTTGACAGATGGTTCATGACATATCCTTCTCCTCCGGGAGCGGCACGTTTTACTTTTTGTCGTGTCTTACCGATATAAAGAACTACGATTCTCCATTTGCCGGCAGGTGCTTTCCATTGTAGCTTGTCTTTTTTTACGTGGGCGGTCAGGTTGATACATTTACCTTTCTCATCGTAAGCCATCACCCGGCTTAGTACGGAAGATGCTTGCTGTTTAGGGTTGGTTACATTGATATCTTGTTCAATCTCTTTGCCTCCCTCTAAGTCGTATGTTTGGAAAATAGCCTTGGTGGCTGCATCTTCAATGCTGACTTCCGGTCCGCCGAAAGGCCATCCGGTTCCGGTATTCATGTCAATCTCGATACCGGTACGCTTTCCTTCCGCTTGTGTGTGTTTGAGAACTTCCATCCAGCGGGGAGAGAGGAATTGAATCTCGTTCGCATCATTGCCCTGTACTCCGTAGATGGGAGTAATTTCTACCGTTCCCATCCCGGTGCGTGCATATTCTTCCAGATTGTATGTCAGGTTCTTTTCGTCTACGGCACTTCCCAGCCACCACCATCTGGCGCCGGGACGTGCTTCCACCGGAGCATCCGGCCATTGCTGTGCTTGCATTACTCCACCTGTGGCAAGCAGGCAAAGTACTATCCATTGTCTTTTGTTCATCATTCTTTCGGTGTATTATAATATACTATGTTTTCTGCATCATCAGTAACCTCCTTTGATATCCCCGGCAGTGCGATGGTCGGGAGAGGGCTTAATATAATTGATGTGGATATTACTTTGTTCATTCTCTTTTTGTTCAATGACACTCTTTCCTTCTGTTTCTAATGTGATTTCAGACAAATTGAAATTCTTCGTATAGCTGATTCTACCCGGTTTATCGGTCTGCGCTTCGATGGCATAAAGATAGAAATTTTCCAGACGCAACGAATCATTCCAACCCGAGGCAGAGATAAATTCGTTCACATTTTCTGCTTTTATCTTTGATACATAAACGTTGCGGAAATGTGGATGGCCTTTTTCGGGAGGTGTGACCGGAGTCAACATGATTTTCCAGTGTTCCGGGATTTCTTTCCCTTCATACTCTTTGGGTAAAGTGCTGTAACTATAACTGGGATTCCAGTTCAAGTCTGCCGCCAGCACGTGACGGACGTTTGTCGCTTTTACTTCAGTCATATAAATGTTTTCAATCGTCCCTCCACGGTTCATGGCACTTTTCAGCCGTAGTACGGCCGAGGTACCGATGGCTTCCAAATGATATCCCAATATATTCCGTATGCCGCCGGAAGTTTCGCTTCCGCAGGTAATCAGTCCGGCACCTTTGCGGGCGATGCAATTGCGTATGACTACATTTTCCGTAGGAAGGTTCACCCGCAGACCGTCCGCATCCCGTCCCGATTTGATGCAGATATTATCATCATTACAGTCTATATCACAGTTCTCGATCAGAATATTACGTGAAGAATCAATGTCGATGCCGTCTGTACTCGGACCATGCCCGCCTATATTGTTATTGATGGTCAGTGCGTCTATGGTGCAATAATCGGAATAGAGAATCTGGCATCCCCAAAAACCGGTACGCATCAGGGTAAATCCCTTCAGTGTGATGTCCGAGCTGTTTTTCACGAGGATACCCCGCACCCGTTTGCAGTCGTAATCCACAATCCAGCGCAATCCTTTTGCTTCATATTCTTTCCGCATTTCCCAGTATTTATCCCAGAACACTTTTCCCCGACAGTCCAGCGTTCCTTCTCCACTGACAGAAGCGTTCTTTTCATTGACAATGTTGATGACTGCCGCCGGCCATGTCATCTCGATTCCCGCAATCCTCGAACGAAATTCGGGATAATGATGAATAGATGGACTTGCCAGCAAGGTCACTCCTTTATCCAGTTGCAGATTGACACCGCTTTTTACGAACAGTGCTCCTGTCTGGTAATACCCCGGCTGAAGAACCACTGTTCCTCCTCCGCTGACAGCACAACTGTCAATGGCTTTTTGGATGGATTCTGTGCTAAGCACCGTGCTGTCTGCTACTGCGCCAAAAGAATTAGCGGATAAAACAAGATTGTTTTCAGGAGTTTGCCTACTACCTACGCTATCGGCCCACGACAGATTCGGTTGCTGCGGAACCTGTCCCCATTCGAAACTGTTGTTTTCAGCCTGTTTGGGCGGAGTACATGCTATAAGAAAGGTACCTGCCAAGAGTAGGGGAAGGATGCTTTTACTTTTCATAAAATAGTAATATTTAAGTTGCTCAAAACGATACAGGTTATTCTTTTAATTGCCGTCCGGTTTCTCTATTTCCGTGAATGGTGATTCGTTCCAATGGAAAGCATTCACATCGTCCGGCTGTGCCGGGTTATATACCGGATCTATTTTCAAATGTTTCGCCAGTTCAGGTACTGCTTTCTTCATTCCTTCAATCACACATTGGGCTATTTGATAGGCTCCGTAAGGATTAAAGTGGGTGTTATCGGCAAAATCTTTGGTTTGTTCCGGATAAGTGCCTGCCGGATAATGCACGAAAGCACGTTTGGACGTTTCCGGTCCCAGTGCTTCATAAAGTGTGCGGGTCATTTCGTTGAGGTCGATCAACGGAACGTTTTCTTTGGCAGCCAACCAGCGCATTGCTTCCGGATAATCTTCGTGTGTGTCACGGATATGTCCGGTGGCATCGAAACTCCGGCGTTGGGTGGGAGTGACCAGTACGGGGTGTGCTCCCCGTGCACGGGCTTCATCAATAAATGTTTTCAGGCTGGTCATAAAAGAGTAATAAGCTCCTTTGCCCGGTCCTTTCTGCTTTTGGTCATTATGTCCGAATTCCATGAAAAGATAATCTCCTTTCTTTATCTGGCTCAATGCTTTTTTCAAACGTCTTGCGGCAATAAAAGTATTGGCGGATTCGCCTGATTCCGCATAATTGGCGATACAAACGTCCGTGCTGAAGAAATGAGGAATCATTTGTCCCCAACTCGCCCACGGTTCATTGTCCTGATCGACTACGGTACTGTTACCGCATAGAAAAACGGTAATCACCGACGGATCGGCAGGTTCGATACTAATACTCTGGCATACGGGGGCATCACCGTTAAATTCCAGCGTCAGTTTATCGTCCCAGTTCAGTTTGCCCTTTTCGCGCGGTTTGATACGTACGGATTCTTTTTCGGAAATGCGGGGATTACGTTTGTTGATGATAAATGTTTCATCTACGAATTCTCCCTTTTTAGTGTGGAGATTATCAACAAACAGTCGGCGTGACTCGCCTCTTACGGTCGTGGCTCCTGCCTGTTTTTTACTTCCCAGACGTACGGTTACTTTGTAGTTCCCGTCCGGAACGCGGACGGAAAAGAAGAAAGGTGTTTTGCTTCCTTTGGAGGGAGTAGCGACGAGATCATACCCGTATTCCGTTTCTTCACTATAACGAGGTGCATCTGTCAGTTGGTATGTTTGGGCTTTCTCCTGTGCATTGATAGTTGTCATTGCTAAAAGTAGCAAGCCTATGAGATTCGTTTTCATGTAAATAATATGAATATATATTGTTTATGGAATCCGTGCCTGATCATTTCCCATTCAGTTCATTTTCGGTTTGAGTTCGTCAGGCGAATCTTTGGTATAAGATTTCACATTTCCTGCTACTTTAGTGAATAATGCCTGAATCAGCTCCGGAGCAATCTTTTCTGCCGGACGAAAAGCATCCGAATTCATATAATCCAGGATTGCTTTGTGCATCTGGCGGGCCACAATCCGTTTTTCCGGTTGGGAGGTAATATCCATACTGGTCATCATCAGTTTGCCATTCAAGACCTTTGCTTCGAACAACATGCCGATTTTCCGGCTGATAAACCAGGTATCAATGCTTTGAATCGTAGGTTGGAATTCTGCCGGGAAGTCAGTGAATTGCATTACCTGTGCTTTGTTCAGCAGTTCCCACCATTGTAAGTTACTATGATACTCAGTAGGAAATTCACGGAAAAGAGGATGATATTCATTCAGGAAAATACCCGTTGTGTGCGGCGGACGCATCTTGAACCAGGAAGTATTCCAAAATACGGGAGTGAAATATTGTTTGACTTCCTTGCCGTATTGTATCTTTCCGGCAGCTGTAATCAGTACATTTCCTCCGTCTTGTAACACTGCCAATGCCTTGGCGTCCAAGGTGTCGGTAGTATATACTGTTCCTTGTACCAGTTCCACCTGCGCCGGATATACCCAGAAATCCCAGTCGTTTACGGCATTACTGCCTTCGATACGCACTTCCAGATTTAGTTTTTGCGGTGTATCGATTGCTTCCAAAGGTACATCTATACTACCCAAAGAATAAAGATTACCGATGGGAATGTGATGGGTGCCGACAGTGCCATGAGTATATACCTTTCCGAATTTATCTTTAATGGTATAAACTGTTTTCGCGTTTTTCAAGGGAGCAGCTCCGAAATGAGATATTTCGATGTCGGCATGGAATGTTTCATTGTTGGCATATACAAATTTAGGAATACGTGCCAAAGGTACGGTCGGACTGCAAAAACGTCTGAACTGCTCAGCATTGATATACCCTTTTTCTTCAAAGAACACATCCAGTACACCGACTAATGCACTCCCTTGACCGGAATAATCATTGAGAGCCAGCAGCTGGAATCCTGCATAGTCAGGAGTACGCAAGGTCTTTTCAATCTCATGTTTGTAGCAGAGTGCCTGCAATTTGCCCGAAGCCATCATAAAATCGTGACTTTGGCTTCCCATGTGGTTATCGTTCAGAATGTCCCGGAAGATTTCAAAGTTCTTCGCTTTGTTGACTCCCGTATATTTGCGGATTTCATTGAAATTCGGGAATACACACCATTGACCTGTTTCGTGTGATACATACGGTTGTTTCACCGTGTCGATCCTTGCACGATAATCCGATTCACTTTCCGGTTGCGTATTTGCCCAACTTAATCCGCGTGCACCGGCTTTCACATGATACTCATTGTGAGGCTGCCATTGCCAGCTGTTTCCAACGGAGGCTCCTGTGTATACACGACGCGGATCGGTCGCTTTCCAATAATCCACGAACTTGCTGACCCATGCCACCCAGCGACCGGAAGGCTCATTGCCGCATGCCAGCATGCAGTAAGAAGCATAATTCCCATATTCCTTTGTCAGTGCAATGGTTTCGTCCATCAGGTATTTGTCAATCGGTTGTCCGTTACCCAGTTTCGGACCGTGGTTCGGCCAGCTCGGTCCTTCCGGTTGCAAATAGAAACCGACAAGGTCGGCAGCAATGAAAGCTGCCTCCGGTGGACAGAAAGAGTGGAAGCGCATATGATTCAAGCCGTAGCTGCGGCAAATGCGGAATACTCGTTCCCAAGAAGCTACATCCATTGGTGCATAGCCTGTCAATGGGAAATCGCAGTTCTCTACCGTACCACGAAGCATGGTCTTGCGGCCGTTCACATAGAACCATTTCCCTTCTATCTTGAAACTACGCATACCGAACTGTACTTGTTGTATGTCAGTTTGTTTGCCGTTAGTCAGTTTTGCCGTCAGCTTATAAAGTGCCGGGCTGAATTCATCCCATGTCAGAAACTCTTTCCCCATCGGAAGTTCCATTTCCACCGGATTATCTCCCGGACGGATGTTGAAACTTTGTTGAATGGGAGACACTTTGTGCCGAATGTCCGTGTTAAAGCTCTCGGCAGAGAGGGTGATCTCTCCCTTGGTGGAAGAGGCAGACCGTATATTCATGCGAACCAATGCTTTCTGATTGTTCAAATCGGGATATACCTGAATATCTTCTAAATGAACTTTGGGAGTAGCTTGTAATTCGATTCGTCCGACGATACCGTTCCAGTTTCCTTGTGTCTGGTCGGTGATGCTGTGAGAATCCGGACCTACGTTGATTTCCTTGATTCGATTATCGATACGGATGGTAATCAGATACGTTTTTCCGGGGGTGGCTGCCGCAGTCAGGTCATAGATATGGGGAACACAAAGGCTGTTTTGCCTGCCAATCTCCTGTTGGTTTACCCATACGGTGGTCTCGATGTGCGGACGTTCCAGAAAAAGAGTGATTCTTTCCCCTTTCCAGTCAGTCGGGATTGTCACTTTCTTTTGATACCAGGCCACACCTACATAATGTTTGTTGGGAGTCAGAAAGAAGGGGAGTTTCACTTGTCCCTCTATCCTGTATTTTTCCATATATGGATTAAAGTAGTAAGAACTGTCGTAGAGGCTTCCGGTCCATTGGGTACGGACGGTCACCTCGTCTCCTTTCAGTCTCTCGGGCATGGATCCGGGCAGATTGATAGAATCGTCAAGGGATTTTTTGAACCATTGTTCCCTGACACCGATATCTTCCCGGTCTATTTGGAAATTCCATTTGCCGGATAAACTGAAAGAGTGATTTTGCCCCGCTACGGTCAGTATGGAGGTAAATACGATAGCCATACTTACTAAAAGTCGTTTCATGATATATAGAATTGATATGTTTCTCATTTTTTTAATCTGCCGCTAAAGTAGCGCTTTTTAAGGGTTTGGTAAATAGAAAGATGTACAGATACATAGAATATTGTATCAAAAAGGGATTTATAGAAGTGTTCGTGTACAAAACTACATGGATTTGAAATATTGTCCATGCTCTTTGTCTTTGAGGAGAGGTGGGGATGCTTTACCTTTGCAAGGTAAACTTTTTAATCTTGATAAAGAAGCATGAAAAAAGTAGTAATCTGGATAGTTCTAAGTCTTTGGTCGGTGATGACAATCTTTGCCGGTGAAACAGCTTATCTTTTTTCTTATTTTATCAATGACAGTAAAGACGGACTGCATTTAGCATATAGTTATGATGGATTGAACTGGTTGCCTTTACACGGCGGACGTTCTTATCTGACCCCTGCGGTTGGTAAAGATAAATTGATGCGTGACCCCAGCATTTGCCGGTCGCCGGACGGAACTTTCCACCTGGTCTGGACTTCCAGTTGGACAGACCGGATTATCGGATATGCCTCTTCCCGCGATTTGGTTCATTGGAGTGAGCAACAAGCAATTCCTGTGATGATGCACGAGCCGGATGCACATAACTGTTGGGCTCCCGAACTGTTTTATGACGAACCTTCACAGACCTATTATATCTTCTGGGCAACCACGATTCCCGGTCGTCACAAAGAAGTGGTCACCAGTGAAAGTGAGAAAGGACTGAATCATCGTATTTATTATGTAACAACGAAAGACTTTCGTACTTTCTCGAAGACGAAGATGTTCTTCAATCCCGATTTCAGTGTGATTGATGCCGCTATTGTGAAAGATCCGAAGCGGGAGGATCTGATCATGGTAGTCAAGAATGAAAATTCCAATCCGCCGGAGAAGAATTTGCGTGTGACGCGTACGAAGAAGATAGAAAAAGGATTTCCGACCCAAGTATCGGCACCCATTACGGGAAAATATTGGGCGGAAGGTCCGGCACCTCTTTTTGTGGGTGATACGCTTTATGTCTATTTTGATAAATACCGTGACCATCGCTATGGCGCTGTTCGTTCTTTGGATCATGGTGAAACATGGGAAGATGTGTCCGGTCAGGTCTCTTTCCCGAGGGGCATCCGTCATGGAACAGCGTTTGCTGTGGATGCTTCTGTTGTGGAGGCACTAAAAAGTCCCAGCTTAACATCATCAGATTTTGAGACTTATGATAGGAAAGGAAAATAACCCTTTTCTGAAAGTTGTAGAAAAATTCATGCTATAATTTTAGTACAATGTAGTATCTTAGCTGCAAATTTGAAAACTTTATGCTAAGATGAAGAAATCCTTTTATTTATTACTGCTAATCTCTTTATATAGCAGTATCAGCTTTGCCCAAAGCCTGAAATCTATATCTATTTTAGGCGATTCGTATTCAACATTTGAAGGATACCTGCAACCCGATACCAATAGCATTTGGTATTATGCTTCTCAGCGGGAGCAAACGGACGTAACTTCCGTAAAACAGACTTGGTGGCATAAATTCATCAAAGAGAATAACTACCGCCTTTGCATCAACAATTCATTTTCTGGTGCGACCATTTGTAATACCGGTTATAATCAGGCTGATTACTCGGACCGATCTTTTATTACCCGTATGGGGAAGTTGGGATGTCCGGATATCATCTTTATTTTCGGTGCAACGAATGATTGTTGGGCCGGTTCACCGCTGGGGGATTACAAGTATGAAGGGTGGACAAAGGAAGATTTATATACATTCCGTCCGGCCATGGCATACATGCTCGACCACATGATTGACCGTTATCCTAATGTTGAAATCTACTTTTTGCTGAATTCTGACTTAAAGGAAGAGTTTAATGAGTCGGTCAGAGCTATCTGT
Organism: Bacteroides sp. AN502(2024); assembly: GCF_041227145.1. Lineage (NCBI taxonomy): Bacteria > Pseudomonadati > Bacteroidota > Bacteroidia > Bacteroidales > Bacteroidaceae > Bacteroides > Bacteroides sp. AN502(2024). The sequence goes on along the minus strand of NZ_JBGFSP010000003.1, from coordinate 826,849 downwards.
AATCATTATAATATCGATTGTATAGAACTGCATGATATTGACAAAAAAAGTGGTCATCCTTCGATAAAGGGGATGGAGCAGATTAGCGATCAGATTGAGATGTTTATGAGGAAGAAGACGAAATGACAACGGAAATGTAAGAAATGACATTGCCAATTACGTGAAACAGAGTGTTCAGCGGCTTGGAACAAAGTGTTCAGCGTGTTGAAACAAAGTGTTCAGCGTGTTGAAACAAAGTGTTCCACCGTATTGAAACAAAGTGTTCAGCGCCTTGGAACAAAGTGTTTCAAGCAATTGAAACATCTTGAAACAAATCGGGCTTTCAGAAAATAGGCGGTGATAGGTGACAGATGAGGTGATAGGTTAACAGCAACCTATCACCGCTCTGTAAATACGATGGATAAAGAGTTTCAGGACGATGGTGATAGGTTGAAAGAGAAATTGACGAAAACAACAGGGAGAGAGTTGGAATGAATGCCGTGATGGAGATGTCCCTTTTCACCCGTGAACACCCTGTTTATCGGTTGTTTAGAAGAAAGGTGAAGGAGATAGATCTGTAGAGGGAATGAATATATCTCTGATATAGGTAAAACATTCTATATCTGTGAAATCATATTGCATGATTATTTCAGATACTCTTTCAATGGGCAATCCGTACTTTTCAGTCCCTCGGCAATGCTTTTCGCATTCATGTGTGCCCCCTTCAGAGAAGTGTGCGTATGATCATGATTATAGAAAGTTGCCGCTTTCTTGATACCCATCTTTTCCAGTTTATCGGCACTGATCTTATTCAGGTCGATGAAATAAGCTCCCGTAGCTTCCGCAGCTTCACGTGTCCACTTGCCGAAAGACTCGGTATTACGTTCTATCTTTCCATCTTTCCATTTGTTGCGTGGCGTATGGCTTAGAACGATAGGAACAGCTCCTTTCTCCTGAGCGTCCATAATGAATTTCCGAAGATACCAGCCGAATGTATAAATCACCTGATATTTCCTTGTTTTCTCCATCAAAAAGACTTTGCTCTCGTCACCGGAACCACGCAATTCGGCACGGGCTTTGCCTATATTAATGTCTCCCGCATCATTATGTCCGAACTGGATCAGCACAAAATCTCCCGGTTGCAAGGCATTATAAACCTTATCCCAACGACCTTCGTCCAGGAAAGTGCGGGCACTGCGTCCTGCCATGGCGCGGTTCTCTACCGAAATTTTATCCAGATTGAACTCATCGGCAATTACGCTTCCCCAGCCCCACATACCGTTTTTGTCTTTATCTTCATTCCGGACTGTACTGTCGCCGATGGTAAACAATACCGGACGTCCATCTTTACGGCTGGAACCTGTCACAGTATCCTTCTCAAGGGGCTTTAGATAATCGGCCAATCCCAGTCCCTCATAAGCACGTATTCCGTCCGCAGCTGATTCCGCATTGACTTTAGCACCGAAAGCACTTGTGTGTATGCGGTCGATGTAGAACATATATTTCACTTTATTCTTGCCGAATTTTTCGAATTTGCGGGCGCTGATATCATTCAAATCAATAAAGGGAACCTGCTGTTCTTCGGCCACTTGCTTTGCCCACAATCCGAAAGTTTGGTTGACACGTGTGATGATGGTGCTGTCTTTGTCTTCCCAGGCATTGCGGGGAGTAAGCGAGAATAGGATGGGATGAGCGCCTTTGGCTTTTATATCCCGGATAAAACGGCGCATATATTCCCCGTATGTATATACGGTCTCTTTCACTCCGGTTTCTTTGATGGTTACATTCAGTGTATCTTTGCCGATTCCCGGAATAGAGGCGCGGGCACGTCCGCTGTCATAAGGACCGTTGTCATTGTGTCCCAATTCGATGATTACCCAGTCTCCGGGGCGTACTCCTTTGATTACATCCGGCCAAAGACGGTTGTAGAAGGTACGGCTGCTGGTGCCTCCCAACGCATGATTCTCTACAGTAATCCGGTTGGAGTCGAAATAATCACCGGCATAATAGCCCCATCCCCATTGTCCGTTGTTGCCGTTTCCTAAAGTTCCGGTACGCATGGTAGAGTTACCTACCAGAAACAGAACCGGGTTGTTACCTTTCCGGCTGGAACCGGCTTCCGGTCGCGAGGTACGTGCCTTATTCAAGCTATCCAGCGTGTTGTCAATCACCTGATTGACATCTGCCATGGGAGTGGAAACTTTATTTTGCGCTTGCAGCGGCAAACTGAATGTAATGGCTGTCAGCCAACATATATATGGGAATAATCTGTTTTTCATGAGTCTGCTTTCTTTCAAATCCCTCACTGACCAGTGTCTAAACAGTCAGTGAGGGAGCTAACTACTAACTAACCTCTAACAAAACCTAATGAATGATTATCTTTAAACCTAATGAGAAAACCGTGTGTGTTATTTTAATTTATAAACTTCTGTTCCGGCAAGCAGGAAACAACCGACTCCATAGTCTTCATAATCGGGTATACTCTTGTAAGTAACCGGCTGTCCGTCTTTAGGCTCCTTGCCTGTTCCCTGCACATATCCCAGAAATCCGTTCGGATGTACGGCATCTTTCACCATCGCGTTCCATGCTTTCAGCAGGACGGGGAGATACTCTTTACGATCGAGTAATCCGTTGCGGACTCCCCAAGCCATGCCATAAACAAATAAAGCTGTACCGGAAGTCTCTTTCCCTCCAAAGTTTGTCGGGTCGTGAAGACTGACATTCCAGAAACCGTCTTCACGCTGACATTGCTTCAAAGCCTTGCTCATGGTCAGGAAATCGTTGATATAGTCCTGACGGTGTTTCTCGTCAGAAGGAATTTCATCCAATACACGTACCAAAGCTGCATATACCCATCCGTTACCGCGACTCCAATAACAATCTTCGCCATTCGGCTCTTTATATGGGGGATTAAAATCCTGATCGCGCCACCACAGACCGTCTTTAGGATTGAACATACCCGTTTCATCGTGTTGGCTGCGTGTGTAATAGTACATATCCCACATCTTATCGTAGTATTTCTGTTCTCCGGTCATCTTACCTAATTTAGCGAAGATAGGCATTGCCATCTGTATGGCATCAATCCACCACCAGTCGTTCACCTGCGGTGTATTCACGACCATATCGATGCTTGCTTTGATATTCCGGATCATATTCGGGTCCGACGGGCAGATATTGTATAAGTCGATGTAAGTTTGCCCGCAACAATGATCGTCTGCATTACGGGTCGTGTTACCGTTGCGCATTCCCCATTGGTGGAAGTCAGCCCAGTTGTAGGCATATTGGTAATAATCCTCACGCGGATAAATAGAATAGAGAGCCATCAATCCTTCGTAGTACACACCACGCGTCCAGATATTGCTGGGACGTACACGACCGTAAAAACTGGGAGTGGTGTAATCAGCATACTTTTTCATAAAGTAGTCATTCACCTTTGTGATATTCTCTAAGGTTTCTTTTGGTGTCGGGAGTTCTTGTGCTGCGACCGTATGGGCGGGTATCAGACAAGAAAGAAGTAATCCTGTAAAGAGTAAGGATAGTGTTTTCTTCATGATACAATCGTTCTGTTTTATTAATTTGCTGTTTAATAATAATTTCTATCGCAAAGATAAGAAGCGTTCCTTTCTTTTTCAATGGATTTTCGTGCAAATATCTTTATTTTTGTTCACGAGAAGGCAGAAAATAGTACTAAGAGTCTGTTTTATGATAATTTCTACATGTATATGTACAATATTCTATTTTATCAATGGACTGCGTCTTTTATTTTTGTGTTGTAATTTGGTAATTAATAAAACGATGAAGTGCATAAATCTTCTTTTTAGTTTCTGTCTGACAACTATCTCCTTGATAGCGCAGCCAAACTATGACTTTTCGAAGTTGAAACGCGAACGTCTGGGACGTGGTGTCATTGCTATCCGCGAGAATCCGTCTACTGTTGTTGTTTCCTGGCGTTATTTGTCTTCCGACCCGATGAATGAAGCTTTTGATATTTATAGGAACGATGAAAAGATCAATAAACACCCGTTGAAGGATGCCACTTTCTTTCAGGATACCTATGCGGGGACAGAACCTGTACTTTATACCGTAAAGGCAAGGGAAGGAAAAACGGAAAGTAGCTATCAACTGCCGGCAAATGCCCCGTCGGGTTATCTGAATATTCCGTTGAACCGCCCTGAGGATGGTACAACTCCGGCAGGACAACATTATTTTTATGCTCCGAATGATGCCAGTATCGGTGATGTGGACGGTGATGGCGAATATGAGATTGTTCTGAAATGGGACCCGAGTAATGCACATGATAATTCACACGACGGTTATACGGGTCCGGTGATTCTGGATTGTTATAAATTGAACGGTCGGCAGCTATGGCGTATTCATCTGGGACGTAACATTCGTGCCGGTGCGCACTATACCCAGTTTATGGTTTATGATTTGGATGGTGACGGTAAAGCGGAAGTTGTGATGAAGACTGCGGACGGAACGGTGGATGGAACAGGAAAAGTGATCGGGGATGCGCAAGCTGACTATCGGAATGAACAAGGACGTATCCTGATCGGACCGGAATATCTGACACTCTTCAACGGGTTGACAGGAGAAGCGATGCAAACAATTGATTATGTGCCCGAGAGAGGAGACTGGATGAGTTGGGGAGACAGGCGTGGTAATCGCTGCGACCGTTTTCTGGCTTGCGTTGCCTATCTCGACGGTATACACCCAAGCGTAGTGATGTGTCGCGGATATTATACACGTACTGTCTTGGCTGCCTTTGACTGGGATGGAAAGGAACTGAAACAACGTTGGGTATTCGACAGTAATAATCGCGGTTGTGGAGAGTATGCCGGCCAAGGAAACCATAACCTGAGAGTAGGTGACGTGGACGGTGACGGATGTGATGAGATCATTTACGGTTCATGCGCCATAGACCATAACGGTAAAAGACTCTACACCACGAAAATGGGACACGGTGATGCCATTCACCTGACTCATTTCGACCCCTCCCGTAAAGGGCTGCAAGTATGGGATTGCCATGAAAATAAACGTGATGGTTCTACCTATCGGGATGCAGCTACCGGAGAAGTTCTATTTCAGATTAAAGATACTACGGATGTGGGGCGTTGCATGGCAGCTGATATTGACCCGACTCAACCGGGCGTTGAAATGTGGTCTGTTGCTTCCGGAGGAGTGAGGAATGTGAAAGGAGAAGTGGTAAAAGACCGGGTAAGGGGTTTATCCTGTAATATGGCTGTCTGGTGGGATGGGGATTTGTTGCGTGAATTGCTGGATAGAAATAGGGTCAGCAAATATAATTGGGAAAAAGGAGTTTGTGAGCACATTGCCATTTTTGAGGGAACCCTTTCCAATAACGGAACCAAAGCGAATCCTTCTCTTCAGGGAGATATGATAGGTGACTGGCGCGAAGAGGTATTGATGCGTACAGCTGATAATACGGCTTTACGGCTTTATGTCTCCACTGTTCCTACCGACTATCGTTTTCATACTTTTCTCGAAGATCCGATTTATCGTATCAGTATCGCTACCCAGAATGTAGCTTATAATCAGCCTACACAGCCCAGATTTTATTTCGGACCGGAACTTCAGGGAACTGTATTCAGAGGATGTAAAATTGGGGTGACTACTTATAAGTTTGCTACTCGAGAGATAGCCGCAGATCCTCATTTCCTGCAGTAGGTACGGACGAGAACTGAACGTTTGACTGATGACCTTTTAAGGAGTAACTGTTTATTTGATTGTCTCAAGAAATTCTACTTCGATGATTCTCAACTGGTTTTTGCTACGGCTCTTTTCGAGCTCCATCGGGTTGGCAGCCTGGGCTTCGACTTCAACGATCTGTCCGAAAGCATCCTTGTCACTGGCATTCCCTTTCAGACGAATGGTAATTGTGTCGGCACGTACCGGTTTTTCTACATTGAGATGAATATACCCCAGACTCTTATCTGTATTTCCGTTCCAGATCAGGGTGTCTCCGGCATATACTTCCAATGGATAACTGCGTGAACGCCACCCTTGCAGTTTGATACATATATCATCTATTACGGCCTCTCTTTCCAGTGTATAAGCAATCCAGGCCGTGCTCAACTTACCGTCATTTTTCCATTCCGTCAGTTCGATGTCATCATAGCTTTTTTCAGCGTCACCGTTATTGGAACCGGCTTTTGCAGAAACGATGCGTACCCCTTTTTTGCTATCTTGGTAAGAAGGGGTAGAGGGAGTCTCACCTCTGTCCAGTTTTCCTTTTAAAGTCGCCTGCGGGAGATAAGTACTCAAGCCTTCAGTAACTTCCACAGGCACTGTTTCCAATGCGAGTGTGGCGGCAGGTAGTCCCTTGGCCTGTGCTGTTAGAGTTACTTTTCCGGCAGTGGTTGTGCTGCGGATCAGTACACGGTTGATGCCACATTCTACCGGAAGTTTGGTGTCGAGGATATGATTGTTTTCACCTTGGGCAATCCCTCCACGCCATTCTGCTTGACCGTTGAGTGTGAATTGAACCGTACGATTATCCAGCGGACAACGTTTCCCGTCTTTATCCACCACCTCCACCTGTATTAAAGCCATGTCTGCGCCATCTGCATGGAATCCTTCAGGATTTTGAATAGCGGTAAGTTTCAGCTTGGCTGGTTCACCGACTGTATGTATAGCGTAGCGGCTGATTTCTTTTCCTGTTTGATTATAGCTGATTGCTTCCAGTTTGCCCGGTTTGAATGTTACGTTATCAAAAGTAAAGAGGAAATTGTATCGGCGTTTGCCTTTACCCAGAGATTGGCCATTCAGGAAGAGTTCCACTTCTTCCCCGGTAGACACCACATGGATGGGTTTTACCGTATTCTCAGGATAATTCCAGTGCCCGATAATGTAGGTCCGGTCTTCTTCTGTATCTACCCATCCGTTCCACATCACCTGATGTGCATAGAAGGCGTCTTTCTCAATACGCATCGCATCTGTCACTCCACTTCTGCGATAGTTCTCCGCTCCTCGGTAGTGGGTGTTGGTGTCAGAGAAGATAATTTTAGTACCACCGGAGCTGACTCTGTTGCCTGTTCCGGGACGCTCACGCCAATAATCATACCAGCGGGCTATCATGGTAATGGCAAGTTCATCTTGGTTACGGTTATAATCAGTAGCCGGTTTACCTTTATAGAGCGGACCGTCACCTTCTTTATGGAAAGGATAGCTGTATTCGTCCCAGTATTTTCTTAAACCTTCGTCGCGGCAATATTCGGTAGCCCACATCGGATGATGCTCACTTCGGTTGATATACAGCATCTCACCACCGTATTCCGCTTCACGAATATCCAACATTTCACGTGCGCCGATAGCGCGTCCGCCGAATGGATCGTATTGGTTACGGACAGCTTTCATCTCTATCATGTGTTTGCGGCTGATAGCTTTGTTGCCACATTCGTAGAACAAGATACTCGGGTTGTTGCGGTTGTAAATGATTGCATCGCGCATCAGTTTCACCCGTTGTTCCCATTGGCGTCCTTCACGGTCTTTCTCCGCATCTCCGGCAGGCATTGCCTGTATCAGACCTACGCGGTCGCAAGATTCTACATCTTGTTTCCATGGAGTGACGTGCATCCAACGAACCAGGTTTGCATTTCCTTTCACCATCAGCCCATTAGAGAAGTCGCTCAACCAAGCCGGTATGGACATCCCCACTGCCGGCCATTCGTTACTGGAACGTTGTGCATATCCCTTCATTTGGATAACACGGTCGTTCAATTCTATTTTCCCTTCGGTAAAACGTGTTTTACGAAATCCGGTGCGGGTGCTGACTTCATCGAATATCTGATTGTTGTCATCTTTCAAGGCTGTCTTTACCGTATACAGGTAACCGTATCCCCAACTCCAGAAATGAAGATTATGGATGATGGCGGATGCTTTTACCGTTTTAGTCTCTCCGGCTTGCAAAGTCACATTATCACCTTGGAAAGTTTTCAATCGTTTGCCGTCGGCATCAAGTACAGTCACCTGATAACTGAACCGGCGGGGAGATTTACCGTCGTTTCTGACTTCTGATTCTGCATGAACGGTTGCTTTATGCCCTTTTATATCGAAATCTTTGGCATACACATAGACTCCTGTTGTCTTCAGGTTACTGTATAAGGGAAGGGTTTGATATACATTATCGGTAACGTGCAGAAATACATTTTTGGGGATACCGCCATAGTTGGCATTGAAATTGCGGTCGTTCCACTGAAATCCGGAGTGGGTACCCTCTTCTTTGTACATCCAGTTGTTATCGGTGCGGACGGCAATGATGTTTTCACCCTCCTTCATATACGGAGTCAGGTCGAATCCTACTGCCATTACGCCATTTTCGTGTTTGCCCAGATTATGACCGTTGAGATAGAAGTCTCCACGCTGACGTACTCCTTCGAACTCGATAAATACTTTCTGATTACTTTTCAGTCCCGGAATCCGGAAACTTTTGCGATACCACACCACCGTATCTGTCAATTGTTCGATGGAGAGTTTAAATGCTTCATCCTCATTGAAAGCGTGAGGCAAAGTTACTTGTTTCCATCTACTGTCGTCGAATTTAGTATCTTTGGCTGTAGGAAAGTCTCCTATTTGCAGCTTCCATCCACTGTTAAAGTTATATTTTTTGCGCTCGGATGCCTGATTGCAGACAATAGGCAGCGCGGTTAATAGCAAAACCAAAAGATATAATTTAAGGTTCATGGCAATCGATCATCATGTTATTACTTATTCACTCGCAAAAATACTCTTTATTACTGTATCCGGATATGGAATATTGTATATGGATAAGTAGTATTTGAATCTTTTGCATGGAACTCCATAAGAAAATCAATATCTCCATGCCCTTAAGCTTGGGGTGAATGAGGAGATGCGGTACTTTTGCAAAAAAAGTGCAGTAGAAAATGATAAAGTCAGCAATTTTAATAGTGGCGGTATGTTGTAGCCTGCAACTATTTAGTCAGGAGAGATTTCCCGATGGCAAAATTATACCGGATTGGTTTTACAGAAATGTAAAAACTGATATCAGTCTGATGGGAAAGAAATACTTGATTACAGATTATGGAGTAGTGAATGACAGTACACTGCTACAAACTGAAAAAATTCAGGCGGTCATCGATTTGGCATCCGACAAGGGTGGGGGAGTCGTTGTCATTCCGGAGGGTACTTATCTAAGTGGTGCACTTTTCTTCAAACCGGGAACACATCTGCATCTGGAAGCAAAGGCTGTATTAAAAGGCAGTGATGATATTAGTAACTTCCCTATCATAGAAACACGGATGGAAGGGCAGAATCTGAAATATTTTTCTGCCTTGATCAATGTCGATAAGGTTGATGGTTTTACTCTTTCCGGAAAAGGAACGATTGATGGAAACGGTGAGCGATACTGGAAATCATTCTGGTTGCGGCGGCGTGTGATTCCTAAATGTACTAATATGGATGAATTGCGTCCCCGTTTGCTTCATATATCCTACAGTAATAACATACAGATTTCCGATGTACGACTGGTGAACTCTCCGTTTTGGACTACTCATATTTATAAGTGTGATAGCGTAAAACTTTTGGATTTACATATCTTTTCACCTGCTTCTCCCGTAAAGGCTCCCAGTACAGATGCAATTGATATCGATGCATGTAAAAATGTACTGGTTAAGGGTTGCTATATGTCGGTCAACGATGATGCGATTGCTTTGAAAGGCGGGAAAGGACCTTGGGCTGATCAGGATCCCGATAATGGCGGTAATTGTGATATTATTATTGAAGATTGTACTTTCGGGTTTTGTCACGGAGTGCTGACTTGTGGAAGTGAGTCAATCTATAATCATAATATTATTCTCCGACACTGTAATGTAGATCAGGCTAAACGCCTTTTATGGCTGAAAATGCGTCCGGATACTCCTCAACAGTATAAGTACATCTTAGTTGAAGACATAAAAGGAAATGCTCGTAATTGCATCTTTGTTGCTCCATGGACGCAATTTTATGATCTGAAAGATCGCAAAGATATGCCGATCTCATATTCCAGTTATATAACGATGCGTAATATCCGTCTGGATTGCGAATCCTTTTTTGCTGTAGAAAAATCCAATCAGTACCAATTATCCCATTTCTGTTTCGACAATCTGGCTATCAGGGCTAAAAAGGATGTGAAGATAGATGAAGATGTAATCGATTCACTCATCATAAGAAAGGTTGAGATAACTAAAGTGAATTAAAAAAGAGAATGGCAGGACGACTGGAAATTTGTACATAGCCTGTAAAATTGTACAAAATTGGTGCGTGAAGGGTTTTATACACATGAATTTACATAAGAAAGTCGAATTCTCCATATACCTTTTCTTTCACTCTACCATGTAATGCGGTATCTTTGACAGGTGCTTACTTAGTAAAACATTAAATCTAAATTTATAAAATACAATGAAGCTCTGTAAATTTATTTTTTGTCTGTGGCTGTTGAGTTGTTTTTTCCCTTTAGGAATTTATGCAGATATACAACTTCCCTCCATATTATCAGATAATATGGTGCTTCAACAAAATGCGAACGTGCGTTTTTGGGGAAAGGCACGTCCGGGGGAGAAGATTCAGGTAAAGACTTCGTGGAATCATAAGAAATATAAGGTGGTTGCTTCGGAAAACGGTCATTGGGAATTGATGATACAAACACCGGCGGCCACTTCCGGACAGTCTGTGATATTGAAAGGTGATAATAAGATTCAGATCAATAATATACTAATAGGTGAAGTCTGGCTCTGTACCGGACAGTCGAATATGGAATTTCCCGTAGCTCATGATCCGCAAGTGAAATGGAAAACGGGAATGTTGAATGAAGCGGAAGAGATGAAAGATGCCGATTTCCCGGAAATCCGTCTGTTTCACGTAGAGCATCAGCTGGCCCATGAGGGTGAAAAGGATGATTGCGTCGGGAAGTGGATGGTTTGTAATCCGGAGAATCTGAAAGACTTTTCTGCCATCGGATTTGTCTTTGGGCGTAAACTGTATAAGGAGCTGCGGATGCCGGTCGGATTAATCCAGTCTACTTGGGGCGGAACGCATGCTGAATCTTGGACAAGCATGAAGGTGATGGAAAACAATCCGTTGTATGCCGATGTGTTGCAACAGTTTGCCAAGGAAAAGGTAAAAAGGGAAAAGGATAAGTGCAAGGTGCCGGCTACTTTGTGGAATGGTATGATTGCTCCTATAGTAGGATATACCATAAAAGGAAATATCTGGTATCAGGGAGAATCCAACTCTGTTCGCCATGAGAAATATCAGGAAGTATTTACTAACCTGATTAATAGTTGGCGAAAAGAATGGAAGCAGCCGGATATGCCTTTCTATTTTGTACAGATTGCACCACATTACAAACAACCGGCAGGTATTCGTGAAGCACAATTAAAAACATGGTTGAGTGAACTTGAAAACATAGGTATGGCAGTAGTGACGGATGCAGCCGACTCTACAGACATACATCCGCGGAATAAAGTTGCACCGGGCGAACGGTTGGCAGCCTGGGCATTGGCAAAGCAATATGGTAAAAAGGTTGTTTATTCAGGTCCTCTCTACCAATCGATGAAAGTGAATGGGAGAAAAATTACATTGGATTTTGAATTTGCGGAAGGTGGCCTGCAGACACCCGGCAACGAACCGGTAAAAGGATTTTTTATTGCCGGGAATGACGCACGGTTCTATCCGGCTGAAGCCGTGATTGATGGAAGTTCGATCACACTATCTTCCGCTTATGTCTCTGCACCTGTGGCTGTACGCTATGGCTATGGGACATTCTTTAGAGTGAATCTGTTCAATAAAGCCGGATTCCCGGCAGTTCCTTTCCGTACGGATTCTTTTGCTCCCGACACTTATTATCGTCTGTTTGCCGATTCGGAAATTCGCCGTTTTCCAGAAGCTTGGCAGCTGGATCATGGAAAACGCCTCTATTGGGGGTATGCGCAGGGAGTGGGTTGTTGCGCAATGTTACAGGTCTGGAAAAAAGCAGGAGACCGGAGATACTTTGATTACGTAGAGGCATGGGCTGATTCTTTGGTAGACGACAAAGGAGATATTCATTTATACAAGAAAGAAACCTATAATTTGGATTATATCAACTCCGGGAAAGTCCTTTTTGATTTATACGATGAAACCCAAAAGGAGAAATACAAATTGGCTATCGAGAATCTGATAGATCAATTGAGGAAACAACCTCGTACAACAGATGGAGGTTTCTGGCATAAAAAAATATATCCTAATCAGATGTGGTTGGATGGGTTGTATATGGCCTCTCCTTTTATGGCTCGATATGGAGCTGAATTTAATCATCCGGAATGGATTGATGAGGCTGTTAAGCAGTTCACTCTCTGCCATCAGCACACTTATGATGCCAAGACCGGACTTTATTATCATGCATGGAATGAGGACCGGAGTCAGCGATGGGCTGATCCGGAAACCGGTCATTCTCCTAATTTCTGGGGACGTAGTATCGGTTGGTGGTTTATGGCTTTGGTAGATGCTTTGGAATATATTCCCCAAGACCATTCAGGCTATGCTGATATGATTAACTGGACGAAGGAGTTGGCAGAAACGCTTTCAAAATACCAGGATAAAAACGGCCTGTGGTATCAGGTGATTGACCAACCTTCACGTACTGGTAATTTCCCGGAAGCATCTGTTACAACACAATGTATGTATGCCTATATGAAAGCTGTCAATAAGGGATACATTGATAGCCGATATCGTGCCATTGCAGAAAAAGCCTTTAAGGGGCTGTGCAATAAACTGCTAGTCTCAAATGCGGACGGAACATTGACATTAACCAGATGTTGCCAGGTGGGTGGATTAGGTGGTAAGCCTTATCGTGACGGTAGTTTTGAGTATTATATCGGAGAGAAAATGAGGGATAATGATGCGAAAGCGACAGGCCCTTTCATTATGGGGTGTATTGAATTGAATAATTGAGTGTATTCCATAACGATGTACACCTTTTAAGTTTGATTTTATTTATTAATTAAATTAATAATTTAAATTGTTATTTATGTTGATGAAAAACACAGTAGCTTTTTCAAAAAAGGCATATCCAATTGCCGTGAGATGCTTGACAAGCATTTTATATTTCTTTTTGTTTTCACTTTCGTCGTTAGCGGCTTGCGTGGATGAAGAGCCGATAGATGAGGAGGACGCGGATCCTGCCATTAATCCCCACAGCTCATTTTTGGAGGAGGAAGAGAGTGGCGGTAATACAAGCTCAGGTCCGGCATTTCCTGTTTTTACCAATTATGCACCGGCATTTCCGGGTGCGGTGGGATACGGTAGAAACGCTGATGGTGCACGAGGTAGTAGTAACCGGGAAGTGTATGTTGTAACCAATTTGAATAATAGTGGTGCGGGATCGTTTAAAGATGCTGTAAGTCAGTCAAACAGAATCATAGTATTCAATGTGTCCGGATTGATTGATTTGAAGAAAGAGGCACTTGTATTCAAAGATAATCAGACCATTCTTTGTCAGACTGCTCCTGCTCCCGGCATCGTGCTTTATAATGGCAGAACGTCTTCTACCAATGCCGATAACGTGATTGTACGTTATTTGCGTATGCGTGTCGGTCGGCAGGTTAGTGGTGGTGACGATGTAGATGCGGGAGGGGCAGCTTACGGTCATGATCAGATTTATGACCATTGTTCTTTCACGTGGGGAACAGATGAATGTTTCTCACTCAATAATGACAAGCAGTCGGAAGGTCTCTATAACATCACATTGCAGAATTCAATTTTAGGACAAGGATGTCAGAATCATTCTTGCGGAGGTTTGATTCAAACCAGTGATGAAGAAGGAATTACTATTTTCCGAAATCTATTAATTGATAATAAGACCCGTAATTTTAAAGTAAAAGGGCTGAATCAATACGTTAACAATGTCGTCTATAATTGGGGAAATGGAGCGGCTTATAATATGGGAGGGGAATCTTCCGGACACTCTAACACCGTTATTGAAAATAATTATTTTATCAAAGGACCGGTTTATACATGGGTGAACACAGCATATCCAGTAGCAACTACAGACAAGAGTCTGTTCGATGATGAAACAAAATATCATTATAATGGAATAAGTAGTAACAATAACGATTATTTGGCAGATACTTATCAACAAGCAAATCCGGCTAGACCTTTCATTGGTGGTAACGGTGATGGTGATTTTGATACCTATTGTGTCGGTAATTATTATGATGACGATAAAGACGGCACATTAAATGGATTCGAAATCAATCAGGGCAATTGGAAAACTTATTGCAGCGCTACTCCTGTCTTTTTGAGTGAACCGGATAGCCGGCATTCGGAAATCAACATAAAGACCAGTGCTACAGAAGCTTATCATTGGGTAGTTGAAAATGTAGGACCGGTTTTACCCAGTCGTGATCTGGTAGATAAATTCATGATTGATGAGCTGACTTCATTAGGTACTAAAGGAACAATTTTTAGAAATCAAAACATAGAGGCACAATATCCTCTTGCCAAAACTTGGAATGCTGAATTTGCAGTCAGTGTAACCGGTCCGACAGACACGGATGGCGATGGCATACCCGATGATTTTGAGGACAAATGGGGACTGAATAAGAAAAATGCCAAAGATGCTGTCCGGATTGCAGAGAACGGATATACAATGATTGAAAATTATGCTCTTTCTCTTGAATTTCCAGATGAATATGAGAAGGCTTGGAAAGAAGCGTACGGTGAATGAATATTTTAAATACTGAAATACAGAAAATAAAAATTATTAAACAATGAGAAACGCAACATTTTTACGAAAAATGCTTTGGCTGTTATGCCTTCCATTACTCTTTACAGCTTGTAAAGATAATATGGACGAGCACTACGAAGTGCCAGACTGGGTAGCAGACAACGCATGGGAAGTGTTAAGTTCAGGTGAACACGGAAACTATTCCATCTTCCTGCAAGGAGTTGAGATTGCCGGTTTCAAGCAAATGCTTGAAGGGAAAGCAATTCTGACTATTATGGCACCAGACGATAACGCTTTCCAATCTTATCTAAGCGAAAAAGGCTATGCTACTATTAATGACATGCCTGTCGATGAGGTGAAAAAAGTAATAGGTTACCATGTTCTTTATTATTCTTATAATAAGGAGAAACTGGTAAACTTCCGTCCGACGGGAAACACAGAAACGGAAGAGGAGCAGAATGTAGAAGCAGGTCTGTATTACAAACACCGTACAAGAAGCAGCGACGCACCGACAATTGAGACGACTGCTACGGGTTCTTCCGTTATGGTGTACCACTTGGAACGCTATTTGCCGATATTCTCTTATCGTTATTTCCAAACGAAAGGTATCGATGCGAAGAGCAATTACGAAGCTTTTTATCCTAACTCCACTTGGACAGGAGAAAATGGCTTCAACGTATCTAACGCATCCGTGAAAGAATATGGAATTATTGCCAATAATGGTTATGTTCATACGGTTGACCGAGTGATTGAACCATTGGAAACCATTTATACCGAATTGAAGAGACAAGATGAATATTCTATCTTTTTCAATTTATACGATTCCTTCGGTGAATATGTTGCCGATAATACATTGAGTGACTCCTATGCTGCCGCATACGGAGTGGATACACTTTATCAGTATCAGCACGATGGTCTGCCGAACATCGCTTGCGAATGGCCTACCAGTAACTCTTTGGCTTTCACTTCATTGACTGCTACCGCTTATAGCATCTTTGCACCGTCCAACACAGCCATTAATCATTTCTTCGACAATTTCTGGAAAGTTGGGGGGTACTCTTCTTTAGGAGAGGTTGACCCATTGGCTCTTAACTATTTCCTATATGAGTTTATCTATGGTGGCTCATTGGTATTCCCCGAGGAAATAGGAACAGGGAAACTGGAATCTTTAACCGGTTCGCCCATCAATATCAATCCGGCAATGTTGAACGAAAAAATCATGTGCGTGAACGGTGCGTTTTACGGAATGAATGAGATTAAGACCCCGAGTGCATTTGCGTCTGTGGTAGGACCTTTGTTCCAGTATCGGGATGCGCGTTCTTTCCTGTATGCATTGGGTGGTTCTTCCCTGATAACCTCTTACACCTCTGATTTAGTGAAATATATTATGCTTGTTCCCACTGCGGAACAATTCGATGCTTCAGGTATTAGAACTGTTTATAGTACTCAAGGATTGGAAGCAATGGGAGATGATGGTTGGGCGGAAATCAGCAATTCTGCTAAACAGAATATTATGTATTTACACTCTGCTAGCATCCCTAGTGGTCAGGCAAGTGAATTACCAGAGGATGGAACGAAAGTAATCCCTACACAGTCCAGTTGGAACTTCTGGTTTGTGAAGGACGGAAAGATTACTTGCAATGCTATTTTCAATCAGCAATTGAATCCTCAATTCAATGGAGAGGTCTTCTTCCCGTTTACGAAATTGAAAGATGCCTCTAACGGGAGTACCTACCGTTTCGATTGTAATCAGCTATTCTTGGAGGAAAGTGGTGACTTGAACTATAACCTTGCTATTTGTGCGGACAAGAATTATCCGTATTACTGCTTTACCCAATTACTGCGTCAGGCAGGTATGATAAATGATCAAGTACTGATGAATATTTTCTTAAAAGGACGGTTTGTAGCATTTATTCCTACCAATGAAGCTATCGAGCAAGCCTTGTTGGATAATCGGATTCCGGGTGCAACCAACGCTTCGTTTGATGCGAATGGTGAGTTGACCGGTGACTTTGATAAAGAGAAATTGGCAAACTATCTGAACTCGTACTTCATGACTGCCCAAAAAAATGTGATAGCTTCTTATCCTTATATTGGTTCTGATTTCAAGAGTGGACGTTATTGGAGTGAACGTACAGCAGAAACTGAAGGAGCGACTGTGCCACAATTGATTTATACAGATAATGGGACTTCATTGAGTATCCAGTTGGAAGGATACAAAGAATGTCACGTGATTCCGGATTACGACTACTTCCCGTTTGCGTATGAAGAAGGTTGTTTCCACCTGATTGATGACGTCTTTTGATTAACAGAAAAATAGAGATTATGAAATTATTAAAATACATACTGATTGCTATCGTATTCGTGGCAACTGCCGGCGAAGCTTTTGGACAAGATAAAGTCCTGTCCGGTAAAGTGACCGAGATGTTCGGTGCGACAGCAGAACCTATGGTGGGAGTGAACGTTAATATCCTTAATTCCCAAAACCGTTCATTAGGCGGTACTATCACAAATATGGACGGTATCTATAACTTGAAAGTACCGGATGAAAATAATCTGACCATCGTATTTTCTTATATTGGAATGAAAACGCAACGAATCAAGTACAACGGTCAGACGAAGTTGAATATTATCATGAAAGACGATACACAGGCAATCGATGAGGTGGTCATCTCGGGAAAACGAATTGAACGCAACGATATGGGTATCACTTCCAGAGAGCAATCTTCCGCCACACAGAAAGTTAACATGGAAGATTTGGTGGCTATTGCTCCGGTCACTTCTATCGAAGATGCCCTGCAGGGACAGTTGGGTGGTGTCGACATTGTATTAGGCGGTGGTGACCCCGGTGCACGCGCTTCTATCCAGATTCGTGGTGGTAGTACGTTGAACGCCAATTCCGAGCCGTTGATTGTGGTCGACGGTGTTCCTTATCCGGCTGAAATTGATGATAATACGGATTTCTCGACCATCAATAATGATGACTTGGGCGCTTTGCTGAACATCTCACCGCAGGATATTGAATCTATCGAGGTTTTAAAAGATGCGGCGGCAACCGCTGTCTGGGGTACCAAAGGTGCTAATGGTGTGTTGGTCATCAAAACCAAACAGGGAGTGCAGGGAAAAACACGTTTCAGCTTTTCTTCCAAGTTCTCCGCTAAGTTTGAACCGGAAAGTATTCCGATGCTGAATGGTAATCAATATTCTGCCTTACTTTCCGAAGCTCTGTGGAATAGTGCCAATTACGTTGGTCTTACTAATTCTGCCAGTTATTTGCAGATGCTTTATAATTCTCCGGAGATCGGTTATCAGCCGGACTGGACTTTTTTTGATGAATATAACCAAAATACAGATTGGCTGTCTGAAGTACGTAGAAATACGCACTCATGGGAAAATACTTTTTCTATGAGTGGTGGAGGTGAAAGAGCCACTTACCGTTTCTCTTTAGGTTATTTGGACGAAGGTGGCACGACTGTCGGTACTGATTTCAGCCGTTTGAACTCTGCATTGAACGTACGTTACAAGTTTTCTGACAAGTTAATTTTCTCAACGCAATTCTCTTTTGTCCAATCCACGAGAAATAACAACTATTATAATGTTCGTACAGAGGCTTTCCGCAAAGCACCGAACAAATCTCCTTACTATATCGATGATGAGACCGGAGCTTATACTTCACAGTATTTCAACCATAACGAAAATTCCACGTTAGATCCGGCTTTTAACAGCAAAAAAAGTCAATACTATAATCCTATCGCTATGGCGAATGAGAGTATCAACAAAACCATCCAGCGGGAAAGTAAGATGAACTTCAATATTGAATACAACATATTGGATGGGCTGACCTACTGGGGTAATGTCAACATGAATATCCGTAATACGAAAGGACGCATGTTCTTACCGCAAGTAGCTACCGGACTTGCTTGGACTGACAGCAATGCAAACCGCAGTACGGATACTTCTTCCGATCAATTGACCATCAATACGGAGAACAAGTTGATCTACCGTAAAAATTGGAATGATAAGCATAGCATTATTGCAACCGGTGTGTTCCGTACGGTGGAAACGACTAAATCCAGCTATGGAAGTGAAACTTCCGGTAACGCTTCTTCCGGTCTTGCCGACCCTACCATCGGAAGTGCCGTACGTAAAATCAGCTCCGGAGATTCTAAGACACGTAGCATCAATGGAGTGGCTTTGTTAAATTATACGTTGCTGAACCGCTATATCTTCAATACTTCTTTGGGCTTGGAGAGCAACTCAACGATGGGTAAATCGGAACGTTTAGGGCTGTTCCCTACAGTCGGTGTCGCTTGGCATCTGGCAGATGAGAAGTTCATGGATTTCTCGAACGACTGGATGGATGAGTTTAAACTTCGCTTCAGTTTGGGACAAACGGGAAATGCCGCTTCCGGCGCTTCGCTCTATTTGGGTTCATACGCTTCCGGTAACAATTACATGGATATGAGTGCCATTACCCCGAGTACCATGCAGCTCAATCGCTTGAAATGGGAAACAACCACTGAATATAATACTGGTTTGGATGCTTCTTTCTTAAAAGGAAAACTTCGCTTCACGGTCGATGTTTATCAGAAATATGTCAAAGATCTGTTGCAAAGGAAAGTGAAAATGCCAACTAGTATCGGTTATGGAAATGGCTATGAAGTCAGCTACATGAATTCCGGAAAGATGACGAATAAAGGTTGGGAATTCCGTGTGGATGCTGTCCCATTTGAAAACAAAGACTGGCGTGTCGGATTCTACTTCAACATTGCCCACAACGAGAACAAGATTACGGAAATGCCGGATAACTATACCGAAGAGAACTATACCTTCGACAATGGCAATTATGCTTATCGTAGAGAGGAAGGACGTCCGATGGGGTCTTTCTACGGTTATCGTTACAAAGGCGTTTGCCAGAATAAAGAGGCTGCGTATGCACGTGATGTCGACGGTAACGTGATGAAAGATATTGCCGGTAATGCGATTGTGATGCGGAACGGAACAGCTACCGTAGCTCCCGGAGATGCTCTCTACGAGGATATTAATCATGATGGTGTCATCAACCAATATGATATTGTCTATTTAGGAAACTCCAATCCGAGATTCACCGGAGGTGCCGGTATCAATGTCAGCTATAAGCAATTTAAGCTGTCTGCTATTTTTTACGGACGTTATGGACAGGATGTAGTCAACTCTACCCGTTTAAGCAATGAATCCATGCGTGGAATTAACAATCAAAGTACGGCTGTCCTTAGACGTTGGCGCAACGAAGGCGATCAGACAGATATTCCGCGTGCACTCTACGGAGAGGGATACAACACACTGGGTTCTGACCGTTTTGTGGAAGATGCTTCTTACCTGCGTTTGAAATCGTTGTCATTCAACTATCGTTTGCCGAAGAAAATAATTCAGCGTTGGGGATTTAGTAATATCGATGTATATGTCACCGGATATAACCTCTTTACTTGGACTAAATACACCGGTCAGGATCCGGAAGTGAAGACCGAAAATACTTATGCCAAAGATAATGCTACTACACCGGCTTCTATTCAGCTTGTTGCCGGCTTTAATTTGAGTTTTTAAAAGATCTACGAACATGAAAAAGATATTTACTATATTGTTACTATCCGGAAGTTTGTTGATGAGCGGATGCAGCGATTGGCTTGATATTCTTCCCAAAGATAAGCAATCTACCGATATGTACTGGGAGTCTTCTGAAGATGTAGAAGCTATTCTCGCACAGGGATACAGTCGTTTGCGTGCTTGTGTCCCCTATATCATCAATTGGGGAGAATTGAGAGGGGGGTCCGTCATCGTTCCCTTTAGAGGAACAGGAGCTGGTCTGATTCAGAATTTTCAGGTGTTGCCCAGTACATCCACTGTTCAGTGGGGTACTTTCTATCAAGTGATCGGTATGGCGAATGCTGTGTTGAAGTATGCACCGTCCGTGATGGAAAAAGATGCCAGTTATTATGAGTCACAAATGAACTCACATCTCACGGAGGCTTACTTCCTGCGTGGATTGTCTTATTTATACTTGGTACGTAACTTTCGGGAGGTTCCCTTGATTACCGAACCCTACGTAGACGATGCTATGCCCAATGACGTGGCCAAGTCATCTGAAACGGAGATTTTGGAATTGATAAAAAGCGATGTACGTGCAGCGTTGGCAACTGATGCTGCCAAAGAGACGTTCGATGAAGCGTGGGAAAACAAGGGACGCGCTACCAAATGGGCATTGTACGCACTGATGGCGGAAACTTGTCTTTGGGCAGAAGATTACGAAGAATGTGTCACGTATGCTGATTATCTAATCAACGCTACAGCCGCAATACGACCGGCATTTATGTCGACACCCGGACAATGGTTCAATATGTTCTATCCCGGTAACAGTAACGAATCTATCTTTGAAATACAATATGATGAAACCAATTATGCACAGGGAAGTGGAAGCCCATCCAAAATCTTCCCTTATGGCACTGAGGTTACAACAGATTCATATCTGTATTCTGAGCCGATGACTCTTCGCTTAACAGAAGAATACATGCAGCATAAAGGAGATGAAATAAGCCGCACTTATTATGGCTCATTTGCCGGTACTGTTTATGCCGACTATCCGGAGAACGGTATTATCTGGAAATATGCTGGAATGGGGGTTGCCGACCCGGAAGCCGTTCGTACCATTCAGGATGCCAATTATATCATCTATCGTATGGCAGATGTCATGTTGATGAAAGCGGAGGCGCTGATTCGTATCGGTGGTTCTGCCAACTGGACAGAAGCATTGGCTATCATTAATCAGATACGCGAACGTTCAGAGCTAAACCCACGAAGTGAAGTTAGTGCGGACAATATCAGCGAAGCTACTGAAGAGATGTTATTGGAGATGCTATTGGACGAACGCGACATGGAGTTTGCTGCAGAAGGCAAACGCTGGTATGACCTATTGCGCTACGGTAAGCAGCAAAACTTCAAGTATAAAGATCGCTTTAAAGCAATCATTATGGAGAACAATCTGACTGCGGAAAATAAGTGGCTGAGTTCTGTTTTGGATAACGATAATGCTTGGTATCTGCCCATTCCTGCTGAAGATATATTCAACAACTCGTTATTGACACAAAATCCTTATTATGAATAATTAAATAACGATATACGATGAAAAAATTAAAAAAAATATACTGGATGCTGCTCATCGTTTTATGCGCAGCTTGTAATGATCCGTATGAAGGAGACACTTTTGCGGTCTTCGACACACAGCCTGCTGCAACTTATTTATCCAGCAGGTCGGAAGACTTTTCCGAATGGATTCACATCATGAAATATGCGGACTTATACAATGCAGTGAATCAGGCTACCCAACACTTCACTCTTTTCGTCCCCAACAATACGGCTGTACAGGAGTTTTATACCCGAAGAGGGGTTTCTTCCATCGAAGAGTTGGGAGCGGAATATGCACGTAATTTGGTATCTTATCATGTCATACAAGATACCATTAATCAAGCAACTTTTATCGAGAAAGAAGGTGCATTGGCTAAAAGAACCGTTTCTGACGATATTTTGATGGTGTCATTCGGAAGTGCAGAAAATGGCGGTGGCGGTATGCGGTCTGTTTATCTGAATAGTGAAGCTCATGTGCTTGAATTTGCAAATCCGGTATCCAACGGTTACGTATATGTATTGGAAAATACGTTAACTCCGCTTACCGAAAGCGTATATGCCCGGATATCCGAAAGTGGGCGTCCTTATACCCTCTTGAAGTCCGCTTTGGATGCAACGGGGTGGGGAGCCGAGTTGAACATTATCTATGATGAACTGAAAAATGAACAGGGACAAACTATCAAGCAGAAACGTAATTATACACTGTTGGCTGTAACGGATGATGTCTTTCATGATGCAGGTGTCAATAATCTGGCTGATTTAGCCCAACTGTTGGGAGCAAGCAGCGACTATACTAATCCGGAGAATGCATTGTATAAATATGTAGCCTATCACATCCTGACCGGAAGTTATGATTTGGATAACTTGCAGAGTTTCGACAGTGAAAATGCAACTTCTAAGATATGGAATACAGCGTGTAAAGGAAATGTGGTGAGAATAAGTAAAGAGGAGGAGCGAAAATTCTACTTGAACTATCAGGACGAAGCCAATAAAGCTGTCTTTCTGGAAGACGCATGTAATTTGCAAGCTAAGAATGGTTATATTCATCAAGTTTCCACTTATTTGCCGATTGCAGATGTAAAACCGGAAACAGTATTGTTTGATGTATGTAATTTCTCTGCTATCAAAGATTGGATTGCAGACGGTCATGGAGAGGAGGGCATTAAATTTCAGGAATCATATGGAACGGCAGAGAAGAAAAGTGACCTTGCAGAACTCAAAAATTGTTATGAATTTGAACTGAAGAACCCGGCAGGAGCTTTTGACAAATATTATAATGTTACCTATTTTACTACCCGGACAAATAATGACTGGAAAACTGCCCGCAATTATGATTTCCTGATGTTGAACATTGGTAATACGGGTTGGATCTCAATGGAAACACCGTCTATTATCAAGGGAAAATATAAAGTAACATTACACTTTGGTTATGCCTCGTCTATGGATTTTATCAGAACAAAAAAAGGTGGAAGTAACGGAGGACAAATGATTTTCAGCTTTGACGGAGAACATTCAGTTACACGTGCACCGTATACCAGTTCAACCACTACTCTCAAAAGTAACAAATTGGGATGTTATGAAGATGTGATTTATGATGAGATAGAATTTACAGAAAACGCTGCGCACACATTCAGACTGGTATTGATTGACCCCGCAGCTAGTAGTAATTCCAACTATCGTATATATTTAGATTATTTAGAATTTGAACCTATATTTGACGAATAAACCATGAAAGCAAGAAAATATATACTCGGCATCGCCCTTATCGGATTGATAGGGAGCGGCTGTACCAATACATGGGATGAGCATTATGCTCCAAACGCCGGTACGGTTAATAATACGGAGATTTCTATAGTCAATGAATCCCTTACGGATTATCTGGCTCAAGAATCCTCTTTGAGCAATATGTGCCAGCTGTTCAACGAAACAGGTATGGTGGAACAATTGTTGGCGAAAGAGCAGATGTACACCATTTTGGCAGTGGAGTCAGGCGTTGCAGCGGGGGATGATCCTATATACACCGCCCAGACCTATATATCTGATGCCTCTATCTCACCTTCCAACCTGAAAGACGGAGACCGTCTTTTGATGTGGAGCGGCAAATATCTGAAAATCAGTAAAACCGATGGAGAAAACGAGGCTTCCAGAAGCACTACTTCCCGTATTCAATTCAACAATGCAACCGTAACTCGGGTGGTTAAACTGACCAATGGGTATTTGTATTTGTTGGATCAGGCTATCAATGCTCCGAAAAGCATGTATGAGATTATCGAAAATCTGGGTGATAATTATTCTATCTTCCGTGAAATGATCTTGTCACGAAATGTCTCGGTATTTGACAAAGAAGCGAGTAAAGTGGTGGGGGTAGACAATACTGGAAATACGGTATATGATTCGATATTTACTGTAAGAGCTCCTTATTTTGAAAAGGTAAAATTTGATATCATGTCCGAAGATCTCAGTGCTACCATGTTAATTCCGTCCAATGACGTAATCAATAACACGTTGAAGGTAGCACAGGATAAACTGAAGGAGTGGAATATGGTACGTGCAGATAGTATTCTGAAAAACTGGATATTTCAATCGGCATTCTTTAATAAGATCTATTCCAAAGCCGATTTTGAAAGCAATGAGGATTTGACTTCTGTATTCAATAAACAATGGCGCACGAGTGTACAGAAAGTAGATCTTGACCATCCGATATCCATGAGTAACGGAGTCGCTTACTATGTCACTGAAATGAAGATACCGACTAACGTATTGATTTATCGCCTTAAAGAACTTTTCAGAAATTATGAATATTTGAGTGCCGATGATAAAGATACGTATTTCAAGACTACCAATCTTTCATTTAACAAAATCAGCGAGAAGGATGAAGCGAATTGCAAAGGATGGGCAGCGTTAGGATTCCCCACTGTATATTACAGAGTTCTCTATTTTAATTTGACAGATCTTGATAATAAAACATATACACTTGATTATACTCCGTTTAGAGGTGAAACAGTGGGGAACAAATACGTGGCTGTTCCTTATAAGATTCCGCCCGGAACATATAAACTCAACATGGGGTTCAGACAAAAGAAAGATTTAGGAGCGATTGCTGTTTCGATTATCAAGGGCGGGGTAGAAATTCCTGTAGCCACTCTTTCACAATCTAAGCTTAATAATGCATCTGCTTACCACTATGATCGTTCCGGAGGTGGATATCCGGAAGGAATAGATGAAGCTGTTGCGCAAGGATTTAAAAATAAATCAAAATATGATCGTGATGGAGGTGCTGTAGGTACAGTCACTATTCCGGGAGACAAAGCCAGCGAAATTACCATACGTCTTAGTGGATCAGGTTCCAACTTGAAAGAAGCTGCATTATATCATTGGTGTCTGCGACCAACCGAGGACTGTTATTAATCTTATGAAAATAAAGACAACATGAAAAAGATACAAGTTTTATTTTTCACCCTGTTAGTTTGCCTGTTCGCTGTCAATCTGTATGCGCAGGAACAAGGTAAAATAAGCGGGAAAGTATTATCCACCCTTAATATTCCGGTTGAGGGTGCGGTGGTGTCTGTCACCGGAAGCGAAGATGTCACTACGGATAAGAACGGAGTATTTCAAATAGCATGCAAGAATCCGCGGAAAGCCACTATCTCTGTTTGGGCTGTCGGATATTATACGGTGCTTCAAGCAGTGGATAACCGTAAGGAGATGACAATCATTATGATTCCTGAATCGGAATACAAATATAATGAAACAACCGTATTGCCTTTCCGTATTGAAACGAACGGAGTAACTACTTCTGCGGAGAATATTACTAAAAAAGATTTCGTACCTGCCGGTATGAAGATAGATCGTGCGTTGGCGGGACAGATTGCCGGCTTGCAAGTGACCCGTGGCAGCGGTATGCCGGGAGAGGGAAGCTTCATTAATCTTCGTGGAACACGTTCTTTCGTGGGTAATAATGCTCCATTGGTAGTTATTAACGGTATTCCTTATATACCGGACGTCAATGATTCACCATTGATTAATGGATTGAGCCGTAATATCTTTCAGGCTTACAACCTCAATGATATTCAAAATATCACCGTATTGAAAGGTGCGGAAGCGGCTTTATATGGTTCTATGGGTGCTAACGGTGTCATTCTGATTGAAACGGATGGTGCCACATCGGAGAACATGAACACGGAAATCAGTTATTACGGTCAGTTTGGTGTCAACTGGAACAACAAACGCATGCCCTTGCTGAATGGGATAGATTATCGCTCTTACCTGTCGGACATGGGAATGAGTTATTTCGGAAACATGGATGACTTCTTTACCGAATTCCCTTTCATGAGTGACCCCACCAACAGCAGATACGCCAACTACTACAATAACAATACGAATTGGCAAGATGAGATTTACCGGAACGGATTTGTGACGGAAAATCTGTTCCGGGTAGAAGGTGGTGATGCTATCGCCAAATACGACTTGTCTTTGGGCTACTCTAAAGAGAACGGTATACTGAAAAGTACGCAACAGAACCGCTATCATACACAGTTGAACGGAAACTTCTTGGTCAGCAAAAATTTTGAGGTCTATGCTACTGTCGGATTGGCATATATCAACGGTAATTATCAAGAACAAGGGATGAATATGCGTACCAACCCCTTGCTCGCCGCTTATGCACAGTCTCCACTGCTTGCTCCCTATCAAAAAGCTGATAATGGAGAATTTACTCCGATTTATTCCGACTACTATTATGGCATTAGCAAAAACATGGACTTTGCTGTCAGCAACCCGTTAGCTATTGTCAATAATCTGGATGCGAATAGTCGCCAATATGACGTAAATATTAAAGCAGGTTTCAATTATAAAATATTCCCGGGCTTTTCTCTCAACGGTGTTTTCGGACTTTACTACAATTATAACAAGGAGCATGTTTTTGTTCCGGGTAGAACGGATTTTACCATCGTTCCTACTACAGACGCATTCGGTACAGAAGAAAATACCATCCGGGAAGGTGTGAACGAAACGGTCAATTATTTCTATAATTTAAACGCGCGCTACAACAGACAATTCAATAGCCGCCATGCGTTGAATGCGATGGCGGGAGTGCAAGTGTTGACTACCTTGCAGGAATACGATGGGGCGTACGCGCGCAACACAACCAATGACTTCTATCAAGTATTGGGGTCGGCTGATGCGATCGGTCGTTATTTCAACGGTTATCAGAATAAATGGAACTGGGCAAATATTTATGGTCACGTAGACTATACTTATAATAATGTCTTGAATGCCGCATTGAATATGTCTATTGACGGTTCTTCCGCCAACGGAAGATATACCAACTATTTCCGAGTATATCCGTCCGGTGGAATTACATGGATGGCGAAGAATATGCCTTTCTTTATAGACAAGGATTGGCTCACCCGTCTGGATTTGCGTGCAGAATACAGCTTGACGGGAAACAGCCGCTTCTCTTCCAATTATGGGAAATCTTATTATAGCAGTTTACCGTATATGGCTGTATCAGGTATTATGCGTACTCAAATTCCAAACACACATTTGAAACCGGAGATAACCTCGCAGATGAATTTAAGTTTGGATGCCTCTTTCTTGAGAAACCGCATCAGTCTGGGGGTAGATTATTATCGTGGCAGAAGCAAAGATGTAATTATGAACATTGGAAAATCTGCTGTTTACGGAACATCCGCTTACTATGCAAACGTCGGAAAAATCGATAACAACGGAGTGGAACTTTCATTGCAAGCTTCCCTGATCCGGTTGCGCGACTTTGAGTGGATTGTAGGAGGTAATATTTCTTTCATGGAAAGTAAGATTAAATCATTGGGCGGAAACAATCAGGAAACAATCCAATATAATGATGGCTCGATGGTCGTAAGCCGCGTAGGTGGAAATCCATACGAATTCTACGGATTGCAAGCAAACGGTGTTTACTCTACTCAAGCGGAAGCGAGTGAGGCTGCGTTGATCAACAGCAGCAATCAGGCATACAGTGCCGGTGACGTACGTTATGTAGACCAGAATAACGACGGACGCATCGATTCTAAAGATTATGTATCATTAGGTAGTGCCACTCCTGATTACTTTGGAGGATTCTATACCCATATTCGCTACAAACATTTCGCACTGACGGCTGAATTTTCTTATTCAAAAGGGAATGAAGCATACAATGCAGTAAGAAGGACGCTAGAATCAGCTTCTTCTTTCTCTAACCAAAGTGTAGCTGTGGCCAACCGTTGGAATGTAGAAGGACAGGTTACCGATATTCCACGTGCTAGCTATGGAGATGCTATCGGTAATAACAACTTCTCTTCCCGTTGGATTGAAGATGCTTCTTTCCTGCGTATGAAGAGTATTACGTTAAGCTATAATTTCGACAAACCGGTTTGGAATTTCTTCCGTTCAGGAACCATTTACGTGACAGGGGAAAACCTGCTGACCGCTACCAAATATTTGGGTATGGATCCGGAATTCGCTTATTCATCCGGCAGCAATGCTACACAAGGATTTGATTATGCGAAAGTGATGCAACCGAAATCTGTCAAACTGGGTATTAACTTGAAATTCTAATGATGAAGATGAAAAAGATATTATTGAATGCCGCTTTCATTCTGGCGGTTACCTTATTGGGGGGATGCGATGACTTCTTCAATCCGGATACGGATGTTACACTGGATAATGAGGATTATATATCAGAAGAAAGTGAGATGTACTCCGGTTACATTGGTATCATGACCAAAATGCAAGCCATTGGAGACAAAGTGATCTATCTGAATGAACTCCGGGGAGAAATGGTGGTGCCGACTGCAACGGCACCCACTGAACTCTATAACTTGTACAATTACGATGATGACTTAAGTGGTAATTCATATGCAGATCCTTCTGGATTTTACGAGGTAATAAACGCCTGTAACGATTATCTTCGGAAATTGAAAACATACGAAGAGAAGAACGCTATTAATGAAAGCCACTATAAGGCATTGGTCAGCAGCACGCTGCGCGTCAAGGCATGGATGTTTATGACGATAGCTAAAATCTACGGAGAAGTAGCATGGGTGGATAAGCCAATGACTTCATTGAGAGATTTGTCGCAGTTTGACATATTGAATCTTGACGAAACGATGGTAGCCTGCAAGAATCTGCTAGATATTGGTTATGACAACATTGATGGAACGTATGAAACAGCATGGAAAGAGTGGGTAGATCCGGATACGGAACTGAAAGACAGTGAATATCGGCGTTGGGATATGATGACTCCTCCTTACTATGCTTTATATGCGGAGATTTGTTTGTGGTTAGGTAGATACCAACAATGTATCGATGTGATACTTAATAAAATGAACAGTATCTATCAAAATTCTAAAAATCAATCTATCGCTTTCTTACGCAATGATATGTTGTTCAGTCATTATACCAATTTCTTTAATAATGAGACTCCGTATGATTATGAATCGGCGTCAGCAATTATGTATGACTATCAAAACAGGCAGACGAACAGTCTGTTGAAGCATTTCGATTCTGATTATCCGAATAAATATTGGTTGGCACCGGCAGAGGTTGCTGTAGAACGTTTCAGAAATAATGAATTCGGTCCGCTGGGCAATAAGGATAAAGATTTCAGAATGAACTACACAGTATCTGAATACAATGGTAAATGGGTGATCAGTAAATTCCGTCCAATTTCCAAACCTGTACGTACCGCTTATCGTGATGATGTATTCGTCTATATTTACCGCGGTGCAGATCTTTATTTTATGTTGGCTGAAGCTTTCAATCAATTAGGCAGAAGATCTGTAGTAGATGCATTGATTAATGTTGGGGTCAATGCCTACTCTAGTGAGTTTGATATCGATGAGGACGGTACTTATTCCGGCAATTGGTATGGTATAACTCCTCATTGGACGAATAGCAGTACTGTATATAATAAGGCAGACGGGACAACAGAAATTGCTAATCGTAAATATGGTGACAGAGGGATTCGTGGAGTAGAAGTAAGCTATAGTAACATCGGATCACGTATCTTTACTTCCGATAAGCGAAACAATGACGAAGAGATCCTGAAAGAGATGATGCTTGAAATGGCCTGTGAAGGAAAAGTGTATCCGGCTATGATTCGTATGGCAAAACGTTACAACGATAATAGTTTCATGGCGAAGTATATTTCGGAAAAATACGAAACTACCGGCAATGCTGAAGCCATTCGTTCCAAGATAATGAGTGGAGACTATTTCATCAAATGGGATTTAAAATAAAGATCCTCAAATCATCCTTTGGTTGGGATTGTTAGGGGGAGTGACGCGGGTTTTTGAATGAGAATCCGCGTCATTTGTTTCAAATATAAATACTTTTGTAAACAATAAAACAAAGAATAATGAAAACATTCGCAGTATCTATTGCAGCACTTTTTATTTGGACAGCTTGCGGAGACGGGAAACAGCCGATAATCGACCGCGAGGCATTAGTAGAAAGGAATAGTCCGGTTGTGACGGCATTCGATTCATTGGCTTCACTTTCTGTGGGCAATGGAGAGTTTGCTTATACGGTAGACATCACCGGCTTACAGACGTTTCCGGACAATTATAAAAAAGGGGTTCCACTGGGAACGCAGAGCCAGTGGGGCTGGCATAGCTTCGCCAATCCGGGCCGGCTTACTCCGGAAGAGACTCTGAAAGAATATGATTTTGGTAGGGGAAAGAAAGAGCTTTACGCGACTCAATTCAAAGAAGAGGGCAGACAGCAGGATGCCGCTAACTGGTTTCGTGTCAATCCGCACCGTCTTCATTTAGGAATTGTCGGTTTTGACGTGGAAAAGGGTACGGATATTGAACAGGTCACTGACGTTCATCAGAAACTTTGTCTGTGGAATGGGAAAATCGAAAGCCGGTTCAAATTAAACGGTGAGGATTATCAGGTGGAGACTGTCTGTCATCCTTCCAGTGATATGATTGCCGCTCGTATAACCTCCAAGGCACATACCGGAATTTGTTTTCGCTTTCCGTATCCTACGGGTGCCCATTGTGATGATGCTTGCAATTGGGAAGTCGTCGATAAACATACAACGACTGTGGTTACTCAAAATGAATCTTCCGCAGTGTTGAAACATGCGTTAGATAGTACAGCGTATTATGTAACTTTGCACTGGGAAGGGAAAGCAACGTTGAATGAGAAAGCAACGCACTATTTTGTCCTGACTCCGATGGAGGATAACCTGGCTTTTACCTGTGCTTTTACCAGTGAAGCTCCTTCTACGCAAACTGCTACCGTGGCACAGACTCAGGAGGAAGCCAAAAACTATTGGAATTCGTTTTGGAAGGATGGCGCAGCTGTTGACTTTTCGGCATGTACAGACCCGCGTGCCAAAGAATTGGAACGGCGTGTGGTACTTAGCCAATATTTGCTGGCTATTCAGAGTGCAGGTACTACTCCTCCGCAAGAGACGGGGCTCACTTATAATTCGTGGTTTGGCAAATTCCATCTTGAAATGATCTGGTGGCACGAAGCTCAATTTGCCCTTTGGAATCGCAGCCACTTACTCGACCGTACATTAGGTTGGTATGAAAAGGCTGAACCGATCGCACGTCAAATAGCCCAAAGACAAGGATTTGATGGCGTTCGCTGGATGAAAATGACCGATCCCTCAGGAACAGAAGCCCCTTCCAAAGTAGGAAGTTTCCTGATCTGGCAACAACCTCATTTGATTTATCTGGCAGAATTGCTTTATCGTGCTGATCCGACTCAAGAGGTATTGGAGAAATATAGTCGTCTGGTACAGGAAACGGCAGAATTTATGTACTCTTTTGCGACTTATGATGAACTGGAGGGACGTTACGTATTGAAAGGGGCTATTCCTGCGCAAGAGACGTTGCGTGCAGCAGAGACGGTTAATCCTCCTTTCGAACTTTCTTATTGGCATTTTGCCATGCAGATCGCCCAGCAATGGCGTGAACGTATGGGACAGCAACGCAGTCTGGAATGGGATGAAATGATCGACAAACTTTCACCTTTGGCGGCTAATAAAGAAGGACTTTATCTGGCTGCCGAAACGGCTGTAGATACCTATAAAGACATTCGTTATACTTCCGACCACATGGCGGTATTAGGGGCAGTCGGTATTCTTCCGATGAATAAACTGATCCGGGAAGACTATATGAAAAATACATTGCACTGGATTTGGGATAACTGGAATTGGGGTAAAACCTGGGGATGGGATTATCCGATGACGGCTATGAATGCTGCCCGTTTGGGTGAACCGGAAAAGGCGGTCGGAGCTTTACTGATGGATAAACGTACCAACACATACTTGCCGAATGGTCATAATTATCAGGACGGTCGTTTGCGTATTTATTTACCGGGTAATGGTGGCTTGCTGACTGCTATTGCGATGATGTGTGCCGGTTGGGACGGGTGTACGGAGACTAATCCGGGATTTCCGAAAGATGGAACTTGGAATGTCCGTTGGGAAGGATTGAAGCCATTACCATAATCAAACATATAAAGATATGAATTATTTTCATCTGAATCTTATTTTGAAAGGAAAGCTGTCTGTCTGTTGCCTCTTGCTGTTGTCAGCGATGCCGTTATATGCTCAAAGAGAGGCCAAACGGATCGGTGACTTCAAGGAATCCATCTCCTTGAACGAACATCTGCGAGGTACCCAAAGGGCATTGCAATATCGTCCCGATGGGGATGAATTTGTTTGTGTCAATGGTAAGAATCGGTACACCCGTGCTTTGTACGGTAGTCACTCTCCCTTTCGGGTAGAGACAAGTGACCGACCGGTTTTTGCTTTTTATAATAACGGGCGCGGAGGAAATATAAGTTTTAAAGTGATTCTTCGTGACGGAACAGCATTGGCACTTGACCGCACCGGGCATTGTGAATCCCGTTATTCGGCAGGAAAACGTACCTATTATCTGACAGACCCTTCTTGGGGAAAAGGAGAACTGCGTATTTCTGTTCTGGCATTGGCCGATATGGATGGGGCGGTCTGGCGTTTTTCTCCTTCGAATATGCCGAAAGGAGCCATACTTCATTGGCAGCACGGGGGGGCTACCGGAAAACGTTTGAGTCGCAATGGAGATATGGGGGTCGATCCGGCTGATTGTTTCGAACTTCCTGCCGAAGCGACTGACCTTGTCACGGGTGAACTTCCTTTGCAGAAAGAGGTATACTTAGTACGCGGGGAGGTCCCCGAAGGTTATAATGCCCGTAAACTCTATCGACAGGCGGAGGAGGCTTCTCTGGCATTGACTGCTCGTTTGCGGATAGAAACACCGGACCCTTATTTGAATACTTTGGGAGGTGCATTGGTGGCGGCTGCCGATGGAATTTGGGACGGACAGGTTTGGTTGCACGGTGCTATCGGCTGGCGTATGCCGTTGAGTGGCTGGAGGGCCGGATATACCGGTGATGCCTTGGGATGGCATGACCGGGCACGGATTCATTTTGATGCTTATGCCGCCAGTCAGGTGACGGATGTCCCGAATACAATACCTCATCCGGCACAGGATTCCACCATGAATCTGGCGCGTTCGGAGAAACGTTGGGGAACTCCTCAATATAGCAACGGGTATATTTGCCGGAATCCCAGACGTAACAACCAGATGCACCACTATGACATGAACCTTTGTTACATGGATGAATTGTTATGGCACTTCAACTGGACGGGAGATACTGCGTATGTCCGCAAAATGTGGCCTGTGATTACCCGCCATCTGGCTTGGGAAAAATTAAATTATGATCCGGACAATGATGGTTTATATGATGCATACGCCTGTATTTGGGCAAGTGATGCGCTTTACTACAACAGTGGCGCAGTCACCCATTCGTCGGCTTATAACTACCGTGCCAATAAAACGGCTGCTTTTCTTGCTTCTTTGATAGGCGAAGACCCTTCACCTTATCAGCGTGAAGCCGGGCAAATA
This sequence comes from Bacteroides sp. AN502(2024), assembly GCF_041227145.1. Lineage (NCBI taxonomy): Bacteria > Pseudomonadati > Bacteroidota > Bacteroidia > Bacteroidales > Bacteroidaceae > Bacteroides > Bacteroides sp. AN502(2024). The sequence continues at coordinate 793,063 of NZ_JBGFSP010000003.1, read as the reverse complement.
TTGAAAGCAATGAATAAGCGCCTTTGGATGCAGCGTAAAGGTTGTTGGGCGGAATATCAGGATTTCATGGGGCATCGCCGGCTTCATGAAAGTCCGGGATTATGGACCATATACCATGCGATCGATAGCGATGTTGCCGATCCTTTTCAGGCTTATCAGGCTACACGATATGTCGATACGGAAATACCGCATATTCCCGTATATGCCGATGGGTTGGAGAAGGGATATGCAACGATTGCCACTACCAATTGGTTACCTTATTCCTGGAGTATCAATAATGTGGCTTTTGCAGAGGTGATGCATACGGCTTTGGCCTATTTCCAGGCGGGACGTCCGGAGGAAGCATGTCGGTTGATGAAAAGTTCGTTCCTGGATGGTATGTACTTAGGCAACAGTCCCGGCAATTGGGGACAGGTCAGCTTTTACGATGCTGCCCGTGGAGAGTGTTATCGTGACTTTGGAGATCCGATAGGGGTAGCTTCCCGATTGCTGGTACAAGGATTATATGGCATTTTGCCGGATGTATTGAACGGGAAGATGGTGATTCGTCCGGGATTTCCCGCAGGATGGTCAAAAGCTTCTATCTCTTTGCCTGACATAACCTATCACTTTAGCAGGAAGGATGATACGGATATTTACCGGATAGAGCAACGTTGGGGGGCGCCTTTGGCATTGACATTACAAGTGAATGCCGGAAGAGAAAGAATTCATTCTGTGAAAGTAAATGGGAAAGAGGTTGGCTGGAGTTTTGCGGAAGCAGCTTCCGGTTATCCGGTGATTGTTATTCCCGCTTCTTCTGCAAAGAATGCAACGGTCGAAATTGTGTGGGGAGGAAACAGACTGAATCCGGTTCTGCCTGAAATACAGACGGAGCCTTTGGCGGAGATCCGTATCCCATCGGTTTCAGGGGCGGTATTCGGTGAAATATATGATCCGCAGGGAGTGCTGATGCAACCCGATGTCAGTGGTACGTCCATCAGAAGTAAAGTCAATGATCTTGTAGGGCATCATACCTTCTTTGTCCGCATGAAACAAGGAGAGATGGAATGGTGGCAACCGGTGAACGTACAAATCGCAAAATCGGAAAAAGCACCGGCCATTCTTCCTTTCTCACAGGTGAATACGTCAGAGTGTCGGGTGATGAATATGGATTCTTTGTTCAATGCGAATGTGACCGACATTTTCCGGAACGAGTATCTGACACCCCGTTCGCCTTATACCACCTTGCAACTTCCTGTTCAGGGTATCGGTGAGTGGTGTCATCCCAAATTGACAGCCGATATTGATGATACGGGTTTGCGCGCATTGGTACGTGATGAGATACTGACCACCAAACTGGGTGTGCCATTCCGAACATTGGCTCAAGGAAGCAACATTGCTTTTACTTCGTTGTGGGATAATTACCCGGACAGTTTGAGTATTCCGCTTTCCGGTCGGGCTTCTCATGCCTATTTGATGATGGCGGGTAGTACCAACCACATGCAGTGCCGCATTGCTAATGGTATAGTTCGTGTATACTATACAGATGGAACTTCGGATGTATTGGAATTAGTGAATCCGGACAACTGGTGTCCTATTGAGCAGGATTTCTATGTGGATGGGCTGGCATTCAACGTGGTTTCTCCCCGTCCTTATCGCATCCATTTGAAGACGGGTCTGGTGAGCAATGACTTGGGAAAGGAGTTAGGCATCAAGGGTGTTTACGGACGTTCCATCGAGGGAGGAGCGGGCATACTTTTGGACATTCCTCTGAATCCTTCTAAAGAATTGAGCCATCTGACGTTGGAAACACTCTCAAACGATGTTGTTATCGGCCTGATGGGAGTTACATTGCAATAAAATGAAAATAACATATTAATAAAAAGTTAAGAATTATGATGAGAAGAACTATTCATTTACTACTGATGTTGCTTTGGGTGACAGAGGTAACTTATGCGAACGCTGTTGATTTTGATAAAGTGTTTAAAGAGAGTGCCCGCATCGAAAAACAGATTAAACGGACCTATTTTCCGAAACGGACATTTCTTATAACGGATTTCGGAGTAAAAGCAGATGATGAGGCTAATCCTTGCCATGAAGCCATTAATCGGGCTATCCTACAGTGCAGCCTGACAGGAGGTGGTACGGTAATTGTACCCAAGGGAACTTTTTATACCGGACCTATCACTTTAAAGAGCAATGTGAATTTCCATCTCGAAGAGGGAGCCGTATTGAAATTCTCTACGGATCAAAGCCTTTATTTCCCTGCTGTTTTAACCCGTTGGGAAGGAATCGATTGCTATAATGCCCATCCCTTGATTTATGCTTATGGTGAAAGCAATATTGCCATCACCGGAAAAGGCATCATCGACGGACAAGGGAGCATGGAAACTTGGTGGCCGATGTGTGGAGCTGCGAAGTATGGTTGGAAAGAAGGTATGGTAGCCCAACGTAACGGAGGTCGTGAACGTCTGTTGATGTATGGTGAGACATCGACTCCTGTTTACAAACGTCTGATGAAGCCGGAAGATGGCATGCGTCCGCAGCTATTGAATTTACATTCCTGCCACACCATCTTGATTGAAGGGGTTACATTGTTGAATTCTCCGTTTTGGGTGATTCATCCTCTTTTCTGCGAGAGCTTGATTGTTAGCGGAGTGACTGTTTTCAATCGTGGACCTAACGGAGACGGATGTGATCCTGAATCTTGTAAGAATGTGTTGATAGAGAATTGTACATTTGATACGGGGGATGATTGCATTGCTATTAAATCTGGACGTAATGAAGATGGTCGTAAATGGAATATTCCCAGTGAAAACATTATCGTACGGGGTTGCATGATGAAGAACGGACACGGTGGGGTAGTGATCGGCAGCGAGATTTCCGGTGGATACCGTAACCTGTTTGTGGAGAACTGCTGGATGGATAGTCCCGACCTCGACCGTGTCATCCGTATTAAGACCAGCACTTGCCGTGGAGGAGTGATCGAAAATGTGTATGTGCGCAATGTGACGGTAGGTCAATGTCGGGAAGCAGTGCTCCGCATCAATCTGCAATATGAGAATCGGGAAAAATGCAAGAGAGGTTTTGACCCGATTGTCCGTAACGTGCATCTGAAGAACGTAACTTGTGAGAAGAGTAAATTGGGAGTACTTATTATCGGACTGGAGGATGATAAACACGTCTATAACATCAGTGTGGAGGATTCCCATTTCAATAATGTAGCCAAAGGAACAAATGATATTAAGGGGGCGAAAGATGTAACTTTCAAGAACCTTTATATCAATGGTGAATTGGTGAAATAGGCTATCATTTGAATAGATAAAATCAGACCATGAATAAAAAAGAAGAGTGGAAGACTGTCTATGACGTACAAAGCTATGTTGCCTCTTTATCTGCAATAAGCGATTGTAATTGGAATCAATTGGAATACTGGGTAAATCTTCATCAGGATGGTTTTATCTATAAATTGAGGCATTATTATCCTATGTTTTCTGAAGATGACATACATATCATTCTGTTGTTACGTATTGATTTTAGTAATGCGCAGATTTCAAAGTTGTTCCATATTTTAGGAAGTTCTTTTCGAATACGCCGTAGTCGGTTGAAAAAGAAAATGAATGTTACTTGTGAATCTGTTACCGATTTTATCAAATCGTTGCGTTTGGAATGATTTTCTTGTAAAAAGAGGCTGTCTAACAAGTCCTATTTTAACGATTTCACCCCTGCCAGAATATGCTTTGGCAAGGGTGACTTCTAATTACTGAGACCTGTTAGACAGCCTCTTGATTTTTGTATTTCAATTTATAAATGTCGTTCTTTAGGGACATTCATTAAATATTATAAAATGAGCCAACTAATTCATACACAAATTATTGCGAATTAGTTGGCTTTTTAGTATCTTTAGGTATTCCCCCGAAAACAAGGTTTGACGGCCCAAACGGGGGAAATTCCCCAACTAAGATATGGCTAAGATACAAAAAATTTCAGAAATCCACCCAACTTTGGGCTTTACAGAATTTGATATTCTGGAAAAATGCCGCAAGAGTTTTCATGAGAGTGAGCTTGGCAGGCTTCATTCGGTCTTTCCATTTGATCGTATGGCAAAAGCCGCAGGCCTGTCTGAACAACGTTTGGGCCGCAGGAACATATTCAGTCCTTCCGCAAAGATCGCCCTTATGGTCCTGAAGGCATACACCGGATTCTCCGACAGGAAACTGGTGGAACATCTGAACGGGAACATACACTACCAGATGTTCTGTGGAATCATGATCCCCCCGTCCCTTCCCATAACCAACTTCAAGATAGTCAGTGCCATCCGTAATGAGATAGCATCCCGCCTTGACATTGATTCCTTCCAGGAGATCCTGGCTTCACACTGGAAACCTTATCTTGATAACCTTCACGTCTGCATGACCGATGCCACATGCTATGAGAGCCACATGCGTTTTCCTACGGACATGAAACTCCTTTGGGAAAGCATCGAATGGCTCTACAGTCATATATGCCGGCATTGCAGGGATCTGGGCATAAGGCGTCCGCGCAACAAATACAGGAATGTGGCGGAATCCTATCTGTCCTACTGCAAGAAAAGAAAGAGGAGAGCTTCAAGGACAAGAATGCTTAAGCGCCGTATGATCAAGCTTCTTGAAAAGCTCCTCAGTCAAAGGGATGGGCTCCATAGCGAGTACGGTGCTTTACTCCGATATACGCAGGATTACCATAAGCGTCTTTCCATCATCAGAAAGGTGCTTGTACAGGAAAAGGAAATGTTTGAAGGGCGAAAAGTCAGTGACCGCATCATCAGCATCGACCGTCATTATGTACGTCCCATCGTCAGAGGCAAGGAAACCAAGTCCGTCGAGTTCGGTGCAAAGGTCAATAATATACAGATAGACGGCATATCGTTCATCGAACACCTCTCGTTCAAGGCTTTCAATGAGGGGATACGCTTGAAGGACTGTATCCGTATGCAGCAGAAGCTGATGAATGTAAGGGTAAGATGTGTGGCTGCCGATTCCATATATGCCAATAATGCCAACAGAAAGTTCTGTACTAAATATGGGATATCCACATCCTTTGTGCGCAAGGGAAGGGCGGGCAAAGATGAGCCTTTGAGGAAGGTGCTTAGAAGCGAACTCTCAAAAGAAAGGGCCACACGGCTTGAAGGAAGCTTCGGCACTCAAAAGCAACATTACTCGCTCGCAAGGATAAAGGCAAGGAACAAGAAGACGGAAATCCTGTGGATTTTCTTCGGAATACATACAGCAAATGCCATACTGATGATTGACAAGATCAGGAACAGAACGGGGAAAGCTGCATGATATGAGTTTACTGAAAGAATCAGAAGAGGTCAGAAGACTTCTTCCGGAACTTCATGTCTTGTCAGATAAGAGTATATGAGAATATACAGAAAAATGACAATAATAATGGCATATGAAGTGATTATACTCTATCATCTTCATATGCCATGGTATTTGGGGGGAACATTTACTGAATATTCCTCATTACAATGGGAATACGATGGCATTGCACCGAAGTAACTAAAGGTGATAATCATTTCTTTGGTGGTGCTATGAAAGAAAATCAACGGATGGATATTCTAAATAGTTTGCGTTTAGTCTATCCTCAATATCCAAAACAACGGTATGAAAGTAACGGGAAAGCTTGACACGATAACGTTTGACAATGAGGTTGTTTGAAGTGAATACTGCCCATAACAGAATTACGAGCAGTATCACCCTTATGCACAAAACGGTTATTATCAGATTCCGATAAAACTGTTAAACATACAAGTCGGCATGAATGCACCTGATGGTTCCCTCCCAATAGAAATGGGGAACGATGCCGTTGGTAGGTAAATAGCCTTTCGGTAGTTCTTTGTCTGCCACAATAAGCCTACGCACGCGAGCGTCGGCTCCTTCCGCTAGACTGTCAGGTAGCTTGAGTTCACGCCAATCACTTTCATCGAAAATCATATCCATGATTTCCTCACATCCGGAAACAACAGGATGTTTACCCTCGTTCATATTCTTAAGAGCTTCGGCAACTTTTTGCAGCCATTCGATGTTGTGGATATGCTTCTCGTCCAAAGCAAACACACCGATAATCTCATGCATGTCGTCCTCATGTCTTCCACCTTTCCATGCTTCATCTGGAGCATCGATTACACCGACATATATGATCTGTCCTTCCGTATACTTGCGAAGCCACTTGCTTTTTCCGAACCAAGGTGCTTTCCCTGCCACTTTCCTGAAGAACGGAGTTTCCGTGCTGCGAGGTGTGGCGATGTACGGGATTAGTTTGTCGAGGTTGGTCGGATTCTGCCACATCTCCTTGTCTCTTTTGGCTTGTTCCGCTTCCTGCGCCCTGCGTGCAGCGAGTTTTGCACGGTATGCGCTTACATCCACTCCCTGCGCCTCCATTTCATCGAGGTCGTTCTCAGTCATTGTCTTTTCCCACTCTACGGCGGCATTCTTAAAAAGTCCCATAATTGTTTGTTTTAGTAATTATTATATTATCATATTTAGTTACCACTCACCAAATTCATTTGTAAAAAGGCAACTTCTTGTTGCGTGGGCATGGCAATGCATATCAATTTAATAGAGACATTTCTGTCATATTGCAAAAGTAATAAAATACTTGTATTGAACAATGAAAAAGTGGCCGTTATTTTTTCATTATTTAGAAAATATTTTTATGACAGACTATTCACATGAACTACGGATGGGGTGTACACGAATAGTGTGGATATATGACTAAGACTGTGGCTTATGCCGATTTTTACGGGAAAAACATCCATATTGACCTTGAAAGGAAAATATGTTTAATGATGCTTTAATCCACCACGTATTATGAAAAAAAGAAGAAAGATGCATGTCTGCAGGAAACGGATCCATGCTCCATCATTCCCTCTCTGTAGCCTGAACTGCGGTCTGCTCGATCGTTTTCAATAAATCACGTTGATTGGTGATCGGCTTCGTTATCAGTTCCGGAAGATTAAATGTGTATGTGAATGTATCGTAAAAATCGGGATCTTTTTGTGGCAACAGAAAAGGTTTTGTCGTCTGTCCGGTCTCCGGGTTGAAGGCGGCAAAGAAAGGACGTGCCCACAATCCGTCCATCCGCTTACTGCTGAAAACGAACCAGTATCCGTTGGACGACCACGTATGGAAGCTCTCCACATCGTCGCTATTGACCGCTGCCAGCTTCCGGATGGATCCGTTACTTAGTTCGAGCAGGTGTAAATCGCTCTCCGGATGCCAAATGGAGAAGTTGCCATAATCCGATAAGGTGAACATCAGGAACTTCCCATTCGGAGATATGCGGGGAAAAGATACGGATTTCTTCTCTGCAGAAGCCTCATAAACACATTCCAGTGTGTGCAATTGCTCTGTTTTAGGGTCGAACTGTATCCGGTATAAGTCGTAACGGACACTGTCCAGCGGCACTCCCTGTTGCCATGCCCGGGCTCTACAGAAATAGAGCGTTTTTCCATCGGGCGACCATGTGGGAAACGTCTCCATATAGCGGTCGCCATACACCAAAGAGTCGGTAAAAGAGCGATGCTGCTGCACGTCATAAATCATCAGATCGGAAGCCAAGTCGCTTACTTCTATCGGTTTTTTCCCCGTTGCATGGAAAAACTGCTGAATTTCATTGGCCGAGAAGGCTATGTATCGCCCCGATGGATGCCAAGCCGGATAGGTGGCTCCATGTTTGAAATGCGATGGGTTGGGCTTGACTTTCTCCGGCTTATCATCGGCGTAAATCAACGTACCTCCTTGTTTTCCTCGGATGTGTACCATCATGCGATCCGGTGAGTTGTTAGCAAATGTATGGCAATTGACGCATTGTTTGCCAAAATCCCGATTGTCCAACACTGTGGTTTGCTTATAGGATGTCAGATCGCGCTGGTAGATACCTATCTCATTCCACAGTTCATAGCCCGGATACAACAAACGGTAAACCAAGTAAGGATCAATGCGTTGCGGAGAGATGCTGTCTTCCACTTCGGCATATTGCACCCATTTTCCCTCGCGCAGGATCGTGATGCGTATATAGATTTTATCCCCTACAGCTTTTTCCAGCAGACTTTTCCATTTCCGCTCCGGAATGATGGCTTTCGGTTCTTTCGATTGCATAACGATGGCTGCTTGTGGTTCTCCCGATAGCCCGATTTCGATCTGATAGGCCTCACCGGATTCTTCGATACGGAAATTGGGTGGAGCGATATTCTGCGGGAAAGTGGTATCCGTATAGTCTGGAAACAAGCGGGGACTCGTCTCGACTTTGCTGTCGGGCGTATGATACCGTGCACAACTACTTAACAAAATCAACATGGAGTAAATCAACCGATATATTTTCATCCTTTCTATTATTTTATTCATTCATTCATCCGTTCCATTATCAATCCTCTTCCGGCATGCCGGGATCAGTCCGTAATGACTTTATTGCCATAAGGACTCACCTGGTTGAGGTAAAACCAATACGTATTGCCATAGCGCGCCTGTAGCTCATCTATCCGGTTGTCTTGCATCAGCCGGTAATAATGCTGAAAGCGCTGTTCGGTCTCTTCACTGACAGTAAAGCCGACTTGTTGAAACTCCTCTTCACTCACCCCCAACTTATAAATATAGAGTGCTTCTTCATAGATCCGGGGCAAACGGGATTCCTTGAAACGTTCGATCCACTTCAAGTTCTTCGCGAAGCGCACGATGTGGTTGCTCAGCAAGAGTTGAGCCATCAGGTAGTCGAATGCCATGCGGTTGGTCGGATCCTGCCGGCATAGGAATTCCAGTTCAGGCCCGATATTCATCACATTGGCAAAACGAACCGGATGGCCGGACAAATGTCCAGTCGTATTCCTCAATCCGGGAACCTCGCCCGTAAGAGCTGCCTCTTCAAGCCTCAAGGCCGTATCTCGATAAAACAGGCTTTGCTTCAGCTTATTGATATAAATCTGTGCCACCCGACGGCGACCGTTGGCTATGTTGTATTTCGCTAGATTCAGTAAATGCGGAGCCGTTTCTCCCCACACCACCATGGCCTCGAACTCCCACCGCTGGGCTTCGTTCAAATATCCCAACTCTTCATACAGAAAATGGCCGTATTCACTTTCGCGGCTGTTGCCGGTCCACGAGAAATAGAGACCCTTTACACCCAGATGCTGCGGGTGATCGAACAGATGCTCGGTCAGTTTACCGGTGCGTTGCAGAGCCATGTGGTGAAAATAGCTGATGAGCTGATTATTTCGTCCGGCGTTTAAATAACGCTCCGTGTACTGAAGCACCTTCTCCCACTCTTTCTGCTTCACGTGTTGCTCCGCTTTCAGCATGATACGTTCACTATGATTATAGGAACGGAGGAAATAGAAATAACTTCCTGCACCATAGAATGCCAACAAGAGAAGGGAGATGACCCATCCGGTCTTGGGAGAGAACGTGCGCATCCGTGCCAAACAGGAAAGGGGCAAGAGGCGAGGACGCAATGGTATGAAGGCAACCACCAGGAATAATAAAGTCAAAAAACTGCCCACCGCGAAGGTCAGCGAATGATCCGCCGACATGGTATAGAAAAACAGTCCGAGGGAAGGGAACAGCGAAAGATGCAACCTGTCGTTCTTCCCCGTCATCCAGAAAACGAGATGATAGGTAAGCAGATAGATCGATGCCATCAGGAATGATAACAAAGCACTTCCCACTGCCGGATGATAGAAGAACTGGATGACAAAATCGGTCAAATATCTCAGTATTCCTTCGGCATGCCACTGTTTATAAAAGTACTCCTTGGAGAAAAGAAAAAGGTGATGCTGTTCCTGATAGAAGATGATATGCGACAAAGCACCCCTATATGCCGAATAATAGATTGCACAGAGGATGATCCAAAGGATAAAAGCATGTTTTCTATTCATTGATTCCAACCGTTTCCTGCTATTGGTTCAAAATGGCAAATGGAGGCATATAAAAAGGTATGCCTCCATTGCTACTATGTTCTTAATCGGATACCCGATCCATTAATATCCGGGATTTTGTTTCAGATTTTTATTCAGGTCTATTTCCTTTTGCGGTATCGGATAGACATAATTGTGGTCTTCGTACTTGCTTCTTGCCAATTTGATGTTCTCTCCTTCGTACAGGATACAGATTTTTCCGCCATCCTCTTTTTGGGCATCGGGCGAATCCACCAGTTTATACTTCAGACCCAAGAAAGGTGCATTCAACACCTCTTTGGCTATGCCCCACCGACGAATGTCCCACTGGCGTTTTCCACCCTCAAATGCAAATTCCACGCGCCATTCGTTACGGATGCGTTGGCGCAGGTCATCCTGTGTGGCGCAATAGGTCGGTTTAGAGGGATCGTTCTGCTGCAACTCGGGCATACCGACCCTTTTACGTACCTGATTCACGGCATCGAAAGCCTTCGTACTCAACGGGTGTAGTTCGTTCATGGCTTCGGCGTAAGTCAGCAATACCTCCGCATAGCGGATGAGTATTGCATCCTTGCCCATGTGCCATCCGTCGGACGAAGGGTCGACACTCGGGTCCAACCACTTTTGCAGATAATAACCGGTAGCCGTAGCATCACCGTGTTGGCCTATTCCAGTCGGGTAGCACGATTTCAACGGAGCCACCTTAACGGTTTTTCCATAAAGCACTTCACCGTCGTGCAGCACACTTGCTTCCAGACGCGGGTCTCTGTTCTCAAACGGTTTCTTTTCGTTGTAAAGGGGAGATTTTGCGATGGGAGCACCTTCAATATCTTCGAAAGCATCTACCAGACTTTGTGTAGGATTGAGTCCTCCCCACCCTTTGGTCGGGAAAGTTTCCCATCCGATCAGATACCAGTCATTATCATTCTCTTTAAACGGTCTGACGAGGACATATTCATCACATCCGTCTGCTTTCTTCCAGAACAGTTCTTCGTATTTACCGGTGTTGTCTTTATCATACAAATCATAGATACCCAAATCCATCACGCTCTTGGCATTCTTGGCCGCTACGTCCCAGTTGCCATAATAGAGAGCGGCACGTGCTTTCATAGCCATCGCTGCTCCTTTGGTGACCCGTCCGTACTCGGCTGCGTCCCACTGAACGGGCAGATACTCGATGGCTTTATCAAAATCTGCCATGACTTTATCATACACCTCAGCCCTCGGTGTCCGTGTAATGTCTTTCTGGTCGGAGAGTAACAACGGTTTTTCTACGTAAGGCACATCACCGAATGTACGTATCAGGTTGAAATATTGGAATCCACGGAAGAAGTAGGTCTGTCCTAATACTTTTTGTTTTTCGGACTCTTCATAACCAGGCACTTCATCAATTTTGCTCAAGATCAGATTGGCCTGCCGGATTCGCAGATAATTATCCTTCCAGTCCATATCCTGCGGGTCGTAGACTCCTTTTGACACATTACCGGCCGACCACTTGATACCATGTACGGCATTATCAGAGTTTATATCCTCGTCGATATCCCAATAAGGGAGTCCGTTATACAGATCGGATACGATCATTTCCGCATCATTGGCGGTTTTCCAGAAACTCTCGTTCGAGAGTTCCTCCAAGGGATAACGATCCAAGTCTATACAGGAACTGAATCCCAGTAAGACAGCCAGTGTCAGGATATATAAATTATTCTTTTTCATATTGCACTTTTATGTAAGGATTAAAATGAAACTTTAAGTCCGAATGTGATCTTTTTCACATTGGAGTAGAATGCGCCACGCGTATCGGAGGGAGATTCGGGGTCTAAGCCATCCAGACCGGAGAATGTCAGCAGATTCTCTCCGGAGAGGAAGAGTTTCGCCCGCTCCAGACCGACTTTGCTCAACCACCTTTTCGGTAGGTTATAACCCAAAGAGATGTTTTTCAGACGTACATAAGAAGCATTCTGCAACCAGAATGAAGATGTGACAAAGTTGGTTTGCAAACTCTTTGTCAAGCGGGGGTAGCTTGCGTTGTGATTCTCCGGTGTCCAACGATCCAGATGTCTCTCCAGCACCTTGCCACTGTTGAAGAAGGCATAGGCAGCCTCACCGGTATAGTAAGCATCCACATCGAAAGCCCCCTGCCACAGCATGCTCAGGTCGAAATCCTTATAGTACAAAGCCAAATTCAATCCGCCCGTCCAACTGGGGAAGTTCTTACCGATCACCGTACGGTCGGCAGCATTGATTTTTCCATCGTTATTCCGATCCACATATTTGATGTCTCCCAGTTTTTCGTTACCTAAGCGTTTGGGGTAACTGGCCAGTTCCTCTTCCGTATTAAAATATCCGTTAGCTTCGTATCCATAGAACGATCCGATGGGATACCCTTCCAGACGCCAGTACTTCTTATTATCCGGATCTTCGCCTTCCGTTCCTTTCATGTTGGTGATGCGGTTCTTCACATAAGCCACATTGAAATTGATAACATAGCTCCAATCCTTATTGATACGGTTATTGTGGAATATGCTCAAGTCGAAACCTTTATTTTCCACATTACCGGCATTCTGCGCAGGAGGATTCATACCGATGACTCCCAAAATGGGGAGATACAGCAACATATCATTGGTCTTCTTTTTATAGACCGACAGCTCGAATCCTACTTTATTATTAAGGAATCCGGCTTCGATACCCAGCTCATTGTTTACCACCGTGGCCCATTTCAGATCCGGGTTGATATAGCGTGATTCATAAGCGGTAGAGTAAAGAGACTCCCCGAACAGATATTTGCCATAAGTGTACGTAGCCACTGCCGGATAAATATCATCGGATTTCAGTTCCTCATTACCGGTTTTTCCCCATCCCAAGCGCAGCTTCAGATTGCTCAACCAGCTCACATTATCTTTCACAAACGCTTCTTCCGAAATTCTCCAACCGGCAGAGAAGGCCTGGAACACGCCCCAACGGTTGTTTTTGGGAAACCGGGATGAGGCATCGGCACGCAGATTGGCCTCAAACAGGTATTTGCTGGCATAGTCATACTGGATACGACCGAAATAAGAGAGCCTTCCCGTATCATGGCCACCGTCTTTATTGGTTTGAGAGGAGGCATCCAATGTATTCAGCGATTCGCTCAATTCATCATTTCCACCGCCTACACGTTTGGCTTCCGTATATCTGTAAGCGTAGTCCACTTGCTCGAAACCTCCCAGCAATCCGAGTCCGTGCACACCGAAGTTCTTATTGTAGTTAATCAGCAGTTGGGGGGTGTACCAGTTCCAGTTGTAGTATTTATGTTCGCCCTCCCGCTTTCCGGAATCGAAGTTTCCATAACTCCAGTGTTTCTTGAAGGTACGGGTATCGCGGTAATCGTGTCTTAAAGAATAGACTCCTTTAATGCTCAATCCCTCCAACGGAGTGATGTTGATATAGGCATTTCCGGTCAACTGCTGATCCATCTGCCGTTTGATACCTGTCTTTCCTTGCTGGGCAACCGGGTTTTGCAGACCGGCATAGTTGTAATTGCCGTCAGCATCATAGATTCCGATGGTTGGAGCAATGCGGTTGGAATATTGCAATAGCGAATCAAACCCTTCAAACTCGTCATTATTGATTCCTCTGTAAGCAGCGGCGTTGATGCCGAGACTAATCCACTTTGCTACTTTAGAATCGATGTTCACACGGCCGTTGTAGCGTTCGTAATTTTTTTCTTTCGACAAACCGTCCTGGTAGAGATAGCCTAATGAAGCCATATAAGTGGTGTTTTCCGAACCGCCCGAGATAGACAGGTTGTGCTGTGTTTCCAGCGCTCTCTTCTTCATCACCTCGCTGTACCAATCCGTATCCGGATGCCCAATCGGGTCCGACCCGTCACTGAACTTCCGGATATCTTCTTCCGTATAGGGAACCACAGCATTCGGGTCCTCATTCAGCGTAGCTTCATTGTAAAGTCTGGCATAATCGGCAGCTCCTAAGAATTTCAACCGGGCTGTCGGGCTGCTCCAAGAGACCAGACCCGAATAGCTGACACGTGCTTTCTGCCCTTTCTTTCCTTTTTTAGTCGTAATCAGAATCACACCGTTGGCCGCCTGTACACCATAGATGGCAGAGGAAGCTGCATCCTTCAAGACCGATAAGGATTCGATATCCTGCGGATCGATGTTGTTCATACTTCCCGGAATACCATCGACAATGACTAGCGGACTGGCTGCATTGATAGAGTTCTTACCGCGAATGGTGATGGAGCCATTCTGTGCTCCCGGTGCACCGGAAGTCTGGATAGTGGTTACACCCGGCATCTGACCCGCCATAGCGGCAGACACGCTGGAGACTGAGCGAGACTCCAACGCCTCGGCGTTGATAGAGGCGACAGAGCCGGTCAGATTTGCCTTTTTCTGCACACCGTAGCCCACCACAATCACCTCGTCTAGCGTGTTATTATCTTCTTTCAATACAATGGAAATAGGTTGACCGTTAAATTTGATCTCCTGACTGAGATACCCGACAAACGAAATAACAATTGTACTTCCTTGAGGCACATTCTGCAATGTAAAGTCGCCATCCACACCGGTAATGGTACCGTTTGTAGAGCCTTTTACTATGACAGAAGCACCGATAATAGATTCTCCGGATACGTCTTTTACTACTCCTTTACATACTGCTCCCTGTTGGAAAGTAACCAAGACTGCATGGTTCTTCATAGCATCAGAAGTTGCATAAATCGTTCCTGTACCTGCTGCCAGCACCAATAGAAAAGTACTGACTGTTTTGAACTGTTTTAGCATAGATTTTTTTAAGTGTTTTTTATTTAGAATGTGATTTTTCTAAATAAGGTTAATATATTGTTTGTAATGCTGCGCAAATATACAACAATATTTAATAAGTAGGTCATAAAAATTAAAATATTAAGCCACAGAGCAAAATTGATGTAAAGTTCCGTTCCAATCGCTGCGAAAGCTCTGTTCGTAGCATAAAGCAAGGTATCTGTGGACATATAATCCGCAGGTCTGATCTATTTGCCTTTGAGTATACGCCAAAGAGTTTCTGCGATGTTCAGATTCAGAGAATATGTAGGCAAGAAGAAAAGGAACAATCCTTTTGCTTCCCAAATAGATTTGCGTTCATTTTTTGCCATACTTTTATATTTTCAATATTATTATTTGTGAGATAAAGAAAGGAGAATAATAGTGGCGGGGAGATGTGCATAGAATAGTCGGTTCTTTAATATCGGGGGACAAAAGTAGGAACAATGCAGTAAAGTGCGAAATGTTAAAAAGAGGTGGTTCTCTCACAAAGATAAAAAATAGAGAAAGGTGCATCTCCTTTCTCTATTTTAATTGGGTTGGATGTATGAATATGTCATACCAAATGTCCGATCCATTCTTCACGGTCGCCGGGGAGAAGGTCGATCACGGGAATTTCTACCATGGTGTAACATCCCGGTTGCTGTTTCATGGAAGCACGTGCCACGCATACCAGTACTTGTGCGGTCAGTGCGGGGTTGTTGATACGCATATTAAATTCGAACAACTGGTTCTGTGTTTTGCCTGATACACCTTTGCGGGTCAGATTTACACCATGACCCATATCCAGCAGGGCGTCTACACTCGGAACGAGTTTCACGTGTGTCTCATCGTTCACGAAGTAAGGATCTGCTTGGATGGCGGCGGCCACTTCTTCGAATTTATATCCCTCTTTCAGTTCGATATATACCATGCGGCGGTGGATTCCCGTGCCGGTCGGTATGGTCATCGAAAGGGCGGCTTTCACCCCGTCGACCGCTTTGACGGCTACCGTATGTCCCATGCTCATACCCGGACCGAAGTTGGTGTAGGTGATGCCTTTCGGAGCAATGGCTTCCAGCAGGGTGCGCACGATGGAGTCGCTTCCCGGATCCCATCCGGCTGAGATGATCGATACGGCTTGATGTTCTTCGGCGATGGCATTCAAGGTACGGCGCAGGTCTACGATACCGGTGTGGATATCGAAACTGTCTACCGTGTTGATCCCCATCGCCAGATATTCTTTGGCATATTTCTCTACGCTGCGGGTCGGCGTGCAAAGAATAGCTACGTCTACCTCTCCCAGCTCTTTGATGTCCTTCACTACTGCGTAGTTTGCCAACTCTTCCGGTTTGTTCTCTGCTCCTGCACGACGAACGACTCCGGCTATCTCGAAATCAGGTGCCGCCTGAAGCGCTTCAAGTACATAATGTCCAATATTGCCATAACCAACGATGGCAGCTCTTACTTTTTTCATTCTTTTCTTGTTTATAATGAACAATTTTCTTTCTTTTACCTGCAAAAGTAAACAAATTACTACTAATATTGCCTTGCCTGCTATGATATTTTCATTTTTTTTCACTAGCAGGCAATACCGGTCTGCACGAAACCGAATCGAGGTGTGATGTGCTACATCGAAAAAACTCTGTCTCCTTTGTGTCCTCTGTGGTGAAATTGTTTTATCTTTGTCCCTGTTATGATAGAATATATTAGAGGCGAACTTGCCGAACTAAGTCCGGCAACCGCGGTGATCGACTGTAACGGGGTGGGATATGCCGCCAATATATCATTGAATACCTATTCGGCTATTCAGGGAAAGAAAAGCTGCAAGCTATATATTTACGAGGCGATTCGTGAAGATGCGTATGTACTCTACGGATTTGCCGAGAAACTGGAACGGGAGATTTTCCTATTATTGATTTCCGTTTCCGGAATCGGGGGGAACACAGCCCGTATGATTCTGTCGGCTCTCTCGCCTGCCGAACTGGTGAACGTTATCAGCACTGAAAATGTGAACATGCTGAAAACAGTGAAAGGCATCGGGCTGAAGACTGCGCAACGGGTGATTGTCGATCTGAAAGATAAGATAAAAACAATGGGAGGGATTGCTGCCGGAGAGGCTTCCGCAAGCCTGTTGTTGCAACCTGCCAATGCGGAAGTGCAGGAAGAGGCGGTGTCCGCATTGACGATGTTGGGCTTTGCTGCTGCACCTTCACAGAAGGTGGTGTCGGCTATCTTGAAGGAGGAGCCGGATGCTCCGGTAGAAAAGGTGATCAAACTGGCTTTGAAACGTTTGTAGTATGAAGCAGCAGAAGATATATATGCAAGCATGGCTGGACGCTCATGGTCGTACCAAGGTGGTAGACACGGATGAATGGTATCTGGATTTTGCTAACCGGCTATTGCCGTTGGTGGCAGAATCTTTTATATACGGTGGGAGAGGGCTGGAGGAAGTCCGGAATCGAGTGGCTTTGGCGTGTGCCTTGTATCTGGAAGATTGCGTGGCAGACGGAGGAAACTGGCGTCAGTTTATTCATTGGCACCGGAAAAGCTACGGACGCTATTTGCCTTTTTACACACTGACGGAGGAATATTTGCCGGACGAAATTAACCGTGAAGATGTTGTTTTCCTTTTGTGGGCCATCCATTCTCCGGTTGGTGATGGTTTTGAGGAGGTAGAGAACCCGATGGATGCAGATTTGCTGGAGTTTGCAGCTGTGCTTTACGACCGTTTGGATGGTGCGTTCGAATCGGCTCCTATCAGCGATCACCTGGCAACGGACTGGCTGATGGAAACGGAACTGATGCAAAAGAAGCGGATGCCTCTGCCGGTGGCTTTGCCGGGAGAAAGGATGCCTGTGAATGTTGAACGTTTCCTTGAAGCGAGCAAAGGAGAACCGCTTTTATACTTTGACTCATACGGAGCGCTGAAACTTTTCTTTGTGCAGTCGTTGAAGTGGGAAGATGAAGAGGATTCTTTGTTGCCTGACTTAAAAGAGTTCGATAACTTCGTGGTTTTTGCCAATCCGAAAGGTTTGTTGATCGGTCCTGATGTAGCCGCATATTTTGCAGACAAACGCAATCCGCTCTACAATGCCGGACTGGCTGAAGAGGAAGCCTACGAGCTGTTTTGTGAAGCAGGCTTGTGTCCGTTCGATCTGTTGAAATATGGAATGGAACACGATCTGTTGCCGGAAGCACAGTTCCCGTTTGAGAACGGAAAAGAGTTATTGCAAGAAAACTGGGATTTTGTGGCTCGTTGGTTTTTGGGTGAATATTATGAAGGAGAATAGGATCTTCACCACAGAGGACACAGAGGTTTTAATTAGCTCTGAATTAGAACTCTAAAACCTTCGCGTCCTCCGTGGTGGATCTCTCCTTCTTCTTATTGATGAATCCGATTTTCAGGTTGGCTTTCTCTTGTTCTTTTTTTATCTGCTCCATGGTAGAGAGGATTTGTGCCAGTCCGTAAATATTTGCTGCCGCCTGGCGGTCGGCCGGACTCATGGTTGTTTTATAGGTGCGGTCGCCTATATATTCCACACGGATATTTTTGTCTTTATTGAGATTCAGGAATTCGATCACATTTCCGTCTTCCCCTAGTTTGTAGTCGGCTTTTTCTATTTTCTCGTTCATGTCCGTTGTCTCGTAGCTGTCTTTGGAATTGGGAGTTTCTGCAAAACTGCCGTCAGGAGCTATCACTTTCACTCTGGTATGGTGAATATTGCCGGCACCACAGTAGATGGAAGTCATACTCATCATACCTTGCTCGTTCACTTGGAAGCGGAGGTACGAACGGTGCATATTCTTTTCAATGGTCTGTGTGGGCCAAAGGTAATTGCCGACTTGTTGATATTCGGCATCTTTTTCCAGTTTGAATTGATCTTTGATGGCATTGAATTCTTCTGTTTTTGCCTGAAAGGCACTATCCAAATAAGCAAGCGTTTTCTGCTGTGCCTTTGTTTCAACATCGAGCATCAGGGCCTGTCCTGCCTTACGTGTTTCGAACGCCTTGGGGTAGAGAATCTTGATACTGTCAATTTGCAACTTAGCTTCTGCATAGTCTCCACGTTCGTAGGCAGCCTTGGCAACCATCAGTTTCTCATTGGCTTTTTTTTCAAGGCCATTTCCGCAGGCAGCTAATGCCAGCGTACCGCAAAAGAAGATAATCGGTTTTTTCATCACAAATCCTATTTATCGGTTTTATTAGTGGCAAAAGTACAAATATATTCCTTATTTTTATAATTTTGCCCTCTCAAAACTTATAACTGAAAAGAATGATAGAGTTGACTCAAGAGGAATTAAAGCAGTATTTTAGCGAACCCATCTTCGGACAGATAGCTGAAACGGCCGATTCATTAGGTATGGAGTGTTATGTGGTAGGTGGTTATGTTCGTGATATTTTTCTGCAGCGTCCCTCTAAAGATATAGATGTAGTAGTTGTAGGAAGTGGAATTGCAATGGCGGAAGCCCTTGGAAAACAGCTGGGACGTGGTGCTCATGTTGCTGTTTTCAAGAATTTCGGAACAGCACAAGTAAAATATAGAGGCACGGAAGTTGAGTTTGTAGGTGCGCGTAAGGAGTCTTATCATCGGGATTCGCGTAAACCGATCGTTGAAGACGGTACGCTGGAAGACGATCAGAATCGCCGCGATTTCACGATCAATGCGCTGGCGGTATGTCTCAATAAAGCACGTTTTGGCGAATTGGTAGATCCGTTCGGAGGTTTGGAGGATATGAAGGAAAAGACGATCCGTACTCCGCTCGATCCGGATATCACTTTCAGCGATGATCCCTTGCGCATGATGCGTTGTATCCGTTTTGCTACGCAACTGGGCTTTTACATTGACGATGATACGTTCGAATCGCTTTGCCGGAATAAGGAACGGATTGAAATTATATCCCGTGAACGTATTGCGGACGAACTGAATAAGATTATTCTCTCTCCCATTCCCTCAAAAGGGTTTGTTGATTTGGAGCGTAGCGGTTTGCTACCGTTGATTTTCCCGGAGTTTGCTGCCTTGCAGGGGGTGGAAACACGGAACGGACGTTCTCACAAGGATAATTTTTATCATACGTTGGAAGTGCTGGATAATATCAGTAAGAAGACTGACAACCTTTGGTTGCGTTGGGCTGCTTTGTTGCACGACATTGCCAAACCTGCTACGAAACGTTGGGAGCCTAAAGCAGGATGGACGTTCCGCAATCATAACTTTATCGGTGAAAAGATGATTCCGCCTATCTTCCGTAAGATGAAGTTGCCGATGAATGAGAAGATGAAGTATGTGCAAAAACTGGTCGGCCTGCATATGCGTCCGATCGTTATTTCGGATGACGTGGTGACAGACTCGGCTGTACGTCGTCTGCTCTTTGAAGCGGGTGATGACATTGACGACTTGATGATGCTTTGTGAAGCGGATATTACTTCCAAGAATATGGAACGTAAACAGCGTTTCCTGAATAACTTCCGGTTGGTTCGGCAGAAACTGAAGGATCTGGAAGAGAAAGACCGTGTCCGTAACTTCCAGCCACCCGTGAGCGGAGAGGAGATTATGGAGGTTTTCGGTTTGGGGCCATGCCGGGAAGTCGGAGTATTGAAAAGTGCCATTAAAGATGCAATCTTGGATGGAGTGATTCCGAATGAATACGAAGCGGCTCATGCTTTCATGATGGAGCGGGCGAAGAAGATGGGGCTGACACCTATCGAGTAGACATATTAGGGGGTTAGGGCAACGTCACCGAGAAATGTTGATTCGGAGTATGTTGCTCAAAAATGATAGCTTTCATCTTTGCCACCATATCAGGATGTCGGAGTGCTATATCGTTGTCCTCGTGAATATCTGTTTTCAGATTGTAGAGAGATGGTTTTCCCTTTTTGACGATTAGTTTCCAGTCACCCATGCGCACGGCTATTTGATTCGTTTCATTGAATTCCCAATACAGGAAGTCGTGTTGTTTCTGTCTCTTCTTGCCCAGCAAAGTGGGGGCGAAAGAGATACCGTCGAAATAATCGACCTCTTTTTCCTGGTTACGGTATTTCTTCTCGTAGTTCTTGATGCCGGCTATATCGCAGAAAGTAGGCATCAAGTCATAGAAAGCACAAATGTGGTCGCTCACCTCACTGGCAGGTACACGTCCCGGCCAACGGGCGATAAACGGAATACGTATGCCGCCTTCGTGACACTGGCGTTTCAGTCCGCGCAGCTTTCCGTCTCTGCCGAAGAAAGTAGGATCGGCTCCGCCTTCCTCGTGAGGACCGTTGTCACTGGAGAAGATGACCAATGTGTTCTCGTCCAGTCCTTTCTCTTTCAGCTTTTTCAGAACGTCACCCACGTAATGGTCCAGGCGGGTAATCATTCCGGCAAACTGAGCGTGTGTATGCGTGATGGCATTGTAGCGTGAACCTTTGCTGCCTTTGAATACCTTATCCGGGTCGAACTTCGCTTTATATTCGTTCAAGATGGAATCTTCCGGCTGAACCAATTCCGCATGAGGTAATGTATAGGTAAGGATGCCGAAGAACGGTTGTTGGCTGTCTTGCTTATCCAGCCATTCCATGGCTTTCTTGTGAATCATATCGGCGGAATATTGCGACCGTTTCCGGTAATCGGGGCCATACATCGGGTATTTGATGTTTTCGTCCATTACCACACGTATTACTCCGGTGTCACCCAACGCTTTGCTGTAACGGTTCAGGAAGTTGGGATAGTAGAGATGGGCTTGGTATTGGCAGATATAGCCATAGTACTCGTCTATGCCTCGTTTGTCGGGAGTAGAGGAGGAGCCTTCGTAGCCGCCTGCCCATTTGCCGAACATTCCTGTAGTATAGCCGTTATCCTTCATGATTTCCGGCAAAATGATATGTTCCGGGTCGTAAGGGTGCTGTCCTGCTATTGACGGTTCTTCGTTTTCTCCGTACATGACGATAGGAGCGTTTCTCCAATATTCTTTGTTACCGCGCACTTCGCAGTGACCGCTGTGTTGCCCTGTCATAAACGAGGCCCTGGAAGGAGCGCTGACGGGGCTGCCTGCATAGGCTTGTGTGAAGCGCATCCCTTCTTTCGCCATCGCATCTATGTGAGGGGTGCGTATGAATGGCTGACCGTAGCATCCCAAATCGCCATATCCCATATCATCACAAAGAATGAACAGGATATTCGGTCGGGTATTCTTTTTCTGTGCATTGGCGGATAAAGCGGATATGAGCAGTGTGCCGCTGATTATGGAGATTGATTTATAATCCATTAGGCAGTGTCGCTTTTTAAGGTTGAATGAATGTGCTGAATGATTCGCTTATCATATCTTTTCCATCGCGTACGCTTTGGAGAATAGTTTGCAGTTCGGTCACTTTCTCAGGCATTTCCTTTGCATGATTAGTCACCTCTTTTACTTCCTGCATCTTATAGAGTTGTGGCTCTTTGGCGTTTCCGGTTTCTATCTTCGGTCCCCACTGAATCATTTCCGTTATTGGGTTCGATATATTTCCAGTCTTTGGTGCGGACGGATAAAGTGTGGTTAGCAGCCTGTTCGATCACCCAAGGACGGTCTTTCTTTTCTTTGCCCAACCAGCTTCCGAGGAAGTTGTAGCTATCCGGTGCAGTGTTCTTAGGCATGGTAGCTCCGGTCAAAGCAGCCAAAGAAGCCAGCCAGTCTATTTGGGATACCAACAAATCGGAAGTCTTGCCTTTTTTCACTTCTTTCGGCCAACTAAGGATAGCAGGAATACGAGTTCCACCTTCGAAAGCGCTGTATTTATTACCTCTCAGTGGTCCGGCAGGAGTGTGTCCATTCAGCAATTCTTCCGCTTTATCATCATATCCGTCATCGACTACCGGACCATTGTCGCTTGAAAGGATGATGAGTGTGTTTTCTCTCAAGCCCAGTTTTTCAAGTGTGTTCATAATTTCGCCGACACAGTAGTCGAACTGTACGATAGCATCACCTCTCAGTCCCATCGGGTTCTTTCCTCTGAAACGGTCGTGAGGGAAGCGGGGAACGTGTACGTCATTGGTAGCGAAGTAGAGGAAGAAAGGTTTGTCTTTGTTTTCTTCGATGAACCGGATGGCGTGTGTAGTCAGTGAATCTGCTATATTTTCATCTTTCCAAAGTGCCTTGCCGCCACCTTTCATAAAGCCGATACGAGAAATTCCGTTGACGATAGACATATCATGTCCGTGGCTGGGCTTGAGATTATACAGCAGTTCAGGATTGCTTTTTCCGGTAGGTTCGCCTTCAAAATTCTTCCGGTAACTGATTTCGATAGGGGCGTTCGGGTCATAGTTGGCTACCTTTCCGTTTTCGATATATACACAAGGTACACGGTCGGCTGTGGCTGCCATGATGTAATGGTAGTCGAACCCTAAATCACCCAGTGCACAAGGTAGTGGAGCGTTCCAGTCCTGTGTGCCGGCTTTGTCGCCAAGTCCCAAGTGCCATTTGCCGATGGCTGCGGTAGTGTATCCTGTACTTTTGAACATATCTGCCATGGTGTATTGTTCAGGGCGGATAATCATTCCGGCGTTTCCGGCAGCTACATCCGTTCCTTTTTTGCGCCATGCATATTCTCCTGTCAGCATGGAGTAGCGTGAAGGCGTGCTGGTGGCGGCTGTTGCATGAGCGTTGGTGAAAAGAATACCGGATTTAGCCAGTCGGTTGACATTCGGAGTTTCTACGTTTTTAGCTCCGTAACATTGCAAGTCTCCGTAGCCGAGGTCGTCGGCGTAAATGAATACGACGTTCGGTGTTTTTGACTTTTCGGGGATGGTTTGTTTGGGAACTTTGTTTGCGGCTGTGGCTGCACAGGCAACAGAAGATAAAAGGGTAAAAAGAAAAGGCCGTTCCATTGTTTTCTTTGTCGGACACATCTTTTTCATCATCTGTTTAACTTAATTCAATGATTTCTTCATTGCAATCAGTCAGTTTCTCTATTCCTTCATTGGTGACCACCCAAGAGTTTTCTATTCCGACAGGTCCTACGCCCGGCAGGACGATTTTCGGTTCGAGGGCGAATACCATTCCCGGTTCCAGTTCCTGCTTCATGCGGGGGGCGAGTACCGGGGCCTCATTGATTTCGAGTCCGATGCCGTGCCCGATAAACTTGGCTTGCTGTCCTGTACCCATGAACTTGTCGGCAAATCCGGCTGCTTTGACCACTTCGACTGCTGTGTCGTAAAGCACTTCACAAGCAATGCCAGGTCTGGCAGTGGAAGCAATCTTCTCCTGGATATCCAGACAAACCTGATGGGCGGTATAAGCCTCTTCGGGCAGTTTGCCGATGGAGAATACACGGCTCATGTCACTCATGTATCCGTTGAAGTTGCCACCTAAGTCTACCATGACACTTTGTCCCTCTTTTAACGGGGTCTTGTTGGCCCCTCCCGGAAGGGCCGGGTCAAGTCCTTGACCACCTAAGGCGAAATCATAAGGAGAGGGGTATCCGGCATTGTCCCCGGTCAGCACACTGCCCATGAAGATTTCCATGCTGCGTCCGAACACCCGGAAAATTCCGAGGCAACCTTGCAGGCGCATCAAGCGTTCTATTTCGATGGAAAACTCGATGTCCGTCATGCCGGGACGATAAACACTTGGAATCTGCTTATAAGCCTTTGCGTGGGCGATGCCCGAGCGGCGGAACATTTCGATTTCGATAGGAGTCTTTACACTGCGTGCCTGACGAATCATCGGGGTTCCATTTACCACTTCCGCTTCAGGGAAGAGGTTTGCCAAGCGGCAGTATTCTGTATAAGGAAGTTCGTCACCTTCCAGCATCAGTTTGGTTGGCATCGGCAATCCTTGTTCTTTCAGCAGATCAACGATTTGTTCCGGTTTGCGGATAGAGAACGAGTGTTCTCCCGTGATATTATTAGGGCGTTTGAAAAACAACAGTGCAGGCGAATGAAGAGGGAGGTAAAGGTAGCCACTGACTACACAGCCATACGTATAAATTAAATTTGCATTACAAGTGATTAGCGCGGCATCGATGCCTTGTAACGCCATCAGGCTGCGAATCTTATCGCGGCGGAATTTTAATTCGGGTTGTAGCATTTTTATTTATTACTTGATTATTAATTATAAAGCCCATGATAGTAAATTATTAGTTGTGAGTTATTGATCGCATATAACAAATTCACAAACTATCATTGAATCTATCCTATCATTGCTATTTCACTTTCGGTTTGCTGCTGCAAATCTAAGGTGCCACAAAGATAATTAATTCCGGTGAAAATAACGTTAAACTCAAAAAAATAGCGCTACCCGCGTCCTGTCACAGGAGGCGAGCAGCGCAAACCACAAATACAAATACAACTAAACAAAGTCTTTTAAACAATGCCTTGTCCCATCATTGCGTGAGCCACTTTCATGAATCCGGCAATGTTGGCACCCTTCACATAATTAATGTATCCGTCGGGTTCCGTGCCGTACTTCACGCATTGTGCATGGATGCCGTGCATGATTGCATGGAGTTTTTCGTCCACTTCGGCTGCACTCCAGCTTAGGTGCATGGCGTTTTGAGACATCTCCAGACCGGAAGTCGCAACACCACCTGCGTTGACAGCCTTACCCGGAGCATACATTGTCTTATGTTCAATGAAAAGGTCGATTGCTTCGGGAGTACATCCCATGTTGGAAATCTCTCCGACGCAAAGTACGTTATTGTTGATGAGATTTTGAGCATCTTCTCCATTTAATTCATTCTGGGTGGCACACGGGAGTGCGATGTCTGCTTTCACTTCCCACGGGCGCTTGCCTTCTACAAAGGTAGCGTTCGGATATTTCTCGGCATAAGGAGCCACAATATCGTTACCGGAAGCGCGCAGTTCGAGCATATAGTCAATCTTTTCACCGCTGATACCATCCGGGTCGTAGATATATCCGTCCGGACCGGAAATCGTGATTACTTTGGCACCTAGTTCGGTAGCTTTCGTAGCTGCTCCCCAGGCAACGTTACCGAAACCGGAGATTGCCACTGTCTTACCTTTTATATCAATCCCTTTGGTCTGAAGCATCTGATTGACAAAATACAGTCCTCCGAAACCGGTAGCCTCCGGACGGATCAATGAACCGCCGAATTCCAATCCTTTACCAGTGAATGTACCGGTAAATTCACGAGTCAGTTTTTTGTACATGCCGAACATATAGCCCACTTCACGTCCTCCTACACCGATATCACCGGCAGGCACATCCATGTCGGGACCGAGATGGCGCCACAACTCCAGTATAAATGCCTGACAGAAACGCATGATTTCAGCATCACTCTTACCGCGCGGAGAGAAATCGGAACCACCTTTACCGCCACCCATAGGCAGGGTAGTCAGTGCATTCTTGAATGTTTGTTCGAAACCGAGGAACTTCAGAATGGAAAGATTAACGGATGCATGGAAACGGATACCGCCTTTATAAGGGCCTATCGCATTGTTGAATTGTACACGATAGCCGAGGTTGGTCTGTACCTCGCCTTTATCGTCCACCCATGTCACACGGAAAGTGAAGATGCGGTCGGGCTCCACCAATCTTTCTATGATTTTAGCTTTTTCAAATTCAGGATGTTGGTTGTAGATATCTTCGATAGAAAGAAGCACTTCCTTCACTGCTTGAAGATATTCAGATTCACCGGGATGCTTTGCCTCTAAAGAGGACATGATTTTCTGGATGTTCATGATACTATATTTTAAAAGGTTAATTCTGATAAAATGTCAAATAACTCACTGCAAATATAGGGAATTTTTTCAATGTTACTTATTTTAATGCGAATATTTTGATTAAATAATGATAAAATGATAGTGGGAAGCAATCGGTATCAAGTATTCTGTGCTAATACTTAATACTTTAAATATAAATCCGGGCACCGATCGCTTCCATCGGATAGTATGGGTAGTTAATCAGAGATAAACGAGTAAACTTTATAAAGAAGATGATGGAAAATGAAATTTAAAGAATTAACTTTGCAAAATGTGATTCTACAGATAGACGATTTGAAACTAGGAAAGGAGAACGACTTTATGCTTAGTAAATATAAATTGAACCAGCTTTACTTCAAAGACACTCAATTTGCCAACCTGATGACAAGGCGGATTTTTAACGTGTTGTTAATCGCTAACCCTTACGATGCTTTTATGTTGGAAGATGACGGGCGTATTGATGAGAAGATTTTCAATGAGTATACGTCTTTATCTTTGCGTTATCCGCCTCGTTTCTCACAGGTCACTACGGAAGAGGAAGCATTGGCGCAGTTGGAAAATATGTCGTTCGACCTGGTGATTTGTATGCCGAGCACGGGAGATAATGACAGTTTTGACATCGGTCGGCACATCAAAGAGAAATATGAGCATATTCCTATTGTCATTCTGACTCCTTTTAGCCACGGTATTACCAAACGGATTATCAATGAAGATTTGAGTGCGTTTGACTATGTATTCTGCTGGTTGGGTAATACCGACCTGTTGGTGTCTATCATCAAACTGATAGAGGACAAGATGAATCTGGAGCACGATGTGCGGGAAGTCGGCGTGCAACTGATTCTTCTGGTGGAGGATGGCATCCGGTTCTATTCTTCCATTTTGCCGAATCTGTATAAGTTTGTGTTGAAGCAGAGTCAGGAGTTCTCTACGGAAGCCTTGAATGCCCACCAACGTACACTTCGTATGCGCGGGCGTCCTAAGATTGTACTGGCGCGCACCTACCAGGAGGCGATGGAAATTTATCATAAGTATCAGAATAATATATTAGGAGTAATTACCGACGTCCGTTTCCCGAAAGTGGATCGGGGAGAGAAAGACGGTTTGGCAGGTATCAAGTTGTGTGCCGAGATACGTAAAAGCGATCCGTTCGTTCCGTTGATCATCCAGTCCTCCGAGTCGGAGAATGCATCTTATGCAACCAAGTACGGTGCCAGCTTTATCGATAAGAATTCGAAAAAGATGGATGTTGATTTGCGCCGTATCGTTTCCGATGATTTTGGTTTTGGTGATTTTATTTTCCGTAACCCGGCTACCGGAGAAGAGATTGCCCGTGTCCGGAATTTGAAAGAGTTGCAAAACATACTTTTTGCCGTACCTGCGGAATCTTTCCTCTATCATATCAGTCGGAATCATGTGTCGCGTTGGTTCTATTCCCGTGCCATGTTCCCCGTAGCCGAGTTCTTGAAACCGATCACCTGGAATAGTCTTCAAGATGTGGATGCTCACCGGAAAATCATCTTTGAGGCGATTGTGAAGTATCGCAAGATGAAGAACCAGGGAGTCGTGGCCGTGTTTAAGCGGGACCGTTTCGACCGTTATTCCAACTTTGCCCGTATCGGAGATGGCTCTTTGGGAGGAAAGGGGCGTGGACTGGCGTTTATCGACAATATGGTGAAGCGTCATCCGGAGTTTGAAGAGTTTGAGAATGCGCGTGTTGCCATTCCTAAAACGGTGGTGCTTTGTACGGATGTGTTTGATGAATTTATGGATACCAATAATCTGTATCAGATTGCGCTGTCGGATGCGGATGATGCTACGATTCTGAAATACTTCCTGAAGGCAAAGTTGCCCGACCGCTTGGTGGAGGACTTTTTTACTTTCTTTGATGTCGTGAAATCACCGATTGCCATTCGCTCTTCATCTTTGCTTGAAGATTCCCATTATCAGCCGTTTGCCGGAATTTATAGCACCTACATGATTCCTTATCTGGACGATCGGTATGAAATGTTGCGTATGCTTTCCGATGCCATCAAAGGAGTGTATGCTTCGGTCTATTTCCGTGACAGCAAAGCATATATGCAGGCCACTTCGAATGTGATCGATCAGGAGAAGATGGCTGTTATCTTGCAGGAAGTGGTTGGTAACCAATACGGTGATCGTTATTACCCGTCCATGTCCGGTGTGGCACGTTCGCTCAATTATTATCCGCTGGGGGATGAAAAGGCGGAAGAGGGAACGGTTAACCTGGCTTTGGGATTAGGGAAATATATTGTGGACGGCGGCATGACTCTTCGTTTCTCTCCTTATCACCCCAATCAGGTGTTGCAAACCAGTGAAATGGAAATCGCCCTGAAAGAGACACAAACCCGTTTCTATGCTTTGGACATGAAAAATGTCGGACAAGATTTTTCCATCGACGATGGTTTCAATTTGCTGAAACTTCATGTCAAGGAGGCGGAAAGCGATGGTGCCCTGCGTTATATCGCCTCTACGTATGATCCGTATGATCAGATTATCCGGGACGGTTTATATCCCGGAGGGCGTAAAGTGATTACTTTTGCGAATATCCTGCAACATGATGTTTTCCCGTTGGCCCGTATTCTGCAGTTGGTATTGAAATATGGTGAACAGGAGATGCGTCGTCCGGTTGAAATAGAATTTGCGGCTACGATGAGTCGTGAACATGATAAAACCGGAACGTTCTATCTGTTGCAGATACGTCCCATTGTGGACAGCAAAGAGATGCTCGACGAAGATCTGAACGAGATACCGGATGAAGAGGTGATTCTCCGTTCGTATAATTCGTTGGGACACGGTGTCATGAATGAAATTTATGATGTGGTTTATGTAAAGACCGATCATTATAGTGCCTCCAATAATCAGGCAATTGCCTGGGAGATAGAAAAGATCAACCAACAGTTCCTGAACGAAGGAAAGAATTATGTACTTGTAGGTCCGGGACGTTGGGGTAGCAGCGATACATGGCTGGGTATTCCGGTGAAGTGGCCTCATATATCGGCTGCCCGTGTGATTGTGGAAGCCGGTCTGACTAATTACCGAGTAGATCCCAGTCAGGGGACACACTTTTTCCAGAACCTGACCTCTTTCGGGGTGGGATATTTTACGATCAACGCCTTTATGAATGATGGGGTTTATAATCAGGATTTCCTCAATGCACAACCGGCAGTGCAGGAAACGAATTATCTCCGTCATGTTCGCTTTGAAAAGCCTGTGATAGTCAAGATGGACGGTAAGAAGAAGTTGGGAGTCGTCTTGATGCCGGGAACTTAGTCGATGAGTCAGTACAGGGTGATCGGTTACTTCCCCATCGAGTTGAAAAGTATATAAGTATCTGCAACCTGCAACAATATCGATGTATTTTATTAGTAAACAATCAGTTACAGCGTTGCAGATACCTGTTGCAGATGGTGGCAGATGTCCCTTATCTGCAACAGGGTATAAACAGCAAATCTTACCTTGTAAATGTTTTAATCTATATATGATATGCCGTTTCCTTACGTTGAAACGCCAGTTTCCCCGTATGGAAACGCAAGTTTCTCTGTATGGAAATTCTTCCATATATCATACTTCTTAATTACAAAGATAAATGGATTTAGGGAAATAACGCTTTTCCCTTTTCTTAAATTATAATTTTGATTTGAAAAATGGTGTATTATAAGGTGTTTTGGGTGTATTTCTTTAAAAATAGAACAGAAACAAGAAAAATAGACCTTGCGAGGGTGTAGAAATAGTAGTTACTTTGCAACGGTGAAATTTTGGTATCTGTGCGATGGTATATCGCGCATTTGCTTTTATTAATTAAAAAGAGAAACTAGAAATGAAAAAGAATTTATTTTATTATCTATTTGCAGTATTATGCACTGCATCATTGTTTACGTCTTGTAGTGATGAGGAAGAGGGTCCTAATCCGCCTGTAAATCCCTTGGTAGGTGTGTATCGTTTAAGTGATTATGAGACAGCGGAATTTACGATGGCGGAAGGAGAGGATCCCATCCAGAATTTTCCAATGGCAGGTCCTTTGTATGCAAACTGGAATGCAGGGGAAGAACTGTTTCCAGTAGCAGCAAATGGAATGTTTCGTATGATGGGAGCAGCTATGCTTCCGCAGGTATTGAATACGATTGAGCTGAAAGAGGATGGAAATATCGTTGCTTCCTATATAGATAAACCGACTTTGCAGGGGACGGATAAATTTATGGAATGGGCTATGGGAGGATTGATGGGGAGAGCGTTTCCCGAGAAATCCACGATTACTTCATTGGCTGCTACCTCAGGTTTTATGACTTCACCCACCGGACTTGCTACATGGACTGAAAGTAATGGTAAAGTGGTGGTGAAACTGAATATTACCAATATTTTAGGTACTGCTCTTGGAGGTCAGGATGTAAGCGGTTTGGAAGCAACCATCAATCAGATACTGACAGGAGAGCCTGCTGTTTTAAAAGGATTATTGAAAAGTTTGTTCCAAATTGATTTGACGAATGTAACTGATGCTTCCATTCGTCAATTGCAGGGATGGGCACTGAACGGTATTCCAATGAATAAGAAGGAAGAAGGTGGAAGAACATATCTGTATTTGGATAAATCGGCTTTGGATGCTTTTATGGTACTTCGTGACACCGGAGAGATAGATGAGGATTTGGAAGAACCGATTATGAAAAACGATTTGATGCATGTATGGGAGGCGTTGTCCGGTGCTAATTTGATTCCGGCAGAGGCTGCCTCAGCACGTGCGCTCATACAGATGATTTCAGCCTACTGGAGTATGACCAATTCCTTTGATCTTGGTTTGGATTTGGTGAAACAACAGTAAATAACAGAATTTATTGAGAACTGAAAAGGGTTGGAAGCTGAATGGAGCTTCCAACCTTTTTTGTTTTTGCTGTATTGCAGAGTGTATTCAAGGCGCAAAAACAAAGTGTTTCGCGGCTTGAAACAAAGTGTTCACCGTATTGAAACAAAGTGTTCACCGTATTGAAACAAAGTGTTCACCGTATTGAAACAAAGTGTTCCACCATATTGAAACAAAGTGTTTGACTTATACTAGAAATGGTTGTCACTTTTAGAGGCTAGTTACTAAATAAGTTGTCACATTCTGTTATTCATAACTAAAACAGTTGTTAGTTTCTTCCCTTTGCTCCTAAGATAGTTGTCATACGTAAAAACAATGGACAAATCTGAGTGTGCTCGGGCTCTCGGTAAAAGTCAATAGGGTTCGACACCCTATTGGCTTTTGTGAGACAATGGCTTAAACCGTCATGTCCCGGGTTCTCGGTATCGCAAATATAGTATTTATTTATCATATGGAACCTTATTTTTTCCACAATGATTTTCCCGGCACCTCTCCATGATATACGTCCATGGGTTTTTTCATACCTATGCTCATATGCGGTCGTCCATTATTATAGAAGTCAATCATTCGCGTAATCTGCTCCCGTGCCATCTCTTTATCCCTGAACAGCGACATGCCGTATATCCATTCCGTTTTCAGGATGCCATTCATCCTTTCTGCTACCGCATTGTCCGTCGGGTTGTAATCTTCAGTCATGCTCACACGTATATGATGAGTGACCAGTGTGTCGATATAGGCATCGCAGGCATACTGTACCCCCCGGTCGGAATGGTGGATTGTGCCGCAAAGATTGCCACCTCCGGCCTCATTGATGGCCTGTTCCAGTGCCTGTAGCGTATATTCGGCATGCAAACTGGGAGAGAGCACCCATCCTAAAACGGCATGTGAGTACATGTCCGTTACAAGATGGAGGTAGCATACGCCACCTTCAATCCAGATGTAAGTGATGTCACATACCCAGATATGGTTCGGGTATTGTGCCGTTACCCCCTTGATCAGATTCGGATACTTCTTGTAAAGATGGTGGGAGTCCGTCGTATGCCTGGGTTTCTTCGGGGGCAGCATAAGGCGTTCCGAACGCAGCAGATGAAGGAAGGCATCCCGCCCTCCGGTTATCTCGCTTCCATAAAGGGAGCGGAGCTCATGGTATAATTTCAAACCACCGATGCCCGGAGCCTTTGAGCGGTAGAAGAAGACGGCATCCAAGATGGCTGTTCTGATCTGATGACGCGACAAAAGATTTTTTTTCTTTTTGTAATAGGCCTGGGAAGACATGCCAAACAGTCCGCAAAGGGTTTTCACACTGATGTGAGGAAACTCTTCACGAAGGCCGGTGACTATTTGGCACCATCTTTTTTTAAGATGGAAATCCCTTCTTCTCTTTCTGTGAGTTCAATCAGTCTTTCAAAGGCATGGGAACGAAGTTTTTCAAGTTCCAAAGCCTTTCTCAGACGCAAATTTTCCGCTTCAAGAAGTTCTTCTTTAGATTTTGATTTTGGATTCTTTTTCATTTGAAGATCTGACAGAAGTTCGGGGGACAAAGATAAGGAATCCGAATCAATTGCATAACACTTTTGCCAACGCAGAATATAAGTATGGTTGGGTAAACCCCATTTCTTGGCAGTAGCAAACATTGACAAACCGCTACTGAAGTAATCACGGAGAACTTCCAATTTGAAAGTCTCAGAATAAATCTTACGAGATAATTTAGACATAATTTTTCTTTTTTTATGTCTCTAAAAAGGTGTCAACCTAAATCCGTATAAGACAGTTCAAGGTGCAAAACAAAGTGTTTCAAGCAATTGAAACATCTTGAAACAAATCGGGTTTTCAAAAAATAGGCGGTGATAGGTGATAGATGCGGGTGATAGGTTAACACCAACCTATCACCGCTCTGTAAATACGATGAACAAAGAGTTTCAGAACGATGGTGATAGGTTGAAAGAGGAATTGACGAAATCAATAGGGGAGAGAGTGGTAATAACACTCGTTGGTGCATCAAACCGCTTTGCAGTAGCCATAGCACCATCCAACCCGCGGATGTTGGATTTACTCTGCTGCAAACTTTCGGAACGAATCTCTCTCTGATATAGCTTTCTAAAGCATAGCTTTAGGGTATGAAAAGCATAGCTTTAGTCAGTCAAAAGCTATGCTTTAGCCAAGTAAAAACGGTTAGAATGCATACGCAAACCCTATATTCAGATAAATGGGATACATGGCGAAGCTTATCGTCTTAAAATCTTTCTTGAAGATGTCATTCAATCCCCACGTGAGGTCGGCATACACTTTCAGATGCTTGAAAGCCAACCAGTCCGCTCCTGCCTGAACTCCCCATTGAAAATGACGAAGTTCTTCCGAAAAATCATACTTCGCACTTTTTCCACCTTCAATTGAAACTTTATCTCCGGTAGGATCTCCTTCACGCAGATATCCGTCGTATACATCTCCCGAAAAATCTCTTTCCAATGTGTAGGATACATATACACCGGCTTTTATATGCCAACGGTCGTCTATTTTGTAAGCTGCCAATACCGGTAAGGTAAGATATGAATTGTTTACATTCGTGCTGACTCTTCCGGTCCAGTTTCCTTTCAATCGTCCGCCATCGCTGGCGATGATTTCCATATTGTAATTCTTTACGGTAGCATCCGTCTTCATCTTGCGGCTTTCCAAGCGGATTCCGGTGACGATCCCCCATTTCTTCTCAGGTCCTATCCATTTTGTCATATTCCCTTCCAAATTGATGGCTAATGACGGGTTATAGGAGTTGATGGAACGTATTTCCGGTGGCAAAGGAATAGGAGAGGTTCCACCGATACTGAATCCGGCTTTTACTTCGTACTCCCAGCCGTGCAGTGCTGCATTAATCAGGGTGGTGGTTCGGTTGGTCTGCGCAGAGACGGAACACATGCCAATCATTGTAAGTATAAAAGCTATGTATAGGTTTCTTTGTATCATAAGTTCTATTTTTAGGTTATTCTTCACAAACTAATTCCAGTTCATCTACATAAAGTGTACTTCCTATTGCCCCTTTGAAACGGTCTCCATCTTTGCTGGCAGAAAGTACGATGCTTATCTTGTACTCTCCGCGTGATAAAGCTTCCATGTCTACCCCTTTTCCATACTTATCGTAATCGAACGGTATGTCGAATTCGGTCCATTGATCCGTTTCTTTTCTCTCTTTTTCCGGAAGAAGTGCCAATGCTACCATGTGTGGATCTTTGAACTCATTGATGGCCAGATATCCATCCATGGCATGAAGTGTCTCATCCGTTCGGTAGAAGATGCCATACACGGTAAAATTATCTTTTTGTCCCGGTATCTCGTTTTTCCCATCCATATACGTACTTCCTGCCTTGTATTTGTAATACCCTTTCAGACGAAGCGGCTTCTTGTGGAATATTTTTCCGATGGTGGTTGATTTCAAAGGATCGCTGACAGCAGAATTGAAATTGAACGTTCCGATGAAAAGGTTTCCTGCCGCCAAAGGAGCGTTGACAAGATCGCCTAATCCTCCGGTCGATTTAGTGACCAGTTTGACACATTTATCGCTTTCATATCCTCCACCGGCTTGTGAAGTGGGGTATTCTTCCGCAGGGCTGCCTCCGGACACCAGTACATATCCTTGGTTGGCACTGGCCCATTCCATAAATTCACTTTCTGCTTTATTCTCTTCGTAGAAGATGTGGTACTTGGTGCTTTTGGAGCTCAGGTTCTCGAAATGAAATCGGGTGGGGAGCAGTTGCAGATCATCTGAAATGCTGACAGAATAAGTACGATGCCATTGACCGTCGGCTGAAGTAACGGTGTAACGTACGGGACGAGTGAAGTCATGGACACTTCCACTTGCCGGTTCGATGGTGGCACCTTCTGTCAATACAAATTCCGGAGCCAGTTGTGTAAGGGTTGCTTTGCTGTTTACACTGATATACAGCGGGTAGGCATTGATGGATTCATCGTAAGGTTCGTAATAGTTTGTATGGTCATATTCGAATATCTCTTTGGGTAGAATACATTTTAAAATGTCTGCCTCCGTATTCGGCTCTTCGTTTTGTATGCATGCAGTACTTAACAAAGATAACAGTGCTGTGGCTAATACATGGGTAAATTTCATCTTATATAGTATGAATTAGTTAATTGTGAGGAACAAAGATACGGATTTTGAATGAACTTCAGGTGATTTTTACATAAAAAAACTCCCGTACTTCTTTTCGGAAGACGGGAGCTTGTAAATAAACTATAGCTTATATCTCTCTGGCTGATTATACGATACCTTGTGCCATCATTGCTTTGGCAACCTTCATGAATCCGGCTACGTTGGCACCTTTCACATAGTTTACGTATCCGTCGTCTTCCGTACCGTATTGAACGCAAGCTTCGTGGATATTCTTCATGATGCTTTTCAGCTTTTCGTCTACCTCTTCAGCGCTCCAGCCTAATTTGATGGAGTTTTGAGTCATTTCAAGGCCGGATACCGATACACCACCGGCGTTGGCTGCTTTACCCGGAGCGTAAAGGATCTTGGCATCCTGGAACACTTTGATAGCTTCCGGAGTGGAGGGCATGTTAGCACCTTCGGATACAGCGATACAGCCGTTTGCTACCAACTGACGAGCGTGGTCGCCATTCAATTCGTTTTGGGTGGCGGAAGGAAGGGCGATATCACATTTTTCACCCCAAGGTTTAGCTCCTTCTACATATTTGCAACCATATTTTTCTGCATATTCACGGATACGGCCACGATACAGATTCTTCAGTTCCATGATGTAATCCAGCTTTTCGCGGTCGATACCGTCCGGATCGTAGATGTAACCGTCAGAGTCGGAGCAGGTAACCACTTTACCACCCAGCTCGATTACTTTTTCGATGGTGTATTGAGCCACGTTGCCGGAGCCGGAAACCAGGCAAACTTTGCCTTTCAAATCAGTGCCTTTTCTCTTCAGCATTTCCATCAGGAAGTAGATGTTGCCGTAACCGGTAGCTTCCGGACGAATCAGTGAACCGCCGAATTCACGACCTTTCCCTGTGAATGTCCCGGTGAATTCATGGGACAGTTTCTTGTACATACCGAACATGAAACCTACTTCGCGGCCACCAACACCGATGTCACCGGCAGGAACGTCTGTCTCAGGACCGACGTGACGCCACAGTTCCAGCATGAATGCCTGTACGAAACGCATTACTTCTGCATTTGACTTTCCACGAGGAGAGAAGTCGGAACCACCTTTTCCACCACCCATCGGCAGAGTGGTCAGTGAGTTTTTGAATGTCTGTTCAAAGGCAAGGAACTTCAAGATAGAAAGGTTTACAGATGAGTGGAAACGGATACCGCCTTTGTAAGGACCGATGGCGTTGTTATGTTGAACACGGTAACCCATGTTGGTCTGAATATTTCCTTTATCGTCCATCCAAGTCACGCGGAACTGATATACTCTATCAGGAATACACAAACGTTCGATCAGGTTTACTTTATCAAACTCCGGGTGTTTGTTGTATTCTTCTTCAATCGTAGAAAGTACTTCTTCTACTGCCTGATGATACTCCGGTTCATTGGGAAATCTTCTTTTTAGCTCGTCTAATACCTTTGCTGCATTCATAATCTTTTTTTTCTTTAATTGGTTGATATAAATAATGTGCTAATTTGACAATTTGTTCATATACCGTTTGACTATGTGCTTTGGTGCTCTATAGCAGGCTTGCACATCTATATGTGTGTACATCAAATCTCTGTTTTCGGTTGCAAAAGTAAAGATAAAAATTAAACTATCAAACATTTTATAAATAAAAATGCGATAAAACATCAATTTTGATATTTTATCGCATTGGAAACAGAAAAAAAGATATTTATTTGTTCCTTTTAATCGACTTATAGACAGGGATAAACACTAATGCTGCCGAAAGGGCAAGCATGATGAGCGTCATTCCGTCAATCCGTTCGGCTTTTGTCAGAACCAGATAGCAAAGCGCCAACCAAAGCAGGCTGATGCAAACTATTTGTGATTGGGATAACGGACGTTTCATTTGCCTGCTCTTTTCTTTTTATCAACGACAGCATCGATCACGGCTACGGCTGTGATATTCACAATGTCGCGGACGGAGCTTTCGAAATCGGTGAAATGAATGGGTTTGTTCAACCCCATCTGGATAGGACCGATGAATTCCGTATCCGGATCCATTGCCTGCAATAGCTTGTAACCGGCGTTTGCCGAACTCAAATTCGGGAATATTAATGTATTTACATCTTTGCCTTTCAGACGGTTAAACGGATATTTGGCATCACGCAATTCGCGGTTCATGGCAAAGTTAACCTGCATCTCGCCGTCGATAGCCA
Source organism: Bacteroides sp. AN502(2024) (assembly GCF_041227145.1). Lineage (NCBI taxonomy): Bacteria > Pseudomonadati > Bacteroidota > Bacteroidia > Bacteroidales > Bacteroidaceae > Bacteroides > Bacteroides sp. AN502(2024). The sequence goes on along the minus strand of NZ_JBGFSP010000003.1, from coordinate 755,496 downwards.
GTTCCGGATATTCTTCCTGCATATAGGCAACAGCTTCGTGCACTTTTACAGGGCTACCTGCAGTATCAGCACCGAAGTTGGAGTATGACAACATGGAAATAACCGGTGTGTGATTGAAGAAGCGAACTGTTTTATCAGCCAGCTTGGCGATGTCGATCAATGTTTCCGTATCCGGGTGGCGGTTGATCAGTGTGTCTGCCAGGAAGTAAGTACCTTTCTTGGAGTTCAGGATATGCATGGTTCCGAAGTGTTTGAAGTCCGGCTGGATACCGATTACTTCCTTGGCCACTTTGATCGTATTGCTATATCTTGTATAAAGTCCGGTGATGAAAGCATCCGCATCTCCGGTTTCCACCATCATCATACCGAAGTAATTGCGTTCGAACATCTTATCGTTGGCTTCTTCATAGGTAAAGCCTTCGCGTGCACGTTTTTCTGCAAGGATGCGTGCGTAACGTTCGCGACGTCCCGATTCGTCCGGGTGTCGGAGATTGACGATTTCAACTCCTTCGAGGCTGAGATCGAGCTCTGCCGCCAGTTTGCCGATGGCTTCATCGTTTCCTAATAAGATAGGATGGCAGATGCCTTCGGCTTTTGCTTCAACGGCAGCTTTCAGCATATTCGGATGGATGCCTTCGGCGAACACGACACGTTGCGGTGAACGGCGGGCCGTATCATACAGTTGGCGGGTCAGTTTGGATTCGTAGCCCATCAATTCGCGCAGGTGAACACAGTAGGCATCCCAGTCTTTGATTTCTGTGCGAGCCACTCCGCTTTCCATAGCGGCTTTGGCTACTGCACAGGAAACCTCGGTGATAAGACGCGGATCTACCGGTTTGGGGATAAAGTATTCCGGACCGAAAGAAAGATTGTTTACGTGGTATGCTTCGTTGACTACATCGGGTACCGGCTGTTTGGCCAAGTTGGCGATAGCGCGTACGGCTGCAATTTTCATTTCTTCGTTGATTGCTTTTGCTTGCGTGTCCAAAGCACCGCGGAAGATATACGGGAAACCGATTACATTATTAATCTGGTTCGGATAGTCGGAACGTCCGGTAGCCATCAGCACGTCAGGACGTGCTGCCATGGCATCTTCGTAAGAGATCTCCGGTGTAGGATTGGCCAATGCGAACACAATCGGCATCGGAGCCATGCTGCGTACCATCTCCTGGCTTAACACGTTTCCTCTTGACAGGCCGAGGAATACATCCGCTCCTTTGATTGCCTCTTCCAGCGTGTGGATATCCGTGCGGTCGGTTGCAAAATATCTTTTCTGTTCGTTCAGGTCTGTGCGTGTCTTGCTGATAACTCCTTTGCTATCCAGCATGACAATGTTTTCGAGACGTGCACCCAGTGATACATACAATTTAGTACAAGATACGGCTGATGCACCGGCACCGTTCACTACGATTTTTACATCTTCGATTTTCTTTCCGGCCACCTGCAAGGCATTTACCAAACCGGCGCTGGAGATAATAGCAGTACCGTGCTGGTCGTCGTGCATGACAGGAATATCCAATTCTTCTTTCAGACGACGCTCGATTTCAAAACATTCGGGAGCCTTGATGTCTTCCAGGTTGATACCTCCGAAAGTAGGAGCAATAGCCTTTACTGCCGCAATGAATTTCTCCGGATCTTTTTCATCCACTTCGATGTCGAAAACATCGATACCTGCGTAAATCTTGAAAAGCAGGCCTTTCCCTTCCATTACAGGTTTGCCGCTCAATGCACCTATATCACCCAGTCCGAGTACAGCTGTACCGTTGGAAATAACAGCTACCAGATTGCCTTTAGCCGTGTATTTATACGCGTCTTGCGGATGCTTTTCTATTTCGAGGCAAGGTTCTGCTACACCGGGAGAATATGCGAGTGATAAGTCGGTTTGTGTACTGTAAGGTTTGGTAGGCACTACCTCAATCTTGCCGGGTTTGCCCTGTGAGTGATAGAGCAAAGCGGCTTCTTTCGTTATTTTAGCCATGGCGTTTAGGTAATTTGTTAATAAATTATCATTTGGTTGCAAATGTAGAAATAAAAGTTTGAATTTGTAGCTATTGGCTAATAATTTCTATTAAATTTATAGCAAAATGGCTAGATAAAGAGACCGGTATAACCGGAGATTACTATGCCGATACCACCTGTGCCTGCCGGTCATCGTCCTATTTTCCTTTTTCGGATGGTGTATGTGTGGTCCGCCGGAACGTGTTTTTCACCTCCCTTGCCACCTCTTTCCAGCTTGGCATGCTTTTTAGTGAGCGTCGGATCGGAAAATCGTAGAGCAATAACAATAGGAAGAGGAATATGCAGGCGTATGCCACCCAGCCGTAAATCTGCTTGATGCTTATTTCCATCATCCGACTGATAAACTCTTCCATGTAATGATTCAGATTGAACGGACTGCTGCTGAAAGCTACATGATCGATGGCCGAACCGTAGCGTGCCAGATTGTCGGGAACATAATACGCCAATCCCTGTGCATAGACTGCGGCTCCTACTACGCCACCCACTATCATGTGCAGCATATTGAATACACTTAGTCCTTGGAAAAAGTGCTGGAATGTCATGGCTTCTTCCAGACATACCAAGAAAGTGGCACTCAATACGGCATAAGCAAAGCCCCGGCATACGGTAGGCAGGTAAAGTTGTGAGATATGAATATCGGTGGATAAAGTCAGATAGAAACCGATCAGGTAACCGATCAGCCCGATAAAGCCGACAATGATCAGGCGTACATAATTATATTGCTTGACGTGCATCCACCAGTAAGAAAACAGGCAACCGCATACGATACCGACAATGGCAAGCCAGTCGAGTTGTGAACTGACCGGTTCTTCATATTTCATTACTTCCTCGTAAAAGACTTCCTCCAACACGTGCTCCGTGGCGAGGAACGCTTCCACCAAAGTGACTAATCCCACTAAAGGCCAAAAATGACGGTATGTCCACATCTTTGGTTCGAGAAACGGGTGTCGGATGGTCATCATACGCCCAATGCAGATTCCTAAAGTGAGGAAGATTACGAGGGTCAGTTGGCGGATGACGGGGCTGTTCCACCAGTCGTACCAGTCTCCGTAGTTGAAGAGGAAGGTGATTTCCGCTAATAAGGCAGCCCATAATATCCCGCCCAGCCAGTCGATACCAAACAGGGGAAATTTGCGCATGAACCGGAAATGCTTCACGCAAGTGAATTGTATCAATAGCACAATCAGCATCAGACCGGCAACGAACAGGTGCATGTAGGTCCAGTGGTAATGATACATTAAACGGGTCGTAATCAGGTCTGATAGCTGGATGCTTCCTAAAATCACCAGATGAAGCCAGGGGAAGAAAACGGTGAAATCCCGTTTAGGGGTCATCCATAGCTGAATGTTTGACATACACTCGAAAGTTCCCTGTATTTTACATATACCTTCGATGAAGCAGACCAACCATAGCAGAGGGAGGAAGGTGATATGCGGTGCTATCAGGTTGCAGAGTAATACTCCCAGTGCGGCCGATGTAAGCAGGGTTTTATTGGTAAAACGAAACTTCATGCGGAACAGCAATGGAAAGTAGATTGCCATACCGGCCAGATTGGAGTACATACACATCAAAATATCCTCCCTCATCAGAGACATGCTGCCAATCATCTGATTCAATGCACCCAAATAGACACCTCCCGAAAGTTGGAAGGTGACGGCTATGAACAGATAAATCCACGGTTGAATCTTACGCGGCACGAAACTGCGGAACATCGGCATGACAAAAGGGCCGTTCAGAACAGGAGCACTCATAAAAAATTAAAGATTAAAGCGATTGAGGATTGGAGTGTTAATATTTCACTTCGCATTCTACGTTAAAACCGGCGCGCATACGTTTTAAATCTTCGGGTTTGTTTCCTTTCAGGCTGATACGTACGGGAATGCGTTGCTCCACTTTCACGAAGTTTCCGGTGGCGTTGTCTTGCGGAATCAGTGAGAAGGCGGCTCCTGTCGCATCGGAGATGGATTCCACTACTCCTTTGAATGTAACGTTCGGCACGGCGTCTGCGGTTATTTCCACTTCTGCACCTTCCTTGATGTTCGGAAGCTGCGTTTCGCGGTAATTGGCGATTACCCACAAATCACTGCTGTCCACGATATCGACCATGGTCTGTCCCGGCTGTACCAGTTGGCCTTCCAGAATTTCTTTTTTCCCTGTCGTGCCGTTACATGGAGCAATGATCACTGTATAGGAGAGGTTCAGACGGGCTAGTTCTAGCGCAGCTTCTGCCAGGCGGACACCTGCTTCATTCTGTCCCAGTCGATGGGTCTGTTCGCTTTTTACTAAAGAAGTGGACATTTTAGCCCGTGACACCTGTTCATAGCGGGCTTTGGCGGCTTCGTAGGCTGTATGTACGTTGTCATATTGCTGTTTCGTCACTGCGTCTTCCTGCAACAGTTTCTCAAAACGGTTCAGTTCGCGTTTGGCATTTTCCATCTGTACACGTACTTCTTCAATACTTGCGTCGCTCACGCTTAAATTGTTTTGCGTAGTGGCGATACCGATGGTAGTGGCCTGGCGTCCTGCGGTGGCGTTCGCCAAATCCGCTTCTGCCTGTGCCACACGGAGACGGAATTCCGCATCTTCGATGATAAGGAGCGTGTCGCCTTTGCGTACTTGTTGATACTCGTCAAAGTAGATTTTCTTGATAAATCCCGGTACACGGGTATTGATCGGCGTGATATGTTGTTTCACCTGCGCATTATCCGTATACTCGATATTTCCCCAATGGATAAACCGGGAACAAACATAAGTGACACCACTGATAAGTAAACAGATAATTATCAGATTGTATATTATCTTTTGGGTTTTTCTAGCTATCATAATCTGTTCTATTTTAAAATGGGATGAGAATTTGATTCTGTTATAAATTGGATTCTTTTTTTTGATAAGTTATCATTTCTCTGTTAGAGAGTGTGTGTGATATATTTCATTTTATAATAATTGTATATCAAGTTGATACGCGCATTGACCAGACCGAGATCGGCACTTAGTTTCATGTTGCTGGCATCGAGCATATCGGTAAGCAGTGCAAGATCGTTTTTATAGCGGTTGCTGGTTACGTTATAGTTTTGGTTGGCAAGTTCCACGCTTTTCTCCTGTGTGCGCAGCTCTGTGAAGGAGGTGAGGAAGTTGACGTAGTTGGCCTGGACACCGTTCTCTATTTGTTCCTGTGCCAGTGAATATTCTTCTTGTGCTCTGTGGGCATTCAGTTTTGCCTGTCTCACTTTCCGGTTGTTTTTAAATAAAGAAGAAAGATTGTATTTGATGCCGACTCCCACATACCAGTAATTGAAGTTTTTGTCGAGTACCGGGACTTCGATGGTGATAGGACCGTCTAAATGTTCACCGGCCACAAGTGCAATTTTCGGAAGCCGTTCCGAACGTTCCAGTTTCACTTTCTGCTCGTTCATTTGCATAGCCAGCCGGGCCTGCTGCAAGCCGACATTGTTTTGACTGGCCATCATTTGCCAGTCGTTTTCGGCTAATGCTTTCACTTCCTTATCCAACAGGGTGGAATCAGGAACGATTTCCGTTGCGGCAGGCAGATGTAAGGTCGTCACCAGTTGGTGATTCATTATTTTGCAGGCATCTTGCACTTTAGCCAGTTGCAGTTTTAGTGTCTCTTTTTGTAGTTCATAGCGAGTGATGTCATTTTTTAAGACTGTTCCCTGTGTGCGGCGTGATTCCATGTTGCGGATCACTTGCTCCGTCAAATCCAGATTCTTTTGTAGCACTTGCAACTGATTATTCAGCTTGTATAAATCCAGATAGTAGCCGGTCAGGAGAAAACGGATTTCCTGACGGTTCTTCTGCCAGTCCAATACGGCCATCTGCTGACCGAGTTCCGCCAAGGCAATACTACTGTTGATGGCTCCGCCTGCGTAAATTACTTGTTGCGCTTCTAAGGCAAAGTTATTGCCGAGATGTGGCATAGGAATATTCTGTCCGTTTTTGAAGTCACGGTCCCATATATATCCGTCGCCCAGATAACTAAATGAGAGCGAGGCATCTATATCCGGCAAACGTTGTGACTTTGCAGCTTTCAATGCTTCATCGGCTGCTTCTTTTCCGGTTTTATACGTTTGAATACTCTGACTGTTCTCGTCTGCCAGGCGGAACATTTCATCAATACCCAATACCCTCCTGTCAAGCGTTTGGGCAAACACTCCCTGACTGCATAGCACGGCATATAGCTGCACTATGAGCCATCTTTTCTTGCTCATAAATGAAAATAAGTTTAATGAATAGTTAGAAGTTAGAATTCTCTCTAGTAAATCCTCTGTAGTGAAAAATGAAGGGTTATCAAATCTGTGCTGCTACACCCCAACTGTGAAAGTCTTCCATTTTGTTCTTGTAGCGAATGGCGATTTGATTATATCTTAGTTTCATATTGATACTTGTTTTCTGTTTTCGGGTTGCAAAATTATGAAAAAAAACAAGTAACTTGTAACCTTATACCGGCTCAAATATAATGTTTTTTAACGAATGATAGATGGAATGTCAAATAGGGGAAAGAATAGAAAGAAGTACAGGTTTTCTTGCAACCAACCACTCGGATAAGGCTTGTTCTGATGTACCACATAAGAACGATCATCCGCGAGCGAATCTTTTGGAAGTATTGCTTGAAAACCGAATACTTTTTGCATTAAAATAAGAAGAAAGTTTTCCATTTTGGAAAACTTTCTGTATCAGCATGAAAGAAAAGTTTCCTCAAATTTAATGTTAAAAGCGAACCGGGATATTGGATAATCTTCTATCTTTGTATCCGGTTTCGGAGCTGAAAGAGGTTTAGCCAATGAGGGAACGCTGTGTAAATCGGCGACAGTACCCGCTGCTGTAATTCTCTAAGAATCCGCACAATAAGCCACTGCATCGATGGCGGTGTGGGAAGGTGTTGCGAGGGAGAGATAAGTCAGAAGACCTGCCGGAGCTTTTTCTTTTAGTTATTAACATTTTAAATTTAAACTTTCGGGAGTTAAAGTTATGAACTACGCGGAAATTTGTATCATCAAACGTGATGGTAAAAGAGAAGATTTCTCTATCAGTAAAATCAAGAATGCAATCAGTAAGGCATTCAGTGCAACCGGTATTCAGGATGAGCAGCAGTTGGTGGCTGACATCACGATGAATGTAATCAGTCAGTTTACTACTCCTACTATTACTGTAGAAGAGATTCAGGATTTAGTAGAAAAGTCGTTGATGAAAGTACGTCCGGAAGTAGCGAAGAAATATATTATTTATCGCGAATGGCGGAATACGGAGCGTGATAAGAAAACCCACATGAAGCAAGTGATGGACGGTATCGTTGCTATCGACAAGAATGATATCAACTTGAGCAATGCCAACATGAGCAGTCATACGCCTGCCGGACAGATGATGACGTTCGCTTCCGAAGTAACCAAAGATTATACTTATAAATACCTGTTGCCGAAACGTTTTGCCGAAGCACACCAGTTGGGAGATATTCACATCCACGACTTGGACTATTATCCGACAAAAACGACTACCTGTATCCAATATGATATGGACGACCTCTTTGAGCGGGGTTTCCGCACAAAGAACGGTAGCATCCGCACCCCGCAAAGCATCCAAAGCTATGCTACGCTGGCTACCATTATCTTTCAGACCAACCAGAATGAGCAACACGGCGGACAAGCCATTCCTGCTTTCGATTTCTTCATGGCAAAAGGGGTGGCCAAATCTTTCCGGAAGCATCTGGCATCGTTCATCAATTTCTATGTCGCCATGGAAAACGGAAATCAGGCCGATGAGAAATCCATCCGCACATTGATTGAAGAACATCTTCCGTCTATCAAGTCAACTGAAGCTGAACGCGAAACATTGCGCATCGCTTTGGTCGCTTTACAAATCATTATAGACAAGGAGCACCTTGACCGTATTGTCGAGAAAGCTTATCAGCAGACCCGCAAAGATACTCATCAGGCCATGGAAGGATTTATCCACAACCTCAACACGATGCATTCACGTGGGGGTAATCAGGTGGTATTCAGTTCCATCAACTACGGTACGGACACTTCTGCCGAAGGTCGGATGGTTATCGAAGAATTGCTGAAAGCCACCATTGAAGGATTGGGTACAAGAGGTGAGGTACCTGTATTCCCGATTCAGATCTTCAAGGTGAAAGACGGAGTTTCTTACTCGGAGAAAGACTTTGAGAAAGCGATGAAAGCGGAAAATATCGAAGAGGCAATAACCGACCGTTACGAAGCTCCTAATTTCGATTTGCTGTTGAAGGCTTGCCAGACCACGGCGAAAGCGTTGTTCCCGAACTTCATGTTCCTCGACACACCTTTCAACCAAAACGAGAAATGGAGAGCGGACGATCCGAAACGTTACGTCTACGAATTGGCGACGATGGGATGCCGTACCCGCGTCTTTGAGAACGTGGCAGGAGAAAAATCTTCTTTAGGCCGTGGTAATCTTTCATTCACTACGCTGAACATGCCGAGACTGGCTATCGAAGCCCGCATCAAAGCCGAAAGCCTGGTAGAAGATGAACGCAACAAAGATGCCATCGAACAGAAGGCTAAAGAAATTTTTATCGAATCCGTACATAATATGGCGGTGCTCGTAGCCGACCAGCTTTATGAACGTTATCAGTATCAACGTACGGCCTTGGCACGTCAGTTCCCGTTTATGATGGGAAATAATGTGTGGAAAGGAGGCGGAGAACTGAAGGCGAACGAACAGGTGGGCGATGTATTGCGTAGCGGTACACTGGGTATCGGTTTTATCGGTGGTCATAATGCGATGGTGGCTCTCTACGGACAAGGTCACGGACACAACCGGAAAGCATGGGATACACTGTATGAAGCGGTGATGGAAATGAATAAAGTAGTGGATGAATATAAAAAGAAATATAACCTGAACTACTCTGTTTTGGCTACTCCTGCCGAAGGACTTTCGGGACGTTTCACCAAAATGGACCGCCGGAAATATGGAACAATCCCCGGTGTGACAGACCGCGACTATTATGTCAACTCTTTCCACGTAGACGTGAAAGAACCGATCAGTATCGTTGAGAAAATCAAGTGTGAAGCTCCGTTCCATGCTATTACGCGCGGAGGACACATCACGTATGTGGAGCTGGATGGCGAAGCGCAGAAGAATGTGCGTGCCATCGCCAAGATTGTGAAGGTGATGCACGATGAAGGAATCGGATACGGCTCTATCAACCATCCGGTAGATACTTGCCATGACTGTGGGTACAAAGGAGTTATCTTCGATAAATGTCCGGTGTGCCAGAGTGAAAGCATCCTCCGTATGCGCCGTATCACCGGTTATCTGACGGGTGACTTAAGTTCTTGGAACTCTGCTAAACGTGCAGAAGAGAGAGACCGTGTAAAACACTTGTAGAAATGAATTTATTAGGGACTTATCCTGAAACGATTGTCGATGGTGAGGGCATCCGCTACTCTATTTATCTTGCCGGATGTTCCCATCACTGTCCCGGTTGTCACAACCCGGAGAGCTGGAATCCGGAGGCGGGGAAAGAATTGACGGAAGAAAGAATACAGGCCATCATCCGTGAAATCAAAGCAAATCCTTTACTGGATGGCGTTACTTTTTCCGGTGGTGATCCGTTTTTCCATCCGGAAGAGTTTCTGCTTTTACTGAAACGGGTGAAAGAGGAGACGGGAATGAATGTGTGGTGCTATACAGGATATAGTTACGAAGAAATCAAGGCAAAGCCCCGCTTGAACGCTGCCCTTGATTATATAAACGTATTGGTGGACGGACGCTTCGAACAGGCTCTTTTCTCTCCGTATCTGGAGTTCAGGGGAAGCAGTAATCAACGGATCTTGAAACTGAAATAAACTGCTTATTGCTCGGCATCAAACCTCTGGCAAGGTCACCCTAGCGTTCCATCATAATCCTCATAGACTAAAAATTGAGGAGGCTATTTAACAAGTCCTATTTTAACGATTTTACCCCTGCCAGAATATGCTTTGGCAGGGGTGACTTCTATTACTGATACCTGTTAGACAGTCTCCTCAATTTTGTCCTGTCTGAGTCTATGCTTCGAAATCCTAGAAGAAAAATCTCAAAATATCATTAAAGTTAGCCCATATCAATAGGCCGAAGAGTAGGACCATACCGGTCATCTGGGCGTATTCCATAAACTTGTCGCTCGGTTTGCGTCGGGCTATCATTTCGTAGCAGAGGAAGAGCACGTGGCCACCGTCCAATGCGGGTATAGGGAGGATGTTCATGAAAGCCAGGATGATGGAAAGGAAGGCTGTCATATACCAGAACTGATGCCAGTCCCAAGTAGCAGGGAAGATGCTGCCGATCGTTCCGAAGCCGCCCAGCTGTTTGGCTCCTTCTTTCGAGAAGAGGTATTTCATGTTTCCTACATAGCCTTTCAGGGTTTTCACACCGAGAGAGATACCTGCGGGGAAGGATTGAAAGAAGGTATATTCTTTTTTCACCATAGGGAGCAGACGGTCTGTGGCGAGACAGGCGGTTACGCCCATCAGGTAGGCGGAGTCTACGCGCATGCTTAGTGTGTCTGTTGCCCCGTTACGCACATAAATCAGCGTGATTAGGCGCGGATCTATGCTGTCTTTGAGCAGAGTTGCTTCGTTTTTCTTACGTTCTGCCATCGCTTCTTTAAAGTCGGAGAAAGAGATCGGCGTTCCGTTCAGGGCGATGATACTGTCTCCTGCCTGGAGTCCAGCTTGTGCGGCAGGAGAGTTTACCATTACGCTGTCTATAACGTATGGGAAACGGTAGGAGGCGAAGCGGACGCTGTCTGCTAAGAGACGTTGCATCAGATCTTCCGGGATATAGACGGAGGCTTCTGCCCCGTTACGGAGGACGCTTACTTCGCGTGCATCGGCAATCTGGCTTAACATGTCGCCGTCATAACGTTCGAAAGGGACACCGTCGGCAGAAAGGAGGATGTCACCGTCACGGAAACCTACCGCTTTGGCAGTCTCGTTGAATTCCATACCCAGAGGAGCTTCCTGTACCTTTATATATTGGTCGCCCCATGCAAAAAGAATCATGGAGTAGATGAACAGTGCCAACAGGAAGTTGAACAGTACGCCACCCACCATGATCAGCAGACGTTGCCACGCCGGCTTGGAGCGGAACTCCCACGGTTGTTCGGGTTGTTTCATCTGTTCGGTATCCATCGATTCGTCAATCATACCGGCTATTTTGACATAACCGCCCAATGGCAACCAGCCTACTGCATACTCTGTGTCACTTTTCTTAGGCTTGAACTTAAAAAGGGTGAACCAAGGGTTAAAAAATAAGCAGAATTTTTCTACACGCACCTTAAACAAACGGGCAAAAAGAAAATGCCCGCTTTCATGAATGATAACGAGCAAGGATAAGCTCATAATCAATTGCAGGGCACGAATTAAAAATGTTTCCATATAGTCTATTTACAGTTTAAAACCTTCAACACATTCTCTACCGAAAGGGATATAAAGGCTATTTTCAATTTATGTTAATACTAATCAATTTCTTTGTTTAACAATGGGAGGAAGCGGATCGTATCAGGCTGGCTGCTATTTCCCTAGCTTCCGCATCCGTAGCTACATAATCATCGTATGTCGGATTGGTGATGAAGGTAGCCCGTTCCATTGTTCTCTCTATCACATCGCTCATGCCGAGGAAGCTGATGTCGTCTTTAAGGAAAGAGGCTACCACTACTTCATTGGCTGCATTGACGATACAGGGCATATTCCCTCCGCGATACATTGCTTCGTAAGCGAGTGCCAGATTGCGGAACCGTTTCGTATCGGGTTGCTCAAACGTCAGGTTCGTGCATTGGGAGAAATCGAGCCTGCCGAAAGAAGAACGGATACGGTCGGGATAAGAGAATGCGTACTGGATAGGCAGGCGCATATCAGGCATGCCTAGTTGTGCCTTGACAGCTCCGTCTTCAAACTGCACCATCGAGTGAATGACTGATTGCGGATGCACCACCACTTCGATCTGGCTGGGCTGAACACCGAATAACCATTTGGCTTCTATCACTTCAAAACCTTTGTTCATCATGGAAGCCGAATCAATCGTGATTTTTGCTCCCATCTCCCAATTGGGGTGTTTCAAGGCTTGCGTCTTAGTGGCGGATTTCAACTGTTCCAAGGTGCACGTGCGGAACGGACCTCCGGAAGCTGTCAATATCACTTTCTCAATCGGGTTGCCCACTTCTCCCGCTAAACACTGAAAAACAGCAGAGTGCTCAGAGTCTACCGGTAAAATCGGGGTGCGGTATTGTTGTGCTAACTGATTAATCAGTTCACCCGCTACTACCAATGTTTCTTTATTTGCCAATGCAATCGCTTTCTTGGCGCGGATGGCGTTGATGGTTGGTCTCAGTCCGGCATAACCGACCATAGCTGTCAGCACCATGTCGATGGGACCCGCCTCTACAATCTGACAGATAGCGTCTGCGCCTGCGTACACTTTGATAGGTAGGTCACTCAGTGCATCTCTCAGTTCGGAATACTTTTCTTCGTTGGCTATCACTACCACTTCCGGCTGGAACTTCCTTGCCTGGGCTATCAGTCGTTCCACGCGGTTGTTGGCTGTCAGCGCATAGGCTTCGTACAGGTCGGGATGTTCCTCGATGACTTGCAGAGCTTGTGTCCCGATGGAGCCTGTTGAGCCTAGGATGGCTATTTGCTTTTTCTTTTTGTTAGTCTCTATATTCATTTTTCTATTATCACTTAAAATACGATGTATTTTTCAGGGTTCACCGGATGCCCTTTACGCCAAAGTTCGAAATGCAGGTGCGGCCCTGTGCTAAGTGCCCCGCTGTTTCCTACCAGGGCGATGGCTTCGCCTCCTTTCACACGTTCACCTTCCTTTTTCAGGAGGGAACCGCAGTGTTTGTAAATCGAAATCAAATCCTGGTTATGTTGTATGCCAATCAGGTAACCTGTTTCAGCAGTGTATGTACTTAGAATGACGGTTCCGTCCATGGTTGCCAGTACGCTTTCGTTGGGATTGGCGGCGATGTCGGTACCGTAATGTTTCTTCTCGGCATTGAAGTGGTCGGACACCATGCCTCGTGTCGGGCGGTATAAAATGAGTCCGGTCACATCCGGTTGGGAAGTGATGGAGGTTAGGTTATATTTTTCGCTTTCTTCATACTGACGGCGGAATTCTTCTTCGCGCTTGGTGCGCTCCATCAGTGTGTCTTCGCGGGCAGCGGTCAATGAATCGAGTGTCTGCACGCTATCGATGGCTACTTTTCCACTAAAGATGTCCTGAATATTCATGATGTAAAGATTCTGTTTGTCGAGCACTTGCTGCAAAGAGTCTACACGCAGGGCATTGTCCACGATTTGTGCACGGACTTCACTGTTCATGTATCCGGGGAGATAGTTACGTAGCGGGGTGAAGGCGATGATGCAGGAGGCGATTAGGAAGAGCACTGCCAGCACGCAAAGTAAAACGGAAAGTCCATTGAGTTTGGATACACGAAGTCCGACAATTTCTTCAAGTGTGTTTTCATTAACGACCGTTAATTTATACTTGAACTTGACATTTTTCCAGAAAGCTTTACTTCGTCTTCTCTTTGGCATCTTTGATAATTGAAAAATTAAAATTAAAGCCTCATGTTATCTTTTGGGTTCCAATTCCTTCAGATGGAGCAACCCTTCGGGAAGTTCCATGGTGATGAGTTTCTTTTTTGGGTCTATACCTACGATAAGTTCCTTTTGTGCAGGAACCAGTAGTTCCTCTTCTTCTGCTCCTTCAATCACAAAAAGAGTGTTTACCGTAGTAGTATCTATATCTATTACTTCTCCTAGAAATCCGTGATGGATATCTTCCATCTGAAAACCGATGAAGAAGTTCCAAGACAGCTCACCGTCTTCCGCTTCTTCCGCGTATTTCACGGGGAAGTAGACTTCAATGTTGGTGAATATTCGGGCACGTTCAGCACTGTCGATTCCTTCCAGCTTCACCAAGGCGGTGGAGTCTGAACGGAAGCGGTATTCTTCGATGAAGAAAGGCACGAAGATGCCATCGAGCAGGCATATCAGATAATCACAGTCGACACGATCGAAAATATCGTCCGTGAAGGTAAACTGTAATTCGCCGTGAATGCCGTGCGGCTTGTTGAATAATCCTATCTTATATACTTCTTCTTTCTTTATCATATCCGGGTGATTCTGGCTCCGATAGCGTTCAGACGTCCTTCGATGTTCTGATAGCCACGGTCTATCTGTTCGATGTTACTAATGGTACTGGTTCCTTCAGCGCTCATGGCAGCAATCAGAAGGGCGATACCGGCACGTATATCCGGTGAGGTCAGACGGGTACCGCGCAGCTTGAAGCCGTGGTTATGTCCGATGACTACAGCACGGTGAGGGTCACAGAGAATGATCTGTGCTCCCATGTCGATCAGTTTATCGACAAAGAACAGGCGGCTTTCGAACATTTTCTGATGGATCAGTACGCTGCCTTTGGCTTGTGTGGCTACCACGAGCATCACACTTAGCAAGTCGGGAGTCAGTCCCGGCCAGGTGGCATCGGCTATCGTCATGATGGAGCCGTCAATAAATGATTCTATCTGGTATGTCTCCTGTGCAGGAACATAAATATCATCTCCTCTCTGTTCGAGCTTGATGCCCAGACGACGGAAGCTCTCGGGGATGATGCCAAGATTCTCGTAAGAAACGTTCTTGATGGTAATTTCGCTTTTCGTCATTGCCGCCATACCGATGAAACTGCCCACCTCAATCATATCGGGCAGTACGGTGTGTTGTGTGCCATGCAGTTTTTCCACACCTTGGATGGTGAGCAGATTGGAGGCGATGCCGCTGATTTTGGCTCCCATCCGGTTGAGTAACCGGCAGAGTTGTTGCACGTAAGGCTCGCAGGCAGCGTTATAAATAGTGGTCGTACCTTTAGCAAGCGCGGCAGCCATGACGATGTTGGCTGTTCCGGTGACGGATGCTTCATCCAGTAGCATATAGCTTCCTTGAAGTCTGTCGGCTGTTATTTCGTAAATACCCCGTTCTTCATCGTAGCGGAAGTCCGCCCCTAAATTCTGAATACCTACAAAGTGAGTGTCCAGACGGCGTCGACCGATTTTATCTCCTCCCGGCTTGGAAATCAATGCCTTGCCGAAACGTGCCACCATGGGACCTATAAGCATCACAGAGCCTCGCAGACTGGAACATTTCTTCAAGAAATCATCGCTTTCCAGATAAGCCAGGTTTATATTTTCTGCTTTAAAACTATAAGAATCAAGGCCGTTCTTTGCAACCGTCACTCCCATCTCCCGCAAGAGCTGAATCAGGTTGTTGACATCAAGAATGTCAGGTATATTGTTCACCGTTACTTCCTCCGCAGTCAGCAATGTGGCACAGATTATCTGCAAAACTTCGTTTTTAGCTCCTTGCGGGTGAATTTCTCCGCAGAGCCGATGTCCTCCTTCGATTACAAATGAAGCCATTGATTTTTGAGTATTAAGTATAAAGTGTTTAGTATCTTCTCTTATTGTTCTGACGATTGTTGGTATAGTTCATCTTCGGGCGGTAGTTCTGGTTCAGGCGTTCTGCCATCAGCCGGACGATATCGTCAGTCATTTGGAGTTTCCCGTTGGAAAGTTCGTACAGATCCTCGGCAATCTTCTTTTCGTCCACTGTATCTTTGTTCCATGCCAGGTAATCCTTCTTCATGTGATTGCAGATGAGGGCGATCAAATTTCTCTTTTCGTTTCCTTCGGGAAATTCGATAGCTTTCTTTATCAGTACTTCCAGTGTATGTCCGTAGTGACGGTAACGCATACGGGTATTGGAGTAGGGGATATGGTCCGGACGGGTTACCAGATTGTCCTTGCGGATGATTTCATACGGGTAGTCAATATCCAGCTTAAAACCGGACATGATAGCCAGGTGGTCCCAAAGCTTGTGCTTGAAATCGGGTACATCACGCAAATGAGGAAACATATTTCCCATAATGTTAATGATGGTGTTGGCACAACGTTGACGTTCTGCACGATCCTGAATGGTCAACGCATAATCTACCATGTTTTGGATGCTACGTCCGTATTCGGGAAGCGGCATTCTTTTCTGTTGAGTATTGTATTGCATCTTGTGACAATAAAAAAATTAAAAATTAAAGAAGTTTCTTCGGCATGGAGGCTACGAATTCTTTCAAGTAGAAAGGTTCGAAGTAAGCCACGTCTTTATAGTCTTCCTCGGCCATTGCTTTTTCTGCCAGCGGGAACATCATTTTAGCCAACGGGTGGATATTGTCGATAAAATGCGCGTTCGGATGCCTGATCTGTTCGCGGCATTTATCGGCCCCGTTTCCAAAGAAATAAACCGGCTGCTCGTTCAGGTACTCCAGATAAGAGTTTTCATCTACGATGTCGGCGGCAACTGCACGTTTCACCTGTAGTCGTCGGTCATAGATGGCTGCGTATACTTCCATACGGCGGGCGTCGATCATCGGACAAAGCAAAGCGTTTGTGGGCAGGTCATGATATAATAACACCGGAACGCTTAATATTTCCAATGTCGGGATGCCAATCAAGGGGATATTGCGCCCGTAACAAACTCCTTTCGCCATAGAAACCCCGATTCGGAGTCCGGTGTACGAGCCCGGTCCGCAGCTCACTGCAACTGCGTCCAAGGGGATGGCATGACTGTCTATGAACGATAATGCCTCATCTACAAAAACTCCTAAAGAAACGGCGTGTGAAGGTCCTTTCAAGTCTTCTTTCACAAAAATCGTCTGTCCGTCTTGACTAGCCGCTACCGAGCAAACAGAGGTAGAGGTTTCGATATTCAGTATACACGACATAAAAATCAGCTTATTAAATTGTCGCAAATTTACATGATTTGTCGGAAACTACCTAATATTTGCGTAGATATTCTCAGAAGGGGTGTTCGTAGATTTTTCCTTCAGAAAGGAATAATGGAGGAACCTACATTCGATTCCTACACAAAAGAATATATTTATGGTAATTATCTGCCATCTGCAACAATTTCGTTGTATCTAATTGAAATATAATGGCTTATGTCGTTGCAGATACCTGTTGCAGATATGTTGCAGGTCAAGTATCTGCAACATATCTGTTTTAGCTCATGATGGTCTGACAACATGATAAACTACTCTTTCAATCTCACAAGTAAACTCGTATGCTTTGCTATTGTATTTGTTACTTCAGCGAACCACTCTGTTTCAACACGGTAAACACTTTGTTTCAACACGGTAAACACTTTGTTTCAATACGGTGGAACACTTTGTTTCAACACGGTGAACACTTTGTTTCAATATGGTGGAACACTTTGTTTCAATATGGTGGAACACTTTGTTTCAAGGTGCTAAACACTTTGTTTCAACACGGTGGAACACTTGTTTGCTGACTTATACTAGAAATGGTTGTCACTTTTAGAGGCTAGTTACTAAATAAGTTGTCACATTCTGTTATTCATAACTAAAACAGTTGTTAGTTTCTTCCCTTTGCTCCTAAGATAGTTGTCATACGTAAAAACAATGGACAAATCTGAGTGTGCTCGGGCTCTCGGTATCGCAAATATAGTATTTATTTATCATATGGAACCTTATTTTTTCCACAATGATTTTCCCGGCACCTCTCCATGATATACGTCCATGGGTTTTTTCATACCTATGCTCATATGTGGTCGTCCATTATTATAGAAGTCAATCATTCGCGTAATCTGCTCCCGTGCCATCTCTTTATCCCTGAACAGCGACATGCCGTATATCCATTCCGTTTTCAGGATGCCATTCATCCTTTCTGCTACCGCATTGTCCGTCGGGTTGTAATCTTCAGTCATGCTCACACGTATATGATGAGTGACCAGTGTGTCGATATAGGCATCGCAGGCATACTGTACCCCCCGGTCGGAATGGTGGATTGTGCCGCAAAGATTGCCACCTCCGGCCTCATTGATGGCCTGTTCCAGTGCCTGTAGCGTATATTCGGCATGCAAACTGGGAGAGAGCACCCATCCTAAAACGGCATGTGAGTACATGTCCGTTACAAGATGGAGGTAGCATACGCCACCTTCAATCCAGATGTAAGTGATGTCACATACCCAGATATGGTTCGGGTATTGTGCCGTTACCCCCTTGATCAGATTCGGATACTTCTTGTAAAGATGGTGGGAGTCCGTCGTATGCCTGGGTTTCTTCGGGGGCAGCATAAGGCGTTCCGAACGCAGCAGATGAAGGAAGGCATCCCGCCCTCCGGTTATCTCGCTTCCATAAAGGGAGCGGAGCTCATGGTATAATTTCAAACCACCGATGCCCGGAGCCTTTGAGCGGTAGAAGAAGACGGCATCCAAGATGGCTGTTCTGATCTGATGACGCGACAAAAGATTTTTTTTCTTTTTGTAATAGGCCTGGGAAGACATGCCAAACAGTCCGCAAAGGGTTTTCACACTGATGTGAGGAAACTCTTCACGAAGGCCGGTGACTATTTGGCACCATCTTTTTTTAAGATGGAAATCCCTTCTTCTCTTTCTGTGAGTTCAATCAGTCTTTCAAAGGCATGGGAACGAAGTTTTTCAAGTTCCAAAGCCTTTCTCAGACGCAAATTTTCCGCTTCAAGAAGTTCTTCTTTAGATTTTGATTTTGGATTCTTTTTCATTTGAAGATCTGACAGAAGTTCGGGGGACAAAGATAAGGAATCCGAATCAATTGCATAACACTTTTGCCAACGCAGAATATAAGTATGGTTGGGTAAACCCCATTTCTTGGCAGTAGCAAACATTGACAAACCGCTACTGAAGTAATCACGGAGAACTTCCAATTTGAAAGTCTCAGAATAAATCTTACGAGATAATTTAGACATAATTTTTCTTTTTTTATGTCTCTAAAAAGGTGTCAACCTAAATCCGTATAAGACATGCACTACATAGTACGGGTGTAGGCAAACCGTGCAAATCCGGTATTTGAATGGTATGAAGGTGTGTCAAAATGTGCACCTTCTTTTTTTTGCCCAAAGCCCCGACTTTCACAAGCAGGGGCTTTGTTATTACCTAAAGATTTTGTATCTTTAAGCATAATATTTCATACTATGACAAAGATACATTTTCGTCCTTACATTCCCAACCAAACAGTGCTTTTTCCTGAGAGAATCGATGAGGATATTGCAGAAAACGATCCGGTTCGCATGGTTGACGTTCTGGTTGAAAGCCTGAATCTTGAAGGTTTCAGAAAGTTATACAAGGAATGCGGCCGTAGTGCTTACCATCCCCGAATGATGCTCAAGGTTATTCTGTATGCCTACATGAACAACATCTACTCCTGCCGGAAAATAGAAAAGCTACTCCATCGTGATATCCATTATATATGGCTGGCCGGATACGAGAAACCGGATTTCATTACCATCAACCGATTCCGCAACCGGGTGAAGAAGGAAATCAACGAGGTGTTTACCCAAACCGTACTTCTGCTTTCTTCCAAAGGTTTCATCAGCCTGAATGTGGAATACATTGACGGTACAAAAATCGAATCCAAGGCAAACAAGTACACTTTCGTCTGGAGAAAAACGGTCGAACGGAACCGTGAACGCCTGATGAAGAAAATACATGTACTATTAGGTCAGATAGACGAGTTCATCGCTCAGGAGAAATCATCAGAGACCAATGAGGGGATAGAGTTTACTCCGACTATGCTGACCGAAATGGCGGGAGAATTACGTAATGCACTTGCACAGGCTCCCGATCCTTGCACGAAAGAGGAAAAGACTGCACTGAAAAAGAAACGCAAACAGCTCAAGGAGCTGGAAGAACACAGAGATAAACTGCAGGAATACGACGGTCATCTGGAAAATCTGCAAGCTCGCAACTCCTATTCCAAGACAGACAAGGATGCCACTTTTATGAGGATGAAGGAGGACGCCATGCGTAACGGGCAGACAAAACCCGGCTACAACCTTCAGATCGGTACCGAGAACCAATTCATTACCGACTTCGCTCTTTTCTCCAATCCTACGGATACACTGACCATGATACCTTTCCTGCAATCCTTTTCAGGCAGATACGACAGATTGGCCCATATGGTGGTTGCCGACTCCGGATATGGTTCTGAGGAAAATTACCGTTTCATGTCTGAAAACGATATGGAAGCCTACGTCAAATACAACTACTTCCACATGGAACAGCGACCCGGATTCAAACCGAATCCGTTCAAGGCCGAAAACTTCTATTACAATGAAGAACATGACTATTGCATCTGCCCCATGGGACAAAAGATGCGGAGGACAGGAACCGGGCATGTGAAAACTGCATCCGGATATGTAAGCGAAAATGCCAGGTACAGAGCCGTCAGATGTGAAGGGTGTCCGTTGAGATGTCTATGTTTTAAGGCAAAGGGAAACAGGACAATAGAACTGAATCACAGACTCAGGAAATACAGGCAGAAAGCCAAAGAATTACTATGTTCCGAAGAAGGACTGAAACACAGAGGGCAAAGATGTATAGAACCGGAAGCTGTGTTCGGGCAAATAAAATATAATATGAACTACAAACGCTTCCGCCATTTTGGAAAGGAGAAGGTCTTTATGGACTTCGCATTCTTGGCCATTGCCTTCAATATAAAAAAGATGTGTGCAAAAATGAGAAAAGAAGGTATAGACTGGATGATTAAACTGTTTTATAAACTTGTACCCGCTCTTTTCAGATGGGGGGAACACATTTATCAAACAAATCTTCAAAAGAGCGCAGCTTGAAGAAGGTTTACTGATTCTTTATAGGTGATGAAAAAAAGAAGGCGTATCGTTCATTACGACACACCTTCTATCTGCAACAGGTATCTGCAACAGCATAAGTCTCTTATATTCATCGATTTAGCATGACTTTGTTGCAGATGGCAGATGTTTTGTGCTTTTCAAACATAAAGAAGAACTCCCGGTATGATGTCTTTCTGCATTGACATGGCGTCGGCTGTGACCTATAAGAGAGAACAAAACAGGTTTAAATGGGAAGAGCCGTGTGTTAGAGCGCTTATAATTTAGATAGAGTATCGTATTTAGTTCAAAACCTGTTATATTTATAGCATAATTTTTTAATAACAAGTAAGATGTTAAAAGTAGTAGCATTTATGAAACAGGTAGCCGACGGGCTACATATGGGGGGAAACTTTGGTACTGCGCACGTTTATCGTAGCAGTCTCAATGCTATTGTTGCTTATCGTGGGAAAGAGGACTTTGCATTTCATGAAGTAACTCCAAAGTGGTTAAAAGGCTTCGAGATTCACCTTCGTAGCCGTGGTTGTAGTTGGAACACAGTTTCCACTTATTTGAGAACGTTTCGTGCCGTTTATAATCGAGCAGTCGACAATCGTATGGCACCGTATGTACCTCATTTGTTCCGTGCGGTTTATACGGGTACACGTGCTGATCGCAAACGCTCACTGGAAATGGAAGACATGAAAAAAATGTTCACTAAAATGCAAATGTCCGCCGTAACTCCTGACATGCAGCGGGCCAGAGAACTGTTTGTTCTAATGTTTTTATTACGTGGACTGCCGTTTGTCGATTTAGCTTACCTACGTAAAAGCGACTTGCATGATAATATAATCACTTATCGCAGGCGCAAAACAGGACGTCCTTTAGCAGTAACTGTAACACCGGAAGCAATGGGGATATTAAAAAAGTATATGAGTCGCGACAGCTCATCTCCCTATTTATTTCCCATACTAAGTAGTCGTGAAGGAACAAAGGAAGCCTATCGGGAATACCAACTGGCGCTTCGTAATTTTAACAGACAACTGATGTTACTTGGGAAAATACTAGGGTTAAGTGATAGATTAAGTTCATATACCGCCCGCCATACTTGGGCTACGACAGCCTATTATTGTGAGATTCATCCGGGAATTATTTCCGAAGCGATGGGTCACTCTTCCATTAGTGTGACCGAAACCTATTTGAAGCCTTTCAGGGATAAGAAAATAGATGAGGCCAATAGACGGGTAATCGATTTTATAAATCGTACAGTTAGCATTGCAATTTGTTGATAAATAGCCCGTTACTTTGTAGGTAACGGAATTAAATATCGGTGCAAAGATGAGTATATTTATTAAAACATCCAAACGAAATCGTACATTTTTTCCAATAAATTACTTAAAAAAGGAACAAACATAGAAGAACACGTGGATTCTTTGTCTTAGAACGGTGTCAACGTCTAAATTTTGCAATAGATTCCCCTCCCCTCTACTTTTTCTGATAAGCAGGGGTTAGAAGATTCGTTATATATCGTGGTATTTTCCAGTATAGACTACTCCCAAAGAGCAGGCACAAAGGTTTTCCCGTTACCTACAAAGTAACGGGTTTAATGCATTGGGAGTCTATTTCAGCTCGTCTCCTGCCGGGGGATGAACATAGGTAAAATAAATAAGAAAAGGAGGTTATATAGTAAATGAAAATAATAAATGAAAGGGAAATTACATGAGATTGTTGAATCGACATCGAGAGACTATATTTCTATTATTTAATTTATAAATTAAAAGTTTTTTTTATTATGAACAAAAAGTTTTTAAATGCAGTCCTGTTTGGAGCTTTATTAGCGTCTTCGACAGGCACATTTACATCTTGTAAAGACTACGATGACGACATCAATGGTCTAAGCGAACGTGTGGATGCAGTCGAAAAAACATTAGCTGACTTGAACACCAAGTTCGGAGCGTTGGCTTATGTGAAATCGGTATCCTTTGCTAATGGTGTATTGACAGTAACAGATCAATCAGGGACTCCTACTACTTATACGGTTCCTGATAAGGATACGAATACTACATACACTTTGGATGTAACTAGTAGTAGAGAAGGAAATGTGACTACTGTTACTGTTACTCTGACAGGATCTGACAATTCTAAGATCGTTAAGACATTTACAATCACTGATAACGATACAGTAACTCAAGACACTAAATTAGATCCTACTAAGTTCTGGATGGACTCAGAAGGTGTGATGTGGTATGGAACAAAGGATGATAAAGAAAACTCTACTAAAACAGGAGTAGCTGTTCCAAAACAACCGCAACATGATAAAACGACTGTAAGTGTTGTTCAGTATAAAGATGAGACTGGTGTTGTAGTAGGATGGGAAATCTTAGTAGATAATCAACCTCTCTCAACTAAGTTGCTTATTCAGGATGTACTGCCAATCACAAGCTTTGAATATATTCCAACGAAGATTTTGGCCGGATGGGGTGAAAGAGTAATTGTGTTTGAAGAAAACTCATACAAACAGAAAACGATTGTAGACAACGAAGTTAAAACATCTGCAACTGCTATTTTATATATGTCAAATGTAGCTACTCCTCAATATCGAGTTAATCCGTCAAGTGCTACGCTTGCTCAATTGACAGAAGAAGGTAAAGCTCAGATTTTGAAACAGACTGCAGAACAGGTAACAAGAACTCCGGGTGTATTTATTGACTGGAAGAAAACTACAATAGAAAATGGTATAATGACTGTGTCTTTGGAAGCTGACCCAGCTTTATTTGAAGATGATGCAAATAAATTGGATATGATTGCTTTCCAGTTTGAGACAACTGCAAAAAATAAAGTTACCACTGAATATGTAGGTGTTATCAACAAAGATGCTGAGATTGATGTTGTCTTGACTGATAAAGCTGTAACAGCCACTAATCCGGGAGATGATGTTAATCACTTTGCTATTACCAAGGCTGATGCTGAAGCTCAGGTGGCTAAGATTGATGATAAGAATATGCCGATGACAGGAAATGCTGCTTTAGTTCAGAATGTTACTTATTCTGAGGCTATTGCTGGTATCAACTTGACAGAACTTGTTTCTGCATGTAATGTAAAGGATGCTACTGGTCATAAGTTCTTTGACTATACTAAGTATCCTGATCTCACATTGTCTTTTGAAGCTGTTGCTTATAAAGTTAATGAAACTCCGCAAGAGCGCTATATGAGCTTAGATGGTGTAACATTCAAGGCTGTAAATTACGGTAATGTGAATGAAAGCTGTATTGGTAAAGCTCCGATGGTACTGGCTAAATTGACAGATTCACATAATGGAAATGCAATCGTTGCTGCTGCCTATATCAAATTACTGATTGTGGGTGACGCCGCTGCTAAACCGGAACTGGATATCACTATCACTGAAAATGCTACTATCGGCATTGATTGCAACAATCCTGCTTACACTTGGTCAACTAATGATGAGTTCATGAGTACTCAGGTATATACATTCAGTACAAATGAAAAATTGACAGCATTGAGTAAAGAACAATTCCATACACTCTATGAATATGCTGCTGCTCCTGTTGTTGGATTTGATAACGTAGGTACTTGGAATGTAACAGAAATCCTGACAGCTGGTGATAATAAGGCTAACCGCGGAGCTAAATTCGAATTGACAACTGCACCGTTGGAGGCTAAAACTTATGTGGCTTATGCTGTATATGAGAAAACAACAGATGCTGATGTTGTCGTTTCTATTGCAAATGGTGGAATGTATCCGAAATATGTTGCTATCAAGCATGTTGTAAAAGTAGATCCTATCAACTTTACTGCAACTGCTAAAGAGAAAGCGCCAAATGCTTGGAATGGTAATACTGCTTCTATCTATTGTCAGACTCCTGGTGCTACTAACACAACGCAGATTATCGGTGATTTGAATGAACTCTTCGTAGGCGGTGAAGTTCAGTTCGATTATTCCAGCTCATTTGATGCTGAAAAATTCCCGAGCTTCACAGCTGATAAGATGGAGTATACATTCGTATTCTCTGAAAAGAACTTGAAAGCTACACGTGGTTTGGTAACAGGTGTTGATGGTACACAATATCAATTGGCGTTGAACGTTGACAAGACTGAATTGCATGCTGTTGGTAAAGACTTGACCGGTACTGCTGTTACTGCTGCAATAGCTGCGGATAATTTGGTAGCAAGCTTGTCTGATGCTAATAATAATGATGTTACATTTGCAAATACCGCTGTTGCTAAGAATCTGTTGAATAAAGAAGCCCGCGGTGATAATAGCTTCTCTGCAGTTATGGACATCGTTTATGAAAATGGTTGTGACATGTCAGTTCCTGTTACTAACGGTGAATTCAACCTTGCCTTTATCCGTCCGGTTAATGTATCTTCTGATGCGAGCAAGTTCTTTACTGACGGTTTGAACGAAGGTGATCCTGATAACACTTTGAATTTGGGTGAACTTGTTACCTTTACAGACTGGAGAAAAGATGCTCCGCTGAATAGTTTCGCTGCTAATTTGGATTACTATAGATATTATGGTGTAACTAAGATTGAATGTAAGGGGAATATAGCAGATGTAGTTGAAACAGACTGGACTGGAACAAGAAAAACACTGAAGGAAGCATTTGGCTCTGAATTGGCTAGTCAGATTATAACAATCATTCCTAAGGGTGTTACTTATACTACTACTGAGGTAACTGCTGTTCCTGACTTTGGTACTGTATCTTATATCAAGAGTAGCAGAGTTGAGATTAAAGACTACAAGCTTTACATTCCTTTGACTATTACCTACACATGGGGTACTATCGAGGAAACAATTGAAGTACAGGTTAAAGCTACAAAATAATTTGGTCTAAAAAGTAATGAGGTTGTGATTTATGCATAACCTCTTACTCTCTATTTTTAATGTAGCTAATACTGTAAAAAAGAGGTGGCATTCTCATTAATGTGAGAAAATATAAGTGTGGAAAAGGAGAGTGTGACAAGAAGGACACGTTCTCCTTTTTTAACAAATGTTAATATATAATATAAATATAACGAACGAGATGAAACTAAAAAGAAATTTGCTCCTGACTGTTCTGTGTTTGAGTACGGTGGCTACTTTTGGACAGGGCGAATCTCAATCTTTACGTATCAAGGAAGAAAGCAAGATCACTTTCAAACCACATTGGTTCATTCAAGTACAAGTAGGAGCAGCCCATACCGTAGGTGAAGCAAAATTTACCGATCTGATTTCTCCGGCAGCTGCTCTGAATGTGGGTTATAAGTTCGCTCCGGCATTCGGTGCACGTATCGGTGTCAGCGGTTGGCAGGCAAAAGGAGGCTGGGTAACTCCGGAACAAACATACAAGTATAAATATCTGCAAGGTAATCTGGATATCATGGCAGATCTCAGTACTTTATTTTGTGGTTTTAATCCGAAACGTGTATTCAACGGATATATTTTTGGCGGTGTAGGATTGAATCGTGGCTTTGATAATGACGAGGCGAATACACTGGATACAAAAACTTATGAACTTGAATACCTATGGCAGGAAGGCAAAATTCTCCCCACAGGTCGTTTCGGACTGGGTTGTGACCTTCGTCTGAATGACCGTTTGTCTATCAATATCGAAGGAAATGCAAACGTTCTTTCCGACAAATTCAATTCCAAAAAGGCTGGTAACTGTGACTGGCAGTTCAATGCTTTGGTAGGTGTGAGCATCAAACTGGGTAAGAGTTACACTAAAACTGCCCCTGTTTATTACGAACCGGAACCGGTAGTGGAACAACCGAAACCTCAACCTGTGGTAGAAAAGCCACAGCCGAAACCGGAACCGGCAATAGTAGTAGAACCGATGAAACAAAATATCTTCTTTGCCATCAACTCTGCAAAGATTCAGGAGGATCAGCAAGCTAAGATTCTTTCTTTGGTTGAGTACTTGGAGAAGCATCCTACAGCTAAGGTGAGCGTGACCGGCTATGCCGATGTTGAAACGGGCAATACTAAAATCAATCATGAATTGTCCGAAAAACGTGCAAATAATGTAGCCGAAGCTTTGAAGGCAAAAGGCATTGCTGCTGATAGAATCACTGTTGATTATAAAGGTGATACAGTTCAGCCGTATCATACTTCTGAAGAAAATCGGGTAAGTATTTGTATTGCTGAGTAGACAGGAATAAGAATAAACAATAATACCCCTTCTCATGTGAGAGTTTTCCCCATTGCTTTATAATATATCTTTATATAAAGTACTCTCGCATTGAGAAACTTTAAGGAGTACGCACTTGTGAAAGCCCGTACTTCTGTGATCAACCCTTTCTTCATTTAAAGATGAAGATTAATTAGGGAATAGTGGGATAGGTCGTGCTTGTGAAAGTACACCTTTCCATAAGCTATTTCCGGTTAGAGGATGCCGTCCTTTTCCCACAGGCATCCTCTTTTTTATTTATGCTGGACTGCTTCACTGTCAATCAGTCTTTTATCACAGCCATTATTAAAATGTATCATTTGAAATAATTATATTTGCAATTGGTATATAATCAAATATGCATACAAATTTGCATGATTATTTCCAATTCTTGAAATATTCGTGTACTTTTGCACAAAACTTTAAGGTTATGATACAGTCTATGACAGGATACGGCAAAGCTACGGCCGAACTTCCTGATAAAAAAATAAATGTAGAAATCAAGTCGCTTAACAGCAAGGCTATGGATTTGTCCACTCGCATCGCTCCGGTGTATCGTGAAAAAGAGATTGAAATCCGTAATGAGATTTCTAAAGTTCTGGAACGTGGAAAGGTTGATTTCAGCCTGTGGATAGAGAAGAAAGAAGCGGTGGAAAATGCGACTCCTATCAATCAGGCGTTGGTGGAAGGCTACTACAAACAGATTTTAGAGATTTCACAGAATCTGGGTATTCCTGTTCCTGCAGACTGGTTCCAGACGTTGCTTCGTATGCCGGACGTGATGACGAAAACAGAAGTTCAGGAACTGACCGAAGAGGAATGGAAAACGGTGCATACCACCGTGCTTGAAGCTATCGATTATCTGGTGGATTTCCGCAGACAGGAGGGGGCTGCGTTGGAGAAGAAGTTCCGTGAGAAGATTGCCAACATCAATAACCTGCTTGAACAGATCGCTCCTTATGAGAAAGAACGGGTAGAGAAAGTGAAAGAACGTATCACTGATGCGCTCGAAAAGACGCTAAGCGTAGATTACGACAAGAATCGTCTGGAACAGGAACTGATCTACTACATCGAAAAATTGGATGTCAACGAAGAAAAACAGCGTCTTAGCAACCATCTGAAATATTTCATCAGCACAATGGAAAGCGGTAACGGACAAGGTAAGAAGCTGGGTTTTATCGCCCAGGAGATGGGCCGGGAAATCAATACGTTGGGCAGTAAGTCCAATCATGCTGAAATGCAGAAGATTGTAGTTCTGATGAAGGATGAATTGGAACAGATTAAGGAACAGGTGCTGAACGTGATGTAAAACAGTATCTGTCATTTTTAATTCTTCATTTTTTAATTCTTCATTAAACTTATGACCGGTAAGCTAATCATTTTCTCTGCTCCGTCAGGTTCGGGCAAATCTACTATTATCAATTATCTGCTGACTCAGCACTTGAATCTAGCATTTTCTATCTCTGCTACTAGTCGTCCTCCACGTGGAACGGAGCAGCACGGGGTCGAATATTTCTTCCTTACACCGGACGAATTTCGCCGGCGCATTGAGGATAACGAATTTCTGGAATATGAGGAGGTGTATAAGGACCGTTATTACGGAACGTTGAAATCGCAGGTGAAAAAGCAATTGGAAGCGGGGCAGAATGTCGTGTTTGACGTTGATGTGGTAGGGGGATGCAATATCAAGAAGTTTTATGGTGACCGTGCGTTGTCGGTGTTTATCCAGCCGCCTTCGGTGGAAGAGTTACGCTGCCGGTTGGAAGGACGCGGAACGGATGCTCCGGAAGTGATTGAAAGTCGCATCGCTAAGGCTGAATACGAATTGGGTTTTGCTCCGCAATTCGATTGTGTGATTGTCAATGACGACTTGGAAGCTGCTAAAGCGGAAGCTTTGAAAGTAATCAAAGAGTTCTTGGAAAAATAACAAAGTAGAGGGATGACGGAAAAAGTCAGCAAGCTAAAAACCGGAATTTTCAGCGGGTCATTCAATCCGATTCATATCGGGCATCTCGCTTTAGCCAATTATCTTTGCGAGTACGAGGGATTGGACGAAATTTGGTTTATGGTCAGCCCACAGAATCCTTTAAAAACGCAGGCTGAGTTATGGAGTGACGAACTTCGTCTTCAATTAGTCGGGTTATCTATCAGTGATTACCCGCGTTTCCAAGTCTCGGATTTTGAGTGTCATCTGCCACGCCCTTCTTACAGCGTACATACATTGGAGAAGTTGCGCGAAGCGTATCCCGAACGTGTATTTTATTTTATTATCGGTTCGGATAATTGGGCACGCTTCGACCGTTGGTATCAGTCGGAACGTATCATCAAGGAGAATCAACTCATCATTTATCCACGTCCGGGATTTCCCGTGAATGAAGAGAATTTGCCGGAAACGGTACGTCTCGTCCACTCCCCTGTATTCGAAATCAGTTCTACGTTTATCCGTGAGGCTTTGGATGCAGGAAAGGATATCCGATATTTTCTGCATCCGAAGGTTTGGGAAGTAATCAAAGACTGGAGAAATAGTTAAAGTACATATCCGACGGAATATAACGGGTAGCAAGAAAGTGTATTTACTCTGTCAGCCTATGGAGAGTAATCATTACTATCTCTGCCGGAGCACCGATACGGATTGGCATTTGCGAGGTGCCGATGCCATTGGTGACAATCAATGGAATCTTTGCCGAGTTATAAGCCAGTCCGGTTACGAAACGATTGCCGTAATGTGAGGGAAGTATCGGAGCAACTCCAAAGATACGGACTTGTCCGCCATGTGTATGTCCCGCTAAGGCAAGGTCGGTGTTGGCTACTGAAACATCTTCGATGTAATCCGGGGTATGCACAAGCAGGATTACGAAGTCTTGGGGAGAAAGTGCCAAAGATGGTGATACGCCGTTGCGGGCAAGGTCGAAAGGATTGCGCACTCCGGCGATAATGATCTGCTGCCCGTCTTTACGAAGCGTATCTACTTCATGTTCTAACGGGCGCATTCCGTAATGTTTCATTGTATTGACAATATCGTCATGGCAACGTTCGTAGTCGTTATTGCCCATGACTCCATAAGTCCCCATCGGTGTTTTTACGCGTGAAAGTGCGGCGAATAAAGGTTCTACGTATTCGCATCCTTCCTGATAATCACCACCCATCAAGAGAACATCTGCCTTTTGAGTAGTCAGAAGATTGACGAGGCTGTTCAAGCCTTGTTCTTTGAATAAGCTCTTATAGTGCAAATCGGATATGAAAGCGATGCGGAAACCTTCAAATGCTTCGGGAACGTCACGGTGGGTAAAGTCGTAGTTTACGATACGGTCTATGCCCGCATAGGCAGAAGAGAGTTTGACTACCGAAGAGGTTATCTTTGTACTACGAAGTACCCGGTCAGAGTGTTTGTCGTTGGCAACGGTTTCTTGTTTCTTGGGTTTATGTTTCTTGTTTTTCGAGACGTTCAGGTCTTTGAGTTGCGAATGGTGAGGGGTGAACCTTCCGGTAATGGTGCCGGTAGTATCTGTTATCTCCTTGGGGACGGAATCGATATTCAAAACCGGGCGTGGCAAGGTTGCTACCAGATTCTTTTTCGATTTACAAGAAACCAGCAAAAGCAATGTCAACAGGATAACAGGGTAAATTGTTTTCTTCGTCAACGGATGATAGATCGTTTTCTTCATTTTCTCTTGGTTTGAAGTCTTTCGAGGTGCAAAGATACGAAAAATCATGTATCTTTGTCCGTCAAAACTCTTTATAATATATAAAAGCATGGAAGAAGTAAAGCGTAACTCGCTACAAGCATGGATATTAGCTGCGCGTCCCAAAACGTTGACAGGAGCTATCACCCCGGTCTTGATAGGTACTGCTCTTGCTGCAATGGACGGATGTTTTCATGGGTTGCCTGCACTGATCTGCTGCCTGTTTGCAAGTTTGATGCAGATTGCCGCTAATTTCATCAATGACCTTTTCGACTTCCTCAAAGGAACAGACCGGGAAGACCGGTTAGGTCCCGAACGAGCTTGTGCGCAGGGATGGATCTCTGCGCAAGCGATGAAAACCGGGATTCTGATTACGGTTGCTCTTGCTTGTCTTATCGGTTGCACGTTACTCTTCTTTGCCGGATGGGAATTGATGATCGTAGGAGTGCTCTGTGTGTTATTTGCCTTTCTTTATACCACTGGTCCTTATCCTCTTTCTTACAACGGCTGGGGAGATGTATTGGTGATTGTCTTCTTCGGTTTTGTACCTGTAGGCGGAACATATTACGTACAGGCGTTGACGTGGACACCGGATGTCACTATCGCCTCTTTAGTCTGTGGACTGCTTATCGATACATTGCTGGTAGTCAATAATTATCGTGATCGCGAAGCGGATGCACGCAGTGGAAAGAGGACAGTGATCGTTCGTTTCGGTGAGAAATTCGGTCGCTATTTTTATTTGATGCTGGGGGTTACCGCTTCTCTTCTCTGCCTGTGTTTCCTCCGTGAAGGTCATTTCTTCGCTGCTTTTCTTCCACAGCTTTATCTGATCCCTCACTTGCTTACTTGGAAACGGATGGTGAAAATACACAACGGTAAAAAATTAAACAGCATATTAGGCGAGACTTCGCGTAATATGCTGCTTATGGGTGTTCTTATTGCAATAGGAATGATAGTAGATTGAAAATCATTTTCCGTACATCTTTTCGTAATAACCCTGATAATCTCCGCTGGTAACTTCTTCCACCCAAGCTTGGTTGGCTAAATACCATTCGATTGTTTTCACGATACCGACTTCGAATTTTGTTTCGGGATACCATCCTAAAGCATTTGTTATCTTGGTAGGATCGATAGCATAACGTTGGTCGTGTCCCAGACGGTCTTTAACGAAAGTAATCAGATCTTCGTTGATCCAGTCGATTGAAATATCTCCGTTTTTGTCTTTTACTTTCTTTTTGAGAACCTGACGATAGGCAGGGTTTTCTGTCATCAGGCGGTGGATAGTCGAAATGGTTAGTTTCACGATTTCGAGGTTTGTTTTCTCATTGTGTCCGCCAACGTTGTACACTTCTCCGTCTTGACCTTTACGCACAACGAGGTCGATTGCTTTGCAGTGGTCTTCCACATACAGCCAGTCGCGCACATTGCTACCGTCACCGTAGACGGGAAGATGTTTTCCTTCGAGGATATTTTTGATAATCAACGGAATTAATTTTTCCGGGAAATGGTACGGACCGTAGTTGTTGGAGCAACGGGTAATCGTTACCGGCATTTTATAAGTGTCGTGGTAAGCCATTACCACCATGTCTGCACTTGTCTTAGAAGCGCTGTACGGGCTGTGTGGACAAAGCGGGGTTGTTTCAGTGAAATACCCTTCGGCTCCTAGTGAACCATACACCTCATCGGTAGATACCTGATGGTAACGTACGCCTTTTCTCCAGGTCGGATATCCTTGTTCGTCTTTCCCCATCACCCATGCACGGCGTGCACAATCCAGTAAGTTCTGTGTTCCGAGAATGTTGGTAATCAGAAACAGTTGTGGGTTTTCAATGCTGCGGTCGACGTGGCTCTCGGCAGCGAAATTCACTACATAATCAAAACGATACTCAGCAAAAAGACCGTCTACCACATCGCGGTTGCAAATGTCTCCTTTGATAAAGACACAGCGTTCGTTGTCGATGTCTTTGGCAATCGTTCCTAAGTTACCTGCATACGTCAAAGCGTCCAATATCACGACTTTGATGTCGTTATGTTTGGCCAAGATGTACTTGATGTAATTTGCCCCGATAAATCCTGCGGCACCGGTCACTAGATAAGTTTTCATATTTTATTCTTTATGTTGATTTTAGGATTGTTTAGCCAATTCGATGAGGTACTTTCCATACTCGGTTTTTTCGAGTTGTTGACCCAGTAGAAGTAACTGTTCCGTCGGAATCCATCCCTGACGCCAAGCGATCTCTTCAATACAGCTGACGTAAAAACCTTGCCGGTTCTGAATAGTAGCCACGAAATTGGAAGCTTCCAGCAGACTGTTGCAGTTGCCTGTGTCGAGCCATGCAAATCCGCGTCCGAAAAGTTCTACTTTTAATGTGCCTTCTTCCAGATACAAACGATTCAAGTCTGTTATCTCATATTCTCCACGTGCTGAAGGACGAAGGGTCGCTGCTTTTTTCGTTACACTGGCATCGTAGAAATAAAGTCCGGGGACGGCATAATTACTTTTCGGCACTTCCGGCTTTTCTTCCAGTGAGATTACCTTTCCCTGTTTGTCAAATTCCACTACACCATAAGCGCGTGGGTTTTTTACGTAGTAACCGAAGATGCAGGCGCCTTTTTCTATGTGGGCGGCCCGGCGGAGCATGGCGGAGAAGCCTTGTCCGTAAAACATATTATCCCCAAGAATCAGACAGCCTGGTTCACCGTTCAGGAAATCGGCTCCCAATACGAAAGCCTGTGCCAGTCCGTTAGGTTGTTCCTGTATTTTATAGGAGAAAGACATACCCAGTTCTTCACCTGTGCCCAGCAAGTCGCGGAACATCGGCAAGTCGCGTGGCGTTGAAATAATCAACACTTCGCGTATTCCTGCCAACATGAGTGTTGACAGCGGATAATAAATCATCGGCTTGTCATACACAGGCATGATTTGTTTAGAAATCGCTTTGGAGAGCGGATAAAGTCGGGTGGCACTACCACCGGCTAGAATAATTCCTTTCATGTTCGTCTGAGTTATTCATTAACTGTGTGCAAAGGTCGGAAAGAATTCCGATGTGGCAAAATTTTAAAATAATTTTTCAATTGGGCAGAAACATTTATTTTATTTGTCCGCCAGTTCAATGACTTCCAAGTCCTGAAAGGTTCCCTGATTGATAACAAAACGCACCAAAGTCCGTACCTTATGAAACCCGTACATGCCGGCAGCTCCGGGATTAATATGTAGCATATCCAGGGTTTTATCATATTTCACCTTTAGTATATGAGAATGTCCGCTGATAAAAAGTTTGGGCGGACGTGTCATCAGACTGCCGATGATGGAAGGATCGTACTTTCCCGGATAACCGCCGATATGTTTAATCAGCACTTCTGCACCATCCACCGTGAAACGGTTTATTTGCGGATACAGCTTTCTGATTTCCTGTCCGTCAATATTTCCATATACCGCCCGGAATGGACGGAAGGCGGTAAACTTTTCCGCTACCTCCAGCGAACCGATGTCTCCGGCATGCCAGATTTCGTCACACGGTTCAAAATATTCCAGATATTTCTCGTCCCAGTAAGCGTGAGTATCAGATAATAATCCAATTCTTGTCATAAATTTCTTTGTTTAATCCCACAAAGATACTATATTTGGAAAAATCTTAGAGTACATGGAAAGCAAATATAATTATTTCAAGCGAGATATCAGTTGGCTCTCATTCAATTATCGCGTATTGTTGGAGGCTCTGGATGAGCGTTTGCCGCTCTACGAACGTATTAACTTCATCTCTATCTACTCTTCCAACCTCGAAGAGTTCTATAAAATTCGTGTAGCCGACCATAAAGCTGTTGCCTCCGGTGCTACGGAAAGTGATGAAGAGACTGTACAATCCGCCCGCAAGCTAGTAGAAGAAATCAATAAAGAAGTTACCCGCCAGCTGGATGACCGTGTGCGTATTTATGAAGAGAAGCTATTACCTGCCCTGCGCAAGAATCACATCATCTTTTATCAGGACAGCCATGTAGAACCCTTCCACCAGCAGTTTATTAAAGACTTTTTTCGAGAAGAGATTTTTCCCTACCTGCAACCCGTGCCTGTATTCAAAGATAAAATAGTTTCCTTCCTGCGGGATAATCGTCTTTACTTAGCAATACGAGTCTATCCGAAGAGAGAAATAGCAGATACAAATCTAACAGAATCCCGGCAGCCCCTTTACTTCGTGATGAAGCAACCATACGCCAAAGTACCTCGCTTCATCGAACTTCCCCCTCGTGAGAAAAACCATTACCTGATGTTTACCGAAGATATTATCAAGGCAAACCTCAACCTGATTTTCCCCGGGTACGACGTTGATTCCAGCTATTGCATCAAAATCTCCCGTGATGCTGACATACTGATTGACGACACCACCAGCAGTGCCGACTTGGTAGCCCAACTCAAGAAGAAAGTGAAGAAACGCAAGATCGGTGATGTCTGCCGTTTCGTCTACGACCGTGGTATGCCTCATGACTTTCTGGATTTTCTGGTAGATGCTTTCCATATTCAGCGTGATGAGCTTGTTCCCGGTGACAAGCACTTGAATCTCGAAGACCTGCGTCATCTTCCCAACCCGAACAAATCTCTTTACAGCATCGAAAAGCCGAAGCCCATGAAGTTGACCATTCTTGATGAAAAAGAGTCCATCTTCAACTACGTCGCCAAGAAGGACCTGTTATTGTATTACCCTTATCACTCTTTCGAGCATTTCATCCATTTCCTATATGAAGCCGTACACAATTCGGAAACTCGTGAAATTATGGTGACCC
Organism: Bacteroides sp. AN502(2024); assembly: GCF_041227145.1. Classification (NCBI taxonomy): domain Bacteria; kingdom Pseudomonadati; phylum Bacteroidota; class Bacteroidia; order Bacteroidales; family Bacteroidaceae; genus Bacteroides; species Bacteroides sp. AN502(2024). Next base: position 720,139 of record NZ_JBGFSP010000003.1, on the reverse strand, counting down.
AATACCGCGTAGCCGAAAACTCCGCCGTCATCAACACTCTGATAGCCGCTGCCCAAAACGGAAAGAAAGTCACCGTATTCGTGGAACTGAAAGCCCGTTTTGATGAAGAAAACAACCTTGCCACGGCCGAAATGATGCAAGCCGCCGGCATTAAAATAATATACAGCATACCCGGTCTGAAAGTACACGCCAAAGTAGCCCTTATTCGCCGCCGCGGACTGAACGGTGAAAAAATACCCAGCTACGCCTATATTAGTACCGGCAACTTTAATGAGAAGACCGCTACCCTCTATGCAGATTGTGGGCTCTTCACCTGTCGTCCGAAGATAGTGACCGACCTCTATAACCTTTTCCGCACCCTGCAAGGCAAAGAAGACTCGAAGTTCACCACCCTTCTTGTAGCCCGTTTCAACCTCATCCCCGAGCTGAACCGCCTGATCGATCGTGAAATCTCCCTCGCCGACGCAGGCAAACAAGGACGCATCATCCTAAAAATGAACGCTCTCCAAGACTCCGCTATGATCGACCGTCTCTACGAAGCCTCCGAACATGGCGTGCAAATCGACCTTATCGTCCGTGGAATCTGTTGCCTCATCCCCGGACAGCCATACAGCCGTAACATCCGTGTTACCCGTATTGTAGACAGCTTCCTCGAACACGCTCGTATCTGGTACTTCGGCAACGATGGCAAACCCAAAGTCTTCATGGGTTCTCCCGACTGGATGCGCCGTAACCTCTACCGTCGCATCGAGGCCGTCACTCCTGTTCTTGCTTCAGATCTGCGTGACAGCCTTATCGAAATGCTCAATATCCAACTCTCCGACAACCAGAAAGCCTGTTGGGTAGACGGTAACCTGCGAAACATATTCAAGAAAAGAACGCCCGGTACCCTCGCTGTCCGAGCCCAATACACCTTCTACGACTGGTTGAACAAAAGTAGTTAAACAGATCCCATTGTAATATAAATGTAATATGTACGACACCTCCCTGCAACATCAAATTCCGTCCTTTGCAGTCGGAAACAACGTACACATATATTTATTATGGAGACTATTTACTTGTGCATTATCATTTTCCTTTTCGTCTTGGCTATCTTCGATCTGATAGTGGGAGTCAGTAACGACGCAGTTAACTTTTTAAACTCAGCGGTAGGTGCCAAGGCTGCTTCGTTTAAAACCATCCTTTTCATAGCCGGAATTGGAATATTCATGGGTGCTTCCCTGTCCAACGGTATGATGGACATTGCCCGGCATGGCATCTATCAGCCTGAACACTTCTACTTTGCCGAAATCATGTGTATTCTGCTGGCTGTCATGCTGACTGACGTAGTACTGCTGGACGTCTTTAATTCCATGGGGATGCCCACCTCCACCACCGTATCATTGGTCTTTGAACTACTCGGAGGAACATTCGCCCTCTCTCTCATCAAAGTACACAATAGCGACACCCTAACTTTGGGAGACCTCGTCAACACCGATAAAGCCCTCTCCGTCATCATGGCGATTTTCGTCTCCGTCGCTATCGCCTTCTTCTTTGGAATACTGGTACAATGGCTTGCCCGTGTGATCTTCACCTTCAACTATACGAAAAAAATGAAATATAGCATCGCCCTCTTTGGAGGGATAGCTACGACTGCCATCATCTATTTTATGCTTATCAAAGGACTGAAAGACAGCTCCTTCATGACTCTCGAAAACAAACACTGGATACAAGATAACACACTGATGCTCATCACCGTTTCCTTTGTATTCTTCACCGTACTGATGCAAATCCTTCACTGGCTGAAAATCAATGTTTTCAAAGTCGTTGTGCTGATGGGAACCTTCGCCCTTGCCCTTGCTTTTGCCGGTAACGACCTTGTCAACTTTATCGGTGTTCCCCTCGCAGGTTTCTCCTCTTTCATGGACTATACCGCCAACGGAGCAGGAAATCCGAACGGATTCCTGATGACTTCCTTGCTGGGACCCGCCAAAACCCCGTGGTATTTTCTTATCGGAGCCGGAGCCATCATGGTTTACGCCCTCTGCGCTTCTAAAAAAGCACACGCTGTAATAAAAACATCCGTCGACCTTTCCCGCCAGGATGAAGGAGAAGAGGCATTCGGAAGTACCCCGATCGCCCGCACAGTAGTTCGAATCAGTATGGCACTTGCCAACGGAATCTCCCGAATAATGACGGATGGCAGCAAAAAATGGCTTGACTCCCGCTTTCGCAAAGACGAAGCAATCATTGCCGACGGGGCTGCTTTTGACCTTGTTCGCGCTTCTGTCAATCTCGTGTTGGCTGGTCTGCTTATCGCCTTGGGAACTTCCCTAAAACTTCCTCTTTCCACCACCTACGTAACTTTCATGGTAGCTATGGGTACCTCCTTGGCCGACCGCGCCTGGGGACGTGACTCAGCCGTTTACCGCATTACCGGTGTATTAAGCGTCATTGGAGGTTGGTTCATCACCGCTGGAGCCGCCTTCACCATCTGTTTTTTCGTAGCTCTCGTACTCCATTATGGAGGCAGCATCTCAATCATCGTCCTCATCGGTATAGCTGTATTCATCTTGATTCGTAGTCAGGTGATGTACAAGAAACGCAAAGCGAAAGAACAAGGTGACGAAACGCTGAAACAACTGATGCAAACCACAGACAGCACAGAAGCCCTCCAACTGATGCGTAAGCACACCCGCGAAGAACTTTCTAAAGTATTGGAATATGCAGAGACAAATTTCGAACTGACTGTCACTTCATTTCTGCATGAAAATCTGAGAGGGTTACGTCGTGCCATGGGGGCTACTAAATTTGAGAAACAGCTCATTAAACAGATGAAACGTTCGGGCACTGTCGCCATGTGTCGTCTTGACAATAACACCGTACTCGAAAAAGGACTTTATTACTATCAAGGCAACGACTTCGCCAGCGAATTGGTCTACAGTATTTCCCGACTCTGCGAACCTTGCTTCGAACATACCGACAACAATTTCAACCCATTGGATGCCATTCAGAAAGGCGAATTCAGCGATGTGACCGAAGATATCACCTATCTGATTCATCAGTGTCGTAAGAAAATGGAAAGCAATGAGTACAATGACATAGAAGGAGAAATCCGTCGTGCCAATGACCTCAACGAACAGCTTTCACTATTGAAACGTAAGGAACTGCAACGTATTCAAAGCCAGTCAGGAAGCATCCGGGTAAGCATGGTGTATCTCACAATGATTCAGGAAGCACAGAACGTAGTCACTTATACCATCAATTTGATGAAAGTAAGCCGTAAATTCCAGATGGAAACTGAAATGCCGTAAGAACGAAAAGCAAGGTTCACCTACCTTTAATTTTCCTTTACAGTATCCTTATGCGTTCAGTGCTTGTTCGATATCAGCAATAATATCATCTGCATTTTCGATGCCTACCGATAGGCGGATCAAGTCCGGGCGTACACCTGCTTCTATCAGTTGCTCATCTGTCAACTGGCGGTGAGTATGGCTTGCCGGATGGAGGACGCAACTGCGTGCATCCGCCACGTGAGTAACGATAGCGATAAACTCCAATGAATCCATAAACTTGATAGATACGTCACGTCCGCCCTTCAGTCCGAAGGAGATTACTCCGCAGGAACCGTTCGGCATATATTTCTGTGCGAGGCTGTAATATTTGTTATCCGGCAATCCGCAATAGTTTATCCAGGCAACTTTCTCATTTTTAGAAAGATATTCGGCTACTTTCTGTGCGTTACGGCAGTGTTGAGGCATACGCAGGTGTAACGTTTCAAGTCCCAGATTCAATAAGAAAGAATTTTGCGGACTAGGGATGCTACCGAGGTCACGCATCAGTTGGGCGGTTGCTTTGGTGATATAAGCACCTTTGCCGAATGCTTTCGTATAAGCCAGTCCGTGGTATGACTCGTCCGGAGTACAAAGTCCCGGGAATTTTTCAGCATGAGCATCCCAGTCAAAATTGCCGCTGTCTACGATACAGCCACCTACACTTGTGGCATGTCCATCCATATATTTGGTGGTGGAATGCACCACGATGTCAGCTCCCCATTCAAACGGGCGGCAGTTGATCGGAGTCGGGAAAGTGTTGTCAACAATCAAGGGAACTCCGTGACTGTGTGCGATGCGTGCGAACTTCTCAATATCCAGTACTTCAAGAGAAGGGTTGGAAATCGTTTCACCGAATAAAGCTTTTGTATTCGGTTTGAAAGCTGCAGAGATCTCTTCTTCGCTGGCATCCGGATGAACGAAAGTCACATCGATACCTAGCTTCTTCATGGTCACGCCAAACAGGTTGAACGTACCTCCGTAAATAGCGGAAGAGCAGACAAAATGATCTCCTGCCTGACAGATATTAAAAATGGCATAGAAGTTGGCAGCCTGACCGCTGGAAGTCAACATAGCGGCTACACCGCCTTCAAGAGCGGCAATTTTGGCGGCAACAGCGTCATTCGTTGGATTTTGCAGGCGGGTATAAAAGTAACCACTGTCTTCCAGGTCGAACAGCCGGGCCATCTGCTCGCTGGTGTCGTATTTGAAAGTTGTACTTTGATAGATGGGTAATACGCGTGGTTCGCCTTTTTTAGGCGTCCATCCTGCCTGTACACACAGAGTTTCCGGTTTGAATTGTTTTGCCATAATGTTATCGGGTTTTAATGTTTTATTTCAAAAAATATTTTAATGCTGCAAAAGTAGGGAAAATAATTGTATTTTTGCCCTGTTTATGAGTGAAATGATACTCTTGCGGGGAGATAGATACATGTAGTTATGAAAAATAAACTCTATATTCTTTTATTCTTAACTTTTCTTTTTTCGGGCACGACTCTTTGGGCACAGCAGAAGGCAACTCCGAAGGCGGGTGAAGGCATCTCTTCTTTTCTGTGGAGGCACAACCGTTCTCCGAGGAAGTATTACGATGATTTTATTGAGCTGAATAAACAGAAACTGGGAAAGAACAATGTGCTTAAAGTGGGCGTGACGTATGTGATCCCTCCTCCGAAAGCTAAATCAACGAAAAAGGGAACTGCCCTCAATGAGCCTCTGTTTGGAAAGCAACTGGCTGATGTGAAAGTCACTTCCAGCCGTCTTGCCGGTGCTTGCTTCTATGTGGTCAGCGGACATGGAGGTCCTGATCCGGGTGCTATCGGGAAAAGTGGTACACACGAATTACACGAAGATGAATACGCTTATGATATTGCTCTCCGTCTGGCACGTAACCTGATGCAGGAAGGGGCCGAAGTCCGTATAATCATTCAAGATGCTAAAGATGGTATCCGTGATGACTCATACCTGTCAAACAGTAAACGGGAGACTTGTATGGGCGACCCGATTCCTTTGAAACAGGTGCAACGTTTACAGCAACGTTGCGATAAAATAAATGCCTTTTACAGGAAAGACCGTAAGAACTACTCTTATTGCAGGGCGATTTTTATTCATATCGATAGCCGTAGTAAAGGAAAACGAACGGATGTCTTTTTCTATTATTCGAATAAAAAGGGAGACAGCAAACGGTTGGCGAATCACATGAAAGACACGTTTGAGTCAAAGTATGATAAGCATCAACCTAACCGGGGTTTTTCCGGCACAGTGAGCGGGCGTAACTTATACGTACTTTCTCATACCACTCCCGCTTCCGTTTTTGTGGAGTTGGGGAATATCCAGAATACGTTCGATCAGCGCCGGTTGGTGATGAAATCCAATCGTCAGGCACTCGCCAAATGGATGATGGAAGGCTTCCTGAAAGATTATAAGGAGAAAAAATGATATTTTTGCTTCTTTTTCGTGAACAAAATCAGAAACTGAATGTTTTATATATGCGAATCTCCTGATAGCTGCTTATAGGTATGCGAATATATGTAAGTCAGTAAAGATGCTTCCCCGGCATGACAGGAAGATTGCATAGTAGTTTTGTCGTGTTTTATTTTGTGTTTGTGTTGTGACGGTGCTGCGATGTGAATCGGGGTACCGTTTTTTTGTTACATATAAAACGGCAGGCTTACCGATAAAAAACGAGCTTACAAAATCTTCTAAAGTGTATCATAGAATCTCTGCAAGCTCGTTTGGTGAGTGATGCTTTGGGCACCTTATCTAGTTGTTATAAAGGCATATTACCGTGCTTCTTGGGTGGGTTTGTCTGCATCTTGTTTTCCGTCATTTCCAGTGCTTGGATGAGACGTTTGCGAGTCTGTCTCGGATAAATGATTTCGTCAATATATCCCAGCTCGGCAGCCTGATACGGAGTCGCAAACTTTGCTTTGTAAGCTTCCAATTCCTTGCTCTTTGTAGCTTCGTCAGCTTTGCGGAACAGGATATTGATGGCACCGTCTGCACCCATTACTGCAATTTCCGCACTGGGGTAAGCGAAGTTCACGTCAGCTCCGGTCTGCTTGGAGTTCATTACGATATAGGCACCACCGTAAGCTTTGCGGGTAATCACAGTCAGTTTGGGAACAGTAGCTTCTGCAAACGCATAAACTATTTTTGCACCGTGACGGATGATACCATTGTTTTCCTGCGTGTATCCCGGAAGGAATCCCGGAACATCTTCAAAGGTAATCAATGGGATATTGAAGCAATCGCAGAAACGGATAAAACGGCTTGCTTTGTCGCTGGCATCAATATCGAGCACACCGGCAAGATAAGCCGGCTGATTGGCTACAATACCTACCGAGCGACCTGCCATGCGGGCAAAGCCGATGATGATATTTTTAGCAAAGTGGGGCATCACTTCGAAGAAATAACCGTTGTCTATAACGCGTTCGATAATGTCTTTCATGTCATACGGTACGTTCGGGTCTGCCGGAATAATCGTATCCAGAGAAGCATCTTCGCGATTGGTTTCGTCGGTACAAGGTAGTTTCTTGGTCTCATCCATATTATTCTGCGGCAGGAAAGAGAGCAGTTCACGGATACTCATCAGCAATTCTTCTTCGGAGTTGCACATAAAGTGAGTCACGCCGCTCTTGCTGCTATGTGTCATTGCTCCGCCAAGTTCTTCTTTGCTTACTTCCTCATGGATCACCGCTTTTACAACATCCGGGCCCGTCACAAACATATGACTTTTTTCTTTCACCATAAGGATGAAGTCGGTCAGGGCAGGTGAGTAGCAGGCACCTCCGGCGCAAGGGCCCAAGATTGCTGAAATCTGTGGAATCACACCACTGGCCATTGTGTTCTGATAGAAAATATCAGCATAACCGGAAAGGCTCTCGATTCCTTCCTGAATACGTGCACCGCCCGAATCATTCAAAGCGATAATCGGGGCACCGTTCTTCAATGCAAGTTGTTGTACTTTCACAATCTTTTTAGCATTGGAGGCTGACAGTGAGCCGCCATATACTGTAAAATCATAAGCGTAAACAAACACCTGTCGACCGTCTATCTTTCCGTAACCGGACACGATACCATCTCCCGGAATTTTGTTCTTATCCATGCCATAGTTTGTACAACGGTGAACCATCAACTTATCCAGTTCAACGAAAGTACCCTTGTCGAGCAGCATCTCGATACGTTCGCGGGCAGTCATTTTACCGTTTTCATGTTGCTTCTCTATTTTATCAGCGCCTCCACCAAGAGAAGCGATGCGGTCACGTTCCTCGAACGTGGCGTATGCTTTATTCATTTCTTCCATAATGCAATCCGTTCTTATTATTGTGCAATCGGTTCTAATGTTATTAATGTCTGTTCACCGGTTATGTTATCACCTTCTTGAACCAGAATTTCTTTGATGCGGCAATCCGAAGTCACTTTGTAGTTGCTCTGCATCTTCATTGCTTCGATAACGATGGCGGTATCTCCCGCTTTCATTTCCTGACCGGCTACAACAGGTATTTTCACTACCTTGCCCGGCATCGGAGAAGTGATGCAGTCGTTCTGTTCCTCTTCCCCTTGCTTGCGCATCCGCAGATATTTCGCCTGGCTGTCCACAATTTCTACATTGAAACTGCTATAATGCGTATTTACTTTATAGCTTTTCCCGTTATCACGGCGAATCAGCTGTGCGTTCGAACTACGTCCGTCCATCAAGATATTACAAGTGCCGTTTTCCGCCATCACTACGTCTGCTTCAAATGTTTTTCCGTCAATGGTAAGCACCACCTTGTTATCTTCCTTGCTGACTAACTCTACTTCGGCTACACGGTTTCCTATATGAATTTCCATAATTGAATTCTTTTTGTTAAAATTAGATTCTCAATACTCCCTTGTGCAATCCGAACTCTTTCCATTTGCTGATAGGACGATTGTCGGTAGCCACACCGCTGTTATTTTCTTCGAGATTCATTAAATAGTCTATATAAGCAGCGATCAGGGCAATATTTTCGGAACGTTCGCTGGTGCGCGTAATACGTTGTTGCAGAAGTTTGCTGTTCTTGGCGATGAATCCTGTGTCATAATGGCCTTCCACGAAATCGGGAGTGTCCATGATGGCACGCAGATAGCTGATGTTGTTTTTCACACCGGTCAACTTATATTCGTGGAGCACACGGCGCATCCGCTCGATAGCATATTCGCGGTTGGTAGCCCATACAATCAGTTTACCGATCATCGGATCGTAGTAGATGGGAATTTCATATCCCTCGTACACATAACTGTCGATACGTACCCCGATACTGTTCGGTTCTGTAATCTGTTTGATGATACCGGGGCTCGGCATGAAATTCATTTCTGTATCTTCGGCACAAATACGACATTCAATGGCATGTCCGCGTTGCCGGATATTTTCTTGCTTGAGTTGGAGCACCTGTCCGTCGGCAACTTTAATCTGCTCTTTCACCAAATCTACTCCAATCACTTCTTCCGTAATCGGATGCTCCACCTGCAAACGGGTGTTCATCTCAAGGAAATAATAGTTGCGGTGTTTGTCAACAAGGAATTCGATGGTACCTGCACCGATATAGTTCACCGCTTTAGCCGCAGCTACCGCCTTTTCACCCATGTCTTTCCGCAGTTCGGGAGTGACGAAAACCGAAGGAGTCTCCTCTACGATTTTCTGGTTACGGCGTTGTACGGAACATTCGCGTTCGCACAGATGAATGACGTTTCCATGTTTGTCACCAAGAATCTGGAACTCGATGTGATGAGGCTCTTCAACGAATTTCTCCAGATAAACCGTGTCATCGCCAAAAGAAGACAATGATTCGCTCTTGGCAGTGGTATAAGCCTCTTCCACTTCTTCGGCACAGTGGATGAGGCGCATTCCCTTTCCACCACCGCCCATAGAAGCTTTCAGCATCACCGGATATCCGATTTTATTGCAAAGCTCTATGGCTTCTTCCACACTTTTCAAATTGTCTTGCGTGCCGGGAACGACCGGTACTCCCGCCTCAATCATTTTGATACGAGCAGCAATTTTATCTCCCATGGCTTCCATTGTTTCCGGATTGGGTCCGATAAAGATGATTCCTTCCTCCTGACATCGACGGGCGAAGGTAGCATTCTCCGACAAGAAGCCGTAACCCGGATGGATGGCGTCTGCATGAGCTGCTTTCGCCACTTCGATGATTTTTTCTATATTCAGATAACTCTCTTTGGATGCTGCCGGCCCTATGCAATAAGCTTCATCTGCGTAAAGCACGTGCTTCGCGGTCCGGTCTGCTTCGGAAAAGATAGCGATACTTGTTATCTCCATCTCTCGGCAGGAGCGCATCACCCTTACGGCAATTTCACCGCGATTGGCTACTAAGATTTTTTTTATCATACTTTTCTAAATTAAGTACATACATATTCATGTCTTCCCGTCTAATGGACATACTCCACCCGACGAAAAACAGTATTTTTTGATTTGGGGCTTAACAAGTGATACTCTTTCTCCTAACCCACGAGGAGGAGAGCGTCTTACGCAAAATGGCAGGTCTTCTGACTGACTCTTGTCTTATTTGCCTTCCCGATTAACATCAGTGGCGTTAAATTGGTTCATTAATAAGACATTGAACAGAGCTTCACAGCAGCGGGACTGTCTGGGATTTACACCCGATTCCCTATTAATCGTTGTCCGTTGGATACGGATTCTGAACCATTTCGGAGGGCAAAGATAAAGAAATATTAAATAAAACGTCTCTTTTTTGCACGAAAGTTACAATTTTGTGCAATGCTTATTGATACCATTTTTTGTTTTTATACACTATGATTATTTATTCTTTTAGAATATCAATGAAATCGGTAAGTAGTGTATCGGATCGTTTTTCAATTGCACTCTTCTTGGATCTTTATCCCCCTCAACGCTTCCGTGATAGCCGGGACGAGCAGACTGATCCTTAAGGATTGTAAGGAATAATGGGGAACTGATGGGGATGTAGTTTGTTGAGTAGAATGCTCTATCTCCTTGCAAGAGATGGATTAACGTGTGCAAAGTTATAATAAATTATGGAAAAATAAAGGGCTTTCATTGTGTTTTTTAACATCTCTGCTACAAGAAAGCTATAATGTTTAGCGAAAAACGATCTAAATGACATATTACTCCGCTAATAATCAGCAGAATACATGCTAATTACATCTCTTGCAAGGAGTTGGTTCATCTCTTGCAAGGAGACGAACTTAAAGATGGCACATGAACATGATAAGAAAACTACTTCTTCTAATATTGATATTCTATGGCGGCTACCTGTCGGCACAGACCGTGCATGAAGTGCGGGATTCTGTGAAGATATATTTCCGGCAAGGGAAGATAGACTTTGTCCCTTCCCTGAACAACAACCAAACTGCATTAGACAGAATAGCGGATAGCCTGCGCATAACCTATGCCGACTCCGTTTACCGGTTGCAAAAGATTCTTATTGTGGGCGGTGCATCTCCCGAGGGGAGTATCAAATTCAACAAATGGCTTTCCGAGAAACGTGCGGGCGTGTTGTTCGATTACCTTTCACGCTATGGATCGCTGCCCGACTCACTGAAGACCACCAACTTTCTTGGGCGTGACTGGAACGGTCTTATCCGTCTGGTGAAGAATGACCCGAATGTTCCTTACAGAAAGGAGACATTGGCTCTGCTGCGTGAGATTGCGGACGAGGCGCAGGGAAACGCTCCCACAAAAGGTGACCACTTGAGACGCATCCAGCGGCTGCGCGGTGGCGTGCCTTATTATTATATGTACAAAAACCTTTTTCCCGAACTTCGTGCCTCACAGTTATACCTGTGGTACAAGAAGACATGGAACCCGGTGGCTCCGATGCCGAAGCCCAAGATGGAAATCCCCGTTCCATCGATAGATACCGTATTCATCCATGACACGATTTACATAAACGTGCCGTGTCCCGAAAAACCTTTTTACATGGATGTGCGGACGAACATGCTCTATGATTTGTTGACCGTGCCCAACATTGGGGTGGAGCTCTATCTCGGTAAGAGCTGGTCTGTTGTTGCTAACTGGATGTACGGCTGGTGGAAGACAGACCGTCATCATTGGTACTGGCGTGCTTACGGAGGTGACATCGCCATGCGCAAATGGTTCGGCAGAGCGGCCAAGGAGAAGCCGCTTACCGGGCATCACCTCGGTGTTTACGGGCAGATATTCACCTATGACTTCGAAACGGGAGGACGTGGCTACATGGGAGGTAAGCCTGGTGGCACACTTTGGGATAAGATGAACTACGCCGCAGGTGTGGAATATGGATACTCGCTCCCCATTACCCGGAGACTTAACATCGACTTCACTATCGGCATGGGCTATTGGGGCGGAATCTACCACGAGTATAAGCCCGTGGACGGTTGCTACGTGTGGCAGTGCACCAAGCAACGCCATTGGTTCGGCCCGACAAAGGCTGAGGTGTCGCTCGTCTGGCTCATTGGGCGTGGTAACTACAATAAGGAGGAAGGAGGCAGGCGATGAACACAAAAGTGATTTATGCCGGTTTAGCCGCACTGTACCTGATGACGCTGAGCGTACTTTTCTCTTCTTGTGGGCATAAGGACTTGTGCTACCAGCATCCACACATGAAGACCATCCGAGTGGCGTTCGACTGGCGGAATGCTCCCGATGCATCCCCTAAGGGCATGACTGTCATGTTCTATCCGATGGACGGATCCACGTACAGGCGCTTCGATTTCCAAGGGCTTGATGGCGGTAAGATAGAGCTTCCGGTCGGTGAGTACCGTGTCATCTTCCACAATAATGATTCCGACGTGGATCTTTGCTACGGAATGGAGGAATTTGACACCCATTTCCACTACACCCGTCAGGGGCATATATTCGAGCCCGTATATGGCAATGCAGCTATGCCGGCACCAAACGCAGTAGAGGACGAGCTGGTGTGCATCAGCCCGGGTGAGATGGTTGGCGGGCGTGTCATGTCACTTGTCGTCGATGAAAACGGTGTGTCGTTTGAGGAAGAGACCCCCGAGGACGATGTGGTGCAGCACCGGTCGCCGACTATCGTCACGCTCTATCCGGTCATGATGACTTGCCATTATACTTTTGAAATCCGTAATGTCAAGAACCTTAAGTATGTCGACCAGATGAGCGGTTCGCTCAGCGGTCTCAACTATGGTATTTATCCCGGTCGGAAGGATTTCGAGCACAAGGGGGTGACAGTCCCGTTCAGTGCCTCTTCATCGGGACGGGATATGATAACAGGCGATTTTTACACCTACGGTCACTGTCGGAAGCATAACAAGACTACGACGTTCACGTTGTACGTGTGGATGAACGATGACAAGAAGTATTATTATACTTGGAATGTGACCGAACAGGTGCAGAAAGCGCCCGACCAAAGAAACGTGCATATAATCATCGACAATATGGATCTTCCTCAGCCTATCACCAACGGTAGTGGGTACGATGTCGACGTGGATGACTGGCTTGTGGTGGAAGAAGAAATAAAGATGTAAAATCAATAAGACAAATAGTATCATTAAATTATTTTAAACTAAATTATTAAGGTTATGAAAAAGAAGCTTTTCGTTATGGCTTTCCCAGCACTCGTTGCGTTGGTGTCATGCTCCAACGACGAGATGGTACAGCTCTCGGATGGCAACGCCATCAAGTATCAGGTGAATACCGGCGCGATTTCACGCGCAGCGAATGTGTTCTGCAACAACAACAAGCCTAGTGAATTCATGGTGTGGGCAAATCTTACGGACAACGGATCAACTCAGCCCTACATCGCAGGCGACCGAATCAAGGACGAAAACGGCGCTTGGAGCGACGTGACCGGCACCCGCTACTGGCCCAACACGGGGACGCTTGACTTCTACGCTGTAGTTAATGGCGGTACTTTGAATGCCGAAACCCGTGCGCTTTCCAAATTTACGGTGGCTTCCGAAGTAAGTGCTCAGCAAGACCTCCTTTACGCAGTGGCCACCGGCCAGACAAAGCCTGCAACAACCGCATCGTCGCCTGTTAACCTCAACTTCCGTCATGCCCTTTCGCAAATCGTGTTCAAGGCCAAGAGCAAGAATCAAACTCTGCACATCGAGGTTGACGGAGTGGCTGTCGGCAACCTGCATAATGCTGCAGTTTTCGCGCTTCCTGAAAACAGCACAACCGGCAACATAGCACATGCTATCCCGAATCCCGGGGGAACCTTGGCATCTCAAGGCACATGGGGCTCTGCTGAAGGTGCTGAAGTGTTCAAGGTTTCTTTTAACACAAAGGAGATTGCGTATTCTTCAGACGGAAGTACAGTTACCAATCTGACGGACCAAGAAGCCCATACAGCAGCTTCCGACTTCGGCAAAGCGCTCTTGATGCTTCCTACAACAACAACGACAGCTTGGTCAGGTACATCCAAGCTAGAAGGCATCCAAAGTGACAGATATGCAGCCAAGATCAATGATGGTACGTTCATCCTCGTGAAAATGGCAATTTGGAATGTCGCTGACCTGACCACTGGCAAGCAAAACACTGATGTTCTACTCTATGGTAATACGGCAGATGACGGAACTGTCACAACTCGCTGGGCTGCCATTCCCGCTTCTTTCACTTGGGAACAGGGTAAGAAATACATCTATACCCTTACGTTCGACAAAGGCAACGGCGGTCTCGATCCCGATCCCGATGATCCTGATCCCGATCCTGTACTTGTCAAGATTGAATATGAAGTGAAGGTTGACGAGTTTGTAAAAGGCAACGATACCCCAATCGATATGAATAAGTAGAGACAGTATGAAACATAAACTGATGTATGATAAGACATAGATACAGATGGCTGATTGACATGCTCTGCATCTCCGCCCTGCTTGGGGTGTCGGCTTCCTCCTGCTCCAAGCAGGAGGAACCTGATGTCTTCCCATTGTTGTCTGACACGGAGATAACCTTATCCTTGCCGGAGTGGACGCCGATGGTGCAGTCTCGTGCCACCTTATTTGAGGAAAAAGGTGACTTGAAGAATGTGGAAAAAGGAAGAGGTAACTTCACGCTTTATGCCTACGTGGACGCTACTGCCACCAAATATATAGATGGTGTGAGAACGTGGTATTTTGACGACCCGGACGATTCGGATAATAGTGAGTGGATGATGTTGGATGGTAATGAAAGACCGATAACTTACTATTGGCCTAATTCAGAGAAACTGAATTTCTTTGCTTTCATGCCTTATAATAACAACGATGATGATATGTCAAAAAAGACTCATGTCAAGGTGCTTGATTACTCCAAAGAGAATGGGGGACAGTTTGAGTGTGCTTTGCCTGGTTCTGCCAGTGATGCCACCGAAATTCAAGAATTTATTTACGCATACGAATCAGGAAAAACGAAACAGGGACAGTATAACTCTGAAACGAAACAATATGATCCTCTGACATTGCGGTTTAAACACCCTTTTGCATTAATCAATTTTAAATTGAAGGGCGGCTCTTACCGAATGACGGTTCATAATATTAAATTCAGTGATATACATTTGAACGGCACATTCTCTACAAAGCCGGAGCCAAACGGCAAGTGGAAGTACACGGGCGGTGCCGGAGAATATACGGCACTAATCGAAAAAAGAATCCCCAATGATATAAACTATAATACGAATTTGTCAGATTGGTTCATCGTGATGCCTCAGGATTTAAATGGAGTAAGGCTTACTTTGTCTGCTACCCGTGCAGCTGATAAGACGAATCTAACGGAAACCGCTATTGAGAAAACATTTACTTTCAGTAATAGTGAAGGAAAAGAATGGAAATGGGAAGCGGGTAAGAAATACACCTACGTTATCAGTTACGGTGATAATCAAGAAGAAATCTACTTCAATGTGGAAGTGGAAGAGGACTGGAAATTGGGGTATGAACATAATATAGATGTGGAATAAGATGAGAAAGATGTTTTATGCCATCTGTGGGTTAAGTATTTTCCTCTTCTCTTGTCGGGAAGAAGAGGCGGATATCTGTACGGATTCGGCTCAACGAATCTATTTGCGTGCGACAGTGGAAAATACCATCCTGTTGAGCCGCGCACCTTTTTCCTTGTTAGAGCCCAATGAAGATAATCCGCTGGAAGTGGCCGTATGGGCATCGACAACTTCCAAAAAGTTTGAGCATGTGGATGGAGCGAACGGGACTAACGGGACTGTTGCCTTACATACCACGGCAAGATTCACCGCCGGTTCGGAACAGTTGCTGGATGCCGCTGTCTATCCCAAAGATAACGCTGGCGGAACAAAAACAGTATATTTCGTGGGAATGCACCCCCAAGGCGGATGGACCGACAATGCTACGGCAGGCGAAACGGCAAGTAAGACTTTTAATGGCTCCGAAGATGTGATGTTTGCACCTCAGGAAGAGGGGGTATATGGCGGAAATGTGGATAAAGAAAAATGGCCTACGTTCAAATTTAAACATTTACTCACTTGGTTAAGGGTGAAGGTGAAAGCCGATAGTGAAATAGTCTCGGAAGCCTGGGGAAAGCTCAAAAGCCTTAAAGTGAAGAGTAGCAATGGAAATACGGTGACGATTGATTTGAGTAAAGAGTACAGTTCGGTTTACAATCCGGGCGCTTTGGAAAATTGCGTTACATTTTCTTCCGGTGATGGTGTGACCCTGGATTTCTATAAAACCGGGACAAACAATGCGTTTCAAAATGAAAGCTATCCCTTGCCGTACAAAGACAAATTCGAGGAGGTGGCATACGTGCTTTGCGCACCGGTGATTGCTACCGAGCATGAAGAGCTGGACGTTGTAAAAACCAATGAATATACATTGCTGGTGGAAACCGAGCACCGCACTGTTGAAGTGCCGGTTGATTTAAAGAAAGGTGAATCGACCTGTTTTGAGGGAAGTACGATGAACTATCAATTTATCTTGAATCTGAATTTCAAAATGGGTAATAACATTGTAGTAACTGTATCAGTGGACGATTGGGAATTAGGAGGTATCAGTAATGGGGTGTTAAGCCCTAATAATACTTCTGATGGAAACTCTGATGCATCTTAATTTTATCGATTATGAAGAAGTTAAGTCTTGTATATATTGGATTCGTTTTTCTGACGATGGCTGCATGTTCGGAGAGTGCTTCGGACGAAGCTGATCTGAGCGGCAATATACAATTGGGAGTTACCGTGGGAGATCTTCAAATCAACAGTCGTGCAGGTGTAACAGCCGTCCCTTATCTTCCTCAAGAGGGAAAAACTTTCGAGGCGGCAGTATGGTTTCGAAAGTATGATGGTGATTATGAAAACAAGCCGGATGCTTCGATCAATCTGCCGGTTCATACTACGGTGGAATTTGACGGTTCGCAATTGAAATATGTGTTTTACGACAATAAGAATCTCAAATATCCCACCGATAATACGAATGTCTGTTGTATCGGATTATATCCTAAGTTGAATTGGGAAACAACGGATAATAAGGTCGTTTCTCACTCTATCAACGGGGCGGAGGATTTGATGTTCGCCTCGGAAATTGAAGGAAGTTGGAACCGGCATTTCCCGCCACAGCAGTATGAACATTTGCTGACTTGGATAAAGATAAACATCTGTGCCTCATCGCACGATGCTGTGGATGCCTGGGGGATGATAGAGCAAATTTATGTAACAAGCGACTCTGAAGTGCAGATCGATTTGAAAAATGGATCGTGTCAATATGTAAGCCCACAACTTATACCTGCGATGAACAGTAGTAAACTTCTTTCTACATCAATTCAAGAGGTCGGATCGGTGTTTTGCAGCCCGGAGAAGGAGTATAAGGTGACGGTAGAAACTAAAAATAAAAGCGGTGTTGTAGAAAAGAGAACGATCCCATTGACTTTGAATTTAATAGACGTAGAACATGATGATAAAATTACAAATGTTACTCAGGAGAGTCAAGCAAAAGGAAAATGCTTTGTGTTTTCCCTCTATTTTACACCTCACAATGTGATTGATGGCGTGGGTACGCTGAATTCGTGGAGCAATCAAAACGAAGATATTTATTTAGACTAAAATTGTAATCGTGATGAAACTATATCCTGACTATATAAAGCGATGGAGCCTGGGGGCGGTTGCTGCTGCATTGTTCACTTGTATCGGTTGTACTGATGACATGGGGATGAACGGGAATGGCTACGTGACTTTTCCCTCCGATTGTCTGGCATTTACCACCTATCTTGCGTCGGAGAATACATCTTCGGCTACTCGCAGTTCGGTCTCGAATCTGGAAATTGTCGAGGAACAGTGGGCTTTGCAGACGACGCGGGAGGAGAGTGGTGCCACCCGGGGAACGCTTACAAACCATCTCAGTGGTAGTGCCGGTGTCCTCGGTTTTCAATATGGTAATGATGAAAACGATAAAACTCCTATTGCCGGTGATGATAATAATCTCGAATGTGAATTTGACGGCAACAAGCTTGTTTCCAAGGATGCTACCATTCTATGGAAAACGATAACCCAGCCGCATCTGAATGTTTATGCGTATGCGCCCTACGTATCGACAAATACGACCCCGGATCCTGCAAAGCCGGATAGCATAAAGCTCGATTTTGCGACTGCGCCGCCTACTATCGATTACATAGTGCCTGAGTTGATAGCCCGTCAGAAAGATATTCTGGTGGCGAGGTGGATAAGTCAGGCTCTGGCAGATCCGAATTATAAATACAAGACCATTCCTCTCACTTTCAATCACGCCCTTACCGCCATTCGTTTCAGGGTGGGATTTAAATGTAAGGTGAAGTCCGTGGAGATTAGGAACGTGTATAATAGTGGAACATATAATTTTTTGGATGACAAATGGATGGTTAATGAAGGTTCGGAAGCATCTTATAAGTCATCATACAAGATCAGTTTCGGAGATGAAGGCAAATTGTTTGATAGCAATGATATATTGACCCTTAAGAAGGATCAGGTTGAGTATATGATTCTGATGCCTCAAAATTTGCCTGGTGGAGCAGAAATTGTTTTGACATGTGAAGATAAAGAATATCGTACGGTTGTTCCTGTCAGTGATGAAGAAAGGGAGGAAGAAAAGAAATGGAGATGGGAACCGGGCAAGCTTATTACCTATACGTTTTATAAGGGACAAGCTCCGGAAACGATTTATTTCGATTTGGCGCTAAGCGATGTGACGATCAAAGGAGGTGGCAAATATTCCGGTAAAGTCTATAAAGACGGAGGCTTAAAAGACGTAACCGGCGACCATAAAGACGGGAATCATTATTATGTCTATCAATCGACTGAAAAGAATAGAGAAGGAATTTGGACAGGCGATGTCTGTACCCCTCCCGAGTATGAAGAAGTCAAATATACCGACGGTCGTTCGTGGAGTGATTTTATAACCAACAATACCAATGTGGATTTGGTAATCAAATCTTGGGATAAAGATAATAATGCGCTTGTTACAGCTGTCGGACGCGAATATACGAGTCACCGGATAGAAATAACCGGCAAGGTGACTTGTGATTTGACTATCGACAATATCTATTCTATATATCAAGAGAATAGAGACAATCATGTAGGAGAAATGACTCCGGATTATCGTAATAAGGCCGGAATTTCGTTTATCCCAGGAAGTGGAGTAACTAATGCAAAAGTAACGATCAATAGTGTAGGTGATAACCGGGTAGGAGCCGTGCATTACAATAATCAAAGTAACAATGGCAACGAAATAATCTTTGAAGGAACCGGTTCGTTGACTGTGGCGGATGTGGATGGATTTATGGGTGGGGATGGTAACTCCGGTCTTGAAAATGGCGAAAAAGGCTACTGGTCTAATCACTGGAGTTCTGCCATCGGTAACCATGATAGTCCTCCCGGTGATGATGCCAGTTATGGTATTGTTATCAATAGCGGTATAATTTTCGCCGGTACCACCAAAGCGGAAAATTGTACTGCTATCGGAGGAGGTGGTAATGCATACGGAGGTGTTACCATTAACGGTGGTACGGTAACGGCAGTCGCCACCACCACGGGTACAGCCATCGGAGGGGGAATCGGATTTGGCAGTGCGGGCGGAGTGGGCGAAGTTACCATTACAGGTGGCAATGTCTATGCCTATAATCATGCCAATAAATGGGATATTCCGAGTTCTGCCATCGGAGGTGCCGGGTCAAAAAGCAACTACGGAGAGAAAGGCATTGTAACTATTTCCGGTGGGTATGTGTACGCCAAATCAGCTTTGGGTACTGCCATCGGTGGAGGCAGCAGCTATTCGCGATATGGAGGTGATGCCCATATTACAATTTCAGGCGGTGAGGTTTTCGCTAAAACCGATTCAAAGTTAAGTGCAAGTATCGGCGGCGGTACGGGATGTTCGAACCCTAAAGAGGCAACCAACCCTTACAACCATAACGGAGGAAATGCGAATATTACAATCGATGGCAATCCGATTATTCGAACCGGCTCCATCGGTGGAGGCGGAACCGGAGCTGGTGATGCCTATATAGGGAATGCGACGATTCACATACGCGGAGGCGACATTCAGGGTCAGTTCCTATTGTCTGCCGGCACGGGTGCGGGAGAAAAGCCATCCTTTACGATGAGCGGCGGTACAATCCGTAACAGTGATACGGCAGATGAGGAGTACTTGCATGTGAAGGATGACGGTGGTGCCGTATATCTGGAGAATGGTACGGTGACCATAAACGGTGGAGCAATCCGGAATTGTAAGGCAAAGAGGGGTGGAGCAATTTACATTATTGGTTCATTGGATGGCACTTCCAATGCTTCCTTTACAATGAGTGGTGGTGAGATTAAAGACAACGAAGCTTATAGAAACACCGGCATCAGTGATAAGGATTTTGTGGGAAGTGGGGGTGCTATTCACATAATAGACGGAGATGTGGAGTTGAAGGGTGGAATTATAGCTGATAATCTGGCAGCCGGGGGTAACGGAGGCGGTGTTTTCATACGTCGCGGGTCCCTGAGGGTAGGTGAAAGCGGTAGTGCCGGTCCGGTTATTAAAGACAATGCTTCCGAAATAAGAGAAACAGACGAGGATGGTATATATGGCGGCGGCAATGGCGGCGGAATATATGTCTATTCCAAAGTAGCTGATGTGGATGTCAACCTTAAATCCGGCAAGATAATCGGGAATACGGCGGACCGCAGAGGCGGAGGCTTATGTGTGATTCAGGATAACAGTGATAAGGATAATAAGAAAGCTGTAATTATTATCGGAACAGAAGAGAGTAACGATAGCATTCTCCAGATCTCCAAGAATCATACCTTGCTGCAAGGTGGAGGAGTTTATGCCAAGGGAACCAATGCCGATATAACCATTAACAGCGGTACGATTAAGGGCAATACCGTTTCGCAATATGTTCACAATCAAGATGTGACGAATGAGGAGGGATCGGTAACTTTAAATCATGGAGATGTGAAGCATAACGTTGTCACGTTCAATGCCAATGATGGTAGTGAGAATCCTGAAACAAGTTTCCAGAATATTGTGACAGAGACGAACAGTAAGTTGGTAACACCGGAGTTTAAACGTATGGGTTACAATCTTGTAGGATGGAATACAAAGCCCAGTGGAGCGGGAAGGAGTTATAAGAATGAAGAGATTATGAATATTCACGAAGACATTACTCTCTATGCACAATGGGAAAGATGGTAGCAGTGACATCATAACCGGATGGTGGGGACAGTGGGGACACTTTTTCCGATTCGCTCACACACACGCACGCGTGCGCGAGTAGCCAAAGATTTATCCCTTTTATTTAGATATCTCCCCCTTGCTCCTTGTCCCCGGATGGTATTCCGTTCGTTACTTCATCGGTTCGGTTTTGCAGATAAGTCATGTCCCGTTTGCATTTCTGATGTTTGCGGCATCCCCCATGTGTGATCATTTTCTACACCTAATAATATACGCGCACGCGTGTGTGTGAGTGAATCGGGACAAGTGTCCCCACTGTCCCCGCCCTTTATAAACAAAGAATCCGGTCCGATTTCTAAAGCTACGCTTTCCGGTTTCTAAAGCTATGCTTTCCGGTTGCTAAAGCTATGCTTTCCGGTTGCTAAAGCTACGCTTTCCGGTTGCTAAAGCTATGCTTTCCGGTTGCTAAAGCTATGCTTTCCGGTTGCTAAAGCTATGCTTTCCGGTTGCTAAAGCTATGCTTTCCGATTTCTAAAGCTACGCTTTGCCGGAGTATGAGTGAATTCCCCTTGAGCATGAGTGAATCCGCTTTATACTTTACCTGTCCTGTTTCTAAATTGCTCCGTTCTTCTTCCGATTCTTTACCGGACAGCTTCACAAAGAAGAAAAAATATGTTCTACAACATCGTTGTCAATCAGCGTGTTAGTATAAATATGCAAAAAAGTTCAGAAAAAAGTGTCGAATATATTTGGATTGTAGATTAAAAGTCTGTACTTTTGCACCCGCTTTCCGAGGGAGGACAGCCTGACAGGTTTGACATGATGCTTGCCGCATAAGGTACCTTGAAAATAAAGACAAAAAACTTTCAAAAAAGTTTGGAGTTAATAAATAAAAGTCCTTATCTTTGCATCCGCTTTCTAAAAGAAAGCGCGTGTTTCTGACACGTCAGTTCTTTGAAATATTGATAAACAATACAAGTAGTACAAGTAAAGAAATAGAACCGTCAATACTTGTCTGGTATATATTAAATATATGTACAGGCACAGGTATTGTAATAAAGGTCAATGAAATTACGGCGTCCTGAACAGAGCAATATGATATCCTTGATTGGATATTCGAATGATATTTTTACAATGAAGAGTTTGATCCTGGCTCAGGATGAACGCTAGCTACAGGCTTAACACATGCAAGTCGAGGGGCAGCATGAAGGTTTGCTTGCAAACCTTTGATGGCGACCGGCGCACGGGTGAGTAACACGTATCCAACCTTCCGTTAACTCGGGGATAGCCTTTCGAAAGAAAGATTAATACCCGATGCCATATCATCCCCGCATGGGGATGCTGTGAAAGGAATCCGGTTATCGATGGGGATGCGTTCCATTAGTTAGTTGGCGGGGTAACGGCCCACCAAGACAACGATGGATAGGGGTTCTGAGAGGAAGGTCCCCCACATTGGAACTGAGACACGGTCCAAACTCCTACGGGAGGCAGCAGTGAGGAATATTGGTCAATGGACGGAAGTCTGAACCAGCCAAGTAGCGTGAAGGATGACTGCCCTATGGGTTGTAAACTTCTTTTATACGGGAATAACCGGTCCCACGTGTGGGACTCTGCATGTACCGTATGAATAAGGATCGGCTAACTCCGTGCCAGCAGCCGCGGTAATACGGAGGATCCGAGCGTTATCCGGATTTATTGGGTTTAAAGGGAGCGTAGGTGGGCTGTTAAGTCAGTTGTGAAAGTTTGCGGCTCAACCGTAAAATTGCAGTTGAAACTGGCAGTCTTGAGTACAGTAGAGGTGGGCGGAATTCGTGGTGTAGCGGTGAAATGCTTAGATATCACGAAGAACTCCGATTGCGCAGGCAGCTCACTGGACTGTCACTGACACTGATGCTCGAAAGTGTGGGTATCAAACAGGATTAGATACCCTGGTAGTCCACACAGTAAACGATGAATACTCGCTGTTTGCGATATACAGTAAGCGGCCAAGCGAAAGCATTAAGTATTCCACCTGGGGAGTACGCCGGCAACGGTGAAACTCAAAGGAATTGACGGGGGCCCGCACAAGCGGAGGAACATGTGGTTTAATTCGATGATACGCGAGGAACCTTACCCGGGCTTAAATTGCAAATGAATGATCAGGAGACTGGTCCGCCGCAAGGCATTTGTGAAGGTGCTGCATGGTTGTCGTCAGCTCGTGCCGTGAGGTGTCGGCTTAAGTGCCATAACGAGCGCAACCCTTATCTTCAGTTACTAACAGGTGATGCTGAGGACTCTGAAGAGACTGCCGTCGTAAGATGTGAGGAAGGTGGGGATGACGTCAAATCAGCACGGCCCTTACGTCCGGGGCTACACACGTGTTACAATGGGGGGTACAGAAGGCCGCTACCTGGCGACAGGATGCCAATCCTCAAAACCTCTCTCAGTTCGGATCGAAGTCTGCAACCCGACTTCGTGAAGCTGGATTCGCTAGTAATCGCGCATCAGCCATGGCGCGGTGAATACGTTCCCGGGCCTTGTACACACCGCCCGTCAAGCCATGAAAGCCGGGGGTACCTGAAGTACGTAACCGCGAGGAGCGTCCTAGGGTAAAACCGGTAATTGGGGCTAAGTCGTAACAAGGTAGCCGTACCGGAAGGTGCGGCTGGAACACCTCCTTTCTGGAGTGATGCCGTAGTGGTGGATGTCCTTATCGTATGTTTAATATGTATCGTATGTAAGGTCCATCTCCACCCGGATACCTTTCAAGGTTCTGTTTTTTTTGTACTACTGGTACTTGTTTATTTATGATATAGATCAACCATCTATAGAAGTATAGATATAGATCAACACGAGAGAAAACAGAAGCCGAGTCTAACATACAGGTAGACAAGGTTGAACTAGTCCTATAGCTCAGTTGGTTAGAGCGCTACACTGATAATGTAGAGGTCGGCAGTTCAACTCTGCCTGGGACTACCAAGCTCAAGATATGTCCATGTGCGCGAGCCTTGACCGATATTCTTGAATCACTTCTTGGGGGATTAGCTCAGCTGGCTAGAGCATCTGCTTTGCACGCAGAGGGTCAACGGTTCGAATCCGTTATTCTCCACAGTCTCAGCAATGAGAAACGATCTTTGACATGATGTACAAAAAGTAAAATTTTAGTAAGAGCTAAAAGTATATATCAAACCGTACGTGTCCGCGTATGCAATATTGATAAATGGAAGCAATTCCAATGTCAATACCGGTACACGGACAAGACGTTTGAAAGAAAGTAAATAAGGGCGCATGGCGGATGCCTTGGCTCTCGGAGGCGATGAAGGACGTGATAAGCTGCGATAAGCTTCGGGAAGGTGCAAATAACCTTTGATCCGGAGATTTCCGAATGGGACAACCCGGTGTTCTGAAGGAACACCATCCATTTTCAGATGGAGGCAAACGCAGGGAACTGAAACATCTTAGTACCTGTAGGAAGAGAAAATAATAATGATTCCCCAAGTAGTGGCGAGCGAACGGGGATTAGCCCAAACCGGTATTGTTACGGCAATACCGGGGTTGTAGGACCACGATATCGCATGAAATTCGGTGAGAAGAATTCTTTGGAAAATGAAACCATAGACGGTGATAGTCCGGTATTCGAAGCCGAATGAAGCGTAGTGGTATCCTGAGTAGCGCGGGACACGGGAAATCTTGCGTGAATCCGCCGGGACCATCCGGTAAGGCTAAATACTCCCGAGAGACCGATAGCGAACCAGTACCGTGAGGGAAAGGTGAAAAGCACTTCGAACAGAAGAGTGAAATAGTCCCTGAAACCGTGCGCCTACAAGCGGTCGGAGCTGCTTGATGCAGTGACGGCGTGCCTTTTGCATAATGAACCTACGAGTTACTTTTTCCGGCGAGGTTAAGTGTCTTGAGACATGCAGCCGAAGCGAAAGCGAGTCTTAACAGGGCGGTTAGTCGGAAGGAGTAGACGCGAAACCAAGTGATCTACCCTTGGCCAGGTTGAAGGTTAGGTAACACTAACTGGAGGACCGAACCGATAAGCGTTGAAAAGCTTCCGGATGAGCTGAGGGTGGGGGTGAAAGGCTAATCAAACTTGGAGATAGCTCGTACTCCCCGAAATGCATTTAGGTGCAGCCTTGTGGGTTACTAATGTGAGGTAGAGCGACTGATAAGATGCGAGGGCTTCACCGCCTATCAAGTCTTGATAAACTCCGAATGCGCATTAGTTTGATCACAGGAGTGAGGGCATGGGTGCTAAGGTCCATGTCCTAAAGGAGAAGAATCCGGACCATCAGCTAAGGTCCCGAAATAATTGCTAAGTTGAACTAACGAAGTCAGATTGCTAAGACAGCTAGGATGTTGGCTTGGAAGCAGCCATTCATTTAAAGAGTGCGTAACAGCTCACTAGTCGAGGAGTTTGGCGTGGATAATAATCGGGCATAAAGCAATTTACCGAAGCTATGGGATGTCAGTATTGAATTGACATCGGTAGGGGAGCATTCCACTCAGCGTCGAAGGTGGGGCGTGAGCCTTGCTGGAGCGTGTGGAAACGCAAATGTAGGTATAAGTAACGATAAAGGGGGTGGGAAACCCCCTCGCCGCAAGACTAAGGTTTCCTGATCAACGCTAATCGGATCAGGGTTAGTCGGGTCCTAAGGCTCAGCCGAATGGTGATGCCGATGGCAGAACAGGTTAATATTCCTGTACTACCTTATGGAGTGACGTGGAGACGGAGTCGTGACAACGCCGCGGACTGACGGAATAGTCCGTTGAAGGGTGTAGATGTTGATCTTTGCAGGCAAATCCACAAAGAGAGTCGAACCTGATAGTATGGAGCGTTCCTCGGAACAATCCAATAGCGCGTGTAACCATACTCCCGAGAAAATCCGCTAAACTTAATCCCTAAGGTACCCGTACCGCAAACGGACACACGTAGTCGGGTTGAATATACTCAGGCGCTTGAGTGAATCACGGTTAAGGAACTAGGCAAACTGACCCTGTAACTTCGGGATAAAGGGTCCCAACGTGAGTTGGGCGCAGAGAATAGGTCCAGGCAACTGTTTAACAAAAACACAGGGCTGTGCAAAATTGAAAGATCATGTATACAGCCTGACACCTGCCCGGTGCTGGAAGGTTAAGAGGAGACGTCATCGCAAGAGAAGCGTTGAATTGAAGCCCCAGTAAACGGCGGCCGTAACTATAACGGTCCTAAGGTAGCGAAATTCCTTGTCGGGTAAGTTCCGACCTGCACGAATGGTGTAATGATCTGGACACTGTCTCAACCGTGAGCTCAGTGAAATTGTAGTATCGGTGAAGATGCCGATTACCCGCGATGGGACGAAAAGACCCCGTGAACCTTTACTATAGCTTAACATTGAATTTGGGTAATTGATGTGTAGGATAGGCCGGAGACAATGAAGTGGGTACGCCAGTATCTGTGGAGTCGCTGTTGAAATACGGCCCTTTGATTATTTGAGTTCTAACTCCTTTACTGGAGGACACTGTTTGGTGGGTAGTTTGACTGGGGTGGTCGCCTCCAAAAGCGTAACGGAGGCTTCTAAAGGTGCCCTCAGGACGATTGGTAACCGTCCGCAGAGTGTAATGGCATAAGGGCGCTTGACTGGGAGACTTACAAGTCGATCAGGTAGGAAACTAGAGCATAGTGATCCGGTGTTTCCGTATGGAAGGGACATCGCTCAAAGGATAAAAGGTACTCCGGGGATAACAGGCTGATCCCTCCCAAGAGCTCATATCGACGGAGGGGTTTGGCACCTCGATGTCGGCTCGTCACATCCTGGGGCTGGAGAAGGTCCCAAGGGTTGGGCTGTTCGCCCATTAAAGTGGCACGCGAGCTGGGTTCAGAACGTCGTGAGACAGTTCGGTCTCTATCTATCGTGGGCGTATGAAATTTGCGTGGCTCTGACACTAGTACGAGAGGACCGTGTTGGACTGACCTCTGGTTTACCGGTTGTGCCGCCAGGTGCATTGCCGGGTATCTAAGTCGGGATTGGATAAGTGCTGAAAGCATCTAAGTACGAAGCCAGCCACAAGATTAGATTTCTCAGGGTCGTCAAAGACGATGACGTTGATAGGATGCAGGTGTAAAGGTGGTAACATCAAAGCCGAGCATTACTAATTGCCCGTCGACTTTCTTTCGGAGATGTAGTGGTTGGTTGTATACATTTAGCTTGTAATAACTGAATTTTTACTTTTCATCATGTCATGACTTTATTCAGGTGGTTATAGCACGAGGGTTCCACCTCTTCCCATTCCGAACAGAGAAGTTAAGCCTCGTCACGCCGATGGTACTGCGTAACAGTGGGAGAGTAGGTAGCCGCCGTTTTTGAAGAAGCCCCTTGATTCTGAAGTGAGTCAAGGGGCTTGCTGTGTTTGGTACTTTGCGAAAAAAGTGTTATATTTGCAACTGATAATTATTTTATTAAACGTTTAAAGCAAATTTGAAAGGTATGAAAACTAAATTATTTTTGGCTGCTGTAGCAGTAACATTTTCTTTTGCAATGATGTCTTGTACTGGTAATAAAACTACTAACGCTGCTTCTGAAGGTGAAGAAACAACTGTAGAAACAGTAGAAGCTGTTGCTGAATCTGATTCTTGCTGCCAGGCTAAAGATTCTTGTGCTACTGCTTGCGATAAAAAAGCTGATTGCGCAGAAAAGAAAGAATGTTGCGATAAGAAGTAATCTATTGATTTAGGACAATAAAGAAGAAGAGGGAGAGAATGGTTCAAACATTCTATTCCCTCTTTTTCGTTTGGTGGATATATTACTTTATTTGTGATATATTTTTGTTAATAATCGGTCTTAACTTATGAAATGATATTTTTTTAGATAAAAAAGTAACGTATTATTTGGTGGTAAAGAAATAATCTATACCTTTGCACCGTCAAACTAATAAAAGAGACAAAAAATGAATCAGATGTTTATACATATTCTACTATGCGGTATTATTATTCTACTATCAAAGGGTGGTGGAAGTGAGTGCTGCGCGTAAATATGTATAAATGAAAATATACGAAAGCCTTTCTCACTTCTAAGTGTGAAAGGCTTTTTTTAATGCTAATAATTATATAATATACATAAGAATATGGACAATAGGTTATTT
Organism: Bacteroides sp. AN502(2024); assembly: GCF_041227145.1. Lineage (NCBI taxonomy): Bacteria > Pseudomonadati > Bacteroidota > Bacteroidia > Bacteroidales > Bacteroidaceae > Bacteroides > Bacteroides sp. AN502(2024). Next base: position 692,129 of record NZ_JBGFSP010000003.1, on the reverse strand, counting down.
ATTTTTGATACTACTCTTAGAGATGGTGAACAGGTTCCCGGATGCCAGTTGAACACAGTGGAGAAGATCCAGGTAGCAAAGGCATTGGAAGCCTTGGGAGTAGACGTGATTGAAGCCGGATTCCCCATTTCGAGCCCGGGAGATTTTAATTCAGTGATTGAGATTTCGAAAGCGGTGACTTGGCCTACTATCTGTGCTTTGACCCGCGCAGTTCAAAAAGATATTGATGTAGCTGTAGATGCACTGAAATTTGCTAAACATAAACGTATTCATACCGGTATCGGTACTTCGGATTCGCACATTAAGTATAAATTCAATTCGAATCGTGAAGAGATTATCGAACGCGCGGTAGCTGCTGTGAGATACGCCCGCCGTTTTGTAGATGATGTGGAATTTTATGCAGAAGATGCAGGCCGTACGGATAACGAATATCTGGCACGTGTGGTGGAAGCTGTCATCAAAGCAGGAGCTACCGTAGTGAATATCCCTGATACAACAGGTTACTGCTTGCCTTCGGAATATGGCGCTAAGATAAAATATCTGGTTGACCATGTAGACGGTATTGATAATGCCATACTTTCTACTCACTGTCACAATGACTTGGGTATGGCTACTGCCAATACGATAGCAGGTGTTTTGAACGGTGCGCGTCAGGTGGAGGTTACTATCAACGGTATTGGCGAACGTGCAGGAAATACTGCTCTCGAAGAAATCGCCATGATTATCAAGAGTCATCACGAAATAGATATTCAAACCAATATCAATACGCAGAAGATCTATCCGACCAGCCGTATGGTATCCAGTCTGATGAATATGCCGGTACAGCCTAATAAAGCAATCGTTGGACGTAATGCTTTCGCACACTCTTCAGGTATCCATCAGGATGGTGTATTGAAGAATGTACAGACGTATGAGATTATTGATCCGCATGATGTGGGTATTGATGATAACTCTATCGTATTGACTGCCCGTAGCGGACGTGCTGCATTGAAAAATCGTCTTTCTATATTGGGAGTGAATCTGGATCGGGAAAAACTGGATAAGGTATATGATGAGTTCCTGAAGTTGGCTGATAAGAAGAAAGATATTAATGATGATGATATTTTGGTATTGGCAGGTGCGGACCGTAGCCTGAACCATCGTATCAAACTGGATTACTTGCAGGTGACGAGTGGTGTCGGTGTGCGTTCGGTAGCCAGTTTGGGACTGAATATTGCCGGTGAGAAGTTTGAAGCTTGTGCCAGTGGTAACGGTCCGGTAGATGCAGCTATCAAAGCATTGAAAAAGATTGTAGATCGCCACATGACTCTGAAAGAGTTTACTATTCAGGCTATCAGTAAGGGTAGTGATGATGTAGGCAAAGTGCACATGCAGGTAGAATACGATAACCAGATTTATTATGGTTTTGGTGCCAATACAGATATTATCGCTGCTTCGGTAGAAGCTTACATCGACTGTATCAACAAATTCAAATCGTAAAAAAAGAGATTAGCAGTCGGTTAGGTATTACAGAGATTGATTGAAAGAGTAAATAGTAATTAGTAAAATAGTACATAAACAGATGAATACATTATTTGATAAGATATGGGATGCCCATGTGGTGACTACTGTGGAAGATGGTCCTACACAGCTTTATATTGATCGGTTATATTGCCACGAAGTGACTAGTCCGCAAGCTTTTTCAGGATTACGTGAACGTGGAATCGGAGTATTACGTCCGGAAAAGGTGTTTTGTATGCCCGACCACAATACACCGACACACGATCAGGATAAGGAAATTGAAGATCCGGTTTCTAAAATGCAGGTGGACACACTGGCGCAGAATGCGAAGGATTTCGGTCTGACACACTATGGCATGATGCATCCGAAGAATGGTATTATCCATGTGGTAGGTCCCGAACGTGGTTTGACCTTACCGGGAATGACGATTGTTTGCGGTGACTCTCACACTTCTACTCACGGTGCGATGGGGGCGATTGCTTTCGGTATCGGAACGAGCGAGGTGGAAATGGTGCTGGCTTCACAATGTATTCTCCAGTCGAGACCGAAAACGATGCGTATCACTGTAGACGGAGAACTGGGTAAAGGGGTGACCGCAAAGGATGTAGCTCTGTATATGATGTCTAAAATGACTACCAGTGGTGCTACGGGTTACTTTGTAGAGTATGCAGGTTCGGCTATCCGCCATCTGACCATGGAGGGACGTCTTACCCTTTGTAACCTTTCGATTGAAATGGGGGCACGTGGAGGGATGGTTGCTCCGGATGAAGTGACTTTTGAATATGTCAAGGGACGTGAAGGTGCTCCGCAAGGCGAAGCATGGGACAAGGCTTTGGCATATTGGAAGACATTGAAGAGTGATGATGATGCCGTGTTTGATAAAGAGGTTCGTTTCGAAGCAGCTGATATTGAACCGATGATTACCTATGGAACGAATCCGGGTATGGGCATAGGAATCACACAGCACATTCCTACCGTGGAAGGAATGGGTGAAGCTGCACTGGTTTCGTTCAAGAAATCAATGGAATATATGGGATTCCGACCGGGTGAGTCTTTGTTGGGTAAAAAGATTGATTACGTATTCCTTGGGGCTTGTACAAACGGCCGTATGGAGGATTTCCGTGCATTTGCTTCCATCGTGAAAGGTCGTAAGAAAGCCGAGAATGTAATCGCATGGTTGGTTCCCGGTTCATGGATGGTAGACGCGCAGATCCGTAAGGAAGGAATAGACAAGATATTGACGGAAGCCGGATTTTCCATCCGTCAGCCGGGATGTTCTGCTTGTCTGGCAATGAACGATGACAAGATCCCTGCTGGAAAGTATTCGGTATCTACCAGTAATCGTAATTTTGAAGGACGTCAGGGACCCGGTGCACGCACTTTGCTGGCTAGTCCGCTGGTGGCTGCCGCTGCTGCGGTGACAGGTGTGATTACCGATCCGAGAGAGCTGATGTAATGTAACCGTAATTCGTAAATCATAAATTGTAAATAAGACGATGGCTAAGACAAAATTTAATATAATAACAAGTACTTGTGTACCTCTTCCTTTAGAAAATGTAGATACAGACCAGATTATTCCGGCACGTTTCCTGAAAGCAACCACTCGTGAAGAAAAATTCTTCGGTGATAATCTTTTCCGTGACTGGCGTTATAATGCTGACGGTTCCCCGAACAAGGATTTTGTGTTGAACAATCCTATTTACGGTGGCCAGATATTGGTGGCAGGAAAAAATTTCGGTTCGGGTTCCAGCCGTGAACACGCTGCCTGGGCAATTGCAGGTTACGGTTTCCGTGTGGTGGTATCCAGTTTCTTTGCCGATATTCATAAGAATAATGAGTTGAACAATTTTGTGCTTCCGGTGGTTGTTACCGAAGAGTTCCTGCAGGAGTTGTTCGATTCGATAGAGGCGGACCCCCAGATGGAAGTGGAAGTGAACCTTCCTGAACAGACCATTACCAACAAGGCGACAGGTAAAAGTGAACATTTCGAAATCAATGCTTACAAGAAACTTTGTTTGATGAACGGATTGGACGATATCGATTTCTTGTTGAGCAATAAAGATAAAATAGAAGCATGGGAAAAGAAGGCGTGAAAATAGAAATCATGGACACAACGCTCCGTGATGGTGAGCAAACCTGCGGAGTGTCTTTTGTGCCTCATGAGAAACTAATGATCGCCCGTTTACTGTTAGAAGACTTAAAGGTAGACCGGGTGGAGGTTGCTTCGGCACGTGTGTCGGACGGTGAGTTTGAAGCCGTGAAGATGATTTGCGACTGGGCTGCCCGTCGTAATCTGCTCCATAAAGTGGAAGTGCTCGGCTTTGTCGACGGATACACTTCTGTCGATTGGGTTCAGGGTACCGGTTGCCGTGTGATTAATCTTCTTTGTAAAGGTTCACTGAAGCATTGTACGCAACAGCTGAAAAAAAGACCGGAAGAGCATCTGGCGGATATCATAAGTGTGGTGCATTATGCCGACGAACAGGATATTACCGTCAATGTTTATCTGGAAGATTGGAGCAACGGTATCAAGGAGTCTCCCGAATATGTATTTCAATTAATGGATGGATTGAAAAAAACGAGTGTCAAGCGTTTTATGTTGCCTGATACGTTGGGTATTTTGAATCCTTTGCAAGTGATAGAGTATATGCGGAAGATGAAGAAGCGTTACCCGAATACTCATTTCGATTTCCATGCGCACAATGATTATGATTTGGCTGTGAGCAATGTCCTTGCCGCTGTATTAAGCGGTGTCAAAGGATTGCATACAACCATTAACGGACTGGGCGAACGGGCGGGAAATGCTCCTCTCGCAAGTGTGCAGGCTATCCTGAAAGACCATTTCAATGCGGTGACTAATATCGACGAGAGCCGTTTGAACGATGTCAGCCGGGTAGTGGAGTCTTATTCGGGAATTGTGATACCTGCCAATAAGCCGATTGTAGGTGAGAATGTCTTTACGCAAGTGGCCGGGGTGCATGCCGACGGGGATAATAAAAATAATCTCTATTGTAATGATTTGCTTCCCGAACGTTTTGGTCGTAAGCGTGAGTATGCATTGGGTAAGACAAGCGGTAAGGCAAATATCCGCAAGAACCTCGAAGATCTGGGATTGGAGCTGGACGAAGATGCCATGCGCAAGGTGACGGAACGCATCATCGAGTTGGGCGACAAGAAAGAGCTGGTTACGCAGGAAGATTTGCCGTACATTGTTTCGGATGTATTGAAACACGGAGCATTGGTTGAGAAAGTCAAACTGAAAAGCTATTTTGTGAATCTGGCTCATGGCTTGAAACCGATGGCAACGTTGAAGATAGAAGTCAACGGAAAGGAGTACGAAGAGAGTTCAAGCGGGGATGGCCAGTATGATGCTTTTGTTCGTGCGCTGCGTAAGATATATAAGGTGACATTGGGACGTAAATTCCCGATGCTGACCAATTATGCGGTGACTATTCCTCCCGGTGGACGTACGGATGCATTTGTGCAGACGGTAATCACGTGGAGTTTTGATGGACAGATGTTCCGCACCCGCGGACTTGATGCCGACCAGACAGAGGCTGCCATCAAGGCTACTATGAAGATGCTGAACCTCATCGAAGATGAATACGAGAAGAGCAAGTGAGAAACAAGTTGCGCGAGAAGTGTTTTTATACGAATATATAAATAGAAGAATAAACGATTATGGATTTTAAAATTGCTGTATTGGCAGGTGACGGTATCGGACCGGAGATCTCTGTGCAAGGTGTAGATGTGATGAGTGCTGTTTGTGAGAAGTTTGGGCACAAAGTAAGTTATGAATATGCAATCTGTGGAGCTGATGCGATTGATAAAGTAGGCGATCCGTTTCCGGAAGCAACTTATCAGGTTTGTAAAGAGGCGGATGCTGTTTTATTCTCTGCTGTAGGTGATCCGAAATTTGATCATGATCCTACTGCCAAGGTGCGTCCGGAGCAAGGCTTGCTGGCTATGCGTAAGAAACTGGGTCTTTTCGCCAATATCCGTCCGGTACAGACATTCAAATGTCTGATTCACAAATCTCCATTACGTGCGGAGCTGGTAGAGAACGCTGATTTTATCTGTATCCGTGAGCTGACCGGAGGTATGTATTTCGGGGAGAAGTATCAGGATAATGATAAAGCGTATGATACGAACTATTATACTCGTCCGGAAATCGAACGTATTTTAAAGGTGGCTTTCGAATATGCGATGAAGCGCAGAAAACATCTGACAGTGGTAGATAAGGCAAATGTGTTGGCTTCTTCCCGTCTGTGGCGTCAGATTGCACAGGAAATGGCTCCGGACTATCCGGAAGTGACAACTGATTATATGTTTGTGGACAATGCTGCCATGAAGATGATTCAGGAACCTGCTTTCTTCGATGTGATGGTAACGGAAAATACATTCGGCGACATCCTGACTGACGAAGGTTCTGTAATCAGTGGCTCTATGGGTTTGCTTCCTTCTGCTTCTACAGGTGAAAGCACTCCGGTATTTGAACCTATTCACGGTTCATGGCCGCAGGCTAAGGGATTGAATATAGCTAATCCGTTGGCACAGATTCTTTCTGTAGCTATGTTGTTCGAGTATTTCGATTGCAAAGAGGAGGGCGCATTGATTCGTAAAGCCGTAGATGCTTCTTTGGATGAGAAGGTACGTACACCGGAAATACAAGTGGCCGGGGGGGCTAAGTACGGAACGAAAGAAGTAGGAGAGTGGATTGTTGATTATATCAAGAAGGCTTGATAAAACCGGATAAAAAAGTAAAAGCCTGGCATCGGATAATGGTGTCAGGCTTTTACTTTTTAGTTTGAAATAGGTTACATTCTACCAACTTTTGATAGTGGAATATAGAATGATACCGAGTATGGTCAGTAATCCTACATAAATAGTGACTGACCATTGTTTGATTTCTTTTCTATCCGTACGGGTGGAAGGTGACAGATAGATGGCTGCTTTGTGGGCGATGGTGCAGAACAGCCAACCTCCGAATCCTCCGATAATACCTCCTACGAGTAAATCACCGGGATAATGTACCCCCAGATATATACGTGTGTAGCAGTTGAGGATTGCCCAGACTAGGATGAAAATGTTTAGCCAACGTTTACGGAACAGGAATATGAGAAACATGGCAAGACCTAATGAATTGGCTGCATGGCACGATGGAAAACTGTAGCTTCCTCCGCGGTAACCATTTACGATATGTACCATATCTACAATCGGGTTTTCCAGATTGGAAGGACGCAGGCGTGCTACTACCGGACGAATGATGCTGCTACACATTTGGTCGGCGAAGGTGATAGTCAGTGTGATGGCAGCCACGTAACACAGTACTACTTTCCAATGGAAGTTTTTTAATAAAATATACAATATAGTGGCATACATGGGAATCCAGATGAATTTACCCGTGAAAGAACTCATGAAATAATCCCAGAAAGGGGAATGTATACCATTGAAAAACAAGAAGATATTTGTATCTATCTCTGAAAGATATTGGATAATTCCGGTGTGTATCATAGGGCTTTATTGTTTTATATTACTTGATAAATATTCAATATTGATTATTTCCTAGCGTTTCGCCAGATCATCGTAGAGCTTCTGCAAGAATGCTTTTCCTTTCTCCAGATTGGCTCCTTTGGCGCTACCTTCATCCAGTTGCACAGTATTTGCGTCCAGATTGTACACTAATTGGTTGTCGGCGGTAATCATTCCGAAATAGTTCGGTCGGGTAAAGTATGCGAAATGAGGAGAGGCCGGATTCATGATATTCTTGCTGAAAGTAAATTCCTCATGCGGCAATCCTAATTGGGCAAGCAAGGTGGCGGCAATGTCAATTTGTGAAGCATAAGTATCTACCACAAGAGGTCGCTTGATTGCACCTCCGATTAAAATCAGTGGAATGGTATGGCCGTCCAGCGGATTTTCTATCGGATACGGATAGGCACCCTGATGATCGGGAACGAGTACAAACAGGGTATTTCTCCATAGCGGTGTTTCTTGATACTGTTTCACGAAGTCTCCTACACAACTATCGGCATACGCAAAGGAGTTGAGGATTTTATTATCCAGCCTGTGGAACGGGACTTCGAACGGTTCGTGGCTGCTTGATGTCTGAACAAGTTTCAGGAACGGCTCTTTTTGTTTTTCTTCTTTCAGGTCTTTCATCAGGCGTTGGAATAAGATGTGATCTTGTGCTCCCCATTTTCCTGTGCGTTCGGACAGAGGAAAATCTTTATCGGAGATAATCTTTTCGATGCCGGAAGATACCAGATAAGAGCGCATATTGGTGAAGTCGGCATCTCCGCCATAGTAATATTCCAGGTGATATCCGGCATTTTTCAGACTACGCGAGATAGAAGGAAGTTTGTCCGTCTTTTCGGGATATTTCATGATGCTGGTGCTTGGCTGTCCGGGATATCCGCTGATGATGGATGCCAGTCCGCGGTCTGTGCGGAAACTGCTGCCGTAGAAGTTGCTGAATAATATGCCTTCTTTAGCGAATTTATCCATATTGACAGCTACATTGGGTGGTCCTCCGAAAGTTTCCATCAAGTGTGTGGAGAAACTCTCAAGGATAATAAAAATAATGTTCGGACGTTGTGTATTCAATAATGAGGGGATGCTGTCTGTTGCCGATACAGGCTTGTCTACCATCTCTGCAAATAATTCGTCAGCTATTTTCGGGTCCATGAAGCGATATTGCTTATCGAAATTATTCTGGTGTGTGGCGGAATACATGAAGCTGAATATCGGATTGATGGCTGCATGGTTCATGCGTTGGTTCTGGCTGAAATAGACCTTGCTCAAATTCATGGTAGATACGCTGAATCCGCCCCGGATGGGGATGAAGAGTGCGGCTGTCAGCAAAAGGAGTGCAAGCGAGACCTGCTGACGTCGATAAGGTATTTTCTGTGGCTTTTTCTCCCGGATAAGGACGTAATGGAAAATAAAGTATAAAATGGTTGCATAGACCAGTATAGATAAGATGCCCCCTAGTACAAACCAGAAGCTGACACTTGCCATCGCATCTTTGGGGGAAGAGAAGAAATAGAAAATGGGAGTAGCATCCAGACGGAATCCCCAAAAGCCGTATAATCCCAAATCGATGATAAAGATGCAGGCCATGACAAAGGCTATTATTCCGAAGTATCCCTGCCGGATGCGGCGGAGTACGGATGAACTCGTCCAGGCGGAGGCGATGAGCAGTAAGCCGGGGATAGCGGTCAGGTAGCCTGCAAGAGATAAATCCAGAGGCAATCCGTGCCACATGACACGGAAGTAATCACTTAAAGATGTGTCGGTATACAAGTCATGGTAGTAAACCATGAAGATGGGTTTCTGAAGAACGAATAAAAGAACAAATAAAAAATAGGTCGTGAGAAATTGTACGATTCTCTTTTTCATATCTGTAAACTTAAAAAGATTGAACGGATACAAAGTTACTATACTTTTCCTTATCTTTCTTATGAAGTGGCATAAAACATCTCTTTTTTTCCATATCTTTGTCGTCTCCCGTATTGGCGGGAATTTGAGAACAGAAAAAACTTGAATCATGGTAAGAATACTGATAGCTTTGTTTTTATGTTTTCCGGCTGTTGCATTTGCACAAACTTATCAGCAATTGTCCGAAAGGGCCATTGAATGTATCGAGAAAGACAGTCTTTCTCAAGCGGAGGAACTTTTGCTTCAAGCTTTGAAGTTGGAACCGAAGAACGCCAAAAATGCGCTGCTTTTTTCCAACTTGGGTTTGGTGCAGCGTCGTTTGGGTAAGTTTGACAAAGCGCTGGAATCTTATTCTTTTGCACTGAATTTTGTTCCTTTGGCAGTTCCTATTTTACTCGACCGTGCCGCCATTTATATGGAAATGGGAAAAACAGACCGTGCTTACACCGATTATTGTCAGGTCCTTGATGAGGATAAGCAGAACAAGGAAGCCTTATTGATGCGTGCCTATATTTATGTGCTCCGCCGGGATTATCCGGCTGCGAGGATCGATTATAACCGTTTGTTGGAATTGGATCCGCAGAGTTATAGCGGTCGTCTGGGATTGGCTACTCTGGAGCAGAAAGAAGGAAAATTCCGGGAAGCTCTTGAAATTCTGAATAAGATGATTACGGCCACTCCTGACGATGCGATACTTTATATTGCCCGTGCCGACGTGGAACGTGAAATGAAGCATGAAGATTTGGCATTGGTTGATTTGGAGGAGGCGATCCGGCTGGATGCCGCCTCGGCTGATGCTTATCTGTTGCGCGGAAATATCTATCTGGCTCAAAAGAAGAAGGTGTTGGCTAAAGCGGATTTTGAAAAGGCAATCTCTTTGGGAGTACTGCCTGCCGATTTGCACGAACAATTGCAGCAATGTAAGTGAAGTTATTAATAAGCCTATTATATCTCTCCGGTTTATATAAGTGAGAGGCTTTTGTTATGGGTATTGGTTCGTTCCACCTATGTTTCCCTTTCGTTCTACCTAGGTGGAACTAAAGGGAAACATAGGTGGAACGAAAGGATAACCCGGGTGGAACGAATAATAGTTAGTCAGTTGATTCGTCAATTTATACGATTAAAGAAATGCTTTTATTCTACGAACTGTCTAATCAGATTTACGAAATCCTTTCCATATTTCTTTTTCTTATATTCTCCGATACCGCTGATTTCTCCAAACTCTTCGATCGTGGTGGGACGTGAGATGCAAAGTAGATGCAAGACTTTGTCTGACAAGACGATATAGGCGGGCAATGCTTCCTGATCGGCAAGCTGTTTTCGTAATCCTCGCAGTGCTTCGAACAAATCTTGGCTTTCGCCGCCTGTCGCACCGAAAGGAAGTTCTTTGGCGACAACCACTTTGGACTTTTTACCTTTTCGGGTAACAGCTTCCTCATGTTGGATAACGACCAATGCCGCTTGCGTCCTTCCGAAGAGAACATTGCTTCCACTTGACGTTATCTTGAGATGATTGTTCTCGTTATAAGCTATTTCAAAGTAGCCGAGTTGCAGCATTTGAAGTAGATAGTCTTGCCAGTCACGAGGAGGAATGTCGCGCCCGGCACCGAATGTTTTAAGTTGCTGATAACCTTTTCCGGTTACTTCCGCAGAATAATTTCCACGGAGAATATCAATCAACACTCCTGTGCTGATTTGTTGTTCTGTGCGGGCGATGGCACTTAATGCCTTTTGCACAATGACCGTACCGTCAAATCGTTGAGGGGGATTTTTACAAACATCACAGTTGCCGCAATCCTCAGTTGTCGTTTCTCCGAAATAGCTTAATAAGATTCTGCGCCGACAAATGTCTGCTTCTGCGTATTGCTGCATGCGTTGAAGCTTTTCCAGATTGATATTCTGCTGATTGCTTTCCGATGCGAATTTCGTCAGTAATAGCAAGTCTCCCAATGAATAAAACAGGACAGTGCTACTGGGCAGACCGTCTCGCCCGGCACGTCCTATCTCCTGATAAAAGCTTTCCATACTTTTAGGCAGGTTATAGTGTATGACCCATCGGACGTTTGATTTATCAATCCCCATTCCAAAAGCAATGGTGGCACATACCACCTGTATGCGGTCGTTAATAAAATCATTTTGTGTTTCATTCCGGTGTTGAGTGGATAATCCGGCGTGATAAACACCGCAACGGATGCCCTGCTTCTGTAACATTTGTGCGACGGCTTCTGTCTTACTTCGGCTCATGCAGTAAATAATCCCACTTTCTCCCCCGTGGCGGTGGATAAATTTTAAGATAGCCTTGTTCTTTTCCTTCGCTTGAAACCCACGTTTCACAGTCAGGCTGATGTTGGGACGGTCGAACGAGGAAATGAAGATGCGTGGATGGTTAAGATGCAGTTGCCGTACAATGTCTTCGCGCGTGATTTTATCCGCAGTGGCAGTTAGTGCGACAATCGGTATTTGCGGAAATTGTTGGTGGAGCACTCCCATCTGTGTATATTCCGGACGGAAATCATGTCCCCATTGCGAAATGCAATGTGCTTCATCAATGGCAAACAGAGAGATGTTCATATCCCGTAACAAATAATCCTTTTCTGCCAAAAGTTTCTCCGGTGAAATGTAAAGCAACTTCAGTCGACCTTCGATGCAGGCACGGCGCAGATGGATGTTTTCCGTTTCGTCATTACTGCTATTCAGTGCGCCGGCAGCGATACCATTTGCCAGCAATGCTTCTACCTGATCTTTCATCAATGAGATGAGTGGAGAAACGACGATGGTGGTACCTTCGCAAAGCAGTGCGGGAAGTTGGTAGCAGATCGATTTCCCCCCACCGGTAGGCATTAACACCAGTGCATCCTGTCTGTTCAGGATGTGGCAGATGATTTCTTCTTGCAGTGGACGGAAACTATCGTATCCGAAATATGTCTTTAGAGTTTCTCTCAGTGATGTTGCTTTATCCATGCCGCAAAGGTACATTTTTCTTCGGCAATTTTTATCATGGGTAGATGGCTGTTTCTGATATGAATGACAAATAAGTTAAAGTTTCTTATTATTCGAGTCTATTCCTGACTTTTTCAAGGTTTTTGATTTTTTTATTAGAAAAAACTGCACAGAATAATTGTTTGTTTAAAAAAAAAGTAAGACATTTGTAACATATTATGTTGCAAATGAGCAATTATTAATCAATGAACAAACCCTAACCCGTTAATTCAATGAGTGATTTAGAGAACAAGAAAACGGAAGAAACTCCGAAAAAACGTCCCTACAATTTGAGGGAGAAGAAAGAGAAGAAGGCTGCATATAGGTCTTTGATCAGACCGGAATTGGCAGACGAGTTGTATGATAAGATTTTGAATATTATCGTTGTACAGAAGAAGTATAAGGATCCTGATTATTCGGCTAAGGACTTGGCAAAAGAGTTGAAGACGAACACTCGTTATCTTTCTGCTGTAGTAAACTCACGCTTTGGCATGAACTATTCTTGCCTGTTGAATGAATACAGAGTAAAAGATGCTTTGCATTTATTGACTGATAAACGTTATGCCGACAAGAATGTAGAAGAAATTAGCGCCATGGTTGGCTTTGCAAATCGTCAATCTTTTTACGCTGCATTTTACAAGAACATAGGTGAGACTCCTAACGGATATCGCAAAAGACACATGGAGAATAAGAAATAATTGTGCGTTCTGAAACCGAACAAAAGGAATTACCTCTGAAGGACATATTTTGGAGATAATTCCTTTTCTCATTTTTATTAATCAATACTAACATTATGAGAAAACATCTGATTTTTATGACAGTGGCCGCCACGCTTTTAACATCGTGCGGAGGAAGTAAAACAACAACTGCTAAAGCAGAAAAATTTGATTATACAGTGGAACAATTTGCTGATTTACAAATATTGCGTTATAAGGTTACCGGATTTGAGGAACTGACGCTGAAACAGAAGGAGCTGGTTTATTACCTGACAGAGGCTGCTCTGGAAGGAAGGGATATATTGTTTGACCAGAATGGGAAATATAATTTGAGAATCCGTAGGATGCTCGAAGCAGTATATACAAACTATCAGGGAGATAAAACAACGCCTGATTTTAAGAATATGGAGGTGTACTTGAAAAGGGTATGGTTCTCCAATGGTATTCATCATCACTATGGTGCGGAAAAATTTGTACCTGACTTCTCGCAGGAGTTCCTGAAACAGGCTGTGCTCAGTCTGGATGCCCAGTTACTTCCGTTGGAGAAAGGGCAGACTGTCGAGCAACTTTGTGCTGAGCTGTTCCCGGTGATTTTCGATCCGGCGATTATGCCGAAACGGGTCAATCAGGCGGACGGTGAAGATCTGGTGTTGACTTCTGCTTGCAACTATTATGATGGAGTGACGCAGAAAGAGGCGGAACATTTTTATGGCATGCTGAAAGATCCGAAAGATGAAACGCCGGTTTCTTATGGACTGAACAGTCGGCTGGTAAAAGAAAACGGGAAGTTGACGGAGAAGGTTTGGAAAGTAGGCGGGCTCTATACACAGGCAATTGAGAAGATTGTTTATTGGCTGAAGAAAGCGGAAGGTGTGGCAGAGAATGAGGCACAGAAAGCTGTTATCACCCAACTGATTCGATTCTATGAAACCGGTGATTTGAAAGATTTTGATGAATATGCGATTCTTTGGGTGAAAGACCTTGACTCACGCATCGACTTTGTGAATGGGTTTACCGAAAGTTACGGCGATCCTTTGGGAATGAAAGCGAGCTGGGAATCTTTGGTGAACTTCAAAGATCTGGAATCGACACACCGTACGGAGATTATCAGCAGCAACGCGCAATGGTTTGAAGATCATTCTCCGGTTGATAAGTCTTTCAAGAAAGAAAAGGTGAAAGGCGTATCGGCAAAAGTGATCACTGCTGCTATTCTTGCGGGTGATCTTTATCCGGCAACTGCCATAGGTATTAATCTGCCGAATGCCAACTGGATTCGTGCTCACCATGGTTCCAAATCGGTGACTATCGGAAACATAACGGATGCTTATAATAAAGCTGCCCATGGAAATGGATTCAACGAAGAATTTGTTTATAGTGATGCGGAATTACAGCTGATCGATGCCTATTCTGATGTAACGGATGAGCTTCATACGGACTTGCATGAATGTCTGGGACACGGTTCCGGTAAGTTGCTTCCGGGGGTAGATCCTGATGCGTTGAAGGCTTATGGCTCTACCATCGAGGAGGCACGTGCCGATTTATTCGGATTGTATTATGTGGCCGATCCGAAGCTGGTGGAATTGGGACTGCTCTCTTCTCCCGATGCTTATAAGGCTCAATATTATACTTATCTGATGAATGGATTGATGACACAACTGGTACGTATCGAACCGGGAAATTGTGTTGAAGAAGCTCATATGCGTAATCGCCAGCTGATAGCCCGTTGGGTATTTGAAAAGGGGACTGCCGATAAAGTGGTGGAATTGGTGAAAAAAGACGGAAAGACTTATGTGGTGATTAATGACTATCAGAAGGTACGCCAACTTTTCGGTGAATTGTTGGCTGAAATCCAGCGCATTAAGTCGACAGGTGATTTTGAAGGTGCCCGTGCATTGGTAGAAAACTATGCAGTAAAAGTGGATCCGGTTTTGCATGCAGAAGTTCTGGAACGTTATAAAAAGCTGAATTTGGCTCCTTACAAAGGCTTTGTGAATCCGAAATACGAGTTGGTGACAGATGAAAACGGAAATGTCACGGATGTCACAGTCTCTTATGATGAAGGTTATGCAGAACAAATGCTGCGTTACAGCACAGATTATTCTCCGTTGCCTTCAATAAACAACTGATTTGAAATGGATATTAGAGAACAATTAAAAGATATCAAGACACAGCTCCGTCTCTCAATGAACGGGGCTGTGTCCCAAAGTATGCGTGAAAAAGGGCTGGTTTATAAACTCAATTTCGGAGTAGAATTGCCTCGCATCAAGATGATTGCCGGAAGTTATGAGAAGAATCATGAGTTGGCGCAGGCTTTGTGGAAAGAGGACATTCGTGAATGTAAAATTCTGGCAGGGATGCTTCAGCCGGTTGAAACATTCTATCCCGAGATAGCCGACATCTGGGTAGAAAATATCCGGAATATCGAAATAGCCGAACTGACTTGCATGAATCTCTTCCAGCATTTACCGTATGCTCCTGCCAAGTCTTTTCACTGGATTGCAAACGAGCAAGAGTATATACAGACTTGCGGTTTTCTGACTGTCGCCCGTCTTCTGATGAAGAAAGGCGATATGACCGAACGTGCCTCCGGTGAATTACTCGATCAGGCAATCTGTGCCGTACATTCCGACAGTTATCATGTTCGTAACGCTGCTTTACTGGTTATCCGCAAATATATGCAGCATAGTGAGGAACATGCTTTTCAAGTATGTCGTCTGGTGGAAGGAATGGCTGATTCTACCTTGGAAGGAGAACAGATGCTCTACAACATGGTGAAGGAAGAGACCGAAGAATAATATACCCATTACTTATTTCGAAGAATTTTTTTGCTTTCCGCAAAAAAGGCTTAACTTTGTTCGCACTAATTTTGGCTGATGATGGAAATTCAAAACGTGAAAGATATAGTAAGGCAGATATTCACGGAATATCTCACAGCGAACGGGCATCGTAAGACTCCTGAACGCTACGCCATACTCAATACTATTTATTCTATCGACGGTCATTTCGACATTGACATGCTTTATTTGCGGATGATGGTTCAGGAGAACTTCCGGGTGAGCCGGGCAACAATCTATAACACCATTATCCTGCTTATCAACGCACGGCTGGTCATTAAGCATCAGTTCGGCACCTCTTCCCAATACGAAAAATCATATAATCGCGAGACACATCATCATCAGATATGTACTCAATGTGGTAAAGTGACCGAGTTTCAGAACGAGGAATTGCAGCATGCCATTGAAAATACGAAATTAAGCCGCTTCCAGCTTTCACATTACTCCTTATATATATATGGGGTATGTAGTAAGTGCGACAGAGCTAACAAACGGAAAAAGATAAATAACAACAATAAAAAAGAAAAATGAAAGTAGATGTTCTATTAGGATTACAATGGGGCGACGAAGGTAAAGGAAAAGTAGTCGACGTTTTAACACCTAAGTATGATGTGGTTGCCCGTTTTCAGGGCGGTCCGAATGCCGGTCATACGCTTGAGTTCGAAGGACAGAAATATGTGCTTCGCTCTATTCCTTCCGGTATTTTTCAGGGAAATAAGGTAAACATCATCGGTAATGGTGTGGTACTTGATCCGGCATTGTTTAAGGCAGAAGCAGAAGCACTTGAAGCATCAGGGCATCCGCTGAAAGAACGTTTGCACATTTCAAAGAAGGCCCATCTGATCCTTCCGACACACCGCATTCTGGATGCTGCTTATGAAGCAGCCAAAGGAGATGCCAAAGTAGGAACCACCGGCAAAGGGATCGGCCCTACTTATACGGATAAAGTTAGCCGTAACGGTGTTCGTGTTGGTGACATTCTTCATCATTTCGACCAGAAGTATGCTGCTGCGAAGGCTCGTCACGAGCAAATTCTGAAGAGTCTGAATTATGAATATGACCTGACAGAACTGGAAAAAGCCTGGTTGGAAGGTATCGAATACCTGAAACAATTCCATTTTGTAGATAGCGAACATGAAGTGAATAAGCTGTTGAAAGATGGTAAGAGCGTTCTTTGTGAAGGAGCCCAGGGTACTATGCTTGATATTGATTTCGGTTCGTATCCGTTTGTGACCTCTTCCAATACCGTATGTGCGGGAGCCTGCACCGGACTGGGAGTGGCGCCTAACCGTATCGGTGAAGTGTATGGTATCTTCAAGGCATATTGTACTCGTGTAGGATCAGGACCGTTCCCAACAGAACTGTTTGATGAAACAGGTGACAAGATATGTACTTTGGGACATGAATTCGGATCGGTTACCGGACGTAAGCGTCGTTGCGGATGGATCGACCTGGTAGCGCTGAAGTATTCCGTTATGATCAACGGGGTTACCAAATTGATTATGATGAAGAGCGATGTACTCGACACTTTCGAAACCATCAAAGCTTGTGTCGCTTATAAAGTGAACGGTGAAGAAATCGATTATTACCCGTATGACATCACAGAAGGGGTGGAACCTGTGTATGCGGAACTTCCCGGCTGGCAGACGGATATGACTAAGATGCAGAGTGAAGACGAATTTCCGGAAGAGTTCAATGCTTATCTGACTTTCTTGGAAGAGCAGCTTGGGGTAGCAATCAAGATTGTTTCCGTAGGACCGGACAGAGCACAGACCATCGAACGTTACACTGAATAATAATTGACTTATTATATGGAGGAAAGGCGGGGATTGAAGAAAAAACTCCGCCTTTCTTATTCAAGCTTTTGTATATCATTATGAATGAACAGAAAATAAAGAATGCCTTATGAAAACACGGTTTATTACTTTTCTTTTATTGCTCGCAATGGGCGTTAGTGCATTTGCACAGTCTTCTTCTTACCAACCTACCGAAGAGAATCTGAAAGCACGTCAGGAATTTCAGGACAATAAGTTTGGTATTTTCCTTCATTGGGGATTGTATGCCATGCTTGCTACCGGTGAGTGGACTATGACAAACAATAATCTGAATTATAAGGAATATGCCAAACTGGCAGGCGGCTTCTATCCTTCCAAGTTTGATGCGGACAAATGGGTGTCGGCTATCAAGGCTTCGGGGGCGAAATATATCTGTTTTACCACTCGTCACCACGAGGGATTTTCCATGTTTGATACCCAGTATTCGGATTATAATGTAGTGAAAGCGACTCCTTTCAAGCGTGATATCGTGAAAGAACTGGCAGCCGCTTGTGCGAAGCATGGAATCAAGCTTCATTTCTATTATTCGCATCTCGACTGGGTACGTGAGGATTATCCTTGGGGACGTACAGGACGGGGAACGGGACGCCCGAATTCGAAAGGAGATTGGAAAAGCTATTATCAATTTATGAATAACCAATTGACAGAACTGTTGACAAACTACGGTCCGATAGGCGCTATTTGGTTTGATGGATGGTGGGATCAGGATCAGAATAAAGATTTCGACTGGGAATTGCCTGAACAATACGCATTGATTCATAAACTCCAACCGGGATGCCTTATCGGTAATAATCATCATCAGACACCTTTTGCGGGGGAAGATATTCAGATTTTTGAACGTGACCTGCCCGGTGAAAATTCAGCGGGTCTTTCGGGACAGGATATAAGTCATCTGCCGTTGGAGACTTGCGAAACGATGAATGGTATGTGGGGATATAAGATTACCGACCAAAATTATAAGTCTACGAAAACATTGATTCATTACTTGGTGAAAGCAGCCGGTAAGAATGCTAATCTGTTGATGAATATCGGTCCTCAACCCGATGGGGAACTCCCTGCGGTAGCAGTGCAGCGTCTGGCAGAGATGGGAGAGTGGATGGAGCAGTATGGCGAAACTATCTACGGAACACGTAGCGGCGCAGTTGCCCCGCACGACTGGGGAGTGACGACACAGAAAGGCAATAAGCTTTATGTGCATATCCTCAATCTGAAAGATAGAGCGTTGTTCCTGCCTTTGACAGATAAGAAAGTGAAGAAAGCGGTGCTGTTCAAAGACCAGTCTCCGGTCCGCTTTACCAAAACGAAAGCAGGTGTTTTGCTGGAGTTTGCCGATGTGCCGAAAGATATTGACTATGTAGTAGAACTTACAATTGACTAATTTTTAGATAATTCTTCATAAAAGCAAGGGGAAACTATTCTGACATTGGTAGTTTCCCCTTACTTTTGGCAAACTATTTGTCCATATAGATATAGAGTAATAATTAAAATGAAAAGTATATGATGGCTTATTGGGTATTATTTTTTGGAATTGCCGTAGTAAGTTGGGTGGTACAGATGAATTTGCAGAACAAGTTCAAGAAGTACTCCAAGATTCCTACCGGAAATGGCATGACAGGGCGTGATGTAGCTTTGAAGATGTTGCATGACAATGGAATTTATGATGTGCAGGTTACACATACGCCGGGACAGTTGACCGACCACTACAATCCTACTAATAAAACAGTAAATTTGAGTGAAGGGGTCTATGAAAGTAATAGCATAATGGCGGCTGCCGTGGCAGCCCACGAATGTGGACACGCTGTGCAGCATGCACGTATGTATGCTCCGTTGAAAATGCGTAGTGCACTGGTTCCAGTTGTGAACTTTGCATCTTCCATTATGACATGGGTATTGTTGGGTGGTATCTTGATGGTGAATACTTTTCCGCAGTTATTGCTGGCGGGTATTATCTTGTTCGCTATGACTACCCTGTTCAGCTTTATCACGCTGCCGGTGGAAATCAATGCAAGTAGACGTGCATTGGTTTGGTTGAGCTCATCCGGCATTACTAATTCGTACAATCATGCACAGGCTGAAGATGCTCTTCGTTCTGCCGCTTATACGTATGTCGTTGCTGCATTGAGTTCACTGGCTACGTTGGTTTACTACATCATGATCTTCATGGGTAGAAGAGATTAATTTTTTTTATATATGTAAGCATTGCTCGAAAATTTGCCGTAAATTTGCACTGTTAAATTTATAAACAGTAATATGATGGCAGCAAAACCAAGTATTCCTAAAGGAACTCGTGACTTTTCGCCGGTAGAAATGGCGAAGCGTAATTATATATTCAATACGATTCGTGACGTATATCATTTGTATGGATTCCAGCAGATAGAGACTCCTTCCATAGAGATGCTTTCTACACTGATGGGAAAGTATGGCGATGAAGGAGATAAACTACTCTTTAAGATTCAGAATTCAGGGGATTACTTTTCCGGGATTACTGACGAAGAATTGTTAAGTCGTAATGCTGTCAAACTAGCAAGCAAATTCTGTGAGAAAGGTTTGCGTTATGACTTGACAGTACCTTTTGCCCGTTACGTGGTGATGCATCGTGATGAAATCACTTTCCCGTTCAAACGCTATCAGATTCAACCTGTATGGCGTGCTGACCGTCCGCAGAAGGGACGCTATCGTGAATTTTATCAATGTGATGCCGATGTTGTAGGAAGTGATTCGTTGCTGAACGAAGTGGAATTGATGCAGATTGTCGATACTGTATTCAGCCGTTTCGGTATTCGTGTATGCATTAAGATTAACAACCGTAAGATTCTTTCCGGTATTGCTGAAATTATAGGTGAATCGGATAAGATTGTCGATATTACCGTAGCGATTGATAAACTGGATAAAATCGGTTTGGATCATGTAAATGCCGAACTGAAAGAGAAGGGGATCAGTAGTGAGGCTATTGCCAAGTTGCAGCCGATTATTCTTCTTAGCGGTACGAATGCGGAGAAACTGGCAACATTGAAAAACGTATTGTCAGCCAGTGAAGTAGGATTGAAGGGAGTGGAAGAAAGCGAATTTATCTTGAATACATTGGAAACAATGGGCTTGAAGAATGAAATCGAACTTGATCTTACCTTGGCTCGCGGACTGAATTATTATACAGGTGCTATCTTTGAAGTGAAAGCATTGGATGTGCAGATTGGCAGCATTACAGGTGGTGGCCGTTATGATAACCTGACCGGAGTATTTGGTATGGCAGGGGTGTCGGGAGTAGGTATCTCTTTCGGTGCAGACCGTATCTTCGATGTCCTGAACCAGCTCGAACTTTATCCGAAAGAAGCTGTGAATGGAACAGAGCTTCTGTTTATCAACTTCGGTGAAAAGGAAGCCGCTTTCTCTATGGGAATTCTGGCTGAAGTGCGTGCTGCCGGCATCCGTGCAGAAATTTTCCCGGATACTGCCAAGATGAAGAAGCAGATGAGCTATGCCAATGCGAAGAATATTCCGTTTGTGGCCATCGTCGGTGAAAATGAGATGAACGAAGGAAAGGTGATGTTGAAGAATATGGAGACAGGAGAACAGAATCTTGTTTCGGCAGAAGAGTTGATTGCTGCTGTGAAGAAATAAGCAGAGACGGTGATAGGATAAATTGATTGCATAATAATAAATAAAGGTGTCGTTGAATGTAGAATCAGCGACACCTTTATTATTTAATAGATTGTACGGTTCAGAATTTGTAAGTGGGATATGATACCAGAGCTACAATCAGGATTACAAATGACGTTCCGGGTATAACTCATTCCACCATTCGGGACGGTCTTGCAGCCAGCGTGCAAACCAAGCCATGATAGAGTTGTGCCATTTGATACGTTTGTCGTAATTTGAAATGAAATGGTTTTCGCCATCCACGGTAATAAACTCTACGGTCTTGCCTAATATCTTCAGCGCATTGAAAAGCTGGATACTTTCTCCGATAGGTACATTCGTATCCACCGTGCCATGCAGCAATAATAACGGAGTGTTGATCTTGTCGGCATTGAACAGGGAACCTTGTTGGGTGAACAGTTCCGGATTCTTCCAGGGATAGCTGTCGGCAGCTGCAATCGCATTGTATGAATATCCCCAATAACCTTCTCCCCAATAGCTCGTCACGTCACTGATACCTGCATGAGATACGGCAGCGGCGAAAATATCGGTCCGGGTTTGCAGGTATTGGGTCATGAATCCACCATAAGAAGCACCGATGCATCCGATTTTTTTTGTATCCACGAAGGAATGTTCCTTGCAGAACTGTTTCGTTCCTTCGATAATATCATCTGCAGTACGCTTTCCCCAAGCATTGACGTGGCGTGCGGAAAACTCCTGACCGAAGCCGATAGTGCCGCTGGGCTGAATGACATATACTACGTAATCACGTGATGTGAACAGCTGGGCGCAGTATGGATTGCCTATACCGCGTGTCGTAGGAGTGGTACCGCCGTAATAGTAAACGATTAGCGGATACTTCTTGTTGGGGTCGAACTCGGGTGGGAGACACATCTTTCCTGTGATAACCGTTCCGTCCGAAGCCGTAAAGTTCCAAGGTTCTGTTTTTCCTAATTCTATTTTGTCCAGAATCGGTTTCATCGGGTCGGCAAGCAGGCGGGAAGTCTTTTTCTTCATATCGTAGAGGTAGGCGACTCCTGAAGTGCTATCCGATTGACCGATATAGGCGGCAATAGCCGGATTATATTCAGACAAGGTGAAATCGTTGACGACATCTGTTTCAAGGTTCAACTTTTCGAAATTACCGTTTTTCGGAGAATAGCGGTAGATATTTTTGCAATCACCATCGTCTGTGTTGAAGTAGATGCAACCGTCGCCGCGGTTCCATTGCAAGGGGCTGACAGTAGGGTTGAAGTCTTTGGTTATCGGTTGGATTTTGCGTGTAGCTAAATCCATGATAAAGGCTTGCGTGTCGAAATCATTGGCAATGGGGTGGGGACCGCAATTCTTGCCGATACCGCCGAAGGCTTCGGGGCTTGCAGTCAGTAGCAACTGTTTTCCGTCCGGTGAATAGCTGGCACCACCGAGAAATCTTTCATCATGGAAAAGCGTATCTACTTTCAGAGTCTCCAGGTTTACCAAATAGAGAGAAGACAAAGAGAAAGGACGTTGGGTGATATTTTCTTTGGAAGTGCTGTATACCATGTATTTCCCGTCAGGAGAAATATCCTGCAGATAAGTGCTGTGATTACCGTAAGTCAGCCGTTCGGAAACTCCGTTGGTTAGGTCATATTTGGCCAAGAAGCTGCGTCCTCGGGTATTGGGAATACGGTCTGCCGGACTTACAATGCGGTGGAGAGGACCTTCTTCCTTTACTCCTTCCTCTTTGGGATAATAAATAAGGAAGTCCTCATTGGGCGACCAGGTGAAACTCTGTTCGGGGATTCCTTTTAAAATAACCTCTTCGTGGAGTGTCGCTGGGTCGAGTGTGATTACATCGTTTCCACTTAGGGCAGTGACGGTATAATACAGCTTGTCACTTTTCGGCATCCAGCGCATACCGTCCCTTGCGTTGTCCAAAAGAACTTTTCCGGTTTTCAGATCGCTGAGTTCGCAATAAGTGCGCGACCGTTTGGCGGAATGGTTATTCCAATAACGGGTTAATAAATATTTTCCGCTGGGAGAGATGGCGACAGAAATCGTTCGGTTGCCATATACGGTATTATCAAGCGAGAAACGTTGTTTGGCATCGGGAGAAAGTGTGCAGGCAATCTCCTTGAATTTCTCGTCTTTAATCAGTTCACATTTCAAGGTTGGGGTGGCTTTGTCTGTCGAAGCGGAAAGTAATTTGAATGTAATTTCATAATCGCGTTCAGGCTCCATGTTGATAGCTATTTCGCGGGAAGAGGCGGAGGTGATACTGTCTTGGGCAGTGTCTTTTGTCTGTCTGGAAACTCCGTCGATAAAGATTTCCCAACGAACGGGAGAAGTCACTTTCAGTTTCCCTTTCAGGAAGCGTTCTGCACGTATTTGCGTTTTCAGCAAGTAGAGTTTATAGTTTTTCTCCGCTTTTTCCAAGCTCAGATAACCTGCCGTATCGACAGCCAATAACTGCATTTGAGCATCCGGCAAATCCAGTACGACCGGTGTTTTGAGTAACATTTTCACCGAGTGTTTTTCTCCTTTGGGATTAATGCTGTCGTTCATAATGGGAGTGCGTACTTCGATAGCATTTCTTACTTTGTAGTGCGTCAGTTTCTCTTGTGCCCGGGCTTGGAAAGCAACCCCGGCTGCCAATAAAATGGTAAAGACCATTCCTCTCTTTTTCATGTGTTGTAAGTTAATAAAAGGATTAATATAATGAATTCGGGCAAATGTAAGGAATATGTTTTTAGCATACAACTAAATAACTTCCTTTTTTACTATTCGATTGATTCAGTATCCCACTGAGATAGGCAATGTATGTGGAAACGAACCCTTGCTCTGTCATTTTGTCAGCCAATTTCTGACAAAGAATCATTTATTTGCTTTGGCACGCTTTTCGCAGTGACTTTAGCGTTCCGCCTGAAAAGACGGGCAACATCTAACAATTATAATGTATAACTAAAATATAATAAAGTAACTATGAACATTAAACCATTAGCAGACAGAGTGCTTATCCTCCCTGCACCTGCAGAAGAAAAAACAATTGGTGGTATCATTATTCCTGATACAGCAAAAGAAAAACCTTTGAAGGGTGAAGTTGTGGCAGTAGGTCACGGTACGAAAGACGAAGAAATGGTATTGAAAGTAGGCGATACGGTTCTTTATGGCAAATATGCCGGAACGGAACTTGACGTTGAAGGTACTAAATATCTGATCATGCGTCAGAGCGATGTTCTCGCAGTTTTGGGTTAATTAATAATAGTAAATCAAATTTTAAACAGTAAATAAAGAGATGGCAAAAGAAATATTATTCAATATCGATGCCCGTGACCAATTGAAAAAAGGGGTCGATGCTTTGGCAAATGCAGTAAAAGTAACTCTGGGTCCGAAAGGACGTAATGTTATCATCGAGAAAAAATTCGGTGCTCCACACATCACAAAAGATGGTGTGACAGTAGCAAAAGAAATTGAATTGTCAGATGCTTACCAGAATACCGGTGCACAGTTGGTAAAAGAAGTGGCTTCTAAAACAGGTGACGATGCCGGTGACGGTACAACTACTGCAACCGTTCTTGCACAGGCTATCGTAGCTGAAGGTTTGAAGAACGTAACTGCCGGTGCCAGTCCGATGGATATCAAACGTGGTATCGACAAGGCTGTTGCCAAAGTGGTAGAATCAATCAAGAATCAGGCTGAAACGGTAGGTGACAATTACGATAAGATTGAACAAGTTGCCACTGTATCCGCAAACAATGACCCGGTAATCGGAAAATTGATTGCTGACGCTATGCGTAAAGTTTCTAAAGACGGTGTGATCACTATCGAGGAAGCAAAAGGGACAGACACTACTATCGGTGTTGTAGAAGGTATGCAGTTCGACCGTGGTTATTTGTCAGCTTACTTCGTGACAAATACGGAAAAGATGGAATGTGAGATGGAGAAACCTTACATCCTGATTTATGACAAGAAGATCTCTAACCTGAAAGATTTCTTGCCTATCCTCGAACCGGCTGTACAGACGGGTCGTCCTCTGCTGGTAATTGCAGAAGATGTAGATAGTGAAGCGTTGACGACATTGGTAGTAAACCGTCTGCGTTCTCAACTGAAGATTTGTGCAGTGAAAGCTCCGGGCTTCGGTGATCGTCGTAAAGAAATGTTGGAAGATATCGCTATCCTGACAGGTGGTGTTGTTATCAGTGAAGAAAAAGGTCTGAAACTGGAACAGGCTACCATCGAAATGTTGGGTACTGCTGACAAAGTTACAGTTACTAAAGACTACACAACTATTGTGAACGGTGCGGGTGACAAAGGCAATATCAAAGAACGTTGCGAACAGATCAAAGCACAAATCGGAACAACTAAGTCTGACTATGACCGTGAGAAATTGCAGGAACGTCTGGCTAAATTGTCAGGTGGGGTGGCTGTTCTCTATGTAGGTGCTGCTTCTGAAGTGGAAATGAAAGAAAAGAAAGACCGTGTAGACGATGCTTTACGTGCAACTCGTGCAGCTATCGAAGAAGGTATCATCCCGGGTGGTGGTGTGGCTTACATCCGTGCCATCGATGCTATCGAAGGTCTGAAGGGTGACAATGCTGACGAAACAACCGGTGTTGAAATCATTAAACGTGCCATCGAAGAGCCACTTCGCCAGATCGTTGCCAATGCTGGTAAAGAAGGTGCGGTAGTTGTTCAGAAAGTACGTGAAGGAAAAGGTGACTTTGGTTACAACGCTCGTTTGGACATTTACGAAAACTTGCACGCTGCCGGTGTAGTAGACCCTGCTAAGGTTGCTCGTGTAGCTTTGGAAAATGCAGCTTCTATCGCTGGTATGTTCCTGACTACTGAATGTGTAATCGTGGAAAAGAAGGAAGAGAAGCCGGAAATGCCGATGGGTGCTCCCGGAATGGGAGGCATGGGTGGAATGATGTAATTCAGGCCTTCGCTTAAGAAAATACATAAGAAGATAGGAACCACTTTCCCTGACAGGGGAGGTGGTTCTTTTTTTGTATTTCTTCAACATTTCCCCCTTCCATTTGTCCAAATGTTAGAATACTCCTATATTTATTGTCTAAATTATTAATAAATCGAGAGATGTTGAAAGTAGTAACATTTATGAAGCAAGTGGCCCGTGGGCTACAGATGGAGGGAAACTTTGGTACTGCTCATGTATACCGTAGCAGTCTCAATGCCATCATTGCGTATTGTGGGAAAGAAGATTTTACCTTTGACGAGGTGAGTTCGGAGTGGTTAAAAGGATTCGAGGTACACCTTCGCAGTCGTGGCTGTAGTTGGAATACCGTTTCCACTTATTTGCGCACGTTTCGTGCAGTTTACAATCGTGCCGTTGTTCTTCGTGAGGCAACTTATGTTCCCCACCTGTTCCGTTCAGTTTATACCGGAACTCGTGCCGACCATAAGCGTGCGTTGGATGAAGAGGATTTAAAGAAAGTATTTGCCGGATTTTCGCAATCCTTTGTCGTCTCTCCGTCCTTACGTCAGGCACAGGAGCTGTTTACCCTGATGTTTTTATTGCGCGGTTTGCCATTTGTCGACCTCGCCTATCTGCGTAAGAGTGATTTGCGTGACAATGTGATCACGTATCGCAGGCGTAAAACAGGTCGTACCCTTTCTGTGACGCTGACTGCGGAAGCGATGATTCTGGTAGAGAGATATATGAACCGTGACAGTTCTTCTCCTTATCTGTTTCCTTTGTTGAAGAGCCGTGAAGGGAGTCCGGAGGCCTATCGTGAATACCAGCTGGCATTGCGCACCTTCAACCGCCAGCTGATGTTGCTGGGTGAATTGTTGGGACTGGGCGATAGATTAAGCTCCTACACCGCGCGGCATACTTGGGCTACGACAGCCTATTATTGTGAGATTCATCCGGGAATTATTTCCGAAGCGATGGGACACTCTTCCATTACTGTGACCGAAACCTATTTGAAGCCTTTCAGGGATAAGAAAATAGATGAGGCCAATAGGCGGGTAATCGATTTTGTAAATCGTACAGTTAGCATTGCAATTTGTTGATAAATAGCCCGTTACTTCGTAGGTAACGGAATTAAATATCGGTGCAAAGATGAGTATATTTATTAAAACATCCAAACGAAATCGTACATTTTTTCCAATAAATTACTTAAAAAAGGAACAAGCATAGAAGAACACGTGGATTCTTTGTCTTAGAACGGTGTCAACGTCTAAATTTTGCAATAGATTCCCCTCCCCTCTACTTTTTCTGATAAGCAGGGGTTAGAAGATTCGTTATATATCGTGGTATTTTCCAGTATAGACTACTCCCAAAGAGCAGGCACAAAGGTTTTCCCGTTACCTACGAAGTAACGGGCATATTATTATTGAAACTTAGTGTTTAATAATATATTATTAATGTAATTTTTAAGTAGTTATGAAAAGGAAATTTGTAAAAGTGATGTTCTTCGGGGCGTTGGTGCTTTCTACTGTCACCTATGTAGGCTGTAAAGACTACGATGATGACATTGACAATCTGCAGACACAGATTGACGCAAACAAAGCTAGCATTGCCGAGTTACAGAATTTTGTGAAAGAGGGTAAATGGGTTACTGCTGTAGAACCAATTACCGGTGGATTTAAGATTACTTTTAATGATGGTAAGAATTATTCTATCGTAAATGGTACGGATGGTACTGACGGTGCAGCAGGTGCAGCTGGTACGAAAATTGAAATCAATCCTACTACAAAGAATTGGATTATCGACGGAAAAGACACCGGAATTTGCTCTCAAGGACAGAAGGGGGATAAGGGCGATAAAGGTGACCAAGGTATCCAGGGGCCACAAGGCGAACAGGGTATCCAGGGCCCACAAGGTGAACAAGGTGTTCCGGGTGCTCCGGGTGAACAGGGTCCTCAAGGTGAACAAGGTATCCAGGGTCCACAAGGCGATAAAGGCGAAGATGGAAAATCACCACGTATATCTGCTGATGGTTTCTGGGAGGTTTGGAATGCTGAATCTGGAGAATATAAGAAGACAGAATTTGAAGCAGCTTCTCACATCTATGTAACGGCTGATCCTAAAAATCCATTAGTTTGGGTATTGAATGTTCTCAATAATGAAACTAAAGAATGGGAAAAGGTTTCTATGCCGAAGGTGGCCTGTATCACTAGTATGCGTGCACTTGGCGAAACGAATGGAAATGTTGATTTAGGTTCTTCTATAGCTGAAGCTTCTTTATACTATGGGGTAGTAGGACAAAAAGATGGTGTTAAGTTCAATGGAAAAACTTATCCGAAAGGAACATTCTTATCGGCTAGAGGTAGCGTGATTCATGCTCTGATCAATCCGGTTAACTTGAAACTTGATGATATACGATCTTATGAAATTGGTTTGATTGACTCAAAAGGTAATACTAATTTTGTTATAGCTGCTATTGATGCGAATACCAGTGAAAAGGCGTTGACTCGCGCTGAAGAAAGTACGGTCAATAAGGGTATTTACGATTTGACTTTAAAATTCAAAGAAGGAGTAGATCCGAAAAACTTGGATAGTAATATCGCTTATGCGCTTATAACCAAAGATGCATGGGGCAATGAAATCATTTCTCAATATGATGTGAAAGTTTCGGCATCTAATAAAGAAGAAACTCTACAGAATGCCAGTGAAGAGGTAGAATTCAGAACTCCTCATAATTTGGATAAACTGGTAGGTGATGGTTTGAATGGTGTTGTAGATTATTTCTATGAAATTAAAGATGAAGATCTTCGAAAAGTCGAAGCTAACTTCGATAAAGATACGAAAGAAATTATCGCTAATAAGGAGGGAGCATTGCCTGTTACCATCAAGTATCTTACTATTCAAGGTAAAGAGATGACTGCGACTTTGACTTTAACCTTTACGTATAAAGCAGAAGATGCTCAAATTGCAGATATGACTTGGGTTGTAAGTGGTAAAGAAAATGAACTTACAGCAACTTCAGCGATTGCAGATCCTTCAGTAGATATCATAAAGAAAAACATCGCTGGTATTAAAACGACAATAGCCTATACTGACGGTAAAGTCGAAATCAATGGTGAGAAAGATTTGGAATATGAAGAAGGTATCAAGTTAGCTTTGGTAGGCTTGGATAAAGATGGAAATGAGATAGCAGAAGTAATAGAAGGTCATGAGATAGCAAAAGCAGATCTTGATAAGATCGTTAAATTTGTGATTAAAGCTACATTTGATCATAAAACGATTGCTGCAGTTTCTCATACCGCAACTGTTAAATTCAAGAATAAAACTTCTGATGCAGCTTTGAATAACGAATTTTTGTATGAAACAGAATTCAAAATAGCTGTAAATCAGGTTAATAAAGATTTGTTTAACTTTAAACGTGCAGAAGCTTATTTTGACGGTGATAATGCTACGGCTTATGGTAATGTAAATGATACTGAAGCTGAAGGTAATATCACATATAATCTTTATAACCTCTATCAAGAAGGTACTATTACAGAGGATGACAAGTTGCTTATTTCATTTGGCGAAGAAATACCGTTTAAGGAAAAGGACGGTAAGAAAGAATATGCCAAACCATGGTTAGATGAGGACAAAAAGGCGAGTGATAAGATTACAGTAGCACCTTATGATGCTTGGGGTGGTGCTTATGAGGGTCGCAATATCACAGTATCTTATGCTCCGTTTGGAAATAAGCGCTTGAATGTTATTACTGACAAGTTCTACTTGACTGTGAAGTCTGAAATCTTCGAAGGTACCTTTAAATATAATGGTGAAACAGGCACTAAAGATAATCCATTTGTAGTTGACGGTGGAAGTTCACAGAAGCTTTTGGCTAAAGATTTCATAAAGAAAGATGCTTATGGGGCTGACTATAAATTTGATGATCAGAGAATTAAATCTGTCGATCTTGTATTGGAAGACCAGAATGCTAAAGATTATCTGTCATTAGACAAGAATAGTTTTGTAAGCAATGATGAAATAGTTATATCTAAATCAGCTTCTCAAACACCGATTGTTACTCCTCCGACCTGTAAGGTAAATATTATCATTACTGATAAGTGGGGTAAAAAGACAACTGAAACTGTTTATGTTAAAGTTGCGAAATAATTCAAACTAAAAGAAATATGCTGAAAGATAGGTCAAAAGACTATGCTTGTGAAAGTATATCTTTTTATACCTATCTTTCTGAAAGGGATACCTCCCTTATTTCCCACAGGTATCCCTTTACTTTAATCTCATAACATCTTCTTCTTGGCACTAGAATCAATTGGCTAGTCCCTTATTTTCCCAATAAATTAAGGAGATGTTTTGAGAATACAGAGAGCCCGGGCTTGCGAAAGTCCGGGCTTTTTATTCGCTTTATATCGGGATGCGGGCTGATCATAAGCGTATATATATTGCTTTCGGATATTATAATAACAAAAAAACGAAGTTTCTTTGGAAGCTTCGCTTTTTTATTTCTCAATGCATTAGCTATCAATTAGGGTAATCGCACCCAAAGTCTATTTTTTTTCGCACGGACTTGAACTAAATTCTGCCATGTAGATTATCTACTCAAACAATGAGAAAAGCATAAAAGTGTCGCTGCTATTTTTATAGCGTTTGTTGCTTTACCAAAGGAGAATAATATATTAATCGATGTATTTTTTGATTTGCTCCACTGGTATTGACAATTGTTTGGATATCTCTTCAACCGATGTCCCATTGTTACAGAGCATCTTAACCATTGAACGAATCACCTGCTCTTTCTGTTCAATCACCTGCTCTTTCTGTTCAATCACCTGCTCTTTCTGCTCAATTTCCTTATTCTTCATCATAATTGTCGTATCCCTGTCCTCTATTTCAGAAAGAATCTCGTCTTCTATATCCATGGCACGACGCACGTTGGGTGCGGCAGCAGCCTTCAGCAGTCGATGGACAACACACTTCACCTCATCATCAAGATGCTCATCGTTAATTTCCAGATAGTGTTCGCTATCAGCCTGACGGTATTCCTGATCGAATACACTCAGCAGACGTTCGAGGCGGTTACAGGTTCGTCCGGTGAGGAAAGGAATCTGTACGATGATGCTGTCATGGGTCAGGCTCTCGATGAAGGGGTCGGGAGAAGGAAGAGGATTGTCATCATAATCCAGATAGCGGCGGCGTACGTAAACCACCGGTTCGGTAAGGTCACCCAAGGGATGCCCCAGGATGTAGATAGAGATGATGGGCAACCCATACGTACGCCTTTGCCCATGCTCGTTCTTTTCTTCGATGATATTCTCCTTGTTGAGATACTGAGTGCCCAGATACTGGCGGAAGCGCAAGGTTTCAGTGATGAGCCAGGTCTTTTGCAGTTCGATGAGGACAAGGTGTTCCGAACCGTCATTCTCACGAATCTTTGCAGAAAAGTCTATACGAAAGAGTGAGATGCGCGTATGTTCCATGGAAGTATACTCGTGCCGACGCATTTCAAGGTCTATGATATCCTTTTTGAGCAATGCGGAAAGTAATATCTTGGCGACTTTCTTATCTTCCATCAAGAATTTGAAGACGGCGTCGTAAATGGGATTGGCGATGATGGTCATATTGCTTACAGTTTAATAATGAAGCAAATATACTTCTTTTATTTGATTAATGAGAGGATGAAAAGGTTAATTTTTCTATCGGAAAGGAATTACGGTATTCTAAGTTAAAAGAATTCGATATAAAATGTTTGGAGAAAGAGCGGGAGGTCTATTCGGTGTTGCATCTTGGTTCTGGTATGACAAAGTACACAGCTATGGTTGATTGGGAAGAATGATTGAATCTTGCAATCCTTTCAGCTTGTTTGATGCATTTGCTCAAAAGGGCATCACACACTGAAGTTTAATGGGTGCTTTATAATGTCACTTGTCACTTTTTTGAACTAACCGGTTTATTATCAATGAGATATGTGTGACAATATAGGTATAGATTTTGTTACAAAACAGGAGGTGATAGATAAATAAATACGATGAATAAAGAGTTTCTGGACGACGGTGATAAGTTAAAGAGAATTATCTATGAGAGAGCTTGTCTTTTCCTCCATGTTTCAGCACATTATTAATCTTTAGCACGGCTCTTTCCATTTAAAAAGTGCAACTAAACCGATTTCCAAACAAATTGATTTTCAATGTTGCTTCTCTTGTCATGCCGAATTCGTACTGCCTCAAAACACAGAAGCCTGATCAGAGTCTAAATGAATAGCCTGTAATTTAGTACATTGGTAAAATCCATCATTTTTTGAATGAAAGATCCGTGTTAAGAAATCAACTATCTCTGTCATCCATTTGTTCGATTGTAGGAATCCCCTTATATTTATTGTCTAAATTATTAATAAATTATGAGATGTTGAAAGTACTAGCATTTATGAAGCAGGTAGCCGCTGGGTTACAGATGGAGGGAAACTTTGGAACTGCACATGTTTATCGTAGTAGTCTGAATGCCATCATTGCTTATCGTGGGAAAAAAGATTTTGTTTTTAGTGAAGTGACTTCGGAGTGGTTGAAAGGGTTCGAGGTATATCTTCGTAGTCGTGGATGCAGTTGGAACACCGTTTCTACCTATTTACGGACCTTTCGTGCGGTTTACAATCGTGCTGTCGATCTTCAGAAAGCTCCTTATGTTCCTCATTTGTTTCGTTCTGTTTATACCGGAACGCGAGCTGATCATAAGCGTGCACTGGATGATGAAGATATGAAGAAGGTGTTTACTAAATTATCTCGTGCGTTGGGGGTACCATTAGCGGTATATCAGGCGCAGGAGCTATTTATGCTGATGTTTTCACTTCGTGGTATGCCGTTTGTCGATCTTGCTTATTTGCGTAAGAGTGATTTGCGCGATAATGTAATAACGTATCGCAGACGTAAAACCGGGCGACCATTGTCGGTGACATTGACTCCGGAAGCAATGGCTTTGGTAAAGAAATACATGAATCGTGATTCTTCTTCTCCTTATTTATTTCCGTTGTTGAGAAGTCGTGAAGGAACCAAAGAAGCTTATCGCGAATATCAGCTTGCATTGCGTAACTTCAACCGACAACTGATGTTATTGGGTGAATTACTCGGATTGGGGGATAAACTTAGTTCGTACACCGCGCGCCATACTTGGGCTACGACGGCGTATTATTGTGAAATCCATCCGGGTATTATTTCTGAAGCGATGGGACATTCGTCTATTACCGTCACTGAAACCTATCTGAAGCCTTTCAGGAATAAGAAAATTGATGAAGCAAATGAGCGAGTTCTTGATTTTGTAAAGCGTTCAGTAACAGGTGCAAGTGCTTGAAAATTATACTGTTACTCTGTAGGTAACGTGAATAAATATCGGTGCAAATATGAGCATATTTCTTAAAACAACCAAATGAATTCATACATTTTTTCTAATAAATTATTCAAAAGTAGAACTGTAGCAAATAAAACACATGGATTCTTTGTATTAGGGTTTTGTTAACCTCTAAATTTTGCAAAAGATTTCCTTCCCCTCTACTGCCTTTCAGAAGCAGGGGTAAAAAGTTTCATCACATTTGGTATCATTTTTCAGTATAGACTACTCCCGAAGAGCAGTTACAAAGGTTTCTCCGTTACCTACAGAGTAACGGATATGTTATTATTGAAACTTAGTGTTTAATAATATATTATTAATGTAATTTTTAAGTAGTTATGAAGAAAAATTTTGTAAAAGTGATGTTCTTCGGGGCGTTGGCGCTTTCTACTGTCACCTATGTAGGCTGCAAGGACTACGATGATGATGTAAAAAGTGTGCAGGAACAAATTGACCAGATCAAGTCAAATAATCCTGTGAGCGTGGGAGACATGCAATCAGCTATTAATGCAGCTAAAAGTGCTTTGGAAGGTCAGTTAGCTACATTAAAGACAAATTTGGAGAATAAAGATTCTCAAATCACAACTTTGAATCAGAAAGTTGCTGATTTGGAGGACAAATTGAAAAACGCTGCAGATAAATCAACGGTCGCTCAGTTGACAACAGATTTGACGGCGGCTAAGAATGATCTGAAAGCACTGGAAAATCTTCATCAGTCTGATATTGACGATTTGAAAAGGAGAATTGACGGTTTGGATGGCTTGGTTAATGAATTGAATGGTTTAAAAGACACTTTTGCTACGAAAGAAGAATTGAAAAACTACGTTCAAACAGCAAATCTGCCTGGATATATCAGTAATGAGATTGCTGCTGCTTTAGGTGAAGATGGAAAGATTGCTGCTGCAATTAATGGGGCTATTCAAACGCAAGTTCTTGTAGAGTTTGGTGGTATGAAGGAAGTTGCAGCTCTTGCCGGAGAGGATGGAACAGTTGCAAAAGTTATTCAAGGTTTGTATACTGCTATCAATGATGATGAAAATGGTATTCTTGCTAGACTTGTGGAATTGGAAGACTATAAAAAGGAGTTGGAACAAACAGCAAGTAATAATGGATTTGAAGGTGGTGTAAAAGATGTAGTTGCAGAGGTAAAATCTCTGAAAGGTACTCTTTCCGGCCTTTATTCAAGTACTGAATTCGGAGACGCAGTCAAGGAAATTGTTAAGACAGAATTGGGGATTGTAAAGACAGATATAGAAACGTTGAAAGGGGATCTTGAAAAGCTGGGTGTTGCTATTAATAGTATGATTCAGAGCGTAGTATATATTCCTACAACAATAGATCATAGCGTAGATTTCTATACATTGTATGCTAAGAAAACTTCAACCTCATCTTCTTATGTTGTTGCAGCGAAGAGTGCGGATGCAAAAGAATTGCAATTCCGTATTTCTCCGGCGTCTGCTGCTATGACTTTGGAGGATTTCAATAAAAATTACGAAATTAAGTTAAATGCTGAAGAACGTAACTGGACTCGTGCCGCTGAACCGTTTGCCGTAGAAGTGAAGAACTGTGAAGCCGGTGTTCTTACGGTATCATTAACTACTTCAAGTGAAAAGAGCCATGCGATATCTTTGAATATTGCAAGTAAGAAGGATGCGGAAGGTAAAGAAGGATTGGTTCCGACAAATGTTAATTCTGATTATATCGCGGTGATTCAGTCTAGTTATTATCTGAAGACTGCATATTATATGGTAGCAACAGAGAAAGCAGGCGAGATTATTTATGATGTTCCCCAACCGGTTGATTATTCGGGAGTTGGAACTTTGACAGTTGCATATACAACAACTGCAAGTGGAGGCACAGCATTTACCAAAACATTGGAAGAACTGAATGTAAAGAATATCTTTGAGACGACTTATAGCTTGGATGGAACAGATTCAGAGCTATTTGAAATTTCTTCTAAGGGTAGTGTTAGTCTAAAAACATCCGGCCTCATTGCTTCTTTGGATAAAACTGCTGATGTCATAACTAAAGTAACAGCTCCAGGTTTCTATTTGGAAACTAGTTCAGAGAATCCTAAGAAGTTAGGAACTGTAACAGTAACACGTACTATTGATGAACTTACACACACGTATGATATGGAAGAACGTGACTGGACTAATGAAGCTGCAGCTGCTGCAGAGGAGAGAGTAGTTTTAGATGTTGCTAAGATTTATAATAATCCAGCTGTGAATATCCGTCCATCAGCTTATGAAGGTTTGAACTTGGTTGGAACTTTACCAACAACAGGTATACGCTTAGAAAAGGGTAATAGTAATGCTTTGACTTTAATCATTCCTAAAAATACAGCTGCTGGTGATTATACCGCAACAGCTAAGTTTGAAGGAGACGGTTATACACTTGTTGTAAATGTTCCGGTCAAGATTAAGCCTATCACTTTGGCTAAATTGGCTAGAGTATCGGAAATGTGGTCTTCAGATCAAACTCATACAGGCTTTACTCCGACCAGAGACTCTGAGACAGCAGCTACTGCTATTACTTCCGAATTTAAGCTTGCTACTATATTCTCCAACTTTGATGCTGTTAAGGCTGCTGTTTTGGCTAAGGGGGGTACTTTCAAAATCACTACTAACATTACTGAAAACAGTATTACTGGTGTTAGCTATGCTGAAAACGATGCTAAGTTTACGTTTAACAAAGACACTTACACCGGTAAAATGACTGTTGATGGTGAATCAGTACCGGCTGTAGTTAAGTTTGCAATTAAGGCTAGCTATAATGGTAAAGTAGAGGATACGATTGAAGGTATTGTTGAAGTGAAAGATATTAGTGGAACTTGGGTTGCTCCGACTGAAAAGACGCTTTCTTTATCTGATAAATCAGGAGAATATAATGTTTCAACAGGCTTTGCTTGGAATGATTTAGCAGGTAAAACTATGTGGAAGAATGGTGCCGTAGTAGCAGGAACAGGAAGCAATGGATTTGCAACTTCGGTAACTGATCCTCTTGTTATCTATGGTCTGGTAGCTCCTACTTTTGCATTTAAAGAAGCTGCTGCGTCAACTTATCTGTCTCTTGATCCTTCTACTGGAAAGGTGACCTTTACAGCGGAAGGTAAATCTCACCATTTCTACCAGGCTGTAACTTATACTATAGAAGTAAAAGCTGTATCTAAATGGGGGACAATTAAGAATTATGAAGGAAAGAATACAATTACTGTAACTATTCCGGCAGAAGAATAAGAAGAAAAATTGGAGAGTCGTTTCAAACTTCCTAATATTTCATATAAGCAAAGGATGTTTTACAGTTGAAACTACTCCAGATGCAGAAAGATCAAACTCTTCTTCACCTTATGTGAAGAAGCCACCGAGAAGAAACAGAGTGAAGGATTTGGCTTGTGAAAGTCAATCCTTCTAATTCTGCTCTTCTTATAGAAAGGGATACCTCCCCCTTATTTCCCACAGGTATCCCTTTTTTTATTTCATAACGTCTTCTTATTTGTACTAGAAATCAAATTGCTAGTCTCTTATTTCCCTATTGATTAAGGAGATGTTTTGAGAATAAAAGCCCGAGCTTGAGAAAGTCCGGGCTTTTACTGCTATTTATCAGGTTGAATTTGCTGAAAGTCCTCATCATACAGTCCCACGAGTAGGCTTTGTCCTTTATCATCCACTTTCAGTCCGCCATACATGGCTTTTTGATAAAGAGTATCCTGTCCTTCTTCAAAGAAGAAAGATTCGGCACCGAGGAAGAGGCGTCTGTTTATTATTTTATATTTGATAACTAGCTCATTGTCGTTTACAGGCTCCAAAGTGTTTTGTAGCCGTACAATTTCTCCTACCTGATTACTGTCAGTATGTAATATGGCATAACCGCGTGTGTCGGTTTGATCATCTAGCAGATCAGATGAGGCTTCCTTGTAGTTAAGCCTCATATAGTCTCCTTGTATGAGAGACCGGGGATCGACGGGGACCAGCTGCAACAAAACCAAACGTCCGTTTTTCAAGGTCTGCTCTTTCTTGTAAACCGACCAGTTGAAATATCCCAGTAACAATATCAGGTTTGCGATAATCAATATTCGACTATACTTTTTCATGTCTTGTCCTTTTTTGAGTGAAGAAATACCAGGCTGTAATACATGCAATTCCGATGCAGAAAAGCGTTATGGATTTGTTGAGCAGACTCAAATTCAAATCATAATAATACTTGGAAACAGCATAGATAAAGAGAAGGAGCGAGGCAGCACACTCCGCTCTGTAACCATAATGGAAGCATATTAAAATCAGTAACAAGCTACCGGATAAATAAGGAGCAAACACGGTAGGCAGGCAGATAACAATACAAAGAATGTAGATGCCAACCTGATTTACTACATTATCCACTTTCATGACCTGCATGATTCGTTGAACCATGATAAGAATTCCGAACCATATACAAATAGACAGTATGCAAGACACAAGCCAACTATTTGTTTCTGATATCAGATAATTGATTGATAATCCTCCCAGTGAGACGATACCGGATACGAATAATCCGAAATGAAATGGTCTGTATTTGGAAAAGTGATTCTTTGTTCCTATACATTCAAACAACTTGTTTTCAAAGATGTTGGTAAGTAGAAACAGTGTAAGGATAGGAATTGCAGCTATTTGCAAGGGATAAAACGAAGAAAAGACATGGGCTGCTTCTCCGAAGAAAGAGATATTAAACAGAATGACTGAAAGAAAGGGGAGGATAAAACCTCTTGATAGCAAGAATGTGAGAGTACTGATTCCCATAAGTGTAATGAAGAGGAGATTAATGCTGGTATTTATACCCAGACTAATCGATACACATCCGGCTATGTATAAAGTGATGTTGATTGCATCCAGAAAAGGCCGGACCACCATGCGGCTGATTGTCAGAGTCGTGAGAAGTAATATACTTCCTACAATCAGGCAAGAAATATCGGAGCGGAAAATCTCGGCAAGTGCCAAAAATCCCAAAAAGAAAATAGCCGTCAGGACTCCTCCGATAATGGATACGACTTGAATAGTGAGGTTATGCTTCTGTACCATACCATTGCTTTTTTAAATGAAGAATGATGTAAATAAGCAAAGTTGTTCCGGTGATAACAATAATTCCTCCGTAGAAGAGAATATCTCCAAGATCACTTTGTGATATGAATGTAGTCAATAGAATCATTAATGAAGCAAACGGAATAATAGCCAGATAGAACAGTTTTTTTATTTTCCATCCATACCAAAGGCCTACAGAGAATAGAAGGACGGTGCTTATGAGAGGAACAGACAATATGGTGTTCTCTTTGCAGATTGCCATCATTAACAGGAAACTGGTGTGTATGATAGTAGCCAGTGAAAGAAGACTGACAAGCCAACGATTATTCCTGTTCAAATGACCTTTTGCGCTCATCCATTCCGTGATTATCGTTGCCATGGCACATATCCAGGTTACTGCATTGGCTAGTAAAGTCATTTCCCAAGAGTTGGCGTTAGCAATCTGTATATTGTATAACCATATCGTGGTACAAAGTAATCCGATGAACGTCAGCCATAACGGAGCGAAACGGATAGCAACCGCCCAGAGAATGGTGAAAAGGGTCCATCCCAGAAAAAGATCGTAGGCATCGGCTCCCGTTTGGTAGATTTGCCCGAAGACGGCGAAAAGCGTACCTATCAAGAACGTGGCTCCGGTCAGGAGAATCTGTTTGACAAGTTTATTCCAACGGGTGAATGTGGCGAGCAGGACAGAAACTGCTAGTAACACCTCCACTATTCCTAATTTTACAAAGTTAGGTAATTCATCCCAGTTGTAGGCAAAAAAGAAGATAGTGCCTACTACTGTAAAACCAACGCCCACTGCCAATAAAAAAATAGAAAGGAATTGCTTCCATTGTTTGTTGTCTGCATACAGCGCTTGTCGGGATAAAGGCGAAAAAACGGTCTTTTCCATGTGTTTTTTACTTTTTATATGCAATATTTGCAAAATTATCTGACATCTGCAAGTAAATCGTCAGATAATTTAGTCAATGAGACATGGCTCTCTCATACATAAAAATGAAAATCCTCTTTCAATCTATCACCTATCACCACCTATTTTTTTGAAAAAGCGTCTAGTAAACAATCATTTTAATAAGGAGTAATTCTTGTTTCCTTACGGGGGAACTAGTGTTTCCTTATGATGGAACTAGTGTTTCCTTACGGTGGAACTAGAGTTTCCTTATGGTGGAACTAGAGTTTCCTTACGGTGGAACTAGTGTTTCCTTACGGAGGACCAGGTGATAGGTGACAGATACAGGTGATAGGTTAGCAACAACCTATCACCGCCCTGTAAATACGATGAATAAAGAGTTTCAGGACGATGGTGATAGGTTGAAAGAGGAATTGACGAAATCAATAGGGAGAGGATTTGTAGAAAGAATTCTTTTTATTAAAAGCTTGTCCATATTTATTTGTTTATATTGGTTTTTATTTGATTTACAATGTATGTGTCTTCTTCATTCTATCTATCGTAGCCTCGTCCATTAACTTATCCAATATACGTACAAATCTCCTCCAGATAGCGTGCATCGATAGTGTCAAAACTATCCAATGTATCACTGTCGATATCCAGCACTCCGACAACTTTGCCCTGCTTTAGGATCGGTACTACTATTTCCGATTTCGAGTCCGAGCTACAAGCTATGTGTCCGGGAAACTGCTCTACATCGGGAACAATCAGTGTACGGGCTTCTTTCCAGGCTGTGCCGCAAACTCCTCTACCGAAGCGGATGCGGGTACAGGCAATGGGACCTTGGAACGGACCTAATACGAGTTCTTCTTTCTTCACAAGATAAAAGCCTACCCAGAAGAAACCGAAAGTTTGTTTTAAGGCTGCTGCCATGTTGGCAAGATTGGCT
The DNA here is from genome assembly GCF_041227145.1 of Bacteroides sp. AN502(2024). NCBI lineage: Bacteria > Pseudomonadati > Bacteroidota > Bacteroidia > Bacteroidales > Bacteroidaceae > Bacteroides > Bacteroides sp. AN502(2024). The sequence goes on along the minus strand of NZ_JBGFSP010000003.1, from coordinate 652,014 downwards.
ATGAGATCCGTCTCCGTACTTACCAAAGCATGTAGTTGCGGAAGTAACTCCCGGTACTTCTCTTCCTTGCTTCCCGTGCTGATGATTAAATTTTCTGCCATATCTTTTCTATTTAATTTGGTTCAGGATACTTGGGTCTTTTATTTTATCGTCTTCTGCAAAGAAGATGATCTTAGTCAATATCTCGGCTGTCTTCGGATCTTCATCTACAAAAGGTAGGAACAGGCGTCCGCGACTTTGCGAATGTACCGGAAGAACGGCAATTTGTGCGCCGCCTTCCTGATGGATCACACCGCTGCCCAGATGGATCTTGTATTTGCCGAGTTTGCCTTCAATGTGGGCAAAGCTTCCTTGTACCGTCACGTTCTTGAAATGGAACAACGACATTGTCAGTTCCACCAGTACGCTGCGCATCTCGATGGTAGAGTGGCTGGTTTCCGGATCAACGCTTCCGGCATGGGCTACACTTACTGCCAGGTCTACGTCCCTCATCACTTCCGAGAAAATGACAGGAGGAATCTCCGAGATTTTCATCAGTTTGTAGTCTTTGCGGTTGTAGAAGCAGACATATTCCAATGTCGGAGCTTCGATGTCGGCAGGAGAGAACCAGTCTGCCATGGCATAGATGATGGCGATGATGTTCTCTTTGTAATAGATCTTTTGGAGACCGTCTTCATAGTCGGCTACCCAGCGGCGTCCTTTCAGTATGGCAACCGTTTTCTGTGACTGAATCTGATTGCCTGCGTAACGGCGGGATTGAGTGGCTTCTGTTTCTTCCGGAGTCGGAACATAGAGCTCACGGAATACCTGCTTGAAAGGTTGGCGGATAGCCTTATCGAACAAGAATTTCTGATAAGCGTGCCAGTCTCCGCTTGCGTACAGGTCTGTGGGATGGGCGATGCGTAACTCGTCTTTCGGTTTTAGCGAGAGGCAAACGGCATTCACAGTCACCAGCAATCCATCGGTGTAGAAGCCTGTCTGTCCGTTACAGATAAAGACAAGATGCCTCAACAATGGCCAGATAACAGGGTTTTGCATTAACTTGCGCAATTCGTTTTCTTCAAAACGGATACAGTCTTCCATCGCCTGTTCCAACATCACGCGGGAGCGGGTATACTGGTCTTTCAGCTTTTTATGTACCGCTTTCAGTTCTTCTACATACGGATGCTTTTTCAGTTTGGCAGGCATACTGTTGAGCTCTTTGCCGTTTTTGATTTGCTTTATCTCCGATTTGCCTTCCTCGTTGATTTGTATATACACTTCTACACCGTCTATTTCTTTGGGAGACAGGTAGGGGAGGAGGTCCTTGATTAGTTCCGTTTCCATGCTCCAGGTCAGGCGCGTAACGTCTCCGTAACCGGAGTTACGTGCCAGGTTTTGCAGGGCGATGTTTACCGCTTTCTTTTCGCTTTCCTGTCTTTGACTACCGAATTCCTTACTCTCTTTCAGGAACTTTTGCAGGTATTGATAACGATCCAACAATTCTTTGTCCGGTTTCCGTCCCAATGGGATGAGGCCGTAGCTCATCAATAAGTCTTTGTTGCGTTTGGCAACTATTTCTTTCTTTACATCTGCCGCCTTCACCGCACCGTTGATGGCATCGGCAAACTTACGGGCACGGGTATGGCTATTGCTGCATGAGATATATTTGGCGGCATTGTAGACCACTTCGAAGCGTCGTTTGCCAATCGTCTTAAACGCATCCTTGAACCAGTCGATATCAAAAGCACCTTCCCGCAAGTCTTCCACGTCGATAGGAGTGTAGCGGGCGATGATTGCTTTCTTCTTCTCGTCACATGTCTCATTGGTATGGGCGTGGAAATAATAGGCAGCACTTGTCAGCCCTTTCCAGCCTATTGCCTTTTCAGTCAGTTCAATCCATTGCGGAGCGAACATGGCGGCTTCTACCAGTCGCTCGTCGCTGATTTCGGCTTGCTTCGCCAGTCTTTTCACATTCTCGCTGGTGTCTGTCGGCAGGGGATGGCAAGCATGGAGCAAGCTGCTTAATACACCCCGTTTGGTGTTACCCCAGTTGTAACTGTCACGTATGAAAGTGTCTTTGCCGAATGCTTGCAGAATACGGATAAATGTTGGGGCGCCATAGATATATTTTAATTCTTCTGCAAGGGAGGTAACTTGTGTCTTGGAGTCTCCGCGTTTTAATTCGATTTCAAGAATCCGGTCTACCACTTTTTGGGTGAGGGAACGGAAGAGGGAGAGGTCGATATATTTGATATCGGCGTATCTTTCTTTTTCCTTGTTGAAACGAATGTGGTCGTTCAATACCATCGTAATTTCCTTGATCTGCCCGGGGGAGCTGATGCGCCCCATCATTTCACGGTACACTTCCTCTGTCGGGATGATTCCCAGCATCCAGGCACGGGCGAAGTCCGTGGCATGAAGATAAGAGTCTGTTTCCTCCAGTTCGGGGGTGTGCTCCATGTAGTTGGTGAGCTTATAAAGCTGATAGCGCACTGTGAAATAACGGATAAATAGATCATCACTCATGGGCTTTTGAGGCATTTTGAGCCAGAAGTTCACGAATTTGTTATTATGTATCGGGTAAACGATTTGTCTTTCTCCATATTCCTGTTTGTCCCGGAGCCATGCATGCTTACTGGTGTACTGGCGGAAAATGTTCCGGGTGTTTAGCAAAGGCAACAGTTGGAGTAGCATATTGACAGACAGTCGTTGATAGACGGCTTCCTCTTTGTACTCGTATGCCAGTGCTTCGATGATGTCGTTCATCTGTTCATAATACGGCATCTTTCGGAGCTCTTTCTGCAGTCCGCGGTAAGTGATGCCGGCATACATCCGGTTGACAAGTGGCTCAAAAGTATTACTTGATTCCTGGTCTGCCTTGATGTCTTCTTCATCTTCCTCGTTGGAGTCGTCTTTATCTTTAGGGGTACCTGTCGATGCAAGCATGAAACTCATCATCAGCAATTTGTCATAGCTTCCTATTTCTTCTTCGTAGAAGACTTTCCATAATTCAGGGAATCCGAGTCCGCTCAATCCTCCGTAGTTGCCCCAGTTCATCAGGACACTGTTACCTATCAGGCATGTTTCTCCATAGCTGTTTTTGAATTCTTTATTCCTGTAGGTTTCGATGTATTTGCTTAGTCTCTTGAAAACGAGTTTGGCCCTTCCGAAGCAAATGAATTCGAATGTTTTTTTAACGTTGAATCCTTTGTCCTGAGTAATTTCCGGCAGATTGACTTCAAGAGACGGATCGTACAGGCCGAAACCGTTTTCTCGGGTATACTGTTGTGTGATGTTCTCTTCTGTTCCATCGCCAATCAGAGATTCTATCAATACTTTTTCTTTGGGGTTCGGCTTTTGAATCTCTTTGACTGTCGGGAGCAGTTCCCGATAGATATCTTGTAGGATTTTTACATTGTGTATGGTCTTCATCATGTCCAATCCTGCCAGGCGGCGTTCGGCAACCTTGTCCGTTAGCAAGCGGCGGATGCTGCCGCCCAGCTGTTCTTGGGGCTGCTTCATCAGCAGATTGATAGCATGGATACGCATCTCACTGTATTTGAAGCGCAGCAACTCTTCTATTTTCCGGTTTTGTTCGGGCGACAAGGTCATCTCGGATAATACTTTATATGCTTCTTCACGCACATCCTGCGAACGGTCGCTCAGTGATTGCAGTACATATTCTGCTTGTAGCGGACTGGTCGGTGGAGCCAATACGACACCAATATAACCTGCCCGCATATAACTATCCAGGGAGGGGAGATAGCTGCAAAGATCGTCTTTCAATGCAGAGTTCTCGGTTATCCAGGTGATGTATGCCATCTTGAGAACGACTTCCGAGCGGGTGAGCTCTGCGTTTTCCCAAGGGAACACATAAGGAGAATAAATCTCTTTGGTGGAGATGGACTGATAGATTTGCTTCAGATATTGATAATGGCGGATCGCCTCTTCTTTGCTATCAAAATAATCGTGGAGCGACGGGGACTCTTTGTCCCCTCCGTATCGGCTGAGATAGAGATCGGACAGATACAGCGGTAAGATAGCCGCTACCACCGACGGTTCCGTATGCCATTTTTCGAAGGCATCTTTACTGATGTGATGGTTCATGCCTGAGTATTGTGTACAACGCAAGAAATAAAGTAACGTCTGTACCTGATATTGGGCGCCTTTCTTGATAATTTCCGGCACAAGCGTTTGAATCTCTTCCGTATGATAGAATCCGATGCTCCATAAAGCCAGATAGAGTTCGACTGTATCTTTGCTTTGAAGAGCATGGTATGCTTGTTGCCGGTCGTTCAGAAAACGATGGATCAGTTCTATATATTTATGGGTGATACGTTCGTTGCTGTCTTGTTCTCCGATCCCCGTGCTAACTGCAATACCGCGTTTCACGGAGGCGAATCGCTGCAGGCCGTTGTCGTAGATGACCGAGAAAAGATGGAGATAACTTTCGGGACAACCTTCGTCCATCGTTTCCATGATAGCTTGACGAAGGCCTTCCTGTAGTTTGGCTGCCAGAAGTAACTTCCCTTCCAGTTCCAGCAAGGGGAGGTATCCGCTTACTGCGATAGCTTGGAGATGTCTCTGGTTGAGGCGGTTGGCGTTATTCTCACTGGTCAGTACGTTGCTGAGGTGTTTAATAACAGTCTGGTTACCTTCTGCTATTTGAGCGGACATCCAGTTTTGGCAGTCCATCGAATCTTTGTATGCTTCTATTTCTTTCGGAGTGTTTCCTCCGTTCAGTATGGCTTGAACCGTAAATCCGGTGGCGCGTAGTTTCAGAAACTGGGTCAGTGCATCTATGACGTGGCCGATATGTAGAAGAGGATTTGCCGACCGTTGTGACCGGCGCGAGTATCCGTGAGTGTACGGGCATCGTGCTTTGAGCTTCAAATAAGTGTGGAACAGGTGGGCGTACTCGTCTCCCAATAGATAGCGGAGTATCTTGTTCAACTTACCATCGAAAAGATTGGCAACGCTTTTAATCTTCTCTTCTTGAATAATATAGATGATGCAAGGCTCTAATTTATCGCTGTATGTATCATACCGGGTATCCATGTTGAAGTATTGCATAAATATATCCAACAATGCCATTGTCTCTTTGTCCAAACCGGTTCTCTTTTTCGTTAACCTTTCCAGGTACGGAGCAATCCGCTTATTTAATGCGTCATTATAAATCAGTCTCATGATTCTTTTCGTTTTAAAAGTGTCTTATAGGATAATGGTTACCATAATCTTCCCGACAACATAGTGAGCCGGACGAAGGTTAAGGTAGATTCTTCTTTAAGTTGGATGGGAGAGGATAGGGCTCCAACTTCCGTATCATCCATGAAGATGCGGAAAATTCCGTCCTCATAGGATTGCAAAGCATTGGTGATTGCTTCAACTTCCGCGGCAGGTTTGCCGTTATAATTGACTGTAAATCCTACTTTGCCGGAGGCTGCTTTATTTTCCACCTCTTCTTGTGTGAGATATTTTAGTACTTCGCTTTGTTGCAAGCGTTCATTATATTCGCGGACTTGCCAACTGACGATGGCTTCAATCATCTCTTGTACATTGGCAGGCGGGACAGGAAAGTCGACAGGGATCTTTTCAATGCTGCACTTCCGTCTTCCTAGCTGTTTGACTTGGATATATACTCTCATATTCTCTTTTATTGGGTAATTTGAATATTTGATGTAATGACATTTTTCTGAAGTCATCAAAAGAGAAATTACTTATCTCACTGACAAATGTATAGAATAATAATGAGAAAATAATAGAGCGTGACAAATAAAAAAGCATCCACTTCGTAAGAAGGGATGCTTTTATAAAATTTGATAGATTATTTATTACTTTTTGTAGAAAGCCAAATCTTCTTTGTCGAAGTTTTCGATGAAGCTTGTATGCTTTTCTACTTCTGCTTCCGCATAATTCAAATATATATGTGCAGATTTGGAGAACAGTTCGGGAGATTTGCTGGCATCTTGAATCAGCAGATGGCACATGATAATATCAGCAGCCATTTCCACCAGTTTGCGGGCAGTGAAGTCTAGTAATTCCTGATCTTGCGCTTCTTTCACAGCGTTGGTGCTTGCTTCGAATTTATCAGCCATCTTCTTCAGGCGAGACATCAGCGGTTCCATTTCCGGTGAGCAGGGAATAGCTTCAAACTCGCGGATAGTGGCGAGGTAAGAACCGTTTGTCACGTAACGGATGGCGGCTACCGTCTGCAACTGGGTGGTTCCTTCGTAGATGCTGGTGATACGTGCGTCACGGTAGATACGTTGGCAAGCATATTCCATCATGAATCCTGAACCACCGTGAATCTGGATACAGTCATAAGCGTTCTGGTTGGCATATTCAGAGTTCATGCCTTTGGCCAGCGGAGTAAAGCTGTCCGCCAGTTTAGCGTATTTTTTCTGTTCCTGACGTTCTTCCGGAGTCAGTTTACGTTCGCGGGCGATGTCGTCCAATGCTTTGTAGATGTCTACGTAGCGTGCTGTCTGATACAGCAATGCACGTCCGGCATCCAACTTGCCTTTCATGATAGCCAGCATATCGTATACTGCCGGGAATTCGATGATCGCTTTACCGAACTGCTTGCGGTCTTTGGCGTAAGCCAATCCTTCATTGTATGCAGCCTGGCTCAAACCTACGGATTGTGCGGCAATACCCAGGCGGGCACCGTTCATCAAAGCCATTACGTATTTAATCAAACCGAGTTTGCGATCACCGCAAAGTTCGGCTTTTGCATTCTTATACACCAATTCGCACGTAGGTGAACCATGGATACCAAGTTTGTTCTCGATACGACGTACGTTCACCCCCCCCTGGCGTTTGTCATAGATGAACATAGACAAACCACGACCGTCTCTTGTACCTTCTTCCGACCGTGCCAGTACGAGGTGAATATCAGCGTCACCGTTCGTAATGAAACGTTTCACACCGTTCAGCAACCAGCATCCGTCTTTTTCGCTGTAAGTAGCTTTCAGCATAACGGATTGAAGGTCGGAACCTGCATCCGGTTCAGTCAAGTCCATAGACATTGTTTCGCCTTGGCATACACGAGGAATGAAGCGGCTGTGTTGGTCGGCATTACCGAATTCATACAGCGTTTCGATGCAGTCCTGCAAAGACCAGATATTTCCGAAACCTGCATCGGCGGCAGCCACGATTTCCGCGCACATGGTGTACGGAGTGATCGGGAAATTCAAACCACCGAATTTGCGTGGCATGGTCATACCGTTCAGACCGGCTTTCACCATCGCGTCCAGATTCTGTTTGGTTCCGGAAGCATATTCTACGCGACCATTGGCACAGTGGGGACCTTCTTCGTCTACACCTTCTGCGTTAGCGGCGATGATTTCTCCGGTGATTTCTCCGGTAATCTCCAATACTTTGTCGTAAGAGTCTATAGCATCTTCGAAATCCAGCGGAGCATAGTCGAATTCATCTTTATCTCTGTAATTGCGTTCTTTGAGCTCGCAAATACGTTTCATCATCGGATTGTTCAAGTGATACTTGAGTTCCGGTATGTCTGTATAATAATTAGCCATCTTTCCTTACTTGCTATTTTGTTTATAATACTTAATCATCTTCGGCACAACTTCTTCGATAGTTCCGTTGATTACGTAATCGGCAATCGTGTTGATAGGAGCATCCGGGTCGTTGTTGATGGAGATGATGATACCACTTTCCTGCATACCGGCGATATGCTGAATTTGTCCGGAGATACCGCAAGCGATATAGAGTTTCGGACGAACCGTTACACCCGTCTGACCGATTTGACGGTCGTGCTCTGCGAAGCCTGCGTCAACGGCAGCACGGCTGGCGCCTACTTCTGCGTGAAGTTCTTTAGCGAGGTCAAACAACAGGTCGAAGTTCTCTTTCGAACCTACACCATAGCCACCGGCTACGATAATCGGAGAACCTTTCAGGTTATTCTTTGCCTTTTCTACGTGGCGTTCGATTACTTTCACCACATAGTCCGTATCGGCCACATATTTCTTCACATCGTGACGAATGACCTCTCCCTGATAAGTCGGAGAGAGGATTTCTTTCTTCATCACACCTTCGCGGACAGTTGCCATTTGCGGGCGGTGTTCGGGGTTTACAATCGTAGCAACGATGTTACCGCCGAATGCCGGACGGATCTGATACAACAGGTTCTTATAAGTCTTACCTTCTTTTTTATCTTCGTGGTCACCGATTTCGAGTGAAGTACAGTCGGCAGTCAGCCCGCTGGTCAAAGCAGAAGAGACACGCGGACCGAGGTCACGACCGATGACGGTAGCGCCCATCAGGCAGATTTGCGGTTTCTCTTCTTTGAAAAGGTTCACCAAAATCGAGGTGTGAGGAAGTGAAGTATAAGGATAAAGTCCTTCACCGTCGAAAACGTGAAGTTTGTCTACTCCGTAAGGAAGGATTTGTTTTTCAATATCTTTGAGGCCGCTTCCGGCAACCACAGCTTCGAGCTGACAGTTCAACTGGTTGGCTAACGAACGACCTTTGGTCAGAAGTTCGAGGCTGACGTCTGCAACGTTACCTTCTTCTATTTCGCAATATACAAATAAGTTATTCATGATTATCCGATGGTGTGGTTAGCTAATAGTTCAACAATCAGGTCTTCCACGTCACGGTCGCTGCCGCTGATGGTTTTACTCTCTTTCGTATGGAACACAATGTTCTGGATGGCTTTCACTTTGGTCGGCGAACCGGACAGACCGCATTGTGCAAGGTCACCGTTTACGTCAGCTACGCTCCATTCTGTCAGATTCAGATAATCGCGCTTGTCATACAGGTCCGTATAATCAAGGTTGCCTTGCTGTTTTTCCGTGATAGTCTTGGCATGTTTGTATTTCTGAACCAGTTTCGCGTTGCGCGGGCGACAGGGAGCAGCCGAGCCGTTTACGGTAATCACGATAGGCAACGGACCTTCCACTGTTTCAACTCCACCGTCGATGTGGCGTTTCACTTTGATTTTACCATCACCCACTTCCAGGATTTCTTCTGCGTATGTGATTTGCGTCAGTCCTAGTTTTTCTGCTACCTGAGGACCTACTTGGGCTGTATCACCATCGATAGCCTGACGACCACCGATAATAATGTCACAGTCACCAATTTTGCGGATGGCGGTAGCCAGTGCGTAAGAAGTAGCCAGTGTATCTGCACCGGCGAAAGCACGGTCGGTCAGCAAGTAACCGTTATCTGCCCCACGGAAAAGTCCTTCACGAATAATATCGGCTGCACGTCCCGGTCCCATTGTCAGGATGGTTACGGTAGAGCCTGGATGAGCATCTTTCAATCGAAGCGCTTGCTCAAGTGCATTCAGGTCTTCGGGGTTGAAGATGGCGGGAAGTGCCGCACGGTTAATCGTTCCGTCGGCTTTCATGGCATCCTTCCCGACATTACGTGTGTCGGGAACCTGTTTTGCCAATACAACAATTTTCAAACTCATGTTATAAATTTTAGTATTAGTATTTCTACAAGTTAGCAGCCAGTAGTTAATAGTAGTAATCTCTTGCTATCCAAACTATCCGGTTAACTATCAGTGTGCAAATTTACTCAAACACTTGGTTCTGACAAGAAAACCAGGCAAAAAATGCACAAGTTTAAGGATTTTGAGCAAATAAACACGATAAAAAATAAGCTGACCGTCAACTGTTAATAGTTGAGATGTCAAGTATTAATAGTTGACACGTCAGGTGTTAATACCTGATACATCAGCTATTAACATCCAATGTGCAGGTTATATATACCTTGTATATTGAATCTATGTACGCTGTACTTTGGGTATATATGGACTATGCGTTGGAACGATAATTTAAGATTAGCTTCATAGTATTTAAAAATACATTTTATCTTGCACTTTACACCAAATCGATTTATTCGATTGGTATGCAGTGGCCTAATACGGTGTAAGATATTGTGGAAGATACATTTGTCTTACACAGTGTGTCTTGTCTGTAAAAAACTTAATTCATTCATAGAAGATAAACTTCTAATTGACAAATATCGTATGCACAACCTATAGAATCTGTTTGAAACGGCCAATATCGGATTTGAAACCGGCATTTCCGACTTTGCCAAGATGAGAAAAAGAATTGGCTGAGTTAAATATACGCTAATTTAATTCCGCCAACGGGTTAGAAAATGATTAGAAAGAGAAAAGGGAGTGCCGGAACCGATTTGTATACGATTTTCCGGAAATCCCCTTTTCCTTTTTTAAGCCTCTTTTCCGATTATCGGATTATTTTTCTGATTCCCATTCGGGGTTTTGTATGATGTTCTTGTTCTTATAGAACTCGTCTTGTGGGATGGGCCACAAGTAGTATTTGAAAGCACTCGGACGAGGCTCGGTCTGCACGCGGGTGTAGAAAGAGGGACGTACCTGATTGATGTCCATACCCCAGATACCGTCTTTCTCTACTTCCTGGAAAATCTTCCAACGACGTTCGTCAAAGAAGCGATGGTTCTCGAAAGCCAGCTCGATACGGCGTTCGCGCTGAATCATAAGACGTACAGCCTCTTTCGAAGAAGACTTCAGCATATTGTATCCGTTCTTCTGGCTGACTGACCATCCGGGTAGTCCGGCACGTTCGCGCACGAGGTTCACATAATGAAGCACGGTTTCGATGTTGCGGTCATCGCATTCATTCTCTGCTTCGGCATAGTTCAGGTAGATTTCTGCCATGCGGATAATAGCCATGTGGCGATTACCTACACTTTGACTGTTTTTCCAGTTGACGGTCGGGTTGGAGAACTTACGCATGATGTAGCCCGTTGTTGATTTGTTGCGCGAGGTGCTCAGACCTGTATTTCCTCCTTTATAGAACTGGCAGATGGTACGTTTATCTTCGGGCGTGGAGTTGGGAGCCAGCCAGCGGCTGTTGTCGTAGCAGATAGAAGCATAGAAACGAGGCTCGCGGTTGGCATACATCAGGCTGGTGCCGGCCAGTGCATAGCGGGTCGGTGTGGCGCAGGCTTCTCCGGTTTCGTCATTTTCGGGATAAGCGGCATCCTTGTCTGCCCATGCTGTATTGCGGATGGGGAGTCCGTTTTCTGTGTAAAAGTCGTCAACTACATTCTGTGTGGGAGCATATCCTGCCCAGCCATTCACAAAACGCGGTCCGTTAGCCTCGAAGTCCCAAAAGCCGCAATTGGTGCGGGCAAAGATGATTTCTTTGTTTTTGCTCCAATCTGTTTCGAGAAACTGATACTGGTAGTCTATCATTGGGTCATTGTTCAGATTGTCATCGCTCTTGTAGAGTCCGAAGCGGCTGCCATATTCTTCTACAAAACGCTTGGTGGCATTGCGGGCTTTGGTCCATTTCTCTGCTGAATAAGTTGGGTTAATCAGTGGTGTGCCGTTGGGAGTTTGGAAGTAGCTATACTTGGCGTAATCGGCATTGCCGTTGTAGAGCGGACTGGCAGCATAGAGTAGCACGCGTGCCTGCAATGCACGGGCAGCTGCTTGGGTGGCATGTCCGTAGTCGAGGTTTGAATAATACCAGTCCATCAGCCTTTCTTCGCATGCCTGCTCCAGTTGGTCATAGATATATTGCACGGTTTCGTCGACAGTGCTGCGCGGAATGCTGGTCTCTTTGAGTGGAGCATCCATGTTGATTTCCGTTTCGGGCATGATAACCAAAGGTCCGTACCAACGCATCAGGTTGAAGTAGTAATACGCACGTAAGAAACGGGCTTCGGCTTTATACTGACGCTTCAGGTCGGCTGTCAGATTGAAGTCGTTGCAGGCATCTACGTGTGAGATGAAAGTGGACGCTTGGCGGATGGCGCGATAGTACTTTCCCCACGACTGACGCCAGCTTTTGGCAGGAGTCATCGCATCATTGTTGATGTAGTTCTCTTCGTATTCGGGCCAAGGGAAGTCCATTTCATCGCACACGGGTCCACCTCCGTTTTTCGGGTTTTGTTCTTGAGGAATATAGCTGTAGACGGTGTTTAGGTAGCGTTCTACGTCTTTTTTTGTCGAGAAGACAGCCTCCAGACTGACTACATCGTCGGGTACTTGGTCGAGGAACGAACTGCACGAGGAAAGCAGAAGGCAACTGCTCATTGCGGCAGTGATAAATAACTTATTTAGTTTCATGATGTGTCTCTTAATTTATGTATGAATGGTTATTAAAATTGAAATGAAAGTCCTACGCTGTATGTAGCGATGTTCGGGTATTTGCTACCGGATCCATTACCCAGTTCAGGGTCCCAAAGGGCAAAAGATGAGAAGGTCAGTACGTTTGACAACAAGGTGTAGAGTCTGAGGGTCGAGATTCTTAGCTTGTGCGTCATCGATGCTGGGAAGGTGTAGCCGAAATCCAGTGTCTTGAGGCGTAGGTAGGCACCATTCACAATCCAGTGTGTGCTTGAAGCATAATTCTGGTTATTGTCCGAAGCATAGTTCAGGCGCGGATAGAACGCATCCTGACGTGGGTTGCTTTCGGTCCAACGGTCGGTGATGTTGGCCAGGATGTTGCCTTTGGCAGTACCGTTCTGGAAAGGAACAAAGCTGCCATTGACATAGATGTCGTTCTGGCCCACTCCCTGAAAGAAAGCTCCCAATGTGAATCCTTTGTATCCGATCGTTGTACCGAAACCATAAGTGATACGGGGCACTGTTCCGCGTCCGATGTAAGTCTTGTCATATTCGTCGATGATCTTGTCATCATTCAAGTCGCGGTATTTCAAGTCACCGGCCAATACTGTTTCAGCTGTTTTGGCTACATCGGGATTATCAATCTCTTCTTGGGTATAGAATCCGTCACAGATGTAGCCGTACTGCTGACCGATGATGCTGCCTCGACGGTCCATCCAAGCATAAGGCTTTTGGGGGGAGTCGTCTTCCACAATTTTGTTTTTATTGTAACTCATGGTTCCTTTCACTCCGAGATCCCATTTGTTGATGCGCTTGTTGAAGTCGACATTGATTTCGAAACCTTTGTTGTCTACGATACCCAGGTTACCTACAATGTTACCCGTCAGACCCATGGTTTGCGGAATGGAGCTACGCATTAAGAAGATGTTTTCGCGGCGTTCTTTGAAGAAGTCCACATTGAAAGCAAGCATATCGTTGAACAGATTTAAGTCGAACCCGAAGTTGAACTTTTTGGCTGTTTCCCATGTCACATTGGCTCCATATTTCGAAATTTGATAACCGTTGGTCACATTGTAGGTCGAGCCGCCTGTACCAAATTGGTAACCGCTGGCATTGCCGTCCATTTCGGAAAGGAATCCGAACCGGTAGTCGTTTCCGTTGATTTTAATCTGGTCGTTACCTACCAAACCGTAAGAAGTACGGAATTTCAATAGAGAGATGGTCTTGGAGATTGGTTCGAACCAACGTTCGTTCGAAATCACCCAGGCTGCACCTACAGATGGGAAGAAACCGAACCGTTTGTCGGGGTTGAAGTTTTCGGAACCGTTGTAACCGAAGTTGAATTCGACCATGTAGCGTTCATTGAATCCGTAAGTGAAACGTCCGGCCAGACCGGTAGAACGGTAAGGAAGCGAAGCCACCAGATTGTCTGCTCTCAGATTGAGCCTGTCGCTCAGGTTGACCATCAACATACCGGTCACATTATGCAGTTTGTTGAACGTATGTGCATAGTTGAGCGAAGCTTCAAAGTAGTATTTGCGGGTATTGTCTGTTGTTCCGCCTGAGGTGGTTAGGTATGGACTTGCCGAACCTTGTTGGTTGGTCTGATTTAAAATCAGTTCGCCGTTCTCATCGCGGCTGTCGGCCCAATAAGTATCGTAGTTCTTTGTACGTTTTATATAAGAACGGTTGTAAGTGTCATACGCAAACATGGCGCGGAAGTTCAGGCCTTTGAGCAGAAAACTCAAATCTTGTTTCATAGTGATGTCGGCCATCATCTTGCTTTTTACGTTGCTTTCGTACCCTGTCTGTGTCAGTTCGGCCCATGGGTTCATCAGTCCGCCACCTGTGCTTATGAAGGGAATCTCTCCGTTAGGATAGCGTACCGGCATCGTTACTGGAGGCATGTTCATGGCATCGGAGAATGCACGGGAAGCACCGTCTTTGGGTTTGTTGGCGTCTTCTACCATCACTTTGACGTTCACTTTTAAGTCGGTGGTTTTCGTTATCTTCATGTTGATGTTCGAATTGACATTGAAACGTTTGTATCTCAGTCCGGAGTCGAAGGTCTGTGCTTTGTCGCGAGTGAGCTGTCCGGTTTCACTATACATGGACGCGGATACATAATACTGCACGTTCTCCGTACCTCCGTTCACGCTGAGCGAAGCATTCTGAGTGGTTCCCATTTTGGTGAAAAGTTCATCGAACCAGTCCACAGTCGGATTCAGGTAGGGGTCTATTCCGTCAATGGTGTTCTGTATTTTCTCTTCCGAGAAGAAAGCGTCTTTCCCACGGGTCGTAAAGGCTTCGTTGGCGGCATTCATGTAGGTTACTCCATCGGCCAAACGAGGCACTTTGGTAAAGTCTGTCACACCAAAATTATATTCAGCACGGATTTGTGGCTTGCCGATACGTCCTTGTTTAGTATTGATGATGATAACACCGTTTGCACCACGCACACCGAATACGGCTGTAGCTGATGCGTCTTTCATGATGCTTACAGATTCGATATCTTCCGGATTGAGCTCATCCATGCTGCGTTCAACACCGTCTACCATGATTAGCGGAGAAGTGCCTCCTAATGTGGCGATACCGCGAATCCAAATGTTGGAGGTGTTGTCTCCCGGTGCACCCGATGACTGCTGTCCGATAAGACCGCTGATACGTCCGCTCAAGGAGCTCGACATGTGTGCCACGGGTTGTTTCAAGTCGCTCACCATCTTTACGCTCGATTGTGCGCCGATGGAGGAAATTTTCTTCTGTGTGCCGTAACCCACTACTACGACTTCACCCAGTTCTTTGGCATTTTCCACCAGTTTGATTCTGAGAGGTTGTGTGTCTTTTAGTTTTATTTCCTGTGGGACATAACCTATAAAGGTTGCAGTAAGTGTGGAACCCACGTTGGCTTCCAATGTAAAGTTACCATCAAAATCGGTAATTGTACCGATGGTAGTGCCTTTGATAACGATGTTGGCACCGATGATAGATTCACCAGTGGTCGCATCCACTACTTTACCCTGCACATTCATGTTTTTCTGTGCACTCATTCCGATGCTGATGAAACAACTCAGCAGAAATAAGATTCTTAGTCTTACATTTAAGTTCATTTGTTCTTTTTTTTGTTGATTCAATTTTTGAATTTTTGTGGAGGTAAAAGTATGAACTCTAATATGTAACCGTGTAGCTATTCTTGTCAAAAGTGTATGTATTCCCGTTTGTATACAGATTTTGCAGGAGTGTATACAGATTTTGAATCCTAAAGAATAGTTGGATAAAAGTACTAACGTTCTGGAATATAAAAGATTAGATGGTATAAGTAGATGGAAGTATAATGTTTAGGTTGCAGATGTACAAATAATAGATGAATTTGGGTTAAAAGCAACATCCCATAACATGAATTGATCTGAATCACATTATGGAACGTTGATTCTTGTAAATTTAAGTATTTTACTGTGCAGTGTGAGCCTTTACAGTAGGTTATTGTCTTTACTGTTTGTTCGATAAATGTTACTTACTCCTTTTTCTCATTTTTGTTGTATCCAACTCATCTTTCTGTTTATTGTTATTGCGATATTCTTTGGGAGTTGTTTGGTAGTATTTGGCAAATTCTTTATAGAAATGTGCACGGTTATTGAATCCGCTACTATAGATGACTTCCTGAATGGTTAACGTGGTAGTGCGTAGTAGTTTAGCGGAAAAAATAATCTTGTGTCTTTTGATGAAATCTTTGGGTGGAAGTTGGTTAAGGTCTTTCAATTTACGGTAGAGTGCACGCACACTCATCTGCAAATAGGTGGCTAAGTCTTCGGGCGAGAGTTCTGCGTTTTCGATGTTTTTGTCGATAAATTCAGTTACGGAGTTTAGGAAATCCTTGTCTTCCTTTTCCATCAACTGACCGTTAGAGTAGTCGAAGGCGCAAGCCGAAGAGTTATAATATTCTCGCATTCTGTTTTTGTTTTCTATCAGTCGGTCAACAGTGGCTCGCAGATAGTCGATGTTGAATGGTTTACCAATGTAAGCATCGGCTCCCGAATCCAATCCTTTCACCTGCTCGTCACTGGTATTGCGTGCTGAGAGAATAATGAGCGGAATGTGCATTGTATGTTTATTCCCTTTGATGAGGCGTGTCAGTTGAATGCCATCGATACCAGGCATCATAATATCAGTGACAATAAGGTCGGGTGTTTCTCGTTTGAGTAACGCTAACCCTTTTTCTGCATCGGTGGCTGTCAATACCAGATAATGTGCAGAAAGCGAGTCGCTTAGTAGTTCCAATATGTCAGCGTTATCATCGATGACCAGTACACGGGATTTGGCACTATCATTCGATGATTCTGTATTTATTTCAGATTTAGCTGAAACGACCGGTGTATCGGTTATCTTCATCGGAGAAAATGAATCGGAACGAAATCCGGTTTCCTCCTCAGACACTGTTGGAACGGTGGCGGTGAGTGAAGGCAGGATCACTATGAAGCGGGCATATTTTTCAGCCTCGCTTTCAATGCGGATATCACCTTCAAGCAACTTGGTCATGCTGTGACAAATGGCCATTCCCAGTCCGTTGCGTGAAGAAAGTCCACCTACAAAATTCTCTTCTACATTGTCGAGTACCGTGTAGCGGTTGAATATGTGCTGTTTATCTTCTTCGCGAATACCTTTTCCTGTGTTATAGACTGAAAGATACAAGTTGTTATCTTTTAGTTTGAGCGTGATGCGTATTTCACCATCTATGGGTGTATATTTGAAAGCATTCGATACCAGATTACTGAGTATTTTTGTGAAACAACTTTTATCGGTGTTCCACTCCACATTGGGCTGTATATCATTCGTAAAACGAATACGGTTTTGTTCGGCGATGGGGAAGAATGATGCAGTGATGTCGCTACATACTTGACTGACTTGTACGGGACGTACTTTTCGTTCTTTATGACCGGTTTCAATCCGTCGGAAGTCTATCATTTCCTGAATAAGGGCATTGATTCGTTCAGCGTTCCATTTAATGAGCTGGATGTACTTACGGATAAAGTCATCGGTGTGTTTATATCCTAAAATTCGTTCGCACGGACCATAAATAAGAGTTATCGGTGTACAAAATTCGTGAGTGATGTTGGTAAAGAAACGTAGCTTCTCTTCGTACACTTCTTCGCGATGTTCCTGTTCCAATTTTTTCATAGCTTCCTGTTGTTTATGTTGTCGCTTGCAAATCCATATCCATACGGCTGCTATTATCAGAACAATTGTTAGTAGCCAATAGGCTACTAATGCCGGAAGACTCCAGTACCAAGGTGGAGTGATGTGTATATGAATTGTGTAAGTGTCACTTTCGCGACCTGTTACTTGATTTCGATATTTTATGTATAAGGTGTATTGTCCTGGTGTAAGGCGAGTAAACTGGATTGAATGGTTTTTCCCGTTGTCTACCCATGGTGACTCTTTCTCAAGTTTGTAAAGATACGTGTAGTTACTTGCATTGATGTAGTCGGCTACTACATATCCTAGGTTAAAATAGTCTTGATCATGTGAGAGGGTTAGTAATGTTTGCCCGTTTTCTTGTTTCGTATGGTCATGGAAGTTGGCTTCCTTTCCTAAAATTTGAAGACGGGTAAAGCGTATAGGTGGCATGTATTCTGTTTGTGCCAGTCGAGTTGTATCGGCTTGCACTATGGCAAATCCATTGATGCCTCCAAAGAATAGTGCATGGTCTGTGCGTAACGATGCTCCATCACTAAATTCAATGATTCTCAATCCTTTATTAAGATCGTAAGTTTGATAATTGTTAGTTGGTGTATGAAAACAAACCAGTCCTCGGTTTGTTGCGATCCAAAGGTTTTGCTGGGTATCTGGCTCAATGGAATGGATGGCACTATTGACAAATCCGTTTTCGCGATTGAAACAGGTTTCGTATTCTGTGGTCTGTTTTATTAATCCGTAACTGCTTCCCAGCCAGATCGTGCTATCGGATGACACGATGGAAAAAATATCGTTGACTGTGGGATTGTCGTAACTACTACGCAAAGGCACAGATACCAATTGGTTGCCTTCGATGCGGAATACTCCATTCCCTCGGTTACCAAATAGTGGATGTCCGTCACGGTCGGTTCCGATAGTAAAAAAATAGTTGGACGAAAGATGCCCTTCATCAATGGTGTAAGATGTGAAATGGGTTATTCGGGGCGCATCGTTCGTTCCTTCTATATATGCTTTGATAATACCGGGACCGGCTGTAGCAATCCATAGGGTAGAATCGTTTTCTTCATATAGGTCGTGCACGTAAGACAGTTTGCGGGGGACCTGTAAAGATTGTATGCGATTGTCGGCATACGAATAGTAATTGATTCCTCCGTCTGTACCTATCCAGAAAATAGGGCGCCGGCTCTTTGCAAATGCAAACACAGAACTGTTGAGTAATGGCGTGTTGGCCGTAGTAAGCAGTTCTGTGTGATAGTCGGTTGTGTTCCGGTTCACATCGTAATGGGGAATTTTTAAGAGACCTTCCCCTTTGATACCCAGCCAAAGCGTTTGGTCATGGTCGAGGAAGAGAGAACGTACTGGTTTGCCTATCTTCATGTTCAAATCTTGGTAGGTGACTGACCGCACAGAGTAAGGCTCTTCGGAATAAAGATACACTCCTTGTCCGTCTGTACCTATCCATAATATATCTTGAAAGCGGTCTTTGAGTAGGCAAAAGATGCCCGAACGGATGCCGAGGTCTTCTTTATGATATTCTTTCCCGTTATTCTGTGGTGAGAGTTTGATTACCCCATTGTTAAGAAATGAAATAAAGTAACAGCCTCCAAGTTGTACGATGCTGGAAATAGCACCTCGTTGTGTTATTTCTTCTTTGATATTAGCAATCGGAATTTTATGATTGGAGTCTATGTCGTAACGGTACAAATCACCTGCAAAACTGATTACATACGTATCTTCCCAGTCTTTGTGTGTATATTGAATATACAACGAATCAATTGTTTGCGGTGCACCGAGCGAGTAGTGCTTGTCGTCATGGGTTTGGAGCGGATAACTAATTATTCCATCTCGTGAGAAGGTCAGTAGGTGGTTATTATCTATATATATGTCTTGCACGTACATCCAATCGGGTGTATATCCTGTGAGTTCCACCAAACTATCTGATTTGTGGCGTTGATAATGGAGCTTATAGTTGTTGAAGAGTACAAATACATCTCCTTGTTTACTTTGTCTGATTTTGAGCCCTCCTTTCGAAAGTGGATAGCTTACAATACTACGGCTTTGTTTGTCAACTCTGTTAACTCCGTAGTTTGTCAGCACCCACATATCGTCATCTGTTTCAAGCATATATTTGATAATGTTGCCCGAAAGATATTGCTGATTGGGTATTGAGAATGGTGTGACACTCACTCCGTCATAAAGGTTAAGCCCATCGTAAGTTCCAAACCACATGATGCCTGTGCGATCTTGGTAAAGGGAGAGGATAGCACTATTGGATAATCCATCCAAATTCGAGATTTGTTTGAGATTGTAACTGTAAATAGTTACTGTATAAAGCAACATGTTGCAGATTCCTAATACTCGTTTTAAGATATCCATAGCATCAATAAGAAAGTTTAATTATTATAGTGCTGCAAAGGTAAGTTTATAATCTAGAAAAGGAAGGGTAAGATAGAAAAAAATTCTATATGAATAGACGAGAAATAGACAAAGGACAATTGCTTACATGTGTTTGCTTGGGCGCAGGATAAATTCGTGTGGAACGTGCATCTGCATTAGTCTCTCATCCTTTGTTCCGCAATCAATAATCAAGGAAATAGAGCAGAATGTAAACTCTTCTGCCGAAAGAAGCGGTTGGTAACGTGGTAGTCAGAATTACTTTGATGCCGCCTGAGCGGAAACGAACTAAGAATTGTGAAGAGGTTTGTTTGCTGATACCTAATCGTATGTATCCTTTGTCTGTGAAGAAATCCGGATGGGGGTTGCCCCATCCTTCAGTTATGGAATTGCTCATAAGTACAACCCGCTTACTCAAATGCATAGTGTTGCAGACTGACCCAGTCTTTTTATTGGGCAAGTGTGGCTGTCTACAGGATAACTTCCCTTACGACGGTTGTCAAGAGTCTTTTTTCATCGTTTACAGGGTTTGAATTTCTTCCAATCGAGTATTAACTGTTCATTGTCATGCGTGATTTCGATGCGAGTACAGTCGAACGGGGCGTGACAGTAAGGATTGTCGTAGCGGTAATTCCAGCGTAGGGGCATTTCTTTTCCAGTTACCATCCAAGGGACATTCCATCCGTAGGAGATGGTGCCTTCGGAAGGGGAGTTGTAGGTTACTTCCGTACCATCGGTGCGGACTGAAGCTACCGATATCTTTTCCACAAAACGGGCAAAGCTGCCATAAGTGCTTTTTTCTCCCATTTCGCAAATCCAAATGTTTTGTCTGCCTGGAGCAAAGAGGTCGCACACTTCACCACGATCGTCGGCCTTCAGGCGGGTGTCGTTGGCTGAATAGAGGGCTATGTAACCATCTCCTTTACGGGCAAATATCCAGTGACCGGAACGGTGGGTCTCATCGAATTCGTTGAGGGGGAAATAGGCATGTGTGTAGTCGTTACGTTGAGATTCGGGAATGTTATAGATGCATACGACCACCGAACCACTCTGTGCGGCACGAGGTAAAATCTCATTGCCGCTCCAATAGTTAGGTGACCAACGTAAGTTCTTACCTCCCGGATGATTGGTATAAACCAATGCTCGGTTGCCTAGAGTGGCCTGCCAAACATGTTGCTGGTAGCCGGGGGCACCTTTGCGGTAGTCCATGACACTGCTTAGCATGTAGTGAGGTGTGCGAAGGGTCATCACGTTGGCTTCAGAAAGGGCAAAACGGTCAAGGCGTAGACTGACGGGATGACCGTAACGGGCTGTTTCGTCATCGTAGCGGCGGATATAATTGTCGTAGTTGCGGTAAGGCCATACATCGTATTTCTCGGAAAGTTGTTTCGACATACGGATGGTTGTGGGATGAATAAATTCCTGCATTCCCCAAAAAAGGTGACAATCTATTTCGTCAGTTAAATCAAGACCATAGTCGGCAGCGTCTTCGGCATTGATGCTGATGCGTTGTCGGTTGACATAAGGAGTGCGATAATCTACAGCAATGCGGGTAATTAGTTCAGGACAACGATAGGCACTGGTGGCAAGTGCTACAGGGGCAATCACTTCATCCCTTTCGTATGTTCCTACTCCGAAGACGAGTTTGGTGAGCGGTGACGTATGGTGAGCTCCCATGATAAGTGAATGAGCGTAAGCACGTCCGCTTGATGATCCCATAAAACCTTTGTAATTATTGAGTGCTACATCGAACATCAACAGGTCGAGCACTATACGTGCCTTTTCACGCAACGTAGCGTCTTCGGCATAGTCATACAGGTTGGTCAGTAGAAGGACTTCCACTTCGTAGTAAGTGGACATCCATTCGCTAAAACCAAAACGGAAACGGAAGTCGAGCCAGCGTTCGAGGCGTTTTTTTGCATGAGCAATGTGCCATCGGCCGTTGTTGCCATCGGCAAACCGGGTCTTTTTATAGAGCTGTCCCGCCAGCAGCTCTGCCGTATGATAGAGTGCTTGATGATTTTCGGTGTGGTAGCAACGGTAAGTCGTATCACGGCGTGCATCGTCCCACCAATACTTAAAGTCGAGGATGCAGTCTTCTATTTTCCTTTTCATTTCTTCCGGAAAGAAAGGTTGTTTTTTATCCAGGTAGACCATGCGAATCAGACAGTTCAGTGTGAAGTCATTGCAATCACGGTTGGACTTGATGACTGAAAAGACTTCTTCCATCTTGTTCATTTCTAATGGACGACCCGAAGCAGCCCGGGCTGCTTGTCGGAAAACACTGTAAAGCGGATGTCCGTTTCCATTTTCCGAATAATAGTTCAGGAATTGTGCTCGGCGTTCTTCGTAAGTACCGCGCGGAGTGCTCCAATACTCATCGTGTTTTTGGGCTTGAAGGGGCAAAGCGATTCTCCATCCACACACTAACAGGAGTATACAAATTAGTTGTTTCATTGTTGTTCTAAAGAATTTATAGGATTAATCGTAATATCTGTTCCAATCGTAAGGAAATGGAATACATTTGTAGTAGTGTAGCCAATGTGCAGGGCGTTCGAAATCTTCAGGCAGTGGTATTGTTCTGCTAATTCTGTCCAAAGTATCTTGCCTGAAGGCATTCGGTAGGTCTAAGGCAGACGATGGAATCACAGCAGGTAAGGAAGCGGACAAGTGTCAAAATTGCAAAATGTCCGCTTACGGGTGTGTGATACAGTTCGGTGGCGCGAGTGTCATGCGGCGTACGCCCTCTGATGCTGTCGGTCGTTACTCGGTGATAGTCGAAGACTGTCCAAATAGGGTCGTCGTGCCAAGACTCGAGACCATTGTATGCCGATTTATGATATAATTGAGTCCCAATAGCATGGAGTCGTTCACGTATGTTTTGCGTGACATCATCATGCCGTTAATCAGTCTCATATCTCTCGTACCTGTTTTTATTGAATGATACCTGCCCATCCTCCGTTGCGTACTAGCTTTAGTTTCAGCTTGTCGCTGCTGCGGACGTCTTTTTCACGTTTTTTGTAGTCCATTGCCTGTCGGTCGGCATTGATGCCGTCCTCGAAGTAAATGAGGTGCCGTGTCTGTCCGTCGGGCAAAAAGCTGAGATCGATTTCCAATTCACGTCCGTTGTTGTTGGTAATGGCACCGATAAACCAACGATTACCACTGCGGCGTGCTGTTACTACGTATTCTCCGACTTTTGCATCAAGCACCCGTGTCTCGTCCCAAACGACAGGTACACTGGAGATGAATTCTGTGCAAGGACGTTCACGATAGTAATATACAGGATTGTCGGCCAACATCTGCAATCCACTTTCGAACATCACGAACAATGCCATTTGATAGGCACGAGTTCCGGACCCCATTGCATTGGCACGGGTTGAACGATTGTCTTCAGGTTGTGCAGAGAGCATAGAACCGGGAGTGAAATCCATCGGACCTACAGCATTGCGTATAAAGGGCAGGTAGATGCTATTGGCAGGTTTGCAGTTGCCTCCTTGTTCCATTCCCAGCACTCCTTCATATGATAATACATTGGGGAAGCGGCGTTCCAGCCCGGCAGGTTTAAAGGCTCCGTGAAAATCAACAAATAAATGGTACTTGGCAGCTTCGCGTGCTACGCGTTCGTAGTAGTTGACCATCCATTGGTCGCTGCGGTCCATGAAGTCGATCTTCACACCAGCCACTCCCCATTCGGCAAAGGTGCGGAAAAGACTGAAGTTATTTTCTACTGTGAGCCAGGTGAGCCATAGTATTACTTTAACGTTGCGTTCCTGTCCATATTGAATGAGTTTCTTGAGATCAATGGTGGGATTGGGAGTAAAGGGATCGCGAGTGCTTTTTGCCCAACCTTCATCCATGATAATGTAAGGAATGCCAAAAGTAGAGGCGAAGTCTATATAGTATTTATAAGAATCCATATTGTAACCCGACCGGAAGTCTACTCCATAAAGACGGGCGTCGTGCCACCATTCCCAGCTTACTTGTCCAGGCTTTATCCAACTACAGTCTTCGATCTCGCAAGGAGCGGATAAGTTGTAGACCATTTCATTTTCTACAAGTTCTTTGTCCTCGCGCGAAATGACAAAGAAACGCCAAGGAAAAGAGCGTTGTCCGGCAGTATGAGCAATGTAGTCGGCCTCTTTCAGGATCTTGACGCTACGGTCGCCATCATCGCCAAACTCCAATGGACAACGGGGGAAAAGAGATTTCATGCCGTTGTCTCCCGTTCCACGTAAGAACATACAGGGATAGTCGTACAAATCGGCTTCAGAAATTAAGATTTTGTATTTTTTGTCAGTCTCTAACAACACGGGCAGGTAAGTCATACGGTCTTCAGGACGGTATCTGTCGGTCTTCAAATGGGTGTAGGGATACTCATATGAAGTCTTGAAACCATTCGATTGTGAAACGTGTGCAGTGTAACTGTTGGGAAAATGGATGGCAAATGCCTCGTCTGTTACATCTATTTCTCCTTTGCGGGAAGTGATGAAACGGTAAGCCATTCCGTTATTGAACACACGAAACTCTACGGCATAGTCACCAGCCATTGTCAGCAATAATGTATTACAATGGTTGCGTACTTGAGCGTTCTTTAAAGGAATTTCACGGTTCACAGTTTCATCAATCGTGCCACGTTTGGTACTACGCAGGCGAGGATTTACGCCAAGCACTTCATTGCCCAGCGAGAGTGAGAGTGAGCAACGTTCTAGTAGTACTTGTTCATCGGCCGATACCGAGTAAGCAATGTGGTCGGTTAGTTCAATGTTTACTTTTAGTGTCCCATCGGGTGAGGAAACACGAATGTTTTTGGCATAAGCCGTGTGGTTGTATGCCAATGCATACACAGCCAGCAAAATGATAGTCAATCTGTTCATGTATAATTGAGTATTTCGTTATGGTTCTAAAAATGCTGTGACACACCAGAGGACAGGGGCTTGTCCATGCATATTTCCCAACAATGTCTTTCGGTTCAGATAGAATTGGCGGTCATTGGTCTTGTTGGTTCCTTCGCACACTCCGTCTAAATCACCGTTTGCATCTATGTGCTTCACTAGTGCAATCCATGCTTTACGTACCACTGGTGTATAGGTTTTAGCATCGAGCCAACCTTGTTTCACCCCTTTAATCATGGCGTATGTGAACATGGCGGAACCAGAAGTCTCGGTCCATGTTGTCGGATCGTCAATCAGTTGTCCCCACAAACCGTCTGCCTTTTGGTATTGCAGTAATGTGCTCATCATTAAACGATAAGAATCGAGAATGCGTGGACGGTTGGGATTGTCGACCGGAAGTAAACTCAATAGCTCAGTCATGCCGGCAGCCATCCATCCATTTCCACGTCCCCAAAAGAAGGGGACATCTTCTGCGTGATGAAAGAGCCCGTTCGGACGTTGTATCTTGTCGAGATAAACCACCATCTCTGTTGCTGCTCGGTCAATGTATTTGCGATCGTGGGTGATAAGGTATGCTTGCGATTGAATAGCTGAAATCATGAACATATCGTCAATCCAAAAACGGGTCTGCCACGAGAGTCCTTGATCGAGCAATGCCTGGTATTCGTTGCGGTGGCGGGTGTTATGGGGCATGGTCCATTGTTCATCGGCATACCATAATCCCATCCAACGATAGATTTCTTTATGTGTCTGTGCATAAAGTTGCAAAGGAATGGTTCCAAACACTGTATGGTCTACATGGTCAGGCAGAGGTTGTAAACGACGCTCGGGACCGAATATGGGTAGGAATCGCTCTTCGAGTTGACGTAATAAAAGGGTGTCGGCGGTTACACCTGCATAGCGTAGCGCACCCAGCCAAGCACAGGTTTCCGGATAGGTGATTTCTCCCGGAGGTGCCGGATTTCCGTTGAAGTTCGGATGAGGAACTTCAACAAAACGTTTGCTCACTTGTGATCCTACCTCTCGGGGGGAGGCACCTTTCGGCCATTTGTCAAAGCCTCGACCAACAGATGCTGTCAAAGGCAAGCCAATGGTTGTCAGTAGTATAATAAGCCATTTATACATAATGCTTTTCTCCTTTCTTTTCTTTATTTAATTTTGTTGAGTAAATCTACTTTTCCTTCGTCTGCTTTTATCGGATTAATAGCGTTTAATTGCTTGTCGACCAAAGCAAGCAGTAAGACTGTACTGACTAATAATTTCTTATTCATTACTTGTTTTCTTATTGATATTGGGACTAATTAATTCTTTCTTTATACTTAATTCCGTGTCGATTTTTTTGTTTATCTTCGGTGGTTTGTTCCACAAAAGTAAGTAATGCTCTGTATTTTCTTCTATTTTAATGTACCAATAATCTGTTGGAAAACAAGTTTGGCAAGAATGAATATAAATTGGCAGTATCGGTTCTTAGCTCTATTCTTGCTATTTCTGTATGTTGTTATGTTGACGTGAATATAAGTGGATAAATATATTTCTGAAAATTAGGGACATAGCGATAAAAGTATTAAACTTATAGTGTCTAATTATAACATTTCATATAGACCCGATAATACATCTTATTGAACTTTCATTGCATAATCCGGTTTCAGCCGTTTCAGTATTGTCTGCAAACTCTTTGCTGGAAGGTGATAGCGGCTGAAAGCAGTTTTTCCATTTTTATAGTTGGCAGGCAATCCTTCTGTAACAAGTAGGAGAGTTACCTGCAACAAGTACTACACTCAATGAAATGATGTAGGAGACTTAGGCAACTCAAGTACATGATTCGGACTGCTTCAGTAGAGGGTCGAACAAGTTCATATACATATTATTTTGTGCCTTACCGTATGGAGACGAACTTCAGGGATGCAAGCTCTCTTGAAACAGATGACTCAAACTTTCAAACTCTCCTCCGATTTTTCTGATTGATATAAAATTTATCACCTTTATCACCACTGATTTTCTACTGAACCAAATAATCCTCACTAAAAATCTACTGTGACTCTAAATCTCATGTTCACTTCGGGGAATGTAGATGACCGTGAACCATTGAAACAAGGTCGTTTTTTAGACGACATAAAAGGATAATTATGTGCCGGCAAGGATCTATCGGGCAGACCTTGTTTGAGAACCTTTTGCTTAATGGTATACAGCTTGTCGCCAAGGTAAAGAACAACATGAGGAACTCGCTGATGAGCATAGCCGACAGGATCCTGTTAAGAAAAAGAGTACTAATCGAGACTGTCAATGATGAATTGAAGAACATCGCACAGATAGAACACTCAAAAATCGGATTCTTTTTCTTTATTGAATACCTATTTCGGCAAATCCCATTGACTCTCCGTCCTTCAACATCCGTGTAGCTTTCAGCTGTATGTACCGTGTCTTAATGGGAGTGAAGTAAACGGATTGTAGTATTGGATTGTTTCGGATGTTCGAAAATTCGTCTTTCGCCACTACCTGATTGACTGCATTGCTATCCGTTCCAACAGATATTTCATAGGCAGCGATGACACCTTTATTATATTCGCTTTGGTCGGGAAGGTAATGGAATGAAGTAATCGTACGTTCTTCCCCCAGGTCAATCAATACTGTATTTCCATTGATGAAACAGGTCGTTTGGTCATTCTTATCCATGCATTTCTGTGCTTCTTCCGTACCCACTCCGCTAAGGGTGAATGGGAAACTCTTCAGCTCTTCCGCTTTGGCGGTGTATATCTCGGAAGTTTCCCCAGCATAAAATGCTTCCATGTTATTGATGCAGAGACAAGCACGTGAATCCGTGAAACGGACACGAATCTTATCGGCCGTGATGGTTTTGAAACGGAGAAGGCGTTTATAACCAACAGTCGTTGTTTCTTCATTGAGTTTCACGGGCAGCCATTCACCTTCTTGGTTGTATTCTACTACGAATGATTTGACACGCTGTCCGAGAGGTATGTATTCCTGTAGCATCATACGGTTGATTTTCTCCGGTTGGGGCAAGTCGAATTCGATAGTGGCGGATGTTACTCCGTCGTTAGTAGACCAATAGGTGTCGTAATCATTATCTGTAACAGCTTTTGCGGAGAAAGCACCGCCGCGTTCGTCCGATGCTTTAGGAGAAAGTCCGGACAGTAAGTTGTGTGATAGTTGTTGCTGTACGTTCTTGTAGAAATTAACGGCATTGGCAGAGTCTGTCGGATGAATCAATCCGTCACGGTTCACAGGGAAGTTCAGTAATAATGTTGCGTTGTGTCCTACGCTCCGGTAATACAAGTCGGTCAGTTCGTCCACCGTTTTCACACGTTCGTCTTCTTCGGGGTGATAGAACCATCCCGGGCGGATAGAGACGTCACATTCGGCAGCTACCCACTGGTTGCCGTCGGCATGACCGTATTGCAATTCACGATAGTTGGGATAACCCGGATACACCTCTCCGGTACGAAGGAAAGACCAGTTGGTCGCTCCGGCAAATCCTTTCTCATTGCCTACCCAGCGACAGCCCGGACCACCATCGGAGAAGATGACAGCTTGCGGTTGTAACTCATCGATCATCTGGTAAGCTCGCGGATAGTTATAATAAGTTTTACGGTCGATAGTACGACTGTCTTTTGCACCTCCATACCAGCCGTCACCGCCATTAGCACCATCGAACCAGATTTCAAAAACGTCACCGTAGTTGGTCAGTAGTTCATTGAGTTGTTTGTAGAAGTAGTCTACGTATTCGGGAGAACCATAATTGGCCTGATGCCTGTCCCACGGAGACAGGTAAACAGCGAATTTAATGCCGTACTTTTTGCAGGCATCCGACAACTCACGGACGATGTCCCCTTTTCCGTCTTTATACGGAGTGTTGCGAATGCAATACTCTGTCAGTCGGGTAGGCCAGAGGCAGAAGCCATCGTGATGTTTGGCTGTCAGGATGACTCCTTTCATTCCGGATTTCACAAAGGTTTGTACCCATTGCTCGCAATCCAGTTTGACGGGGTTGAATGTCTTGGGGTCGGAATCTCCGTATCCCCATTCGCGGTCGTTGAATGTGTTAAGTCCGAAGTGTACAAAAGCGTAGG
The DNA here is from genome assembly GCF_041227145.1 of Bacteroides sp. AN502(2024). Lineage (NCBI taxonomy): Bacteria > Pseudomonadati > Bacteroidota > Bacteroidia > Bacteroidales > Bacteroidaceae > Bacteroides > Bacteroides sp. AN502(2024). The sequence continues at coordinate 623,371 of NZ_JBGFSP010000003.1, read as the reverse complement.
TTTCCATCTTTTGCCACTCTACCTGTTTAGCTTCGGGGATGGGCAAGATAGCTTCCGGTGCTTTTACCGGTTGGCAGGCGCTTAGTAGAAGAACTCCTGTACAGAAAATAAGAGAGTGTTTTTTCATGGGGGTGATAATTAATAAATTATTAAACAGATAAATTAATTTGCTAGAGTGTAATTCCAGATACAGAATAAACCTGTTCCTCGTAAGGATTGGCTGTCTGCTTTCCGAATACGGGCAAAGAGAAAGGCTCATCTTCAGTCTGCGTAAAATAGTTATTGGCATAAAGAGTCTGATTTTTATATTCATACTCCAATGAAAGGTCTATCTCATTGTTCTTTTTACGAAATTCGGTAGAACCCCATGCATAGACGGTCAGTCCTTTCCGGTTAAGTTCGAGTGAGGATTGCACGCTTGTATTGCCGCTGTCTATGCCACGCCAGATATAACTGCTGATAAAATCTGCATTTATGAAAACTTCTTGTGCCTGTGCAAAGGCTGTATAAAATAGGATTGCAATAAGTACGATATGTTTTTTCATTTTATCGGCCGTTTCTTTTCGAGGGTAAAGATACGTAATATATAGATAAATGATGGCAGGTAGGGTAAAAAAAAGAAAACGGCTGCATAACGCAGTCGTTCCATAATCAAGTCTAAATCTTAAAAGTTATTTAACGTCAGTTCGATATAACTTTGAGTAACTGAAATCGAACTGACGTAAACTTAGGTTCCTGTACAATTTTCAATGCCGTGCAGTAGGAATGCAACTATGTGTGGGTGCACTTGTTCAAACCGGTAGTAAAGTAAGTAGAATGATGTACCGGATTTGCTCAAATCTCCTACTAACTATTCAAATAGAAAAACCGCCTTCAGCCTTCAGTTCTTCACCAAAGTCCCTGTTCATCGGCGTTTGGGCCTGAAGGCACTCCTGAAAGCGAAAGTGTATAACTCCAGCTCCTTTTTGCCATATTTACTTTCAATAAAGGTTCTGTTGTTAACCAAACGAAGCCTGCATTTTATTGTAACAGAGCCTCTGTTTTACCTAAATACAGGCTCTATTTTATCCTAATACAGGCTCTGTTTTGTTCAGCCCACGTGGTAAATCTATATATAGCTCTACCGACAAACTTGAAAAAGCTGAAAGCGCTGAAAGCACTCCCCCTTGCCTACAGTACCTTCCTGCAAGGTATGATATTTTCCGGGTTCAGCCGCTATCTCCTTCTGGCAAAGCGTTTGCGGATAAAACTGAAACGGCTGAAAGCGGATTATAGCATGAAAATTCAATAAGAGGGTTTTGGCCGTTTTTGGATGCAGATTGTTGAATCTTTAATTCATTTCCGCACAATATTTTGAATGAAACCGTGCAGAAATAAGCTAAATCCACCCGGCATTGAAATTAACTTTGGTGTGACTGTTCTGGTTTCCATGTGAGAATATGGATAAAAACATCTGTAAGTCAGTATGGCGGCATCCCCGGCGGATGGGAGTATAAAAGGCAGTTTACCGTTGAAATCTGTCCTTTGGTCGATTCTATTTGGGATAAAGGAGTGCCAGTCCTACCTTTGTCCTGCTAATTTGAATCAATGAAGCATGAGGAGACTGCATAAACAACAATTGCTGGAGCAGGGCATTTATGGAGCCATTTGGGTTGTAATATACCTTCTTCCTTTGGTAGGTGGATACTTTGCTGTGAGTGGCGGACTTGAAAGAGAAGAAATCCGCATGATTATTCGCGACTCATGGTTGGGGATCTTTCCTTTCTTCATGCTCTTTTTGTTGAACAATTACGGACTGGTTCCTTATTTCCTTTTTAAGAAAAAATACGGGCAGTATTTTGTTGCATTGTTTTTGTTGATAATTGTTGCCTGCTGGTGCGTTCCGCCCCCTTCTATGGAACGCTTTACGAAAGACTTCAAGCATGAGAGCTTGCATCATGACGTGAAAGAAATCTTAAGGGATCGGATTATTAAGATGAGGGAGCAGAGTAGGGAGGAGGGAGAGACATCTTGGAACGAGGCTGAGCGTGAAAAGCTACCTATGGAAATGGAAAGCTCTAAAGGCAGTTACAACGTTTTTCTCAAACGGGAACCTCTTCTTTATCCCCCCTTGGGTATTCATCACCTCATTCATTTCGCCATTGCTTTTCTGATGGTAGGTTTCAATATTGCCATCAAACTTTTCTTTAAGTCTTTCCGCGATGAAGAGATGCTGAAAGAGCTCGAACATCAGCGTTTGCAGTCCGAATTGCAGTACCTCAAATATCAAATCAACCCTCATTTTTTCATGAATACGCTCAATAATATTCATGCATTGGTGGACATTGATACGGGGAAAGCGAAAAACACGATTGTCGAACTCTCTAAATTGATGCGCTATGTGCTGTATGAAGCGAGCAATAAAACCACCCTGCTTTCACGTGAGGTGCAGTTTCTCGAAAACTATGTCGGCTTGATGAGTCTGCGCTATACCAACAACGTTTTTATCAAGATGAACTTCCCTGCCGAAGTGCCCGAAGTAGAGATTCCCCCTTTGCTCTTTATCTCTTTTGTAGAGAATGCCTTCAAGCATGGTGTCAGTTACCGGAATGAGTCTTTCATTCGTGTCCTTGTACAGTGGGAAGAAGAAAACCGGCTGTCTTTCCGTTGCACGAACAGTAACAACGGCTCGTCGGATGAACAGCATCACGGTATCGGGCTCGAGAACATCCGGAAGCGTCTGCGGCTACTGTTCGGCAATGATTATACACTTTCCATTACGGACGAAAAGCAAACTTTTGATGTGTTACTTATTATACCTTTATTATAATGAAATGTTTAGCAATAGATGACGAACCATTGGCATTGGCACAAATCTCGGATTATATATCCCGTGTCCCCTTTTTGTCTTTAGTGAAATCCTGCCAGGATGCTTTCGAAGCAATGAAGGTATTGGCGGAAGAAGAAGTAGACCTGATATTCGTGGATATCCATATGCCCGATTTGAACGGACTGGACTTTGTACGGTCGCTGATTAGTCCGCCATTGGTTATTTTCACTACTGCCTATTCGGAATATGCGGTAGACGGCTTTAAACTGGATGCCGTGGATTATCTGTTGAAACCGTTCGAGTTTCAGGATTTGCTGAAGGCGGCGGACAAAGCCCGCAAACAGTTTGAATACCGGTTACTGGAACAGCAGGGAGAATTGGGGAACGTTTCGCAGATAAAAGGGGACTCGCTGTTTGTGAAGAGCGATTATAAGGTAATCCGCATCGATGTGAACAATATCCGCTATATAGAAGGTATGAGTGAATACGTGCGTATCTTTGTAGAAGGAGAGGAGAGAGCGGTTATCACGCTTGCCAGCCTCCAGAAAATGGAAGAACGGCTTCCCACGCATTTCATGCGGGTTCACCGTTCTTATATTGTCAATCTTCGAAAGATTACCGAAATTTCCCGTCTCCGTATTATCTTCGATAAGAATACTTATATTCCTGTCAGTGATAATTATAAGGATAAATTCACCGAATATATCGGAAAACTGAGCCGCCTTTCTTAAGAAACAGTATCTTTCTTGATAAGGATATTATTTATTTGATACCCAACTTCTTGGCGATTTCCTTTGGAAGCGCATCTTTGTGTACCAGAATATTCATAGTCTTGTAGGCTACGAATGCTTTGGAAGCATACCAGATACCGTTGTATTTGCCGGATTTGCCCCAAGAGTTCTTCACCATGAAGTATTCTTTTCCGTTCTGGTCTTTAGCGATACCGTAGATAATCATTCCGTGGTCATCTGTTGTTTCCCAATTGTCGAAAGCAACCTGACGCATTTCCTGGGTAATATCCTTTTCCGGGAAAGGTTTGGTGAACAATTCTCTGCGCTTGTCGGCGGCAGTCAGACCAGTCCATCGAGCCATGTCCGAACCAGACAGTTCCGATTCTTTTGCAGCGTCCGGCATAACGGCGATACCATCGCGTGAAAATCCTTGTTCGCTGACGTCGCTACCCCATGCGAAAGTATAACCTTTCTTTACTGCATTGTCCATTACAGCCATCAGTTCATCGATTGGCAGGTTGTAAGACAAACCGTTGCGCCAGTTATCTTGAATTTCGATAGCGAATTGGGAATAGAACGGATGATGCGTATAAGAGGTCAGTGATACGTAATCGTCAGGATTCAATTCCAATGATTCAGCAAAGGACTTCGGAGTATATTCCTTACCTTTGTAAGTGAAGTTTTCGGGACATTTTCCTAGATATGTGTCGTAAATGGCTGCCAGACCATTCTTCCATACCGGAGTCAGTTTACTTAGTTTACCTTTGGCGATAGCATTAATGTAGCCGGAAGCAACAGCGTCCAATTCGTTGTGTACCGGCAGAGTATCGCCGTACATGATTCCCGGCATTACTTCCTGCGGAACGATACCGTAATTCTTGATACAGTACATTACATCATAGAAACTTCCGCCCGGAGAGAAAGAGCTGTCACCGTGGTAGCGTACATAGTTCACTCCGCGATCCTGCATTGTTTTGTGTACTACAAACATTTCGGCCAGGTCATATTCGCCTTTGCCCATACGGAGTAATTCCGACTCTACGAATCCGAGAGTGGAGAAACTCCAACACGTACTCGAACGGTTCTGGTTCTTGATAGAAGTAATAGGGTTTTCTTTCACTGTCGTGAAAACGAAGCCCTTTTCGGGTTTTGCGTCTTGTGCCATTGTACTTAGGCTGAATAAGCCTAGAACAGCGATAAGGATACTCTTTTTCATTCTTATGACATTAATATTAAATTTGTTTTGGTTACAAAGATAGAGAATCCTTGGGGTAATTCCATATTCCTGTATACAATTTGCATAAAAAAAGAATAAAAAATAGTGTATATTCTATTATTTATTTTATTTTAATTCCGAGATTCTTTAAATCATGACAGGTAACAGTATAGTTTTCTCCGGTTTTCATGCGTCTCATGACTAATTGCCCTACCTTTTGGGCATCCTCTTTTTCCATGAAAGGCTTTTTCCCCGAAATGGCGGGAATAAAAGGCTGGAATATAGTGATATGGTTGTTGTGGGATATTTGATAACCGTATCCTCCGTTTACTTTGATTATTTCGATCGAATAATGCGTGTCGGAGGTGGCTGCTATGGAAAACGCCAGGCAAATGGCAGCTGTTAATATTCCTGCAATAAAGAGTCGGATGCTGTTTTTCTTAGTCATCTTCTTCCCATTCATACGGATGTAATTCCCAAGTGTCGTCATAATAGTATCCACTGCTTCCTCCGGTAGTTATAATACCCCGTTTGCCGGTAGAGAAACAAATCGCTTTTGTACGTGCACTTCCTTCGAAAGGGGTATAGTTAAAATCATCTTCCGTGTCACTACTACGCCATAAATCTGTGTCGGGATCATATATCCAGTAGTTATTTCGTAGGCTTGAACCGGATGTCTGCCCTAAAGTGATATAAGCTTGGCCGTCTATGACAAAAGCGCAGCCGTATGTTCGGGTGATTGAATTATAATCATCATCATAATCATCACTGCTGTCATCTTTGATTTCGCGGAGACGGGTCCATTTGTTTTCTTCACTCTTGCTGGGATCGAATTTCCAGAAGTCGGTAACATTCTGACCATTGTTGGTTCCTCCTACGATGTATGCTACATTGTCGATGATAAAGGACAAGCCGCCGGTTCTTTTCTGACCGCCGAATCCGTTTACTATGCTCCACTGGCTGCCGGAAGGGGCTGTCGGGTCGAAACGATAAAAATCCTTTGTCTGTTTATCGTCTTTGGATTGTCCGGTTCCCACATAACCATAGTTGCCGATAGTGAAGGCTATTGCATTCATTCGTGCATCTCCGGGATAATCATCCATTTGTCTCCATTCATTTGTTGCCGGGTCATATTCCCATGTGTCTTTTAGATATGCGTATCCTCCGGTATGCATCGGATCATTATCTTTATATACGGTGTATCCGGTGGTCACATATCCTTTCGAGCCTACTGCGAATCCGGCAGCGCCATTCCGGGCTGCTGCATCGTCGGGCATATCTCTACATTGTGTCCACCAGTCATTGTCAATATTATATTCCCAACAGTCTTTTTCCCGTTGCTCTTTTCCCCGATATCCTCCGCATAAGTATCCCCGGTTACCTATCACAAATCCGGCAGCATCCTCTCTTGCCCTTCCGTCGAAATCGGAACGGCGATACCACACTCCTAATGTGTCATCATCATCATCCGAACATGAGAAAATTGATAGCATAGCTACCGATACTAATAATAGTTGTAGTTTTTTCATTATTTCCATTCGTTTTATTATATTTTAAACTTGGCGCAAATGTAGCTATCAATGCATTTGGAGAAAAAAGTTATCGACAAACAGCTTTATTTCCTCTATCTAAAAAATGTGAGTCTATAAATAGCGGGTAATAGTCGATAAATTTTGGGGATATTTTCCTAAAGAGGTTCCTTTGTTACTCAAAAATAAGATTCGTTATGAGACTATTTATTACACTTTTTTATTCTTTACTGTTGTCTTGTATCCTATTCTCTTGCAGGGATGAATCCTCTTCCATTGGGACTAAATGGGTGGATAGTTCTTTTATGAATGCTGTGACAGATACGTGTACAGTAACGTTAAGTACTTTGCTAAGTGACTCTCTGGCAACCTCGGGAGATACGGTTTGCCAGATCGGGCGGTATAAAGACAATCTATATGGAGAAATTAAGACTTCGTTTTATGCGGAATATGAAGTACCTTCTCATTCTCTTAATGAAACAACTGAATATCAGTTTGACTCTATTACTTTCAAATGGTATTCTTCAGGGAATTATCTGGGTGATACACTGGTTTATCATCGTATTGAGTTGTTTAGTTTGTCACAAGGAATCTCTTTGGAAGATAACGGTTACCTTTTTAATAAGACCAATGTTAATTATAACCGGGATAATCTTCTTGCTGTTCTTTCTATACGTCCTACTCCCGGACATCGTAACGAGATGCATGAATTACGCCTGCCTGACGAATGGGGGAGAAAATGGTTTAACCTGATGTTGGAAGATGAAGCATGCATGGAATCGCAGGAGCGTTTCCGCGCTTTTTTTAAAGGAATAGCTTTTATACCCGATGAAAATGGGACGTGCATTAACGGATTTCAGGTAAATGATTCCAGTCTTTGCCTGACTCTTTATTACCACGAACTCAAGGAGAAGCCTACGGAACAGACTTTGGTGTTTAAGGCCAGCAGCTCATTGAATTATACAAAGGTGGAACACGACCGTACCGGGACTCCCATAGAATCTCTCAGAGCCGGTACTGATTATAATCTTTTTTCCTCCGAAAGTGAGCACCAGGTATATCTGCAAGGATTGACCGGCATGTATATCAATTTCGAATTTCCATATCTGAATAATTTGAACCAGAAAGGGAGACTTGTTTCCATTGAAAGTGCGTTACTTAAACTCTATCCTATAAAAGGTACTTATAACGGGAAATATCCGTTGCCGAAATCGTTGACTCTCTATACGGCAGACCAGAACAATTCAACCCAAAGTGTCATAACGGACCTTTCCGGAAATTCCGTACAAACAGGAAATCTGGTAGAAGACAATGTCTATTATGAGGATACTCATTATTCATTTGATATTACCTCGTTCATTCGGAATAACCTGGGGACAGCAGGACAGAGCCGCGAAAAATTACAGTTGTTTCTCTCCGACAATGATTTTTATAACACTGTTCAGGGAGTCGTTTTCGGAGATAGTAAACACCTCGTGAATGACCATAATAATGTATCTCTCACCATTTATTACAAGACATATACGAAATGAAAAGAAAAGTTTTATCTATCTTCATATTAGGTGTAAACTTATTGAATCTTACTGCTCAAAACATGACGAACTCTCCGGCTTCTATGTTCGGACTGGGTGAATTGTCTACCGGAGAAGGAGGAGTTTATTCCGGTATGGGGGGAGTGGGTATCGCATTGCGGGGAGAAAATGTTTATAATAGTGCGAACCCGGCTTCTCTGACAGGATTGATGCCGCAGTATTTTTTCTTCGATTTGGGAGTTAGCGGATCATATGAAAGGTATTCACAGTCCGGTGCAAACAATCATTCTTTTAATGGCAATCTTAATAATTGGGGTATCGGGTTTCGTATTGTTCCCCGGTGGTATGGGGCTATTTTTATGGCTCCTGTCTGTAGTGTGGGGTATGCCATATCGCTCGATCAGGATGTGGCGGGTACGAATGGCGAGACTGTGACTTCACTTTTTCAAGGGGAAGGCGGATTATCCAAAGTTGGAATCAGCGTTGCTCATCAGTTGTGGAAAGGACTTTCGCTGGGAGCTAACTTTTCTTATGTGGGCGGTACTGTTACGCAATCGGAGAGTCAGGGAAGTGCTACGGAAACAAACAGTTCGTATAAACATACGGTGTATGCTGATTTCGGATTACAGTATATTTATGAGATAGAGCGTGACCGTTCGTTGGTAGCGGGTGCTGTATATGGATATTCCCAGGATTTGCTTCAAGACAACGATCATTCGGTAAGTAGTAGCAGTAGTAGTGGGAGTATTACAGAAAAAGGTAAGAAGTATCATACCTGCTTACCGCAGTTTTTCGGAGTAGGGGTATCTTATAATACGTTGCGTTGGATGGCTTCCGCCGATTATAAGTTTGTTGACTGGAGTCGGTTGGAGTCTTCTCGTTCTAGTGTTAGTTTTCGTAACCAGCACCGTTTGATGTTGGGGGGAAGTTATACATTAGGGAATCCCTATCGGAAACCTGTACGTCTGTTGCTCGGGGCAGGAATAGGGAATTCGTATATTTCTATTCAGAAAAAGACGACCACTAATTATTATCTCAGTACCGGAATTAATTTTGAATACCGTAACCGCAGTACGCTTTCGTTAGGGGTAAAATATACAGATCAAATTAAGGTAAGTCCGGGGAGGTTTCAAGGACAGAAACTGGCTTTCTTTCTGAATATCACTTTCTCGGAAAAGACTTACAGAGCTAAATTAAAATAGATAATAGTATAAGAGTGTGTTATATGCCTAAATATAAAGATTTACCCCTGCCACAGATAGCTATAGCAGGGGTGATTTCCTCAAAAAGGGAATTTTGACACACCCTTCTTCTTTATCATTTATTGCCTTTAGATGCTACTACATAATCTTCTTTGATAAACTCATCATACACACGTTTCGTGTGATCGAATGGTGCGGTTCCATTCTTTTGTTCATTAAAGTTTTTTCGGCGGAATTGTTTCAGTTTCAGGTTATCTTCTGCATATTCTTTCAATTTCTTATGCTCATTTCCATAGAGTGAACTTTCAGTTACGTCAGAATTGAGCAAGCCTTCTTTAGGAGTAATCGGTCTTCATCTTTATATTCACCTGTATAGTCCGTATGGTCGCAACGTTCGTACCAAGGTTCGATACATAAGAAAGTCATTATTCTTGCGATGAGAAAAATAATGTATAAAACCCTATAAAATAGCGTTCTATGTAACAAATGTTATAAGCTTTGAAACATTTGTTTTAGTCGATTGACATAAATCAACCGTAATTTGCATCATCGATAAAGATAAAATTCGTACTTTTAATTTAATAACATCAAACTAATGCTTAGTATTATGGAGAACAAAAAACTTCTTTGCAGCGTTTGTTTCCTGTTTGCTTTCATGTCAACCCTTTGGGGACAAAACATTACGGTGAAAGGAAACGTTACTTCAAAGACTGATGGGCAACCGATTATTGGTGCTTCTGTCGTGCAAAACGATTCTAAGTCAATTGGAACTATTACCGATTTAGACGGTAACTTCACCCTTTCGGTTCCGGTTCATTCTTATTTAAAGATTACGTATATTGGTTATAAACCGGTGACCGTAAAATCGGCTGCTATCGTTAATGTATTATTGGAAGAAGATACTCAAATGGTAGATGAAGTGGTCGTAACAGGTTATACCACTCAGCGTAAAGCCGACTTGACCGGTGCTGTTTCTGTAGTGAAAGTTGACGAAATTCAAAAGCAGGGGGAAAACAACCCGGTGAAAGCGCTCCAAGGTCGTGTGCCCGGTATGAACATTATAGCGGATGGAAATCCGAGCGGATCGGCTACCGTGCGTATTCGCGGTATAGGTACACTGAACAACAATGATCCTCTTTATATCATCGATGGAGTTCCAACCAAAGCCGGCATGCACGAATTGAACGGGAACGACATAGAATCTATTCAAGTACTGAAAGATGCAGCTTCGGCATCTATCTACGGTTCGCGTGCCGCAAATGGTGTTATCATCATAACTACCAAACAAGGTAAGAAGGGTCAGATCAAAATCAACTTTGATGCTTCGGTTTCAGCTTCCATGTATCAAAGTAAAATGGATGTGTTGAATACGGAACAGTACGGACGTGCCATGTGGCAAGCTTATGTAAACGATGGTGAGAATCCGAATGGTAATGCTTTGGGATATAACTATAATTGGGGCTACGATGGCAATGGAAATCCTGTACTGTACGGTATGACTCTTTCCAAATACCTGGATTCAAAGAACACAATGCCTGTGGCAGATACCGACTGGTTTGATGAAATCACCCGTACAGGTGTCATCCAACAATATAATCTTTCTGTCAGCAACGGTTCGGAGAAAGGCTCTTCCTTCTTTTCTTTGGGATATTACAAAAACTTGGGTGTAATCAAAGATACGGATTTCGACCGTTTCTCCGCCCGTATGAACAGCGATTACAAATTAATAGATGATATATTGACCATCGGCCAGCATTTCACTTTAAACCGTACTTCGGAAGTACAAGCTCCCGGTGGAATTATCGAAACAGCTTTAGACATTCCTTCCGCTATCCCTGTTTATGCTTCGGATGGTTCATGGGGAGGACCGGTAGGTGGATGGCCGGACCGTCGTAACCCTCGCGCGGTACTCGAATACAACAAAGATAACCGATATACTTATTGGCGTATGTTCGGTGATGCTTATGTGAATCTAAGCCTCTTCAAAGGATTCAATGTCCGCTCTACTTTTGGTTTGGACTATGCTAACAAGCAAGCCCGTTATTTTACCTATCCTTATCAGGGAAGGAACACAGACTAACAACGGCAAGAGCGCCGTAGAAGCCAAACAGGAGCACTGGACCAAATGGATGTGGAATGCCATTGCTACCTACCAGTTGGAAATAGGTAAACATCGTGGAGATATTATGGTAGGTATGGAACTGAATCGGGAAGACGACAGTCATTTCTCCGGATATAAAGAGGACTTCTCTATTCTTACTCCCGACTATATGTGGCCCGATGCAGGTAGCGGCACGGCACAGGCTTACGGTGCAGGTGAAGGTTACTCGCTTGTCTCTTTCTTCGGTAAAATGAACTATTCTTATGCTGACAAATATCTGCTTTCATTGACTCTCCGTCGTGACGGCTCTTCTCGCTTCGGTAAAAAACATCGTTATGCCACTTTCCCTTCCGTTTCTTTGGGGTGGCGCATTACACAGGAAAGTTTTATGAAGGGACTGACTTGGCTTGATGATCTGAAACTGCGTGCTTCATGGGGACAGACCGGTAATCAGGAGATCTCCAATCTTGCCCGTTACACTATCTACGCTCCCAATTATGGAACAACGGATTCATTTGGTGGTCAAAGTTATGGTACGGCATATGATATTACAGGTTCTAACGGAGGTGCTACTCTGCCTTCCGGATTCAAACGCAACCAGATCGGCAATGATAATATCAAGTGGGAGACAACTACACAGACCAATGTCGGTATTGACTTCAGTCTGTTTAAGCAATCTTTGTATGGCTCATTGGAATACTACTACAAGAAAACAACCGATATCCTGACTGAAATGGCAGGTGTGGGAGTCTTGGGGGAAGGGGGTAGTCGTTGGATTAATTCAGGTGCAATGAAAAACCAGGGTTTTGAATTCAACTTAGGCTACCGCAATAAAACGGCCTTCGGACTGATTTACGATTTGAATGGAAACATTTCCACTTACCGGAATGAGATTCTTGAATTACCGGAGACAGTGGCTGCTAATGGGAAGTTTGGAGGTAATGGAGTAAAGAGTGTAGTGGGCCATACGTATGGTGCGCAAGTAGGCTACATTGCCGACGGTATTTTTAAGTCACAAGAGGAAGTTGACAATCACGCTACGCAAGAAGGTGCGGCTATGGGTCGTATCCGCTACCGTGACATTGATCATAACGGAGTGATTGATGAAAAAGATCAGGAATGGATTTACGATCCGACTCCTGCTTTCAGCTATGGATTGAATATCTATTTGGAATATAAGAATTTGGATCTGACTATGTTCTGGCAAGGCGTTCAAGGAGTAGATATCATCAGCGACGTGAAGAAGAAAAGTGACTTCTGGAGTGCATCCAACGTCGGCTTCCTGAACAAAGGAACCCGCCTGCTCAATGCCTGGTCGCCTACTAATCCTAACTCTACTATTCCGGCATTGACCCGTAGCGATACAAACAATGAACAGCGTGTCTCTACTTACTTTGTTGAAAACGGCTCTTTCCTGAAACTGCGTAATATCCAATTAGGCTATACGGTTCCGGCAGTAATTTCCAAGAAGTTGAGAATGGAACGTTTACGCTTCTATTGCAGTGCACAAAACCTGTTGACGATAAAGAGTAAAAACTTTACGGGAGAAGATCCGGAGAACCCGAACTTCTCTTATCCGATTCCTGTGAATATCACTTTCGGACTTAACATCGGATTTTAATTCACTTTATTTATAAAACGAACTATCATGAAAAATAGATTATACATAGCAGCCATCGGATTTATCTTGCTGACGAGCAGTTGCAACGATTTCCTGGATCGTCAGGTTCCGCAGGGTATTGTGACCGGTGATCAGATCGCTTCTCCCGAATACGTGGACAATCTCGTGATTTCAGCCTATGCCATTTGGGCAACAGGTGATGACATCAACTCTTCTTTCTCGCTTTGGAATTATGACGTACGTTCTGACGATTGTTATAAAGGTGGTTCCGGTACGGAAGACGGTGGTGTATTCAACGCACTGGAAATTTCTAAAGGTATCAACACTACCGACTGGAACATCAACGATATATGGAAAAGACTGTATCAATGCATCACCCGTGCCAATACAGCTTTGCAGTCACTCGATCAGGTGGATGAAAAGATTTATCCGCTGAAGAACCAGCGTATTGCTGAAATGAGATTCCTGCGCGGACATGCTCACTTCATGTTGAAGCAACTGTTTAAAAAGATCGTTATAGTAGACGATGAAAACATGGAACCGGATGCTTACAACGAACTTTCGAATACTACTTATACCAATAACGAACAATGGCAAAAGATAGCAGATGACTTCCAGTTTGCCTATGATAATCTGCCGGAAGTGCAAATGGAGAAAGGGCGTCCCACACAAGCTGCCGCTGCCGCTTATCTGGCAAAGACTTACTTATATAAGGCTTATCGCCAGGATGGAGTGAACAATAATCTTACCAGCATCAACGAAGAAGACCTGAAACAGGTAGTGAAATATACCGATCCTCTCATCATGGCTAAAGCCGGTTACGGATTGGAAAATGATTATAGCATGAACTTCCTGCCTCAATACGAAAATGGCGTAGAGTCTGTATGGGCGATTCAATATTCTATCAACGATGGAACATATAACGGTAACCTGAACTGGGGAATGGGACTGACAACTCCGCAGATACTCGGTTGCTGTGACTTCCACAAACCAAGTCAGAATCTGGTAAATGCTTTCAAAACCGACTCGCAAGGGAAACCGTTGTTCAGCACATACGATAATGAAAACTACGAAGTTACCACAGACAATGTAGATCCTCGTTTATTTCACACGGTAGGCATGCCGGGCTTCCCTTATAAATACAACGAAGGCTACATGATTCAGAAGAATGATGACTGGAGCCGTAGCAAGGGACTTTACGGGTATTATGTTTCGCTTAAAGAGAATGTAGATCCGGACTGTGACTGTTTGAAGAAAGGTTCTTATTGGGCAAGTTCTCTGAATCATATCGTTATCCGTTATGCAGATGTATTGCTGATGCGTGCCGAGGCCCTGATACAGTTGAACGACGGACGTATTGCCGATGCCATCTCACTCATCAATGATGTGCGCATTCGTGCAGCCGGAAGTACAATGCTGATCTTCAATTATAAAGAAGAGTACGGAGTAAACTTCAAAGTAACTCCTTATGAACAGAAAACTTATCCACAGAACGAAGCCATGAAAATGCTGAAATGGGAACGCCGTATGGAGTTCGGAATGGAAAGCTCACGCTTCTTTGACCTCGTAAGATGGGGAGAAGCCAAAGAGGTCATCAATGCTTATTATGTGACCGAAGCAGCCCGTTGTTCTATTTACAAGAATGCAGGTTTCACAGACAATAAGAACGAATATCTCCCTATTCCATTCGAACAGATCAGTGCCAGTAACGGGAATTATACGCAGAATTTCGGGTGGTAATCATCAATCTTAAAACAAAGAATAAAATGAAATCTATCATAAAACAACTCTATATCATCCTGTCGGTAGCTGTAGCATGCCTGATAGTTGCGGGATGTAGTGATGACTTTAAATCCAATCTTCGTCTGGACGGAGATGTATGGGTGAATTCGATCAAATTGGATGAATATGCAGGAACGATCGATTACCGGAATAAGACAATCGTAGTAGGAGTGCCTTACGATTATGATATTACCCGGATGGTCGTCAGCGAAATCAACCTTTCCGAAGGTGCTACAACGAGCATCGCTGTCGGTCAAACAATCGACTTTTCTCTTCCCGTATCTTTGATCGTGAAGAATGGTGACGTGCAAATGAGCTATACGATTACCGTAAAGAGGGATGAGGCGAAGATACTGACCTTTAAGTTGAATGATACTTATGTAGGAAAAGTAGACCAGTTATCTAAAACAATCTCCGTAGTTGTTCCGCTGACAGTGGATATCACCCAGTTGAAAGGTACGTTCACCGTAACGGAGGGAACCACCGTGACTCCGTCATCCGGCAGTATTCAGGACTTTACCAACCCTGTTACCTATACGGCAAGTTACCGTTCGGCAGTGACTCCTTATGTAGTAACAGTTACTCAAGGGAATGTGATTCCGACTGCTTTTATCGGCACAGCTTCTTCGGTGAGCCAACTTACAAGTCTGGAAGAAAAAACCGCTGCCCAGTGGATGATGGATAATGTATCAATGTCTGAATACATTTCATTTAAAGATGTGGTAGACGGAAAAGTGGATTTAGGTAAATATACTGCAATCTGGTGGCATTTCCATGCAGACAATGGTGATAATCCTCCTTTGCCGGACGATGCAAAAGCTGCCGTAGAGAAGTTTAAAGTCTACTATCAAAACGGTGGTAATCTTCTGTTGACCCGCTATGCAACTTTCTATATTAGGGACCTTAGCATTGCAAAAGACGAGCGTGTGCCGAACAACAGTTGGGGAGGAAACGAGGACTCACCCGAAATTACCTCTTCTCCGTGGAGCTTCCCGATTTTCGGTAACGAATCGCATCCATTGTTCCAACATTTAAGATGGAAAGATGGCGACAAATCGACAGTATATACTTGTGATGCCGGTTATGCGATAACCAATAGTACAGCACAATGGCATATCGGAACGGACTGGGGAGGTTATGCCGACTTGAACGAATGGCGTAACCTGACAGGAGGAATTGATGTGGCACGTGGAGGTGACGGTGCGGTAGTTATTGCCGAATTCGAGCCGCGCGCCAATAGCGGACGCACGATTTGTATCGGCTCCGGTTGTTACGACTGGTATAGTAAAGGTGTAGATGCTTCTGCCGACTACTACCACTACAACGTAGAGCAAATGACTCTGAATGCAATCAATTACTTATGTAAATAAAAGAATAAACAATGATTATGAAAAATATGATCTTACACATAGTATTAACCACGCTGTTGGTTTCAATGACCGCTTGTAGTGATGAGATAGATCCCGTATTGACTCAAAAAGACTGGGACGGTACCGCCACTTACTTCCAATCGACCGATGAGCATGGCTTCTCGATGTATTATAAACCGCAGGTAGGCTTTATCGGTGACCCGATGCCATTCTATGATCCGGTTGCCAAAGATTTTAAAGTGATGTATCTGCAAGATTATCGCCCGAACCCTGAAGCTACTTACCACCCCATTTTCGGGGTGGTCACCAAAGACGGTGCTACTTATGAATCTCTCGGCGAACTGATTCCATGCGGAGGTCGTGACGAGCAGGATGCCGCCATCGGTACAGGTAGTACCATCTATAATCCGGCTGATAAACTCTACTACACCTTCTACACCGGCAATAAATTTAAACCTTCTTCCGACCAGAATGCGCAAGTAGTCATGTTGGCCACCTCTCCCGACTTTAAAACGTGGACCAAGAACCGCACTTTCTATCTGAAAGGAGATACGTACGGCTATGACAAGAATGACTTCCGTGACCCGTTCCTGTTCCAGACCGAAGACGGTGTCTATCACATGTTGGTTGCCACTCGTAAAAACGGGAAAGGACACATTGCCGAATTTACTTCCGGTGACCTGAAAGAGTGGGAGTCTGCCGGAACGTTTATGACCATGATGTGGGACCGTTTCTATGAATGTCCGGATGTATTTAAGATGGGAGACTGGTGGTATCTGGTCTATTCGGAACAGGCTTCCTTCATGCGCAAGGTACAATACTTCAAAGGCAGAACACTCGAAGAACTGAAAGCAACCACCGCCAATGATGCCGGAATATGGCCGGACAATCGGGAGGGTATGCTGGACAGCCGTGCATTCTATGCGGGTAAGACTGCTTCTGATGGAACCCACCGTTACATCTGGGGATGGTGTCCTACCCGTGCCGGCAATGATAATGGAAATGTAGGAGATGCAGAACCCGAATGGGCCGGCAACTTGGTGGCACAACGCCTCATTCAGCATGAAGACGGTGTGTTGACCCTTGGAGTTCCGGAGGCAATCGACTGTAAATACACTTCTGCACAAGAAGTAAAAGTAATGGCTAAAGCTGGAAACGTAACAGAAAGTGGTAAAACCTATACGTTGGCCGAAGGGGCTTCCGTCATCTTCAACCGATTGAAAGTGCACAACAAGATTTCCTTTACTGTAAAAGCATCCTCGAATACAGATCGTTTTGGAATCTCTTTTGTTCGTGGAACGGACTCCCAATCATGGTATAGCATCCACGTCAACGCTGACGAAGGTAAAGCCAATTTCGAGAAAGACGGTGAGAATGCCAAATACTTGTTTGATAACAAATTCAATATCCCGGCGGATAATGAATTCCGTGTGACGATTTACAGTGACCAGTCGGTTTGTGTGACCTACATCAATGAGCAGTTATCTTTTACGAACCGCATCTATCAAATGCAGAAGAATCCGTGGTCACTCAGCTGTTATAAAGGTGAAATCACTGTATCAGACATTCAAGTGAGCACGTATGAATAGAAAAGTAACATAACAATCTTAATACCATAAAGCATGAACTTAAGACTCTCTTCCAAGCAAATTCAAACCTTCGCAGTTTTGTTTTGTATGATTGTGATGAATATCTCTCTATCCGCCCGTGCGGACAACTCTCCTCTATTCATTAAAGATTTAGGAGAAGGATATTGTCTTGTACGCGTCAATACCAACCAAAAGTATCTGTTATTGCCCGTAGAAGATGCATCGCCCGATGTACGTATCAGCATGATTGTCAATAATAAAGAGGTAAAGAACTTCGATGTCCGTCTGGCCATCCATAAAGTCGATTACTTTGTTCCGGTAGACCTTTCCGATTATTCCGGCAAACGAATCTCTTTCAAATTTAAAATGAATTCCAACGACCCCGTGCGTGTCAACCTTTCACCGGACAATACTGCTTGCTGCAAGGAGATGAAATTGTCCGATACGTTTGATACAAGTAACCGTGAAAAGTTCCGTCCCATTTATCACTTCTCTCCCCTTTATGGATGGATGAACGACCCAAATGGAATGGTATATAAAGATGGTGAATATCACCTTTTCTATCAATACAACCCTTACGGTTCCAAATGGGGAAATATGAACTGGGGACATGCCGTCAGCAAAGATCTCGTAAACTGGGGACATCTCCCCGTAGCAATCGCCCCGGATGCACTCGGCACTATCTTCAGCGGATCCGCTGTGATAGACCATCACAATACCGCTGGTTTCGGTGCAGGTGCCATTGTCGCCATCTATACACAAAACAGCGACCGTCAGGTACAAAGCATTGCGTACAGTACAGACAATGGACGTACTTTCACCAAATACGAAAACAATCCCGTATTGGTATCCGAAGCACGTGACTTCCGCGACCCGAAAGTATTCTGGCATGAAGGCACCCAACGCTGGATCATGGTATTGGCAGTAGGACAGGAAATGCAATTCTTCTCTTCTCCCAACCTGAAAGACTGGACATTTGAAAGTAGCTTTGGCAAAGGACATGGCGCACACGGAAACGTTTGGGAATGTCCCGACTTATTCGAACTTCCGGTAGAAGGAACGAATGAAAAGAAATGGGTACTGCTTTGCAGCCTAGGCGACGGTCCTTTCGGTGATTCGGCTACTCAATACTTTGTCGGAACATTTAACGGAAAAGAATTTGTAAACGAATCGCCTTCCAAAACCAAATGGATGGACTGGGGAAAAGACCATTACGCCACTGTGACTTGGAGTGATGCCCCCAGCAACCGTCGTATCGCTATCGCATGGATGAGCAACTGGCAATATGCAAATGATGTTCCTACTTCTCAATACCGTAGCTCAAACTCCGTTCCCCGCGACTTGAGCCTGTTTACCATAGACGGTGAGACTTACCTTCAATCGGCTCCCTCTCCCGAGCTGCTGGCTTTGCGCGATGTTTCCCAGAAACGCTCGTTCAAAGTGAACGGAACACGCACAATCAAAGAGATGATTGCCGGCAATGACGGTGCATACGAAATAGAACTGACAATCGAAAATCAACATGCGGATCTAATTGGCTTCCGTCTCTACAATGACAAAGGCGAAGAAGTGGATATGCAGTATGACATGAAAGAAAAGAAATTCTCGATGGATCGGCGCAAGAGCGGAGAAGTCAGTTTCAATGAAAATTTCCCGATGCTGACCTGGACGACTATTGAAAGCGGAAAAGGAGTGTTAAAACTTCGTCTGTTTGTTGACAAATCAAGCGTTGAGGCCTTTGGAGACGGTGGGCGCTTTGCAATGACCAATCAGATATTCCCTTCGGAACCTTACAATCATATCGACTTTTATAGTAAAGGAGGAGCTTATAAGGTAGACTCATTGGTGGTTTACAAGTTGAAGCCATAAGTCCGCTTTATTCCGCTTCATGCGTACTTTCTCTGTATTTAATTATATAAAAGATAAAACAATGGAAAACAGTAAAAACTCTTCTCTCTCCAAACTTATCCCGGTGATGCTTTGCTTCTTCGCCATGGGATTCGTTGATTTGGTAGGCATTGCCTCCAATTATGTAAAGGCAGACCTTGGCCTGTCGGATTCACAAGCAAACATTTTCCCATCGCTTGTCTTCTTCTGGTTTTTGATTTTCTCCGTACCGACGGGGATGCTGATGAGCCGTATCGGTCAGAAGAGAACCGTATTGCTTAGCTTGGTTGTGACTTTCGTTTCCTTGCTATTGCCGGTTTTCGGAGACAGTTATATGCTGATGTTGATTTCTTTTTCTCTTTTGGGTATCGGAAATGCACTGATGCAGACCTCCTTGAATCCGTTGCTTTCTAACATCGTTCGGGGTGACCGTCTGGCTAGCAGCCTGACTTTCGGGCAGTTTGTGAAAGCCATCGCTTCTTTTCTGGCACCATACATTGCCATGTGGGGAGCGACGCAAGCCATTCCGTCTTTCGACCTGGGCTGGCGTATTCTCTTCCCTGTTTATATGATAGTTGCCGTTGTTGCCATTCTCCTGCTCAACGTCACACAGATTGAAGAAGAAAAAGAAGAAGGCAAACCGTCTACTTTCGGTCAGTGTATCGCCCTGCTCGGCAAACCGTTTATCCTGCTTTGCTTTATCGGTATCATGTGTCATGTCGGTATCGATGTAGGTACGAACACTACCGCCCCGAAGATTCTGATGGAACGCATCGGCATGGGACTGGATGATGCCGCTTTTGCGACAAGCCTCTATTTTATCTTCCGTACGGCAGGTTGTTTTCTAGGTTCTTTCATTCTGCGCAAGATGTCTCCGAAGTCTTTCTTCGCCATCAGCGTAGGGATGATGCTGGTTGCCATGATCGGTTTGTTCATTTTCCATGAGAAAGCGGTTATCTATGCTTGTATTGCTTTGATTGGTTTCGGTAACTCCAATGTATTTTCCGTTATCTTCTCGCAGGCATTGCTTTATCTGCCGGGTAAGAAAAACGAAGTTTCCGGCTTGATGATTATGGGCCTTTTCGGTGGCACGGTATTCCCGTTGGCGATGGGAGTAGCTTCGGACACCTCACTGGGACAGAACGGTGCGATTGCAGTAATGACAATCGGTGTGCTTTATCTGCTGTTCTATACGCTTCGTATCAGAAAATAATTTTATATTTGGGAATCAATTAAAATCTGTTTATCATGAATAATATAATAGTAGGAATGGGCGAAGCACTTTGGGACGTGCTGCCCGAAGGGAAGAAAATCGGTGGTGCTCCGGCAAACTTTGCCTATCATGTATCGCAGTTTGGTTTTGACAGTCGTGTAGTGAGTGCCGTAGGCAGGGATGAACTGGGGGAAGAAATCCTGAAAGTATTCAACGAGAAGAAGTTGAAAATGCAGATTGAGCAGGTCGATTATCCTACCGGTACGGTGCAGGTAACGCTCGATGACCAAGGCGTGCCTTGTTATGAAATCAAAGAGGGCGTAGCGTGGGATAACATTCCCTTTACGGATGAATTGAAACGGCTGGCTCTGAACACGCGTGCCGTTTGTTTCGGTTCATTGGCGCAGCGCAATGAAGTAAGTCGTACCACTATCAACCGCTTTCTGGATACAATGCCCGATATAGACGGACAATTAAAGATATTCGATATCAATCTCCGTCAGGACTTCTATACCAAAGAGGTGTTACGCGACTCTTTCCAACGTTGTAATGTCTTGAAGATAAACGATGAAGAACTGGTGACCATCAGTCGGATGTTCGGTTATCCGGGCATTGACTTGCAGGATAAGTGCTGGATTCTGTTGGCTAAGTACAATCTGAAAATCTTGATTCTGACTTGCGGCATCAATGGCAGTTATGTATTTACTCCGGGCGTTGTCTCTTTCCAGGAAACACCGAGAGTGCCCGTAGCGGATACGGTGGGAGCGGGCGATTCCTTCACGGCTGCTTTCTGTGCTTCCATATTGAATGGCAAGCCGGTGCCCGAAGCTCATAAGTTGGCTGTGGAAGTCTCTGCTTTTGTCTGCACGCAGAGTGGGGCGATGCCCGAACTTCCGCAGGGGTTGAAAGACAGGTTATTGTAATTCTATTTAACGTAAGTTCGATATAAAATCAGGAAATGAAAAGTTACCCGTCATTGATAAAATTCATATCAATGGCGGGTTGCATCACACATTACCAGATACTCATAAGTAAATCAGTTCTCCGGATTTATTCAATCCGGTTTCCTTTGATTGCCTAATCGGATTCATCGCTTTGCCTATTCCGACTTCGTATAACTATAGTTTCCCTTGCGCATGACTATAGTCTCCCTTGCGTATAACTATAGTCATACGCAAAGTACACTATAGTTATACGAAATAAAATTGCCTAACGGACAGCATCCTGGCTGGCAATTGTCCCAATTAGAGATGCATGTGGGAATCATCATCTATAGAACCGTCTCAACGGGCCCTCATCATGCAATTCTCAATCAGAGAGGCTCCATTGCCATGGCTCATAATATAATGTAAGTTCGAAATTACTCAAAACAAATTCAGTTGCCTGTCCTTGATGAAATTCAATTCAATGGCGGGCTTCTTCTCAAAGAAGCAATACGCTGCGATGGCAGAGTGCATTCGCGATAAAGTTGTTGAAAAACCGATGCCTGGAATGCTCTATTTGTGCGATATTCTTCAATTCGTCATTTAGGAGACAAGTTTAGGGAACAGGTGGGTCAGATGTTTACTCACCTACTCCTTGTAATAATGCTTGAAGCATCTGAAACCGCCGGAATGAAACAAGATAAGAATAACCCTGATTTCCGTATCACTCAACCGGTTAGCCTTATTACGATGCTTATGGTTCTTCTCCGCAACCATATATTTTGCCTGTTGCAATGCAGATTCTTAGCAGAAATCATCTGCCATAAAATAAATATCTGTAGCTTTATCCTCTGAGAACATAGTGGTGATCGTTTAAATGTTATTTGGGGACACTATAAATTGAATACTTTTATTGCTATGTTCTTATTATTCAAGGATATATTTTACGGGTGACCCGGATTACGGTTAGTAAGGAGATGCATAGGCATAAAAAAAGGAGCAACGCCTTGCTCCAACCTTTGTTAACCTTAAATCTAATACTATGAAAAACACATTGCAAATGTACGGAATTCTGTGATATCTGCAAATAATCCAATTAAAAAGAGATGTTTTATAACATTGATTAAGCGTTTTGTCTGCCTTTTACACTTTTCTTAATAATTCACCGATGAATATTTGTACGCTTATCTTCTTTTAGGAGAGAGTCATTCGTAGAAAAATCGGGTGGTAATTAGCATGACATTTGTACCGTGGGATTTTGTTGTATTAATAGAGTGATTTGTCCGTTCCTTTGTTAAAACCTGTCTTCCATTTGGTTCAGAATGGAAAAGATATATCTTTGCAAAATAATATAAATCTTTGTTTGATCCTTTATGGACGTATGTTCTTCTTTGGCAGAAGACGTAAAAAAGCGGATGCGTTGCAGTTTATTCGATTGATGCAGGAACAAAAAGGAAGTTATGAACGATTTGAAAAATTACTGTTTGATAAGGCTGCATTATATGAATATACCGTTGGGGGGCTTCCGGTGATTATGGAATGTATTATTCCGTACCATATACAATGCATGGGAGTGGAGGTGGATTATATGTGTACGGATTTGAGTAGCTGGACTCATAATGGTCTTCTTTATTTTATATTTACGACCGTTTTTATTCAATGACTAATGGATATAAATATAACGAATTTTATACTCCTATAGCTTTCAATAAAATATTGGGATTGATAAAGGAAGATTGTGAATAATGAAATATAAAATGCTTATGAGAACGATATTATTATTCAGTCTTTTAGTTGTAAATATGGAACTGTTTGCAATAAAGGACAGCGTTGTTTATCTAAAGACCAAGGACCATAATGTATATGAAAAGATCTATTTTAATTATGGAACTTATACGACTATCGCATTGGGAACTATTGAAGATGTAGATAAAGAAAACAAAGAGTGTTGGAAAGACTATTACAAGGTTGTCTTGTGTGATGTGGAGCCTTGTGATGTAGTGAAACGTTATGTCGGACCTTATTTGAAGGATCTGCAGTTAACAAAGGAAGATGATGATTTCACGATTTTGATTAGGCATGGATTGGATGGAAGGTTTTTGCATATTATGTATGTTTGTACAATTAAACTGGATCATATCCCCATTGAGGTATTCGAACAAATAGATAATTATCTGAAAGAATATGGGAATATGAAAGAAGTGACTTCTATTCCTCGTCAACCTGTGGATGGAATATATTATATTTCCATGATGTTACCCTGTAGCTTGATAGAAATGCAGGAAAGTGTATTTTTGAACTCTTCGGAATGCCCGCAGCTTTAAAAAAATCGATTTTGCACGCTTGCAAAACGTCCGCAGCTCTCACTTTTTCAGGAGATAAGAATGAGAATAATCGGGTGATTGATAGCATATTCACAGTTTTATTTCTATTTTTGTTCTCAATCAATTTGTCGAATACCATGAACAAAATGCTATGCAGGATAAAAAGTCTGTTGATATACGAAGGACAGAGAATGATTGAAGCGATGAAATATACGAAGTGGATAACTGTCTTGTGTTGTCTCTGGAGCTTGGCGGCTTGCCGGCAGGATGCGCCTCGTTTCCGTATTGGGGTGGCTCAGTGTAGTGATGATTCTTGGCGGCACAAGATGAATGATGAGATTCTCCGCGAAGCCATGTTTTATGACGGAGTGTCGGTAGAGATACGTTCGGCAGGCGATGATAACCGTAAGCAGGCGGAAGATGTTCATTATTTTATGGATAAAGGAGTCGATTTATTGATAATTTCCGCCAATGAAGCGGCTCCTATGACTCCAATCGTGGAGGAAGCCTATCAGAAAGGAATACCCGTCATTCTGGTAGACCGAAAGACACTTTCCGATAAATATACCGCCTATATCGGTGCCGATAATTATGAAATAGGCCGTTCGGTAGGAAATTATATCGCATCAAGTCTGAAAGGGAAAGGGAATGTGGTGGAGCTTACCGGACTGGGTGGCTCTACTCCTGCCATGGAACGCCATCAGGGATTTATGGCTGCTATCGGCAACTATCCGGATATCAGGCTGATTGATCAAGCGGATGCTGCTTGGGAAAGCGAACCGGCAGAAGTGGAAATGGATAGTATGCTTCGCCGACATCCGAAGATTGATGCGGTGTATGCGCATAATGACCGTATCGCTCCGGGAGCTTATCGGGCTGCGAAGAAAGCAGGACGCGAAAAGGAAATGATTTTTGTGGGCATTGACGCTCTGCCCGGCAAAGGAAATGGATTGGAACTGGTGCTTGACAATGTGCTGGATGCTACTTTTATTTATCCGACCAATGGAGACAAAGTGATGCAACTGGCCATGAATATTCTGGAGAAGAAGCCTTATCCTCGCGAAACGGTTATGAATACTGCCGTTGTGGATAGCACGAACGCGCATGTGATGCAGCTTCAGACTACCCATATCTCGGAACTGGATCAGAAGATTGAAACATTGAACGGACGTATCGATGGGTATCTGTCGCGTGTAGCTACACAACAGGTCGTGATGTATGGCGGTCTGGTCATTCTTTTATTGGTGGCAGGATTGTTATTGGTCGTTTATAAGTCCCTCCGTTCCAAGAATCGCCTGAATAAAGAGTTGTCCGAACAGAAGAGACAAGTAGAACAGCAACGCGACAAACTCGAAGAGCAGCGGGATCAGCTGATCCGGCTTTCTCATCAACTGGAAGAAGCGACTCATGCCAAGCTGGTTTTCTTTACAAATATATCGCATGATTTCCGTACTCCACTGACATTGGTTGCCGATCCGGTTGAGCATTTACTGGCTGATCCGTCTTTGAGTGCAGACCAACACCGAATGTTGTCGTTAGTCCGGCGAAACGTGAATATCCTCTTGCGTCTTGTCAATCAGATTCTGGACTTCCGTAAATACGAGAATGGGAAAATGGAATATACGCCTGTGCAGGCAGACATCCTTTCTTTTTTTGAAGGATGGAACGAATCTTTCATGGCAGCAGCCCGGAAGAAACATATTCATTTCTCATTCGATTATATGCCCGATACGGACTACCGCACATGGGCAGATGTGGAAAAGTTGGAACGTATCTATTTCAATCTTCTTTCCAACGCTTTTAAATTTACTCCGGAAAACGGAAAGGTAACTGTACGCTTATCGGCCTTGACTAAAGACGAGCATCGTTGGATTCGCTTTACCGTTGCCAATTCCGGTTCGATGATTTCCGCCGAGCATATCCGGAATATTTTTGACCGTTTCTATAAGATAGATATGCACCATGCCGGTTCGGGGATTGGACTGGCATTGGTAAAGGCTTTTGTGGAATTGCATAAAGGTTCCATCACGGTGGAAAGTGATGAAAAGCAAGGAACTGTCTTTACTGTTGATTTGCCTGTACAGACTTGCGGGACTGTTGCGTCAGAAAACTCTCCGGTATTCTCTGTGCCTGTTGCTTCTGTAAGTTCTACCGATGTTGTAACCCCTGCCGTTGCCGGGGCTCCCGCAACTCCTGCAACTTCCGGTTATTCCGGTTTTTCGAGCCTGGGTGATGCTTTAATTTACGGAGAAGAGGAATTGGAAAAAAATTACGACTCTTCCAAACCTTGTGTCCTGATTATTGATGATAACGCTGATATCCGCTTATATGTGCACGGACTGCTTCATACCGATTATACTGTCATAGAAGCTGCAGATGGTTCGGAGGGGATTCGTAAAGCCATGAAATATGTTCCGGACTTGATTATCTCTGACGTGATGATGCCCGGAATGGATGGAATAGAATGTTGTCGCCGCTTGAAAAGCGAATTGCAAACGTGTCATATCCCTGTCATTCTGCTGACAGCCTGTTCTCTGGACGAGCAACGGATTCAGGGATATGACGGTGGAGCGGATTCCTATATAGCCAAACCTTTCAGTGCACAATTACTACTGGCACGTGTCCGCAACCTGATAGACTCGCATCGTCGGCTGAAACAATTCTTCGGTGACGGGCAGACATTGGCTAAAGAGGATGTCTGCGATATGGACAAGGACTTTGTAGAAAAGTTTAAAGCCTTGATTGACGCGAAGATGGGAGATTCCGGTCTGAATGTGGAAGATTTGGGCAAAGATATGGGACTGAGCCGTGTGCAACTCTATCGCAAAATCAAATCCCTGACTAACTATTCTCCCAATGAATTGCTTCGCATGGCTCGTTTGAAGAAAGCCGCCTCTCTGCTTGCTTCATCGGATATGACTGTGGCTGAGGTTGGCTATGAAGTCGGCTTTAGTTCTCCCTCTTATTTTACCAAATGCTATAAGGAACAGTTTGGCGAGAGTCCTACGGATTTGCTGAAACGGAAGGGATAGCACTTTTTTTCTTTGATTGAGGTATAGTGAATTAAGTGTATATACTATGTTTGGGGAGTGAATAAGTAAAGTTTAGGTGATGAAAGATTATAAAGTAGACAAGGCAAGCCTTTCCGCCTCCTTTTGCCAAGAGGTGTATCAGGTTGTCCGGGAAATTCCGATAGGTAAGGTTTCTACCTATGGAGGAATCGCAGCATTATTGGGAATGCCTCAATGCTCCCGTATGGTGGGACGTGCTTTGAAGCAGATTCCGGATGATTTATTTGCACCCTGTCACCGGGTTGTCAATGCGTCGGGACGCCTTGTACCTGGTTGGGCAGAGCAAAAGCAGCTCTTGTTGGAAGAGGGGATTTCTTTCAAACAAAATGGATGTGTAGACCTGAAAAGGCATCTTTGGAATTACTCTACTTCTGACTAAAATTTGCATGTTTAATCTATTTTTCGTATCTTTGTGTCAACAATATGCAAGAACAGACTGTTATTTATTCATGAAAATACTGTTTTTTACTGTTCATTGAGAGGATAATCTTATCAAATTCTATTCCTTTTAAACTACTCAGTCTGTTTTTATCATTAAAAAACTCATCGGATTGTCATGTTTGCCATCTGACAGGATTGAGCCATGCGGATATTCAACTTGTTTATCGTAAGTGAGAATAAGGGACGCAGCAGTTGAAAATAAAACAAATATTATAATCTAAACCAATATATTATATGAGTAAAATAGAAATAAAGGATTTGTATCTTATCTTTGGTCACGAGAAGCAGAAAGCACTCGAGATGCTGAAAAAGGATAAGAGTAAAGCGGAAATACTGAAAGATACCGGTTGCACGGTAGGAGTGAAAGATGCCAATCTTTCAATAAATGAAGGAGAGTTTTTTGTGATAATGGGGCTCTCGGGAAGTGGAAAATCGACATTACTGCGTTGTATCAATCGTCTGATACGTCCCACAGCCGGACAAGTACTTGTGAATGGAGTAGATATATCTAAAATATCCGAAAAAGAGTTGTTGCAGGTTCGCCGGAAAGAGCTGGCGATGGTTTTCCAGAATTTCGGTTTGTTGCCTCACCGTTCTGTATTGAGCAATATTGCATTCGGCCTTGAACTTCAGGGGGTGAAGAAAGAGGAGCGTGAAAAGAAAGCCATGGAAAGTATGAAGCTAGTCGGGCTGAAAGGGTATGAGAATCAGATGGTGGGTGAACTTTCCGGTGGAATGCAACAGCGTGTCGGACTGGCACGTGCCCTAGCCAATAATCCCGAAGTACTTTTAATGGATGAGGCTTTCTCTGCTCTCGATCCTCTGATTCGGGTGCAGATGCAGGACGAACTACTGGCCTTGCAGTCAAAGATGAAAAAGACGATTGTCTTTATTACCCATGACTTGAGTGAAGCGATTAAACTGGGCGACCGTATTGCCATTATGAAAGATGGAGAGGTGGTGCAGGTAGGTACGTCAGAAGAAATACTGACTGAGCCGGCTAACGAGTATGTGGCCCGTTTTGTTGAAAATGTGGACAGGAGTAAAATTATCACTGCTTCATCCTTGATGATTGACAAGCCATTGGTTGCCCGTCTGAAGAAAGAAGGCCCCGAAGTGTTGATTCGTAAGATGCGTGCTAAAAATATTACCGTATTACCTGTAATAGATGCCGATGATAAGCTGGTTGGAGAAGTAGGTCTAAACGATTTGCTCAAGTTACGTAGCAGACAAGAAAAATCCATTGAAACGATTGTGCGTACAGAAGTACACTCAGTGTTGGAAGATACAGTGTTGGAGGATATCCTTCCTTTAATGACAAAGAGCAATTCGCCGGTGTGGGTGATTGATGAGACGCGCGAGTTTTTAGGAACCATCCCGCTTTCCTCTTTAATCATTGAAGTGACCGGGAAAGATAAAGAAGAAATAAACGAAATAATTCAAAACGCAATAGATTTATGATAAATATGGGACAATATATAGAGATGGCCATCAATTGGCTAATGGTACATTTTTCCACTTTCTTTGATGCCGTGAATGCGAGCATCGGTAGTTTTATCATAGGATTCCAACACATACTTTTCGGAATACCTTTTTATATCACCATCCTGGTACTTGCTTCATTCGCATGGATGAAAGCAGGACGTGGTACGGCAATTTTTACCGTATTGGGATTATTACTAATCTATGGAATGGGATTTTGGGAGGCTACTATGCAAACTCTGGCTCTTGTTTTTTCATCTACCTGTCTGGCTCTGATTGTTGGTGTACCTTTAGGAGTGTGGACGGCAAACAGTCCGCGTGCAGAGAAAATACTCCGTCCTGTTCTCGACTTGATGCAGACGATGCCTGCTTTTGTTTACCTGATTCCTGCCGTTCTTTTCTTCGGCTTGGGAGCGGTTCCCGGGGTTTTTGCAACTATCATTTTCGCTATGCCGCCCGTAGTCCGTCTTACCGGATTGGGAATCCGACAGGTTCCTAAAAATGTAGTGGAAGCTTCCCGTTCATTTGGAGCTACCCGTTGGCAGTTGCTGTATAAAGTGCAGATTCCTTTGGCATTACCTACCATCCTGACCGGAGTAAACCAAACCATCATGATGTCGCTCTCCATGGTTGTCATCGCTGCAATGATTGCTGCCGGTGGTTTGGGGGAAATTGTATTGAAAGGTATTACTCAAATGAAAATCGGACTCGGCTTTGAGGGTGGTATAGCAGTGGTAATCTTAGCCATTATCTTAGACCGTATCACGCAAGGTATAACAGGACGAAAGAATAAGAAAAACTAAAAAAAGAAAGGAACGAAAATGAGAATATATAACTTAGCGGGAATAATACTTTCCGCTCTGCTTTTGCTGGCTTCCTGTATGAATCCGAACATGGGCAAAAAGAAAGTGAAAATAGCCTATGCTAACTGGCTGGAGGGTATTGCTATGAGCCACTTGGCTAAGGTCGTATTAGAAGAACAAGGGTACGAAGTTGAATTGCAAAACGCGGACCTTGCTCCGATTTTCGTGTCTATGTCGGGAAAGAAATCGGATGTCTTTTTGGATGCCTGGTTGCCGATAACAATGAAAGAATATATGAACCAATACGGAGATAACGTAGAATTTCTAGGTGAAGTGTATGGAGAAGCACGTGTCGGACTGGTCGTGCCCCAATATGTTACCATTAATTCCATAGACGAACTGGCAGCCAATAAAGACCGTTTTTCTTCTGAAATAGTCGGAATCGATGCCGGAGCGGGAATTATGAAAACTACGGATAAAGCTATCTCTGCTTACGGACTTGGCGGGTATAACCTCATGACTTCGAGTAGCTCCACCATGGTGGCCTCTTTGAAAAAGGCGATGGATAAAGGAGAATGGATTGTGATCACAGGCTGGACACCGCATTGGATGTTTGATCAGTATGACTTGAAATTCCTGGATGACCCGAAGAAGGTGTATGGAGACTTGGAAGAAATACATGCCATCGCCTGGAAAGGCTTCAGTGAAAAAGACCCGTTTGCCGCTGAATTTTTGGGCAACTTCAAACTGACAACAGAAGAACTTAGCTCTTTTATGACTGCAATGAAGGATGCCCGGATGGATGAAGAAGAAATAGCCCGAAAATGGAGGGATGAACATCGTGAGTTAGTCGATAGGTGGATACCGAAATCAAAGAATGTACAGAATAACTAGATAAACTGAATCGAAGGATAAACAGAAACCAGAAAATTGATTCGGTGTTAACTTCTATTCCCCCTCCGGTTCAAACAAAAAATGGGAGTCGTGCATTGAGCAGACTCCCATTTTATATGTATTAGAGTGTAATTAATTATTCAGCACCCCAGTTTTCTCTAGCCAAACGTTTGTAGCTGTTGTAACGCCATTTAGCGTTTTCTTCAGCAGCTTTGAACAGTTCTTCAGCTTCAGCAGGATATTGTTTCATTACAGAAGCGTAACGAACTTCACCCTTCAAGAAGTTTTGGAAATCTTCCCAGTTCGGTTCTTTGCTATCCAATTGGAATGGGTTCTTGCCTTCTTCTTCCAAAGCCGGGTTGTAACGCCACAAGTGCCAGTAACCGCACTTAACAGCCTTTTCTTCTTCTTCCTGGCTCTTACCCATACCTGCTTTCAGACCGTGGTTGATACACGGAGCGTAAGCGATAATCAAAGAGGGTCCGGGATATGCTTCAGCTTCACGGATAGCCTTCAGAGTTTGCGCTTGGTCGGCACCCATAGCGATCTGTGCAACATATACATAACCGTAAGTAGTAGCCATCAGACCGAGGTCTTTCTTACGTACACGCTTACCGGCAGCAGCGAACTTGGCGATAGCACCTACCGGAGTAGCCTTAGAAGACTGACCACCTGTGTTAGAGTAAACCTCAGTATCCAGAACGAGGATGTTAACATCCTTACCGGAAGCGATTACATGGTCAAGACCACCGTAGCCGATATCATAAGAAGCACCGTCACCACCAATGATCCACTGGCTGCGTTTTACAAGATATTGCTGCAGTTCGGCGATTTGTTTGCAGTAGTTGCATTTATCCTTATTGGCTTCAACAACCGGAATGATCTTAGCAGCTAATTCCTTCGTCTTGTCTGCATCCAGCATATTGTTGATCCATTCTGAGAACAGTTCTTTTACTTCTGCAGGAGTGCAGTCGGCAGCAATAGCTTCGTTCATCACTTTCACGATACGGGCACGCATCTTTTCGTTGGCCAATTCCATACCCAAACCGAATTCACAGAAGTCTTCAAACAGTGAGTTAGCCCAAGCAGGACCGTGTCCGTTTTCGTTTGTCGTATACGGAGTAGAAGGAACAGAACCCGAGTAGATAGAAGAACATCCGGTAGCGTTAGCAACCATTTCACGGTCACCGAACAATTGAGAAATCAATTTCACATACGGAGTTTCACCACAACCGGCGCAGGCACCAGAGAACTCAAACAACGGAGTAGCGAACTGTGAGTTTTTCACGTTAGACTTGATGTCAACAAGATGTTGTTTAGTCTTCACGTTGTCTACACAGTAAGTCCAGTTGTCAGCTTCAGCCAATTGGCTTTCGAGGTGTTTCATTGTCAACGCTTTGCCACCTTTCTTCGGATTGCCCGGACAGATGTCGGCACAGTTGCCGCAACCCAGACAGTCGAGAACGTCCACTTGGACACGGAATGTCATACCGTCGAATACTTTACCTACTGCTTTCAGTTGCTCGAACTTAGCACCCTTCTGCTCCTCGGCATCGAGTACGAACGGACGGATAGAAGCGTGAGGACAAACGTATGCACACTTGTTACACTGGATACAGTTTTCCGGATTCCATTCAGGAACGAATGCTGCCACACCACGTTTTTCGTATTTGGCAGTACCTTGATGCCAAGTACCGTCTTCGATGCCTTTGAATGTAGATACAGGCAACAAGTCACCGTCTTGTGCATTGATCGGGCGAACCACTTCGTTGATGAATGCAGGATCGTTGTTTTCGGCTTTTGCGTCATCCGGCAGATTAGCCCAAGCAGGATCAACGACCAACGTCTTGTATTCACTACCACGGTCAACGGCAGCATAGTTCTTGTTAACAACATCTTCACCCTTCTTACCGTAAGACTTAACGATGAACTTCTTCATCTGTTCAACAGCCTGTTCTACAGGAATAACGCCTGTGATACGGAAGAATGCAGATTGAAGGATCGTGTTGGTACGGTTACCCAAACCAATTTCCTGTGCAATCTGTGTTGCGTTGATATAGTATACAGAAATATTGTTCTGTGCGAAATATTTCTTCACTTTATTTGGCAGATTCTTAGCCAGTTCTTCACCTTCCCAGATCGTGTTCAGCAAGAAAGAACCGTTCTTACGCAAACCGCGAGTTACATCGTACATGTGCAGGTAAGCCTGAACGTGACAAGCAACGAAGTTCGGAGTATTTACCAGATAAGTGGAACGGATCGGTTTATCACCGAAACGCAAGTGAGAACAGGTGAAACCACCTGACTTCTTAGAGTCGTAAGAGAAGTAAGCCTGACAGTGTTTGTCGGTATTGTCACCGATAATCTTTACAGAGTTCTTGTTAGCACCTACAGTACCGTCAGCGCCCAAACCGTAGAATTTAGCTTCGAACATACCTTCTCCACCCAAAGCGATTTCTTCTTTTTGAGGAAGAGAAGTGAAGGTAACGTCGTCTACGATACCGATAGTAAAGTGGTTCTTCGGCATTGGCATCGCCAAGTTTTCGAATACTGAAAGGATTTGAGCAGGAGTCGTATCTTTAGAACCCAAACCGTAGCGACCACCAACGACAATCGGAGCATTTTCTGTACCGTAGAAGCAGTTTTTAACGTCAAGATAAAGCGGCTCACCGTTAGCACCCGGTTCTTTAGTACGGTCGAGAACTGCGACACTCTTGGCAGTCTTAGGTACTGCAGCCAGGAAGTGTTTAGCCGAGAACGGACGATACAGGTGTACAGCAACCATACCCACTTTTTCACCGTTTGCTACCAGGTAGTCGATAGCTTCGCGGGCAGCTTCCGTTACCGAACCCATAGCGATGATTACACGTTCTGCATCTTCTGCACCATAGTAATCGAACAAACCGTATTTACGACCTGTAATCTTAGAAATTTCATTCATGTATTCTTCTACGATAGCAGGAACTGCTTCATAGTAGTTGTTGCATGATTCACGATGCTGGAAGAAGTGATCAGGGTTTTCAGCCATACCACGAGCCACCGGTTTCATCGGGTTCAGTGCGCGGGCACGGAATTCAGCCAAAGCTTCCTGATCGATCAGCGGAGCAAGGTCATCGTTTTCCAACATTTCAATCTTCTGGATTTCGTGAGATGTACGGAAACCATCGAAGAAGTTAATGAACGGAACACGAGATTTGATGGTAGCCAAGTGAGCAACACCAGCCAAATCCATAACTTCCTGTACAGAGCCTTCAGCCAACATGGCAAAGCCTGTCTGACGAGCCGACATTACGTCTTGGTGGTCACCGAAGATACACAAGGCATGAGAAGCCAATGTACGGGCAGATACATGGAATACGCAAGGCAAGAACTCACCCGCAATTTTGTACATATTAGGGATCATCAGGAGAAGCCCCTGAGAAGCAGTGTAAGTAGTAGTCAATGCACCAGCCTGAAGAGAACCGTGAACTGCACCGGCAGCACCACCTTCAGATTGCATTTCTTGCACCAATACTGTTTCGCCGAAGATGTTCTTACGTCCTGCGGCAGCCCATTCGTCTACGTACTCAGCCATAGTCGAAGAAGGAGTGATGGGGTAGATCGCTGCTACTTCAGAGAACATATACGAGATATGTGCTGCAGCTTGATTACCATCACAAGTGATGAATTTCTTCTGTTTAGTCATAACTAAATTAAATATTTAAGTAAATAAATCTTTTAATATAAAAAGCCGAACATCCAGAGAGGTATTTGGTTGCCTCGACCTATTTCAGCCTTATGCAACGCGTACGTTACATTCGGATTGTTCTTTATTTTTGCTCCTTCCGGGCAAATTTTGAACGGCATTACTTCGTCCACCATAAAAGAGACATTCTTATCGCCTTTATGTACCTTATGGTCTTTCCATAAAGAATTTACAAAGAATGTGTCGAGCACATCTTGCTCGTCCACTTTCACCGGATAGATGGAATACATCAGATTAGAGTTGTGCATCATTATCTTCGAAGGTTTTTTAGGGAATTCTTCCCCTTTCGGATAAACCAGGTTAATGAGTCGCGCATCTGCCAGATACTTGATATAATTCATTACCGTAGCGCGAGATGTCTGTATGTCACTTGCCAGTTGGCTCACATTCGGAGCTTTCGGCCCGTCGACAGCGAGCAAATATAGTAATTTTTTTATCTTTGAAAGATATTTCAGTTCGATTTGTTTGATGAGCAGGATATCTACTTCCACCATCATGTTCATCGTTTTTAGCAAATTCTCCGAGAAATTACGTTTCTCGAGGAAGAACGGATAGAATCCGTGATGCAGGTAATCCTGAAAATAATCGAGCGGACGAACTTTGGAGAGTACCCCTTTGGCAATCTGTTCGTGAGCGCTAAGAATCTCTTCGAGACTGTATGCCCTGAATTTCATGCCTGTTTGCAAGTTCAGGAATTCACGGAACGAGAATCCGCGCAGGTTATAGCTTTTTACAATATCGCGTAATTCCAGATTCTCTTCTTTCAGTCGCATCACGGATGAGCCGGTAAAGATAATCTTCAGATTAGGAAAACGATCGTAACACATGCGCAGCTCTTTGCTCCACTCCGGATGTTTGAACATCTGGTCAATCAACAGTACCTTTCCGCCACGTTTCTGGAATTCGTTGGCAAAGTCTACAATGCTGTGACCGGAGAAGTAGAAATTGTTCATGTTGATGAACAGACAGGAACGGTCGTTCCCGAATTTCTCTTTGGCGTATTGAAGAAGGAAAGTGGTTTTTCCTACGCCACGTGTCCCTTTGATACCAATCAGGCGGTCGCTCCAGTCGATCTCGTCCATAAGATCGCGGCGAACGGGAGCATTGGTATGCTCAACGAGGTAAGCGTGTGTGCGATAGAATGATTCCATTTCAGTTCTTTATTTTTCGGATGGCAAATATAGTGCTTTTTTTATGAATTGCAAAGTAGAGATGGCAAAATTGTGTTTTTTATTTCAACTTTCTGTTTATTGTGGTTATTCCTGACTATTTCCTGTATATATTTGCAGAATAATGTTTTGAATACGTTTGAAATGACAAAAAGGGCTCTTTATATATTCAATCCGGAACATGATTTGGCACTTGCCAGCGGGGAAGCGAACTATATGGCTCCGGCTTCCGCCAGGCGTATGGCTTCCGAGCTGTCTTTGCTACCGATGTGGTATGCGGAAGAGGGGAGTGCGGTATTGGCTTCTTCTGCCTATAATTTTAATTATTTGAGACAAATGCGGGAATTGCTGGATATTCCGGTTCATTTGATGACGGAACCGGAACTGGCTTCTGAACCGGATTTGGATATTTACCCTTGGGGCTGGGACGTGGCTTTGCGTAAACGGCTTTCGCTGCTGGGCGTGGATGAAGCCTTGCTCCCTTCTATGGAGCAACTAAACGGTTTGAGGGAATATTCCCATCGTTCCAAAGCCGTTTCATTGCTTCCGGAATTGCGGTTGGATGAACATTTCTGCGGAGCATCTTATTACTTGAAAACACCGGAAGAATGGAAGACTTTTGTAGAAGAGCGGGAAAGCTGTCTGTTGAAAGCTCCGCTTTCGGGAAGTGGTAAGGGGTTGAACTGGTGCAAAGGTCTGTTGACTCCTTTTATCTCCGGTTGGTGTGTCCGTGTGGCGGCTTCGCAGGGCGGAGTCGTTGCAGAACCCGTATATAATAAGGTGGAAGATTTTGCCATGGAGTTTTATTCTGATGGAGCGGGTGGGGTGAGATTGGCGGGATATTCCCTCTTCCGTACCGGAAAGAGTGGAATGTATGAAGGGAACTGTCTGCTTTCTGATGAGGCTATCCGGAAACAACTTTCGAAATATGTTCCTTTAGGAGCTTTGACGGACTTGGAGAGCCGTTTGAAATGCAAACTTTCTATCTTGATAGGAGCTGTTTATAAAGGTTATTTGGGAGTTGATATGATGATTTGCCGGTTTCCGGAAAGTGAAGATCCGGTTTTTCGGATTCATCCCTGTGTGGAAATCAATCTGCGCATGAATATGGGAGTTGTTGCGCGTTTTCTATATGACCGCTATGTACATCCGGATTCAACGGGGCGTTTCGGGATTGATTATCATCCTTCGGAAGGTGAGACTTTGCAGGAACATGAACGGATGTCTGCAACTTATCCGTTGGAAATCAGGGAAGGTAGAGTGTACTCCGGTTATTTACCTTTGGTTCCTGTTCATAGGAGAAGTTGTTATCGTGCGTGGATATGGGTAACTCCTGATGGTTTCTGATTTCATCTGCTTGAGTTACTCAACAGATAGAAAAACCGCCTTCAGCCTTCAGTTCTTCAAAAAAGTCCCTTTTCATCGGTGTTTTTTTCTGAAACCACTCCTGAAGGCACTCTTGAAAGTGAAAGTGTATAGCTCCAGCTCCTTCTTAACAGAGGCTCTATGATGGCCAAACAGAGCCTGTATTTCATTGTAACAGAGGCTCTGTTATAGCCAAACAGAGCCTGCATTTTACCTCACTTTTGCCTGCGGGATGAATCTATCTATCCGGTGTGGCGGACATACCGAACCGGCAAGTTTGAAAAAGCTGAAAGCGCTGAAAGCACTACCCCCTGCCTACAGTACCTTCCTGCAAGGGTCAATATTTTCCGGTTTCAGCCGCTATCTCCTTCTGGCAAGGCGTTTGCGGATAAAACTGAAAGCGCTGAAGGCGGATTATAGTATGAAAATTCAATAGGAGGGTTTGGACAGGTTTAGATGCAGATATTGGAAATTTAATTCATATTTATACTGCTCTGAAACAAATAAGTCGATTCTAAACACCTGGTTTACGGCTGATCCGTTTGTTCCTGCGTCGCTATACTTTCATTTCCATAGCGGTCAACAGCCGTCACTGCGAAGTGCTTTTTTGCATTCCAAGGCAGGATAGGGGCATACACATAACCGGGCTCCCGGATATTTTGTGCGACGATATTTTCCGGTCGGTTGGTATCTACCGGATAATCGTTAGAAGCATAAATAACATACATGGGTTGGTTGCGCCGGTCATTGTCAGTAGCCGCTTGCCAGGTTAATTCGGTATATCCATGATCGGTATGAGTAATTTTCAGCGCAGAAGGAGCTGTAGGTGCAATATCATCCAGCCATGGCATAGGAGGTTGTAGGGCAGGATATGCATAAAAATTCTCGGCTAATTCGTCATAAATACCCTGCGTGTTTTCCGTCAGGTATTTCACCCGGTAATGCCCTTCACCTGCCATTTTCTGATTGCGGATGAAGTTCATCTGACGATCTATTTCATCACGTGTCCATTTGCCTTCATCGGGATGAAGAAAATAAATGCCAAGTCCCGGAATGACCTGTCGTCCGTTACTCTGTTCCTGCCAGTCGAGGGCAAAAGGATAGAAATTGTTTCCCCGGAAATACATCATCGGATAAATCTGGTCCATAATTCCTTCTCCCATCCAACCTTGCGGGTCCTGATAAACGGTAAAGAAAGCATTCCATCCACGGGAAGGATAACGCGAAGTATCCCGGTATTTGCCTACCGGACAGGTACTTACTTTGACCCAAGGCTTCATGGCCTTTACACCTTTATATATATAACGTACAATCTCGGAGATATTATCCCGGCGCCACTGCTCCAGTGTGCGTCCTTTATTATATCGGTGGAAATCATATTTATCAGGGAAAAAAGGAGCATTCTCCGGATAACGCAGATAGTCAAAATGCACTCCGTCCACATCATAACCGCTTACGACTTCCCGCACCAGTTTCATCAAATACTCCTTCGTTGCCGGATGTCCCGGATTGAGGAAATATTCGCTTTTGTAAGGAACGCAGATATCTTTCATCCGCTTGGTGACAGACCGACTGCCGAGAGAAGCAACATGCTTCTTATTCCCCAATGGGATCGTTACCATCCAGGCATGACATTCCATTCCCCGTTTATGGCATTCTTCAACGGCAAAGGCCAGCGGATCATATCCCGGGTTTCCTCCTATCTTTCCGGTCAGGATCGAGTTGAAAGGTTCGATTGCTGAAGGATATAAAACATCTCCACGAGTACGGGTTTGGAATAGGACCGTGTTGAAGTTGGCAGCCTTCAACTTATCAAGAATATCTGTTAATTCTTCTTTCTGCTTGCGGATTGTTTGAGGAGTTGTCGCACGTGTGCGAGGCCAGTCCAGTCCATACACCGCTGTCACCCATGCGGCACGAACTTCGTGTTTGGGCTGCGCAGCTACAGAGAGGAAAGGAAACAAAAGTGAAAGAATGAAAATAGTATAGCGCATATTCTTTATTTTTTGTTTTAAATCCCTGCAAAGTTAGTAAAAGTGTCGGTATTGTTGGGCTGTTTCGTGAGATTATGTTACATTTGCCAAGTTAAAAAACGACACGCTATGATTACATTTACTCTATGCCTGCTGGCACTGATAGCAGGCTATTTTACGTACGGACGCCTGATGGAATGCGTCTTTGGTCCCGATGGCCGTAAAACACCGGCTCTTACCAAGGCGGATGGAGTGGACTATATTCCATTGCCCACTTGGAAGATTTTCATGATTCAATTTCTTAATATCGCGGGATTAGGTCCTATTTTCGGAGCAATCATGGGGGCAAAATTTGGTAGCTCTTCATACTTGTGGATCGTGCTGGGAAGTATTTTTGCGGGGGCCGTGCATGATTATTTTGCCGGAATGCTTTCTTTGCGTAATGGGGGTGAAAGCTTGCCGGAAATAATAGGCCGTTATTTGGGACTGACTACCAAGCAGGTGATGAGAGGATTCACTGTCATTCTAATGATTCTGGTAGGGTCGGTTTTCGTTGCAGGACCTGCTGGATTGTTGGCAAAACTCACTCCGGAAAGTATGGATGCTACGTTTTGGATTATCGTTGTGTTTGCCTATTATATTTTGGCAACGTTGTTACCTGTTGATAAGATAATAGGTAAAGTCTATCCGTTGTTTGCGGTCGCCTTGTTGTTTATGGCAGTAGGTATTTTGGTGATGCTTTATGTCAATCATCCGGCTTTGCCTGAACTTTGGGACGGATTGCAAAATACAAATCCCGATGCCGGTGAACTCCCTATTTTTCCGATCATGTTTGTGAGTATCGCATGTGGGGCCATTTCCGGTTTTCATGCTACACAAAGTCCTTTGATGGCTCGTTGTATGACTTCCGAACGGCACGGTCGTCCGGTATTTTATGGTGCAATGATTACCGAAGGTATCGTTGCTCTTATCTGGGCTGCTGCCGCTACTTATTTTTTCCATGAAAACGGAATGGGAGAAAGCAATGCTTCCGTTATTGTTGATGCCATAACCAAAGAATGGTTGGGGGCAATCGGCGGGGTTCTTGCTATTTTGGGAGTGATTGCAGCTCCCATAACTTCGGGAGATACAGCTTTTCGTTCAGCGCGTTTGATTGTGGCGGATTTTCTGGGGATGGAACAAAAAAGTATGCGCCACCGTTTATATATTTGCATTCCGATGTTCGTAGTTGCTATCGGTCTGCTGTTATATAGCTTGCGTGACGCAAACGGATTTAATATGATATGGCGGTATTTTGCTTGGGCTAACCAGACATTGGCTGTGTTTACCCTATGGGCTATAACGGCATTTTTAGCGGTATCCCGGAAACCATATATCATCACTTTGATACCGGCACTGTTTATGACATGTGTATGTTCTACTTATATATGTATCGCTCCCGAAGGACTGGGACTTTCGCATGCAGTTTCCTATGGCATCGGAATAGTGTGTGTGGTGATAGCGACAGCTTGGTTCTATGTTTGGCTGGGCAAGCAGAAAACAAGAAAATTATCAGCATGAAGAAAATAAAGAAATCAACGGGAGTTGCGCTTGCATTCCTTATTTATGTATCAGTAACGGCGGCTTATCTGTTGCCACGTAACACTGAGGTTAGCCTGAAAGAAAAAATAATAACGGTGGCAGTTTCTTATGTTATTGTTTTCCTTCTTTGGCTGGTACTTCGTAAGAAGGAACAAATGCGCGAACGCCGCAAAAAAGACGAACAATCTATTCATTAAAAAAGTAAGTTTATGAAGAAATTAGCTTTGGCACTTTGCTTATTGGCAGTCTCTTTCACTGCACAGGCACAATTTGAGAAAGGAACGATGATTCTCAATCCTTCCGTGACAGGACTGGATTTTTCCTACAGTAAAAATGAGGATGCCAAATTGGCTATTGGTGCGCAAGCCGGTACATTTTTGGCAGATGGTTTTGCATTAATGGTGAATCTTGAAGCAGACTGGTCGCAGCCGAAGGATAGATATACACTAGGTACAGGAATGCGTTGTTATTTCAATACTACGGGGATTTATCTCGGGGGTGGTTTTGACTGGGAACGTGTCCGCTATAAGGGTGGTAGCCATAACAGCGATTGGGGATTGGGCATTGAAGCCGGATATGCGTACTTCCTCTCCAAAACAGTAACGATCGAACCGGCTGTTTATTACAAATGGCGTTTTGATGACTCCGATAACTCACGTTTCGGTGTGAAGATAGGATTCGGATTCTATTTTTAAATAAGTTGAGAATTTGATATATAATTGTCCCTCTTAGTAAGTAGAAGTTTATTAGGAGGGATTTTTTTTCTTATCGGTTTATTCTTTTTCTTTTAAGAGATAGAAACAACTAGTACTTGCAAAATCCCTCAGATAAGGTATTTGGGAAATCGTATGATTCAATTTATAGGGAGGTAGCCCGAATTTTATTTCATAGTGAGGATTAATGAACCATAGTTGCCTATTTAGTATGCTTAGATTTGTTTTTCTTATTAATCTTTCAAATGATTCTATTGATACACTGGTCTTTTTGATGGACAGCAATTCTTTGATACAATCTGCATCTACTTTGAAAACTTTTAAAAGTAATCGGTATATAGAAACGGGGAGTAAATGAATAAAAGGCAGATGGGATAAGATCCGATTCCTGCATATTTGTTGGTGACCTCCAAATGGCATTTGCCATGCCGGGAAGGAGATAAAAACAATGCCTTGTGGTTTCAGATATTTGCTCAAATCAGATAAGAACAGTTCTTTCCGGGTAATATGCTCAAGTACATCATGGCAGATGATAATATCAAAACTCCGATTCAACTTCTTTAGTTTGAATATGTCTGATGCTATAAATTCGCCCTTTGTATGGGATTCGTTAAAAAAAGTTCTTGCATCTTTAATACGACTTTCTGCCAAATCAACCCCGGTGGTATTACATCCTATTTCAGAGAAAGGAAGTAAATTCCCTCCCTCACCACAACCGATTTCCAACACATTCATTGTAGCCTCTACCGGATGCCAGCATTGGATATAGGGGATAAAATAGTTTCTGCTTGTTATAGACAACTCTTTGAAATAGATATTTCGGTTCTCATGTCGATCTTGCATAATAATAGTTTTAAATTGATATAATTTACTCTCTATAATTA
The DNA here is from genome assembly GCF_041227145.1 of Bacteroides sp. AN502(2024). Taxonomy (NCBI): domain Bacteria; kingdom Pseudomonadati; phylum Bacteroidota; class Bacteroidia; order Bacteroidales; family Bacteroidaceae; genus Bacteroides; species Bacteroides sp. AN502(2024). Next base: position 581,421 of record NZ_JBGFSP010000003.1, on the reverse strand, counting down.
TGATAAATTATTCTTCGAAAGACTGCATGATAATTGTTGTTTTTTTACCAAGATAGTCGAATACCTATAGGCAATGTTACATTGAATGGCTTTGCGCTCCGGATTGTATTCAGTCTATCTCCATTATGAAAATAATATCGTAAATTAGGTTCTGCATAAATTCCGATAGAAGGAGTTATGTGATACTGGATGCCTATACCAAAATCGGCTGACCACTGTAAATGTGGATATAGGCTACTCTTCTTTTGAAATATAATTTGCCCATTTTTAGATGTGAGCTCTTCTGAAGTAGCCCTTATAGGTATATCCAAAGTCGTTCCTGCAGAAGTATATAGAGAGAATTTTTGTTTCTTCCATATATTGAAAGAACCTTTGATCGGGATTCCTATGTAATTAATTTTGCATGTTTTCTCTAAATAAGAATCGCTAATGACAGTGAAGTCGGAACGCAGGTATGTGTATTGTATCCCGGTTTCTATACCCCAATACTCATTTATATTCTTACGTAGCGAAAGCGATAATGTGATAGGGGAATGATGGTGTGATTCTTCCAGTACCTCCTTGGAATGTCCGGATGAAATATCACTGGGAATTCTTGATTGGTGAGAGTTGATTCGTTTTTCTCCACCTGAATAAGATAAAGCCAACGACCAATTTCTTTTATCGTTGGATGGTTGTTGGGGGGTATAGGTGCTATAAGACTCTTTCCGTTCTTTGGTTTCTTGATTTTCTATTATCTGCTGATTAAAGAGTTTAATGCTATCTTGTCCTTCTGCGACACTGTCTTGTAAAATAATCATTTGTTTGGGTATCTTTCTTATAGATTTAGAATCTGCATACTGGGGGATAGTAATTGCATGATTCGAAATAGTTTTTATAGAATCTTTTGGCAATAAGTCTTCGTTTTTTTGTTTTTTTTCGTTCTGTGTAGTTGTAATACAATGTTCTGCAGTAATGTTTTTTTTATATGTGTATAGCCATATTTGTATAAAAATAATAGATGACAATATGACTAATCCAATCATAGTATAGTATTGGGAGATGAGTTTGCGCAATAAATCTTTTGCTCTTGATAATTGCGATGAGGAAGAATGAGGAGCTATATTTAACAATAAACCGATTTCCTTGTGAGATAATCCTTCTAGTACAGCTAATTTGAAAACTTTGTTATAGCCTTCCGGAAGTGACTCTATCATTTTGAGCATTATTTTGTAAGCTGGGAAATCATTAGAGGGAAATGTATCAATAGGCTCTTCATCTTCGCTCATTTCTTCTAAAGGGGTTGTGGATATCGAACTGCATTGTTTCAAATATCTTAAAGATATATTTTTCATAATCGTTCCCATCCAGTATTCTAATTTTTCAGGAGAACGCAGTGAATTTATAGAGGTGAAGATGATGATAAAACCGTCGTGTAGAAGGTCTTGTGCAATTTGCCTGTCAGTAACGTAATGAAAACATATTTTTATCATCTTATCGGCATAGGTTTGGTAGAGCCAGCTTAAAGCTTGCTTATCTCCTTTTTTGCATAATTCTATAAGTTTTTTTTGTTTCATGTGTTTTTAAGTTCTATACGACACTCCGTTTTAAATATGATAGATATAAGTCCAAAAGACTGCATACTATTCGATATTTTAACATTCGTATTCTTTGTGTGGTCAGTTGTATGCCGTTAAGGAATAGGTTTTCAAACAATGCTTGTCCGATATACCCCTTGTCATTGATTATCAGGTGCAGCTTGAATCCGAAGAACCAACCCATGGAGCATTTGCCCCTCTCGGCAAGTCCCTCGAAATTCTTGTGAATGAGTATGCGTTGGTTACGGCATACGCGCGACGGAGTAGATCCTGCAGCGAAATGCTCTGTTTCAATATGGTGAACACTTTGTTTTGACTTTGCACATTGTCTCGAAGATTTTGAACGTTGGATTTATGTATTGAGGAATATGGAAACATTGAAAAGAATCAGTCTCGTTAAGAATGAATTCGAATACAAGTCAATAGGCGTAAGGCTTTGAGCATCCTTGCAAAAAGCAGGAAGTACAAAGGCCTTACGTATGTGGAAGATATAACAAATCTTGGGAGGTTTATTATTTTATCCCAGTTTCTCTTTCAGGAACTGTCCTGTATAGCTTGCTCCACAAGCGGCAATCTCTTCCGGTGTGCCCACTGCTACAATGTTTCCACCTTTATCTCCACCTTCCGGTCCGAGATCGATTACATAATCGGCGCACTTGATGACGTCCATGTTATGCTCGATGATAACGATGCTGTGTCCCCGGCGAATCAGTGCGTCGAAAGCATCCAGAAGTTTGCGAATATCATGGAAATGAAGTCCGGTAGTCGGCTCGTCAAAGATAAACATGGTCGGGTCGGCTTTCTCCTGACTTAAATAGAATGCCAGTTTGACACGTTGGTTTTCACCACCGGAGAGAGTAGAAGACGACTGTCCCAATTTAATATATCCCAGTCCTACGTCCTGTAAAGGAAGCAACTTCTTTACAATTTTCTTTTGTCCATGTTCACTGAAGAACTCAATCGCTTGGTTGACGGTCATCTCCAATATATCGTAGATGCTTTTATCGTGGAATTTCACTTCCAGCGTATCAGACTTGAAACGTTTTCCGTGACAAGATTCACACTTCAGTACTAAGTCTGCCATGAATTGCATTTCGACAGTGATGGTTCCTTCTCCTTTACACTCTTCGCAGCGTCCGCCTTCACTATTGAAACTGAAGAATCCGGGGGCATATCCCATTTGTTTGGCTAGCGGTTGTTCGGACCATAATTTGCGGATTTCGTCGTAAGCCCTGATGTAAGTCACCGGATTAGAACGTGACGATTTACCAATAGGGTTCTGGTCTACGAATTCCACATTCCGCAAGTCGCGCAAACTTCCTCCGATGGAGGAGAATTCTCCCGGTCGGTCGCTGCATTCATCCAACTCACGTTTCAATGCCCGGAAGAAAATATCTCTCACCAATGTACTCTTTCCGGAACCGGAAACACCGGTAACGACTGTCATCACATTAAGTGGAATACGTACGTTTACTCCTTTCAGGTTATTCTCACGTGCACCTTTTAATTCTATATAATTATTCCATGGCCGGCGATGTTCCGGAACGGGAATTTCATCTTCTCCCAAAAGATAACGTACCGTATAGCTGTTACTTCCCTTTTTCAAATCCTTCATATCGCCTTGATAGACAATCTCTCCACCCAGGCGTCCGGCATTAGGACCTATATCAATAATGTAATCTGCGGCACGGATAATTTCTTCATCGTGCTCTACCACTACTACTGTATTGCCTAATTGTTGCAGTTGGCGCAAGACGTAGAGCAGACGGTCTGTATCGCGACTATGCAGTCCGATACTTGGTTCGTCGAGAATATAAAGGCTACCTACCAGGCTACTTCCCAGTGAGGTTGCCAGATTGATACGCTGGCTTTCTCCACCCGATAGAGAATTACTGAGCCTGTTCAACGTCAGATAACCCAAACCAACATCGATCAGGAAGCGAATTCGGTTATTTATTTCAATCAGGATACGTTGGGATACATTGGCGTCATGCTCGTCTAACTCCAGATGATCGAAGAATTGCTTCAGCTCAGTGATTGGCAAATCCACCAGTTCGGAAATATTTTTTCCACCTACCCGAACATAGCAGGCCTCCGGTTTCAGGCGGGTGCCATGGCATTTCGGGCAAAGTGTCTTTCCGCGGTAACGTGCCAACATGACCCGATACTGTATCTTATATTGATTTTCTTCCAGCATCTTGAAGAAAGCATTGATGCCATGGAAATATTGGTTGCCTTCCCAAAGTAACCGGCGTTGTGCATCTGTCAACTCATAATAAGGAGTGAAAATCGGGAAGTCGAATTTAGCCGCATTGTGAATCAGTTCTTCTTTCCATTCACCCATCTTTTCACCGCGCCAGCATACGATAGCACCTTCATATACGGATAAGGAACGATCCGGAACAACTAAGTGCTCATCAATACCGATCACTTTACCGAACCCTTCACATACGGGACAAGCACCGATAGGAGAGTTGAATGAAAACATCTGGTCATTCGGCTCTTCAAAGATGATACCGTCTGCTTCGAATTTAGTGCTGAAAGTATGTAGTTTCGTGGTTCCGCCCGATAGATAAAAACGTAGCATACAGGTTCCGTCACCTTCATACATGGCTGTTTCGGCAGAATCGGTGAGTCGGCTGATGGCATCCTTGCTTTTGGCAACCGCCATACGGTCCACCAGCAGATATACTTCATCACCTGCCATAGGTGTATATTCATCAATACGTTTCATTTCACCGTTCACCTCGATGCGGTTGAATCCTTGTTTCAGGTCTATCTCCAGTTGCTGTTGTAAGGTGCGGTCTTCGCGTAGGCGGATAAGCGTCAGTACAGTATATCTTGTACCTTCCGGGTATGAGAGCATACAGTTGACAATATCTTCTGTAGAGTGTTTCTTCACTTCTTGTCCACTGATGGGACTATATGTTTTCCCTACCCGTGAATATAACAGGCGTAGATATTCGTAAATTTCAGTCGAGGTGCCCACGGTGGAACGGGGGTTGCGGCTGTTCACTTTTTGTTCGATAGCAATGGCGGGAGGAATTCCTTTGATAAAGTCACACTCCGGTTTACTCATTCGCCCTAGGAACTGACGCGCATAGCTGCTTAAACTTTCCACGTAGCGGCGTTGTCCTTCTGCATAGAGCGTATCAAAAGCAAGGGATGATTTTCCCGAACCTGATAATCCGGTGATGACAACAAGTTTATTGCGTGGTATATCTACATCAATGTTTTTTAGGTTATTTACGCGTGCACCTTTGATCGAAATATAGTTATTCTCTGACATAAAATACTTCTTGTTTTATGGTAGTCGGCAAAGTTAGCGAATTTATCGGGAGTTTGTATTATCTTTGCGTCACATTATTACGATTTAAGAATATGATGAAGCTGAAAAACTATCTTTTACTTTTAGCTCTTCTTCTGGTAGTAGGAGTGAGGGCACAGGTGCCATCAGGCAATCAATATCCTAAACGTGAATTCCGTGGAGCGTGGATACAAGCTGTTAACGGTCAGTTTCATGGCATTCCCACAGAGAGGCTGAAACAAATGTTGATTAGTCAGCTGAACTCTCTTCAGGAAGCCGGCATTAACGCAATCATCTTTCAAGTACGTCCTGAGGCGGATGCATTATACGCTTCCCAGCATGAGCCGTGGAGCCGTTTCCTGACAGGGACACAAGGGCAGATGCCTTCTCCTATGTGGGATCCGATGCAGTTTATGATTGAAGAATGTCAGAAGCGGAATCTGGAATTTCATGCCTGGATCAATCCTTACCGAGTGAAGACCTCGTTAAAGAATAAGTTAGCACCGGAACATATTTATCACCAGCATCCGGAATGGTTTGTTACTTATGGTGATCAACTGTATTTCGATCCGGCACTTCCTGAAAGCCGGGAGCATATCTGTAAGATTGTGACCGATATTGTGTCTCGTTATGATGTAGATGCTATTCACATGGATGATTATTTCTATCCTTATCCGGTTAATGGATTGGATTTTCCGGATGATGCAAGTTTCGCCCGCTACGGTGGAGGTTTCACCAATAAGGCGGATTGGCGTCGTAGTAATGTGAATGTGTTGATAAAGAAGCTTCACGAAACGATTCGTGGCATCAAACCATGGGTGAAGTTCGGTGTTAGTCCGTTTGGCATCTATCGGAATCAGAAGAGCGATCCGTTGGGAAGTAACACCAATGGCTTGCAGAACTATGATGATCTTTATGCTGATGTACTTCTTTGGGCACGTGAAGGATGGATTGATTATAATATTCCGCAAATTTATTGGGAGATCGGCCATAAAGCTGCCGACTATGAGACATTGGTGAAATGGTGGGCTACTCATTCGGAAAACCGGCCGTTGTTTATCGGTCAGTCCGTACCGAAGACTGTTCAGTTTGCCGATCCGAAGAATCCTTCTATCAATCAGCTTCCTCGAAAGATGGCTTTGCAACGTGCCTACCAGACAATCGGAGGCAGCTGTCAATGGTATGCGACAGCCGTTGTTGAGAATCAGGGTAGATATCGCGATGCTTTAATCAGTGAATATCATAAATATCCTGCCTTGATTCCAGTCTTTGATTTTATGGATGATAAAGCTCCGGGCAAGGTGCGCAAAATGAAAAAAGTATGGACAGAAGATGGTTATATCCTTTTCTGGACAGCTCCAAAAGCTGATACGGAGATGGATAAGGCTGTTCAATATGTAGTCTATCGTTTTGGCAGTAAAGAAAAGGTGAATCTGGACGACCCTTCTCATATTGTAGCTATCACACGCAATCCGTTTTACAAACTTCCTTATGAAACAGGAAAAACGAAATGCCGTTATGTAGTGACAGCTTTAGACCGCTTGCATAATGAATCCAAATCTGTAAGTAAGAAGATGAAGCTGTAAAGACATAGAATGAACGATAAACGGTGAATACTCTGCCAAGATTGTGCAGTTTGTTCACTGTTTTTTTACAGTTCATGGTATATCGTGCAATCGTTACCAGTTAGTAAAGTAGTAGTCCTGCAATGCCACAGGCGATAATCATTGCTATCGGGTTGGCTTTGTATCTCCTTGTTCCGATGAAAACAATCAGGAATATAATGACACTGATAACGAATGAATAAGTATCTTCCGTAGGAGAACCGAAATTTTCCACATTCATTAATAGCAGCGCAGCGGAAGCGAGCAGTCCCACTACTGCCGGGCGCAGTCCGTCGAAGATAGATTCCACCACAGGGTGCTTCTGGTACCTTAAAAAGAATTTACTAATGGTTAGTATCAAGATAAAAGAGGGGAGAACCACTGCAAAAGTTGCAATGATGGACCCTAAAACACTTCCGGTAGAAGTAAATCCTACATAGGTCGCTGCATTAATGCCGATAGGTCCCGGGGTCATCTGACTGATTGCTACAATATCAGTAAACTCCTGTGAACTCACCCATTCGTGGCGGGTAACCACTTCACCTTGGATCATGGAAAGCATGGCGTACCCACCACCGAACCCAAAGAGGCCGATTTTGAAAAATGTATAGAATAACTCTAAGTAAATCATATAATTAATAATGATATCATGCTCATTTGTTCTTAACTTTCTTGAATTTTCCCCATAGGAAACCTCCTACACCGGCAGCAATAATAATCCAGATAGGGGAGAACCCTAACAGCCAGATTAATAAGGCCGAAACAACAGGAATCCATAGATTGTAGCGGTTGATTTTAGCAGATCGTCCCATGGTAAAGGTCGGTGCCGCGATGAGTGCTACTACTGCCGGCCGGATTCCTTTAAAAATACGTTCCACTATCGGATTGTCCTGAAAACTATGGAAAAACAAGGCGATAGCCAATATGATAACGAAAGACGGTAAAATAGTCCCCAACGCTGTGATAATACTTCCCCGAATACCACGCAGTTTATATCCTATGAAGATAGAAATATTGACTGCCAGAATTCCCGGAGCGGATTGGGCGATAGCCAACAGATCTATAAAATCTTCCTGTGCAATCCATTTTCGCTTGGTGACAATTTCATTTTCAATCAGCGGCACCATTGCATATCCTCCTCCAATAGTAAAGGCTCCTATTTTAAAAAAGATTCCAAATGCTTTGAGATAAATGTTCATTCTTTCTTTTCTCCTCCTTCCTTACTAACTGTTTTTTTCTCTTTGCCATATTGACTGGGGCTTACATTAAAATGCTTCTTAAATACTTCGCGGAAGTACTTGACGTCACTGAATCCCGTCATCTCTGCAATCTCTGTTATGCTATGTGTGCCCTCTTTTAATAATTGTACGGCACGTTTCAGACGAATCAGCCGGATATAATCTCCCGGTGCCTGATCGGTCAATGCCCTTAATTTATTGTAAAAACTTGTGCGACTCATTCCCATCAGGTTACATAACACATCTACCGTGAGATCGGGATTGCCGATGTTGTCTTTCACATTCTTTTTGACGTTTGCGATAAACTTCCAGTCGATATTCTGTGAATAGTTGATGCAGTCTTCATCATTTTCCTCATCATCCAGATCTGGATTTGCGTATTTACTGCGCAGGAGTGCACGATTAGCCAGCAGATTGGCCACATTTGCTTTCAATATACCGATGTTGAATGGCTTCACAATGTATTCATCCGCACCGATTTGAAGTCCCGAGAGGATATCTTTTTCATTATTTAAAGCAGTCAGCAGGATAACAGGGATGTGGGAAGTCTCGATGTTATTCTTGATAGCCTGACATAATTCATCACCCCGCATTTCCGGCATCATAATGTCTGAAATAACCAATTCAGGTTTGTACTCGGGAATAATCGTCAGTGCTTCTTTTCCATTGGAACAAACCTGTACGACATACTCTTTGGATAATGTTTGCGACAGATAGCTGCGCAACTCATCATTATCTTCCACAATCAAGATACGGTGATGATTTCTGTTCTCTTTCTTCTGTGTGGTTTCGTGAATCTCAGGTGATGAGGACGGAACGTTGTCGATTGCTATGCGCTGTTTGCTTGGAGTTGCCAAATGTGCTTTTCGGAAACGCTTGCTATCTTTGGGGAACGTTATTTTGATAACAGAACCTTGGTTTTCGATACTTGACAGGTTGATCTTTCCTTTGTGTAATCGGACTAACTTCCATACAAGCATCAGTCCGATACCACTTCCCGTTATTTTGGAATTAATAGCATTGCTGCCACGGAAATGTAGTTTGAACAACTTCTTTTGTTCGTTAGCCGGAATTCCGATTCCTGTGTCTCTGACTTCCATACTCCATGAATCCGTTGATTCAGAAACGAAAACCTGTACATCTCCATTTTCGGGAGTATATTTCAATGCATTCGTAATGATGTTCTTAAAAATAGACTCCATCTTCTCTTTATCAAACCATACATTCATATATTTGAAATTACTTTTATAAGTGAAGTTGATGTGTTTGATGTTGGCGTATTGTTGAAATGCATTGAATATTTCATTCGTAAACGCGTTTAGTTCATGTTCTGAAATATATAGTTCGGAAGAATATACGTCTGCTCTTTCAAAGTTGATAAGATTGGTCGTCAGGCGCAGCAGAGCATTGACGTTTCGTAATGCCGTATTCATGTTTGAAATCCCTTCTTTGCTCAACTCTTCTTTTTCACGTAGTTCTTCCAAAGGTGCTTTGATAAGCGTCAATGGGGTACGGATATCATGTGCCGTATTGATAAAGAAATGTATTTTCTCGTCAGAGACTTTACGCTGCTTTCTCAAAATCAGGATACGTAATAGAATGATAGCGATGAGACAAAGAAAGGCTGCATAAAGTAGCATAGCCCAAATTGTCAGCCAGAAAGGTCGGGAGATAATAATGTCCATACTTCTTTCTTCAAGTACGATGCGTTTGTCTTCATTGGAGATAGTACGTACTCTTAGTGTATATTTGCCCGGTGCAAGATTGGTGTAACGAATCGTATTCTCGGTTCCAGGTTTGCTCCATTCATCATAAAAGCCTTCTAATCTCCAGGAATAAAGGATGTTGGCGGGATAATCGTAATTGATGGAGGAAACCTGTAAAGAGAAGATGTTCTGATTGTATTTTAACTTCAGTTCCTTTGTTTCATTGATGCTTGCTTTTAACGGAGAATCTTCATCACCCAGATAGATTGTCTGATAGAAAAGTTTGAAATCGCTGAAAATCATTTTGGAGGAATAACTCCTTGGAAATTTCATGTCCTTATCAAATTCAACTGCTCCGTCCAAGCTGCCTAAAATGAATTTATTGTTTTTTCGCAATGTGCCTGACAACGCATTGAAATGGGTGGTCATCAATCCCATATCTTTGGTCCAGTTATGGAATTTTTTTTCTTCGGGATAGAAACTTGTCAGTCCGCTTTCTGTACTCATTATCATGTTTTTGTCCTCATCCGATAGGATGGTATAGATATTATTGGATATTAAAGCACAGTTTTCAGAGTAGTAATGAGTGAACAATTTCTTGTTAATATCATAAATCAATAGTCCTGACCCACTGGTACCTATATACAATAAACCGTTTTTTGCCTGATACAAGGAGTAGATATAACTTGACTCTACTGGAAGTTTTATTCGTTCAAATTTACCGGACTCTTTATCTAACAGACATAAGCCGGTAGCGCTACCAATCCACATACTTTTTTCATTCTTCTCAATGATGGCGGTTATGGAATTTAATCCATCATAAAATCGTACTTCCTGAGTTCTCAGATTTATACGTTTGAGGTTGTAGAATCCTCCCGACCATATATAACCCTGCATATCTGTATGGATATCACGTATATATTTGTCTGGTCGCTTGTTTGTATGAGTGTACAAAGGGGGCATGAAATAACCAACACTGAACGTTTTCTTATCTATCTGGTAAATACCGGAAGAGTATCCGCCTGCCCAGATAGTTCCGGGAGCCACTTCACATATCGTGAGAAAAATGTGACTTTTGTTATCTTGTGACTCTTCAAAAGCACTAAGTACCGATCTCCATTGTCCGGTTTTTGAGTTAAGAAAACTGATGCCATTGTTCGTTGCAAACCATAAATCTCCGTCTCTGTCTTCAATAATGGCGTTCACCTGATCGTTGATTAAAGACTGCTTATTACCGATGGAGTGCTTAATCCATTTGTAGCTCGTATAACGATTGTTTTGTATCGTGATTCCGATGGGATAATTAGCCAGCCATATCCGTTCTTCATCATCCACGAAAATGTCATTGATACTGTTACCGTTCATGCCACAATTACTGTTATAATCAGCCACAATTTCGGGTACTATTTGATAAGTATCCATATTTATCTTGTGTACTCCTCCGCCATCGGTCGCTATCAATAACTCTTTATCATTTAGCGGTTTGAATCGTTTGATGCTGATGTCTTTTAGATTATTTTCCGGTCGTATGACAGATTGGGTATTCATATCGTAAACGATAATTCCCTGCAGGAAAGTTCCGATGAATAGTTTACGAATCTTTTTGTCGAAATGTAGATCGATAACTTGAACTTTCACATTATCCAGCTTATCGCAATTGATAAGTTCCAGTGTGTTATTTTCCAGTTTGGCATAATGAATGCCCAATTCCGTACCGATGAAGAAATGTGATCTGTCTATTTGCTCAATATTAGTGATATCTTCACTTATTTCATTTTTTATATGGGTGACTTGTTGGGTTTCTGTGTTATAGAGAAAGATGGTATCTTCATTGCACAGCCAGATATGCTTGCTCTCATCGCACCAAGCATAAGTTACTGGATCTGGTTGTTCACTAAAGCTTTCCATGGGTAATTTGTATACCAGATTGAAGCAGTCGTGAATTGGGTCATATTGGAATACTTTTCCTTTTTTCCCGATTTCCCATAAGACTCCTTTCTGATCGATATAAAGCCAGTTTAGATTTAATAGAGAGTTCACTTCCGTGTCACCATCCATTAGCTTATATCGTTTAAATTCTTTTCCATTGTATCGATCAATACCTTCGTGTGTGAGGAACCACATATATCCGGTTTTATCTTTTTGAATGCAGTAGACCCGCCGGTTACTTAACCCATCCTCCACTCCGAGATATCGATATGTCTGTGCGACACAAGTTAGAGGAAACAATAAGATTAGAAAAAGCCATTTTTTCATATAAATAGGACCTTTAAGGGTTACTGAATCTTTAATGAGAGGGAAAGTTTGACAAAATTAAGAAAAAAATCCTATATTACAAAATTTTGGTGGAAGATAACATCGCCCCCCAAAATTAAGAAAACAGACTATTTTATAGCTATTTGTATATACTGTTTGTTTTCAGTGTTTTGGTATTTGTCAGACGCCTTTGGGTAGAGTAGAAACTCAATAAAACAAAAGGCAGGTACTATTGAAAGTACCAGCCTCTATAAATGTAGAAATGATTTATTTCATTTTTGCTTCCACCCACTTGCGGGCATTAACAAACGCTTCTATCCATGGAGTAACCTGATCGCTATTCTTGCGGTCAGCCGGATAATAACCGTTTTGCCATGGGAAGATCGAACGTTCCAGATGAGGCATGATAGCCAGGTGACGTCCGTCTGCGCTAGCCAGTGCTGCGATAGAATAATCGGAACCGTTCGGGTTGCCCGGATATTCGTCATAGCTATACTTCGCCACTACATTGTATTTGTCTTCATCATACGGCAAAGAGAATTTTCCTTCTCCGTGAGCTACCCAGATGCCCAGTTTGTTTCCACTCAAAGAGCCGAACATCACACTGCGGTTGGTCGGGATAGTAAGGCCGAGGAAGCGTGATTCGAATTTGTGCGAATTGTTATGCAGCATCTTGCCTTTCTTCTTCAATTCCGGGTTGATAAGGTTGAGTTCCATCATCAGCTGGCAACCGTTGCAGACACCTAATGACAATGTATCTTCGCGTGCATAGTATTTATCCAATGCCTCTTTAGCTTTCGGGTTGAACAAGAAGGCGCCTGCCCATCCTTTGGCAGAGCCCAGTACATCGGAGTTAGAGAAACCACCACAGTAAACGATCATGTTTACGTCTTCCAATGTTTCGCGTCCGCTGATGAGGTCGGTCATCGTAACATCTTTTACATCGAAACCGGCCAAATAGAGCGAGTAAGCCATTTCGCGCTCACCGTTTGTACCCTTCTCACGGATGATAGCCGCACAGATACCGCTTGGTGTACGACGGTCCGGAGTGATACCATATTGAGAAAGCTTACCTTTGAATTCCGGCATGAAAGCGAATTCAACAGGTTGCATCTTATAATTTTCGAAACGTGCTTTAGCACAACCGTTCATTGATTGTTTGCGATCGAGCAGGTAAGAAGAAGAGTACCAAACATCACGCATGTAATCGATACCAAACTGATAAGTAGCACCGCCTTTAGATACCAAAATGTGGCGTTCGTCAGTCGGTTTACCTAACTTTATATAGCCTACACCCGCTTCTTCCAGAATCTTCTTCACTTCATCTTTATGTTTATCGCTGATCTGGATAACGATACCCGGATTTTCTGCAAACAGAATCTTAACGATATCTTCTTCCTTCATTTTGTCGAGGCTGATTTCCATACCGCCTTCTACATTAGAGAAGCACATTTCGAGTAATGTCGTAATCAAACCACCGGCAGAAATATCATGTCCTGCAAGAATCAACCCTTTGTTCACAAGTTCCTGTACAGCAAGGAAAGCGTCACGGAAATATTCGGCATCCTGTACGCAAGGTACTTCATCACCCACTTTACCCAAAGATTGTGCGAAAGCCGAACCTCCTAACTTCAGTTCGTCGAAACTGAAGTCAATATGATAAAGCGTAGTCTTTTCATTGTTAACCAATACCGGGGATACCACTTTCTTCACATCGGAAACTTCACCGCCGGCTGAAACAATCACAGTTCCCGGAGAAATCACTTTTTCACCGTTCGGATATTTCTGTGTCATAGACAGAGAGTCTTTTCCGGTAGGAACATTGATTTGCAGTGCACAACAAAAATCGCTCAATGCTTTCACTGCTGTGTATAGACGCGCATTTTCACCTTCTTGAGAACGGCAAGGCCACATCCAGTTGGCAGACAGAGAAATGCTGTCCATGCCTTCCGCCATCGGAGCCCAGACAAGATTAGTCAGTGCTTCGGATACAGAAAGAATAGAACCGGCGGCCGGATCAGCCAATGCTGCTTGTGGAGCATGTCCGATAGAAGTAGCGATGCCTTTTTCGCCACGGTAGTCAAGTGCTACGACACCACAGTCACTCAACGGCAACTGAAGTTCTCCCTGGCATTGCTGACGAGCCACTTTACCTGTTACGGAACGGTCTACCTTATTCGTCAACCAGTCTTTGCAGGCAACAGCTTCAAGCTGTAATACATTCGTCAGATATTCGTGTAGCTTAGACAATTCGTATTTCGGCATTTCGTAATGACGTTCCACTGTTTTGTCTACCATATATGTCTTGGGAGAAGAGCCGAACATCTGTTCTACGGCAAGATCAAACGGACGTACACCGTCAGCCTGTTGGAAAGCGAAACGATGATCGCCGGTGGTTTCACCGACTACGTACATCGGAGCGCGTTCGCGTTCGGCAATCTTGCGTACATGTTCGATGGCTTCTTCCTTAATCAACAGACCCATACGTTCCTGGCTCTCGTTAGCGATGATTTCTTTGGCAGACAAAGTTTTGTCACCGATAGGCAATTTGCTCATGTCGATCAAGCCACCACATTCTTCCACGAGTTCGGACAGACAGTTTACGTGTCCGGCAGAACCGTGGTCATGGATGGAAACCACCGGATTCACCTCTTCTTCACAAAGAGCGCGTACCACGTTGTTGGCACGTTTCTGCATTTCAGCGTTAGCGCGTTGTACGGCATTCAACTCAATACCGCTGCTGTAACGACCGGTATCAACAGAAGATACGGAACCGCCACCCAGTCCAATACGATAGTTGTCACCACCGATTACTACCACTTTGTTTCCTGCTTCCGGTGTGCCTTTCAGACAGTCACGTTGTGTGCCGTAACCTACACCGCCGGCAAGCATGATTACTTTGTCGTAACCATAAACTTCCTTGTTTTCCGCATGTTCGAAAGTCAGTACCGAACCGCAGATCAGCGGCTGCCCGAACTTGTTACCGAAGTCGGAAGCACCGTTTGATGCTTTGATAAGAATCTGTTCCGGAGTCTGGTACAACCATTTGCGTACCGGAAGAATTTCTTCCCATTCGCGTCCTTCATCGGTGCGCGGGTAAGAAGTCATGTAGACAGCAGTACCTGCAATCGGCCATGAACCTTTACCACCCCCCATACGGTCGCGGATTTCACCACCGGTACCGGTTGAAGCACCGTTGAATGGTTCTACGGTAGTCGGGAAGTTATGTGTTTCCGCTTTCAGCGAGATTACACTCTTGATGTCCTTTATCTGGAAAAAATCAGGTTTTGAATGATCTGCCGGAGCAAACTGTTCAACAACCGGACCTTCGGCAAAAGCTACATTGTCTTTATAAGCAGAGATGATTTTATTCGGATTTTCCTGCGTCGTCTTTTTAATCATCTGGAACAGGGAAGACTCCTGTTCTACACCGTCGATGATAAACGTTCCGCCGAAGATTTTGTGGCGGCAGTGTTCGGAGTTGATTTGGGCGAAACCGAATACTTCGGAGTCAGTCAGTTTTCGTCCGAGATCCTTTTCTACCTTCTTCAGATAGTCCATTTCTTCCTTAGAAAGAGCCAGGCCTTCTTGTTCGTTGTACACTTCGAGATCTTCGATGTAGATGAGCGGTTCCGGCTGACGGTTTGTCGTGAATACATTTGGGTCGAGTCCTTTATACATGCGTTGGAGCATTGGGTCGTAGTCTGCGTTTTCGTCCTTAACAGGGAAGTATTCCTCGATGCGGCTGATGCCTTCGAGCCCCATGTTCTGGGTGATTTCTACTGCGTTTGTACTCCAAGGAGTGATCATTTCGCGGCGCGGGCCAACGAAACAGCCTTTCAGGTTTTCTTCACTTTCCATCACGGCTTCGCCAAAAAGCCAGCAGAGTTTATTACTTTCGTCAGGGATGAGCTGATGGTTGCTCTCTACGGCAATCACGCTCCTGGAAGGGGTTCTGAAAAAAAGAATCATGTTGTATATTTACAATTTTACGATTTACGATTTTACGATTGAAGTTCCTGTAGGAGAAACTCTTCTCTTTTTCTGTGGCGCAAAGATAATCAATTTCGTTGGTGGTAGGAAAAAAAATGAGAATAAATTCCTATACCTTATTTAATATGTTTATTTTCGATGTACATTTTACTTATTGGCGCTATATATAGTGATTCTTGTGTGGAAAAAACGTTAATATACTATCCCCATATCACAAAAAAGTGCGATATTTGCGACATGATTCAGATAGAGACCATATTCGATATATTAGTGAAAGGCTTTATTATTGGCGTTGTTGTGTCCGCACCTCTCGGTCCGGTGGGCGTATTATGTATCCAGAGGACTCTGAATAAAGGGCGTTGGTACGGATTTGTAACGGGGCTGGGAGCCTCGTTAAGCGATATAGCATACGCTTTGCTTACCGGTTACGGGATGAGTTTTGTGTTCGATTATATCAATAAGAATATTTTCTATCTGCAGTTATTGGGGAGTGTCATGCTACTCCTTTTTGGTATATATACCTTTCGTAGTAATCCGGTGCAATCCATTCGTCCGGCTTCGTCCAGCAAAGGCTCTTATTTCCATAATTTTATTACCGCCTTTTTCGTTACTCTATCCAATCCCTTGATAATCTTTCTGTTTATCGGACTTTTTGCCCGCTTTGCCTTTGTGCAGCCGGGAGTTCTGGTATTTGAAGAGATCACAGGGTATCTTGCAATTGCTATAGGAGCATTGACCTGGTGGTTTGGCATTACCTACTTTGTGAACAAAGTGCGTACAAAATTCAACTTGCGTGGTATCTGGATACTGAATCGCGTTGTAGGAAGTATCGTAATGCTGGTATCTGTTGCCGGATTGATTTATACTTTGTTGGGAGAGTCACTTTATTAAGAGATAACATAATGAATCAGATAGCACAACATTTGAAGGAAAAGAATATTGCCGAATACCTTATATATATGTGGCAAGAGGAAGATTTGATCCGTGCCAATCATTGTGAACTGGAAGAGATGGAGGCAAATGTGATAGCCCGATATCCGCAAGATCGGCAGCCTGCTATGAGAGAATGGTATACTAATCTGATAACGATGATGAGCGAGGAAGGAGTACGGGAAAAAGGTCATCTGCAGATCAATAAGAATGTGATTATCAATCTGACTGATTTACACAATGTATTGGCTTCTTCCCCTAAATTCCCGTTTTACAGTGCCGCCTATTTCAAAGCATTGCCATTTATCGTAGAATTGCGAAATAAAAACGGCAAGAAAGACGAACCAGAATTAGAAACTTGCTTTGAAGCGTTGTACGGAGTGCTCCTGCTTCGTCTTCAAAAGAAATCTATCAGCGAAGGGACTGCTAAGGCGGTGGAGGCTATTACCAGTTTCCTTTCAATGTTGGCAAACTATTATGATAAAGACCGTAAAGGTGAATTAAAACTGGATGAATAAATGAGAATTTTGGTAACAGGTGCCAACGGTCAGCTTGGCAATGAGATGCAGGTGCTTGCAAAAGAGAATCCGCAACATACGTATTACTTCACAGATGTGCAGGAGCTCGATATCTGTGATGCGCAAGCTGTTTGGACTTATATAGCAGAGAAACGGATTGAACTTGTCGTGAATTGTGCCGCTTATACAGCAGTAGACAAGGCGGAAGATAATCAGGAATTAGCATACAAATTGAATTGTGAAGCACCGAAGCAGTTAGCAAGTGCTGCGCAAGCCAATGGGGCTGCCATGATACAAGTGTCTACTGACTATGTGTTCGATGGTGCTGCACACATTCCATACACCGAAGACTGTGCCCCTTGTCCGGACTCCGTATACGGTGCCACCAAGCTGGAAGGTGAGTATGCTGTGATGAATAACTGCGAGAAAGCGGTCGTTATCCGTACTGCATGGCTCTATTCTACTTTTGGCAATAATTTCGTGAAGACGATGATCCGTCTCGGAAAGGAGCGTGATAGCTTGGGAGTTGTTTTCGACCAGATTGGAACCCCGACGTATGCTAATGATCTGGCGCGGGCCATCTATACTATTATCAATAAAGGTATAGTTCGTGGCATCTATCATTTCACTAACGAGGGAGTCTGTTCGTGGTATGACTTTACGATAGCTATCCATCGTCTGGCAGGAATCACTTCGTGCAAGGTAAGACCTTTGCATACGGCGGAATATCCGGCCAAGGCCAACCGTCCCGCCTATTCCGTACTTGATAAGACAAAGATAAAAACAATGTTCGGCATCGAGATTCCTCATTGGGAGGAGAGTCTTAAACGATGCATTGACACCTTATGATATATATGGCAGATAATACAGAAATTTTGAGAAGGCGGACGTTCGCCATTATTGCGCATCCGGATGCCGGTAAGACATCATTGACGGAAAAGCTATTACTTTTCGGTGGTCAGATACAGGTTGCAGGTGCTGTAAAAAGTAATAAAATAAAAAAGACGGCTACGTCCGACTGGATGGAAATCGAGAAACAGCGTGGAATTTCGGTAACGACTTCCGTGATGGAGTTCGATTATCGGGGTTATAAAATCAATATCCTCGATACTCCGGGACACCAGGACTTTGCCGAAGATACATACCGCACACTGACTGCTGTGGACAGCGTAATCATTGTTGTGGACGGTGCGAAAGGTGTGGAAACGCAGACGCGTAAACTGATGGAGGTATGCCGTATGAGAAAAACTCCGGTAATTATCTTTGTTAACAAAATGGACCGTGAAGGAAAAGACCCGTTCGACTTGCTTGATGAACTTGAAGAAGAACTGATGATTCAGGTTCGTCCCTTGTCCTGGCCCATCGAGCAGGGAGCGCGTTTCAAAGGAGTATACAATATCTATGAACAGAAACTGGACCTGTATCAGCCTTCCAAACAAATGGTAACGGAAAAAGTTGCGGTTGATATTCATACAGAAGAACTGGACCGGCAAATCGGCAAGCCATTGGCAGATAAGCTGCGTGGCGATCTGGAACTGATCGAAGGCGTTTATCCCGAATTTGATTCGGAATCCTACTTGGCAGGAGACTGTGCACCTGTATTCTTTGGTTCAGCGTTGAACAATTTCGGTGTACAAGAGTTGCTGAACTGTTTCGTAGAGATAGCTCCCAGCCCTCGCCCTGTACAGGCGGAAGAGCGCGAAGTGAACCCCGACGAACCGAAATTTACCGGCTTCATCTTTAAGATAACCGCCAATATCGATCCCAACCATCGCTCTTGTGTGGCATTTTGTAAGATTTGTTCCGGTAAGTTTGTGCGCAATGCTCCTTATATGCATGTCCGTCATGGAAAGACTATGCGTTTTTCATCGCCCACCCAATTTATGGCACAGCGTAAAACAACGATTGACGAAGCCTATGCAGGAGATATTATCGGTTTGCCTGATAATGGAACCTTTAAGATTGGCGATACGCTGACAGAAGGTGAAATGCTTCATTTTCGCGGGTTGCCAAGTTTCTCACCGGAGATGTTCAAATATATCGAAAATGCGGATCCTATGAAACAGAAACAGTTGGCAAAAGGGGTTGACCAGTTGATGGATGAAGGTGTTGCACAGTTGTTTGTCAATCAGTTCAATGGTCGTAAGATTATCGGTACGGTGGGGCAGTTACAGTTTGAGGTGATTCAGTATCGTTTGTTGAATGAGTACAATGCGTCCTGTCGCTGGGAACCGGTAAGTCTTTACAAGGCCTGCTGGATAGAAAGCGATGATCCCGCAGAACTGGAAGCCTTCAAGAAACGTAAATACCAGTATATGGCAAAGGATAGAGAAGGGCGCGATGTGTTTCTGGCAGACTCCGGTTATGTGCTTCAGATGGCTCAGATGGATTTTAAACACATCAAATTCCACTTTACAAGTGAATTTTAGGGTATATTCCGTTGATTTTATTTAATGATTGTGTTGTCAGAGTGTGAGAGAAAGTTGAGGGGCTTTCTCTTATATTTTTTGAAGAGACGATAATTAGGGAACTGCCATGAGTCGTCCAATCGCAGATCATCTGGTTGCCAATCAGAGAAATGACGTTTTTATACTTTATAATCCTTTCTTAATTTATTTTATAGTAAGAATTTGGTATTTTCGGACGTTTTTTTAGACGAACAATTTAAAATATTAATAGTTTATTATATGGAAAATATCGAAACAGCGATCCTGCTGATGGTGGTCGGAATGGCTACCGTGTTTGTTATTCTGCTGATTGTGATTTATTTAGGTAAGTTATTGATTGCATTGGTCAATAAGTACGCCCCTGAAGAAATAGCTCCTGTGAAGCGGGAAGCATCACAGGGTTCTGCCCCTATTCCGGGAAACATCTTGGCCGCCATTACAGCTGCTGTGAACGTGGTGACACATGGTAAAGGAAAAATCACTAAAGTAGAAAAGTTATAATTTATAAAGAATATCACAAAAAGACATGAAAAGAGAAGTTAAGTTTAGTCTGGTTTTCCGAGATATGTGGCAATCTGCCGGAAAATACGTACCTCGTGTAGATCAACTCGTAAAGGTAGCTCCTGCCATTATTGAAATGGGCTGTTTTGCCCGTGTAGAAACAAATGGCGGAGGTTTTGAACAGGTAAATTTATTGTTTGGTGAAAACCCGAATAAAGCTGTGCGCGAATGGACAAAACCGTTCCATGAAGCCGGTATTCAAACTCATATGCTCGACCGCGCACTGAACGGACTCCGTATGAGCCCTGTTCCGGCAGACGTCCGCAAATTATTCTATAAAGTAAAGAAAGCACAAGGAACAGATATCACCCGTACGTTCTGCGGATTGAACGATGTACGTAATATTGCTCCCTCCATCAAATATGCAAAGGAAGCAGGCATGATTTCACAATGTTCTCTTTGTATCACTCATTCGCCTATCCATACCGTAGAGTACTACACTAATATGGCATTGGAACTTATCAAACTGGGAGCAGACGAAATCTGTATCAAAGACATGGCAGGCATCGGTCGCCCCGTATCATTAGGCAAAATCGTGGCAAATATCAAGGCTACACATCCCGAAATCCCCGTTCAGTATCATAGCCATGCAGGTCCCGGATTCAATATGGCAAGCATCCTCGAAGTATGTGAAGCCGGTTGCGACTATATCGATGTGGGTATGGAACCGCTTTCATGGGGAACAGGTCATGCAGACTTGCTTAGCGTGCAGGCGATGTTGAAAGATGCCGGATATCAAGTGCCTGAAATCAATATGGAAGCCTACATGAAGGTGCGCGGCATGATTCAGGAATTTATGGACGACTTTCTTGGCTTGTATATCAGTCCGAAAAATCGCCTGATGAACTCCTTGCTGATTGCTCCCGGACTTCCCGGCGGCATGATGGGTAGTTTGATGGCCGATCTCGAATCCAATCTGGAATCTATCAATAAGTATAAGGCAAAACGCAATTTGCCGTTTATGACACAAGATCAGCTTCTCATCAAACTGTTTGATGAAGTAGCTTATGTATGGCCTCGTGTGGGTTATCCTCCATTGGTGACTCCGTTTAGCCAATATGTCAAGAATCTTGCAATGATGAACGTGATGGCAATGGAAAAGGGAAAAGAGCGCTGGGGAATGATTGCCGATGATATTTGGGATATGATTTTGGGTAAAGCCGGACGTTTACCGGGCAAACTTGCTCCTGAAATCATAGAAAAGGCAGAGCGTGAAGGCCGTAAGTTCTTCGAAGGCAATCCACAGGATAACTATCCCGATGCTCTCGATAAATATCGCAAGATGATGAAAGAGAATAAATGGGAAGTGGGACAGGATGATGAAGAACTCTTTGAATATGCCATGCATCCAGCCCAATATGAGGCTTATAAGAGTGGTAAAGCCAAAAAAGACTTCTTGGAAGATGTGGCTAAACGCCGTGTCGAAAAAGATAAATCACCGACAGAGGATGCCAAACCGAAAACACTGACCGTGCAGGTAGACGGACAGGCTTATCGTGTGACGGTGGCTTACGGCGATACCGAACTTCCCGTTGCTCCTGCGGGTGCTGCTCCGGCAGGAGAGGGCAAAGAAGTGCTTTCTCCGTTGGAAGGCAAGTTCTTCTTGGTGAAGAATGCGCAGGAAACCGCTTTGAAAGTGGGTGACACCGTGAAAGAAGGGGATGTAATCTGCTATGTGGAAGCGATGAAGACCTACAATGCTATTCGTGCAGAGTTTGGTGGTACGGTGACTGCTATCTGTGCCAACCCGGGAGATGCTGTTTCAGAAGATGATGTATTAATGAAGATAGGATAATGAACGAAATATTTGAGAATTTGTATGACATGACTGCGTTCAGCAATATCATTGCCGATCCGCAGTTTCTGATAATGTATGCTATTGCGTTCGTTTTGCTCTATCTGGGTATTAAGAAACAGTACGAGCCGTTGTTGCTTGTTCCTATTGCTTTCGGTGTGTTGTTAGCCAACTTTCCCGGAGGAGATATGGGCGTGATTCAGGCCGATGAGAATGGTATGGTGATGGTAAACGGAGTGTTGAAGAACATCTGGGAAATGCCTTTGCATGACATTGCCCATGAATTGGGTCTGATGAACTTTATTTACTATATGCTGATTAAAACAGGTTTCCTGCCTCCGGTTATTTTTATGGGGGTCGGTGCGTTGACAGATTTCGGACCGATGTTACGCAACCTGCGTCTTTCTATTTTCGGTGCAGCCGCACAGTTGGGTATCTTTACCGTATTGCTGGTAGCTATTCTGATGGGATTCACTCCGAAAGAAGCTGCTTCTTTGGGTATTATCGGTGGTGCGGATGGTCCGACAGCCATCTTTACAACCATCAAGCTGGCACCACATCTGCTGGGCCCGATTGCCATTGCAGCTTATTCGTACATGGCGCTTGTCCCTGTGATTATTCCGTTGGTAGTGAAACTGTTCTGCACTAAGAAGGAGTTGAGCATTAACATGAAAGAACAGGAAAAAATGTATCCTTCAAAGACTGAAATCAAGAACCTGCGTGTGTTGAAGATTATCTTCCCGATTGTGGTAACTACCGTTGTTGCTCTCTTCGTGCCAAGTGCAGTGCCTTTGATTGGTATGCTGATGTTTGGTAACTTGGTGAAAGAAATCGGTACCAACACATTCCGCTTGTTCGATGCAGCTTCCAACAGTATCATGAATGCTGCAACCATTTTCCTCGGATTGTCTGTTGGGGCAACGATGACGGCTGAAGCATTTCTTAACTGGACAACAATCGGTATCGTGATCGGTGGGTTCCTTGCATTCGCTCTTTCCATTACCGGTGGCATCTTCTTTGTAAAACTCGTAAATCTTTTCTCGAAGAAGAAAATCAATCCGCTTATCGGTGCAACCGGTTTGAGTGCCGTTCCGATGGCGAGCCGTGTTGCCAATGAGATAGCTTTGAAATACGATCCGAAGAATCACGTATTGCAATATTGTATGGCAAGCAACATCTCCGGAGTAATCGGTTCTGCCGTAGCTGCGGGTGTGTTGATTTCTTTCCTTGCGTAATGCTGAAGCAACTGATATGAGTAGTAAAGAGGCTGAATATTTGAAAAGCCTTAAATGAATAAAAGAGGGTGTGTCATAATGCCTGAATATAAAGATTTACCCCTGCTACAGATAGCTATAGCAGGGGTCATTTCTTCAAAAAGGGAATTTTGACACACCCTCTTCTTTTGTTTTTTTTATATAAGGTTGGCGAGAAGTTTTTTCTCATGTCCTATGATAAAAAAAGAAAAAAGAGAAGGTGTGTCAAAATGCGCACCTTCTTTTTTTGCCCAAAGCCCCGACTTTCACAAGCAGGGGCTTTGTTATTACCTAAAGATTTTGTATCTTTAAGCATAAAATTTACACTATGACAAAGATACATTTTCGTCCTTACATTCCCAACCAAACAGTGCTTTTTCCTGGGAGAATCGATGAGGATATTGCAGAAAACGATCCGGTTCGCATGGTTGACGTTCTGGTTGAAAGCCTGAATCTTGAAGGTTTCAGAAAGTTATACAAGGAATGCGGCCGTAGTGCTTACCATCCCCGAATGATGCTCAAGGTTATTCTGTATGCCTACATGAACAACATCTACTCCTGCCGGAAAATAGAAAAGCTACTCCATCGTGATATCCATTATATATGGCTGGCCGGATACGAGAAACCGGATTTCATTACCATCAACCGATTCCGCAACCGGGTGAAGAAGGAAATCAACGAGGTGTTTACCCAAACCGTACTTCTGCTTTCTTCCAAAGGTTTCATCAGCCTGAATGTGGAATACATTGACGGTACAAAAATCGAATCCAAGGCAAACAAGTACACTTTCGTCTGGAGAAAAACGGTCGAACGGAACCGTGAACGCCTGATGAAGAAAATACATGTACTATTAGGTCAGATAGACGAGTTCATCGCTCAGGAGAAATCATCAGAGACCAATGAGGGGATAGAGTTTACTCCGACTATGCTGACCGAAATGGCGGGAGAATTACGTAATGCACTTGCACAGGCTCCCGATCCTTGCACGAAAGAGGAAAAGACTGCACTGAAAAAGAAACGCAAACAGCTCAAGGAGCTGGAAGAACACAGAGATAAACTGCAGGAATACGACGGTCATCTGGAAAATCTGCAAGCTCGCAACTCCTATTCCAAGACAGACAAGGATGCCACTTTTATGAGGATGAAGGAGGACGCCATGCGTAACGGGCAGACAAAACCCGGCTACAACCTTCAGATCGGTACCGAGAACCAATTCATTACCGACTTCGCTCTTTTCTCCAATCCTACGGATACACTGACCATGATACCTTTCCTGCAATCCTTTTCAGGCAGATACGACAGATTGGCCCATATGGTGGTTGCCGACTCCGGATATGGTTCTGAGGAAAATTACCGTTTCATGTCTGAAAACGATATGGAAGCCTACGTCAAATACAACTACTTCCACATGGAACAGCGACCCGGATTCAAACCGAATCCGTTCAAGGCCGAAAACTTCTATTACAATGAAGAACATGACTATTGCATCTGCCCCATGGGACAAAAGATGCGGAGGACAGGAACCGGGCATGTGAAAACTGCATCCGGATATGTAAGCGAAAATGCCAGGTACAGAGCCGTCAGATGTGAAGGGTGTCCGTTGAGATGTCTATGTTTTAAGGCAAAGGGAAACAGGACAATAGAACTGAATCACAGACTCAGGAAATACAGGCAGAAAGCCAAAGAATTACTATGTTCCGAAGAAGGACTGAAACACAGAGGGCAAAGATGTATAGAACCGGAAGCTGTGTTCGGGCAAATAAAATATAATATGAACTACAAACGTTTCCGCCATTTTGGAAAGGAGAAGGTCTTTATGGACTTCGCATTCTTGGCCATTGCCTTCAATATAAAAAAGATGTGTGCAAAAATGAGAAAAGAAGGTATAGACTGGATGATTAAACTGTTTTATAAACTTGTACCCGCTCTTTTCAGATGGGGGGAACACATTTATCAAACAAATCTTCAAAAGAGCGCAGCTTGAAGAAGGTTTACTGATTCTTTATAGGTGATGAAAAAAAGAAGGCGTATCGTTCATTACGACACACCTTCTCTTTTTTCATCTTTCGCGAAAAATCGAATTATTTCTTCTTGCGGTCACCGTAACGGCTCATGAACTTATCAACACGACCAGCAGTATCCACCAATGTAGATTTACCTGTATAGAACGGGTGAGAAGTGTTTGAGATTTCAATCTTCAGCAACGGATAAGTTTCACCTTCGAATTCGATGGTTTCTTTGGTTGCTACAGTTGACTTAGATAAAAACATGTCACCATTTGACATATCTTTAAATACTACCGGACGGTATGATTCTGGATGAAGGCCTTTTTTCATTTCAGTATCTGTTTTTTAATTTATATTCTGTTACTATTTTGGTAAGAAATAGTGTAATGGTCATTTTCAGTGCGCAAAGGTAATGTTTTTCTGTGAAATAGAAAAAGGTTTTATGGAAAAAATCTTCGATAACAATATTGTCCTAAATAAATTGGGGGAACAAATAAAAAGGAAGTAGAACTAAGGTAAAATGACTACCTTAGTAGCGAGCTACCAACTCATCTACTTCCTATGGCAAATATAACACTTTTCGCACAGGTAATATCACATCTCCCGAAAGAAAATATCAGGAAAATCATAAAATCTTCGGGGTCAGACAAGCATTGTAAGGGCTACAATACATGGAGTCAGTTTGTTAGCATGATTTTCAGCCAATTCTCAGGATGTGATTCAGTCAGAGATATCTCAAACGGGCTGAAATCAGCCACCGGCAACCTCAATCATTTGGGAATCAACCGTGCACCATCCAAGTCAACGGTAGCATATCAGAACGCCAACCGAGACAGTTCGGTTTTTCGCGGCATATTCTACTCGTTGTTTCAGTATTTCGGACAGCAAGCCCTATGGCAACGAAGAAAGTTCCGTTTCAAGATGCCGATAAAACTGCTCGACTCCACATTGGTGTCATTGACTCTGTCAATATATGACTGGGCACATTACACTACCACCAAGGGGGCGGTCAAGATGCACACGCTATTGGACTATGACAGTCTTTTGCCGGAGTTCGTGAATATCACCGATGGCAAAACCACCGACAACAAAGCTGCTTTTGATATTGAGTTACATCCGTATAGTATTGTAGTAGCCGACCGAGGCTACTGTGACTACTCATTGCTGAATAATTGGGACAGCAGCAACGTGTTCTTTGTAGTGCGTCATAAAGACAATATCCGGTACAAAGCCATAGAGGAGTTGCCTTTGCCTGAAAAACACGCTCAGAATGTACTTATTGACGAAATAATCGAGTTCGAACTCTCGGCGGCCAAATCCAAATATCCCAAACGTTTACGTCGCATCGCAGTATGGAACGATGAACACGGTTTTGAGGTTGAGCTACTCACAAACAACTTCACATTGGCAGCATCAAGCATAGCGGCTCTGTACAAGGCTCGGTGGAACATAGAAATCTTCTTTCGCAACCTCAAGCAACTGCTACGCATCAAGAGCTTTATCGGCACATCCCGCAATGCCGTAGAGACCCAAATATGGACTGCTATGACTACAATGCTGATTCTGACATGGCTAAAGCACATCGCAAGATACAAATGGGCATTGGCTAACCTTGTGGTCACCCTCCGGCTGAACACATTTACCAAAATCGACCTCCAAAAATGGCTTGATCAACCATTTACACCACCTCCCGAAACCATCGAAAACGATTAGGGGGGGATTGATTTTGAACTCTCGAGGCTATACTTAACAGTATAGTCAGTTAGCTCATGCTCAAAATTTATTTAGGACAATATTGCTTCGATAAAGATGTTCTGTATTCTAAATAGGTATGTTATCATCATTGGTTTATGTAGTCATTTAATGCACGGATTATGCATCTGTCCTGCATATATTGCTTGTAATAGTACCATATCAATTGGCATCAAAGATTTGGGCTTTATCTTGAAGAGTGATAAAAAAATGAATTTGCTTATATTATGAACCATGGCAATGGAGCCTCTCTGATTGAGAATTGCATGATGAGAGTCCGTTGAGACAGTTCTATAGAAGATGATTCCCACATGCATTTCTAATTGGGACAATTGCCTGCCAGGATGCTGTCCGTTAGGCAATCAAAAGAAACCGGATTGAATAAATCCGGAGAACTGATTTGCTTATGCGTATATGGTCATGTGTGATGCAACCCGCCATTGATATGGATTTTATCAATGACGGGCAATTTTTCATTTTTTGATTTTATATCGAACTTACGTTGAATGGCAGGTTGAACGTCTATAGGTCGTGGCTGAAATCTTTATGGATGGCAGCGTGAGTGCAGCTGCATATATCTGTCTTTTAGTCGGTTATTTGCAAGGTAGACATTACAATCTGATGCCGCACTCGAATTCTTGCAAAAATTTGGCATCTGATTTAAGCCTTTTTCTACTATATTTTTCTTTTCGGTGTTCGTTATTCGATGGATAATGCTTACTTTTGCGTAGAATTTTTATTCACTAACAATAAACTTTAAACAAAATGGTAAATTACAAAGATTTAGGATTGGTAAACACAAGAGAAATGTTTGCTAAGGCTATCAAAGGTGGATATGCTATCCCAGCATTCAACTTCAACAATATGGAACAGATGCAGGCTATCATCAAGGCTGCTGTTGAAACTAAATCTCCTGTGATTCTTCAGGTTTCTAAGGGTGCTCGTCAGTATGCTAACGCTACTTTGTTGCGTTACATGGCACAGGGTGCTGTAGAATATGCTAAAGAATTAGGCTGCGCACATCCGGAAATCGTTCTTCATCTTGACCACGGAGATACATTCGAAACTTGTAAATCTTGTATCGATTCAGGTTTCTCTTCAGTGATGATCGATGGTTCACACCTTCCTTATGAAGAAAATGTTGCATTGACTAAGAAGGTAGTGGATTACGCTCACCAGTTTGATGTAACTGTAGAAGGTGAACTTGGTGTATTGGCTGGTGTAGAAGATGAAGTTTCTGCTGAACACCACACATATACTGACCCTGAAGAAGTGATCGACTTCGCTACTCGCACGGGTTGCGACTCTTTGGCGATCTCAATCGGTACTTCTCACGGTGCTTACAAATTTACTCCGGAACAATGTCACATCGATCCGAAAACTGGTCGTATGGTTCCTCCTCCTTTGGCTTTCGAGGTGTTGGATGCTGTTATGGAAAAACTTCCGGGATTCCCTATCGTTCTTCACGGATCTTCTTCAGTTCCTCAAGAAGAAGTGGAAACTATCAACCAATACGGCGGCGCACTGAAAGCTGCTATCGGTATTCCGGAAGAATGGTTGCGTAAAGCAGCTAAGTCAGCTGTTTGCAAAATCAACATTGACTCAGACTCTCGTTTGGCTATGACTGCTGCTATCCGTAAGACTTTTGTTGAAAAACCGGCTGAATTCGATCCACGTAAGTATCTTGGTCCGGCTCGTGACAACATGGAGAAACTGTATAAGCACAAAATCCTTAACGTGCTCGGTTCTGACAATAAATTGGCACAGTAATTTTCGGATTATTTCATAAATAAAAAGAAAGGCTGCTTCCGGTTGACGGTGGCAGCCTTTTTAGTTAGCGGTAAAACGCAGGTTTTATTCTTTCTTTGTAGTCTCGGGATTCTCATTCTGAAAGAAATCTTCTATTTTTTGTTTACTTTTCAGCTCTTTCAGCCAATTGTCAGCAGCATTATACTAATGGGTTACTTCTAAAACGAGTTCTCCCTTTTTATTCAGTTTTTCCTGTTCTGTGGATAGGGTCTATGTTGCGCCGTTAATAGGGTGGTGGGGCAGAGATGGTATAAAGAAAAGAAGGACAATAAAAAATGCCCCTTTCCGTAGAAAGAGACATTTTCGTAGAGAAGAATTCTACTTTGATCGTTTAAGACATACCGAATGGGAATCCGGCAGAGGTATCTTATCTCTACATCAAGAATCCAAGCAGGATACCGGCAGCGACAGCTGAACCGATCACTCCGGCAACGTTCGGACCCATAGCATGCATCAACAAATAATTAGTCGAATCATATTCCAAGCCAATTACCTGCGAAATACGTGCAGAATCGGGAACAGCAGAAACGCCTGCATTACCAATCAACGGATTAATCTTGTTATCCTTCTTCAGGAAGATGTTGAATATCTTAACGAAGATTACACCGGATGTAGTTGCAATAACGAATGACAATGCACCGAGGGCAAAGATCTTGATAGAATCAAATGTCAGGAATTCGGAAGCTTGCGTAGAAGCACCTACTGTCAGTCCTAACAGGATCGTGATTGTGTCAATCAATGGACCACTGGCTGTGTTGGCAAGACGACGGGTTACACCACTTTCTTTCAACAGGTTACCAAAGAATAGCATACCCAACAAAGGCAGACCGGAAGGAACCAGAAAACAAGTTAGCAACAAACCGATGATCGGGAAGATCACTTTCTCCGTGTGAGAAACGGCACGTGGCGGTTTCATGCGGATGACGCGTTCGCTTTTAGTGGTGAGTAGGCGCATGATAGGCGGCTGTATTACCGGAACCAATGCCATATAGGAGTAGGCAGACACTGCAATGGCTCCCATCAGGTTAGGTGCTAGCTTGGAAGAAAGGAAGATAGCCGTCGGACCATCTGCTCCACCAATGATACCGATGGCACCGGCTTGCATGGGGTCGAACCCCATTGCCAATGCAATCATGTAAGCACCGAAGATCCCGAACTGTGCAGCTGCACCGATCAACATCAATTTCGGATTGGAAATAAGTGCTGAGAAATCCGTCATGGCACCAATACCTAAGAAGATGAGCGGCGGATACCAGCCGGAAGTTACTCCCTGATACAATATGTTCAAAACTGATCCTTCTTCATAAATACCGACTTTTAGTCCGGCATCCATGTTAAAAGGTATATTACCGATTAATATACCGAAACCGATTGGAATCAGCAACATCGGTTCGAACTCTTTGGCTATTGCCAAATAGATGAATACCAGGCCCACGAGAATCATGGCTACATGCCCTACCGTAGCATTGGCAAAGCCTGTGTATGTCCAGAAGTCGGCGAGGTTATTTCCTAAAAAGTTTATAAAATCTCCCATATTATTCAATAATTACGAGGTCATTACCTTCAAGAACAGAGTCACCTTTGTTTACATTGATGGCAGTAATTTTACCGTCTTTATCCGCATTGATATTGTTTTCCATCTTCATGGCTTCCAATATAATGATAGTCTGCCCTTTCTTTACAGTATCGCCTACGTTTACTTTGATGTCGAGGATAACACCCGGCAGCGGAGATTTCACTCCCGATTTTCCGGTAGACGGAGCAGCTGGTCTCACTACTTGAGTAGGAGCAGTAGGAGCATTAGGCATAGGACGAACTGTTACTGGTTTCACAGCAGGTTTCGGTTGTTTCTCCATTTCTACTTTATAGTGTGTACCGTTCACTTCTACATGAGCGATATTATCTTCAATATTTCCGATGGTCACTTTATAAGAGTTACCATTGATTTTATATTTGTATTCTTTCATCGTTTTATTTTTTATGGGGTGATTTACTTTTTGGGAGTTTCACGCAAGGTGTAAATCTTCGAATTCCATGGTGAATAGCTGCGTTTTACGCGAGTGATGGTAAGTACCGTCTCTTCTACGTCGTGTACCTCATCTTGCATCTCGTGCAATGCCATAGATATGGCAGCGTACACTTCTCCGGGAGCTTGTGAGAGCTCTTTTGCTTCATGCTTGTCGATGCCTTTGGATTTCATCGTATTGCGTTTGCTCAAATTTACGGCAACTTTTCCTACAATCTTGAAAGCAATAAAGAGAAGAATCAATCCACAGAATACTACACTCATGGCAGAAATGGACATTCCAATACCATTAGCGTCATGTTCTTCAAACTTTTCCATCTTGGTATTACTGTCAAGAGTCTTGTTGTTCGTACTCGGAGTCACGTATTTGTCACCACTTCCACCTTTTACTTCCCAGTCTGCTGCTCCGTCACTTACACGGGCATACGATTGATCGGGACCAAGAACGCCTGCAGGTATTACAATCTGGTCAAGCAGTTTTCTACCGGAGTCGAATAAGCCAATCCAGTTGGCTGTTTTCGGATTCAGCTTGAAGCTGGTGTGGAAAGTTCCGCGGTTAGGCTCACCGTCTGCCCAAAATAGTGCATGTTGGCGCGGCTTCACTAATGTCAGTATATCACCTTTCGGGATAAAGTAAGTAATTGTATCACCGGGTTGGTTGCTTACTTTCAGCAAGCAGGCTGCCAGGTCGGCGCTACCGAATGATTTATTGAATATTTCAATCCATGCACTGTGCAATCCGTAATCGTCCTGAAAGTTGCTTTGATTGTCTATCAGGACTTCGTTCAGCACTAGCTTGTTGTTCGACTTTTGCTCTCCACAAGAAGTCAGCCCAATAAGCAACAGCAAAGAAAGGAATATTCCGATTTTGGTTTTGTTCATAATCGTTCTTGTTTTAATGTGAAAAGTAGGATTACAACGGAATATTACCATGCTTCTTGGCTGGATTGCTCAATTTCTTAGTCTGCAATTGCTGCAAAGCACGGATAATACGGAAACGTGTGTTGCGTGGTTCAATCACATCGTCAATGTAACCATATTTAGCTGCATTGTAAGGATTAGCAAACAGTTTGGTGTATTCTGCTTCTTTTTCTGCAAGGAATTGAGCAGGATTCTCATGATCTTTGGCTTCGCGTGCGTACAATACTTCTACTGCTCCTGCACCACCCATTACGGCGATTTCCGCTGTCGGCCATGCATAGTTCATGTCACCGCGGAGTTGCTTACAGCTCATCACGATATGAGAACCTCCGTAGGATTTACGTAATGTGATAGTAACCTTGGGCACAGTAGCTTCACCGTAAGCGTACAACAGCTTAGCACCATGAAGGATGACACCGTTGTACTCCTGACCTGTTCCCGGAAGGAATCCCGGTACATCGACTAACGATACGATGGGGATATTGAATGCATCGCAGAAACGAACGAAACGGGCACCCTTGCGAGAAGCATTGCTATCGAGCACACCAGCCAGATATTTAGGCTGATTAGCAACGATACCTACCGATTGTCCGTTGAAACGAGCAAAACCGATGATGATATTCTTCGCATAATCTTTTTGGATTTCAAGGAATTCACCGTTGTCCACAATAGCACCGATCACTTCGTACATATCATACGGTTTAGTGGGGCTGTCGGGGATGATATCGTTCAAAGAGTCTTCCAAACGATCGATTGGGTCTGTACAATCTACATAAGGAGGTTCTTCAAGGTTGTTTTGAGGAATATAGCTCAACAGTTTGCGAATCAGTTTGAAACCTTCTTCTTCTGTTTTAGCGGTGAAATGAGTCACGCCCGATTTGGTTGAGTGAACGCTCGCGCCACCGAGGTTTTCTTGGCTAACGTCTTCACCTGTTACAGTCTTCACAACTTTCGGTCCGGTGAGGAACATATAAGAAGTACCTTCCATCATTAGCGTGAAGTCGGTCAGTGCCGGAGAATAAACGGCACCACCGGCACAAGGGCCAAAGATACCGGAAATCTGTGGGATAACACCGGAAGCAAGGATATTGCGTTGGAAGATTTCTGCATAACCAGCCAAAGCATTGATACCTTCCTGAATACGTGCACCACCTGAGTCGTTGATGCCAATGCAGGGAGCACCCATTTTCATTGCCTGATCCATGATTTTACAGATTTTCAGTGACATTGTTTCTGACAGCGAACCGGCAGAAACGGTGAAGTCCTGTGCGAATACATATACCAAACGTCCTTCGATTGTACCGCAGCCGGTCACTACTCCATCGCCCGGATAATGTTTTTTCTCCATACCGAAGTTCGTGCATCTGTGCTCAACGAACATGTCCATTTCTTCGAAGCTACCCTCGTCAAGCAACATAGCCAGACGCTCGCGTGCTGTGTATTTCCCTTTTTCATGTTGCTTCGCAATTGCTTTTTCACCGCCTCCGATACGTGCCACGGTACGGTGTTCAATAAGCTCTTTAATTTTTTCAAGTTGATTACTCATAAGTTCTTGTTGGTTTTAGAGTTTATGATTAATGTTCGCAGAGTTCTGTGAGCACGCCCAGAGTTGATTTCGGGTGAAGGAAAGCAATATTCAAACCTTCAGCACCCTTGCGGGGAGCTTTGTCGATAAGGCGGATTTCTTGGTTCTCTGCTTCTGCCAAAGCGTTAGCTACTCCATCTTCTACAGCAAATGCAACGTGATGGACACCTGCACCTTTGTTTTCTATAAATTTGGCAATGGTACTTTCAGGGCAAGTCGGCTCCAACAGTTCGATTTTTGTTTCACCTACTTTTAAAAAAGCAGTTCTTACTTTCTGATCTTCCACTGTTTCAATGTTGTAACACTTCAGACCTAATACATTTTCGTAGTAAGGAAGGGCTTCTTCAATGCTTTTTACAGCAATGCCCAGATGCTCAATGTGTGAAATCTTCATAACTATACTTTTTTATTGGTTTTAAATCTGTGCGCATAAGGCATAAAACAGCACAAAGAAAGACATTTCTTACCTAATAAAGAAATATTTCTGCATTTAATTATTGGATTATTAAGCAGAATAAATGGTATGAAAGGAATATGAAGAGGTGTTTTGCAATCTTGAGATTACATTTAGACGTAAAATTTGACTAAGAGTTTGTTCAGCCAGTTCCAATTGATGCGGAACCAACGACGGGTACTGCTTTGTTTTCCTCCGAAGCGGAGAACGAAATCACGATAACCATGTTTGCGGAACGGAAGCCCCACATCCATAAATTCCATGTGGTGGAATCCCCGCTGATGTGCATCTTCCAATGCTTTCCAAACGGCTAGTACGCCCGGATATTGAAGTGCATAGGTTTTTCTCATTCCTCCTGAGAACCAGAAGGTATGCATTGTCTTCCGAATAGATACAGACAGAGCCGCCGATGATTTTCTCTTTGTATTTTACAACAAAAATTTTTGCTTGTTTTCCTTTGATTAACATGCTGTTCATGTGGTGGAAGAAATCATTGGCAGGAAAATATCTACGTATGCGGGAGGAATAAACTTTGTGTAGCATCCGTGTGAAATCACGGATCTCTTCTACTGTATGAGCTTCTTCTACTTTGCCTCCGTTTTTGAGTCCTTTTTTTAT
This sequence comes from Bacteroides sp. AN502(2024), assembly GCF_041227145.1. Classification (NCBI taxonomy): domain Bacteria; kingdom Pseudomonadati; phylum Bacteroidota; class Bacteroidia; order Bacteroidales; family Bacteroidaceae; genus Bacteroides; species Bacteroides sp. AN502(2024). Next base: position 547,065 of record NZ_JBGFSP010000003.1, on the reverse strand, counting down.
TTGTCGGGTGCGTGACGGGCTGAATCTGCCTTCCACCTTTTCCATGCTGTGCAGTGAGTTGCGCACCCGTAACCAGTTGACAGGGAAATAATCGTTGGCACGGAAAACGCGATAACCGAACATCGAATTGTTCAGGTTCCGGAATTCAATCAGGACACAGCTGCGCGATGCTTCTTGCGTGAGATGTTCGAGCATATCGCCAAAGACTTCTTCTGCCTTCTCTTTATTGGCAGAAAAAGCCTCGTCCAGAAATTCCCCTTCGCTATATACTACACAATGTTTCACCAAAGAGGAAGGGAGCCACTTTTTTGCTTTGCGAATGGCGGCAAGCAGGCGTGCCACAGGTTTGCCGTTCTCCGTTGCTACTATTAATAAAGGAGTATACCCAGGAGTTGCTTCGTAAATCTGAAATAACTCTTTGGAATGGAAGGTGTTTTTCCCAGGTAATTCAGGAATATCTTTCCCATGATAATATGTTGTTAGTTTAAGTGGCATCTAGGTACAAATTTACACTTTTTATTTTTTATTCAACAATAAAACGAAGAATTTGTTGGCGTTACTTCACGAATCTTTCATTTAACCTGTCGTCAAACATCTATTCCAGCTCTCGGCAGAAATGTAATATGTAATGGATTTTAAAATAAAGGGTTGAAAAAATAACATCTGTTATGACAGTAGAAGTTGTAGGAAGCAGATATGTCTTGTAGGATTTGGAGAAGGACGTCCCAATCACCCTATAGGAACAAGGATACCTCTACTCAATTTTTACGTATCCGTCCGATTTTAGAATGTCTGACGAAGATATTTTGTTACGAAGAGTGGTGCAAAAACTACTGTCAACAGATATCGGTGAAAGCAGTATTGATAGATGCATGAAAGAATTAGTATGGATATAATTATTGATAAACACGTTGATAAGTATGTCAAGGATAAAAAAGCACAGTCAGACAGACATAAAGTGGGAGTTGGCAGTAATGGCAGTGGAATCAGTCTGCAGAATAGAATGAAATCGTTGACAAAATGAAACCGAACCTAGCCGGAATAAAGCGGAGAAGCGGACCAAAGCCGTAGAAGAGGGAATCGACCCAATGAAGTACAACAACCGGACGAGCGGAGTACAGATTTCTGGAAGAAGATTGGCCTACCTCCTGACGCAGAAAACAAAACTCATAATCAATAGTGAGCCTTTAAACGGACATTAGAAGTACATTCCGTTTTACCGGTGTACTTCTAATGTCCGTTTTCTCGGTCGCAAAATATTTATGGATTCAATAAGGTATTGAGAATCGCCTTGATGCTCTCCTTGTCTGATGGGGCGGGGGCATATGCATCGACAATGTTGAAATGTTGGTCGATTACCATAAAGCGGGGAAGGTAGAAAATCTGCCAGTTGGTACGGGCTGTGTTGTCCACCGAGTTATATTGCGGCAGATTTTTCTTGTGCCCTTCCAGATAACCTGTCCATGCTTTGTGGTTGGTGTCTTGTGAAATGGGAATAAACAGGATGTCTTTTCCGACATATTCTTTGCTTAATGCCTCGAAGTGAGGAGATTCCTGCATGCATGGGCCGCACCAGGTTGCCCAGAAATCGAGATACAGCACTTTCCCCTTGAATTCCGACAAATGGTGTGTGTGTCCTTCCAAGTCGGTCAGTATCATGTCGAACGCTGGTTTTCCCGGAAGCAGTTGTGACGCTTGTTCCACTTTCAGATTCAGTTCGTGGGCTAAATCGGAATATTGCATGGAAGCAACAAAAGTTCCCACGCTGTCAACGCTTGCCTTGTTGGCTTGTCTGCGCAGCAAAGATATATATTTGTAGGCTTCATACAGTTCTCGGGTTCTTGCAGGAATGTTCAGGCCTTCCGCCCATGAGGTACTTTCTTCATCGAACAGATTGTGTAGTACATCTCTTACGACCGCTACATTCAGGAATTTCTCGTCTATGAGAGACGGATACATGGATTTGGCATAGGGCGTTACTTCCTGTAAAAACTCCTTGTATTGCCGGTGCATGGCTTCCCGGTCAGTGAATTGTGAGTAAATGCTTGCGTAGTTGTAATACGAAAGGTAGCTGTTTAGCACATCGGCCTGAATACGTGCTCTTTCTAACAGTTTGAACTCCTCGGAAACACTGTCTAACTGTGCCAATTCTTTTTTTCTGATTTCAGCCAGACTGTCCACCAAAACCCGGGTCGCTTCGAAGCTGCCTCGCAGGTTGCTTCCGCCCTCGATATACGAACCTCCTTTCGGAAACAGACGATATTTCATATAGTTGTTAGCTTGGGCACCAATACCTTGGAAAGTCGCTTCCTTGTTATGGGAAGTGATACACACGGTCATGTCATCACCCGGTGTCAGATAGAGCGTGTTGCGCCTGATGTTGAAATAGGCAGGCTCTTTCAGGGTAATAATTGTGTCGAAGTACCCGTTCTCATCGGTATGGATGGGGATGTCCCGGCTGTCGCCCAGCATGGAAGCCGCTCCATTGTACGCCATGATGACGGGGTTGGTACCCATTTCGACAAGTTGTCCTTTCAGATGTACGGTTTCTGTCGGTTTCGGCGACTGGCAGGCGGTACACAGGGCGAAAGCTGCTGTAAGAGTGACAAATGTTTGTTTTTTCATTATGGATAAAAAATTAGGTGTTATTTTACTCTATATGCTGTATCTTTTATGATCACTTTTAACTATTTAGATAAATACGATATTCTTGATCTTCCCAAATCCGCGGTGTACCTGGGTAGACGGGTATTTGGTTTGCTCTTCCAAGAGACGCCCGTTAGTGTTAAGTTGCAACACTACCAACTCACCGGTACCATCGGATAGATTGAATGCAGCGCCCAAACAACGGTTGTAAGGAACTCCATAGTCTTTGATACCGATTTCATCAGATTGATCGCTGAAAGAATATCCTTCGCATGCCATTCTCAGGTCGGCTACCGTAGCGGCCGGGTCTTCGTGCTGGTAAATTAAGGTCGTTTTTCCGGTAGGTACGTCTAACTTATAGATTTTGTTTCCTGCGGCATAAAACAGTATATTGTTGAAACTGTTGCCTGAGGTCATTGGCGTATTCTCATCGATACCGTCTGGAGTGACGAATGTGTAGTAATAGGGAAGGGCCGGGTCGTTTCCAGTCAACCCGCGGCATTGGAATACATATACGAATGATTGCGAACTCCCGTTGAGGGTGTATGCGTAGATGGTGTATCGCTGCCATGGGGCGATGCCACTCTTTCCGTAATGATATCCGTTTACGAGGGCTACTATTTTCTGATCTTTGGGCAAGTTGTTCGGATCGACATTCAGTGCGTTCCCTTCGTTGTTTGGAATCGGGATGATAGGTCCCATGTCGCATGGGGTGGAAGGAACAACATGAGAGTAGGATTTCGAGTCGTAGTTTTGGCAGGAGATGTCTACAAAACGTTTGCCGATTTCATCGAATCCTACGCCTGCCTGTGGCCCGCAAACTAATTTGGAAATATAATAATCGCCTATTAAATTGTTTCCTTGCGACATTAGGTACATGACCGGTGTATATTGAGAATGTGAGAACACTTTTCCTTTACAGGTCATGATTGCCCCCTGATTGCCCCCGGAATAGATTATATTTGTCGGGTCGAAAGCTTCCTCTTTCTGTGCTGCGTTAAGGAGCATGTCCCAACTGTTCCGTAATCTGAAATTATCGGTCTGGTCGATTAAACCGGATTCTGTTTCATCGGTAGTAGTCAGGAACAGCGGACTTTGTGCTTCAAGTCGGTAGTAATAGTCATAAAACTTGAACTGCGTACACGACAGGTTCAAGGGTTTGCCGGAGAGAGACTCTCCCTTGTCACGGGTGTATGCATCCGGGGTCACTGCTATTTCGCCTCCCATGTATTCTACTGCTCCAAGTTCGGCATGACCGTCGGTCTCGTGTAGTACCATCCATGCATAGGTATAGGGCTTTATGACTTCCAAGGTAGTGGGGCGCATGGTGACAGCTCCTGTGGTAGCATCGGTCACATATAAGCGGATGTAGTAGTTATAGGCCATCTTAGGGTCGGTAGGGTCTATTTCTAAAGTGAAATTCTTGTCCGTTCCTTTTAATTCCCCTTTTATATAAGCGTCGCTTTCCGTCTTCACATACCATTCGTAGCTCAGGTTCTTTTCATATTCTTTGGGGACGTGGATGTCGGGGGTGATGGTATAACTAAATTTTTCTTTTGCTTTTTTTACACCGTATGACTGTTGCAAGGTAACCGGAACTTCGATAATCGTGTTGTCATAATCATAGTCACCTTTATCTTCATAGCAGGAGCTCAGAAGTAATCCTGCCGAAAATGCGAATATATATTTCAATTTGTTCATAATTTGAAGTCTTCATTTGTTTAGGGTTGTGGAAATGTAACCGGGGTACCGTCCTGTTCTTTCAATTCGGCTCCGGGGTGCTCCTTATTATAGGTTTCCAAGGCCGCGATTACTTCCGGCATGTATTTTTGTATTCCATAGTAGCTCACATAGTCCGGATAATCACGGTAATATACCGAATAGTAGCAAGCGAAATCGAACCAGTCTTTTATGACGGAAAGTACGAATCGAATTTTCTCAGGGCCATAGGCGCCTAAGCAGGATTGATAATAGTCATTCCAATCGTCGAATGAATTCAAGTACATCTTTTCCGGTTTGAATTCGTCAATGACTTTGATGAGATAAGATTGGCGTTCTTTTGTGCCGGCTACGACATCGCTGTTGGCATAGTCGATTACGATTTGTGCCCTGAATTCTTTGTCGTAGCTGCTTGGCTTTTTATACTTGATAACAGTGTTGGCTGTATATTCACCCGCTTTGATTTCCACAGCTTCTTCCGGAACTGTGACTTCTAATTCTCCAAAACCATCTACAGGCTGTGCTTTGAACTTCACTTTCAGGGGTATTTCGCTGAGTCTGCCTTCTAATTGTACTCGGATGGGCACTTCGCCTTCCGTCATCTCGTATTTCCCGGAGGCATATATATCGTAATAATTGATTGTGCTGTAAAGATGTGTATAGCCATTGCCCCAAGATACATTGTTGGAAGACTCGTATCTTTCCAAGAAATTGATGCCGGGCTTATCTGAGAATGTTTGTACCTCCTCTTCGTTACATGCGGTGAAACATGCAGCGAGCCAGAGGGCTATTGCGTAACTATATTTCTGTTTCATAATTTACTTCTGTTTGGTTAGTTAATGTTTCCCAAGGTTATTTCATCATCAGGGATGCTGAAGCGATAATTGACTTCTGTTAAATCTCCTTTTACAGGGCAGAACTGGAATGTCTTGTACCCATGACGCTTGTAGAAGTACCACAGCTGTCCTTCCGCGTAAAACTCTTTGCGGTATTCTTTCTCGATGTTGTAAAGCCGTTCCTCTTCATTGGTAAGCTCCACGTCATCCAATCCGCGGGTTCCGCGTACGATGGAAAGTTGCTTGGCCGCCTCATTGAGGGAACCGGCGCATTCGGACAGGATGTAATACATCTCCGGCAGGCGGATGAGTGGCACGGTGTTGTTCAATGCGTATGAGAAGTTGTCTTGTGTGTATTTCTTTGTGAACCCTCCGTGTACGGTGAGCTCGAAGCCGCTACCTTCTTTCATGCGCATGTCATTGCTTCCGTCGATGCTTACATCGAACAGCTTGTCAATCCGATCGCGGTCATTGATATAGAAGTTGCTCCAGTTACTTATCATGAAGTTGTCTCTGATATAACTTCCGAAAGTCTCGCTGTCCATGCTGAGTGAGAAAATCAATTCGGTAGAGCCTAAGTGGTCATTGGAGTTGTCTGTAATCAGAGCAAACATTTTACTGCCGTTTGCTCTTTTGGCATTGATTACCTCGTTGGCGTATCGGGCGGCGTTGGTCTTGTCTCCTATGTACATGTACACACGTGCCAGTTCCGCTTTTACGGCATATTTGTTCATGCGCTTGTACCGGTGTATTAAGAATGGATGTGCATTGCTCGTTTCACTGTATATGGGGAAGCTGATGTCCATAGCATCCTTCTCCAATAATTTCTCGGCGGCTTTCAGGCTGACAATGATACTGTCCGCCACATCCTTGGCCGGAAGCAGTTTGGCTGCGGATCGGTCGAAAGCTGTGCGGTAAGGAATAGAAGGTGCTGTCGGATTGTCTTTGTAGATAGGCCCCCACATACGCAATAAATCGAAATAGATAAATGAGCGTAAGCCCAAGGCTTCACCGTGAATCAAATCCCGGAATCCCTCTGTGGTGATAACCTCTCCTTTTTTTTCAATGTTGGCAATCAGATTGTTCAGATTGGCTATCAGGTTGTAGCATGAAGACCATATATAATTAGTGTATTTGGTCGTATTGCCTGAATTCTGCTCGAACTCGTACCACTTGGGGTCCGTGAAATCTTCGTTGCCTTGTCCGCTGTAGTTGACATTATATCGTTGCGCCAAGAAATCGATAAATCCAAAAGTCAGGTTCTGACCGTATGTGGTGTTCTTGCTCATGTCGATGTATATTCCGGTAAGAGCTTCCTTGAATCCCTGTTCGTTTTTAAAAAGCTCTTCCTCTTCTACATTGGTTTTGGGCTTTACATCCAGCCAGTCGCTGCACGAGGTAAGTGTGGCGGAACCAAGTATCAGTATAGATAGTATTTTGTTCATATTCATGCTGCATTAAAATGTTAAGTTAAGTGATAAAGAAGCCTGACGAGACATGGGATACTCGATACCCCGTTCTACTTTGACTGTGGTGAAGTGGAACAAGTCCTCTAAATACAATCCTACCGATGCGTTACTCAGGCCGAGCCGTTTGATGAATGGGCAATAGCGGCGTTCGAAGCGATACTGTATGTTGACGGTATTCATTATCAGCTGGTTGTCTTTCATCAGGAAGCGTGTGCTCGCGAAAGTCTGTGAGCCGTTGTTTTTGGACGAAACCGATTTGAACTTGACGGGCTTGCCTATTTCATTTTCATTCCAGCGGTCGGTAAAAGCCCGTTTGTCTACATTGTAATGTAGATTGGCATTCTCTATTTTGTCCACCAATGTCTTGTTATAAACCTGTCCGCCGAATTGGTAACGAGCCGCCAGACTGATACTGAGTCCTTTCCAGTTGAGGTTGGCACTGAGGGTACCGGCTAGTTTGGGTTCCATATCGCCTACTGGTACTACATCTACGGCATTCCATTCACTGGTGCGTTCTCCGTTGCGGGTAAGGTATATTTCACGTCCGGTAATCGGGTCGATTCCCAATGAACGGATGGCCCAAATTATGGATTGTGAATAGCCTTCTTCGTAACGAGGCATTGGGCGTGATAGCTTGTTGGGATTGTTGGAGTCCGGTTTCAGCAGTTCTTGATTCCGGATACGCAGAGCATTCGATATTTTCTTGATTTTGTTGACATTGTGGCTACCGTTTATCACAACGTTGAAATTCAGCTGACGCTGTAGATTGTTGTAAGGCATAATACGTAGGGAAAATTCATATCCCGAATTGGTGATGTTGCCGAGGTTGTCTTTGATGGTACTGAAGCCTGTAGAAGGTGCCAATGAATAGTCAAGAATCGTGTTCTTGGTAAGCTTGTAATAGTATTCGAAGCGACCGCTCAATATACGATTGAACATATTGAAGTCGACTCCGATATTGTAAGCGTCCGTAGTTTGCCATTTCAAGTCGGGGTTTCCCATGCCGAGAAGCATGGTACCTACTACGTCCGAACTGTCGTATATGCGCATGGAGTTGGCGTAAGTATACATCTGAAGGGCTTCGTAGGTGGAGATACCTTGCGTACCGGTGATGCCGTATGTGGCACGGAATACCAATTCGTCGAACAATCCCAATTTCCGGATAAACTTCTCTTTGTCAGCGTTCCATCGAACTCCGGCAGACCAGAATGGTGCGTATCGGTTGTTTTTACCAAATTCGGATGATGCGTCTAAACGACCGTTCAAATCGGCTGCGTAGCGTTGGTCGTATGTGTAGCTGATGGTTGCCACTCCGCCAAATGCACGGGATGTACTCTCGCTGCCACTGTTTTTCTTGGCTTTGGCTCCTAAGAATATCTCGTCCATATTGTCGTTGGGAAATCCTGTGGCATACGCTCCCGCGTTGTGGAATTTCTTTTCGTTTACGTTGTAGCGTAAATAGGCGGAGAGCAGCTGCTTGTTGTTGAATACTTTGTTATAACTGGCCGTAAAACTCAAATCGTAATCTAAATTACTACTGTTGTTCCATACGTATGAACCTTTTTCAGAGATATTGTAGACCGAAATGAAATCATTATGATTGGCTGATTTGAACACATCCGTATCGGAAGTGGTTTTGGATAGGGTCAAATCCATCGCCAGACGTAGGTTCGGGATAGGTGTATATTCCGCGCGGAATGCATCTCGTACTTCGAATGCGACGTTGCGGTCGAACGTGTTGTATAAGGTATTATACATTGGGTTACCGACATTCGCACCGGAGGATCTTCCGGTATTGTCATTGGTGTGGATAGCTCTTTCCAGATATTGGGCAATTTGTCCGTTTTCGTCATGAATGCGGTAATAGGGATTCAGTTGGGCATACTCTTTGAATGAGCCATACGGAGAGGTTCTGTCAGATTTGGAATAATCCACATAGAGTATATTGCTGATTAGTAATCCTTTGTATCGGTAGCGGATATCTAAGCTGGCGCTTTTTCCGTATACGCCTGTTTTTTTCATGATGCCGGGAGCCTGATTGATGCCTGCATATAGTTTATAGCGCAAGCTTTCGTCTCCGCCCTCCAAGTTGATGCCGTGCCGATGTGCGAAAGCCGTCTGCAAGGGCTGGGAGAGCCAGTAAGTGTTCACACCTCGCAATACTTCTAGTAATTTTTTCCGGTATGTATTGTTTCGGTTGGTTATATCCTCTAATGAGTAGCTGTCTTCATCATAGAAGCCGGCTCGTCTTTCCAGTTCCAACTTGTTGGCGGCTTCCAACAGATCATAGTCTGTCAGGTCGGGGTATTCCAGTTTGTAGTTACCGTTGTAGGTCACACGCAGTTTGCCGGCTTCCGGTGCCTTGCTCTCTACCACCACTACGCCATTGGAAGCTTGCGAACCGTAAAGTACCATGGCAGCAGCGTCTTTCAGTAAGGTGATGCTCTTGATTTGTTCCGGATCCATATCCGTGATTTTGGTTACACTCACTCCGATGATGCCGTCTAATACGAACAATGGTTGATTGGGACGTGTGTCGATGTCACCGCGCATGAAGATGGTTTCATCCGTGCTGTAATCCCCCATGCTCGACTGACCTCGCATGGAAAATCCTGCTACGGCACTCGGGTTGGAGCCGGACATCATTCTGCTGTCCATGCGAAACCCCGGGTCGAGCAGTTCGATGGCTTTCAACACGTTTCCGGAGGTCATCTTCCGGATTTCTTCTCCTGACATCGTGTTGGCCGAACCTGTGAACCCTTCTTTCTTACGTTCGTACATTCCGGTTACTACCACTTCTTCTATCTGTTGGGTATCCTCTTTCAAGGTAACTTTTATTTTTCCTCCTTTATAAGGAATGACTAGTGTTTGCATTCCTACAAAAGAGAAAGTTAAAGTCTTTACTTGTTTGCCGGAAGGGACACTCAGGGTGAAGCGTCCCTCTCCATCGGTAGTGGTACCGTTGACACTTTTGTCATTGGTGGTGATGGACACACCCGGAAGAGGGAATCCTGATTCGTCAGTTACAGTTCCTGTTATCTGTGTCTTTTGGGCAAAGACTATCCCGACAGATAGGAAGATTAAGATAAGTGTGAAGCCTGTTCGCTGGGCTAAATAGCTCCTTGGGCAAACTTTACGCTTCGGTTGACTGGGATATACACTTTTTCTCTCCATTCGTTTTATTTTAGGTCCTAATAAATATTATTACATTAAGCGTTAAATTGTCATAAGTCCAAGCTTATTAACGTTGCAAATGTATAAGAAATATTTAATTAAACAAATATTTCTAGGATAATTTATTGCTGTAAGTCAATATTGTCCTAAATAAATTGGGGGAACAAATAAAAAGGAAGTAGAACTAAGGTAAAATGACTACCTTAGTAGCGAGCCACCAACTCATCTACTTCCTATGGCAAATATAACACTTTTCGCACAGGTAATATCACATCTCCCGAAAGAAAATATCAGGAAAATCATAAAATCTTCGGGGTCAGACAAGCATTGTAAGGGCTACAATACATGGAGTCAGTTTGTTAGCATGATTTTCAGCCAATTCTCAGGATGTGATTCAGTCAGAGATATCTCAAACGGGCTGAAATCAGCCACCGGCAACCTCAATCATTTGGGAATCAACCGTGCACCATCCAAGTCAACGGTAGCATATCAGAACGCCAACCGAGACAGTTCGGTTTTTCGCGGCATATTCTACTCGTTGTTTCAGTATTTCGGACAGCAAGCCCTATGGCAACGAAGAAAGTTCCGTTTCAAGATGCCGATAAAACTGCTCGACTCCACATTGGTGTCATTGACTCTGTCAATATATGACTGGGCACATTACACTACCACCAAGGGGGCGGTCAAGATGCACACGCTATTGGACTATGACAGTCTTTTGCCGGAGTTCGTGAATATCACCGATGGCAAAACCACCGACAACAAAGCTGCTTTTGATATTGAGTTACATCCGTATAGTATTGTAGTAGCCGACCGAGGCTACTGTGACTACTCATTGCTGAATAATTGGGACAGCAGCAACGTGTTCTTTGTAGTGCGTCATAAAGACAATATCCGGTACAAAGCCATAGAGGAGTTGCCTTTGCCTGAAAAACACGCTCAGAATGTACTTATTGACGAAATAATCGAGTTCGAACTCTCGGCGGCCAAATCCAAATATCCCAAACGTTTACGTCGCATCGCAGTATGGAACGATGAACACGGTTTTGAAATTGAGTTACTCACAAACAACTTCACATTGGCAGCATCAAGCATAGCGGCTCTGTACAAGGCTCGGTGGAACATAGAAATCTTCTTTCGCAACCTCAAGCAACTGCTACGCATCAAGAGCTTTATCGGCACATCCCGCAATGCCGTAGAGACCCAAATATGGACTGCTATGACTACAATGCTGATTCTGACATGGCTAAAGCACATCGCAAGATACAAATGGGCATTGGCTAACCTTGTGGTCACGCTCCGGCTGAACACATTTACCAAAATCGACCTCCAAAAATGGCTTGATCAACCATTTACACCACCTCCCGAAACCATCGAAAACGATTAGGGGGGATTGATTTTGAACTCTCGAGGCTATACTTAACAGTATAGTCAGTTAGCTCATGCTCAAAATTTATTTAGGACAATATTGGCTGTAAGTAGAAAAAACGTGGAATTTGTAGCATGAATAGGGGTAAAAGTGTATTAACCCAATTTATTTCGCACTTTTGTCACCGGAGATTTTAGTGTTGAATAACAGATTGCTTTATGATTGGAGATGAAGAAAGGACAGTATTTCAATTGAAAAGCAAATTTTTTGAATGACGATTGTATGACCGGTATGATAGGAATGAAATCATTCTTTTTTTGCATAAACTTTTATTTCCTATTACGATCGGTTTGCATTATCTTTGCATACATGAATCAAATGAAACCGGAAAATAAATATGGAGAATTTCAGTGAATTGATAAAGAATCGTCGTAGTATGCGGAAGTTTACCGATGAGGAATTGACACAAGATCAAGTCGTTACCTTGATGAAAGCTGCTTTGATGTCCCCTTCTTCCAAACGCAGTAATAGTTGGCAGTTTATCGTAATTGATGATAAAAAGGTGTTGAAAGAATTGTCTCATTGCAAAGAACAGGCCTCTTCGTTTATTGCCGATGCGGCTTTGGCGATTGTGGTAATGGCCGATCCGTTGGCCAGTGATGTTTGGATTGAAGATGCTGCCATTGCTTCCATCATGATACAGTTGCAGGCTGAAGATTTGGGATTGGGAAGTTGCTGGGTGCAGGTTCGGGAACGTTTCACTGCTACCGGAATGCCTTCCGATGAATTTGTCCATGGAATTTTGGATATTCCTTTGCAACTTCAGATTCTTTCTGTCATTGCTATCGGACATAAGGGGATGGAACGTAAACCTTTCAATGAAGAAAATCTTCAATGGGAGAAAATTCATATTAATAAATTTGGAGGAAAATAAGCATGGGAGCTGCCAAAGCAAATAACAGTAAAGGTACCTATTTGGCTACTGCTGTTACCTTTATCGTTATCGGAGCACTTTATCTGATTGATAAACTGATTCATTTCTCTTCCGTGGGGTTACCTTGGGTGATGAATAAGGACAATATGTTATTGTATGCTTCCATTTGTTTTCTTATTTTCAAACGTGATAAATCAGTGGGTCTTGTGTTGCTTGGGCTTTGGCTGGTGATGAATATCGGTTTGGTAATATCATTGCTGGGTTCGTTGTCCGGATACCTGTTACCATTGACACTTCTTGTTATCGGAATCATTTTATTCTGGTTTGCAAAACGGTAGGAGAATCATGAAGAGAAGTATAGAAGATACACCGATTGTGTTTATCGGTGCCGGCAATTTGGCCACTAATCTGGCGAAAGCTCTCTATCGTAAAGGCTTCCGTATTGTACAGGTATATAGCCGGACTATAGAATCTGCCCGTTCCTTGGCCGAGAAGATAGAAGCTGAATATACAACCAATTTACAGGCGGTTTCAAAAGATGCCCGATTATATATCGTATCTTTGAAAGACTCTGCTTTAGTAGATTTGTTGCCGCAGATAACAGAAGGAAAACAAAAGTCTTTGTGGGTGCATACAGCAGGAAGTATTCCGATGAGTATTTGGGAAGGGTATGCGGAACGTTACGGAGTCTTTTATCCGATGCAGACATTCAGCAAACAGCGTGAGGTCAATTTTCAGGAAGTGCCTCTCTTTGTTGAAGCGAAGAGGCCGGAAGATGTGGAATTGCTGAAGGCTGTTGCTTCCACTCTTTCGGAAAAAGTCTATGAAGCTTCTTCCGAGCAACGTAAAAGCCTTCATTTGGCTGCTGTTTTTATCTGTAACTTCACCAATCACATGTATGCGTTAGCGGCTGATTTGCTTGAGAAATATAATTTGCCTTTTGATGTCATGCTTCCATTGATAGACGAAACGGCACGTAAAGTACACGAACTGGCGCCATGCGATGCACAGACCGGCCCTGCTGTTCGTTACGATGAAAATGTGATAAGTAATCATCTTGCCATGTTGGTAGACTCTCCGGCATTGCAGGAAATATATAAATTAATGAGCAAAAGTATCCATGAGCACCATCAACTATGATTTATCCCGTATCAAGGCTTTGGCTTTTGATGTGGACGGAGTATTGAGTTCGACAACTGTACCCTTGCATCCTTCCGGAGAACCGATGCGTACCGTGAATATCAAAGATGGATATGCCATCCAGTTGGCTGTGAAAAAAGGACTTCATATAGCTATTATCACCGGCGGTCGTACAGAAGCTGTGCGCATCCGTTTTGAAGGATTGGGAGTGAAGGACTTGTATATGGGCTCTGCCGTGAAGATACACGATTACCGTGTTTTTCGTGATAAATATGGATTGACCGATGATGAAATTCTCTATATGGGGGATGATGTTCCTGATGTTGAAGTGATGCGTGAGTGCGGACTTCCGTGTTGTCCGAAAGATGCTGTGCCGGAAGTGAAATCCGTAGCAAAGTATGTCTCTTATGCAGACGGAGGACATGGTTGCGGGCGTGATGTAGTGGAGCAAGTACTGAAAGCGCATGGCCTGTGGATGGCGGAAGATGCATTCGGTTGGTAACTTAATCACAAATAATCGTTGTTAAATAGCGAATAAAACAATGCTTGACAACTTAAATAAATATCAGATTATATTAGCTTCCAATTCCCCCCGTCGGAAAGAGCTGATGTCAGGACTGGGAGTAAACTATATAGTCAGAACATTACCGGATGTGGACGAGTCATATCCGGATACATTGGTTGGTGCTGAAATACCGGAATACATTGCTCGTGAAAAGGCGGATGCTTACCGTACTATAATGAAGCCGGGAGAATTGTTAGTTACAGCAGATACCATCGTCTGGCTGGATGGAAAAGTTTTGGGGAAACCGGAGGGGAGGGAAGGAGCCATTGAGATGCTTCGTGCTCTTTCAGGAAAGTCTCATCAGGTTTTTACCGGAGTTTGTTTAACTACTACTGAATGGCAAAAAAGCTTTACCGCTTCTTCCGAAGTGCTGTTTGATGTTTTGTCGGAAGACGAAATCCTTTATTACGTCGACCGCTATCAACCAATGGATAAGGCTGGAGCTTATGGTGTTCAGGAGTGGATCGGATACATCGGGGTAAAATCAATATCAGGTAGCTTCTATAACATAATGGGACTTCCCATACAGAAACTGTACAACGAGTTGAAAAAAATAGAGTAAGTATTCGCCATAGAAAATAAAAAAGAGGGTGTGCCGGTTTTGACACAATCCTCTTTTCTATGTCTAGCATTTCATTTCTTCACTTAAGACAAGCGCAAAACTATAATAAATCCAGCATTAGAGGAATATCCTCTTCTCGAATTCCTTGTGCGAGAAGAGCTTCTTTATCTTTATGAAACATCTCCAGAAATCTTTCCCGGTTTCCATTAGCCGTAATGGCTTTTCCGTAGAAAGTAGCAGCCTTCTGAATGTCTCCCATTACCCAGGCAACATGTCCTGCATTCATATAATCACCGGCAAGCGGTTTTTGTCCGATAATCTTTTCATAATACTTCATCGCTTGTTCATATTTCTGACTGATGAATGAACACCAACCGATGCCTCGCCATGCCTTTATGCAATTGTTCTCGATGAAATCCAACTTGAAGAAATAATTCAGTGCTTCCTCATATTGTCCTAATTCAGTCAGGCAACTGCCGATATAGAAAGTCGCGTTGGGATCTTCCGGAGCAGCTTCTTCCACCTTTTTATAATAGGTGAGTGCTGTCTGATAGTTTCTGTCCAGCCGGTAACAAATAGCCAAATGCCGATTATTCCAGATATTATCCGGTTTCAGCGTATCTGCCTTCAGATAAGCCTGAATGGCTTCTGTATATTTCTTTCTTTTTTGTAATGCATAACCAAACTTTTGGTAATATTCCGCACCGTCCTCTTTGAATCCGCCAATACTTTCCAGTTCTTCATAAATTTCTATAGCCTCGTCCCAACGTTCTTTCGATAGATAAAAATCGGCAATGGGGAACAATACGTCTTCCCCATACAATATATTGTCGAGTGCAGGAATATGGTGAAGATCGAGCTTCTCTTTAAAAATATCTCTGAACTCACTCTTGCGCACACTCAGTTTGAAGAAACGGTACAAATCGTGCAGGTATTGATTGCTGACCGTTCCCGGACGTTCATTGAATTTCTTCATTGTCTCAACATTCGCTTTCTCTGCCAATTCAGAAACTTGCTGTTCGCTCAGCTGACTTAACATTATATCCTGTTGTAACTTAGGCAATTGATGGATTGTGAAAAAGAGTGAGTACTTATCGCTATTGCTGAAAAATCCTGATTGAAGGATTAAATCCAACAGGCTTCCTCCTTGCTCTCCTGTCTGCTTCATTGCTTTGAGTACGTTGGACTGCTGTTTGCTGAATGGATAAAACCAGTTGTGCACTTCGCGGAAGAACGGATAATTTTTCAATGCGGCAAAAGTGCTCATATATACATCCGCACCCTCTAATTGCAACTCGTTCATTTCACGCAATTTGTTCCCCAGGCCGGATTTCTCGAACGCATCTTCCCAATCCGGATTCATATCATTGTTCTCTTCATCATTTTCTTCAAAACCGAACCGTGTATTTTTCATGGAGGAAACATTCTTCAGCATTTCAGGAATAATCTCTTCCCTCATCTTTTTATCAATCTTTTCTGTTTCCTGACATAATAGCATTTGTCGGTAAATACGTGCGCCATCTTTTTTAAATGAAGGTATTTCCTCCATAAGACCGACCCTTTTGATAAGCTCCGGATAGAAAGAAAGGCGGCTTCTGTAGATATGGAAGATAATCATTACACCTACCAGTGCCCGTTGACTGACGTTGACGTTAGGGTGTTCGTACGCATTGAGCAACCACATTATTTTTCGCAAGTCGAAACATTCCATCAAGCTTAATGTGAGGGCACTGACAAACAAGCATAAATCATCTCCCGGAAGTAATTCCGAAGCAAGCATGGAACTTGCATCCTCTTCGTCTTGAGGGGTCCACGCACTGTTTGTCCATGTTCTTATAAACATGAATTTGAGTGTGTCTTCATGCCTTTTTAGCACTTCATTCATCTTCTCGTCAGACAATAATCCGCTGACTGCCAAGTCGTCATTAAAAGACTCCAGTATGTGTAATATTGTTTTGATGCTGTAATTCGACAAGTCTGGCGATTCGGGAGTACGGCGTACCTCATGATAGTATCTTGATGAACCGTTATCCAGCATGAGGAGACGTGATTGGTCGGCAATTCCCCAAGTATCTGTTACCATCTTTTGATACAAATTCCACCGTTCAGGGTCATCAGCTCCCTGTTTCATGTATTCCAGCATATATTTGTAGGAAGTCTGCAATTGTTCCAGGCGGGTTCGCAGTTCCCAGTCGGGACACTGCCATAGCAAAGATTCCAGCTGCATTAAGGCTTCCTTGAGTCTTTTTTCTTCAAGTAAAGTACGTATATATGCGTATTGTTCATTAATCGTTTTTTCGTTCATCATTATTTAATTATTTGTTTTCTTTCAATCCAGATCAAACGTCTCCAAGCCCTCGAAAGGAGTGTATTTATGGTGTTGGAGCCACCATGAACAGAATGTCATTTGTAATAGAACAAAAAGGATGCCATAGAAGAAACTGTGCTTTGATTGCAGTTGATACTGTGGGATATACGTTGTGTAAATCTGATTTTTCCAGAGTAGGTTTCGGGTATCCGCTGGTTTTCATATCTCGTTTGGATGAATGAGGGGCAATTCTTTTCACAAAGAACTGCCCTCCCCATATTATTTTATCAAAAAAATTACTCTTGAATAGCTGCAATACCTGGAAGAACTTTTCCTTCAATTGCTTCGAGCAATGCGCCACCACCGGTTGAAACATAAGACACACCGTTAGCCAAACCGAACTTGTTAACACAAGCTACAGAGTCGCCGCCACCTACGAGTGAGAAGGCACCTTTCTTGGTTGCTTCAACAATTGCTTCACCTACTGCACGTGAGCCGTGAGTGAAGTTGTCAAATTCGAATACCCCTGTAGGACCGTTCCAAAGAATAGTCTTGGATTCTTTGATTACGTTAGCGAAGATTTCTTCCGTTTTAGGACCGATGTCAAGACCTTCCCATCCGTCAGGAATTTCGCCAACAGCACAGAATTTAGTATTTGCGTCGTTAGAGAATGCGTCAGCAATCTTAGCGTCAACAGCCAATACCAAATTTACACCTTTTTCTTTAGCTTTCTTCATCAAGTCCAAAGCCAGGTCAAGTTTGTCGTCCTCACAGATAGAGATACCGATTTTACCACCCATTGCTTTAGTGAATGTGTAAGTCATACCACCGGCGATGATCAGGTTATCTACCTTGTTCAACAGGTTTTCGATGATTTCGATTTTAGAGGAAACTTTGGAACCACCCATGATGGCAGTGAACGGACGTTTGATGTCGTTTAATACTTTATCTACAGCTTTCACTTCTTTTTCCATCAAGTAACCGAACATCTTGTTGTTTACGTCGAAATATTTAGCGATCAATGCTGTAGAAGCATGTGCACGGTGAGCAGTACCGAAAGCGTCGTTTATGTAGCAGTCAGCGTAAGAAGCCAATTTCTTGGTAAATTCTTTCTGGCTTTCTTTTACAGCTTTCTTAGCAGTAGCTTTTTCTTCGTCAGTTGCATCTTCAGCCAAACCCCTAGGTTTGCCTTCTTCTTCAGCGTAGAAGCGAAGATTTTCGAGCAACAGCACTTCTCCCGGTTGCAGAGCAGCAGCTTTTACGGCAGCTTCTTCGCCCATGCAGTCGTTAGCGAACTGAACTTCAACGCCCAGCAATTCAGACAGATGTTTGATGATATGTTTCAAAGAGAATTTATCGGCAACGCCTTTCGGACGGCCCAGGTGAGAACCAATGATGATGCTTCCGCCGTCTGACAGGATCTTCTTCAAGGTAGGAAGAGCTGCACGCATACGAGTGTCATCTGTGATGTTGAAGTTTTCGTCCAGAGGTACATTGAAGTCCACGCGAACAAATGCCTTTTTACCGGCAAAATTGAATTTGTCAATTGTCTGCATAATACTCTATTTTTATTTAAAAGTGTTTTAAAATTCTTCGTTTAGAACGACTGCAAAGTTACTATTTATTTCGGTTCCCTGCTATTAAATCGTTATTTATTCTAGGCTTTTGATTCCTCTTTTGTTACTTTATAGGTGTTACAGAAATATTTGCACATCATTTGCAAACCACAGGTGTCACATTTGGGAGTGCGTGCCTGACAAACATAACGGCCGTGCAGGATGAGCCAATGGTGAGCAATCGGTATCAGCTTTTCCGGAATATTCTTCACCAGTTCTTTTTCTACGCTGAATGGGGTGGTACAACTATCCGGTACCAGTCCGATGCGGTGACTGACACGGAACACATGGGTATCTACCGCCATTGCTGCCTTGTTGAACACGACCGACTGGATTACATTGGCAGTCTTTCTTCCTACACCGGGCAATTTCACCAGATCTTCCAGATTGTCCGGTACCTGGCTGTTGAAGTCGTTCACCAGCATCTTTGCCATACCAACCAGATGTTTGGCTTTGTTATTCGGGTAGGATACGCTCCGTATATATTCGAAAATCACCTCCGGGGTAGTGGCTGCCAATGCTTCCGGAGTCGGAAAATCTTTATATAAAGGAGGAGTAATCATATTAACCCGTTTGTCCGTACATTGGGCGGAAAGAATGACAGCAATCAATAATTCATACGGATTGTTGTAATGCAGTTCGGTTTCGGCTACAGGTACATTGTCCTGAAACCAGGCGATTACTTTCTCATAACGTTCTTTCTTTCTCATCGTAGCTTGTTTTTATGGTAATGAGGCGTTACTTTTAGTTTGAAATAGAGGGCGGAAACTACCGTCAGGCAGGCTCCGAAAAGATAGGCCTTGTCAAATGTACTTATTTCTGCGATATATCCTCCGGTCAGCATACCGATGCCGATTCCTACATCCCAGGAGGTGAGATAGGTGGAAGTAGCCGTTCCCCGCTGGCTGTTAGGGGCGAGATTGACAAACAACGTATTAAATGCTGGAAACATGATGCCAAACCCGACGCCCATTAATAATGCGATGCCAAAAAACAGCAGGGTACAGGCGGTATTATTCCATTGAATCAGATAAACGCAGGTTGAAAGCAGGAAGAAACTGCAAACAACCAGGTATAATCCGGCTATTATTACTTGCGTTATTTTTCCGCGGTCCACCAGTTTCCCCGAAAAGATGCGGGAGATTGCCATGCCGACAGCCATAAAAGTAAAGAAGAATCCGGTTTGCGTGTTCAGTCCGATTTGGCGGGCATACATAGCTACATAGTTGGTTGTCATTCCGTAAGGGATGGAAAGTAACAACAGGCTAAATCCGGCTGGTAATCCTTTCAGTAAAATAAAGCGGTCGAGTGAAATCGGTTCCCGTTTCACAGGAGGCTTATAGGGCGTTTTTACCAGACTTGCACATAGAAAACCTAAAATGCAGGAACCGAATGCATAACAGAAGATCGTAGCAAAAGAGATTCCCGCATCGTGCAGGAACAGTCCGAACATGGGCCCGATGGACATCGCTGTATTGTTGGTAAGCCCGTAATAGCCTAACCCTTCTCCCCGGCGGGAAGATGGCATGATATCTATTACTACTGTGTTTCCACCTACAGTAACCACTCCGAAAGAGACGCCATGGATGATTCGGAATATAATAAATAAAGTTAGGGAGCCGGCTATTAGATATCCGCCGAACATCATCATAAAGATGAAGTAAGCAAATAAATAAAGAGGTTTGCGGGCAAATGTGTCGAGCAGATAACCGGAAAACGGACGGATGCAGAGAGCGGCTACCGTGTAGCAGGAGAGGACAATGCCAATCGTGGAATTTCCAGTTTGGAAGAACTCGGATAAATAGAACGGCAAAACAGGAATCAACAACCAAAAGCCGAAGTAGAGCAGGAAGTTGGCTGCCAAGATGAAACAATAACCGGGAGTAATGAGTCTATCCTTTGCCATAATGAATAATCGTTTAATCGGCTGATTCGCGTTAGCTGGAAACCGGGGCGTTTGGTCTGATTGGTCTGTCGATGAATATGCCAATGTCCCGATCACCGTCCGACGGTTGTATGGGGAACATTGGCATACTGGTAAATTTAGCACATTATTAATATGCTGCTTCGAATTCTTTTAAGAAGCGCGTATCGTTTTCTGAGAACATACGGAGATCTTTCACCTGGTATTTCAGGTTTGTGATACGTTCGATACCCATACCGAGAGCGTAACCGCTGTATACTTTGCTGTCTATACCGTTCGATTCAAGTACGTTCGGGTCTACCATACCGCAACCGAGGATTTCTACCCAGCCGGTGTGTTTACAGAACGGACAACCTTTACCGCCGCAGATATTACAGCTGATGTCCATTTCCGCACTGGGTTCGGTGAACGGGAAGTAAGACGGGCGTAGGCGAATCTTTGTGTCAGCACCGAACATCTCTTTAGCGAAAAGCAACAATACTTGTTTTAAGTCGGTGAACGATACGTTTTTGTCCACATACAGCGCT
This sequence comes from Bacteroides sp. AN502(2024), assembly GCF_041227145.1. Lineage (NCBI taxonomy): Bacteria > Pseudomonadati > Bacteroidota > Bacteroidia > Bacteroidales > Bacteroidaceae > Bacteroides > Bacteroides sp. AN502(2024). Next base: position 526,276 of record NZ_JBGFSP010000003.1, on the reverse strand, counting down.
TCCACCTGATGGAAGAAACAGTGTGCGCGATAGCTGATTGCCTCGTTACGATATACACGTCCCGGACAGATGATGCGGATAGGAGGTTGTGAGGTTTCCATTACACGGGTCTGTACGGAAGAAGTATGTGTACGCAATACTACGTCGGGGTGAGCTTCGATAAAGAACGTGTCCTGCATGTCGCGTGCAGGATGGTCTTCGGCAAAGTTCAGTGCCGAGAATACATGCCAGTCATCTTCAATTTCCGGACCTTCGGCAATGCTGAATCCTAAACGGGCAAAGATATCGATGATTTCGTTCTTTACAATGGTGAGCGGATGGCGTGTACCGAGCTTCACGGGATAAGCCGAACGCGTCAAATCCAGTCCGTCACAATCATTGTCTTGACTTTCAAACATTTCTTTCAGCGCGTTGATTTTGTCCTGAGCTTTGGTTTTCAGTTCATTCAGTCTCATGCCGACTTCTTTTTTCTGTTCGGCAGCTACATTACGGAAATCTGCCATTAAGTCGTTAATGGCTCCCTTCTTACTTAAGTACTTGATGCGGAGAGCTTCGAGTTCTTCGGCATTGGAGGCGTGTAAGGCTTCCACCTCTTTCAGAAGTTGTTCAATCTTAGCTATCATATTTTTGATGTATTGTTATTCAGTTTCTTGGTAAAAACCGTGCAAAGATATAATTTTATTACGAACCATCGAAATAATTTATATCTTTGTTGCTGATATGTACCGAAAATGACCCTTTGTTTCAAGCAATTGAAACATCTTGAAACAAATCGGGCTTTCAAAAAATAGGCGGTGATAGGTGACAGATTAACAGCAACCTATCATCGCTCTGTAAATACGATGAATAGGGAGTTCCGGGAAGACGGTGATAGGATGAAAGAGGATTTTCGGGCACAGTAGAAATTTAGTGGGGATAGAGCCGACTCTTCGCAATTCAGCAAAGAAGGAATTTTCTGTCCGCCATTCCATGTATAGTCCTAAACAATTTAATTCCGGCATTAATATAGCCCTACTCATATATCATCTTGAATTTTCATACTATAATCTGCTTTCAGCGGTTTCAGTTTTTTCCGCAAACGCTTTGCCAGAAGGAGATAGCGGCTGAAGGCGGAACATATTGACCCTTGCAGGAAGGTATTGTAGGCAAGGGATAGTGCTTTCAGCGCTTTCAGCTTTTTCAGACTTGCCGGTAGAACTATCTGTTGTGAGGTGAAATGCAGGCTCTGTTTGGTTATAACAGAGGCTCTGTTACCATGAAATGCAGGCTCTGTTTTGCTATAATAGAGCCTCTGTTGGAAATAAGTATAGAAGGAGCCGGAGTTATATACATTCGCTTTCAGGAGTGCTTTCAGGCTCAAACGCCGATGAGCAGGGACTTTGGTGAAGAACTGAAGGCTGAAGGCGGTTTTTCTTTTTAATAGTTAGTGGGAGATTTGACTGTAATTAGTAGGAGGATTCGGATTGCTTCAGTACCGGATCGAACAATTCATATACATATTATTGGGTGCCTTACCGTATGGAAACGAACTATTTGGGGGATAGGCTACCTTGAAGCACATTACTCAAATTTTCAAACTCTTCTCCGATTTTTCAGATTAAGACAAAATTTATCTCCACTATTTTTCTACTGATCCGTGACCCTATAAAATATGAAATAGCTTTTAGAAGAAGAAAAGGGTTCTGAAAACAGAACCCTGATTGAATGGTTGTGGAGCGTATCGGACTCGAACCGATCACCTTAACACTGCCAGTGTTACGCTCTAGCCAGATGAGCTAACGCCCCTTTTGTACTTTATATGATAACGTTTGTAAACGAATCCTTTTTGTTGGTGCAAATATAATGCATTATTCTGAAATTATTGCTATGTTTGCGGTAAATAATTAGTTTGAAATTTAAGATATGCTGATTTATAATACAACTTTTCAAGTGGACGATGATGTTCACGACAATTTCATGATTTGGATAAAAGAAAGCTATATCCCTGAAGTACAGAAACACGGTACTTTAAAGGCACCGCGCATTTGCCGGATATTGAGTCATCGGGAAGAAGGAAGTGCGTACTCTCTGCAATGGGAGGTGGAAAGTAGCGGATTGCTGCATCGTTGGCATCTGGAACAGGGAATGCGCTTGAATGACGAACTGGCAAAGATATTTAAAGATAAAGTGATCGGGTTTCCGACCTTGATGGAGGTGATAGAGTGATTCAACCGGTAAAGGAAAAGATAATCCTGGGGATTGACCCAGGTACGACAATCATGGGATATGGTGTTCTAAGAGTGAAAGGAACCAAGCCCGAAATGATTGCGATGGGGATTATCGACTTGCGTAAATTTGCCAACCACTATCTGAAACTTCGTTATATCCATGAACGGGTATTGAGTATTATTGAAAGTTATCTGCCTGATGAGCTGGCTATTGAAGCGCCTTTCTTCGGTAAGAATGTACAGTCGATGTTGAAGTTGGGCCGTGCACAGGGGGTAGCGATGGCAGTAGCATTGAGCCGGGATATTCCGATTACGGAATATGCTCCTTTGAAGATAAAGATGGCTATCACCGGAAACGGGCAGGCATCCAAGGAACAGGTGGCGGATATGTTACAGCGGATGCTGCGGTTTTCGAAAGAAGATATGCCTACTTTTATGGATGCAACGGACGGACTGGCAGCAGCCTATTGTCATTTTCTGCAAATGGGACGCCCGGCAATGGAAAAAGGTTATAATAGCTGGAAGGATTTTATAGCGAAGAATCCGGATAGGGTGAAGTAAAGCGACTGATTATAGGGATAGACAGGAAATATCTAGGGGAGGTTTAAATGAAGATGGAAAGTAATTATTTAGCAATATTAGGGGTGACTACAGTGACAACAGTAATGAGCTGCTCCCCTGCGAAAAAGGAATATGCTTCTTTTGAGCTGTATCCGGTTCGTACGGGAAGTCTTACGGAAATGGAATATACGCCGTTGGCAACCAGATTTTATCTTTGGTCACCAACAGCAGAAGAAGTGCGCCTGATGCTATATGATGCCGGTGAAGGCGGTCATGCTTATGAAACGGTAAAGATGGAACCCGCAGAAGATGGAACCTGGACAACTACGGTAGATAAGGACCTGCTCGGTAAATTCTACGCCTTTAATGTAAAAATCAACGATAAATGGCAGGGAGACACTCCGGGAATCAATGCCCACGCTGTCGGTGTGAATGGGAAACGTGCCGCCATTATTGACTGGAAGACTACAAATCCCGAGGGATGGGAGAGTGACAGGCGTCCTTCTCTGAAATCTCCTGCTGATATGATTATCTATGAAATGCATCATCGGGACTTCTCGGTTGATTCTGCGTCGGGAATTAAGAATAGAGGTAAATACCTCGCATTGACTGAACACGGTACCATGAATTCGGATCAGTTACTGACTGGTATCGATCACTTGATAGAACTGGGAGTGACACATGTACATCTTCTTCCTTCTTCTGATTATGCTTCTATCGACGAAACAAAACTGGAAGAAAACCACTATAACTGGGGATATGATCCGGTGAATTATAATGTGCCGGATGGTTCTTATTCAACTGATCCTTATGAACCTACCACTCGTGTGAAGGAGTTTAAACAGATGGTACAAGCACTGCATAGAGCTGGTATCCGTGTGGTAATGGATATGGTTTACAATCATACTTTTAATACTGTTGAAAGTAACTTTGAACGTACTGTTCCCGGTTATTTTTATCGTCAGAAAGAAAACGGAACATTGGCTAATGGTTCCGGATGTGGTAATGAGACGGCAAGTGAACGCCCTATGATGCGCAAGTTCATGGTAGAGTCCGTTCTTTACTGGATAAATGAATACCACATTGACGGCTTCCGTTTTGACTTGATGGGAGTGCATGATATTGAAACTATGAATGAGATCCGGAAAGCTGTGAACAAGGTTGATCCTACCATTTGTCTTTATGGAGAAGGTTGGGCAGCCGACATTCCCCAATATCCGGCAGATTCGTTGGCTATGAAAGGGAATGTTTCCCACATGCCCGGAATTGCCGTATTCTCGGATGAATTGCGTGACGGGCTCTGCGGACCTGCATGGAAAAAAGAGAAAGGTGCTTTCCTTGCCGGAGTTCCCGGAGCAGAAATGAGTGTTAAATTCGGTATTGTGGGTGCTATTGAGCATCCGCAAGTACGGTGTGATTCCGTCAATTACAGTCAGAAACCGTGGGCGGCACAGCCTACCCAGATGATTAGCTATGTTTCCTGTCACGACGGTTTGTGCCTTGTTGATCGCTTGAAAGCAAGTATGCCGGGAGCTACTCCCGAGCAACTGGTCCGGCTTGATAAGCTTGCGCAAACGGTAGTCTTCACTTCGCAAGGTATTCCTTTTATCTATGCAGGAGAAGAGGTGATGCGCGATAAACAAGGGGTAGATAATAGTTATAAGAGTCCGGATGCAGTCAATGCCATCGATTGGCGACGTAAAACGATGAACGGAGATGTTTTCATGTATTATAAACGACTCATAGATTTGCGTAAGTCTCATCCCGCCTTCCGTATGGGAGATGCGGAGAAGGTCCGGAAGCATCTGGAGTTTCTTCCGGTGGAAGGACAAAACCTGATTGCGTTCCGCCTGAAGGATCATGCGAACGGAGATAGTTGGGAAGATATGATCGTAGCTTTTAATTCCCGCATGACTCCTGCCCGTTTGGAAGTGCCTGTTGGTAAATATACAGTGGTATGCAAAGACGGTGTGATAGATGTGCGTGGATTAGGTACGCAAACCGGGCCGGAAGTGATTATTCCCGGACAGTCTGCATTGATTATGTATAAGTAACCCGTTGAAACTCCAGTTTCCAGGCAGGAAATTCCAGTTTCCCGTATGGGAACTACAGTTTCTATATAGGGATACTCCCGTTTCTCTGTATGGACACTGACATAAGCGTAGAGATACAGCTCTTTCTCTAAGGAGATAGCTTTCCTCAACTGCATGATGTCTGTTGCAGATACTTGCACACTTTTCAACTTTATTGTTATGATAAAATTGTTACCTTTGCGGGCAATAATTAAACAGAATAAAAGAATATGAACCAAAATACATTCTGCATGGCGGGGGGCGTAGCACGCAACCCGCTTGTGCGTTTAGCCAAACCCATCACGGCAACTATCGGAGCGAATGAGCATATAGCCATTGTAGGTCCCAATGGTGGTGGTAAAAGTCTTTTTGTAGATACCCTGATCGGAAAATATCCATTGCGTGAAGGAACCGTTCAATATAATTTTTTCCCCTCTGCCACCCGGACTCTTTATGATAATGTGAAATACATTGCTTTCCGCGATACTTACGGATCTGCCGATGCCAATTACTACTATCAGCAGCGTTGGAATGCTCACGATCAGGATGAGGCTCCCGATGTGCGTGAGATGTTGGGAGAAATCAAGGACGAGCAACTGCAACGTGAATTGTTTGAACTCTTCCGTATCGAACCGTTGCTCGACAAGAAGATCATTCTCCTTTCCAGCGGTGAATTACGTAAATTCCAGCTAGCCAAAACCTTGCTGACTGCTCCTCGCGTGTTGATTATGGATAATCCGTTTATCGGACTGGATGCTCCTACGCGCGAACTGTTATTCTCTTTGCTCGAACGTCTGACGAAAATGTCATCCGTACAAATCATTCTGGTACTTTCCATGCTCGATGATATACCGTCATTCATTACTCATGTCATTCCTGTGGACCAGATGGAGGTCTTTCCTAAAATGGAACGTGAAGCCTATCTCGAAGCTTTCCGTAGTAGAGATGCGGTTACCTCTTTGGATGATTTGCAGCAACGGATTATAGATTTGCCATCTGATGGTAACAATTACGATTCGGAGGAAGTAGTGAAACTGAATAAGGTCAGTATCCGTTATGGCGACCGAACTATTCTGAAAGAACTGGACTGGACAGTCCGTCGTGGTGAGAAGTGGGCGTTGAGTGGTGAGAACGGTGCCGGGAAATCGACGCTGTTGAGCCTTGTCTGTGCAGACAATCCGCAATCGTATGCTTGTGACATCAGTCTCTTCGGACGGAAAAGAGGGACGGGAGAAAGTATTTGGGAAATCAAGAAACATATCGGTTACGTAAGCCCCGAGATGCACCGTGCTTATCTTAAAAATCTGCCTGCTATCGAGATTGTAGCCAGTGGTTTGCATGACAGTATCGGTCTGTATAAACGTCCTCGACCGGAACAGATGGCTATCTGTGAGTGGTGGATGGATATATTCGGCATTGCAGATTTGAAAGATAAACCATTCCTGCAACTATCCAGTGGAGAACAACGCCTGGCCTTGCTGGCAAGAGCTTTCGTCAAAGATCCGGAACTGCTGATTCTGGATGAGCCACTCCATGGATTGGATACTTATAATCGTCGCCGGGTAAAGAAGATTATTGAAGCCTTTTGCCAACGTAAAAATAAAACCATGATTATGGTGACGCATTATGAATCGGAACTTCCGGATACTATTACAAACCGCATCTTTCTGAAAAGAAATGAAGTGTCCATATCGTAGGATGTAGACGCTTACTGTTTTTTTTATGAATTGATTGATTCTTTGGTGTTATTTGGCTAACTTTGTACTCGATTAAATGCAAAAAGTAATCAAAAAGACATGAATGATAGCCAAAATGCTATAGCTGTAATATACAGGAAACATTGGCAGAAACTCTATATTCATGCATATAATCTGTTGAATGACGGAGAATGTGCAAAGGATATCGTGAATGATGTCTTTTGCTCTGTGCTTGAAAATGGCAGGCTGTTGACTGAGGAGGCAGATTTACTTCCCTTGTTTTATGTGATGGTGAAAAACCGTTGCATTGACCATATACGTCATCAGAGTGTCGTTCATAAGAATTCGGAAAGATACTTGGAGGAGCTTTATGGTGGCTGGACTGCGAAAGAGTATCAGGAGTATGAAGATAAAATAAATCGGATGCAGGAGAGTATCCGTCAAATGGCTCCGCAAATGCGCACGGTAGTGGAAGAGTTTTTTCTGAAAGAAAAGAAATGTGCGGAAATCAGTGAGACTTTAAATATCAGCGATAATACAGTTAGAACCCACATAGCTAGAGCTTTAAAGATACTTCGTAAACGATTAAACGTCTTTTTTTGAAAAAAATCTATTTTAGGTGTCATCGGTTTTAATTAGTTCTACGTATTAAGATAAACAGTTGATTGCTATGATGGAAAAAACAGACCAAAATTCAGACTATGCATTGCGTGCAATACAGGAACCGCGAATAAGGGAGACAGAAGAGTTCACCCAATGGATCCGTGTACCTGAAAACAAGGAACTATTTCTTGATTTGATGGCTTGCAAGGAAGCCGTGATGCGTGAAAACCTGGATAGGAGGCGTAAAGCAAAAACGAGAATGCGTATTTGGATAGCGGCTTCTGCCGTGGCAGCCGTTGTGGTTTCGGTTTTCCTGATGCCTTCTTTACTTCCTTCTTTCTTTATAAAAAAAGAGGAACCGGTGCGAGTCTTTGCCTCAACTGTCAGTGCAGAACAGGTGATGCTTCAAATGGATGGTCGTAGTGAACAACAACTATTGGAAGACAGTGTGATGGATATCAAAGAATGGAAAACATTGGTGAAGGATACCTCCTGCTGCCAAACGTTGACTACACCCCGTGGAAAAAGTTTCCTGCTGGTATTGTCCGACGGGACTAAGGTGTGGATAAATGCTGAAAGTAGCCTGCGTTATCCTGTTGCATTCAACGGAAAAGAACGCCGGGTAGAGCTGACAGGTGAAGCCTGTTTTGAAGTGGCAAAGGATGAAAAATGTCCCTTTATCGTAAGTGCCGATGGTATGGATACTCATGTGCTGGGTACTAAATTTAATGTACGTTCATACACAACAGAAGACCGCCACGTGACATTGGTGCAGGGAAAAGTGCAAGTGACCAACAAAAGCAGTCTTACTTCCGTAGTGCTTCAACCCGGACAGGACTTGACCTATACGGAAACCGGAGAAGAGAAGATATCGCATGTCAACATAGCTACCTATACGGCTTGGACAGAAGGAATGTTCTATTTTGAAGATGCAGCGTTGGAAGAAATTATGACTTCTCTGGGCAGATGGTACAACGTGAATATCGACTTTGAACGGGTGGAACTATGCCATATCCGCCTGAACTTCTGGGCGAACCGCAACGCCCCCTTGGAAGAGGCGGTGGAACTGTTGAATAAACTGGAGAAAGTACGCGTAGATTATCAGGACGGAACTATTACGATTAAACATATATAACTTTACAGATACAACTCTTATGAAAAGGCTACAAATTACATTGTCTTGCGAAAAGGTAATGAGAAAGGGCGTATGGATGAAAGCCGCTTTCCTATTGCTGATGTTTGTAACTGCCCTCTATGGACGGGCACAGGATACGGACGGTAAATTGATTTCTTTGGAACTAAAAGAAGCACCGCTGGGAGAAGCTTTGAAGCAGTTCAGCAATATGTCCGGTTATAAGGTGAATTTCTCCAGTGAAGATGTCGGAGCGTACCGGGTAAGCGTAAGTATACGCCGGTTGGCGCCTTTGGCGGCACTTCAGAAAATATTGGCAGGGAAGCCTTTTGAATATGAGGTGAAACAACATTTTATCACTGTCCGTAAAGTGAAGCCAGCATCGGCTGCTGCACGTAAAGTCAGGAACATCGAAGGATGTGTCGTGGATGAAAAAGGGGATCCGTTGCCGGGTGCGAATATTCGGGGAATCGACAGTCCGTTTGGAGCTATTTCCGATATTAAAGGAAATTTCATTTGTAAGGTGATGGAGGAAACCCACACATTGGAAGTATCTTTTGTCGGTATGCAGACAGAGAAGGTTGCTATCAAAGGGCGTACTCATGTCAATGTGATTATGCATGAAGATAAATTGCAATTGGGAGATGTGGTAGTAACGGGGTATCAGCGTATCAGCCGTGAACGTTCTACTGCTTCTTTCGGTTTCATAGATTCCGAACAACTGACAAGACAGATGCACACTGACTTGACTTCGTCTTTGGAAGGGCAGATAGCCGGTTTGCGTATGGACATTAATCCGAATAACGGAGATATGAGCCCCATTCTTCGTGGTGTAGGTACGTTTTCGGAGGAGGTAGGTACAAATCCGCTGATTGTGGTGGATGATATGCCTACCAACCTGACTTTGAACGAGATAAATCCTTATAATGTGGAGAGTGTGACGGTCTTGAAAGATGCGGCGGCAGCCAGTATTTATGGCGCTTTGGCTGCAAACGGCGTTATTGTGGTAACGACTAAACAGGGCAAAGAAGAGGGTGCGCATGTGAATATCAATGCGGACTGGTTCATCACAGGCAAACCGAATTTTAACAGCTTGAACCTGGCGTCTACAAGTGATATCATTGATTATCAGACTGCAGTGTTTGATGCAAATGTAGCCGAATCGGGTAGTGCGTCCGGTTTCTTGTCTACTTATAGGTCAAACTATTATAATCCGTTATTCCAACTCTATTTAGACCGGGAAAATGGTGCGCTAAGTAATCGTGAAGTCGAAGCCACGTTGAATCAATGGCGTAATAATGATTATTATAAAGAATACCGTGATAATGCCTGGCGTACGGCTGTGACCCAGCGCTATAATGTGAGTGTATCACAGAAAGTCGGAAAAAACAATCACTTCCTTTCGTTCAATTATGAAAATGACAAGGGGCGTACGATAAATGATAAAAGGAATAAATTCTCCTTGTATTATAAGTCGAACTATGCCATCACCAGTTGGTTGAATGTGAATGCCGGGGTGGACGCCCGTCTGGGAAGTAGTGATACACCGAATACCCTGTTTACCAGTTACACTATGCAACAACGTTATGAAAGAATAATGGATGACGATGGCAACCGCTATATGTCTCCTTATGTAAATCTGAAGGGATATTCGGGTGGGACTTACAACGGCAGTGTTGTGAGCAAGGCAGAAGGTGTTTCACCTTATAAAACGTTTGGTTTCAATGTGCTTGACGCATTGGGGGAAGGCGGTACTAAATCACGTGATGTCAGTATCCGTCCGTTTGTCAGCCTGCAGGCTCGTTTTCTGAAGATGTTTAAATACAAATTCATGTATCAATACGAATGGAATCATAGCAAAAGTGAAGTTTTTGATGCGGAAGACTCCTTTATGATGCGTATGACGTACAATTCGATGATTGATGAAAAAGGAAAATCACACATGCCGGAAGGCGGGCGGTTCTTTCAAAGTGAGCTGAGCAGTAATCGTTATACGGTACGTAACCAGATAGACTTTGATAAAAGCTGGAAGAACCATGCAATAACCGCCATTGCCGGACTCGAATTCAGGGAGAATAAAATACCGAAAGCTACCCAGCAATTAATGTTTGGCTATGATCCTCAGACACTGACCTCTGATATAATGGATTGGCAGGCATACCGTGACGGTGTAGGAATCAGTGCTCTTAGCGGAAGTACGATTACGTTGGGTGGCTTGTCGCCTACATTGCAGGAAACGCGCCATCGTTATGCATCCTTCTATGCCAATGCGGGCTATTCTTACTTATCCCGTTATAATGTGTCCGGAAGTATCCGTTGGGATCAGGCAGACTTGTTCGGACTGGATATCCGTAATCAGCGTCATCCCCTGTGGTCTGTCGGTGCGTCCTGGATCATTTCGGAAGAGTCGTTCTTTAAAGATATTTTTTGGATCAATTTCCTGAAAGCTCGTATGACTTATGGAATCAACGGTAATGTGGATCAAGGTTCGACCACTTATTTTGTGGTAAAGCAAAAAACACAGAGCAATCCGATCAAGACGACTTACTTGACTTATGACGACGATGATCTTCCGAATCCGAAACTCCGTTGGGAGAAAACAGCTACTTATAATGTGGGATTGGATTTCCGTCTTTTCAATAATTGGATGATCGGTAGCTTGGAATATTATAATCGTTCCGCATCCGATTTGCTTGTACGCCGTTATATGGATCCTACTTTGGGAGCTAAATCACGTGTGGTGAACAATGGGAAAATGCGTAACCGGGGCATTGAATTCTCCCTTACTGCCAATATCATCAGAAAGAAAGACTGGAACTTTGCCATTGATTTCAACTTTGCTCATAATAAAAACAAGATGTTAAAGGTGGACCATAATGACGCGGACACTTCGGCCAGTTTTATTACGAGCCCGCTGAAGTTCTTTATGGAAGGAACCAGCTATAACACACTTTGGGCTTACCGTATCGACCGTATTGAAAACGGATATCCGATAGCAGTGGATAAGGACGGGAACGACCTCGTGAAATTTAATGAAGATGGTACGGTAGCTGATATTACCACCAGTTCGTCACTGAAAGGTACCGATGATTTGGTAAACCTTGGTTCGTTGACTCCGAGTTTTAATGGAGCACTGATGTTGAGACTTAGTTACAAAGGGATCGACTTGAATGCTTCCTTTGTATATGCAGGGGGCAACAAGTTACGTAACAGTGTGGTAAGTATGAGTGACCAGACAGGAAGCCAAACTTTGAAAGATATTGCCAACCGCTGGAGTGCGGATGCACCGGATGCAAATGTACGTATGTATATCGATATGCCGGCAAAGGATAAAACTTATGCAAGTACTTTCCAGTATTGGTGGCAGTATGGCGATATCAATGTGAAGGATGCCGGTTATGTGAAATTGCGTAGTCTGAGTCTTGGCTATAATTTGCCGTCTGATATCTGTCGTCAACTCAGGCTTCATTCATTGAAGTTGAAGTTGCAGGTGAACAATCTGTTTACCTGGTGTAAGGCAGGAAATGGCATTGACCCGGAAAGTTATAGCCTGAATAATGCCACACGCAGCATCGCTTCGCCCAAGACTTACTCTATCGGATTATCAACAAGTTTCTAATTATTTAAAAGAATATAGGATATGCGTAGACTACTTTATATCTTGCCGGTTCTGCTTATATGGGGACTTGCAGCTTGCGAGAATTACGTGGATATTACTCCCACAGGAAAGAAGACTGTGGACTCTACCGAGACTTATTATGAATTGGTGGCTTTGCCGAACCGAAGTTATTATCCGTCGTCTTTTGCTTTGTTGAGTGATAATGTCTGGTCAAAAGAATCGAATATTATCGGCAAGGAATATCTTTCCTTTGATGGAATCAATATGACTTTTAATGAGGCTGCCGATCGTAAAGAGCTAAGTGATAACAATCTGTATGCAAACTGCTACCAATACATTTTACGCTCTAACATCGTGATTTCGTTGATTGATCATAGTATGGGTGACAAGAATGTGAAGGAGCTGGCTAAAGCGGAAGCAAAGCTCATGCGTGCGTGGGATCACTTTATCTTGGTGAATACATTCGCTAAAGCCTATAATCCGGAGACAGCAGCCACTGACGGTGGTATCGCCATTGTCGACGAATATAACTTGGAAGCGACTCCTACCAAAGCGACTGTTGCCCAAGTCTATGACTTTATCATCAAGGATATCGAAGATGCGTTACCTTATTTACAGGAGAAACCGGTGAATGTGTATCATCCGTCGAAAGCATTCGGCTATGCATTGGCGGCACGCGTTTATCTGTTCCATCGTGACTGGAAAAAGGCTAAGGAGGCAGCGGAGGAATCTTTGAAACTGAACAATGCTTTGATAGATTATATCGCTTTGGAGGCGGATGGAGGTCCGACCAAAGTGCTTACTTATGCCAAAGGTGGCAACCCGGAAGTGTTGAATTATGCCTATATGGGTAGTCCCAGCGACAATCCGGCTTATACCTATGGTATGATTAGTCCGGAACTGGTACAGCTCTTCGGAGATAATGACGAGCGGTTTAATCTGTTTTTCAAGACGACCGGAAATTCGAAGTTTTTCTTTGATGAGGGCTCTGGAACTGCTTTATGGAATGCGGGAATTACCTATTCTAAGTTCCAGTATATGGCTGTAGGTATGCGTACCGCCGAAGTTTATCTGATTTTGGCAGAAGCCAATGCGCGATTGAATGATGTATCCGGAGCTGTCAAAGTGTTAAACCTGTTGCGTGAGAAACGTATCAAGGGGAGTGAAGCGGTATTGCCGGAACCGGCTACACAGCGTGAGATGATGCAGGCAATCATCAATGAGCGTCGTAAAGAGTTACTCTTCGGGTTCAGCCGTTTCTGGGATTTGAAGCGGTTAAATACGGAAGCTGACTATGCGAAGACGATTACCCGTACTTTCCCGGTGGTAACTACGGATGTTGAACAGAAAACGTATACATTGAAACCGGATTCACGTTTGTATGTCATTCCGTTCCCGGTAGCTGCCCGTGAGAAAAATCCGAACCTGACACTGAATACTAACGAATAAAGACCCTAATACTAACGAATAAATTAGAAAGAAAAAGCAATGCAAAAGATTTTAATGATAATTGTATCGGTACTATGGGGACTGCAAGGAGCAGAAGCCCGGACCGATGTGATAAGTTCGCTTGAATATGGAACGAAAAGTCTGGTGCTCCGTGAGGATACAGTCAAGAAAGACACTGTCAGGAAACCGACCGCTTACGAGAAACTTCTGAAAGAGGGAGGGAGTGAATGTGAGGGCATGTTTACAGTGCGTCATATCAAGGATGGTTGGTATTTTGAAGTACCGGATTCTTTATTGGGGCGATTGTTATTGGTTGTTACTCGCTTCAAAGCCGTACCGCAGGGGTTCAAAATGCTCAGTGGGGAAGAGGTGAACCGGAGTGTGGTTTATTGGGAACAGCATGACAGCAAGACTCTATTCTTGCGTGAATATGTACAGTCGCAGTTTGCCCGTCCGGGTGATAAAATAGCAGAGGCGTTAAAGCAGTCGACTGTAGATCCGGTGATCTGTAAGTTTGATGTTATCGGCAGAAATCCGAAAACACAGGCGCAGCTCATCCATGTATCCAAGTTTCTTTTGAGCGATAACAAGACATGCGGTTTTACATCGCGTGACCGTTCCATTCTTAGCATTGGTTCTTTAGCGCAGGACCGTACCTATATGGATACGATAAAGACCTATCCTATTAATGTGGAAGTGGTCACGTTGCGTACTTACAATATTACTTCCGGTAAATTGCCGGCTGCGGCAACGGGTTCGGTGACAGTGAAACTGAATACCAGTATCGTAATGTTACCTGAGGAACCGATGCAACCGAGGCTGGCGGACGAACGGGTCGGATTTTTCCAGAATCCGTTGACCGAATTTTCAGATGATCAGCAGGTTACAACACATGATGCCATCATTCAGCGTTACCGGTTGGAGCCGAAAGACCCGGAACGTTATCGTAAAGGACTACTTACCGAACCGAAGCGTCCTATTGTGTACTACATCGATCCGGCAACACCCAAGAAATGGATACCTTATCTGAAAGCCGGTGTAAACGACTGGAATGTTGCCTTTGAAGCAGCCGGATTCAAAAATGCCATCATAGCTAAAGAATGGCCGGATGATCCTGCAATGAGCTTGGACGATGCACGTTATAGTGTGATACGCTATCTGCCTTCTGAAACGGAGAATGCTTATGGACCGCGCATTGTCGATCCGCGTAGTGGAGAAATCATGGAAAGTCATATTTGCTGGTATCACAATGTGATGAACTTGCTTAAAAAGTGGTATATGGTGCAGTGCGGACCTTTGGATAAACGTGCACAGTCAATGACCTTTGATGATAAATTAATGGGGACTTTGATTCAATTTGTTTCCTCGCACGAGGTAGGGCATACGCTGGGGTTACGTCACAATATGGCCGCCAGTTCGGCTACTCCGGTAGAGAAGTTGCGTGATAAAGCTTGGGTGGAAGCCCATGGGCATACGGTATCTATCATGGATTATGCACGGTTTAATTATGTCGCACAGCCCGAGGACCGGGTTTCAGAGAAGGGGCTTTTCCCCCGCATTGGCGACTATGATAAATGGGCGATAAGATGGGGGTACCAATATCGTCCGGAATTTAAAGACCCCTTTCAGGAAAAAAAGGCATTGCGTGCTGAAGTCACTAAGAAACTTCAGGGCGACCATCGTTTGTTGTATATCGGTGATGAGGGGAAAGGTACTGACCCGCGCAGCCAGAGTGAGGACTTGGGAGACAATAATATGAAAGCCAATGAATACGGTATAAAGAACCTGAAAAGGGTGATGGAACATATACTGGCTTGGACAGCACAGCCTGACGACCAGTATGATGATCTGAATACGATCTATAAATCTGTCCGTGCCCAATATATGAAATATACTCTGCATGTGCAGAAAAACCTGGGAGGACGCTATGCCAATAATCTGCCGGGACAGAAGCCTTACGATTATCTGCCGCGTAGTGTGCAGAAAGAAGCAGTAGAGTGGCTGGGACGGAATCTGCTTGTCGCTCCGCTTTGGCTCTATCCGGATAAGGTGGTAAGTTGTACCGGAGTGAAAGTGGTGGATGAGATTCGCGACCGTCAAAGTTCTACTTTGGCTTTATTGCTTGCCCCGGGAATGTTACAGAATCTGTATTCGGCTTCCATGTGTGCTTCAGACCCTTATCCGATCGAAGAATATTTGGACGATGTGTTTGCTACGGTGTGGAAACCTTTGAATGATTCCAATGAACTGGAAAATAATTTCCGTCGTCAGCAGCAACGGGTTTATCTGGGATTTATCGAACGTATGATGAATCCTGATAGCAAAGATGCCGGAAATGTGAATACAACGGTTAGCCGTTCCGATATTCTGCTCTTTGTAGAAATGCACCTGGATAAGATGGAAGGATATGTGAAAGAGCAACTTGCCATTTGTAAAGGAGGAGATCTTAATAGCAGGCACTATACCGCTTTGCTACGGAATATAAAGAAAGTAAAAGAAAAATATTATGGGAAAAATGCCGATGCATAAGCTGCGGTGAATTTACCTTAACAGGCTTACTCTTCTCTAATGATAAGGGAGGCTGCCTGACAGGTCTCGGTAATTAGAAGTCGAGAGACTGTCTAACAGGTATCAGTAATTGGAAGTCACCCCTGCCGGAATATGCTTTGGCAGGGGTGAATTTGTTAAGATATAGCTTGTTAGACAGCCTCTCGGAATCGTTAACATAGGATTTGTTGGATAGCCTCTTCTTTTTATGCGGCTTTGTATTCCCCAATAGAGCCGCTGTTTCGTTTAGATAGAGCCTCTGTTTCATCCAAATAGAGCCGCTGTTTCACTCAGATAGAGCCTCTGTTTTACTGAAATAGAGCCTCTGTTTGATGTCGCCTACGTATGGATGAATTTCAACCTACAAGTAAATGCCCCTAAGTCTGCGTGTCGCTGTTATCTCCTTCCATCAAGCGTTCAAAACATATACCTCGATACATCAATTACGATCGTTTAATTGAGGATAAATGAAAATAATTCCGTATCTTTGATTATTCAATCGTTAACCATTAAAAATTAAGCGTATGAAGTTTTTTATTGACACAGCTAATCTGGAGCAAATCCGGGAGGCCTATGACCTGGGAGTACTTGACGGAGTGACCACTAATCCTTCGCTGATGGCGAAAGAAGGTATCAAGGGAACGCAGAACCAGCGTGAACATTATATTAAGATATGCGAGATCGTCAATGGAGATGTGAGTGCTGAAGTGATTGCAACCGATTATGAAGGCATGATCCGTGAGGGCGAGGAACTTGCTGCGCTCAATCCGCATATTGTCGTAAAAGTGCCTTGCATTGGCGATGGAATCAAAGCGATCAAATATTTCACCGGAAAGGGAATCCGTACCAACTGTACATTGGTGTTTTCGGTTGGGCAGGCGTTGCTGGCGGCTAAAGCCGGAGCCACCTATGTCTCACCGTTTGTCGGTCGTCTGGACGATATTTGTGAGGATGGAGTAAAACTTGTGGGGGATATTGTACGCATGTACCGTACCTATGATTACAAGACACAGGTGTTGGCTGCCTCTATCCGTACTACGAAACACATTGTCGAATGTGTGGAAGTGGGTGCCGATGTGGCTACTTGCCCGTTAAGTGCGATCAAAGGATTGCTCAATCATCCGCTAACCGATTCGGGATTGAAGAAGTTCTTGGAAGACTATAAAAAAGTCAATGGGTGAGTATTCAATGAAACTTGCAATAGATTAAAATTCTCAGGCACGGATTGCATCGTTGCTGGATGGTAACCATCATTCTGAAAATCGTGTAATCCGCGCCTGAAAAGTAGTTATTTTTCGGGTCGTTGCTGATGGCTCTTCTTTCCCTTATATTGAGTGGGCGTTTCTCCTGTATATTGTTTGAAAGCTGTACTGAAATAGCGTGAAGTCGTAAATCCGACCTTCTCGGCAACTTCTGTGAACGACAGATCTGTACTGGTGATTAGCATGATCGCTTTTTCCATCCGGAATTTGGTAATGTAATCGTTGACTCCCATATCGGTCAGGGCTTTCAGTTTATTGTAAAGGGAAGCACGGCTCATACCTATTTCTTTGCAGACAAAGGTGACATCCAGCCGATTGTTATCCAGATTTTCTTGAATAATTTTATTTAGTTTCAACAGGAAGGTTTCATCTGCCTGGCTGAATGTGCTTTCTTCCGGTGCGGGGACCCATCCTGCATGTAAATACCTCTTCTTGATAGATTCGCGGTTTCTTAACCGGTTACGAATGATTTCCATCAGCATTTCTATCTCAAAAGGCTTTGTAAGGTAGGCGTCTGCTCCATTCTTGTAACCGCTTAACTGGCTTTGTTTATCATCTCTTGCCGTCAGCAGGACAATAGGAATGTGACTGATGGTAATGTCTTCCTTGATGTTTTTACAAAGCTCATATCCGTTCATTCTCGGCATCATCACGTCACAGACGATCATATCCGGGATATGGCTTTTGACCAGTTGGAGAGCTTCCACACCATCCGAAGCAATGATTACCCGTTTGAAATATTCTCCCAGTGACTTTTTCAGGAAATCCGTCAGGTCCGGATTATCATCCACCACTAATATACTGTAAGAACTCGTATCGAAATGACTCTCCTCCGGTAGTTGTTCTTTGCTGTCATCGCTCATCAATTCGTTCAGATAGGCTTTCGGTTGGCAGATAATCTCTTCTGATTGTTGACGGAGCGGGAGTTCAAAGAAGAAGGTTGCACCGGCTTCCTGATTGTCTAGGGCACCGATGGAACCTCCGTGCAGTTCGACCAGAATCCTGGAATAGGATAATCCGATTCCTGTTCCGCTCTGTTCTCCCGTACCTTGATAGAAACGGGTGAAGAGTTTCTGTGTATTTACTTGTTTGAGACCGTCTCCCTGATCTATGATGGAGATACGGACGCTGTTTTTCTCGGGAAGCAGCTTCGAGGTGATGATGATTTCTGCATCTTGCGGACTGTGTTTTAAGGCATTGATAAGCAGATTGCTTAGAATAATTTCACACTTGTCTTTATCGAAACTGACAGTGTCGATCTGTGGGTCAAGCTGATAACGGATAGATACGTTCTTTGCTTCGCCTTCGCTGGTGAAATCTTGTGATACATGTTCAATCCATTGGTTGAGAGCGTATGGCTGTATCTGCAATTTGCTTTCTCCGACCTCCATCTTACGCACATCAAGTACCATATTGATCAGATTCTTCATTCGCTGCGATTGGCGATAGATCGCTTTTATTGGTAGATATTGTGCATCTTCGGCAGAAAGAGATTTCAATATCCGGCTAAGTGGCGCATGTATGAGAGTCAATGGGGTACGCAGTTCGTGACTGATATTAATAAGGAAGCGCACTTTTTCTTCGTACACCTGTTGCTGATGTTCCTTCATTGCCCATTTCAGCTTTTCCTCTTTGCGCTTTAACGCTCTTCGGAACGTTTCGATGACAGCAGCAGCAATGAACACTGCACAACTGATGATGAACCACCATGTCTGATACCAAGGAGGGAGAATCGTCAGTTCCAGTACCTTCTGACTGGGAATCCAACTCCCATCTTTCGCCGTGCAGGATGCCATGATTTTATAACTCCCCGGAGGAAGTGAACGTATGACCAATTCGGGATTATATGATTCGATTTGCTGATCGTTCAGTCCTTCTATCTGATATCTGTATACTTTCTGTCGGAAGATGTCTTTTTCTTTCGACATGACCCGAATGGTTATATTACTGTTCCAGGGAGCGGCGATTCCTACAGGGTTACTGCTTAGCTTGTCATTGACGGATTCTCCGTTGATGACCACATCCGAAAGTTGTAATTGCGGGAATTCGGAGGTGATTAAGGGCAAGTTGCTGTCGATATGCAATAACCCTTTTACACCTCCCATATAGATATTCCCCTGCGAACTTAATAAACGGGGTTTGGATAGGTATTCATTCTGAATGACACCGTCGGATTCACCGAACAGAACAAATTTTCTTTCTTTGATTAACCAGGCGAAAAGCATGTTGTCTGTTCCTATCCATACTTTCCCTTGCTGGTCGCATACGATCAGAGTAGCCTCCTCAAAGAGGGAAGTTGGTATCGGAGTTTGTGCTTGAGTGACAGGGTTATAATGCATCAGTCCGTAATTGTTTCCGATCCAGAAGTTTCCGTATTCATCTTGTGAGACAGAATGAATCAATGTGTCTTTACTGCATTGAAATATTATTTCGAGGCGGTTGGTACGGTTGTCCAGCCTGAAGATATGTTTGGTGTCGTTCAGATAGGTGCCATTCTGGCTATTGGCTATGGGCAAAACGGTACCGATAATGTCTGCTCCTGGTTGTTCGGTAGCCATAGTGAATGTTTGTTCTTTCAGGTTGTACTGGTAGATGTGGTCTCCCAATAGCAGTACGCTGGAGGGGGTGTTCTGGAATAGGTTTACTGTTTTTCCCCGGCTTCCGAGACGTTTGGAGGTTTCGGGATCAATGATAATGAAAGGAGTTTTCTTTCCCGTTGACGGATTGAAAACAAATACGCCCTGCGAGAAAATAGAAAGCAATAGATTACCGGAGGTAAAAGGGCAGATAGAGGCTACTTTATCTTCCCATGTGGAGGGAAAGTGGGTGAACTTCTCCGTAAGGGGATTGAAAAGATTGATACCTCCACCGTCCGTGCCTATCCAAATGCGATTATCTGATTCCTGATAGAGACTTAGTACGGTATTGTTACTTAATCCGTGGTCATTGCCCGGCAGTACATCCGTATAAGTTTTCATCGAAACCTCCCGGATACTGATAAGACCGTTGCGAATACTTCCTGCCCATATATTATTATTCCGGTCATTATAAAGACAGAGAATGGAGTTGGCGGGCAGTGAGTAGTTTTCTCTTCCCGGTATGTGTTCCAGTAAAGAGAAATGTCCCGTTTCAGGTTCAAGAATGTTGATGCCTCCTCCGTCCGTTCCGATCCATATCTTTTCTTCCCGTTCCGCAAGACTTAAGACGACGTTATTGCTTAAATCCGAGTTGTGTGTGTTATACGAAGCCAATAGCTTTCCATCGTGGGAAAAACAGCTGATACCTTCGTTATAGGGGGCTATCCATATTCGGTTTTGTGAATCGATCAGCATATTCATGATTTCCTTTCCGCAGTCAAAAGGAGGAGGGGTGTGTTTACCCGTATTTAAATTCAGAAGGAGTAGTCCCTGCCATCGGCTGCAGCAAAGAAGTGTGTGCTCATTCCATAAACTCAGTAGCGTGATATTGAAATTGGGCTCTTGATTAAACGTCTGTAAAAGGTGAAGAGAAGAATGTTGGTAACTGTAGAAATAGACTTTGTTTTGTGAGCCGAATAAAACTCCGTCTTTCATTAAACAAGTCGAGTAGGCTACGATGTTATTCCCTTTCTCGTCCGTAGGTATGAAGAAGTCATCGCTTTGTCGCTGATAACATGCCACTCCTTTTTCTGTCAGAATCCAGATGTTATTCTGTTTATCTTCTGTTATCTGATTGACTTGGTTGTGAGGGATGGAATGAGGATTGTCTGCCTGATGAATATACTTTTTAAGTTCGTTACCGTCGTACCGTCCCAGTCCGGAACGGGTTCCAATCCATACAAACCCTTGTTCATCGGTCAGGATGCATCGTACGGTAGAGGGTAATCCGTCTTTCAGGGAGATTTGCTTGTAATAATAATGCCCGGCTTGAAGGGGAAGGAGCCCTGCAAACTGTATAATAAATACCGTATATAGTAGAATAAAGGTTTTTGTTTTCATGGTTAGGTCAGTTAAACTGAAACAAAGATAATATATTCAAATGGATGTTTGTTATAAAGCACTTATTTTATTATTCTTTTGGGTGAGAGATGGATCTTTGAATGAGAATTCTTTTCTTTATTTAGCCGGATTCTTTATCTTTGCCTGAAAATATACGACTATGATTACCGAAGAACTACAGAAACTTTATCAGTCATATACAGGTGTTCCCGCTGAAAACATTGCAGAATTACCGTCTTCCGGTTCGAACCGCCGTTATTTCCGTCTGACGGGCGTGCAAACACTGGTTGGAGTATATGGAACCTCTGTGGAGGAAAATGAAGCTTTTCTTTATATGGCAGGACATTTTCGTAAAAACGGTCTGCCGGTTCCTGAAGTTTACATCGCATCGGAAGATAAAAACTGTTACCTGCAAGAAGATTTAGGTGATACTTTATTGTTTCATGCCATAGAGAAAGGCCGTGCCACCAGTGTATTCTCCGAGGAAGAAAAAGAACTGCTTCGCAAGACGATCCGTTTACTGCCCGTTGTTCAGTTTGCCGGTGCCGACGGGTTCGACTTTTCCCGTTGCTATCCCCAACCGGAGTTCAATCAGCGTTCTATTCTTTGGGATTTGAATTATTTCAAATATTGTTTTCTGAAAGCTACCGGAATGGAGTTTCAGGAAGACAAACTGGAGAATGATTTTCAGAAGATGGGCGATGTGTTGTTACGTAGTTCTTCCGCTACTTTTATGTACCGTGATTTTCAAAGTCGTAATGTGATGATCAGGGACGGGGAACCTTGGCTTATTGATTTTCAAGGTGGTCGCAAGGGACCGTTTTATTATGACATTGCTTCTTTTCTGTGGCAGGCAAAAGCAAAATATCCCGATAGTCTCCGTAAGGAGTTGTTGCAAGAGTACATGGAGGCTCTCCGCAAATATCAGCCGATAGACGAATCCTATTTTTATAGTCAGCTGCGCCACTTTGTCCTTTTCCGTACACTGCAAGTCTTGGGGGCCTATGGCTTCCGTGGTTATTTCGAGAAGAAGCCGCATTTTATTCAAAGTATTCCCTATGCGATTGAGAACCTGCGTGAACTGCTAAAAGAAGAGTATCCCGAATATCCGTATCTTTGCAAGGTTTTGCGGGAACTCACCGGACTGAAACAATTTACAGAAGAGCTGAAAAAGCGTCAGCTTACTGTCAAGGTCATGAGTTTTGCATATAAAAAAGGGATTCCTGACGATCCGACAGGTAATGGAGGCGGCTATGTCTTTGATTGTCGTGCCGTGAATAATCCCGGAAAATATGAGCGTTATAAGCCTTTTACCGGGTTGGATGAACCCGTGATTACTTTCCTGGAAGAGGATGGTGAGATTCTCCGGTTTCTCGAACATGTGTATGCGTTGGTGGATGCTTCCGTGAAACGATATATGGAACGTGGATTCAGCAACTTATCTGTCTGCTTCGGTTGTACCGGAGGACAGCATCGGTCTGTTTACTCGGCACAACATCTGGCAGAGCATCTGAACCGCAAATTTGGCGTGAAAGTCGAACTGGTGCACCGGGAACAGAACATGGAACGCACGTTTGAGGCAACCGTATAAGAAGATAGTGATTCCGAAAAAAGAAGAAAGCAACTGATCAAATGAAAGCTATGATATTTGCAGCTGGTCTGGGCAGCCGGCTGAAACCGTTGACCGATACCATGCCCAAGGCTTTGGTTCCGATAGCCGGGCGTCCGATGTTGGAGTATGTTATTTTAAAACTGAAGGCTGCCGGATTCATGGAAATAGTGATTAATATCCATCATTTGGGTGAACAGATACTTGATTTCTTGAAGGCCAATGGAAATTTTGGACTGAGCATACATATCTCCGACGAACGTAGCCTGTTGCTTGACACAGGCGGAGGAGTCAGGAAGGCCCGTTCCTTTTTTGAAAACTCCAATGAACCTTTTCTGGTACATAATGTAGATATTCTTTCAGACGTGAATCTGAAGGAATTATATGAATCTCATTTACGAGGTGGTGCTGTTGCTACTTTGCTGGCAAGCCGGCGTAACACTTCCCGTTATCTTCTTTTTGATTCCGATCAGAGACTTTGCGGGTGGGTCAACAAAGATACCGGACAAGTGAAACCGGAAGGTTTTCATTATGATCATTCACTTTATCAGGAATATGCGTTCAGCGGTATCCACGTGCTTTCACCTGCTATCTTCCAATTAATGGATACGCTTCGTTGGGAAGGGAAGTTTTCTATTATGGATTTCTATCTGGCCACTTGCCGGCAAATAAACTATTCCGGTTATCTTGCAGAGAATCTACAACTGATGGACATCGGTAAACCGGAGACATTGGCTAAAGCTGAGAGATTTCTATACCAAAGCATCCAATAAAGAGAGGGAGTTATCCCTCCCTATACGCATAAACCGATACTCGGGAGTGAACACGAAAAAAGCCCCTTTTCACCGAAGGTTTTGCCTGAAAGCACACCGGAATGAGAAGTGTATGATTTCAGCCTCTGCTTTAGTGAAACGGAGCTTGCATTTCACCCAAACGGAGCCTCTGTTTTACCTTAATAGAACCTCTGTTTTACCTTAATAGAGCCTTTGTTTCACCCTAATAGAGCCTTTGTTTTACCTCAATAGAGCCTCTGTTTTACCTCAATAGAGTCTCTGTTTGGTTCAGCTTGCATGCTGGTGTGTTTCAACCTACAAGTAAATACCCCAAAGTCTATGTGCCACCCGCTTTTGCCTGCGTGGTGAATCTACGGGGACCTGATTTGAGGGGTTACGAACAACCGTGCTTCGGGCAAAAGTGTCGGATAGGTCTCAATGCTTTTTTATGCCGGATTACTTTTTGTATATAGCCGTTTTATCTTCCGGGAAATGAAAAAATGGAACATCTATTCAGCTCAAAAGAGAAGTCGGTCCTTGTTATAATTATAAATTTCCTTGTTTGACTTGAAAAGTGTTCAATGATGTCTATATCGCTATCATTTATCGATGGAATGGATGATTTTAGATAAAATTGGATATAAAATAGCGATTTTGGAACATCTTATTTTGATAGCCATTTTATTTTTGCAGCCGATAAGAGTTGCCGAATCATGGTTTTTCAGGAACTCGAATCATGGTTTCTAGTTTCTAGGAACTCTTTCAAATTAATAATCGCTGAGATTTATTTTTGTTAGCTAATAAATAAAATCTTTATTATTCAAGTAATATTATGAAAAGAAAGAAGCTTATGAAAAAACAAGGCTGCTTTGTTGTTCTTCTGATGCTCCTCTTATTATTCCCTTCAGGAGCATTTGCACAGCAACGGATGATTAAAGGACAAGTGGTGGACGATAAGGGTGAAACCATTATCGGTGGCACGGTCATGATTAAAGGAACTCAGGAAGGTACCTTAACTGATATGGATGGAAATTTTTCTATCAAAGGGAAGGTGGGTGATGTGTTGACTATTTCTTATGTAGGTTTTACTCCTTTGACGGTGACAGTGACCCGGCTCGAAGGTAATCGTTTCGTGATGAAAGAAGATACGAAAGTCCTTGATGAAGTGGTGGTGGTAGGTATGGGTAAGCAGAAACGTAATACAATTACGGCTGCCGTGGCTACTGTTAAGTCCGATGCGATTGTCAATCGTCCGGTAACCGATGTGACTAGCGCGCTGCAAGGCAATGTCGCTGGTTTGAACTTTGCATCGGATGCTGCAGCGGACGGTGTAGGTGGTGAGACCGGTGCTGAAATTAAATTTAATATTCGTGGAGTCGGTTCTATCAACGGTGGCGAACCTTATGTATTGGTAGACGGTGTGGAACAAAGTATGCAGAATGTCAATCCTGCCGATATCGAAAGTATCAGTGTGCTGAAAGATGCTTCCGCATCGGCTGTGTACGGTGCCCGTGCTGCTTACGGAGTCGTATTGGTTACCACCAAAAGCGGAAGGAAGGAGAAGACACGCGTTACCTATCGCGGAACGGTTGGGTTCAGTTCGCCTATTAATATGCCGCAAATGATGAACTCATTAGAGTATGCCAACTATTGCAATCAGCGGGATGTGAATATGGGGCGTACGGCACAGATCTCAAATGCAACCATCGAAAAGATGAAAGGATTTATGGATAGTCCTTATTCTGTAGAGTTTCCCGGTATCGGTCCTAATCAAGCGGGTGACGGTTGGGCTGCATCCGATAATGTGCAGTATGGCAATACCGATTGGTTTGATTATTATTTCAAAGACCGTGCGATACGTCATTCCCATAATTTGAGTGTGCAGGGTGGTGGAGAAAAATCCACTTATTACATCGGTTTGGGATATACTTATCAGGAGGGTTTGATGGATCAGGTTCAGGATGATCTGAAAAAATATAATATCAATACTAAGTTTTCGGTTACGGCAACCGATTGGTTGAAATTTCACTTTAATAATAATGCAACGATCAACATCCTCAATCGCCCGATGGCTAATCAGACTATCTTTTATGGTACGATAGCCAATACGGCTCCGACCCGTGTGACTCAGTTACCCGTTGAACAGACGGAGTATTCCACTCCGACCTGGAATGAATTATTATATTTGAAGAAGTCCAATTATAATCAGAACCGTGTTTCGGATGCATTGTCTTTCTCGGCTATTATTACCCCGTTGCAAGGATGGGACATCATGGGAGAGATGAAAGCCCGTCTGGATGTGGAAAATAATAGTTTCAAACTGAAAAAAAGCAATCATGCATTGCCTAACGGGCAGGTTATAGAGACTTCCGGCAACCGTCAGGGATATCAATATCCGGGTATGAGGTGGCAAAATACACGTTTCGGCTCACTGACACGCGGTAGTGCTTTCAATTACTACCTGTCTCCCAGTTTGTCAAGTACCTATATGAATCAATGGGGGGATCATGACTTTAAAGTCATGGCGGGTTATCAAATGGAACTGCAAGAAAATTCCAGTGAATATATGTATAAAGATGGAATGTTGAGCGAAGATACTTATTCGTTTGACAATGCCGATGGAACCGTATATGCCGGAGAGGCTCGTACTCACTGGGCTACGATGGGATTTTATACCCGAATCAACTGGAACTATCAGAATATTTATTTCTTGGAACTTAGCGGACGTTACGACGGCTCTTCCCGCTTTGCTCCGGGACATCGTTGGGGATTCTTCCCCTCTTTTTCTGCCGGCTATGACATTGCCCGTACTAAATACTTTACCGATTTGAATATGCCGGTATCACAATTCAAAGTACGTGTCTCTTATGGACGTCTGGGAAATCAGAATGGGGCCGGATTATATGATTATCTGGGAGTGATGAGTCTTGACCCGAATAATGTGAATGCCTGGTTACTTCCGGGAGGAGGGGATGTGATAGGTAAAGGAACCATTTCATTAACCCCGAAAATGATCAGCCCGTACATTACATGGGAGAAGGTGGACACCGCCAACTTCGGTTTGGATCTTATGTTATTGAAAGATCGTTTGTCTGTAACGTTTGATGTTTATCAACGGACAACCAAAGACATGATTGGCCCTGCTGAAGCTATTCCGGCTGTCAGCGGTATCATGCCCGGTGATCGTGCCAAAATAAATAATGCTACTCTTCGTAACCGTGGTTGGGAACTCTCCGTCAACTGGCAGGATAGGTTGAAATGTGGTTTTAGTTATGGAATAGGATTCAATTTATTCAATTATAAGGCTGTTATTACGAAGTATAACAATCCCGAAGGTATCATTTATAACAACCATACCGGCTTGGATCGCAACAAAGGTTATTATGAAGGAATGGATATAGGTGAAATCTGGGGATTCGTAGCAGATGACCTGTTTATGACCAATCAGGAGATCGATTCATATCTGAATAGCAAAGACC
Source organism: Bacteroides sp. AN502(2024) (assembly GCF_041227145.1). Lineage (NCBI taxonomy): Bacteria > Pseudomonadati > Bacteroidota > Bacteroidia > Bacteroidales > Bacteroidaceae > Bacteroides > Bacteroides sp. AN502(2024). The sequence goes on along the minus strand of NZ_JBGFSP010000003.1, from coordinate 499,289 downwards.
TTTCTTTCTTTAAGAATGACAACCTTTGGCAAGTGGGTGATTTGAAATATCTGGATACTAACCGTGATGGTAAGGTAGATCCGGGAAAAGGAACATTGGAGGATCATGGCGATCTGAAGGTAATCGGAAATGCTACGCCTAAGTATTCATTTGGTATCAATTTGAACTTGGGATATAAGGGATTCGCTGTCTCTACTCTGTTCCAGGGAGTGGCGAAACGTGATTTTGCATTGGCGGGAAGTACGTATCTTTTTGGTGGAAAGAACTTCTTTAAAGAGCATCTCGACTATTTTAGCCCGTCGAATCCCCGTGGGTATCTACCTCGTCTGACAGATCCCAAAACTGTAGATTATAATACAAATATCGGTTACAATACAACACGTTATATGGTCAATGCCGCCTATATGCGTATGAAGAACCTGACCGTCTCTTATACATTCGACAAGAAGCTTCTGAAAGCTATGAGACTGGAAAATTTGAGAGTCTATTTTACATGTGACAACCTGTTCACTATTACTAAGTTGCCTAAGGCTTTTGATCCTGAAACCTTAAATCAGGTAAATACTTGGGCGGGTGGTAGCAATGCCACGGCACCGGGACTTACCTCCGCTGCCAATGAGAACGGTAACGGTAAAGTATATCCGATGAACAGAAACTTTGTATTTGGTCTTGATTTTACTTTTTAAATAAATAACAGAGAAGTATGAAACGATTTTATTTATATATAGTGTTGACGGCAGGTCTTGGAACATGTGTATCTTCTTGTGCCGACTTCCTGGATCGTGAGCCGCTTACCGTGCCGAACAACGAATCGTTCTTGTCCGGTGAAGCCCAAGTGCGTGGATATATCAACGGGCTTTATACAGCGCTTCCCTCATTGGCTAAATTCGGTATGGGAGTGCGTGGAGAAGAAAAGAACAGTGATAATATTCTTTCTGAAATCTACAATAAGCGTCTCAATGGTGAGGAAACTTTGTTTTCCAGTAGTGAAGACTGGGAAAACGGTTATAAGAATTTGCGTAATGTGAACTATTTCTTTCACTATTACTTGGTGCCGGAAAACATGGAAACAGAAGAGGTGAAGTCATTGAAAGGCGAAGCTTACTTTTTGCGGGCTTACTGGCATTTTGTTCAGTTGAAGAAGTTCGGTAATATTCCTATTATGGATGCTTTCTGGGATGAACATGCCACCATAGCCGGCTTGCAGATCCCACAGAAAGATCGTGGTGAGGTTGCTAAATTTATCTTGGAAGATCTGGACAAAGCAGAGAAGCTATTGTTCGATAGAAGCAAATACAGCGGTTTGCGTATTTGTAAGGAGGCGGCTATGTTGCTTGCCATGCAGGTTGCGCTATACGAAGGTTCTTGGGAGAAGTACCATAAGAACGATGAATTTGCGGCTGCCACTGACCAATCGGCTTATTTCTTTGGGGAAGTGTTGAGATGGGGAGATATGCTTTTCGAACAAGGTATAAAGCTGAATACGAAAGAAACCGATGGGGGTGTAGTCAATCCGGGAGATGCTTACGGGCGCTTGTTTAATCAAAAAGATTATTCCAACATTTCAGAAGTGTTGTTCTGGAGAAAGTATTCGATTGCTGACGGTGTATTTCATGCTTTGACCGGTTTAGTGGGTGGAGGAATTGTCGATCAGGATGGACCTGCCGGTATAGCCGGAGACTTGGTGAATACCTATTTGAATGCCGATGGAACGCCCGTTGATCCGAATGACAGCAAGTTTAAGGATTTTAATGAAACCTTTAAAAGCCGGGATTTGCGTCTCACGGAAACCATCATGAGCAGTGGCTATAAGTTTAAATCTACTGCGAAAGGTTCTCGTCCGATGAAAGTGGCGGACGCTGCTATCGGTGATCCAACAATCAATCCTCCTTTTCTGGCAGGTGATGGTAATGCTAAAAATGTAACGGGGTATCACATCCGTCTCGGAGTAGATACGACATACGTTTCGGGGAGTTGTGAAACCGGATTGGTACTTATGCGTTATGCGGATGCGTTATTGAGCTATGCCGAAGCTGCCGAGGAACTGGGCAAATGTGATGAGGAAGTGTTGAATAAAACATTGAAGCCTCTGCGTGCACGTGCCGGAGTGGCTTATGTGAAGCCTGTCATAGATCCTAACTTTACGGATTATGGTTATACGTTGACTCCCGTTATGCAAGAGATTCGTCGTGAGCGTCGTGTGGAACTGGCATTACAGGGATATCGTCTGGATGATCTGATGCGTTGGGCTGCTGATAAGGTAATTGTTGGCAAACGTGGCAAAGGGGCATATTTAGGACATGATGGTGTTTTATACAAATCATTTGCGGAAGATAAGCATGAAGCATTAGCCAAAGTATTGGTCGATGGTGACGGATGGATGGATCCTTTGCAGGAGTTGATACCGGGTGGTTATCAATTCAATCCTAAGAGAGACTATCTGTTACCTATTCCTCCAAGTGAACTGGAACTGAATAAGCAGATGAAGCAGAATCCGGGGTGGAAGTAATAATCATAGACTTTATAATTAAAGATATACTGTATGAAAAAGATTTTAGAATGGACATATTTGTGGATGTTGCTTATAGTAGTGGCAGTGAGTATGTCGGGATGTTCTGACGATGATAATGTAAGCCCGTTGGCAGAACCTGTACCTTTAAAGATGACATTGAACAGTACAGATTTGGTAATGGGAGAGGTGCTGGAAATCACTTTTGACGTGACAGGTACGAAGGAAGGAAAAAAGGTGATGAATGAAGATCTGAATATCAGATTGAGTGCCACCACTGATAAGAAAGCTGTTGATCGGTTGGTATTTGATGATTTTCCACCGGTGGTTACCATGAAGCAGGGAGAGGCGACTAAAACCGTCCGGATTCCTGTAAAGAAAGAGGGACTGAATAGAGAACGTTCTGTTGAAATATCAGCATTTGCACGTGGATATAGAATGGCAGGTGCTCTGCAGATTGTCACTGTCAGCGATTACCACTACTCGAAAGTTGCGTTGAAGAATAATGTGGATAATACGGTGAAGGAGGGACAGACTTTTGTATTGGTAGCTTCTGTCAACACTACATTGAAAGACAAACTTACCATTACTGTTACTCCTAAAGCCGGAGAAGGAGAACGGTATGGAAATCTTCCTTCGGAATTGACTATTCCTGCCGGATCCAACTCGGTAGAAAGTGCGCCGGTTACTATGATAAAAGAAGTGAATACTACCGAAGATGAAGAATTGACGCTTGAGCTTGCTACAGTGCCTGCTCTTAGCCGTTATCCTTTGCAGGCTACGAAGTTGACAATAAAGAAGATTGATATTCATAAAAATATGGGCAGTGAGGTGAGAGATGAACGCTGGCTATATGAAGATGCAGACCAGTTATTTGTTTCACCCAAAAATGAAGCTGCTGTGAAAGCTTGGGGACAGACTAATTATCAGGTGATGAATGAGGGCGATCCTCATCCGAATAGTGGAAAAGTGCTTCCGGAAGGAAAGTGGAAATTCTTCCGTGCATACGAGTTTCATAAAATATCTTCCTGTTTAACGAGGAAAGAAAGCAATGATAAGACGTATGTAAGTAATGAATATCCTTTAGGTTTTGCTGACCAGAATACAGCCGCGGTAGAAACTGCAGGCTCTGTGGATAATGCTAAATATGCATGGGTTACAGACGAAGGTTATTTGAGAATGATTTCACTGAAAGAGCGTACTCCGGGGAATAATGGTACTAAAGATTTTGGAACTTCTGCTTTTTATTCCTGTAAGTTCATGCGGGGAAATGTAAATAGTCCTACCTGGGCATCCTCTAACATCCGTATTTATCCCGGCATGCGCATCGAGACGCGCGCACGTATTCGTGGCGCAGAAAATAGCGGAATGTTACCAGGCATCTGGCTCCAGGGTAATGAGCAGGTAGGAGGGGACTCGCAGTGGAATAACTGGCCTGATTTCGGAGAGATAGATGTGATGGAGAATAATACCAAACATGGGAACTTAAGTTATAGAAGATCGGTGGAACAAACTTTCCATATCGGAAACACAGCTCCCGGAACAGGGGGAAGCCGGCATTATAATCCGACTGTTGCCGTAACCGACATTGCGGGAACAATAGATCAGTTCCAGATCTATTGGATGGAATGGGTGGATAATCAGACCGTGCGTATGGGAGTCAATGGTAAGACTACAATCACTATAACTGAAGCACAAGCGTTGGCTAATGGTGCCAGATGGCCGTTTACAGATAAAGTAAACAGTGAGGGGCTTTATTACATTCTGACGATGATGTTCCTAGGTAAACAGGCTCCGAATTATCCATCCATGGAGATGAGTTACCTGACAGCAAGGAATATGTTGAAAAATAATCCGAATGCGCTGATTCCCCGCATGGAGATAGACTGGGTTCGTTTCTATATCGACGATACCTATACCGATCATGATATGCCATATCGGAAAGATCTGATCCTTTATTAATGAACTGAATAAATAAACCTTTTTAATAAGATAATAATATGAAACTGAAATCAATTTTATGTGTAGTGTTTGCGGCAACTTTATTAGGCAGTTGTAGCTATGATGACGGAGAGTTGTGGGATGCAGTCAACGGACAGGAAGAGAGAATTTCCGCTTTGGAGAAATGGCAGAAGACAGTGGTTGAGCAACTGAATTCCTTGCAGGGAATTCTTACTGCTACGGATTATATTACCGATGTAGAGAAGGTGACAAAAGAGGATGGAACGGAAGGGTATAAAATCTCATTCCTTCATGCAGCTCCCATTACGTTGTTTTACAACAAAGACGGTGAGGTGAGTGGAACAAATGAAGAAAGTATCGGTGTGGATAAAAGCGATGATGGTAAATGGTATTGGACATTGGGCGGTGAACCCTTGCAGATAGATGGTAAAACTATTTACGTAAATAATGGGGATGCTATCAAGATGGAAACCAATCAGGATGGTTCTACTAAATTAATCATTGGTGATAACTCAGTGACGATACCGTCATATCCGGTTGCCCATCCTGTGACAGGCGTTACTCAATCGGGAAATGTTGTTACGATTACATTGAACGGAGGTATAACGGTAGAGCTTCCTAAATATATCAACTGGAATGGCTATTTAGCAGCGGAATATAGTAAAGAGACCGCAGGAGAAGAGATTTATCCGATAGTGCTTCCGGAAGGCTGTATCATGAGAATGTTGGATACCAATCCTTCAAACTGGACAATCCAGGTGACCGGTTCGGGAAATGACACAAAATTGAAAGTGGTTTATCCGGCAACCGGAGAAGCTACAGTCGCCTTCTTGCTTTCGGATGGAGAAACTCAGACAGTAATTAAGACTGTGACGTTTAAGGCTGCTACAGATCCGGGGATCCAGTGGACTACTATCGAATATACAGGTGCGGAAATCACCATACCGGAGGGGGTATCGAGTGTTAAGGTGACAGGAACGTGTTCCGGAGGAGCTCCAAGTTTTAGAGATCACATCGCTGCACCTCTGAAGAGATCGAGTGACATCGTAAATATTGATTTTTCGGAATTGACATATAGTGCTGCTATTCCAGCTAACGCATTTTATATAAATCTTCCTGCTATTCCGGAACAGGACAAGAACACATCCATTGAAACAATTATTCTTCCAAGGGGGACCATTAATATTTTCAATTCGGCATTCAAGAACTGTGTTGCTTTAAAAAGCCTGACTATTTTATCGGCAACCACCTTAGGATATAATGCTTCGGCTTTCGAGGGATGCGATGCTTTGGAATCCATCTTTGTGGCAACGGATAAAGTGGAAGCATACAAAACGAGCTGGAGTGCACTGGCGGATAAGATCAAACCGATTCCCGAAGCAGGAGAGTAAAAGGTCTGCTTTGCCATTGGATTTTTTAATGGCATAAATATCCTTCAATCAATCAAAAGGGGGAGAATCCCCCTTTGTATCACTTATTAAGTATAGCGCAAGTAATTAGTGATTTCCCGTATTTGTTGATGCAATAATAAAAAGATTGATAGAATATGGGATATTAATTGCTGATGGGTGGAAGTCCGAATGGATAACTTTCTCTATCTTTGCTGCTGTAATCTTAATATAAAATAGTATTTATGAAAAAACTGCAATCCAACTTATTCTTTCCTTTAGCGGGAGTAGCTACTGCAGCTTCCCTTGTTTCTTGTGCCGGCAAGCAAAAAACTGCGGAACAGAAACCTTTGAACATTGTCTATATCATGACAGATGACCATACGGCTCAGATGATGAGCTGTTATGACACACGCTACATGGAAACACCGAACCTCGATCGTATTGCTGCCGATGGAGTACGTTTTACACAAAGTTTTGTAGCTAATTCTTTAAGTGGTCCCAGCCGCGCCTGTATGATCACGGGCAAACATAGCTGTGCAAACAAATTCTATGACAATACCACTTGCGTTTTCGACAGTTCTCAACAGACTTTCCCTAAACTATTGAGGAAAGTCGGTTACCAGACCGCATTGGTTGGTAAATGGCATCTCGAGAGCTTGCCGTCAGGATTTGATTACTGGCAAATCGTCCCCGGACAAGGAGACTACTATAATCCGCACTTCATCACGCAGAACAATGATACTATTCAGAAACACGGCTATATCACTAATCTTATCACGGATGATGCCATTGACTGGATGGAGAATAAACGTGATCAGCAAAAGCCTTTCTGCCTTTTGATTCATCACAAGGCTATCCATCGTAACTGGATGGCGGATACCTGCAATCTGGCTTTGTATGAGGACAAGACTTTCCCATTGCCGGATAACTTCTTTGATGAGTATGAAGGTCGTCCGGCTGCTGCCGCACAAGAAATGAGCATCGTGAAAGATATGGATATGATCTATGACCTCAAAATGCTGCGTCCCGACAAAAGCTCACGGTTAAAGTCACTGTATGAAAGATTCTTGGGCAGAATGGACGAAGGACAGCGTGCTGCATGGGACAAATTCTATGGTCCGATTATCGATGACTTCTACCAACGGAATCCGCAAGGCAAAGACCTCGTCAATTGGAAGTTCCAACGTTATATGCGTGACTATATGAAGACGGTAAAGTCGCTGGATGATAATGTCGGCCGTGTGCTCGATTACCTGAAAGAAAAAGGATGGCTGGATAACACACTCGTAGTCTATACTTCCGACCAGGGCTTCTATATGGGCGAACATGGTTGGTTCGACAAACGTTTTATGTACGAAGAGTCCATGCGCACACCGCTTGTCATGCGCTTGCCGAAGGGCTTCGATCGTAGAGGGGATATCACCGAAATGGTGCAGAACATCGACTATGCGCCTACTTTCCTCGAACTGGCAGGAGCGGAGGTGCCATCGGACATCCAGGGAGTCTCTCTTGTTCCTCTGTTGAAAGGAGAGCATCCGAAGAACTGGCGCAAGGCACTTTATTATCATTTCTATGAATATCCCGCCGAACACATGGTGAAACGCCACTATGGAATACGTACAGAGCGCTATAAATTGATTCATTTCTATAATGATATCAATTGGTGGGAGCTCTATGACATGCAGGCAGACCCGACAGAGATGCATAACCTCTACGAACAGCCTGAATACGAACCGGTAGTGAAAGAGCTGAAAGAAGAGATGTTGAAACTACAAGAACAATATAACGACCCTGTCCGATTCTCCCCTGAGAGAGACAAGGGATAACCCTGAAATACTATCATGATAAGATATACCTTCATACTGTTGACCGGACTTCTGGCATCCATGTTGACCGGATGTGATCATACAAACGTAACAAACAGTATTTCGATGGTCCCACGCCCGGTACAGATGATACCGGGCAGTGGCAACCATTTATTCTCCGATCAGACAGTTTTTGCAGTGGAGAATGAGGAGCAGGCGAAAGTTGCCGGGAGTTTGATTGCGTTATTTACCCGTACGGCCGGTTTTACTCCCAAACTGAATGTAGGAGGAGAGGGGAATGTCCGTTTGCTGACGGATCCTTCTTTGAAGAGTGAAGCCTATTCTTTGGAAGTTTCTCCCCAAGAGATCGTTATTAAAGCTTCGGATAACAAAGGCTTTTTCTATGCCTTGCAGACAATTCGCCAACTCCTTCCTCCCGCCATTGAGAGAGAAAGCTTGTCGGACAAGCATCAGGAGTGGAGCATTCCGGTGGTGACCATCCGGGATGAGCCCCGTTTCGGATACCGGGCATTACTGTTGGACGCCTCCCGTTTCTTTATTCCCAAAGAAAATGTATTGCGTATCATTGATTGTATGTCAATGCTTAAACTGAATACCCTTCATTTCCATTTGACAGACGACAACGGCTGGCGGGTGGAAATAAAGAAATATCCCCGGTTGACAGAGGTCGGTGCATGGCGGGTGGATCGTCAGGATTTACCTTTTCCCGCCCGGCGTAATCCGAAAAAGGGAGAACCGACTCCGGTAGGAGGTTTCTATACCCAAGAGGAGATTCGGGAGATGGTGGCTTATGCTGCCGAGCGTCAGGTGGAGATTGTGCCCGAAATAGATATGCCTGCCCATAGCAATGCTGCGTTGGCGGCTTATCCCCAACTGGCTTGTCCGGTAGTGAAAGAGTATATCGGTGTACTGCCCGGTCTGGGAGGACGAAATGCCGAAATCATTTATTGTGCGGGAAATGATCGTGTCTTCACCTTTTTACAAAATGTGATGGATGAAATCATGGAATTATTCCCTTCACGTTATATTCATATAGGGGGTGACGAGGCCCAAAAGAGACATTGGAAACAGTGTCCGTTGTGTCAGGCACGGATGAAAAAGGAACGGCTGGCTAACGAAGAAGATTTACAGGGATACTTCATGAAGCGGATCAGTGATTATGTACGTAGTAAAGGCAGGGAGGTGATCGGCTGGGATGAACTGACCAATAGCAGTTTTCTGCCTGACAACTCAATCATTCTAGGTTGGCAGGGATTCGGACAGGCTGCATTGAAAGCGGCCGAAAAAGGACATCGGTTTATCATGACTCCGGCACGCATCATGTATTTGATTCGTTACCAGGGACCACAGTGGTTCGAGCCATTGACCTACTTTGGAAATAACACACTGAAAGATGTGTATGACTACGAGCCGGTGCAAAAAGATTGGAAACCGGAATATGCTTCCTTATTGATGGGGGTGCAAGGTTCGATGTGGACAGAGTTCTGTAACAAACCGGAAGATGTGGAGTATCTTCTATTCCCCCGCCTGGCGGCAGTGGCGGAAGTTGCCTGGACACAACCGGATCAGAAAGACTGGGCTTTGTTCCTGAAAGGAATGGACAGGTATAATGAGCATCTTGCCGGGAAAGGAATTGTTTATGCCCGTTCCATGTATAATATCCAACACAAAGTGACTCCCGAAAACGGGGTGTTGCAAGTGAAGCTGGAATGTATCCGTCCCGATGTGGAAATCCGTTATACGGTAGATGGCAGTGAGCCGACGGCAACTTCACCCTTGTATACCGGTTCATTCACGGTAACGACGACTCAAACCATTCGAAGTGCTACCTTTGTACAAGGGGAGCAGATGGGGCAGACACTTGTATTGCCTATTGTTTGGAACAAAGCGACCGGCAAACCGATTCTCGGAAATAAACCGAATGAGAAACTTTTGACAAACGGGGTACGTGGCAGCTTGAAGTATACAGACTTTGAATGGTGTTGTTGGGAGAAGAGCGATTCTATTTCTTTCACGATAGATTTGCTGCAAAAAGAGAAATTGAATACGTTCACCATGGGTTGTATCACCAACTACGGCATGGCGGTGCATCAACCGAAATCGATCCGCATAGCAGTTTCGGATGATAACGAGACCTACCGTGAGATAGCCGGTCTGCACTTTACTGCTGAAGAGATTTTCCGTGAAGGAACCTTTATCGAAGATGTCTCCGCGGATATGAAAGGAACGGAAGCAAGATATGTCCGTGTAACGGCTGAAGGGGCGGGAGCATGTCCTGCCGATCATGTACGCCCGGGACAAGAGGCGAGAGTTTACTGGGATGAACTAATGATTGAATAATCAATACCGGTTATCGGAGGCACGGATGAGACGGATTGACAAAGCAACAGTATGAACTAAATTAATAATGAATACTTGATCATGAACAACTTAAAGAAACGAACTTTTTTAATCTTATCGGCCGTACTGGCTGCTACTACTTTCACTTTAGCGCAGCAACAGCCGTTGCCCGAATGGCAAAGTCAGTATGCCGTGGGACTGAACAAGCTTGCTCCTCACACCTATGTATGGCCTTACGCCAATGTGGCAGACATTGAAAAGCCGGGAGGCTATGAACACTCTCCTTTCTATATGAGCCTGAATGGGAAGTGGAAGTTTCATTGGGTGAAGAATCCCGATAACCGTCCGAAAGAGTTTTACCAACCGTCTTATTATACAGGAGGATGGGCGGACATTCACGTGCCCGGTAACTGGGAACCGCAGGGGTATGGTACGGCGATCTATGTCAACGAGACCTACGAGTTTGATGATAAAATGTTCAACTTCCGAAAGAATCCCCCGTTGGTACCTTATGCAGAGAATGAAGTCGGCTCCTACCGCCGTACTTTCAAAGTGCCTGCCGACTGGCAAGGACGCAGGGTGGTACTTTGTTGTGAAGGGGTTGTCTCTTTCTATTATGTATGGGTGAATGGAAAGTTTCTGGGATATAATCAGGGATCGAAGACAGCTGCCGAATGGGATATCACAGACGTACTGAATGAAGGCGAAAATGTGGTTGCTTTGGAGGTGTACCGCTGGAGTGCGGGTGCCTATCTGGAGTGTCAGGATATGTGGAGGTTGAGTGGCATTGAACGTGATGTGTATCTTTACAGTACCCCCAAGCAGTACATTGCAGACTATCAACTGAATGCTTCTTTGGAAAAAGAGACATACAAAGATGGTATTTTCGGCCTTGAAGTGACCGTAGAAGGACCTTCCGCTACTGCTTCTTCCATAGCTTATACGCTGAAAGATGCTGAAGGCAAAGCTGTTTTGCAGGATGCTGTCCGGATAAAATCCCGCGGATTGAGCAGTTTTATCGCATTTGACGAAAAGAAATTGCCCGCTGTAAAGGCTTGGAGCGCGGAGCATCCTTATCTTTACACATTAGTGCTCGAGCTGAAAGATGCACAAGGCAAGGTCACCGAACTGACCGGCTGTGAAGTAGGCTTCCGTACCTCGGAGATCAAAGAAGGGCGCTTCTGTATCAATGGCGTTCCGGTACTGGTGAAGGGAACCAACCGCCACGAACACTCCCAACAGGGACGTACCGTGAGCAAGGAGCTGATGGAACAGGACATCCAATTGATGAAGCGGCACAATATCAACACCGTACGTAACTCGCATTATCCCACGCATCCATACTGGTATCAACTTTGCGACCGTTACGGATTGTACATGATTGATGAGGCAAACATCGAATCTCACGGAATGGGATATGGCCCTGCTTCTCTTGCCAAGGATAGTACCTGGCTGACCGCACACATGGACCGCACCCAACGTATGTATGAACGTTCCAAAAATCACCCGGCCATCGTTATCTGGTCGTTGGGAAATGAAGCGGGGAACGGAATCAACTTCGAACGCACCTACGACTGGCTGAAATCGGTAGAGAAGACGCGTCCCGTGCAGTATGAACGTGCCGAATTGAACTATAACACAGACATTTACTGCCGCATGTACCGCAGTGTGGACGACATCCAAGCGTATGTAAACAAGAAAGACATCTATCGTCCTTTCATTCTTTGCGAATACCTCCACGCAATGGGTAACAGTTGTGGTGGACTGAAGGAATACTGGGAGGTGTTTGAAAACAATCCGATGGCACAAGGCGGCTGTGTTTGGGACTGGGTGGATCAGTCGTTCCGTGAAATAGACAAGAACGGTAAATGGTACTGGACGTATGGCGGTGATTACGGACCGGAAGGAGTTCCGAGTTTCGGCAACTTCTGTTGTAACGGTCTGGTGGGCGCCAACCGCGAACCGCACCCGCATTTGCTCGAAGTAAAGAAAGTTTATCAGAACATCAAAGCAACGCTGACCCATCGGAAGAATCTGACTATCCGTGTTAAGAACTGGTACGACTTCTCTAACTTGAACGAGTATATACTGAACTGGAATGTGACGGCAGATAATGGCAAGGTATTGGCGGAAGGTACGAAAACGGTTGACTGCGAGCCGCACGCCACCGTTGATGTGACTCTGGGTGCTGTCAAACTTCCGGATACACTCCGTGAGGCTTATCTGAATATCAGCTGGACCCGTCGGGAAGCTTCTTTACTGATAGATAAGGAGTGGGAAGTGGCATACGACCAGTTTGTGCTTGCCGGTAATAAGAGGTATACAGGCTACCGTCCGCAAAAAGCGGGTGAGACGACTTTCACCGTTGACAAGCAAACGGGAGCGCTGACTTCATTGAACTTAGACGGTAAAGATTTATTGGCTTCTCCGCTGACATTGAGCCTTTTCCGACCGGTAACGGATAATGACAACCGGGATAGGAATGGCGCACGTCTGTGGCGTAGTGCAGGATTGGATCATCTGACCCAAAAGGTCGTTTCACTGAAAGAGGACAAGCGTTCGACCACTGCCCGTGTGGAGATTCTAAATGCGAAAGCACAAAAGATTGGAACTGCCGATTTTGTTTATTTGTTGGATAAAAATGGTGCATTGAAAGTATCTACTACCTTCGAACCCGACACGACCATCGTGAAGTCAATGGCACGCTTGGGAGTGACATTCCGGGTGGCGAATGCCTACGATCGGATTTCTTATCTCGGACGTGGAGAGAATGAAACATACATCGACCGCAATCAGTCGGGCAAAATCGGTGTCTATCAAACCACATCGGAACGGATGTTCCATTACTATGTTGCCCCGCAGTCTACAGGTAACCGCACCGATGTACGCTGGGCGAAGTTGGCAAATGCTTCCGGCGAAGGTCTCTTTGTGGAATCAAATCGTGCTTTCCAGTTTAGTGTTATTCCTTTCTCGGATGTATTATTGGAGAAAGCCCGCCATATCAATGAGCTGGAACGTGACGGATTGCTGACTGTACATCTGGATGCCGAACAGGCAGGTGTGGGAACGGCCACTTGTGGTCCCGGAGTATTACCGCAATACCTGGTTCCGTTAAAGAAACAGAGTTTTGAGTTTACCCTTTATCCGGTGAAATAAATACGGAACCAATCGGATGTGTCTTTCTTTTTCCGTTCACAAAACACAGAAAAAGTGTGTCGAGCGAACTATATTTATATAATTATTATATTTTAGTATTTATATATGCTCGTTTGGTGGCTTTTCTGTTTTTTTTCGATCGCTGCAAACGATTGACGGACAAGTAGTTGAACCGACTTTTGGGGTGGCTCGTTTGGTGGCTCGCTTTTTTGTAAGGATTTTACATTCAAACAGAGCCGCTGTTTGCCCTAAACAGAGCCTTTATTTCACCTGAACAGAGGCTCTGCTCGACTCGAACAGAGGCTCTATTTCACGGAGGCATTATTTTGTAAAATAGTGCCTTCTTTTTTTCCGAATCCGGTTATTTTGTTGTATCTTTGTAGAATATCAATAATCAATTGGCAATGAATAAACTCCTGATCTCTCTTTTTTTGTCTGTGGCTCTCATGAGCGGAGTGCAGGCGCAGAAAAAAGAAAACCATTATGTGAAGCATGTTGAATTTCCTCAAGGGGCCACTCTCGAGCAGAAAGTCGATATGGCGGCACGGCTGGTACCCACTCCGCAGCAATATGCCTGGCAACAATTGGAGCTGACCGCCTTCCTCCATTTCGGAATCAACACTTTTACCGGACGTGAGTGGGGCGATGGAAAAGAGGATCCCGCACTCTTTAACCCGGTGGAACTGGATGCTGAACAGTGGGTGCGTACGCTCAAGGAAGCCGGCTTTAAAATGGTGATTCTGACTGCCAAACATCACGATGGGTTCTGTTTGTGGCCTACGGCGACTACCGGACATTCGGTAGCCTCTTCTCCCTGGAAAAATGGACAAGGCGATGTGGTGAAGGAACTTCGGGCTGCCTGTGACAAATACGATATGAAGTTTGGAGTATATCTTTCTCCCTGGGACCGGAATGCGGAATGTTATGGAGACTCTCCCCGTTACAATGAATTTTTTATCCGGCAACTGACCGAACTGCTGACCAATTATGGCGAAGTGCATGAAGTTTGGTTCGATGGAGCGAATGGGGAAGGGCCGAACGGAAAGAAACAGGTGTATGATTGGGATGCTTTCTATCAAACCATCCAACGCCTTCAGCCCAAAGCGGTGATGGCAATTATGGGGGATGATGTCCGCTGGGTAGGCAACGAAAAAGGATTGGGACGTGAAACGGAATGGAGTGCGACTGTGCTGGCTCCCGGTATATATGCCCGTTCGCAGGAGAATAATGATCGTCTGGGAGTTTTTAGTAAAGCGGAGGATTTGGGAAGCCGTAAGATGTTGGAGAAGGCTACGGAGTTATTCTGGTATCCTTCGGAAGTGGACGTATCCATTCGTCCGGGATGGTTCTATCATGCGGAAGAAGACGGCAAAGTGAAGTCGTTGAAACATCTGGCGGATATCTATTTCCAATCGGTGGGTTATAATTCCGTTCTGTTGTTGAATATTCCTCCGGATCGTAGGGGAGTGATTCATGAAGCCGATGTGCGGCGATTGAATGAATTTGCAGCTTATCGTGAGCGGGTGTTCTCCGCCGACAAGGTGGTGAAGGGCCGAAAATGTTGGGATGTGACTTCCGGTGGTGAAAAGGTTTATTCATTGAAGCCGGATGCAGAGATAAACGTAGTGATGCTTCAGGAGGATATAACGAAAGGGCAACGGGTAGAGGCCTTTACGTTGGAAGCCCTGACTGGTCATGGCTGGAAGGTAGTTGGAAAAGGTACGACGATAGGGTATAAGCGCATGGTGCGTTTCCCGGCAGTGAAGGCCCGCAAGCTTCGTGTGAAAATAGACGGGTGCCGGTCGACTGCTTATGTGAGCCGGGTGGCAGCTTATTATGCGGAACCTTTGCAGGAAGAGGCAACGAAAGAAGAGTGGAATCATTTGCCGCGCTCCGGATGGAAACAGGTTGCTGCCTCTCCCTTAACGATTGATTTGGGGAAAACGGTCACCTTGAGCAGTTTCACGTATGCTCCTGCAAAGGCAGAGGCAAAACCGACGATGGCATTCCGTTACAAATTCTTTGTGAGTGAGGATGGTAAGAGGTGGAAAGAGGTTCCTACCCATGGGGAGTTCAGTAATATCATGCATAATCCGTTGCCGCAGACGGTTGCTTTCGACCGGAAAGTGCAGGCACGTTTTATTAAATTAGAAGCTACTACGCCAACTGCAACTACCGCAAAGATAGAAATGAATGAGGTAGGAGTGGGGGTGGCTCCCTGATGGAGCCGTTCATTGTTTTTTCAATTCGTGGGATACGTTAGTTCGAAGTCTGCATAAACGGGGAGATGATCGCTGATCCCTCCCTGATATTTCCCTCCTTTGTAAGTGCGGAAAGGTTCTTTATCCCCATATTTCTCATCGTCTTTCAGTAAAAAGGGGAGAAGGCAGACATTCGCTCTCTCTTCACTGGTGAAGAAATGGCTCGATTGATTTAATAGAGTGCCCGATACGATCAGGTGGTCAAGCAATCCCCATTCACCGCGATATTTGTAAGAACCGAAGTTTGTTGACTTCGCTCTTCTGGCGAGCAGATGATATAGTTTTAGTGGGGAAGGGGCAACTGTGGAAGCGCCGGTGGGGCCGGTTGCGGAGGCTGGCTCTTGGGTGATAACGGGAGGTGCTTCGGCTTCCAGTATTTTCAGGATGGACCGATTCGTGGGGTAATCGTTGAAATCTCCCATCATGATCACTTGCGGATGAGAACGAGTATGCAGAATCTGATCGACTTCCGTACGTAAGATCTGAGCCACGTATAAACGATAGGGTTCCGATTCTTTGACTCCACCCGAACGGCTTGGGAGATGGCAGACAAATACATCCAGTGTGTCTCCCGTCAACAGAAGCCCGCTGACGTGCAGCAAATCTCTGGTCGGGCGGTATGCTCCCAACGGAGGAATGGAGATAGAACGGGAGGATAACAGTTTGAATAAATCCCGTTGGTAAAGCAGGGCTACATCGATTCCTCTCCAATCAGGGGAATCGGTCATTACATAACGATACTTAAGCTCTTTTAAAGGAGAACGAAGGGTAAGATCACGGAGCACCGTATCATTTTCCACTTCACACAATCCGACAAGTGCCGGAGGGGTCCATTCGCCAACGGCTGCGATTACACGTGCCACATCAGCCAGCTTTTTCTTATATCTGCTATAATTCCAATGACGCAGCGCATCGGGAAGAAACTCATGGTCGTTCTTCAAACTGTCATGGTGCGTATCAAACAGGTTTTCCAGGTTCCAGCTGACAACGCGGAAAGGAAGGCTTTCTTCCTGATAGGGGGCTTGTTGGTCGTGGCACTCTTGTGCAATGGCACAGCAGGGAATGAAGAGACTTACAGCCACTAAAATCATCGTAAAAAAGAGCATGGCAGCAGTGATGCTTTTCCGACTGTCGCCATACTCTTCTTTGTGATATTTGATCTGTCTGTTATTTCTTGGCTGGTACATGTGCCAAGATATCCAACAGATGTTTCCAGAACTTCTCTACGGTAGGTATATGCATCCGTTCGTCGGGAGAATGAACACCGGTAAGTGTCGGTCCGAAAGAGATCATATCCAGCGTCGGGTACTTGTCAAGGAACAGACCGCACTCCAGTCCTGCATGGATGGCTTTTACTTTGGCATCTACACCGAATAAGCGTTTGTAAGATTCGACAGCCACTTGGAGGATCGCCGAATGAGGATTCGGCTTCCAGCCGGGATAGCCTTCTCCGAAGGTAACATGGGCTCCTGCCAGTTGGAATGCGGAACGAACGGTGTTCGCCATATCGTTGCGTGCGGATAGTATGGAACTCCGCTGGCTGGTTTCAATGCGGATGATATGCCCGGGTTTCATCTTGACGGATGCCAGATTGGTGGAAGTCTCTACCAGTCCGGGAATATCCTGGCTCATGGCATATACACCGTGGGGAACTGCGTACAGCGCTTTTAGCAAACGGGCGGTCGTATCCTGATCGATGGCTGCTTTGCGCGGGGTCTCCGATTCGAGAACCAGTTTTAAATCGGGCTCTATAACGGATAATTCATTTTCCACTTCGCTGGTGAAGATATTCAGCTCTGTGCGGACATCGTGTTTGGCATCTTCGGGAACTGCACAGATGGCGTATGCCTCGCGGGGAATAGCGTTGCGCAGGTTACCTCCGTTGATTTCACAAAGGTACAGATCGTGTTTGGCAGCCATGCGGGAAAGGAAGCGGTTCAGTATTTTGTTGGCATTGCCGCGTCCCAAATGAATGTCACCACCGGAGTGACCGCCTTTCAGACCTTTCACTTCTAACTTGAAGAAGAAATATCCGGCGGGAACTTCCACTTCTTTATAACTAAATTCTGCAACGGAGTCGATACCTCCGGCACATCCGATAAATATTTCTCCTTCATCTTCCGAATCGAGGTTCAGGAGGATATCACCGCTCATAAAGCCTTTTTGCAAGGCGAAAGCTCCGGTAAGTCCGGTCTCTTCATCTACGGTAAACAGACATTCCAGCGGACCATGCTCGATACTGTCGTCTGCCAGAATGGCCAGCTCGGTAGCTACGCCGATACCGTTGTCGGCTCCGAGGGTAGTGCCTTTGGCTTTCAGCCATTCACCGTCAATTTCTGTTTCTATGGGATCGGTGAGGAAGTTGTGTTGAACGTCGTTATTCTTCTCGCACACCATGTCTATATGCGATTGCAGAACAACGGTTTGAAGATGCTCTTTTCCCGGAGTAGCTGGCTTTTTAATCAATACGTTGCCCGCTTCGTCCACCTTGGTCTCCAGATGATGCTCTGCTCCGAATGCCTTCAGGTAGGCAATCATTTTCTCTTCCTTCTTCGAAGGGCGCGGCACTTGGCAGATTTCCTCGAAATACTTGAATACGCCAGCCGGCTTTAAATCTTTTTTTTCCATGCTGTTTTTATTTTAAAATAGGAATAGAAGGGCTGTTTTCGCTTCTTCTATTGCTAAATATGGTTAATTTGATTGACTTATCTGAACTCATATCTCATTAAAGCCTATCTTTGCACTCACAAAATTAATAGAAATGGTTGAGACTATACTGATAACTTTGTTAATAGTTGCTATTTCCCTGATATTATTAGGGGTGAAGGTATTCTTTACGAAGGGTGGGAAATTCCCCAATGGTCATGTAAGCGGGAATAGGGCGTTGCGTCAGAAAGGAATCGGATGCGTACAGTCGCAGGATCGCGAAGCTCAAAGGAAACCGCATTTTTCTATTGATGAGTTGGAAAAAGCCTTGAACGATAGTATGAACTAAATTTATTAAAAACAATACTTATTAATTATGAATAGAATGAACTACCTCATGAACGGTTTGGCTGCTCTTGCGTTTATCGTTTTATTTTCACAATGTGCCGGCAAAACTGACAATCAAACCACAAGTACTCCGATTCAGGCTAATGTCGGACTGTCAGGAATGAAAATTGCCTATGTTGAAATAGATACGTTGCTTGCCAAATACAATTTCTGTATAGACTTGAATGAGGCGATGGTAAAGAAGAGCGAAAATGTTCGTCTGACATTGAATCAGAAGGCTGCCGCTTTGGACAAAGAAAGACAGGAGTTCCAGAAGAAAGTTGAAAACAATGCTTTCCTGTCACAAGATAGAGCGCAGCAAGAATATAACCGTCTGTTGAAGCTGGAACAAGATTTGCAAGAGTTGAACACTAAACTCCAGAATGGTTTGCTGGAAGAGAACAACAAGAATAGCTTGCAGTTCCGCGATTCTATCAATGCTTTCCTGAAAGAATATAATAAGACTCACGGATATAGCCTGATCTTCAGCAACACAGGTCTCGATAACCTGCTTTATGCTGACAGTGCTTTCAATATTACAGAAGAGATTGTCGATGGGTTGAATGCAAGGTATTCACCTGTGAAGAAATAAATGATAGTAAAGAGGGGATGTTAAGATTCCCTTTGGAAGGAAATTACCCCTGCTATAGATGGCTATCTGTGGCAGGGGTAAATTTTTATATTTAGGCATTATGTATATCCTTAAATGTATTCTTTTAGTCTAAGCGAGGTATGGGCACGGTAATTCTTTAATTTAGGCATTATGATACATCCTCCGTTGAATCGAAAAACTCTGCCCGTTCAAGACCGGGAAGCTTTGAAGGGGCTTTCTTATGACCTTTCTTTTGCTTCTTCCTGTGGAATACGGAAAGCTGTGTAAAGTTCGAGGATGGCAGCAATCGTGAGACAGGCAATCCATTCATTACCTCGGGTGGTAAACATAAAGGCACCCGTCAGGATCAGTGCCACTGCACCGAATATCTGCTGAATACGCAGACGTTTCAATGTTTTGCTTTTTCCTCTGAGGGGCGTATTCACTTGTGCCAATGCAATAAAGCCGGCTCCGGTAGTGTATATGTAAGGAGCGTATATCCATCCGGTGATAAATACTGCTGCTCCGGTGAGAGTCATTATGGCGCCTACAACAAAAAGGGCAGGTACTAATTGTTTCATTCTTTAATCTTCAAAAACGTAAATATCTTCGTTGGGTTTCTTCATCAGATACTTTTCACGGGCAATCTGTTCGATAGCGTCCGGATTCGTACTTATTTCGTTGAGACGTTGGGTGTTCTCTTCATAATCTGCCCGGTACTTTTCTATCTCTTCTTTTAACTGGCTGATTTCCCGCTCGTATCCGAAACGGCGAATCAGGCTGTTCTCGTCCAGAAAGCCTATGATAACAGCAAATGTGACGACTGTAATGAGATACTTGCGTCTGCATATAAAACTCCAGATAGTGATTAGTTTACCCATAAATTCTCTTTTTAATATCCGCAAAGATAAAACTAATAACTTAAAAACTTATCGCTTTGGCTTCAAAACTTCTTTCTTGTTCCCTTATTACTTATCACTTTTTTGTGTACATTTGCAGAACAAGCGAAAACAGGCTTCATTCGGCATGGCTCAAGCGAGCTTGACGCTGCGCTCATTGGCACTGTTTTTGCAAAGTAAGTGAAATTTCAAAAAACAGAGAGAATCCCGGATATGGAAAACTATATTGTTTCAGCCCGTAAATATCGTCCGTCCACGTTCGAATCGGTGGTAGGACAGCGGGCATTGACTACCACGCTGAAAAATGCAATTGCTACCCAGAAACTGGCTCATGCTTATTTGTTTTGCGGACCGCGCGGGGTAGGGAAGACGACTTGCGCGCGTATCTTTGCCAAAACCATTAATTGTATGACACCAACCGCTGACGGAGAGGCTTGCAATCAGTGTGAGTCATGTGTAGCTTTTAACGAACAGCGCTCATACAATATTCATGAGCTCGATGCTGCTTCCAATAACTCGGTGGATGACATTCGTCAGTTGGTGGAACAAGTGCGTATTCCGCCACAGGTTGGTAAGTATAAGGTATATATCATCGATGAGGTGCACATGCTCTCGGCATCTGCTTTCAATGCGTTCCTGAAAACGCTGGAGGAGCCTCCCCGACATGCAATCTTTATTCTGGCTACAACGGAGAAGCATAAGATTCTTCCTACGATTCTTTCCCGTTGCCAGATTTACGACTTTAACCGGATAAGTGTGGAAGATACGGTGAATCATCTATCGTATGTCGCTTCGAAAGAAGGAATCACTGCAGAACCGGAAGCGCTGAACGTGATAGCCATGAAGGCGGACGGTGGTATGCGTGATGCTTTGTCTATCTTCGATCAGGTGGTTAGTTTCACCGGAGGAAAGATCACCTATAAGAGTGTGATTGATAATCTGAATGTGCTTGATTATGAGTATTATTTCCGTCTGACGGATTGTTTCCTCGAAAATAAGGTGAGTGATGCATTATTGCTTTTCAATGATGTATTGAATAAGGGCTTTGACGGAAATCATTTTATTACCGGATTATCGTCTCATTTCCGTGATCTGTTGGTCGGGAAAGATCCGGTGACATTGCCTTTGTTGGAAGTGGGAGCGAGCATACGCCAACGCTATCAGGAGCAGGCACAGAAATGTCCGCTGCCTTTCTTGTACCGGGCTATGAAGCTTTGTAATGAGTGTGATTTGAATTACCGCATCAGCAAAAATAAGCGTTTGCTGGTAGAACTGACCTTGATACAGGTTGCACAGCTTACCACCGAGGGGGATGACGTGAGTGGTGGGCGTAGCCCTAAGAAGACTATAAAACCTATATTCACTCACCCTGCCGCAGCACAGCAGCCGCAGGTATCTTCTGCACCACAGGCTCAGCAGGCTCCGGTTCATTCGTCTCCGTCTTCTGTTACAACACAGGCTGCTAATGGCACTACTGCCCGGTATCCGCAGGCTGCTGCGGCTGTGCAACCGGGAGCATCGGCTTCTCCCGGTGTGGCTTCAGCTGTTCCGCCAAAAGGAGCGGAAGTTGTTCAGGCTGTCAGGGAGGAACGGAAAATTCCCGTGGTGAAGATGTCGAGCTTGGGGGTATCTATCAAGCATCCGCAACATGATCCGGTAACGCAGAATACAGCTATAACGAATGTTCCTAAGGTAGAACAACTGGAAGAGGATTTTATGTTCAATGACCGGGATTTGAACTATTATTGGCAGGAGTATGCCGGTCGGTTGCCGAAAGAACGGGATGCTCTTGCAAAACGTATGCAGATGATCCATCCGACGTTGCTTAACAACTCGACGACTTTTGAAGTGCGGGTTGATAATGAGTTTGCTGCAAAGGATTTTACGGCTTTGATTCCCGAATTGCAGGATTACCTTCGCGGTAGACTGAAGAACAGCAAAGTGGTGATGACAGTGCGGGTAAGTGAGGCGACAGAAACAGTACGTCCTGTGGGGCGTGTCGAGAAATTCCAGATGATGGCTCAAAAGAATCAGGCATTGATGCAGCTGAGAGATGAGTTCGGGCTGGAATTATACTAATTACTTTCCAGAGAGATACTTCAAATTGAACCCGAATCTCAACTGAGCCTATACTTCTTATAAACAGGAAACCCTCATAAGTGTTGACTTACAAGGGTTTCTTTTTGAGGGGTGGAAGATGGGACTCGAACCCACGACATTCAGAACCACAATCTGACGCTCTAACCAACTGAACTACATCCACCATGTCTGCGTTTCTCTAACGCGGTGCAAAGATAGATATTATCTTCTAATCTCCAAAAGATTCTGCTATCTTTTTTTTGAAAAAAGTCAATATTGTCCTAAATAAATTTTGAGCATGAGCTAACTGACTATACTGTTAAGTATAGCCTCGAGAGTTCAAAATCAATCCCCCCTAATCGTTTTCGATGGTTTCGGGAGGTGGTGTAAATGGTTGATCAAGCCATTTTTGGAGGTCGATTTTGGTAAATGTGTTCAGCCGGAGGGTGACCACAAGGTTAGCCAATGCCCATTTGTATCTTGCGATGTGCTTTAGCCATGTCAGAATCAGCATTGTAGTCATAGCAGTCCATATTTGGGTCTCTACGGCATTGCGGGATGTGCCGATAAAGCTCTTGATGCGTAGCAGTTGCTTGAGGTTGCGAAAGAAGATTTCTATGTTCCACCGAGCCTTGTACAGAGCCGCTATGCTTGATGCTGCCAATGTGAAGTTGTTTGTGAGTAACTCAATTTCAAAACCGTGTTCATCGTTCCATACTGCGATGCGACGTAAACGTTTGGGATATTTGGATTTGGCCGCCGAGAGTTCGAACTCGATTATTTCGTCAATAAGTACATTCTGAGCGTGTTTTTCAGGCAAAGGCAACTCCTCTATGGCTTTGTACCGGATATTGTCTTTATGACGCACTACAAAGAACACGTTGCTGCTGTCCCAATTATTCAGCAATGAGTAGTCACAGTAGCCTCGGTCGGCTACTACAATACTATACGGATGTAACTCAATATCAAAAGCAGCTTTGTTGTCGGTGGTTTTGCCATCGGTGATATTCACGAACTCCGGCAAAAGACTGTCATAGTCCAATAGCGTGTGCATCTTGACCGCCCCCTTGGTGGTAGTGTAATGTGCCCAGTCATATATTGACAGAGTCAATGACACCAATGTGGAGTCGAGCAGTTTTATCGGCATCTTGAAACGGAACTTTCTTCGTTGCCATAGGGCTTGCTGTCCGAAATACTGAAACAACGAGTAGAATATGCCGCGAAAAACCGAACTGTCTCGGTTGGCGTTCTGATATGCTACCGTTGACTTGGATGGTGCACGGTTGATTCCCAAATGATTGAGGTTGCCGGTGGCTGATTTCAGCCCGTTTGAGATATCTCTGACTGAATCACATCCTGAGAATTGGCTGAAAATCATGCTAACAAACTGACTCCATGTATTGTAGCCCTTACAATGCTTGTCTGACCCCGAAGATTTTATGATTTTCCTGATATTTTCTTTCGGGAGATGTGATATTACCTGTGCGAAAAGTGTTATATTTGCCATAGGAAGTAGATGAGTTGGTGGCTCGCTACTAAGGTAGTCATTTTACCTTAGTTCTACTTCCTTTTTATTTGTTCTCCCAATTTATTTAGGACAATATTGGAAAAAAGTATATTCTTTGATTCCCCGATTGTGCTTGCTGAAAAAGGTTCGTGCATCATTTGCAAAGATTTTCAGAGAGTTACGTGCTTGTAAAGGAATGGAATCAATCGGGAAATTGACAGGGAGTAATTGATGATTTTTCTTTCTTGATTGAATGGGGCGAGCGGTCCATACTAAGCTATACTCACAATGATTGAGGCGGACGGTGCTGTCTTTTACTAATTCCATTCTTACCATCAGTCCTCCGTCAGTGCGGCGGGCGGACATGTTGGAAATATAATTTCCCAGCGAATATACTACGAGATGTTTATCATTCGTCAGGCTGTCTGTGCGAACTTCAATGGGTTGAATTACGTGAGGATGGGATCCGATGACATGGTTTACTCCTTTTTTAATCAGCCAGTCAGCGAGGAATTTTTGTTCTTTGTCCGGAAGAGACTGGTATTCGAGTCCCCAATGCATATAAGATATGATGGCATCCGGCTTCATTGCTTTACTCTCTTCAATGTCTTTGATGATAAGGGCTGTATCGATATAGTTCACGATATTGGGAGGAGTAACAGGGATGCCGTTTGTTCCATACGTATAGTTGAGCAGGACGATGCGGAATCCATTCTTTTCTAATAAAAGAGGATATTTCTTTTCGCGTGCTTCGGCATTGATATACGTGCCTGCGTGTGGAATGTTCAAAGAGTCGATTTGTTGAATGGTACGTTCCAAACCGCGTTTGCCGCGGTCGAGGCTATGGTTATTGGCAGTTACTAAAACATTGAAACCTGCATCGTGAATTGCGGTTAGAAACTCGTCCGGTGCACTGAAAGCCGGATAACCTTTGTAAGGTTTGCCCCCTAATGTCACTTCCAGATTGGCGATAGCGAGATCGGCTCTTCTTATTTCTTCTTTGACGTATGTAAAATAGGTGGAATAATCATAACCGGTTGCGGTTCGTGCAGCGTTGATTTGTCCTTGATGTTGCATGAGGTCACCTACGAAAAGAAGTCGCAGAGTGTCGGAAGGGAGGATACTGTTGGTTGCGGAAAGGCTGTCCGATAAGGTATCGGTGATGGAATCTCTCTTTGCCTGCGACCGGGAGATACAGGACAAAGAGAGAAGTAAAATCATCAGAAATAGGGGATACCTCATTGGTAAATGGCTTTCTTACCGGCTAAGAGTGTATTTTTCATTAACGATACAATCGTCATTGGTCCAACACCGCCCGGTACGGGAGTGATGAATGAGCATTTGGGGGCAACTTCGTCAAACTTCACGTCACCGGTCAGTTTAAAGCCTGATTTCTTGGTTGCATCCGGCACACGGGTAGTACCTACGTCAATAATTACCGCACCTTCCTTCACCATCTCAGCTTTTACAAAGTTTGGTTGTCCCAAAGCAGCAATAATAATATCAGCTTCCTGACATTCTTTTACCAGATCTCTGCTACGGCTGTGGCATACGGTTACTGTGGCATCGCCCGGATAGGCTTTCTGCATCATCAGGGCAGCCATCGGTTTGCCGACGATATTGCTACGGCCGAGTACAACGCATTTTTTTCCGGAAGTTTCTATATGGTAACGTTTCAATAATTCGAGGATACCGTTGGGGGTAGCAGATACGTAACACGGAAGTCCGATGGACATACGGCCTACGTTAATCGGGTGGAAACCGTCTACGTCTTTACGGTAATCAATTGTTTCGATTACTTTTTGCTCGGATATATGTTTAGGTAAGGGAAGCTGTACGATAAAGCCGTCCACGTCAGCGTCTTCATTCAGTTCACGTACTTTGGCAAGCAGTTCTTCTTCGGTTACATCACTTTCATAACGGATCAGGGAAGACTTGAATCCACATACTTCACAGGCTTTTACTTTGGCTGCTACATATGTTTCGCTACCACCATCGTGTCCTACCAGAATAGCAGCCAAGTGGGGGCGTTTACCGCCACGAGCCACCATTTCGGCTACTTCAGCTGCAATCTCTTGTTTTACTTGTTCGGAAATGGCTTTTCCATCTATCAGAGTCATATCTTTAGAGTATTTATGGGTGATCTTTCTTCTTATCTTTTCATCTTGGGCATCATCTTACCCATCTTACCGCTAGTCACCATTTTCATCATTTTGCGTGTTTGGTCGAACTGTTTCAATAGGCGGTTTACTTCCTGAATAGTCGTTCCGCTACCTTTGGCGATACGCGTACGGCGTGAGCCATTCAGAATCTCCGGGTTGGAACGTTCTGCCGGAGTCATGGAATAGATGATGGCTTCGATACTTTTGAAAGCATTGTCGTCAATATCAATATCTTTGATTGCTTTTCCTACTCCCGGAATCATGGAAGCGAGGTCTTTCAAATTACCCATCTTCTTGATTTGTGCAATTTGGCTAAGGAAGTCGTTGAAGTCGAATTGGTTCTTGGCTATTTTCTTCTGTAAGCGTTTGGCTTCTTCTTCGTCGTACTGTTCCTGAGCACGCTCCACCAATGAAACGATGTCGCCCATACCGAGGATACGGTCGGCCATACGAGCAGGGTGGAACTGGTCGATTGCTTCCAGCTTTTCGCCTGTACCTACGAACTTAATCGGTTTGTTTACTACCGAACGGATAGAAAGAGCCGCACCACCGCGGGTATCACCATCGAGTTTGGTCAATACCACACCGTTGAAGTCCAGACGTTCGTTGAATTCTTTTGCTGTGTTTACAGCGTCCTGACCAGTCATGGAATCTACTACGAACAAGATTTCGTCCGGATTGATTGCTTTTTTGATCGCAGCGATTTCGTTCATCATCTGCTCATCTACTGCCAGACGTCCTGCTGTATCGACGATAACGAGGTCGTATCCTTTGGCTTTGGCTTCCTGAATGGCGTGTTGTGCAATTTCTACCGGGTTCTTGCTGTCCAGCTCGCAGTACATCGGTACTTCAATCTGTTCTGCCAATACACGCAACTGTTCGATAGCTGCCGGACGGTAAACATCACAAGCCACCAATAATGGTTTACGGTTCTTCTTGGTTTTCAGCATCCGTGCCAGTTTACCGGAGAAGGTGGTCTTACCCGAACCTTGCAAACCTGACATCAGGATAACTGCCGGACGGGCATCGATGTTGATTTCGGCTGTCTCTCCACCCATCAACTGCGTAAGCTCATCATGCACGATCTTCACCATCAACTGGCTTGGCTTCACTGCTGTAAGAACGTTCTGACCAATCGCTTTTTCTTTTACCGTATCTGTGAAATTCTTTGCAACTTTGTAGTTTACATCGGCATCGAGAAGTGCTTTACGTACATCTTTCAGCGTCTCTGCCACGTTGATTTCGGTGATTTTGCCTTCACCTTTCAGAATTTTGAATGACCGTTCTAGTCTTTCACTTAAATTATCGAACATAGTTATTTAATTACGAATTACTAATTACAATTTACTTGGGTGAAAGAGTGACTTTTCCGTCTGCTCTTTATCTGAGGTTGCAAATGTACAAAAATCTCTTGTATTTATACTTTTTTATTCTGCCATTTTGCTTTTTTGAGATAAATATAACTTGTGATCAACAGTAAGCTGTAATACACAATCTCAATTGTAAAACAGAACTCGATTGGTGCTTTCAGCCACATTCCGATGAAAACAATGTAGGATCCGTAAATGATGATTGTAATTGTTTCGAGTAACAGGGCTGCTTGCGTATTTCCTGTTCCGGAGATGCCGTTGAATACCACGTTGGCTACGGATGCGATGAGCATGGCGCAACAAATAACGTACACCGAGGGTACAGACTCTGTAATGAGTGCTGCTTCACTGGTGTAGACGGAGAGCAGGTACTGCGGAAACAGTGCTGATATCACTACTAATCCCAGCATAATGAAAAAGGAGAACCGGGCGATTTTGTTGATGAGTGGTATCACGTGCTGGATGCCTCCTGAGCCTATGGCATTGCTGACCAGGCTGTTGGTGGTGGTGGCTAGTGAGTTGACCGGAATCAATAGTACGACGTAAATACTCCGGACGATATTGGCAATTGCCAATTCTCGTTGTCCCAACCGTTCTACGGCTACGAAGAATACGAACCAGGTAGCCATTGACAGGAAATATTGCATCATCGTGAAACAGGAGATGCTAAGTATCCGCATCAGCAATGCCGGGTTGAATGTGCGCAGGCGGTTCAGACCGTATTTCTTTAAATCGACGGTGAGGTATGTGTAAATGATGAAAAAGAGGATGGAGGAGGCTTCTGCCAGTACGGAGGCAATAGCCGCTCCTTTGATACCCATTTCCGGTAAACCGAACTCTCCGAAAATTAATGCATAGTCCAGTATGACATTGGTTAATGCCATGACAATGGCATTGACGGTTAATACTTTAGTACGTGTAATGCCGATATACAATGCTCGGAACATGACATTGACGAAAGAGAAAAAGAATCCGTAAATACGCCAGTCCAGAAACTCCATCGTTTCTTTATAAATGGATTCAGAGGAGACCAGCGAACGCATGATGTTCTCACCGAATGCTTTGGTGAACCCGAATAGCAGCAGTGCCATTACGAATAAGAACATGACTCCTTGAATCATGACAGGACCAACATCCGAATAGCGTCCTTCACCGTTACGTCGTGCTATGACTATCTGCGAACCGGTACTGAATCCGAATGCGATAGTGAATACGCATATATAGAATAACCCGCCCATAGCCGATGCTCCAAGGGCTACCTCGCTTACGTGTCCGAGGAATGCTGTGTCGGTGACATTGATGACATTTTGTGCCAGCAAGCTTAGTAGTATCGGATAACTGACACTCCAAATTTGTTTGTTGGTGTACATAATCAAGTGTTTAAGTTTACACTTTGCAAAGATAGTATTTATTTTCTTCGTCGCATCAAATGGTTGCACTGGATAATCAGGGAATTTTGCTTTTCTTGAGAGGGTGTGGCATAATGCCTAAATTAAAGATTTACCCCTGCCACAGATAGCTATAGCAGGGGTAATTTCTTCAAAAGGGATTTTGACACCCCCTCTAATCCCATGAATGGATAAAGAGTCCTCATTACTGGTTGGAATTAAGTAATTTGATTTGAAAGCAAAAACCGTAAAAGAAAACGGTGGACAAAGTAGACCAAGTGCACTTCATCCACCGTTTTCTTTTACGGTTTACTGTGATTAGCTGTTCATGCTCATCAGGAATTCGTCGTTGTCTTTGGTTTTTTCCAAACGGTCTTTAACGAAGTCCATTGCTTCGATCGGATTCATGTCTGCAAGATATTTGCGTAATATCCACATACGGTCAAGAGTTGTTCTATCAAGCAGCAGATCATCGCGACGAGTGCTGGATGCGGTAATGTTGACTGCCGGGAAGATACGTTTGTTGGACAGGTTGCGGTCGAGCTGTAATTCCATATTACCTGTTCCCTTGAATTCTTCGAAGATAACTTCGTCCATTTTAGAACCGGTATCAATCAATGCGGTAGCAATAATGGTCAGTGAACCACCGTTTTCAATATTACGGGCAGCACCGAAGAAACGTTTCGGTTTATGAAGCGCATTTGCATCCACACCACCGGAAAGAACCTTACCGGATGCGGGAGATACCGTATTGTAAGCACGAGCCAGACGAGTGATAGAATCAAGGAAGATGACTACGTCGTGTCCACATTCTACCAGACGTTTTGCCTTTTCTAATACGATTCCTGCAATTTTTACGTGGCGTTCTGCCGGTTCGTCGAAAGTAGAAGCGATTACTTCTGCATTAACGCTGCGCGCCATATCGGTTACCTCTTCCGGACGTTCGTCAATCAACAACATAATCATATAAACTTCCGGGTGATTGGCTGCAATAGCGTTAGCAATATCTTTCATCAAGATCGTTTTACCTGTTTTGGGCTGGGCAACGATCAAAGCACGTTGGCCTTTGCCGATAGGGGCGAAAAGATCGACAACACGGGCAGACATGGAGTCTGAATAACCGCCTTTGCAAAGTTTGAACTTTTCATCCGGGAAGAGTGGTGTCAGATGTTCGAAAGGAACACGGTCGCGAACGAAAGCAGCGTCGCGTCCGTTGATCTTTGAAACTTTGACCAGTGGGAAATATTTTTCTCCTTCTTTGGGCGGACGGATAACTCCTTCTACTACGTCACCGGTTTTCAGGCCGAATAGTTTGATTTGAGACTGTGATACATAAATATCATCTGGAGAAGAAAGGTAATTATAGTCGGAAGAACGGAGGAATCCATATCCATCCTGCATAATTTCCAAAACTCCTACTCCGTTGAGGATATCATCGAATTCATAAGGCTTTTCGCGCTCAATAACTTTGCGTTCCTGCGGTTGTTGTACCGGAAAATTCTCACCCGTGTTGTTTTGCTGAGTAGCACGTGGCATCGATAAACGTTGTTGGTTCTGATTTTGGTTTTGAGCCTGGTTCTGGTTATTGTTGTTACGCTGGAAATTGTTGTTATTGTTATTGTCGCGTGGGCGAACAATACGCGGACGTTGCTGCAGCGACTGCTGCTGTTGGGGCTGTTGTTGCGGATGAGATGATTGTTCGGGTGCTGTCTGTACGGGTTCTGCTTTGGTTGCTTCGAATTTTCCGAATAGCTCGGTAGGAAGTTCTATTTTTTCAGAAGGCAGATCTTCGATTGGAATGAAATCGTCGTCGTCAATGTTGGATAAGATATTGCTTTCTTCGTCGATAACGGGTGCAGCTTTCTTTTGTGGTTTATCTATTGTTTTTTTCTCTACAACAGGTTTGCCGGATTCTGCAGTCGGTTTATTCGTTTCTTCAGCCGGTTTGTTTTTTGCTTTCTTTTCGACTGTTTGCTGTTGAGTCGGAGCAGCTTCTTTCGTAGTTTCGGTAGCTTTCTTTGCAATAACAGGTTTGGCTTCCACTGCCTTGGGTACTGCCGGTTTGGTATTTTCCACTTCCTTTTTCTCTTCTGCTTCAGGGTTCTTACGCGGGCGACCTACTTTACGCTTAGGAGCAGGAGTGTTTTCAACTTTAGCTTCTGCAACAACAGTTTCTTTTTCTTTGTTTGTACTTTCTTCTTTTTTGGGGGGCTGTTGTGCTTTTGCAGGAGCGGCCTCTTTTGTCTTGCCGGTCTCTCCATTCTTTGTTGCGGAAACCATCTTGTCCTCTTTGGGAGTAGAAGCTACCCGTGAACGCTTTTTCTTTTGTTCTTCATTTTTGCGTTCTTCTTTGAGTTTATCTGCGGCAACTTTCTTTGTGGCTCCTACAATGGCTTGTTCATCGAGTATTTTGTAAACAAGGTCTTCTTTTTTGTATGAGTCTGCTTTTTTTATGCCTAACTCTTTGGCAATAACTTGAAGTTCCGACAGATTTTTGTCGTTTAATTGGATAATGTTATACATATAGTATGGTAAGTTATTAATATTTATTTTTTGCTGAATTATGGACAGCAATACTACAGTTTATGACTATAGATATGCGGACATACATTTTTTCTTTTACTCTGAATTAGGGATGTATATGTTGAATCGTAGAATGTTTCAACGGGGCAAAGATAATAATTTTTTTTGGTTTCATGAATAATCAAACGTTTTTTTCCATGTAAAAGTGTATCTTTGTTACATAAAAGAAAATGGTATGACAGTAAATGAAGCTCATTTAATTTATTTTTCGCCTACACATACATCTAAACAAGTTGCGGAGGCGATTGTTCACGGAACAGGTATAAAAAAAGTTTTTCCTATCAATGTAACGCAGCAGATTGCGGATGAGATTGTGATTCCTACATCTTCTCTGGCTATTATTGTAGTGCCTGTGTATGGAGGACATGTTGCTCCGCTGGCAATGGAACGTTTACAGCACATACGGGGAGTGGATACCCCTGCCGTTTTGGTGGTGGTTTACGGAAATCGCGCTTATGAGAAAGCTTTAATGGAACTGGATGCTTTTGCTATTCCTCACGGATTTAAAGTGATTGCCGGGGGCACTTTTATCGGAGAACATTCATATAGCACCGATAAACACCCGATTGCAGCGGGACGTCCTGATGAATCGGATGTAGCCTTTGCAGTGGAGTTTGGGAAGAAAATTATGGAAAAGCTACAGACAGCTGGTGATCTGGATGCTCTTTATCCGGTGGATGTACGTGCCATCAAACGTCCGAGTCAACCATTCTTTCCTTTATTCCGTTTTTTGAGGAAAGTTATTAAATTGCGTAAAAGTGGGACATCGCTTCCCCGTACTCCTTGGGTGGAATATGAGAATTTGTGTACCCATTGCGGGTTGTGTGTGGTTCGTTGTCCGGCAGGGGCTATCATGCAAGGGGACGAGTTGCATACGGATGAAGCTAAATGTATCAAATGTTGTGCTTGTGTGAAAGCTTGTGTTAACAAGGCAAGGGTATATGACACCCCTTTCGCAGCTTTGTTGTCAGATTGCTTCAAGAAACAGAAGTTGCCTCAGACTATTTTGTAGATCACGATGCGCTGGGTCGTTTCATCGATACGAAAGCGGTTGTCTGTTCGTTCGCCTATTAGCCATGCAATGCGTTCTCCGCAGCAGAGTACCCATTGTCGTTTTTTTTGGCTGATAGAAAATTTATGGTCAGTCAGATAATCGCTTATTCTTTTCTTTCCTTTCATTCCAAAAGGGATAAAAGTATCTCCCGGTTTCCATTTCCGGTAATAAATTTCTTCATTTAGTTTGTCGGCATCAAAACAGGCAATCTCTTTTTCACGTGGAATGAGAAAATCCGGAGTGTATACTCTTTCTTCTTTGATGATTTGGAAGGGAGGAAGAGTTTCATTTTCAGGTTCAATGGTTTCTATTAATAAAAATTCTCTATCTTTTATTACTCTCCACTCTTTGCTGCAGAACTGTTTGCCTGATTGGCCGTGAAGCGAATGGGTGATATCTTTGATTTGTGCGGAATTGAAACCTAGAGGATGTAGGATCTCAAATAAGATAGATTCAGGTGCCGGCTCTTTTGCCAAATCACTGATTCGGATACCTTCTTCCGTAACGACTTTCTTTTTAGTTTCCTCTATACATTTATTATATATGGTGGCCACATCATTCAAATAATTACTTGTATCTATCAGGTTGTTCTTGACTGACGGATTGATTTCCTGCATGAGAGGAAGGAGATTGAGCCGGATTTTATTACGGGTATATTCGTCTTCCAAATTAGTGCTGTCCGTTACGTAATCTTGTCCAATGTTTTGCAGGTAGTGAATTATTTCTTCCCGGTTGATACAAAGCAGAGGGCGTACGATGTTTCCATTACGGGGGCGGATTCCTAATAAACCGGTGATTCCTGTTCCCCGAATCAGGTTGAGCAATATGGTTTCTATACTATCATCCTGATGATGGGCCACAGCGATAACATCTGCCTGGCATTCTTTTCTTTTTTTCTCGAACCAACGGTAGCGGAGTTCCCGAGCAGCCATTTCAATCGAAATATGCTTCTCCGTTGCATATTGGGTCGTATTAAAATCAATGGTATGCAGGCTGATTTTCATTTTCTCGCAAAGTTGGCGGACAAACCATTCATCGCGGTCTGACTCTTCGCCCCGCAGGTGGAAATTACAATGTGCTGCTTCACAGTGATAACCTGCTGTATGCAGTATATATAGTAATGCTACCGAGTCGGCACCACCACTCAATGCGATCAGAATTTTGTGATTCGGAGAGAACAGATGTTCCTTTTCTATATATTTTGTAACGCGTTGTTGTATCATACCTGCAAAGATACGAGTTTATCAATAAGTTTCTTTATTTTTTTCTGAATCTTTAAAAGAAGGAAAAGTTACTATTTAAAAACATTCTAAATAACTTGTATGCTCCGAAGTTATGAATTATCTTTGCTGAAAATTTAGAGAGTTATGCGTTTGTCCGAATTAAAAACAGGAGAAAAAGGCGTTATTGTCAAGGTATTGGGGCACGGCGGTTTTCGTAAGCGTATTGTGGAGATGGGCTTCATTAAAGGTAAAACGGTTGAAGTGCTGTTGAATGCTCCGTTAAAAGATCCTATAAAATATAAAGTTTTAGGATATGAAATTTCTCTTCGTTGTCAGGAAGCTGAAATGATCGAAGTAATCAGCGAGGAGGAAGCGAAGAAACTGGCCGAAAAGACTGTCTATCATGAAGGATTGCCCGAGGAATCTTCTGTAAAAGAAGAAGATATGAAACGGTTGGCATTAGGTAAACGCCGTACCATCAATGTGGCCTTGGTCGGAAACCCGAACAGTGGTAAGACTTCTTTGTTTAATCTTGCATCCGGTGCTCATGAGCATGTAGGAAATTACAGCGGTGTAACCGTGGATGCCAAAGAGGGTTATTTTGATTTCGAAGGCTATCATTTCCGTATTGTCGATTTGCCGGGTACTTATTCTTTATCTGCTTATACGCCCGAAGAAATCTATGTCCGTCGTCATATTATCGATGAAACTCCGGACGTGATTATTAATGTGGTCGATTCCTCCAATCTGGAGCGAAACTTATATCTGACTACTCAATTGATAGATATGAATGTCCGCATGGTAGTGGCTCTGAATATTTATGACGAGTTGGAAGCCAGTGGCAATACATTGGATTATTATTTGTTGAGTAAGTTGTTCGGGGTGCCGATGTTGCCTACTGTCAGTAAGAAAAACCGTGGATTGGACACCTTGTTTCATGTTGTCATTAATCTATATGAAGGAGTAGACTTTTTCGACAAACAGGGAAATATGAATCCGGAAGTTCTTAAGGATTTGACTGAATGGCACGACTCCTTGGAGGATCGCAAGAGACATGAGGAAGAGCATTTGGAAGATTATGTGTGTGAACACAGAAAGACGGGACGTGTTTTCCGGCATATTCATATCAATCATGGGCCTGATATCGAAAAGGCGATTGAGGCCGTCAAAGGTGAAGTGTCCAAGAACGAATTTATCCGGCATAAATATTCTACCCGTTTCCTTTCCATTAAATTGTTGGAGAATGATTCTGACATTGAACGTATGGTGCGCACATTGCCAAATGCTGATGAAATTTTCCATGTCCGCGACAAGATGTCGAAGCGTGTGCAGGAGACCATGAATGAGGAGTGTGAATCGGCCATTACAGATGCTAAATATGGATTTATCAGCGGTGCACTCAAAGAGACATTCACGGATAATCATTTGGAACAGGCGCAGACAACCAAAGTGCTGGATTCGATTGCAACTCACCGTGTCTGGGGATTTCCTATTTTCTTCCTTTTTATGTATCTGATGTTTGAAGGTACGTTTGTCATTGGAAAATATCCGATGATGGGGATTGAATGGCTTGTTGAACAGATAAGTGACTTGTTGCGCAATAATATGGGAGAAGGTCCGTTGAAGGATCTGCTGGTTGATGGAATTATCGGTGGGGTAGGAGCGGTCATTGTCTTTTTGCCGAATATCCTGATTCTGTATTTCTGTATTTCTCTTATGGAAGATTCGGGTTATATGGCTCGTGCAGCTTTTATCATGGATAAAATCATGCATAAAATGGGACTGCACGGAAAGTCATTCATTCCTTTGATTATGGGATTTGGATGTAATGTGCCTGCTATTATAGCTTCCCGTACTATTGAGAACCGGAAGAGCCGCCTTATTACAATGTTGGTGAATCCTTTGATGTCTTGTAGTGCGCGTTTGCCGATTTATTTATTGTTGGTGGGCGCTTTCTTCCCGAACAATGCAAGTTTGGTGTTGTTAAGTATTTATGTGGTCGGTATTGTACTGGCTGTGGTAATGGCTCGCTTGTTTAGCAAGTTTCTGGTGAAGGGGGATGATACTCCATTTGTGATGGAACTTCCACCTTACCGGATGCCGACAGCGAAATCTATCTTTCGTCACACGTGGGAGAAGGGAGCGCAGTATTTGAAAAAGATGGGAGGAATTATTATGATTGCTTCCATTATCATCTGGTTCTTGGGATATTACCCGAATCATGATGCTTATGAAACGGTTGCTGAGCAGCAGGAAAATTCTTATATCGGTCAGTTGGGGCGTGGCATCGAACCGATTATAAAGCCACTGGGATTTGATTGGAAACTAGGGATCGGCTTGCTTTCTGGTGTAGGAGCAAAAGAACTGGTCGTAAGTTCATTAGGTGTTTTATATGCAGATGATCCGGATGCTGATTCGGTCAGTTTGGCAGAGCGTATTCCGATTACTCCATTGGTTGCTTTCTGTTATATGTTGTTTGTGTTGATTTACTTCCCGTGCATTGCGACGATAGCGGCTATCAAACAGGAATCGGGTAGTTGGAAATGGGCGCTCTTCGCTGCTTGTTACACAACGGGTTTGGCTTGGCTTGTATCATTTGCTGTTTATCAGATTGGAGGATTATGGGTATGAATAATTGGCAAGATTGGGTAGTTGGAGTATTGGTTGTACTCTGCATGGCCCGTGTCATATATGGAATCTTTCTTTTTTCTCGTCGTACGCGAGAAAATCAGAATCCGTGTGACAGTTGTGGAAGTGTCTGTGAATTAAAGATTCTGATGGATAAGAAACGCAGGGAATGTGGTGTCAAGAAAAAAAGTACAAAGAAAAATTGCTGCGGATAGTTGGTAGTTTCAAAATTTGTACTACCTTTGCAACCGCAAACAAGAGATAATGGTTCCTTGGATGAGTGGCTTAGTCAGCGGTCTGCAAAACCGTGTACGGCGGTTCGAATCCGCCAGGAACCTCCAGAAGCAAGAAAGAAGGTGTGTCAAAATGCGCACCTTCTTTTTTTGCCCAAAGCCCCGACTTTCACAAGCAGGGGCTTTGTTATTACCTAAAGATTTTGTATCTTTAAGCATAAAATTTACACTATGACAAAGATACATTTTCGTCCTTACATTCCCAACCAAACAGTGCTTTTTTCTGGGGGAATCGATGAGGATATTGCAGAAAACGCTCCGGTTCGCATGGTTGACGCTCCGGTTGAAAGCCTGAATCTTGAAGGCTTCAGGAAGTTATACAAGGAATGCGGTCGTAGGGCTTACCATCCCAAAATGATGCTCAAGGTAATTCTGTATGCCTACATGAACAACATCTACTCCTGCCGGAAAATAGAAAAGCTACTCCATCGTGATATCCATTATATATGGCTGGCCGGACACGAGAAACCGGATTTCATTACCATCAACCGATTCCGCAACCGGGTGAAGAAGGAAATCAACGAAGTGTTTACCCAAACCGTACTTCTGCTCTCTTCCAAAGGTTTCATCAGCCTGAATGTGGAATACATTGACGGTACAAAAATCGAATCCAAGGCAAACAAGTACACTTTCGTTTGGAGAAAAACGGTCGAACGGAATCATGAACGCCTGATGAAGAAAATACATGTACTATTAACGTGAGTTCGATATAACAGATTAAAATATATCCTTGAATAATAAGAACATAGCAATAAAAGTATTCAATTTATAGTGTCCAAAAATAACATTTAAACGACTACCACTATGTTCTCAGAGGATAAAGTTACAGATATTTATTGTATGGCAGATGATTTCTGCAAAGAATTTGCGTTGCAGCAGGTAAAATATATGGTTGCTGAGAAGAATCATAAGCATCGTAATAAGGCTAACCGGTTGATTGATACGGAAATCATGGTTATTCTTATCTCGTTTCATTCCGGCGGTTTCAGATACTCAAGCATTATTACAAGGAGTAGGTGAGTAAACATCTGACCCACCTGTTCCCTAAACTTGTCTCCTAAATGACGAATTGAAGAATATCGCACAAATAGAGCATTCCAGGCATCGGTTTTTCAACAACTTTATAGCGAATGCACTTTCTGCCATCGTAGCGTATTGCTTCTTTGAGAAGAAGCCCGCCATTGAATTGGATTTCATCAAGGACAGGCAACTGAATTTGTTTTGAGTGATTTCGAACTCACATTATATTATGAGCCATGGCAATGGAGCCTCTCTGATTGAGAATTGCATGATGAGAGTCCGTTGAGACGGTTCTATAGAAGATGATTCCCACATGCATTTCTAATTGGGACAATTGCCTGCCAGGATGCTGTCCGTTAGGCAATCAAAGGAAACCGGATTGAATAAATCCGGAGAACCGATTTACTTATGAGTATGTGGTAATGTGTGATGCAACCCGCCATTGATATATTTATATCTCAAACAGATGAGGAGACAACTTCGATATGTATTCTTTTTGTTTCATGGTCTGTTATTATAAGGCTTTATCTTTTTCACAAAGGAAATATTTTATTTCAGATTAGCCAGATTGACAACTCCTTTTAACACCATATTGACTGTTCTTTATTCATGATGATACGGTCCTCCATTCAATATCGTCATCGCCCGATAAATTTGCTCCACAAATATCAGCCTGATCATCTGATGCGAGAAAGTCATCTTGGACATTGAAATCTTCTCATGGGCTGCCTGATACACTTTTTCGGAGAAGCCATAAGGGCCTCCGATAATGAATACCAGTCGTTTGTTGACCGTGTTCATTTTCCGCTTCATGTATTCGGCAAACTCCAGAGAACGCATCTCTTTTCCGTGCTCATCGAGCAATACCACCACGTCACCCGGTTGGAGAGCTTTCAGTATCAGTTCTCCTTCCTTTTCTTTTTGCACTTCCATTGAAAGACTCTTGGTGTTTTTCAGTTCGGGGATCACTTCCATATCGAAAGTGATATAGCGTTTAGTGCGCTGGATATAGTCGTTGATTGCAGTTATATAGTGTTGTTCTACGGTTCGTCCTACGACGAGCAAAGTTGTTTTCATACGTTTACCATTCTGATTAGTGCACAAAAATAGGCATTTTTTATGTTATTCTGCAATTAATGCTTACCTTTGCCTATCATTAGTTGAAAGTTTAAGGCTTTAAACTTCCACTTAAAAGCTTGTATTTATGAAAAAACGAGTGCTTGCAGGAATGACCGCTTTGCTTCTTTCTCTCTCGTTGCTGATGGCGCAGGAGATACCGGCAGGAGTGATTACGGCATTTAAAAGAGGAAGCTCGCAAGAGCTGAATAAGTATATGGAGAACAAGGTAAACTTGGTGCTCCAAGGTCGCTCGACAAACGTTGACAAACAGAAAGCAACAGCTACCATGCAGGAATTCTTTACGGAGAATAAAGTCAACGGATTTAACGTGAACCATCAGGGAAAACGGGACGAATCAAGTTTCGTTATCGGTACGTTGGTTACTACTAACGGGAACTTTCGTGTGAACTGTTTCCTGAAGAAAGTGCAGAATCAATATTTAATACATCAAATAAGAATTGACAAGATCAATGAATAAGGAAAAAGAACTGATCGACAAATTGATCGATCTTGCTTTTGCAGAAGATATAGGTGATGGCGATCATACCACCCTTTCATGTATTCCTGCTACGGCAATGGGAAAATCGAAACTGCTTATCAAAGAAGCCGGTGTGCTGGCGGGCATCGAAGTTGCTAAAGAAATCTTCAACCGTTTCGATCCTACCATGAAAGTGGAAGTGTTTATCAATGACGGAACAGAGGTGAAGCCGGGTGACGTAGCAATGGTAGTGGAAGGAAAAGTGCAATCTTTGCTTCAAACCGAACGTCTGATGTTGAACGTGATGCAGCGAATGAGCGGTATTGCAACCATGACCCGTAAATATGCAAAGGCGTTGGAAGGTACAAATACTCGTGTGCTTGACACCCGCAAGACAACTCCTGGTATGCGTATCCTCGAAAAAATGGCAGTGAAAATCGGTGGCGGAGTAAATCATCGTATTGGTCTGTTCGACATGATTCTTCTGAAAGACAATCATGTGGATTTCGCCGGAGGTATCGACAAAGCTATCACTCGTGCTAAGGAATATTGCAAGGAAAAAGGCAAAGACCTGAAAATAGAAATAGAAGTCCGCAGCTTCGATGAACTGCAGCAAGTTCTTGATCTTGGTGGGGTAGACCGTATCATGTTTGATAACTTCACTCCTGAAATGACAAAGAAAGCTGTAGAGATGGTGGCAGGTAAATACGAAACCGAATCTTCGGGCGGCATCACGTTTGATACGCTCCGTGACTATGCCGAATGTGGTGTAGACTTTATCTCTGTAGGAGCTTTGACTCATTCAGTGAAAGGACTGGACATGAGTTTCAAAGCGTGCTGACTTTTTTTCACCACAGAGGACGCAGCCTACACAGAGGATTTAAACTTATTTTATAGGAAGAACTTTCTATCATTATTCCTCTTCGTACGCTGCGTCCTCTGTGGTGAATCGCATTCTTTAACTTCTTTTAGCGATATTCCTTGCAGCATTCCCCAAACCCTCGCGTCTAATAAGCAAACGACGCAGACATACGTTCTAATTAAAAATAATTGACTTTGGAAAACGAGATAGAACTGATAAAGGGCTGTCGGGCAGGAAAGGATTCAGCCCGAAAGGAACTTTATACTCTCTATTCCAAACAGATGCTGGCGGTATGTTTCCGTTATACGGGCGATATGGATGCGGCGCACGATGTACTGCATGACGGTTTCATCAAGATTTTCACCAATTTCTCGTTCCGGGGTGAGTCTTCACTTTGTACATGGATTACCCGAGTGATGGTTACGCAATCACTCGATTTCCTGCGACGGGAGAAACGGGTCAGTCAGTTGGTGGTGCATGAAGAGCAGCTTCCCGATATACCGGATATATCGGATTCGGGAGGAGGGGCTGGAATCTCCGAGGAGCAGTTGATGGTTTTTATTGCCGAATTGCCGGATGGTTGCCGAACCGTTTTCAACCTTTATGTGTTTGAAGAGAAATCGCACAAGGAGATAGCCAAGATGCTTCACATTAAAGAGCATTCATCTACCTCACAGTTGCATCGTGCCAAATATTTGTTAGCAAAAAGAATTAAAGAGTATAGGAATCATGAAGAAAGAAAATGATGAAATAACCGATCTGTTTCACACGCGTCTCGCTGATGCCAAGATGAGTGTACGGGATGGTTTTTGGGAAGAGCTCTCGCAGGAAATTCCTGTGGCTTGCCAGCATCGTCGTCGGATTTTGTTCTTCCGTGTCGCGGCTGCGGCATCTGTATTGCTTGTTTTGGCAGCCTCGTCGGCTACTTTCTTGTATTTCTCTCCAAAGGAAGAAATGGAAGAAGCGTTTACAAAGATAGCAGTAGTGAATGGAGGAAGGATGGATGGAGATGGAATACGTGTCAATCAGTTACCTTTGCCGGTAGAACCGGTGTTACCGAAACCGGTTCCGAAATCTTATGGTATGCTGTCGCAATATGCAGAGGAAGAAGATTCTCTTTCTATCACTTTCTCTATGTCGTTATCTTTTTCTTCCACTACTTCTTCGGGAAATGGCAATCGATATGCTAATCAGGGACATCATGGCTATTGGCAGGCAACAAATGGTAATCTGGAATCATCTGTTGCTTCGGAAGAGGAATCGAATGCTAATGTGTCTCAGCCCAAAGCTGTGAAAAAGAATCGTTGGGCGATGAAAGTTCAAGTGGGTACAGCACTTCCGGCAGATAACGGCACTTATAAGATGCCGGTTTCCGCAGGGGTGACGGTAGAGCGTAGGTTGAACGATTTTCTCGGCATAGAAACCGGACTGCTCTATTCCAACCTCCGGTCCGCAGGACAGCACTTGCACTACTGGGGGATCCCCGTTAAAGTGAACGTAACATTGGTGGATACGAAAAAAATAGACCTTTACGCCGCTGTGGGGGGAATAGCTGACAAATGTATTGCCGGTGCACCGGACAACAGTTTTAAAGAAGAACCTATCCAGCTGGCAGTGACTGCCGGTATTGGAATCAATTATAAGATTAATGACCGACTTGCTGTTTTTGCCGAACCCGGAGTTTCGTATCATTTCAAGACTGATTCGAAATTGGCTACGGTACGAACGAAACGGCCGACTAATTTTAATTTACTTTGCGGACTTCGCATGACGTATTAATTCTTATGAAAATGAAAAAAACACTACTAATGCTGTGGATGGCTGTTTGCCTGATTGTATCC
Source organism: Bacteroides sp. AN502(2024) (assembly GCF_041227145.1). Classification (NCBI taxonomy): domain Bacteria; kingdom Pseudomonadati; phylum Bacteroidota; class Bacteroidia; order Bacteroidales; family Bacteroidaceae; genus Bacteroides; species Bacteroides sp. AN502(2024). The sequence goes on along the minus strand of NZ_JBGFSP010000003.1, from coordinate 457,713 downwards.
TTTACAGGATGCGCCAGCGAAGAAATGGATTATAACAATCCGGACGTTGCCCTTTTTGTGAAACAATTGAAGGCGGGTACGTATAAGATGAAGAATGATAAAGGAGTAGTGGAGGTCCCTCATTTTACGGAAAAGGACATTCCCGAACTTTTAAAATATGCGGAAGATTTGACTATTATTCCTTCTTTTCCGTCGGTTTACAATATGAACAACGGTAAGATCCGATTGGGTGAGTGTATGCTTTGGATGATTGAGTTTGTCCGTCAGGGCACACCTCCGTCATTAGGTTGTAAAATGGTATTGGCGAATGCTGAAAATTATGAAGCAATCTATTTCCTGACCGATGAGGAAGTGCTCGATGCCGCCGCTTGTTATCGCAGCTGGTGGGAAGAACACCAATATCCGAGAACGAGATGGACGATTGACCCGTGTTATGATGAGCCACTTTGTGGGTCAGGTTATCGTTGGTGGTAAGAAGGAGGAGGAACCTTCGGAAAGTAAAAAATAGGAAACATTCATGTGAGAACATTGGTTTGCATCAGTAGTCTTTTACTGCTGACAGGGGATTGCTACGCTCAAAGAATCGCTTCTCATTGAAGGATACGGGTGGTAACGAAGGGAGAAACGAATGCGTGCAAATGCATATTTGGTGCTCCGGAATAAAATGAAAGAGGATGGATAGATTGAAACGGTTTATAACAATGGTGGCATTGTGCCCAACGGCTTTATCTGCATATTCGCAAGTATGGACGGCACAAGATTCTTTGCATTTGAAGAAGTTGCTGGAGAGTGATCAGGAGTTGCATTTGAATATGGATGCTGTGAAGTCGATTGATTTCGGAAGTGCAGTTTGTGCTCCCCGGATGTCGGAGGAGAAAAGTTGGATGATGCCTGACGAATCGCTTCCTGAAGCATTGCCTAAACCGAAAGTAGTGTTGAGCTTGATGCCATATAAGGCGAATACCCGTTATAACTGGGATCCTATCTATCAGAAGAAGATAAAGATTGATAAAAACACTTGGCGGGGAGATCCTTTCTATGAGATACGCCATCAAAGAGTCTATTCAAACTGGGCACGTAATCCAATGGCGAAAGGAATGCGTAAATCTTTGGATGAGATACAGGCGAGCGGAGTACGTTTCCGGCAGTTGAGCGAACGTGTCAATGGGATGATGGTGAATTCGGTAGTGATGGATAGTCCTATTCCCTTGTTTAGCGGGAGTGGGGTATATATCAATGGAGGAACGGTTGGCGGACTTGATCTGATGGCTGTCTTTACAAAAGAATTCTGGAATAGGAAAGGTCGGAATAACCGTGCCCGCACGCTGGAAGTTTTGAGGACTTATGGAGATTCTACGACTGTATTGATACATAAACCTATTGAACAGATTGCCCACTGAAGATGTTATAAGGGTATGTTGGTGTAGCAATGCACTAATTGAATCTGGCATATTAACACATAGATAAATGATTAGTTATGAATAGAATTACTTCTCTTTTGGGTATTCAATATCCTATTATTCAAGGTGGAATGGTGTGGTGCAGTGGTTGGCGCCTTGCTTCTGCTGTGAGTAATGCTGGCGGATTAGGATTGATTGGCGCCGGTTCTATGTATCCGGACACTTTGCGTGAGCATATCCGTAAATGCAATGTGGCCACGAAATTGCCTTTTGGTGTAAACATTCCTTTAATGTATCCCCAGGTAGAAGAGATTATGAATATTGTAGTGGAAGAGGGAGTGAAGATTGTTTTTACTTCTGCCGGAAATCCGAAAACGTGGACCGGATGGCTGAAAGAACGTGGAGTAAAAGTTGTTCATGTCGTTTCTTCTTCTCGTTTTGCCGTGAAGTGTGAGGAAGCCGGGGTAGACGCGGTAGTAGCCGAGGGTTTTGAAGCCGGAGGGCATAATGGACGGGAAGAGACAACGACTTTCTGTTTAATACCTGCTGTGCGTGAGGCTACGACATTACCTTTGATAGCGGCGGGAGGTGTCGGTACGGGAGAAGGGATACTGGCTGCTATGGTGTTGGGAGCCGAAGGCGTGCAAATAGGAACACGTTTTGCTTTGACCGAAGAGAGTTCTGCCAGTCCGGTATTTAAAGATTATTGTTTGAGTCTGGGTGAAGGAGATACTAAGTTGTTATTGAAAAAACTCGCTCCGACACGTTTGGTCAAGAATGCTTTCCGCGAAGCGGTGGAAAAGGCTGAAGATAGTGGTGCTAATGTGGAAGACTTGAAAGCTTTATTAGGGCGAGGACGTGCTAAAAAAGGAATCTTCGAAGGTGATCTGGAAGAAGGGGAATTGGAGATCGGACAAGTTTCGGCAATCATATCCCGTCGGCAGTCTGTGGCAGAAGTGATGGGCGAATTGGTAGCGGCTTATCAACAGGCGGCAAGGAAGGATTATTTATTTTGAGAAATCGGATATGATTAGGACCCCAAAAACATTACACATATAAGCAGAAAAGAGAAGCGGGACATTAAGAAGTTTCAATAGACTTCCCATATCCCGTTTTTTGTTATAATCTGTACTCCTTGTTTATGAATGGAATATAGATGTTCTTTTTTAAGATCCGATACTCATTTATTCAGTTTCACTCCGTTTATTTGCCAATCGTTTTTTTCTGTTCCTTCAATGAAATTGAACGATTGCACAGAAGAAGACAACGGTTCGAATGTAAGTGAAAATTCTGCTTCTCCGTTTTCAGGCAAATAAAAGTGCTTGCCGGGTTTAATTCCGTCTGCTTTCTTTAAGGTATATGTTCCGCCTTTCTCATCTACTAATCTGCAATTCGGACTGATTTGTATCCAGTATTTGGGAATATAATAAGCTTTGAAATGTACGATGGTAGCAGTGTCTGTCAGCTCCACTTGCTTGACTTCCAGAATATCGGTATTGGTTGATTCCGACACCGGATAGTTCACCATTTTTGTGTTTCCTTTTCGGATCATACTCATCTCATGTTTGACAGTATCCAGATATCTGCGCATTTTCAGTTTCAAATTACCTTTGCCATAGCCCGACCACATTTTCATGATTGTGCCTTCGGGAGAGATAAGGACATAGTTGGGGATACCTCGAACTCCATATGTAGCGTATAATCCCGCTGTTTGTTTCAAGTCGCTTAAATTCTGCCAAGTCATTTCATGTTTTGCCGAAGCTGCCTTCCAACTGCTTTTCGAATCGGAGCTTAGGCTGATGATGGTAAGACGCTCTTTGTATTGTTCCTGAATCTCTTTCATCTCTGGTAGAGCCATTATGCAAGGACCGCAACCACTACTCCAAAAATCAAGCAATATGTATTTCCCTTTGAAATCGTTCAGATGATGAATCTTCCCATCCAAATCGAAAAGTTCGGTATCTGCCATTTTATCTCCCTCTTTCACAACTGTAGGTGGGAAAAGATTAACTGTAATCTCCTGTCCCGTTATAGATGCCTTTTGCGCTTCATTCATTCTATTATACAAAGCCAGTGTCTCGTCTTTATAAGAGAAATTTGGATTGTGTTTCACCGACATACTCAGTCTATATAACCTGTCCATCCAAATGCTTGATACGGGAAGTTCCTGCATCAGTTTCATTTCACGTTTGTTGATTAAGGCTAATATACTGTCTTCTTTTACACGTAGAGCCTTCCGTTCGGCTTCCGGGGCGGAACGCAGGCTTCTTGCTTGAATAGACAATCGTTGGAAGTCATCCCATAGATCACGTGAGGCTTCAATAAACCTATTATACTCTATTTGTTCTTTTACAGGACTGTCTACTTTCCATGTATGTATCAAGGTATTTGTTCCTGTAACTTTGATTCTAGCATTAGGAGTCGCATAAATCTCCAGCGACATGGGAGGAAAATCATCATTACGGGTACACATTAGAGATAATTTGTCTAAACCACTTTCTCCGGTACTTCGTTTGAAGAAGAAAGTTCCGTTTTGTACGCTGTCTATAGCAACTGTACTTCCTACATTTCCGTCAAGTAGAAAAAGAGAAACAAGAGTCCCCTCCTTTACACCTTCCACTTTACCTTCAATCGTATACTCGTGTTGTGCTTGTAAAACAAGACTGCTTAGTAAAAAGAGGCTGCTAAATAGTATTTTTTTCATCATCATATTTAGAAGTAATTATACGTCACAAGATAAAGCTTTTCTTCATAGAGTATCACTCCGTTTATTGTTTTTTAATATTTCTGTAAAAGAATGAGACAGTCTAACAGGTATCAGTAATTAGAAGTCACCCCTGCTAAAGCATATTCTGGCAGGGGTAAAATCGTTAAAATAGGACTTGTTAGACAGCCTCTTTCGTTTGTCTACTTGATATGAAGAAAAAGAACAGAGAATTACAAATCATCTTCAAGAGCAGTACTCTTGGCATAAGCTGTACTTTTAGCTTCAAAGAAATCTGTTTTCACCATATTGGCATTTGAATATTGAGATACCCAACGCATACTTTCAGGTTCCTTTTGATTGTCTTCATACAAAGTGTCATATCCCAGACTGCTCCAGCGAAGATTACCCAAATAATGGATATAATCAGCAATCATTTGCTCATTGAGTCCTTGAATATGATTACCTATCACATATTGTCCCCAGGCAATTTCCTGTTCCACTCCCTCACGCATCATCGCTTCATACACCCTTACTCTGTCCGGAGTGAACAATTCGGGTTCTTCTTTTTTCAGTTCCAGGATTATATTACGGAAAAGCCAAAGATGAGTATTTTCATCTCGGTTGATGTAACGGATTTCCTGTGCCGAACCGGACATCTTTCCGTTACGACTTAAATTATAAAAGAACATGAATCCACTGTAGAAATAGATACCCTCCAAAATATAGTTGGCAATCAACGTTTTCATAAGTGTATATCCATCCTGGCTTTCCTGAAATTCATTATAGCAGTTTCCTATGAAAGTATTCCTTTTCAATAGATGCTCGTCGGTTTTCCACTGATAGAGAATTTCATTTCGCTTTTCAGGACTGCATATCGAATCAAGCATATAGCTGTAACTCTGACTGTGCACACACTCCTGAAAAGCTTGTATATGCAGACAAAGATTCACCTCATTGGCCGTGATATATTCACTGATAGTTGGCAGGTTATTGCTCTGTAAGGAGTCCAGGAATACAAGAAAGCTCAAAATCTTATCATAGGCAGTCCGTTCTGCGTGGTCCAGACGCGGATAATCTTTAATATCCTGCGTCAGGTTGATTTCTTCCGGTATCCAGAAGTTATTCATGGCCTGGCGATACCAGTCGCTTACCCATTTATACCGCATGTTATTGAAATCATTTAGATTGGTGGTATTTCCGCCAATCATTTTTCTAAGACGGATTTCCGTATCGCCTGACGGATTGAATAAGGCGTTCTTTTTCAGTTTTATAGTTTCCATTTGTTTCTATTTATTTTGATATCTTATGATGCACAACTTTCACATTCTTCCACTTCCAGGGATTTACTGCGGACATAATAGACCGTTTTTACTCCACACTCCCAAGCTAACAGGTAGAGATTAAGTACCTGTTTCATCGTAAATTCATTGGTAATATAAAGATTCAGACTTTGTGACTGGTCAATGTGAAGCTGACGAATACCGGCAGCACGGATGCTCCATGTCTGGTCAATCAGATATGCACCTTTATATATCCAGAATGTCTTGTCCGACAAGGAGGGAGCTACTCGTGGGAGCATGGCACCTTTCTTCTCTTCGAGAAAGAAACGTTTCATCACCGGATCGGTTCCGGCAGTGGTTCCTGCAATAATACTGGTACTGCTGGTTGGGGCAATGGCTAATAGATAAGCATTACGCATACCGTAAGTTGCCACTTTTTCCGATAGTCTCTTCCAATCAGATGAAGTATAGCCGCGTTTGATGAAATAATCTCCGGTCTGCCAATCGCTTCCCTCGAAATAAGTATATCTTCCTTTTTCTTTTGCCAGTTCTGCACTGGCCTCTATCGCGGCATAGTTGATACGTTCAAACACTTTATCCATAAAGTTAAGATGTTCTTCACTTTCCCAACGGATTCCCCGGATGGCAAGCGCATGGTGATAACCGCTGACTCCAAGGCCGATACTACGATAACGATGATTGGTTATTTGAGCATAAGGAATAGGGTAGAAGTTCAGGTCGATCACATTGTCAAGCGCACGAACCACTGTCGCCACCTTTTCTTTCATTAATTCTTCATCCTCCAACGGTAGATGTCCGAGAGAAAGACTGGCGAGATTGCACACCACGAAATTTCCGGGGCGAACCGTCTTTACTACTACCGTATCACCATCTTCGGTACGAACTTCAGTAGAAACCGATTCAATAGCCGACATGTTCTGTGCGATTTCCGTGCATAGGTTTGAGCAATAGATAATACCCTGATGAGCATTCGGATTGGCACGATTCACTATATCCCGGTTGAATGTAAAAGGAGTACCTGTTTCTACAGCCGACCTTAATACCAGTCTGACTATATCTTTGATGCTAATCGTTCGTCTGGAAAGACGTGGGTCATTCACACAATCCCAATACCTCTTTTCCCATTCTTCCCCGTAATAATCTTCCAGACAATATCCTTTGATAGTCATAATCTCATTCGGACAGAACAGATACCACTGCTTATGTAAATCTTCTTTTGCCATTTGCCAGAACAAGTCCGGATAGCATACGGCAGGAAATATATCATGAGCTTTCATACGGTCGTCCCCATTATTCGTGCGGAGCTGAAGAAATTCAGGCAAGTCTTTATGCCATACGTCCAGGTATACCGCCACAGCCCCCTGACGCATTCCTAACTGATCGACAGCTACGGCAGTATCATTCACGAGTTTCATCCATCGGATTACTCCACCTGCCACACCTTTGAAACCTCGTATGTTTCCACCCGCAGCACGTACCTTTCCGAAATACATTCCCATACCTCCGCCAAACTTACTGACCATGGCAAAGTTGTCTATACTGCGATAAATGCCTTCCAAACTGTCAGGCACCGTATCAATAAAACAACTGGAAAGTTGATGATAAGGTTTACGGGCATTGGAAAGGGTAGGAGTGGCCATCGTTACTTCCAGCTTGCTCAATAAGTCGTAGAACTTCCTGACCCATTGCAACCGGTCGCGTTTCTCCGGCATGGCAAGATGTAAAGCTATTCCTAAATACATTTCCTGCACAGACTCTATAGGTTCATGTGAGTGAGTACGGATCAGGTAACGTTTGGAGAGCAGGTCGAGCCCTGAATAATTAAACAGTTTATCCCTTTCCGGACAAATGAATCCTGCAGCTTCTTCTATTTCCTGTTGTGAATAGGAATCCAGGATATAGCTGCCGTATAATCCTTCATTCGTCAGATAACGTAATTTCTCATAGAATGAATGTATACCTGAAATCCTTGCCTGTTTTTCCAGCTTTTCTGTCAGTTGAAGATTGAGTAACCGTGCGGCTATAAACTCCCAGTCTGGTGCTTCCTGTGTGGTCAGTTCTACTGCCGCTTTGATAAGTGCCGACAAGCGTTCGTCTGATGACATTTCCGGCTTGCAGAAACTGGAAAACTTTTCCGCCAACACAGTCAGACTATATTCATTACCGGCAAAGTCTTTCTGTATTTCCTTTAACACATCCATCATTTGCGGATTGCCCGTCTCCGTGGTGATATCGTTGAGCGCTTTTCTGCGTTCCGTACGTTGCCAGCGATAGAGAATATAATTTTTGGCTTCTGCATAAAAGCCGTGCTCCATCAGGCAGCGTTCTACTTCATCCTGTATCCGTTCTACATGGCAGTTTGCACTATTACTATGTACAAACTGTTCTACTTCATTCACCATTTCCTGAATGGTTTCTTCCACTATTTCCTGGCCTGTACTGGCGAAGCTTTTTTTAATTGCAACGGCAATTTTCTTCCTGTCATAGGACTCCGTTGTCCCATTTCTTTTGGTTATTTGCATGAGAACCTTATAAAAAATGTTGTTGTATCGTTTCGAACTGTATCCCTAATCCCACGAGTAGAAACAGTCTTTAATGAATGGCAGGTCTTCTGACTAACTCCCTTCCCTGATTCCTTCCCGGCCTACCATTCACAGCCAGTGGCAAAAGTCTTTATCAGAAAGTTATGGAGAATCACAGCAGCGGGACTGTCCGGGATTTGCACCCGGTTCCCTTTTAATCCAGGACAACCGAATGGTTATCCGGAACCGATTCGGAAACAAAGATAGAGAAATTTGTAATTAATACAATATTGTTTCAAGAAAAGAATCTTCATGATGTCATACGCTATTGTTTTTTTTGTACTTTTGCGCCCAATTAAAAAATATCATATTTATGAGGACAGGAGACTCTTTATTATCCGTAGGTAAATTTATTGCAGAATATTCAGCGCATTTGATGGGAGCCGGAGTACACACCTCGCGGGTAATACGCAATACAAAGCGTATTGGGGAGGCTTTTGGATTAGATGTAAAGTTAAGCGTATTTCATAGAAATATCATTCTGACTATTATAGACAAAGAAACAAACGAGGCTTGTAACGAAGTCATAGACATTCCTGCACACCCGATCAGTTTTGAACATAATTCAGAGTTGAGTGCCTTGAGCTGGGAAGCAGTAGACAATCATTTGTCGTTGGAGGAGCTGAAAGATAGATATAAGAAGATTATTTCTGCTCCACGGATACACTCGCTGTTCGTTCTATTATTAGTAGGATTTGCCAATGCATCTTTCTGTAAATTGTTTGGTGGTGATTTAATTTCCATGGGCATTGTGTTCTCGGCTACAATTACAGGATTCTACCTGAAGCAGCAAATGCAGATGAAGAAGATAAACCATTATATCGTATTTATTGTCTCGGCCTTTGTTGCTTCCCTATGTGCATCTACCACCTTGATTTTTGATACAACCTCCGAGATAGCAATGGCAACCAGCGTACTTTATCTTGTGCCCGGCGTTCCCTTGATAAATGGCGTGATTGATGTGGTTGAAGGATATGTGTTGACAGGATTTGCCCGTCTGACAGAAGCCTCTTTGCTGATTATTAGTATCGCTATCGGACTTTCCTTCACATTACTAATGGTAAAAAACAGTTTAATTTGATATGATAGCACTTGACATTCTTACTGACGGATTTTTTGCAGCAGTGGCAGGTATCGGATTTGGTGCGATTTCCGATCCTCCTTTACGTGCATTCAAGGTGATTGCCATACTGGCAGCGTTGGGACATGCCTGTCGTTTTTGCTTAATGACGTATTTAGGTGTGGATATTGCCACAGCTTCTTTGTTTGCCGCATTAATTATTGGCTTCGGCAGTTTGTGGCTGGGGAAAAAAGTATATTGTCCGATGACGGTACTCTACATTCCGGCATTGCTTCCCATGATTCCGGGTAAGTTTGCCTACAACATGGTATTTTCACTCATCATGTGTCTGCAGAATGTAAATGATCCGGATAAGCTGGACAAGTTTATGTCAATGTTCTTCTCTAACACTCTGATAGCAAGTACAGTGATTTTCATGTTGGCGGTAGGAGCTACTTTCCCGATGTTCCTGTTCCCACGTAGGGCCTTTTCATTAACAAGACATTAAAAACTTTTTTATGGAGATTTTTTGGAGAACAATTGCATATTATAATTCAGCCACCTGGCTTTTACAGATAGCTATTATCCTGATAGGTATTACATTGACCGGATTGCTTATCGGCCGACCACGCCCGTGGGTGAAAATGGCGATGAAGTTCTATATGATAGGTCTTTATACATGGATTTCCGTGGTCTACTATTATATCTATTGTGAAGAACGCAGTTATAATGGGGTGATGGCACTGTTCTGGGGTGTTATGGCTGTCATTTGGATATGGGATACAATCACGGGATATATAACCTTCGAGCGTACCCACAAATATGATTTACTATCTTATGTCCTGCTGGCCATGCCTTTTATATATCCTTTGGTTTCATTGGCACGCGGACTCTCGTTCCCGGAAATGACTTCTCCGGTAATGCCTTGCTCGGTAGTTGTGTTTACCATTGGATTATTACTGCTGTTTGCACAGAAGGTCAATATGTTTCTGGTATTATTCCTTTGCCATTGGGCATTGATCGGATTATCCAAAACTTATTTCTTTCAGATTCCGGAGGATTTCCTGTTGGCCAGTGCCACCATCCCCGGTCTGTATCTTTTTTTCAGAGAATACTTCCTGAACAATCTGCACGCCGACACCAAGCCGAAAGCGAAATATATCAACTGGTTATTGATAAGTGTTTGCGTCGGACTGGCTGTGTTGCTGACTACTACCATGTTTTTAGAATTAGTTCCGAAGAAGTGATCCGGAACACATAGAAGATATCTGTCAGCCTTCAATTTGGGGCTTCCCCATGAAATGTCTGTTATCCGGTTTCAGTGGTTTCAGTTTTATCAGCAAACGCCTTGATAGAAGGGGATAGCGGCTGAAAGCGGAAAATGTCACCCCCTTCAGGAATATGCTGTAAGCAAGGGGTAGTGCTTTCAGCGCTTTCAGGTTTACCGGGTAGGCAAAAGCGGGTGACACGTAGAATATAAGGTTATTGATTTGTAGGTTGGAATACATCAGCACGTAAGTTGGATAAACAGAGGCTCTATTTGGGTGAAACAGAGGCTCTATTTGGGTGAAACAGCGGCTCTGTTTGGATAAAACAGCGGCTCTGTTTGGATGAAATGGCGGTTCTATTTCGAGAAGAAGTGCACTCCCGAGTACCGGTTTATGCGTATAGGGTCGGTATGGCACTCACTGCTCAATTCTCATTTTTCAAGATAGCAGTTATTTTTTCCCGCCAATCTTCCCCATTTTCCGGCTGTAAAGTTTCAAATCCCAGTGCTTTGCCGATTTGGATATTCGAGGCACTGTCATCCACAAATAAAGTTTCAGAAGGAATGATATTGCAATCGTTCACCATGTAATCGAATATTTCCGGTTCAGGTTTTGTGTGACTGATCTGATAAGACAGATATAGTTTGTCACAATAATCATTCAACGGCTTTTTCCTTGATGAGAAATCAGTACTACACGCCCATGACATCACAAAAGGGTTGGTGTTACTTAGGATATACACGTGGTATGACTTTCTCAATTCCAATATATAATCGAGTTTATTCTGATTCACTTCATTGAAAAAGCCCAGCCATGCCTGTTTCGTTTCCTCCATTGTCAACGGACGGTTACATAAATCCCCCAGTTGTTTCCGAAACTCATCCGCACTTAGCTTTCCTTCTTCCAGTTCTTGAAAGATACCGGTTTGATGATATTTATCCAGACGAGTGTCGGCATCTGCCAGCCCCAGTTTGCTAAATGCCTGAACCGCTTTGTCGCGATCAATATCTACAATCACCCCTCCAAAATCGAATACAATGTTTTTAATCATGATATATATTTTTTTGTTTGTTACAAAGATACAGCTTATCTTCTTAATCAACAGGGTACAACGAATGGATATTTGTCAAAAAAGCATAATAACGCTATCCTTGCCGAATAGCGTCACTATACTTTTTGTATGACTGAGGGAGGAGAGCCTCTTTTAGTCTATTGTCAGGCAGTTTTTATGAAGGATGCCTGTCATTCCTTTAAAAGTCCTGGATTAGCATCAATTGCCGCTTGTGGAATCCGTAATGTGTAGCGCGAGTCATTTTCTTCTAATAGGTAGTTTTGACCACTTATGACTTTTTGGATTCTAGGGCGAGTTGTGCGACGTAAATCAAACCAGCGGTGTCCTTCAATAGCAAGTTCGAGAGCTCTTTCATTTAAAATCTCTTTGATCAGATGGGTTTGATCCATGGTTTCTACTGCAGCTTTCTTTTCTGTATAGCCTGCTTGTGTATAGCGCTTTTCCATTAATTGCAGCAATCGGTTGCGTGCTTCCGGCAGCTTATTCAAATGAGCGGCAGATTCGGCAGCGGTTAAATACATTTCCCCATTACGGAAGGTACAATTATATTGCGATTTCCCACTTTTGACGGATATATATTTATTATCTTTATTCAGGCTATAATATTTATTCAAACGTAAATCTTTATCTGCCTTATAATTTTGTATGAATGAGGGGGTAATTATGAAAGCGGTAGTTACGTCATCACTATAGAATTCATACGCAGTGATCATTTCCACCGATTGGTAATCATTAGGTAGTTTGGCATCCGGGGCATTTAGATCTTCCAATGAAGATTTAGCTGCCAATACTCGTTCTGCAGCTTCGTATGCATTTTGCCAGTCTCCCATATAAAGACGTACACGGCTTTCCATTGCATCGACCGAAAGAGTGGAAAAACGATAAGAGTATTGGCTTTCCCACTCTTGCTGATTTATAAGCTTTCGTGCAGACTCAATATCAGATAGGATGGCTGCATATACTTCTTTTACTGTATTCCGGGTGGGGACTCCTTCCAGGTCAAGATCCAATTTTATAGGCACTGCTTTCGTATCTGGTGCCCCTTCTTTGGTATAGGGTTGTCCATAGAGGTTCACAAGTGTAAAGTGCATGTATGCTCTGAATAAATATGCTTCTCCTACCAATTGGTTTATTCCCTCTTGGCTTCCTTCTGTGATAGCATCTTTCTTGTCAATTATGGCATTGGCGTAATAAATATTAGTATAATAGTGATCCCATGTGAAATCTCTTGTTCCGGCTTTCGGATTGAGGTCATTCCAGATTTGGATATCTCCGTATGTGTTTTGCGAGCTACTGACGTCTGTGACTTGTACGATATCAGTGCGTAGTTCGGTGACAGCCTTGTCATTGAGTCTGGTATTATAGACGGTAGTGAGTAAGGCCCTGTACTCTGCTAAAGTATTGGGTATTACTTTACCGACAGGCTGAATATCCAGATAGTTGTCACAGGAGGTTAACAACATACTTCCTAGTAAAGTAAAAGCAAAATATATATTTTTCATCATATTCATTTCCTATTTTAGAAGTTAAGACTAAGATTGAAAGTCACTGATTTGGGAACAGGGGTAGAGTAGTGATTGCTCATAGACTCCGGATCCATATAGTTTTTGTAACTTGAACCGAAGACAAATAAGTTGCGGGCTTCCAGACCGACGGTTGCTCCGCTAATCCTTACTCTTTGCAGCCATTCCGACGGTAGACGATAGGCAAGACGTATGTTTTGCAGACGTACATAGCTTAATTTTTTCGTCCAAATATCCAATGATTTGTAGAGATCTCTCCGGCTGCTGAATAAATAATAGTCTGCCGGATTGGTGTGATAGGTTGCTAATGCCGGGAAAGTTCCGTTCACGTTTTCAGGGGTCCATCTGTCCAGAATATCTCTATTCATATTTATTCCCGGATCTAAATCGGCTATATAATAGGAGGGAGTGGTTTGCACGTGTGCTCCTATATTATAAGATACATTTAGATTTAATTCCCAGTTACGGTAACTGAATGTATTCATAAGACCACCGGTGTAGGGTGCATCAGCTGTTCCGGCATAACTGTAGAATCCTCGTATTTCTTCCGTATCTACGCCTATGCTATATAGACCGTCATTATTACCGCTAGGTGTCATCTTGAAAAGTTCTTCTATTGTGACGGCTTCGCCATGCTTGTTTTCAAGCATGACTTGTCCTGTATCAGGATTTATTCCTTTGGTTTTTAAAACAAAGATTGCACCCACCGGGTATCCTTCCAAGCTGGGTGTTACTTGGTTCTTTTGGGTCATGACTTTAAGTACCTTGTTCTGATTGTAAGCAAAGTTGAATGACGTATACCAAGAGAAATTCTGGGTCGTGATGTTACGAGTCTGCAGATTAATCTCTATCCCTTTATTGGACATACTGGCCCAGTTAATAGCCATACTTTCAAAACCGTTTTCCAATGGTAACAATTTGTAACCGATAAGGTCTGTCCCTTTTCTATAATAGTAATCCACACTGAGATTGATAGCCTGGTTCAGGACAGCGAAATCTACTCCGATATTGTAGGACGTGGTTTTTTCCCAACGCAGTTTGCTGTTTGGCGCACTGTCGATAGTAATATAATCTTCGTATGTTCCTCCTGGCAGAATACTTGTATTCTTATAACTTCCTACTAGAAATGGTGAAGTATTCTTGTCTATATTGCCTTGTATACCATACGATAGGCGAAGAGCTAAATTATCAATCCACTTTTGATTCATAAATGGTTCATTGGATAAGCGCCATAAACCACTGACCGAATATATTGGCAGGAAGCGATATTTCTTGTCTACTCCGAAGAGATCGGAACCATCCATACGGATACTTCCTCCCAAGGTGTAACGATTCATCAATGAATATGAGCCGTTTGCAAAGAAAGAGGCATAAGCATTTTCTCGCCTTATTTCATTTTTAAGTTTCCACCTGTTCTCATTGGCTTGTGTTTCATCTTTGAAATTCAGATTTCTGAAGTTGAGCGTTTTGGGGTCGTAGCCATATCCTGTAGATACATGGCTCTCATACCAGTTCTTACGGATTTCCGATCCTGCCATTATTTGTATATCATGGATGTTATTAAATGTATTCTTATACTCCCCTTGCGTCTTCCACGTGATTTGAGAGGTCGTGGCACCGGTTGTCTTGAGCATTCCGCCTTCAGGTATAATATATGTACGTACCCCTTCTTTGTAGTAAGTATTGTCTTCACGCATATTGCGCATATTGAAGCTGTTTAAGCCAACATATTCTTCCTGAGATAACTGTTCCCATTGTACACCGATTTGCGAGGTCAATTTCCATTGGTCATTGAAACGCAGTTCAGCATCGAAGATGGAATTGATAGCGGTATTAATTGACTCTTTACCGGTATTGTCACGCTCTTCGAATATATTGAATCCTCTCTTTTCATCTGTCACACTGCCTGTTACATCATAATCATACAAGTAGTTGTGGGCGTTGTCGAAAGGTTCGAAATAGGGATTGGCTATGCGTGAGTAATACACAGGGTTGGTCAGTCCGTAAGAGTCTGTCATGAAGGTCTTGTTCTTACGCCTGTTGGCAAAAATAGAAATACCTATTTTTAGCAGTTTGTTAAGTTGATAGTTGGTCTTGCTTGTTAAATTAAAACGGCTTAGACTCACGCCGGGTACATTACCATTCTCTTTGGTATAGCCAAGAGAATGGTAGTAAGTAACTTTTTCGTTACCACCGGAAATGCTTAAGTTATATTCCTGGGTAAATGCATCTCTGAATAATATATCGTTCCAGTCTGTATGAATACTTTTTAATTGATTGATTGCATTTTGAGCTTCAGGAGTGAGGCCATCCCAGCCATCTTGTCTATAAGTATCCAGCAGTTTGTATTTTCTTAGAATGTTTGCTACTCCACCCTTTTCCGGATATACAGGATAGAACATGAATCCCCATCCTCCATAATCAAATGGTTGTTCTTTCATCATTTGAAGCTCCAGATTTACTTTCTCTTCCGAATTTAGTAAGTTGAGTCGTGATGTATCCAGATTAGGAGAATAGGTTAATTTCGTGTTGAAGTTGACAACAGGCTTTCCTGTTCTTCCACGTTTGGTAGTCACGACGATTACACCGTTTGCAGCACGAGCACCATAAATCGCTGTTGCGGCAGCGTCTTTTAGGATTGTTATGCTTTCAATATCATTAGGACTGATTCCCGCAATGGATGATTGCCCGATATTCACGATGTCATTATCGGAAGAGTTTGAATCCATCTTGGGAATATCTGTTCCTTCCAAAGGTATGCCGTCCAATACCCATAGCGGGTCTTGTGTTCCATTCAAGGAAGCAGTACCGCGGATACGGATTTTAGCCGGAGCTCCCGGAGCACCGGACGTATTTGTTACTGCCACACCTGCAATTTGTCCTGTCAATGCCTGGTCGATACTTTTGGTGGCACCTACCATCGCATCCGATAATTCAACTTTTGAAATGGCAGCAGTCAGTTTTCTGCGTTCCAATGTCTGATAGCCCGTTACTACCACATCTGTCAAAGCATGAGCCGAGGGTTGCAGTACGATGCGATAACTTCTCTTATCTCCTTGCAATACGATAACCTGTTCTTCAAAACCAATATAACTGCAATGGATACGGGTCACTTTTTCCGGAACGGAAAGAGAGAATTTACCATTCATATCAGTGATAGTACCCAGAGAAGTCTGCGATGATCCGGCTTTCTTCAAATCGTCTGCATGAACATAAACGGAAGCACCAATCAGAGGTTCATTGTCTTCACCGGATATAATGACTCCCGTGATTGTTCGGCTAGCAGCGTTGGCTGTAGCCAACGTACTAACAAGAAAACATATAAGAACGTATAAGTATTTCTTTCTCATTTTAATATAGATAATTAGAGTGATTGATTTTGTTTTATTTGATTCCCAAAGCGGTATTAATACGTAGAATCATATCTTCATAATGATAACGGGCAGCGGTATCAGAAGTGCCGAGACGATTCTGCAACAACTTCTTGATACGTAATAACTCTCCGCGTTTCACCGAGATGGCATCAGATATACGGTTGAGCTGACTGCCGTAGAAGTTGAGCACACGTGGAGCCCCCATTCGGTCTTCCTGACGAAGCGCCCGTTGTTCGGCTGCATAACAGCTGCAGAAAGGAGCAGCATGGTCGAGCAGGAAATGCTCGTTTGTAATCTTCTTGTTGATTTTTACAGCTTCGGGTTCTGCAGCTGCCGTAAGTAATGCATCGAGGAAGTTTTTCTGCAAAGAACGTTCCATTACATTAGGGATGCCGCCGCGTTCGGTAATACCGAAAATGTTTTTATGAAGTCCGTCCATAAGTTCCACCACTGTAAAAGCTTTCTTTCCGTTGACGGATTCATTCTCTATCATACGCATCAAACGGGTGTTGCTTAATAAATCCCAAAGGATATAGGCTTGGGCGTTCTTTAAAATTTGCGTAGGAGCATTCTCCTGTTTTCCGGTTGGAGTGTTGCGGAGCAGATAGGTGTATTGTCCTACTTCCGTGTCAAACAGCCATTTAGGATATGTCAATACTTCATCCATCAAGAATTTTAAGGAAGCTTTTTGTTTTTCTTTCTCAACGAATGTATAAGTCTTGACACCGTCTCCTACCATTGTATTCTCAATATAGATACCGCCGATGTTGGCAAGTACATGATACAGGTAGTTGTTCCATTGGTTGATAACCGCGTAGTAGAGACGCGACGCTTCTTCGTAAGTTTGTCCCTTTTCTCCGGTAGTAGTCCATTGAAGAATTTGTGGAACGATACGTTTCAGGTTTTCGATGCCGAGTAAAGAAGAACGAACCGGATCATCACCTAAGTCTTCGTTCTGTGCGCGTGGATCTACCGCGTCACGTACATCCTGTGCTTCACTATACTTATAAAGACGATCGGTATGTTTACTCAAGAAGTCGAATAAAAGATCCTTTTCTTCTTCCGGAGTATCCTTTCCATACCAACGATAACCATATTCGATGGCAAACATATCATAAGGACCGATGTGCGGAGAAAGAACTTTCACACCATCTCCGGGTTGTGCGATATAATTGAATCGTGCATAATCCATGATAGATGAAGCGGTAGAGTTCATTCTGGAAGTGAATGCTTCGGAACGTAATGAATCCGTCGGGAAAGCCCATGATCCCATCATATTGTGACGGAGTCCCAATGAATGGCCTACCTCATGGCAGGCAACGAACCGGATGGCATCTCCCATCAAGGCATCAGGTAATTGCACATTGCGTGCCTCCGGACACACAGTTCCGGTCTGCACAGTGATCCATTCGCGTACCATAGAAAGCACATTGTGCCACCACATAATGTCAGCTTCCAGAATTTCTCCGGAACGTGGATCTAACAGGGAAGGTCCCATTGCATTTTTCTTTTCTGAAGCAGCGTAAGTAAGTACGGAGTAATTGACATCATCCATGTCTACATGCATACTGTTTGTGATCTCCTTGGCGATAATTGCGTTTTTGAAACCGGCTTTTTCGAAAGCGATCTGCCACTCTTCAATACCTTTTTTGATATACGTACGCCATTGGTATGGTGTTGAATGGTCTATGTAGAATACGATTGGCTTGGCAGGCTCCACAAGCTCTCCTTTCAGATAAGCCTCCCGATCTTCCGGTTTGGGTTCCATACGCCAGCGAGTGATATATTGTGTTTTATCCGTACCTTGTTGCGCATCACTAAAACTTAATAACGGATTAGTGAAATAACCGACTTTCTGATTGTCGAATCGTCCCATCATCGGCTTTTCGGGCAACAAGAGAATGGAAGAACTAACTTCCACCGTCACATAAACAGTGGTCGTTCCTTCTGTAACTTTACTGGTCAACTCGGAAGTTGCCACGACATTGTTTGAAAATGATTTGATGGATAATATGCGCGATAAGTTCTTGATAGCCGAAGTACCCAGATTGATATTAGTAAATACATTATTAATACTGGTTTCAGTACCGTCATAAATATCATTCACCTTGATTACTAATGCAGTAGAATCTGCATTAATCGCTTCGATTTTGAATGCGGCAATCAACGGAGAGATAAAATTATCCTTTACCGAACGGTAGATAGCATCCGTTTGGGGGGTCAGAGGTAATGGGCGTTGTTGTCGTAGCATTAGTTTGCCCGTCGCTTTATCCCATTCCATGCAAACCATCTGATTTTCGTAGTTTACTCCACGGTTTACACCTGCATCATTAAGCTCGGCGGGAACTCGTTGCAGTTTGTTGACAATTAATAAATCACGTCCCAAAAGTGAGGTCGGAATTTCAAAATAATAGTCATTTTTCTTTTGGTGTACAGCAAACATACCTTGGGTTGTTTTACTGTCTTCCACTAATTTTTCGTAGTCGCTTTTACTCTTCTCTTCTTTCTTTTCTGGTTTCTTCTTTTTCTTTTTAAACCAACTCAGATTTTCTGTAGCGGGGGTAGTTGCAAATGCCGAGATCGCTTCTCCATTCAGCAATATACATGCAATGACCGCTGCCATTACTTTTACATACATTCTCATTGAGTCTCTAACTTTTAATTATAACTAAAAAACGGCCACAAAAGTACTAATATTAATAACATAATGAGTATTGATTGGCAATGAATGTAGCATTAAAAAGAAATATTAACAAGAATCTAAGGCTATCATTCCTTCCGGATATTTCATAGTTTAGTGGAAATAGTGTACATTTGCGGGAGTAAAAAAGCGAATGGAATGATGAGACGATATATCACTGCTTTGATGCTGGCTTGCTGCATCGGAGGGTATGGACAAGAGAAAAAACAAGCTACCTTTGTCCCTCCTTTTGACTTTCCTCTTACATTGAGTGGAAACTTTGGCGAAATCCGCTCCAATCACTTCCATGGCGGGCTGGATTTTAAAACAGACGGAGTGATCGGTAAACCCGTTCACGCTCTTGCGGATGGCTATATTTCACGCATTCGTGTCACGAATGGATCGGGATATGTGCTCGAGGTCTGCTATCATAATGGTTATTCAACCATCAACCGTCATTTGAGCGGTTTTGTTTCTCCCATTGCCGAAAGGGTGGAGAAACTTCAATATGAAGAAGAGAACTGGGAAGTGGAGATTGTTCCCGAACCGGGAGAATATCCGGTTAAAGGAGGGCAGCGGATTGCTTGGAGTGGCAATACCGGATATTCGTTCGGACCACATCTTCATCTGGATGTGTTTGAAACGGAATCGGGAGATTATATTGACCCTATGCCTTTTTTCCAGTCGAGAATAAAAGATACACGTGCTCCGAAAGCTGATGGCATTATGTTTTTTCCGCAACGGGGTAAAGGTGTGGTGGATGGAAAACAGGAGAATAAAACGATTCTTCCTAATAGCGATCGTCTCGTGGAAGCATGGGGAGTGATAGGACTGGGCATCAAGGCATACGATTACATGGATGGTGTAAGTAATCATTACGGAGTTCATTCTGTGGTGCTCATGGTGGATGGGAATGAAATATTTCGCAGCACCGTAGATCGTTTTTCGCAGGAAGAAAACAGGATGATTAACTCTTGGACGCATGGACAATATATGAAATCTTTTATTGATCCGGGGAATACGTTGCGCCTGCTGAAAGCATCGAATGATAATCGTGGTCTGGTAACGATTGACGAGGAACGGGATTATCAGTTTTTATATACATTGAAAGATGCTTTCGGAAATACCTCCAACTATCGTTTTACTGTACGGGGCCGGAAGCAGCCGATCGAACCGTTGAATCATCGGGAAAAATATTATTTTGCCTGGAATAGGACGAATTATTTGCAAGAACCGGGATTGAGCCTGGTTATTCCGAAAGGAATGTTGTATGATGATGTTCCCCTCAATTATCGGATGAAGGTGGATAGTGGCGCTATTGCTTTTACTTATCAACTAAATGACGAGAAGATTCCGTTGCATGGAGCTTGCGAACTTCGTATCGGAATGCGCAGAAAGCCGGTTGCCGATACGACCAAATATTATGTGACCCGTATCACTTCGAAGGGGGAGAGGTGCAGCGTAGGCGGAAAGTATGAAGACGGATATATGAAAGCGGCTATCTGGGAGTTGGGGACTTATACTGTTGCCATCGACACCATTTCGCCGGAGATTATTCCTGTCAATAAGAACCGGTGGGGGAGAAATGGAAAGATTGTTTATCGGTTGAAAGATCAGGGGGCGGGAATTGCTTCCTATGGCGGGACGATTGACGGTAAGTATGCACTTTTCGGACGCCCTAATATGGTGAAACCGTACTGGGAATGTATACTTGATCCTAAACATGTGAAGAAGGGCGGAAAGCATACTGTCGAGTTCACAGTGACAGATGGATGTGGAAATGAAACAGTGGCCCGTGAAAGTTTTGTTTGGTAAATTATTTAAAGTGAAACATATATTTATGAAAAAAAGAATGATTCTTTGTGCTGCCGTATTTATGGCGGCTGTGGCGAACTCTCTCGCCTGCACTAATCTGATTGTCGGAAAGAATGCGTCTGCCGATGGTTCGACAATCGTTTCCTATTCTGCTGACTCGTATGGCCTGTTCGGAGAACTTTATCATTATCCGGCTGCTACCTACCCGAAGGGAACAATGCTGAAAGTGTATGAATGGGATACCGGCAAGTATCTGGGAGAAATAGAGCAGGCACGCCAGACTTACAATGTGGTCGGTAATATGAATGAATATCAGGTTACGATTGGTGAGACGACTTTCGGCGGACGTCCGGAACTGGCGGATTCTACAGGGATTATTGATTACGGAAGTCTGATTTATATTGGTTTGCAACGTTCGCGCACTGCCCGTGAAGCAATTAAAATCATGACCGATTTAGTGCAGCAATACGGTTATTATAGCGGAGGAGAGTCTTTTACTATTGCCGATCCGAACGAAATCTGGATCATGGAAATGATTGGTAAAGGTCCCGGAATCCGTGGAGCTGTTTGGGTAGCTGTACGTGTACCCGACGACTGTATCTCGGCCCATGCCAATCAGTCACGTATCCACCAGTTTGATATGAATGATAAAGAGAACTGTATATACTCTCCGGATGTGGTTTCTTTTGCTCGAGAGAAGGGATACTTTAATGGAGTAAACAAAGATTTTAGCTTTTCGCAAGCTTATGCACCTCTTGATTTTGGCGCCCGCCGTTTCTGTGAGGCACGTGTGTGGAGCTATTTTAATAAGTTCACGGATCATGGAAAAGAGTATCTTCCTTATATTGAGGGAAAGACCGATACTCCGATGCCTCTTTTTGTGAAACCGAAACGAAAGCTCTCTGTACAGGATGTGAAAGATATGATGCGCGACCATTATGAAGGTACTCCTCTCGATATTTCCAATGATTTCGGAGCAGGTCCTTATAAAACACCTTATCGCCTCTCTCCTCTGAACTTCAAGGTAGACGACAAGGAGTATTTCAACGAACGTCCCATTTCCACTCAACAAAGCGGATTTGTATTTGTTGCACAGATGCGTGCTCATAAGCCGGACCCGATAGGTGGTGTACTTTGGTTTGGGGTGGATGATGCCAACATGACGGTATTTACCCCGGTGTATTGTTGTGCAACGAAAGCTCCGGTATGCTATACCCGTGTGGATGGAGCCGATTATATAACATTCTCTTGGAATTCAGCTTTCTGGATTTTCAACTGGGTGTCTAATATGGTCTATCCACGTTATGATTTGATGATCGGTGATGTACGGGAAGCGCAGAAAGAAATGGAAACGACTTTCAACAATGCACAGGAAGGCATTGAAGAGATGGCAGCCAAACTGTTGGATAAAGATAAGAATGCGGCAGTTGATTTCTTGACTAATTATACAAATATGACTGCACAGAGCACCTTCGATACTTGGAAACGATTAGGTACATTCTTGATTGTGAAGTACAATGATGGAGTAGTGAAGCGTGTTAAAGATGGTAAGTTTGAGCGTAATTCTATCGGACAGCCTGCCGGTGTGATCCGTCCCGGATATCCGAAAGAATTCTTGCAGGAATATGTCAAACAGACCGGTGATCGATATTTGGTGAAATAAGAATTAAATAAATAGGATTTGTAAACTTATTATTTTATATTTGTATGCTCAAGAAATTGATAATAAATAATTCATTAACCAATAAATAACAATCGAAATGGAAAATCAGGAACTTATTAAACAGGTCACTGAAAAAGCCGAAAAGTGGCTAACCCCGGCTTATGATACAGAAACCCAGGCTGAAGTGAGACGTATGTTGGAAAACAATGATAAAACGGAGCTTATTGAAGCTTTCTATAAAGACCTTGAGTTTGGTACCGGTGGTCTGCGTGGTATCATGGGAGTAGGTAGCAATCGTATGAATATCTATACGGTAGGTGCTGCCACTCAAGGACTTTCCAACTATCTGAAGAAGAACTTCAAAGATCTGCCGCAGATTTCTGTAGTAGTAGGTCACGACTGTCGTAACAACAGCCGTTTGTTTGCAGAGACTTCCGCTAATATCTTCTCTGCCAATGGCATTAAGGTATATCTGTTTGATGATATGCGTCCGACTCCGGAAATGTCTTTTGCGATCCGTCACCTCGGTTGCCAGAGCGGTATCATTCTGACTGCTTCTCACAATCCGAAAGAATACAACGGTTACAAGGCATATTGGGATGATGGTGCACAGGTGTTGGCTCCGCATGATAAAGGTATCATTGACGAAGTGAACGCCATTGCTTCTGCTGCAGACATTAAATTCCAGGGAAATCCTGATTTGATTCAGATTATCGGTGAAGACATTGATAAGGTTTATCTGGATAAGGTGAAAACTGTTTCTATCGATCCGGCAGCCATTGCCCGTCACAAAGATATGAAAATTGTCTATACTCCGATTCACGGTACAGGTATGATGTTGATTCCGCGTGCATTGAAGATGTGGGGATTCGAAAACATATTTACGGTGCCCGAACAGATGATTAAGGACGGTAACTTCCCGACTGTCGTATCTCCGAACCCGGAAAATGCGGAAGCTCTTTCCATGGCTGTAAACCTTGCCAAAGAAATTGATGCTGAACTCGTTATGGCTTCCGATCCGGATGCCGACCGTGTGGGGATCGCTTGTAAGGATGATAAAGGCGAATGGGTATTGATTAACGGTAATCAGACTTGTATGATGTACCTGTATTATATTCTGACACAGTACAAACAACTGGGTAAGATTAAAGGTGGCGAGTTCTGTGTGAAGACAATCGTTACTACCGAACTTATCAAGAAAATCGCTGATAAGAACAATATCGAAATGCTTGACTGCTACACCGGATTTAAATGGATTGCCCGTGAGATCCGTCTGCGTGAAGGCAAACAGAAATATATCGGTGGGGGGGAAGAAAGCTACGGATTCCTTGCCGAAGACTTCGTTCGTGATAAAGATGCTGTATCCGCTTGCTGTTTGATTGCTGAGGTTGCTGCATGGGCAAAAGATAATGGCAAATCTTTGTATCAGCTGTTGCTCGATATCTATGTAGAATACGGATTCTCTAAAGAGTTTACTGTGAACGTAGTGAAGCCGGGTAAGAGCGGTGCTGAAGAGATCAAAGCAATGATGGAAAACTTCCGCTCTAATCCTCCGAAAGAATTGGGTGGATCCAGAGTTGTCTTGAGCAAAGATTATAAGACTTTGAAACAGACAGATGATAAGGGGAACGTAACTGTAATTGATATGCCGGAACCCTCTAACGTTCTTCAATATTTCACAGAAGACGGTAGCAAAGTTTCCGTTCGTCCTTCAGGTACAGAACCGAAGATTAAGTTCTATATGGAAGTTCAGGGTACAATGGGATGCCGCCACTGTTATGCTTCTGCCGAGTCTGCCGCCACGGAAAAGATTGAAGCGGTGAAGAAATCATTGGGTATCTGATTTTGTCTTTTCTGAAATTGCAGACTGTCTAACAGGTATCAATACCCCTGCCAAAGCATACTGGCAGGGGTAAAATCGTTAAAATAGGACTTGTTAGACAGCCTCTAAATCTTTATATTCAGGCTTATGACACACCCCAGTCTATTTATCTGATACGTCAAACAATTGATTTAATCCCCGACTCATGCGTGCTCCATCTTTTACATCTCATCATTGGTGGCATGAATAGATTGTGCACACGCGTTCAAATGTGTGATAGTGTTGCAACATCACTAATCCTCCATGGCTGATGCGTCAAATGATAGCGGCAGTAGATCGCCTATACTTTTTACTTCGTAGATACATTCTTTGCCGTATAATAGGATGCGGATGGGTTGTTTGTAACGCTTTTCCGTTTCCAGAATCACTTGTCGGCAAGCACCGCAGGGAGGAATCGGACGGTCGATGAAATCTTTTTCCGTTCGTGCCGCAATGGCAAGAGTGATGACCGGCTGGTCGGGATATTGGGAATTGGCATAGAATAAGGTCGTGCGTTCCGCACAAAGTCCCGACGGATAGGCGGCATTCTCCTGATTGGTTCCTGTCACCACCGTTCCGTTGCCTAATAGCGCAGCGGCGCCTACGGAGAAATGGGAATACGGAGAATAACTACGAGCTGTTGCCTCCATGGCAGTCTTTATAAGTGCCCGATCGGCCTCATTCAACTCATCATATTGATATACTTTAATAATAGCGGTAATTGTGAGGTCTTTCATATACGTCAAGGTATTAGTTTCTACAATTAATGTTACAAAGTTAGGAAAGAGATTGATAATCCCAATTATTTTTCGGATTTTTGTGCTACTTAATCTATATCTGACTAAAAATGGAAAATAAACTGCATAAACTTATCTTTTTAATCGTCGTTTTCTTCTTTGCCGTAGGAATGCAGGCGCAGAGGCGGAATGTCCGTTACATCGAATATATCAATAAGTATAGTGATTTGGCTGTTGAACAGATGAAACTTCATAAGATTCCGGCCAGTATCACGTTGGCGCAAGGATTGCTGGAAAGCGGTGCCGGATACAGTCAGTTGGCACGAAAGAGCAACAATCATTTCGGTATTAAGTGTGGTGGCAGTTGGCGGGGACGTAGTGTTCGTCATGACGACGATGCTCGCAATGAATGTTTTCGTGCTTATAAGCATCCCCGCGACTCTTACGAAGACCATTCCGACTTCCTTAGAAGAGGCGCCCGTTATGCTTTCCTTTTCAAGTTGGAGATTACCGATTATAAAGCTTGGGCGCGTGGATTGAAAAAAGCAGGCTATGCTACCGACCCTTCCTATGCCAACCGTTTGATTACGATTATCGAAGATTATGATCTGTACAAATACGACCGTAAAGGTGTATACTCGGAACGGAAACTGAAAAAGAATCCTTGGCTGATGAATCCGCATCAGGTGTATATTGCCAATGGTATAGCCTATGTGGTAGCCCGCAACGGTGATACCTTTAAAAACTTAGGTAAGGAATTTGACATTAGTTGGAAGAAACTTGTAAAATACAATGACTTGCAGCGCGATTATACGTTGGTAGAGGGAGATATCATCTATTTGAAGAGCAAGAAGAAAAAAGCCTCCAAATCTTATACCGTATACACTGTGAAGGATGGAGATTCTATGCATGGTATCTCTCAAAAATATGGTATCCGCCTCAAAAATCTTTATAAGATGAATCGTAAGGACGGTGAGTATGTTCCGGAAATCGGAGATCGATTGCGCCTGCGGTAGAGGCTATATAGAGTGGCCTTTGGTTCGTCACTGATGAATAAATCCGTTTCAAGGTGTTACGTTTTGACTATGTCTGGAGGCTCACTCATCGTGATTCTTCTCGGAATTGACAAATCCTGTTTGAGAATAAGTCTTCACATGACTTTTTAAAAGTTAAATCCTGCTAATTGCAATGTTTATATAACAAATAAAGACAGCATTAGTGATTAATTAATTTTATTTTTGCATCAATTTTAGTTTAATTTTAATAGAATAGAAATGAAACAAGAAATTAAACCTGCTACCGGGCGTCTTGGCGTATTGGTAGTCGGAGTGGGTGGTGCAGTAGCTACCACGATGATTGTAGGTACACTAGCCTCTCGCAAGGGACTGGCCAAACCGATAGGATCTATTACACAGTTAGCCACAATGCGCATGGAGAACAACGACGAAAAACTCATCAAGGACGTTGTACCTTTGACGAATTTGGAAGACATTGTTTTCGGAGGATGGGATATTTTCCCTGACAACGCATACGAAGCTGCTATGTATGCCGAGGTTTTGAAAGAAAAAGACTTGAACGGAGTGAAAGATGAGTTGGAAGCTATCAAGCCGATGCCGGCTGCTTTCGATCATAACTGGGCAAAACGCCTGAACGGTACGCATGTTAAGAAGGCTGCTACCCGTTGGGAAATGGTAGAACAACTTCGTCAGGATATCCGCGACTTCAAGGCTGCTAACAACTGCGAACGTATCGTTGTGCTTTGGGCTGCAAGTACTGAAATCTACATTCCGTTGTCTGATGAACACATGTCACTCGCTGCTTTAGAGAAAGCAATGAAGGAAAACAACACCAAGGTGGTTTCTCCGAGTATGTGTTATGCGTATGCTGCGATTGCAGAAGGCGCTCCATTCGTAATGGGTGCTCCTAACTTATGTGTAGATACTCCTGCTATGTGGGAATTCTCTAAACAAAAGAATGTGCCTATTGCCGGTAAAGACTTCAAGAGTGGTCAGACACTGATGAAAACCGTATTGGCTCCGATGTTCAAAACCCGTATGCTGGGTGTGAACGGTTGGTTCTCTACCAATATTCTCGGTAACCGTGACGGTGAAGTACTCGATGATCCGGATAACTTCAAGACGAAAGAAGTCAGCAAGCTGTCTGTAATCGATACGATCTTTGAACCCGAAAAATTCCCGGATCTCTACGGAGACGTTTATCATAAAGTACGTATCAACTACTATCCTCCCCGCAAGGACAACAAAGAAGCGTGGGACAACATAGACATCTTCGGATGGATGGGATACCCGATGGAAATCAAGGTGAACTTCCTTTGCCGCGACTCTATTCTTGCAGCTCCTATCGCTCTTGACCTCGTGTTGTTCAGTGATTTGGCTATGCGTGCAGGCATGTGCGGCATCCAGACCTGGTTGTCATTCTTCTGCAAGAGCCCGATGCACGATTTCGAACATCAGCCCGAACACGATTTGTTTACACAATGGAGAATGGTAAAGCAGACATTGCGTAACATGGTTGGTGAAAAAGAACCTGATTATTTAGCTTAATCAGTGACCTCGAATCATAAGTTGAGATTGAGATGTACCATCCTATAAAGAGTGGTGGATGCTCAATCTCAACTTTTACTTTTTTATTGTACAAAGAGAGTGTGTCATAATGCCTAAATATAAAGATTTACCCCTGCCGCAGATAGCTATAGCAGGGGTGATTTCCTCAAAAGGGGGAATTTTGACACATCCTTCTCGTAGCACAACTGACTTGTAGTTTGTAATTAGTAATTTAGTAATAAATGAAGCGTCCTCCCTTTCTACCTGTTTTTATAGGCACGGGCTTTGGCTCCGGTTTTTCTCCTTTTGCTCCCGGTACGGCTGGGGCGTTACTGGCTTCTATCATTTGGATTGCATTTTATTTTCTCCTTCCTTTCCCTGTTGTATTATGGCTGACCGCCGTTTTGGTGGTTGTTTTTACATTCGCCGGCATTTGGGCTGCCGATAAGCTGGAAACATATTGGGGCGAAGATCCTTCGCGCGTGGTGGTGGACGAGATGGTAGGAGTGTGGATACCGTTATTGGCCGTCCCCAATGACGACCATTGGTTTGGGTACGTGATTGCGGCTTTTGCCCTCTTCCGTATCTTTGATATAGCCAAGCCGTTGGGCATACGCTGTATGGAAAACCTGAAGGGTGGAGTAGGTGTGATGATGGACGATGTTCTGGCGGGAGTGTATAGCTTTGTTTTGTTAGTGGGAGCGAGATGGGCGATTGGCTGAAAAGAGTTGCACGGATGATTTCCCAGAAGGGTGGTTTCTTCATGTTCTTGAGGGCGCAACTTTCTGCTCAAATGGCAACTATTGCAGACTTTCTCCTTACGATTCTTCTAGTCAGGCTGTTTGATGTCTATTATGTATATGCCACCTTGGCGGGGGCTATCTATGGAGGAATCATCAATTGTGTGATCAACTACAAATGGACGTTTAAATCGAAAGGAAAGAAAACGAATGTGGCCGTAAAATTTGTCTTTGTATGGATTTGCAGCGTTGGATTAAACACATGGGGTACGTATGCACTGACAGAATCGTTAGCGAAGATTCCCTGGGTACGTGATACGCTTAGCCTGTATTTCGGAGATTTCTTCATTATTCCTAAAGTGGTGGTGGCAATTGTCGTCGCATTGTTCTGGAATTATAATATGCAACGCTTTTTTGTCTACCGAAGTATTAATATAAGAAGTTTATTTGGAAAAAGAAACTGAAAAAACAGATTGAAAAGAACAATTGGAAAGACTGGTTGAAAAGGCCGATTGGAAAGATCGAATGGAAAGACCGGTTGAAAAGATCGATTGGAAAGGCCGGTTGAAAAGATCGAATGGAAAGACCGATTGAAAAGGTCAATTGAAAAGGCTGAATGGAAAGACCGATTGAAAAATCGATTGATAAAACAGAAAAATTAGATATAAATAAACAGATGAATTACAGAGATTATTTACAACAGTTGATTTATAAGATTATCAATCCCTTGATACGTGGAATGATTAAAATAGGGATTACCCCTAACTTTATCACCACTACCGGATTTATCCTGAATGTCGTTGCGGCAGGAATGTTTGTATATGCCGGCATTTATGGTGGTCAAAACGAGCTGGGCATTATCGGCTGGGCAGGCGGTGTGATTTTGTTTGCCGGATTGTTTGATATGATGGACGGACGTGTAGCCCGTCTGGGTAATATGAGTTCCAAGTTCGGTGCACTTTACGATTCTGTACTTGATCGTTACAGTGAATTGATGACCTTCTTCGGCATCTGTTACTACTTGTCGATGAAGGATTATTTCCTTTATGCACTGATTGCCTTCGTAGCATTAATCGGCTCACTGATGGTAAGCTACGTGCGTGCCCGTGCCGAAGGGTTGGGTATCGAATGTAAAGTGGGATTCATGCAACGTCCGGAGCGTGTCGTGCTGACCAGTCTCGGCGCTTTGTTCTGTGGCGTTTTCAAAGACATCACCGCTTTCGAACCGATTCTGATTATGATTGTTCCTCTCGCCTTTGTTGCCGTGTTTGCCAATATCACGGCTTTTGCACGTGTGAGACATTGCTATAAAGCGATGAAAGAATAATCTGCCATTTATCAACCATCGCCGATCAACTACTGATATGATAAAGAATATTCAAATGCCATCGAAGAGAGAGGCCTTGACTGTGACGGTCATGATGGCTCTTTTCCTGTTGCTGACGGGTATCTTCATCGGACTTCGTTCCGAGCACCTGTTAATGGTGGTACTCTATGGGGTTTTATTTTTTGCCGGATTGCCTACTCGTAAGTTGGCAGTCGCTCTGTTGCCTTTCGCCCTTTTTGGAATCTCGTATGATTGGATGCGCATTTGCCCCAACTACGAAGTGAACCCGATTGATGTAGCCGGACTGTATAATCTGGAGAAGTCTCTCTTCGGAGTGATGGATAATGGTCTTCTGGTTACCCCTTGCGAATACTTCGCGGCACACAACTGGCCGATAGCGGACGTCTTTGCCGGAATCTTCTACCTTTGCTGGGTTCCTGTTCCTATCCTGTTCGGGCTTTGCCTGTATTTCAAGAAGGAAAGAAAGACCTACCTTCGCTTTGCACTGGTATTTTTATTCGTCAACCTGATCGGCTTTGCCGGTTATTATATCCATCCGGCTGCTCCGCCTTGGTATGCCATCAATTACGGTTTTGAACCGATACTGAACACGCCCGGCAATGTGGCAGGATTGGGTCGCTTTGATGCTTTCTTCGGAGTGACCGTCTTCGATTCGATCTATGGGCGCAATGCAAATGTTTTTGCAGCAGTACCTTCATTGCACGCTGCTTATATGGTGGTTGCATTGGTGTATGCCATTATCGGGAAATGCAGATGGTATGTGATAGCCCTTTTCTCTATTATTATGGTAGGCATTTGGGGCACGGCCATTTATTCATGCCATCATTATATGATCGATGTATTACTTGGTATCTCTTGTGCGTTGATCGGCTGGCTGGTGTTCGAATATGTATGGATGAGAATTCCGGTATTCAAAAGATTCTTCGAAAGATATTATGCATATATACAGTAGGGCTATTCCCGTACTGGAATAAATCTTACTAAGCGTATATACAAAGGAAAGGTTGCAGCTATGAGGCTGTCTAACAGGTCCCGGTAATTAGATTTCACCCCTGCCAAAGCATATTCTGGCAGGGGTGAAATCGTTAAGATAGGACTTGTTAGACAGCCTCTCGAAAAGAATTATTGAATTTACATTAGAAACGCTGCCACCGGCTTGTTTTTCTTCATCGGCTTCTTAGAAACGCTTCCACTAGCTTGTTTTTCTTCATCGGCTTCTTAGAAACGCTTCCACCGGCTTGTTTTTCTTCGTCGGCTTCTTAGAAACGCTTCCACTAGCTTGTTTTTCTTCGTCGGCTTCTTAGAAACGCTTCCACCGGCTTGTTTTTCTTCGTCGGCTTCTTAGAAACGCTGCCACTAGCTTGTTTTTCTTCATCGGTTTCTTAGAAACGCTTCCACTAGCTTGTTTTTCTTCGTCGGCTTCTTAGAAACGCTGCCACTAGCTTGTTTTTCTTCATCGGCTTCTTAGAAACGTTGCCACTAGCTTGTTTTTCTTCGTCGGCTTCTTAGAAACACTAACATTAGCTTGTTTTTCTTCATCGGCTTCTTAGAAACGTTGCCACTAGTTTGTTTTTCTTCATCGGCTTCTTGGAAACGCTGTAACTAGCTTGTTTTTCTTCGTCGGCTTCTTAGAAAC
Organism: Bacteroides sp. AN502(2024); assembly: GCF_041227145.1. Taxonomy (NCBI): domain Bacteria; kingdom Pseudomonadati; phylum Bacteroidota; class Bacteroidia; order Bacteroidales; family Bacteroidaceae; genus Bacteroides; species Bacteroides sp. AN502(2024). The sequence goes on along the minus strand of NZ_JBGFSP010000003.1, from coordinate 426,382 downwards.
GTTGCCACTAGTTTGTTTTTCTTCATCGGCTTCTTAGAAACACTAACATTAGCTTGTTTTTCTTCGTCGGCTTCTTAGAAACGCTGCCACTAGCTTGTTTTTCTTCATCGGTTTCTTAGAAACGCTGTAACTAGCTTGTTTTTCTTCGTCGGCTTCTTAGAAACGTTGCCACTAGTTTGTTTTTCTTCATCGGCTTCTTAGAAACACTAACATTAGCTTGTTTTTCTTCGTCGGCTTCTTAAATAGCGTGAAATCTTAGAATTCACGTTAGACAGGCGCGTGAAATAGTTTGGATTGTTATCGGAATTGCACTGATGAAAGTCGGAAATTTTAAACAGTCGGAAGAAAAATATTCTGCTTAATTTTATAACTTTGTCCGGACCTATAAAGGACCTATAAAACGCCCTATAAAGGCATATAAAAGGATTTATAATAGACTTATCAAGAAAGCGACAATGAATGATTTTATCTTTTACAGCCCTACCGAATTTGTATTCGGACGGGATACGGAAATGCGGACCGGAGCATTGGTGCAGAAATACGGTGCACGCAAAGTAATGATTGTTTATGGCGGTGGTTCTGTGATACGCAGCGGATTATTGGCTCGTATTGAGAAATCATTGCAGGAAGCAGGCATACCTTATTGTATGCTGGGCGGTGTACAACCTAACCCGATTGACACGAAGGTATATGAAGGAATCGATCTCTGCCGGAAAGAAAAGGTGGACATGATGCTCGCCGTGGGTGGAGGCTCCGTGATTGACACGGCGAAAGCCATTGCAGCCGGAGTTCCTTACGACGGAGATTTCTGGGATTTTTATATCGGAAAAACCATTGTGACGAAAGCATTGAAGGTGGCCGTTGTGTTGACGATTCCCGCTGCCGGAAGCGAAGGTTCCGGTAACACGGTCATCACGAAAGTCGATGGCTTGCAGAAATTAAGCCTCCGCACTCCCGGCCTGCTGCGTCCGGTTTTCGCCGTGATGAATCCGGAACTGACCTACACACTTCCTCCTTTCCAGACAGCCTGCGGCATTGCTGATATGATGGCACACATCATGGAACGTTATTTTACCAATACGAAAGAGGTAGAAATAAGCGACCGCCTGTGCGAAGGTGCATTGCTTGCCATCATCAAAGAGGCAACCACCGTCATCAAAGAACCTGAAAACTATGGAGCCCGTGCCAATCTGATGTGGTGTGGAACCATTGCCCACAACGGAACCTGTGGCGTAGGTTGTGAAGAGGACTGGGCTTCTCACTTCCTCGAACATGAAATCAGTGCCATTTATAACGTGACTCATGGTGCCGGCCTTTCCGTAATCTTCCCTGCCTGGATGACATGGATGACAGAGCACAATGTGGATAAGATAGCCCAATACGCTGTCCGTGTGTGGGGAGTAGCAGAGTCGGCCGATAAAAAGGCGGTAGCCCTGGAAGGAATCTCCCGTCTGAAATCCTTCTTTACTTCCATCGGTCTGCCTGTAACCTTCAAAGAACTGGGTATTGAGAATCCCGACATCGACCGACTGGCAGATAGTCTGCACCGGAATAAAGGCGAATGGGTAGGCAACTATGTCAAATTAGCGAAACAGGACAGCAAAGAGATTTACCGTCTGGCATTATAAGAAAAACAGATAACCGGAGAGGCTGTCTGACAAGTCCTGCTTGAACGATTTCGAGGGTGTGTCAAAAAGGGAATTTTGACATACCCTCGACTTCTAATTACTGAGACCTGTTAGACAGCCTCTCTGGTTCTTGCCCCTGATTAATACCTGAACGGAAGTGTTTTTCCTCCATTTTCATCATGTATGGGTATAATAGTTGCGTAAAATACCTAAATTTTGTGATTGCCCCATCTGTTCCACAAGGATAATTTTGCAGACGTAACAACTATATATATTCGTTATGCAAAAGCTAAACTCCGGGGCTTTGAATAGAATCTTACTGTTGGTATACATTTTATCACTATCTGCTAATGCCATAGCCCAAAACAAAAATAATTCGAAAGAGACAGCTCTTCTTTCTCCATACGGAAATTATGTGTATGGCCGGGTGATGGAGAAACTTTCTAAAGAACCGATGGTAGGAGTGACGATTCGTTTGGAGGGTCATTCTACCGGTGTAATTACCGATATAAACGGTTGCTATGTATTGACCCTACCCGAAAAGGGCGGTTGGGTTATCTATTCCTACATCGGTTTCGAAACCCGTAAAATCAAAGTCACTTCCCGTCAGAAAGTCGATGTGCAGATGGTAGAAGCTACCGAAAGTCTTCAGGAAGTGATTGTGACCGGCTATAACTCCATACAGAAAGAGAGTTTTACGGGAAATACCACCAAGATAGAGAGAGAAGAGCTGTTAAAAGTCAACCCGAACAACCTGATTTCAGCCATTCAGACTTTCGATCCCTCTTTCAGGATACAAGAGAATCTGGCAGCGGGTTCTGACCCTAATAGCCTGCCCCGATTCGTCTTGCGTGGGCAGACCGGTATCGGAGAAACGACACTCGGGCAGACCTCTGTCTCCTCTATTTCGCGGGAAGTGCTCAGCGGTCATTCCAACCTGCCTATCTTTATCTTGGATGGTTTTGAAGTCGATGTGAAGAAAATATACGACCTCGATATGAATAGCATCCATAGCATCAATATCCTGAAAGATGCTGCGGCTACTTCCATGTATGGTTCGCGTGCGGCCAACGGAGTAATTGTCATTGAACGGCGTGCACCCGAAGCCGGAAGGTTTCGTGTACAGTATTCCGGAGTACTTTCTGCCGAATTGCCGGATTTATCCTCCTATCATCTGATGAACGCCCGTGAGAAGTTGGAGACCGAACGTCTGGCAGGACTATATGATAGCCACACACCGGAAGTAGATCCCTATACCAACGGATATTACCAACGACTCAATAATGTACTGACAGGTGTCGATACCTATTGGCTTTCTCAAGGACTGCGCACAGCTTTGAATCATAAACACTCCGTCTTCATCGATGGGGGAGAAAATGACGTGCGCTGGGGAGTGGAACTGGGATTCAGAGGAACAGAAGGAGTGATGAAACACTCTTCCCGTAAGAATGCCGATGCCGTGTTTTATGTCGACTACCGTATTGGCGGGTTATAAATAAAGAACAAAGTGACCTACACTTATAACAAAAGTACGGATGTTCCCTTCAATTCATTCAGTGATTACTCCCATTTGCTTCCTTATATGCGTCTGTACGATGAGAATGGCGATTATGTCCGTCGTCTCGAAAAGTTCGACGGGGGGAGTGGCACACCGGTAAATCCACTGTACGAAATCAACTTCTACAACAGCTTCGACCGTTCCGGTTATGATGAAGTGACCGATGATCTTAGTCTGAATTGGCGCATCACCGACGGTCTGCGTCTGCGGGGTCTGTTCTCCGTTCTGATGAGAAATTCTGCCGATGATTTGTACAAAGATCCAGCATCGGCCAGTTATTCAGCCGGTACAGGCAACATCAATGGTGAAAAAACGGAATCCACACAGAAGAGAAAAGTGATAGACGGAAGCCTGTCGCTCATATACAACAATACCTTCAAGGGACACCACCTCAATGTCTGCTTCTCCTCCAACATGAGACAAATGCAGAGCACTGCTTCCGAAACACGTTACCGGGGATTCCCGGGTGGTGACCTTGTCTCTTCAAACTATGCGGCAGAAGTATACGGAAAGCCCGGCAGCTCCGACAATACCACCCGCTTGGTAGGATTCTTGCTCACTTCCAACTATACCTATCGCAATATCTATCTTGTCGACCTTACAGGGCGTATCGACGGTTCTTCCGAATTCGGTTCCGATAAGAGATGGTCCATGTTTTGGTCAACAGGTGCGGGAATCAACCTTCATCATTATGATTTTATGAAGTCGGACGAGCTCTTTTCCATGCTGAAGTTCCGTGCTTCTTACGGACTGACCGGAAAGACCAACTTCCCTCTCTATTCGGCCAAAGATATGTATCAGCTGCATACAGACAGCTGGTATCCCACAGGCTACGGAGTATTCCTCTATCAGATGGGAAACCCGGACTTGAAGTGGGAACGCAAGTACACTCTCGACTATGGAGTTGAAATCGGACTGTGGCACGATAAAATCTATCTGAAAGCCTCTGCCTACGACGAGCGTACCATCGACCTGATAACCGATTATACCATTCCTTCTTCTACCGGATTCACCTCCTACAAAGAAAACATGGGGAAGGTGAAAAACACCGGTGTCGAACTGGAACTGCGGGCGCGACTTTACAGCGACAGGAACTGGCTCTTTCAGCTCTATGGCAGCTTTGCAAGAAACAAAAACACGATTGTTGAAATCTCCCAGGCAATGCGCGACTATAATAAAAGAGTGGAAGAACTGTTCAGAGCATATAACCCCGAAAGCAGCTCCGACTCGAAATATGCCAAAACATACCTGAAATATTACGAAGGAGCCTCTCTAACCTCCATCTACGGAATGAAGTCATTGGGAATCAGCCCTACAAACGGTAAAGAAATCTACCTTCGCCGGGATGGTGACGTTACCGATGTATGGTCTGCGGACGAATGGAACATCATTGGCGATACAGCTCCCAAGGGACAAGGCACGTTCGGTTATACCTTGTCCTATAAACAGTTATCCATGTTTACTTCTTTCCTCTATACCTTTGGTGGAGATGCCTACAACAATACCCTCGTTTCTTATGTAGAGAATGCCGATATTAAGAATGGCAATGTAGACAAGCGGGTATTGCTCGACCGTTGGCAGAAACCGGGAGATGTAACCACCATGAAAGATATTCGTGACCGGAATGTCACCACTGGCGCATCTTCGCGTTTTGTACAGAAAAACAATACCTTGCAATGGAGTTCATTGACGATGAGCTATAATTTTCGTCCCGAACAATTAAAGAAACTCCATCTGTCCGGCCTGCGTCTTTCGTTCACGATGAACGACCTCTTTTATGGGTCTACCATTCGTCAGGAGCGGGGACTGGATTATCCTTATTCGCGTTCATTCAATCTGACTACTAACATCATATTCTAATCATGCCAATGAAGAAACTAATCAGCTATATACGAATAGTCCTGACAGGAATGTTAGCTGTTTCCTGCAATGCTTGGCTGGACGTAACACCTGAAAATGCGATTGCCGACGACGAGTTGTTTTCTACCGGTTTCGGCTACCGGAATGCCTTGAATGGTATCTACACCAGTCTGGCGTCCGACGAACTGTATGGTAAGCAACTGAGCTGGGGATTTCTTAGTGCGATCTCCCAGCAATACAATCAAAAGGCGGGAACTCTCTCTCCGATGTATGCCGATGCTTCCGAACTTATCTATAACACGGTCGACACTGAACCCGTTGTGACAGCTATCTGGGAAAAAGGCTATAAAGTGATAGCCAACCTGAACAAGCTTATCGAGAACATCCGAGCTACGGACATCTCTTTGTTCGAATACGGGGAAGAAGAGAAAAACCTCATTTATGCTGAAGCCTTGTCATTAAGAGCGATGATGCATTTTGACCTGCTCCGCTTGTTTGCCCCTGCAACGTCGACCCATCCTTCGGGTACCTATCTTCCTTACCGTGATAAGTACGAAGCCGCGGTGGTAGAAAAATGCACCGTTACCGATTTTATCGAGAAAGTCTTGAAAGATCTGCTTGAAGCAGAAGATCTGCTGCGTAAGTTTGATACCGAGTATCATCCCGAAGCGATGTATGCTTCACAAATGTATGAGCCTACTCCCGAATGGAATGCCCGCTATCGTTTCAACTCCACTTCCCATATAGATGATATGGGAGCATTCTTCTGGTATCGTGGCATTAGATTTAACTATCTGGCATTGCTGGGGTTGAAAGCCCGTGTCTGTATCTATGCCGGCCCTGCCTACTACAAGAATGCCGAGACAGCCGCCAAAGAACTTTACAACATTTATTATCGGCAGAAACGATGGATAGGTTTTACAGGAGGAGAAAAAATCACCGGTAATCTCAAATCCAGGTATACAAAAGTCTCTCACGACATCTTGTTCGGCTTGCATAAAAAACAGTTGGCAACGGATTATGAAATGGCTGTGTGGGGCTCTTCGTCATCTTCGGCAACCGTCCGTTTGCCGTTGGCAAACATCCCTTCTCTGTTTGCTTCAGACAACACGGGCGTATATACCGACTATCGGCTGACCTACCTGATCGGGACTACCAATGAAACCCAGTCGAGGTATTACACGCTGAAGTATAACCCTTCCGTAGAGTCAGTAGTAGAGGCAATGGAGAATCCGATGATACCGGTGATCCGCTTCAGTGAAATCTGTCATATCCTGGCGGAGATCAGCAGCTATAATGGTAAGATAACCGAAGGAATCAACTACCTCGAAACTGTTCGAAAAGCTCGTGGAGCTGAACGTACCCTTAGTCTGACGGTCAGTACCCGTGAACAACTGGATGCCGAAATATTGCTTGATATACGGAAAGAAATGATAGGCGAAGGCGGAACCTTCTACACCTACAAAAGGATGAACCTCTCTGCTGTGCCCGACTCAGACGAGGAAGGAGAAATCAATATGACAGGTTCTTATGTACTTCCATTGCCTACCAGTGAAACAACCAACTAATGCCGGTATAAGATGAAACGAATATTGACATGTACCACCTTCTGCCTGCTGCTCGTTTTCGCCTCTTGCAGTGAAGAGCAACTGGACGTTTATCATGGAGACAACTACGTCTATTTTACTTATATGGATGATAAGTCTCCCCAGAAAATAACATTCAACTTTGCTACGGATGCACCCTTGCTCCGGGAAGGAACCGTGAAAGTGAAGATGACACTTCTTGGCTACCCGCTCGAAAAGAATGTCGCCTGTAATATTTCCGCAGTGGGAGAGAAGAGCACCGCTCGTTCCGGTATCGACTATGCCCCTTTGACTTCCGGCGTCTTCCATAGCGGACTGGCGGAAGATACCTACGGAGTCACCGTTTATCGCAATGAAGCACTGCTCAACACAGAATATACACTTACCCTTTCATTGGATGCAGTGGAAGGCTGTCTGATAGGTCCGGCAAGATATCAATACGTCACGATTCAAGTGATCGACCGGATTTCTTGCCCTGTGTGGTGGAGCCAGAGTTTTGCAGCCAATCTGGGGGTATACTCGGATATGAAATACCGCGTTTTTATCATTTTCATGGATGGTGAGATACTCGAATCATTGGATAAATACACCGGAATTGAGCTTGTCAATCTGATAGCCGACTTCAAGGCTTGGTGGAAGGACCAGTGGCAGCAAGGCAATTACCGATATTATGATACAGACGGAGTGACACCACTGTATGAAACCATTCTCGATAACTGACAATAAACTATGAAGCGAAAAAAGGTACTATTCATTTCAATTCTGCAGTTTCTCGTGATAACCGGCTGTTATGACAATTTGGGAAACTATGACTATACAAACTCTATCAAAGTCTCTTTTGTGAACTCCGCTTCGTCAGACTACACGTTTATGGTAGGCGACCTTTTCGAGATGGATGCTCCCATCAACTTCTCGACGGATATCGGAAATGTTGACGAACTTTTCACCGTCCAATGGTTCTTGAACCGTGAACTGATCTACACTGGCTATCATCTGAAATATCAGTTTGAGAAGGGTGGGACATACGAATTGATACTGAAAGTCATTAATAATGAAACGAACGAGACGTATATCAGCAATAAATACACCCTGACGGGAAAGAATAGTTTCGACTGGGGGTGGATGGTTCTTTCCGATAAGGGAGACGGAAAATCTGCCTTGTCTTTCATTAATCCAGCCTTTCGGGTGACGCAAAATGTGGAACGTATCATCGAAGGAGGCTTAGGTACAGATCCGCACGGAATTTACTACTATTATGTATTAGGTTCTATTTCCGGTTCCTATGTTTCGGGCTTACCGAAAATTCTGATTAATCAGGGCAGTGGAAGTGTTACGCTCGATGGTAATTCATTGCAAAAGGATGTGTGGCTTGCCGACGAATTTGAGAACCGTAAAGAACCGGAAGACTTGAAGTTAATGGGCTTTGCTTTCAAGGAAGAATATTACGTGATTTGTTCCGAACAGGGAGAGGTATATGTCCGTACCGTAGGAAGTGACAATAAAGCGATTCCATATTACGGGAAATATGGTGCCATGCCGTATGAGTTTGAGGGAGGCAGTCGCATCACTTGCTTCGCACCCTTCCACAATGTCACTTATAGATGTGCCGATGAAGAACGTTGCATCTTGTATGATGAACAGAATGCCCGTTTCATCGGTATTGCACATTATCCACAATGGGGAGCAGTTTATACTCCCGCCATTGTCTATTTCAAAACGTATGATCAGGATTTGGAAGTCCCCTCTGGAGTGTTACGGGTGGACAATATGGGGGCGGGAACCCGCTGCCTTGCCATAGGTGCTTATGAAAAAATAGATGTTGACTCCAATGGCGGATTGACTTACTGGGCAAACTATGTTTCATTGATTGACGTGCAGGGAACCGGGAATTATAATCTGCATGAGTTTGCTGTGAGAGGAATGGATAATAACTCTCACCTCATTACCGATACAGACCAATACAGATTCAGTGGCGGCTCTTTATTGACTCCACAAAGCATTATCAAGATGTCTTCCAACTTTGAGAAGAATCCCTATTTCTACTTTACCGATGGAGATAAGAATCTCTATGTGTACAGTATGCAGATGCGCAATCATGTATTGGCTTACACAGCGGACAGCCGTATCACCGGTATCAGCGGAAGCCCTGTCGTTTGTGTGTTTTATGGTTATGGAGGGAATAGCACTGAGCCTAACTTTCGACTGGCTCTTTCGCAGGAGAATGGAAATATCACTGTCATTGACGTAAACATGAGCCAGATGGTACGCCTTTTTGAAGGTTTTTCACCCGATCTGAAGTTACAGACTTTCACAGGTTTTGGCAATGTGAAGGGGATGGTGTGGTGCACGAATTATAAAGGAGAATATTAGAAAAAGAAAATAATTCATCAGTAAATAATTAACCATTTAAAACGAGAAAAGTATGAAAAATAGACTGTTTTATTTTGCCGCTTGTGTGGCTTTGACGTTGTCTTCAGTAAGTTGCAGTAGTGATGATGGTGGTGAAGAAGATGTGGACTTTCCTGTAGTAGGAAAAATAGCTGTTTCCGGTGCTTATAATGTGTACTCTCATGGAGGACAGGGATGGATTGAAGCGGATAAGATAGGAATATACGTATTGTCTGACGGCAAACCGCAGGAAAACTTGCCGTATGCTCCATCGGAAGTAGCCAAAGCTACAGCAAAGGAATATAAGGGCAAGACTTACATCACTTATAACAAAGAGAATTATGTGACCGATGAGGTGACTTTGAATCCCTCTTCCGAACTGTCTGCGGGATTTAAAAGTGGCGATCATACGATTTATGCGTATACCCCTTATAGTGCAGCTTCGAAAGATTACAAAACGGTAGCCTTGCCAAACATTTCAGTGCAGGAATACTATGCATCTGAATTTATGCCTAATCGTAAATATGGTTTTGCGTATGCTTCGGCCACCACTTCCAGTTATTCGGCAGCGACGGTTGCTTTGGGAGAATTCAAATCTCTGTTTTCACAGCTCACTTTGCCTGCACTGAAATGTCCCGATGCCTTGGCTGGCAAAACCTGTACTAAAATTGTGGTAACCTGCGATGAACATCCCCTGTCTTATGCAGATGGAGCTACCGTTAATCTGGCTACCGGTGAAATCAGTGGCACTCCTTTGAATAGCATCACTTATAACATTCCCGACGGGCTGGTGGTAAATGCAGGAGTTCCGGCTTACGGACGTCCAGCCTCACTTGGAACTGCTTACATGATGGTTGCCGTTCCTTTTAAAGAGGGAATGAATTATACCTATAAATTTGCGCTGACAATCGGCGGACAGGAATATACGACTTTAGGTAAACCTAAAACAGGTTTCTGGTCAACAGATAATAACCTGAATATGAAAGATATTGCCGGTATCGAATAATATATAATTAAACAAAAGGCGACCCGTACCTAACGAGCCGCCTTTTCTGTCTATTTGATTTCTATTTCTTCCTTCATATCGATTTCTTCTCCATGTGTATCATAGAACACATATTGCAGGAATGCGAGTTTCTGACTTGGAATAATTTTAATACCGAATCCATATTTCATTTGCCACTTCCGTTTCAGGGAAACGATCCCCTGATTAATGTAGGCGGCAACATACGGATGGACGTGTAACGAGAATTTCTTAACCTTCAGTTTGTTGACCAGGTAATCAATTTTACTCTCCAATGTGTCCGTAAAAAGAATGGACGATTTGATGGTGCCTTTGCCGAAGCAAGTAGGACAGATTTCGGTCGTGTTGATGTCCATTGCCGGACGTACACGTTGGCGTGTAATCTGCATTAGGCCGAATTTGCTAAGCGGCAGAATATTATGCCGTGCCCTGTCTTTCTGCATATTGGCACACATTCGTTCATAAAGCTTCTGACGGTTTTCGGCTTCATTCATATCGATGAAATCGACGACAATGATACCACCCATATCTCTTAATCGCAGTTGGCGAGCCAGCTCGTCGGCGGCTCCCAGATTTACTTCGAGTGCGTTACCTTCCTGCCCGTTGGCATTCTTGGTGCGGTTACCGCTGTTCACGTCTACTACGTGAAGCGCCTCAGTGTGCTCAATAATCAGATAGGCACCACTCTTGTAAGAGACTGTTTTACCAAACGAAGATTTAATCTGCTTGGTGATACTGAAATTGTCGTAAATGGGAAGTTGGCCTTTGTACAGTTTCACGATATTGGCCCGGTCGGGCGCAATCAGCGATACATAGTCTTTAATTTCATTGTACACAGCCTCATCGTTGACGTGAATGTTCTCAAAAGATGGGTTGAAGAGGTCGCGCAACAAACCCACGGCGCGGCTGGTTTCTTCATAAATCAACGTCGGGTACTTGGTGGCTTTCTGTACTTTTACCATCGCATCTTCCCAATGCTTAATCAGGACTTTAAGCTCTCCGTCGAGTTCGGCTACACGTTTGCCTTCGGCTACTGTGCGGACAATGACACCGAAGTTCTTCGGCTTGATACTCATCAGCAGTTGTTTTAGGCGGGCGCGTTCTTCGCTCGATTTAATTTTTTGTGAAACAGAAACCTTATCATTGAAAGGAATCAGTACGAGATAGCGTCCGGCAAACGAAATTTCGGACGTCAGTCGTGGTCCCTTAGTGGAGATAGGTTCCTTAACGATTTGCACCACTACTTCTTGTCCTACTTTGAGTGTGTTGGATACAGTTCCATCCTTGTCAAGGTCGGGAAGTAGGGTTGCTTTGCTGATGGAGGTCAGCTTTTTTTTGTCGCTTAAAGTCTGCTTTACAAACTTTTCGAGTGAGTTAAATTGAGGACCCAAGTCTAGATAATGAAGGAAAGCGTCTTTCTCGTAACCAACGTCTACAAAGCATGCATTTAGTCCCGGCATCAATTTCTTGATACGTCCCAAATACATGTTGCCCACAGAAAAAGAAATATTTCTTCCTTCGCTTTGAAGTTCCACCAGACTCTTATCTTCGAGAAGGGCGATGGAGACCTCTTTGGGCTGTACGTCAACTACTAGTTCACTTGTCACTGTTTGTTTCCTTATTATTGATTGAATCTCATTTATATGAACAACTTTTTTTACAAAATGTTCATTCTGGGGTTAGCTACTTAAACAAAGAACAAACTTGAAAGACATTGGCTTCACAAGTTTGTTCTTTAATTTCTGTGTGATCCAGACTTAAAAATTATTTTTTGCTTTTATGTCTGTTCTTTCTTAGTCTTTTTTTACGCTTGTGCGTAGACATTTTATGTCTTTTTTTCTTTTTTCCGCTTGGCATAGCTTCACATTTTATGGGTTAATACTCTTGTTTATTATTTCTTTACTGAAATTGTAAATGTCTTAGCCGGTTTGAAAGCCGGAATGTTGTGTTCCGGAATAATGATCGTAGTGTTTTTAGAAATGTTACGAGCAGTCTTCTGTGCTCTTTTCTTTACTACGAAACTTCCAAACCCACGCAGGTATACATTCTCATCGTTAGACAGCGAATCTTTTACTGCATTCATAAATGCTTCAACTGTTGTAAGAACTGTCTGCTTGTCAATACCAGTTTTCTTTGTAATTTCGTTTACAATATCTGCTTTAGTCATTTTTCCTTAAAAAAAATATTATTACTATGTTATTGCTAATTTTTTGGATTGCAAATATATAGCTTTTTAAGCTCCCAAAAAAATATATTCTACACATTTTTCTAAAAAAATAGTGGCATAGGGGTTTCTTAGAGCTAAAAGTGTTATTTTTGTGTGCCTTTTGAGTAGGATATACAGAATAAATGTTAGATAATGCATTGTATGAATGAGTTTACGAAAAAGATTGTAGAATGGTATGGAGAGAATAAACGTGAATTGCCATGGAGAGAGTCAGCTGATCCGTATTTGATCTGGATTTCGGAGATTATTCTTCAACAGACGCGGGTGGCGCAGGGGTATGATTATTTTCTTCGCTTTATCAAACGTTTTCCCGATGTGCAGACTTTAGCTTCAGCGGATGAGGATGAGGTGATGAAATATTGGCAGGGATTGGGGTATTATTCGCGTGCCCGTAATCTTCATGCCGCTGCCAAAAGCATGAATGGTGTTTTTCCGAAAACATATCCGGAAGTGCTGGCTCTGAAAGGAGTGGGGGAATACACGGCGGCGGCTATCTGTTCGTTTGCTTACGGCATGCCTTATGCGGTGGTAGACGGTAATGTGTATCGGGTGCTTTCGCGTTATTTCGGTATAGATACTCCGATTGATTCGACGGAGGGAAAGAAACTTTTTGCAGCATTGGCAGATGAGATGTTGGATAAGAAGCATCCGGCTGTTTATAATCAGGGGATAATGGATTTCGGAGCAATTCAGTGTACTCCGCAGTCGCCCAACTGTTTGTTCTGTCCGTTGGCAGGCGGTTGCTCGGCACTTTCGAAGGGGTTGGTGACAAAGCTTCCGGTGAAACAGCACAAAACAAAAACCACTAACCGCTACTTCAATTATATTTATGTACGTGCGGGCGCGTATACCTTTATTAATAAACGGACAGGAAATGATATTTGGAAGAATTTGTTCGAATTGCCATTGATAGAAACTCCGACGGCTCTTTCGGAGGAAGAGTTTCTTGCTTTGCCGGAATTCCGTGCATTCTTTGCATCGGGGGAAGTACCGGTGGTGCGTTCTGTTTGCAGGGACGTGAAGCATGTGTTGTCTCACCGGGTGATTTATGCTAATCTGTATGAAGTAACAATCTCTGATCATTTGACTTCTTTCGGTGATTTCCAGAAAATAAAAGTAGAGGAACTGGAACAGTACGCTACTTCAAGGCTGGTGCAAACTCTGTTGCAAGCACTAAATGTCAAGTATTAAGTTTTAATACTTAAAAATTCTTGCATCCTATTGTTATTCTGTTTAATTTTGGCAGCAGATTTAATTTTAAGAATCATAAACTTGATACAGGTATGTCAGTAAATAGAGTGATATTGATAGGAAACGTAGGACAAGATCCTCGGGTGAAATACTTCGATACAGGTTCCGCAGTGGCAACTTTCCCATTGGCTACGACGGATCGTGGATATACGTTGGCTAATGGAACCCAGATTCCTGAAAGAACAGAGTGGCATAATATCGTTACATCTAACCGTTTGGCGGAGATTGTAGATAAATATGTGCACAAAGGTGACAAATTGTATCTGGAAGGGAAGATAAGGACGCGTTCTTACAGTGACCAATCGGGTGCTATGCGTTATATCACTGAAATTTATGTGGATAATATGGAAATGCTGTCTCCGAAAGGAGCTAATCCGGGTGCGGGAGCTTCTGTTTCCGGACAGCCTGCGGGACAGCAACAACAACCGGTTGCCGGTCAGTCACAACAAACACAGCAGTCGCAGGCACAACTCGTACAAGATAATCCGGCAGATGATTTGCCGTTCTAAATAATGTGATAGTGTGCCAATCGTTTTTCTAGCTCATTGGCACGTTATCTTTTGTTTAACTAAAATATAGACTCTTTGGACTCAGATGGTTATTTAAGCCAATTGGCTGACATTTTCAACGGTATTACCGTAAACACTCCTTCTATTTCTGCTATTATTGCCATAGTACTGGCAGGTGTACTCCTGCTTGCTTCCGGCTTTGCTTCGGCCTCTGAAATAGCTTTTTTCTCACTTACTCCTTCCGACCGGAATGATATTGATGAACACAATCATCCTTCCGATGAAAAAATAAGTGCCTTGTTGCAGGATTCAGAACGTTTGCTGGCAACAATACTGATTACGAACAATTTTGTGAATGTGACCATTATCATGCTCTGCAACTTCTTCTTTATGAATGTGTTTGTCTTTCATTCTCCGTTGGCAGAGTTCCTGATACTGACTGTCATCCTGACTTTCCTGCTGTTGTTGTTCGGTGAAATTATGCCAAAGATCTATTCGGCACAGAAAACATTAGCCTTTTGCCGTTTTTCGGCACCGGGAATTTATTTCCTGGAGAAGGTATTCCGTCCGATAGCTACTGTGCTTGTGCGTTCGACAACTTTCCTAAACAAGCATTTTGCTAAGAAGAACCATAATATTTCCGTTGATGAACTGTCTCATGCACTGGAACTGACGGATAAGGCGGAGCTTTCTGAAGAGAACAATATTTTGGAGGGAATTATCCGTTTCGGTGGGGAAACCGTGAAGGAGGTGATGACATCACGCTTGGATATGGTCGATTTGGATATCCGTACCTCTTTCAAGGAGGTGATGCAATGTATCATTGAAAATGCTTATTCGCGTATTCCTATCTATTCCGGTTCGCGGGATAATATCAAGGGAGTGCTGTATATTAAAGATCTTCTGCCTCATGTCAGCAAGGGGGATAATTTCCGTTGGCAGTCATTGATCCGTCCGGCTTATTTTGTGCCGGAAACGAAGATGATTGATGATTTGCTGCGTGACTTTCAGGCGAATAAGATTCATATAGCCATCGTTGTAGATGAGTTTGGAGGAACTTCCGGACTGGTAACGATGGAGGATATTATCGAAGAGATTGTAGGTGAGATTCACGATGAATACGATGATGAAGAACGTACATACGTTGTGTTGAATGACCATACCTGGATATTTGAAGCAAAGACGCAGTTGACGGATTTCTATAAAATAGCGAAAGTAGACGAAGATGAATTTGAAAAGATGGTGGGAGATGCGGATACATTGGCGGGTATGTTGCTTGAGATTAAAGGTGAATTTCCGGCATTGCACGAGAAAGTGACTTATCACAATTACGAGTTTGAAGTATTGGAGATGGATAGCCGCCGTATATTGAAAGTTAAGTTTACGATTCTGCCGAAGGATGTGGAAGATGGCATTATTCCTACAACATAAGACGAATAATATACAATGGGCTGTTTGGAAGATAGAAGAGCCGTTGGAGGTATTATTGGCTCTTCTGCCCGATGCGCGAAGAATATCCTGCAAACAGGAGCTGAACAGCTTTGTCTCCGAACGTCGTAAGATGGAATGGTTGTCTGTTCGTGTTCTGTTATATTCCATGTTGCGGGAGGATAAGGAAATCGGTTATTCTTCCGAGGGAAAACCTTATCTCACCGATCATTCTTTCTTTATCAGTATTTCTCATACCAAAGGATATGTGGCTGTGATACTTAGCTCTCAGACTTCTGTGGGTATTGATATCGAGCAATATGGTCAACGGGTTCATCGGGTGTCCGGCCGTTATGTCCGCCCTGACGAACAAGCGGAGGCTTATCTGGGTGACGTGACTTGGGGGCTGTTATTGCATTGGTCTGCCAAGGAGGCGGTTTTTAAACGTATGGAAGATGCCGACGCTGATCTCCGCAAGCTTCGTCTGACGTATTTTGTACCTCAGGAAGAAGGAATGTTCCAAGTTCAGGAGTTTGTGACGGGACAGCAAAAGCTCTATGTAGTCGGTTATCGTATCCATCCGGACTTTGTATTGACGTGGACGCTCAACTGAACTGAATTAGAATAAAATTGAATCTAAAATGACAGTGCAATCCGAAGAGCCTGCGGGTATGTAAACTAAGAAACGATGAATAATCAGTGGCAAGTCTCCTCTATTATTCACCGTCTCTTTAGGGACATTTACTGAATACCCTTCGCAATGAAGTAGCTGTCTTCTATTTTGAGAATATCCCTATTAGTTTTCTAATCCTGCTGAAAATCTGTATATCAGAACAATAAAACCACTCATTGTTCTAATTATGATTCTCAAGGAAAAAGAATAAAAACTTATATATGTGTATCTGCGATGTTTACGAGTCTTTATTCTTCGATCAGAGTAATCCCGTCAAGACAGAAATAGGTCGGAGTCATTGCACCCCAATCGTTATTCTTAGTTGTCTGTAATTCAAATTTTAATCCTTCAGTTTTTCCTAAAGAGGTGAGATTTACCCACTTCCATTCATCTACTAGATTAGTTCCTTGTGCTAAGTAGTATTCTACTTTTTTTGTTTTATCTATATTGTAAATAATTACCTTGAATGAATCATTGCTATCGAATTTATCTTCTTCACCATGTTCATGAAAATAGTCAGTTCCTTCTTTCATACTATTATAGGCATATATACAATTAGTTATAAATAAGCCTTTTACTTGATACGCTTTTAGATTATTGGAATGATTGTTGTCTTTGAAGCGTATGGCAGCTTCTTTGTCGTTATTAGCGCCAATTTTATAGCCAGAAGATCCTACAATAATATACGTATTGTTCTTTACGCCTTTTTTAGGGACAGCACTGTAGTTTCCGGATGTGAGATTAGTAAAACCGAAAGCATCCATGCCAAATCCATATGAAGATGATACACAGTCAAACTCAAATACCTTTGTATTATCCTGTAAATAAGTTAAATAATAAGGAGTATTTCCCAGTTCCCAACTTTCTGCAGGGTTCTCTATATCCCCTAAATAAAGTGTTTCTGCTTCAGTTAATAGATTCTCGAGGCTAACGACAATCTCTTTTTTTTCATCACCTCCTTTTGTTTCGTCATCATCACTACATCCGCAAAAAGCGAACACAGACACTAATAAGAATAAAGATAACTTTTTCATGTTTTTGCTCTAATTTTAATTATTAATTGTTTGATTATTTTTCGTAATGTAAGTTCTCTACAGTGACAACTTCGGTAGATATTTCTCCTGTCCAACCTGTATCTTGGTTGACGGCAGTATAGATTCTAACGAAGTCTATTTTGTCTAATAACACAGGTTGTCCGTTTGGGTCTACTGCCCAGTCTATTTTAAATTGACAGTATCCGGTTTTGTTGGGATGATTATCTGCATATCCCCAAGGATAACAATAGCCTACCCAGACATTATCTTCTTCTACGGCATTGTCTTTTAGACGTGTCCCATGGAAAGTTATTTCATTTTCTTCTATCCAGTTCGGATAATAAGAATCTTGTTGATGGAATGTGTTACGTTTGACGAATCCCTCTTTTCCTAGATTATCTTTCCAGCGGACATCACCATTGACCGGTTGGGGGCGATAATAGGTGATTTCGTAATTACGTATTTCTGTATCTTTTCCGTACTCACTACCAGCCAACTCATACCATTCATCGTCAGGCATCCCATTATTGTTTATATCTTTCGAGACTAATACTATTCCCGGTTCAGCGCTTCCACCGAGTGCTCCCGTTCCAGTATTCTTGTTGTAAGTGGCATTTCCCCATATCTTGAAATCATATTCCCCTTCGATATTAGGGATTGGTTGAGGGAATCCTACTGTTATTGTTCCACCGAATCCGCCTAATGAGATAACTGATTTTTTCTTTAGCTTTTCTGTGGCACGATCTAAAACTTGTGCGGTAGTAAATCCATTTTCATAAGCCGACGTACTCGTATTGATAAACTGTCCGGGAGCAGGGCGGTATTCCCATACCTTATTGGCGAAAGCCAATGAGTTTTCAGTCGCTTCGGTGTTACCATCCATGTTGCTTTGTGAAGCCTTATCGCTGAATACAATTGTATTCGGGTTCAGCCCGATATTGTTCAGGCGGAATATGAGTTGTCCTTGTTGGTTGAAACAAAGTAAGTCGCCGTAAGTGGTGTAATCGCGTGCTTCGGTGATATATACATTGTTGCTGTAAGGGTTGATGCTGATACCGTAAGGTGTCTTTATCACAGTTCCATCGGTTATGAAATTCTCACGGATTGTCTCTTCTGTTTTCAGATTGAACATCTTGATAGAAGAAGTCTGTGTGGTATAGTTGTAATTGTATAGATAGGCTATGTCTCCGTCGATGGCGAAGTTTTGCGCTTTCTCGTTAGAATGAGTGACCTTGTTCGTCCGGCAATCTATCTTGATAAAATCATAGTCTCCGGTTTCTACATCTTCACCTCGGGTAACTACATAGACAGTTTCATCCGGACCCGCAACAATTTTACCGGGATTCGGGCCGACTGTTATTTGATGGATTTCTTTGAATGTGGTAATGTCGACAACAGACACTGTATGATCTACACCCAGCCCTGATGAATGATCCAATCCGCCGGAATTGGAAATATATAATTTCTCGTTTTGTACACAAATGCCGTCGGGGTTGCGTCCCACTGAGGTGATGGCTTCTATGGCAAGGGAAGTAGTGTCTATACGCGCAACGGTTCCGTCATAGGAACATACGTATGCCTTTTCTTTATGAAAAGCGATATAGCGCGGTTGGCGGGAACTTCCGTTTTCTGCCTGCATCTGAATCTGTTTCAATGAGGTTCCCGTGCGGAAGTCTATCACTTCTACCGTACTGGAGATATTGACTATAACATATATCTTACTTCCATACATAGCCATGTCGTTGGCTGTATCTCCTAATCCCCGGTGGTTGACGGTCTGGAAGTAATCTCGAACCATTTGCTGATTGCCGAAAGAGAAACGTGCCAAAGAACTATTGTTCTGATTGAACAGTCCTTCGCATAATACATATAATTCGGCGGTACCCGTCTCTTCCGGATCGCCTATAATACCCGACGTGAAGGGTTTATCCTCCATATCATCACAAGCCACGGATAAGGTTATCAATGACAGCCAGCACCAGAATATATATACTAATTTCCTTTTCACGACCATATCCTACTTTTTAATATTTAATACCTAATCTTTAGTGTCGCTCTTACAGATCGTCCCGGCATTGGAAAGTATTTCACGATTTCGTAATTCTTGTCCATCAGGTTCAGTACTTCCACGCTGAAAGAGGTGGTGACTCTCTTTATCTGAAAGTCGCGGCTGGCCGAAATACTGTGGTCGCTATAACTATCCAACCTGTTTTCGGCAATGTTTTGTCCCAACGCGTAGCGCTTTCCTGAAAATAGGAATGAGTAAGACAGATTGAACCATGGTGTCTCGATACCTGCCTGTCCCGAAGCGGAGACGCGGGGAGTGTAGGCTATCTGATGCTTGTAAGTCGATTTATCCTGACTCAAATCAGGGCTGGTGACATCCAATGCCCGTTGATACGTATAATTGCCGGAGAGGTTGATACGGAT
Organism: Bacteroides sp. AN502(2024); assembly: GCF_041227145.1. NCBI lineage: Bacteria > Pseudomonadati > Bacteroidota > Bacteroidia > Bacteroidales > Bacteroidaceae > Bacteroides > Bacteroides sp. AN502(2024). The sequence continues at coordinate 406,786 of NZ_JBGFSP010000003.1, read as the reverse complement.
TTTCTCCCAAGGCTGAAGAGATAAGTTTCCGGTGACGTCGATACCTTTAATGTCTACACTTCCCAAATTTCTCATGCTCCATATCGCAAGGTTCTTGGTAGGATAAGCGATGATTTTATCCGTCACTTTGTTATAGTATGCATCAACGGTTGCCGAAAGATAAGGAATGAATGTACATACATTCTTGCTATATGTCAGACCGATATTATATTGCTTTGCATTTTCAGGTTTGAGTTTGGTGTTTCCCACTTCCTGATAATACAAGTCATTGAAGCTGGGTAGGCGGAAGATGTCTTTATAGAAGATACGGATGCGAAACTCTTCGTTACGGAACAGCTTGAATGTGGCGCTTACATAAGGGGTCAATTTGCGGTGACTGCCCGCGCTGCCACCTTCTTTGACATCTTCGTTGATAACGGTTGCCAATGCGGATGCGGAGATTGTCAGCCAGTCATTCACGTATTTCCCGGCAAGAGCCGTCAGCCATGAATAGCGGGTGGGTTGCGCAAAATGGGTAAGATTAGTATCCATTGTGTTGATACTCCCATCCGTTGAAAGGGAAAATGAAAGATTGTTCAATAATCTGTATAATACCGATGCGGAAAGATAATATTCCTGTTGGTAATAACTGTTCTCCGTTTTCCCTAAAGAGTTTTGGGTGTCGGGGTCCAGGTAACGCTGATAGCTCCAGTTCCACTTGGCGGAAGTCTGGAATACCCATTGCCGGCTGAATTCTTTCTTGTATTGGCTTTGTACGAATGCGTTTTTATCCCATAGGTGTTGGGTAGAATGGTCGTTGTAGAAAGTGGTGGCTTTGGGCAGTCCCCGGGAGGATTGAAAGTAATAAGCTTTCAACCGCCATTGCTCTTTGTCGGAGAAGTTGCCGTAGAGTCCTGCTTCGGCACGAAGGGTTTGCACATCGGTGTTCTTCCGCTTCTCCCGTGATGTCAGGTCGCCTTCCCTGTTTCCGTAGTGCAGGGTGTATGGATACTGTCCGTCTGATGACATCCATTCGCCATTGGCTGACATGCTCCATCTCTTATTGAACTGTTGTTCCAGTAGAACGGAGGGGTTGATTAATCCCCAGGAGCCGGACTTGAAAGCTCCGGATATATGGGTCTTTTCCCCTTTAGTGAACCGTGGCGTGAGTGTCTGTATGTTCAATATGCCTGCTGACGCGAAGAAGCGGGCAGGTTGGAAGATGTTATCGCTTTGTCCGTTGTTCAGAGAAAGACGGTCTACGTTGTCGAGCGAGAAACGTCCGATGTCGATTTGTCCGGTTTGGCAGTCGGTTACGGTAATGCCGTCATAACCTACGGCGGTATGCTGTGCGCCCAGGCTACGTATGGATACGGTTTTCAGTCCGCCGATACCTCCGTAGTCTTTTACGGTCACTCCTGCAAAGTGTTTCACTGCATCGGAGACTTGCAGGGCATGCAGGTTTTTCAGGGCTTCTCGGGAGAAGGTTTGTAAGGGGGCGGTTGATCGTGTCTCACGGGTCTGGTAGATGTCTGATACGGTTATTTCGGGAATGGAATATGTGTGTGCCGTATCTACTTTCTGCTGTTGTGCGAAAAGTGGTACGGACAGGAGCTGGCAGCCGAATGCTGCAAAGATCACTTTATTGAATGTTCTCTTTTTCATCGATTTCTTTCTCGGTCTGTTGCTATTGAAAAGTGTCCGGGCGAAATCCCTTCGGCCGGACACGCATAAATAAACTTGGCAGAGTTTATTCTTTTAACACACTTTCTCTGAAGCAGAGTGATGAATGAAATGATAGACGGATTGTCCGGTTCATTAGACTCAACGCTTTTTCCTCGAAAGCAGTGAAACATAGTTGCATGGTAGGTCTTCTGACTTGTTCCTGTTACAAACGCCTTCCCGGATTTGTACCCAGTGGCAATGAGTGAGTTGCTTGTAACATAGATGGAACTTACAGCAGCGGGACTGTTCAGGACTTGCACCTGATTCCCTTTTAATTGCTCCATCCGCACGGGAGGAGCAAACCAATGCGCTGCAAAGATAGGGAGTTTATTTCGCTTTTGCAAGGGGGAGAGTGTTCTTTTTCTTTCGTATCAAGACGAAAGGAAAAGAACTTGTTTTCTTATTTATAGTTCGCTTCTCATCAGTAGGTATTCTTCGATGGCTCGTGCCGGAGCGTCTTTTAGGAGTACGGTTTTTTCCTTATTTAAAAGGTAGAGGGTAGGGATGGCTTTCAAGTCGTATAATTGTTGTTCCTTGATGGCGAATCTCTTATCGTATCCGTTGATCCATTCTTTAGGAAATTCGTTCAGATGTTTGCGCCATTCGTCAAGCTCTTCGTCGGGGTAGATGGAGAGGACGGTTAGTCTCTTTTGTTCCACGAGTCGGTGGATGATAGGGGCGTTTTTCAGGGCGTCTATCGTTTCTGTACAAGCATGGCAACCGGGGTTATTGATGAATAGTAGGATGTAGTCCGTTTGCTGTTGGTAGAGAGAGCCTTGGGCACCGGAGGCAAGTGTGTAGTTGAAGTTCAGGGCTTTGGTGCCGATGCGGTTTTTCTGAGCTAACTCCCGGCGGGCTTTGGGGCGTACTTTTTCTATTTCCTCCAGTAGGGGAGAAGCTAACATGGCGTCTAATACGGGGATGTAGAATTCTTCGTTACGCATGGGCGAGTTGGGATCGTAGAGATATTTATCGGCCAGATCGGTGATGTAGGTGAATACCTTTTTGTCTGCGTTTGTCTGCTCGATTGTTTTCCGCATGGCTTCTTGTGCGGTTTTCAACGGGACGTGATTCAGTATGTCACAATAGTCCACCCAGGCTTGTTCGGTTATTTCGGGATGGTGGATGTAATTGGTGTCGGCGAAGTTTACATGATCCCAATAGTGTTTTACGAGAAACTCTGCACGTTGCTCCGGAGCTGTCATCATGGCGGGGATGGCGGGCAGGGCGAAGGTGGTAATGGTATCTCGGGGAACTTCATTTTTACAGTGATTGGAAGCGTTTCCACTTTTACAGGCACAAAGAAGAAGGATGCACCCAATAACTAGGATATTCATATTTGTTTTCATGACTTGCTGTATTTCGTTTAACTTATGTATGTGCATGGAAGTATACATGTATGGAAGACAAAGATAACTTTCTTTTTATATTTATCCAAAAAAACATCTTGATTTCAGTTGCCTGAGTTTCAAATGGTGAATAGGGGAAGTCTGATAAAGGATGATTGGGAAAGAGGAGTATGTTCTGTTTTTAAGATTCCCGTCGGAAAAGAATACTTCAATATGATTAAACCGGAAGCAAATCGCATCGGTAAATGCAAGAATATGCAGAAATACCGGTTTGTTCTGTATGTTTTAGCAGGAAATATGCATTTTAGAGAGTAAATAAAGCCTCTATTTCTTGCAGATAGAGCGTTGGTTTATCCATCATAAAGCCTCTGTTTCTCACCGATAGAGCGTTGGTTTCCCGATGAGAAAGCTGTAAAGGCATAAAAAGGGACTTTGGGGAGCTGGTTGGTCTTCGCCGGATGATAAAAGGAAAATGGCAAAAAGAGTGTATACCGATGGTTTGTCTTCCAAAAAGAACCGTATGGTGACGATTTACTTCTATGCTGAAAGAAAAACGTTCTAAAATGTAAAATATAGGATTCCGCTGAAGGAAAATGGTGCGCATTTAGTGAATCTTCCGAACGGTGACCCGATCTATTGTATCCTCGTGTGTTTTAATATTCCTTTTTGAAGGAAGTAGGCAGAGTGGTCTTTCTTTCATTTTCGGTTTCGGAAGCCGAGGTGTGTTAGTGAGAGCTTGGACAACTGATGCGAATTCGTCAGGGGAGGATTACTCCTTATTTCTCCTTTGCCAACGTAAATACAAATTCCAATCCGCCATTCTGATTGTTTTTGGCGGAGATGTTGCCGCCGTGAATGATGACGGCGTTCTTCACGATAGCCAGTCCCAACCCAGTTCCGCCCAGTTTGCGTGAACGGCCTTTGTCTACTCGGTAGAAGCGTTCGAAGAGGCGGTTCAGATGTTCGGGAGATACGCCTACACCTGTGTCGGCAAAGCTGAAGTAGTAGAAATTCTCATCTTCGCGGAAGCAGTTGATCTTTATTTGAATATGGGTTCCGGCGTATGCAATGGCATTGTCCGTCAGGTTGCGGAAGATGGAATAGAGCAGTGAGTAATTGCCTTTGATCGGTATGCTCTTTTTCAGGGAGTTGACTACTGTTATATGCTTTTCGTCCAGCTCCAGTGACACTTCGTTGATCATGTTTTCCACCAGTACGCTGATGTCCACTTGTTCCATGTCGATCATGTTGGCGGCTTCGTCCATGCGGGTGAGTACGGAGATGTCGCGTAGCAGCCGGCTCAGGCGGTTGCTTTGTGCGTAACAACGTTCGAGGAATACGTTGATCTTCTCACGTGGGATGTTTTCATTGCTGACAATGGTTTCCAGATACCCCTGAATGCTGCTGACTGGAGTTTTCAGTTCATGGGCGATATTCTGGGTCAGTTGGCGTTTGAGCCTTACTTGTTCTTCTTCCTGAGTGACGTCATTGATGGAGATTTCAAAACTGGCATCCTGGAAGATGATACATTCTACGATGAATGTCCGTCCGTTTTTGTTGATGGTGACCGACATACGTTTCTCGCCTTTTCCTCTCGAACGTTTTTGCTGGTTCTCATTGATGAAATGAATAATCTCTTTCAGTTCACTGATGGCAAAGACTTCTTCTGTCGTTTCCAGATTCGAATCCGAGATCAGGTTGCTGTATTGGGTAAAGAGGTTGTTGACAAGAATTTCTTTCTTGTCTTTTGTGAATATTCCCAGTCCTTCGTGCGAGATCTGAAGGTGGGTAATCAGTTTTTCACGTTCGATATAGAGTGCCTCTTTGGTTTCGTGCAGCCGTTTGTAGATTTGAATGATATGTTGGGAGATTTCCCCCAGTTCATTGTGCGGGAAAGCCGATTGCATGGCCATTTCGATGGGTTTGTTCCGGTCGGCACGCATGGCAAATTCACGGAGCTGGTTGATGGAAGTCCCCAGTTTGTTGGTGAATTTGTAGAAGATAATCATTAGCAGTGATGTCACGATGATGGTAAACCATAGATAATGAGGATCTGCTTGCAGGTTGTGGATGAGGCTGACGTTGTAGGGCAAAGCCGAGCGCACGATATAATCTTTATAACGGGTGGCCGAATAGAAATAGGGGAGTCCGGTTGTTTCGGAAGTACGGCGTACGTCATATCCGTTGCCCTGCTTTATTGCTTTTTGTACTTCCGGTCGGTTCTGATGGTTTTCTATCTGTCTGTTATGCTTCGGGTAACTGTCGTAAACGACATTCCCTTCCAGGTCGATAAGGGTTACGCGTAAATCCTTCAGGATATGGTTGTTGACATATCCGTTGATCTTTTCACGGTCAATGGGTTGTTCATCCAGCTGTTCGTAGAACCTGCTGTTGTAATCTTGCAGTTTTGTATTCAGCAGTTCTATCTTATATTCCCGTTCGCGTTGATACTGGTAGGCTATGAAACAAATGGCAAATACCAGAAACAGTGAGATAACCGAAAGGAAAAGCTTCCGGCTGAAAGAAAGAAAATGCTTTTGAGTTACAGGCAGGTTCATACTAACTATTTAATTCGGCATCATTATTTATTCAGCTTCAAAACAGTATCCGTATCCGAGACGGGTGACGATGCATTTGCCGTATACCCCCATCTTTTTACGCAGACGGGTGATGTTTACGTCGATGGTACGGTCGAGCACGTACACCTCATCACTCCAGATGTGGGATAGAATATCTTCACGTGAGAACACGCGTCCCTTATTCTGTACCAGCAGAAGCAGTATCTCAAATTCTTTTTTGGTCAATGACACCTCTTCACCGTCGATACTGACCTTCTTCTTGGTGATGTCAATGACGAGCGACTGGTAAGTAAGGCGTTCGAGGGCTTTTCCCGTTTCCGTTGTCGCCGTTCGTCTCAACACCGCTTTCACACGAGCAATGACTTCACGCAGGGAGAACGGTTTCGAGATGTAATCGTCCGCACCGAGGTTGAATCCGGTCACGGTATCATTTTCGGTATCTTTTGCTGTAATGAAGATAATAGGCACTTGGGCTGTCTTTTTATCTTTTTTCAGCATGTTCGCCATTCTGAATCCGGAGATTTCTCCCATCATCACATCGAGGAGAATTAAATGGTAGCTGCTGATCTCCATCTTCATTGCTTCTTCGGCAGAGTTTGCAGTATCCACCTCATAACCTTCGTTCTCAAGATTGAATTTCAGAATCTCGCAGAGATCTTCTTCATCGTCGACAACTAGAATACGGTAATCGTTCATAAGATATATGTATTAAGATGATATGACAAAGTTACGTTTTTTATTTTATCCTTGGCAAAGATGAGGAGACTTTGTTACGGGCAGATGAAACAGATGTTACAATCATGTTACATTCCGGAAATAGAGGAGGAGGATGTGGAATATGAAAGTTTTTGCTGATTGTAAAAGGAAAAAACGTTTGCTATTTGTTATCTTTGTTAGCGAGAAACAATGGAAATGTTTGATTATAGTAATTGCAAATAATGATAAAATTAGATTTGAAAAGACATCGGCGCGAAATAATAGGCTCTGTGGTAGTACTCCTCCTTTTTGGCGGCATATCTGTATTTAAATATACTTCGTTTAATTCCGGCTTTGAGATTGTAGACGACTTGGGAGGGAATATATTCCCTTCGGCGATTCTGTCTGTTGCCACTACTGATGCACAAGTGATTGTTCCGTCGGATTCGACTTATTTGGGAAATCCGAAGTCGTGCATTGCCATTCGGGTGAAATCGAAGACGGCCTATAGCCGTGTGCGGATTGAAGTGGCCGAAACGCCTTTTTTCTCCCGGTCGGTATCGGAATTTGTGCTAAACAAGCCCCGGACGGAGTATACGATTTATCCTGATATCATCTGGAATTATGAAGCCTTGAAGAATGAGGCGCAGGCGGAACCGGTAAGTGTAGTCGTCACGGTGGAAATGAACGGAAAAGATTGGGGACAGCGGGTACGTACTTTTTCCGTGCGTAGCATCAATGAATGTTTGTTGGGGTATGTGGCTGACGGGACCCAATTCCATGATACCAGCATTTTCTTTGCGGCTTATGTCAATGAAGAGAATCCGATGATCGACCGGTTGCTTCGCGAGGCGCTGAATACTCGCATCGTCAACCGCTTCCTCGGTTATCAAAGTAAGGCGAAAGGTGCGGTGGACAAGCAGGTGTATGCCCTATGGAATATCTTGCAGAAACGTAAATTTCGTTATAGCTCCGTTTCCAATACGAGCCTTTCGAGCAATGTCGTTTTCTCCCAGCGTGTCCGTACGTTTGATGATGCGCTGGAATCTTCACAGATTAATTGTGTGGATGGTAGCGTACTGTTCGCTTCCTTGCTCCGTGCCATCAATATCGATCCGATCTTGGTACGTACACCGGGGCATATGTTTGTGGGGTATTATACGGACAATTCGCACACGGACAAGAATTTTCTGGAAACAACCATGATTGGTGACATCGATCTGGATGATTTTTTTCCGGATGAACAGCTGGACTCTACGATGGTAGGCAAATCGCAGAATGAAATGTCATTGCTGACTTTCGAGAAATCAAAGCAGTATGCCAATAAAAAGTATAAGGAGAATGAAGAAGGTATCCATTCCGGAAAGTTGAACTATATGTTTCTGGAGATTTCTAAAGAGGTGCGCAGGAAAATACAGCCGATAGGTAAATGAAATTCGTATTTAATTCGTACTTTTGCCAAGTAATCATTGAATGAAAAAGAATGAAAGGCAAGAAATTTATCTCTCCCGGAGCATGGTTTTCTATGAGTTATCCGTCGGACTGGAACGAGTTTGAAGATGGCGAAGGCTCTTTTCTTTTCTATAATCCCGATGTATGGACGGGGAATTTTCGTATATCTGCATTTAAAGGGAAAGCCGGTTATGGTAAAGACGCTATCCGGCAGGAACTGAAAGAGAACGATTCGGCTTCATTGGTGCAAGTCGGAGCGTGGGAATGTGCGTATAGCAAAGAAATGTTTCAGGAGGAGGGGACTTATTATACTTCCCATTTGTGGATTACAGGTGCTGATGATATGGCTTTCGAATGTTCCTTTACCGTGCCTAAAGGTGGAGCTGTGAAGGAGGCGGAAGAGGTAATCGCTACTTTGGAGATACGCAAAGAAGGAAAGAAGTATCCTGCTGAACTGATTCCGATCCGTCTTTCTGAAATCTATTTGATTAATGAAGGGTACGAATGGGTAGTGTCTACCGTGAAGCAGGAACTGAAAAAAGATTTTCAGGGCATAGAGGAAGATTTGGAGAAACTCCAGCAAGTGATTGACAGCGGCAAGATAGGTGCGAAGAAGAAGAGGAATGGCTGGCTGTCGGTATCACGGTCTGTTCGATTCTTGCTAACGAAGTGGACGGCATGGAGTGGAAGACATTGATTGACGGCAACCGTGAAGCGCCTGTCATTCAATATTGCAACCGGATCATGGACCCGATGAAACTCTCATGGAGCAAAATAAAGGCCGGAGAGCCTTGTAATGTAATAGAAGAATACAAGAAGTGTTTGGATTAAAATGGCAGTACCTTATTTACAGATAGATAACCTGACCAAGTCCTTCGGCGACTTGGTTCTTTTTGAGAATATATCTTTTGGCATTGCCGAAAGCCAGCGTGTGGGACTGATAGCAAAGAACGGTAGCGGAAAAACGACCTTACTGAATATCATTGCCGGAAAGGAAGGGTATGATAGCGGCAATATTGTTTTTCGTCGCGACCTCCGTGTCGATTATCTGGAGCAGGACCCGCAATATCCCGAAGAGCTGACCGTACTCGAAGCCTGTTTCCATCACGGCAACAGCACTGTAGAACTCATAAAAGAGTACGAACGTTGCATGGAGACGGAAGGGCATCCGGGACTGGCAGATCTCTTGGTACGTATGGATCAGGAAAAGGCATGGGAATATGAACAAAAAGCCAAACAAATTCTTTCACAACTCAAAATCCGTAACTTCGACCAGCAGGTGAAACAACTTTCCGGCGGGCAGCTGAAACGTGTCGCTTTGGCAAACGCCTTGATTACCGAACCGGATCTGCTCATCCTTGATGAGCCTACCAACCACCTCGATCTGGATATGACCGAATGGCTCGAAGACTATCTCCGCCGTACCAATCTCAGCCTGCTTATGGTGACGCACGACCGTTATTTCCTCGATCGCGTTTGCTCGGAGATTATCGAAATAGACAACCGCCAACTTTATCAATATAAAGGGAATTATAGTTATTACCTCGAAAAACGTCAGGAACGCATCGACGCAAAAAGTGTGGAGATAGAACGTGCCAATAACCTCTATCGTACCGAACTTGATTGGATGCGCCGGATGCCGCAGGCACGCGGACATAAAGCCCGTTACCGGGAAAATGCTTTTTATGAGCTTGAAAAGGTGGCGAAGCAACATATCCGCAATGATCATGTAAAGCTGGAAGTAAAAGCCTCCTATATTGGCAGTAAGATATTTGAAGCCGATCATCTTTATAAGAGTTTCGGTGACTTGAAGATTTTGGATGATTTCTCTTATGTCTTTGCCCGCTACGAGAAGATGGGGATCGTAGGTAACAACGGAACGGGGAAGTCTACATTTATCAAGATACTTATGGGGGAAGTGCAACCGGATAGCGGTACGGTGGATATCGGCGAGACGGTTCGTTTCGGTTATTATTCGCAGGAGGGTCTTCAGTTTGATGAACAAATGAAGGTCATCGATGTAGTGCAGGATATTGCTGAAGTCATCGAACTGGGGAATGGAAAGAAACTGACTGCTTCGCAATTTTTGCAGCATTTCTTGTTTACTCCCGAAACGCAGCATAGTTATGTCTATAAGTTGAGTGGGGGAGAGCGCCGGCGTCTTTACTTGTGCACTATCCTGATGCGTAACCCTAACTTCCTCGTGCTGGATGAGCCTACCAACGACCTTGATATTATCACATTGAATGTGCTTGAGGAATATCTTCAGAGCTTCAAAGGTTGTGTGATTGTCGTCTCGCACGACCGTTACTTTATGGATAAGGTAGTAGATCACCTGATGGTATTCAACGGACAGGGCGATATCCGCGACTTCCCCGGCAATTATAGCGATTACCGCGACTGGAAGGAGGCGAAAGCGCAAAAGGAGAAAGAGGCAGAGAAGCTGCAGGAGGAAAAGACCGCCCGCGTCCGCCTGAACGATAAGCGGAAAATGAGTTTCAAGGAAAAACGTGAGTTCGAACAACTGGAAAAGGATATTGCCGACCTGGAAACTGAAAAGGCACAGATTGAAGAACTTCTTTGCAGCGGTACGCTTTCCGTTGATGAACTGACCGAGAAATCGAAACGATTGCCTGAAGTCAATGACTTGATTGACGAAAAAACAATGCGTTGGTTGGAACTTAGCGAAATAGAAGACTGAGTCGTGCCAGTACGTTGGCACAGTTGTGCCACTTCGGTGGCATCGTGGTGCCAACGTACTGGCACAGTTGTGCCATCGAAGTGGCACAAATATAGCTATTATATTACTTGACTAACCATATAATGATCATATATTCCGGACAACATAACCCAGTATGACAAACCTTACCAATTATCATAGCCACTGCCTGTATTGTGACGGGCGTGCCAATATGGAAGATTTTATCCGTTTTGCTATCAGCAAAGGATTCACTTCCTATGGTATCTCTTCCCATGCCCCGTTGCCATTCCCTACTGCATGGACGATGGAGTGGGACAGAATGGAAGATTATCTTTCCGAATTTGCCCGTCTCAAAGAAAAGTTTGCAGATAAAATAGAACTTGCTGTCGGTCTTGAGATTGATTTCTTGAACGAAGATAGCAATCCCGCTTTCTTCCGATTTCAGGAATTGCCGCTTGATTATCGGATAGGTTCTGTGCATATGCTCTATTCCCCGGAAGGGAAAATTGTGGATATTGATACTCCGGCAGATACTTTTTGTCAATTGGTGGACAAGCATTTTGACGGTGACCTGGATTATGTAGTCCGCCTTTATTATAAGAATCTGCTTCGCATGGTAGAACTGGGAGGATTTGATATTGTCGGTCATGCGGACAAGATGCATTATAATGCTTCTTGCTATCGTCCGGGACTACTGGACGAACCGTGGTATGATACATTGGTTCGCGGATACTTCACGGCCATTGCCAAACGTGGCTATATCGTAGAAATCAATACCAAGGCTTATCATGAGCTGGGAACATTCTATCCCAATGAACGATATTTCACTTTCTTGAAAGAATTAGGTGTCCGGGTGCAGGTTAATAGTGACGCTCACTATCCGGAAAGGATTAATAATGCCCGTCCCGAAGCTCTGGCTGCTTTGAAGAAAGCAGGCTTCACTTCGGTAGTAGAGTGGCATGGTGGAAAATGGGAAGACACGGAAATATCACTACCTCAGTGACCGGCTATTTATTTTTGTCATTGTGGATTTTTCTTATGTGGGTACGAGGTATGCTCATCTTTTGCATCCGTCTCTCGATTTTCTTGGAGCTCATGTTCCAGAGATAGACAGCCAAAGCGATAAAGGCCGCGAGAATGATAATCATCTCTGTTTTGTGCCCCATGGGGTCCACCCATATCTCGCTGAATAAGTTCATGCGCCCCATAATCTCGATGGGTGTCCAGAACACAATAACGGTAGCAATCGCCATGCGGATGTTGGCTCCCCAAGCGGAGAGGCGCAACTGTTTGGCAAAAATAAAAAATGAGCCGATAAAGCATCCTACACCTACTAATAGCGTCACGGGATGGTGTTCACCCAGGAATACGTCGTCGTAGCAGAACATCAAGAGTAGGTAGCTACTCCACAGAAGCATCATCAGTTCCATAAAGGTAACGATACTGGTGTGGCGCGTCATGGGTCGGGCGGCTATCTCGTTCTTCTTACTACGGAACAGTAGCTGTTGCCACCAGTTGATGAAATTGCAGCCGTTCTTCGTGCTAAAGAGGTACATTACCATTATCATCATCCAGAATCCGAACGAGGCGGGCAGAATGAGATATTCGGGGCGAGTAACAATCTCGTCCGTCACGGGATCGAGTTCCGGTTGCGTGCCGAAGCGGTTAGCGAAGTACATGAAGAGGAATTCCACCCAGCCCGTCCAGAACAGCAGGCCACCGAAGAAACCCCACAGCGTTTGCTGCGTGTCACCTTTGGCGAATACGCCTATAATTACCATTATCATGCCCACGGCTCCCATCGCGAAAGCGGAGTAGTGCAGCGCGGTCTCGCTCATGGTGTGCTCCATGATTATCATTAGGGCATGGCCCAGCGGCATGGTGAACAGCACCATCAGGAAGGCAGCGATGGCCCTCCACCAGTGGCGTTGCTTGCCTATTGTCGTTGTGTCAGTCATTTTTTCCATTATTCCATTTTTATGTAACGTTTGATACATTTCTTCTAAAATACCACCGTCAGTAGCGAGACAACCAGCATGGCAGCGTGTAGCGTGACCGTAGATTCACACGTGGGAGCAAGCGTACAAGCAGTTTCATCATTCTTCCTGTCATTTCAGTTCGTCACAATAGTAACTGATTCTTCCACCTTCATCGCCTATCTTTATGTTGGCATCGTACCAGCTTATTATCTGAAACTTAAAGTATCGTTGTCCGTCAGCCGTACGTATCACGTAAGTATGAAATGAAGGGGTATACACGGGCGGAGGTCCGGCAAAAGTTATTGCTTCAGCCAAAAGTGGGTTCGCGCTTGTCAGGGTCTTTGCAGGACCGTTGTTGGGGTCAAACCAAGGATTAGAATCGAAATCCAAATTATTTTCTATCAGATATTTGTTCCAATCATCCTTCGACATAGTGACGTAAACACTCTGGTCATCGTCCACCACCCATTCCACATCGGACGGAAGCTGAGCTACGCTCGTCCAGCTTTCATAGCCTCCATCGCCCAAATCGATGACACCGCTTTGCCCGATACCGCTCGTACCGCTATTGGTGCGTAGCACATAGCCACAGAAAGCCAAATCCCAATCCGTCCGGTTGTATTGCTCGCCTTCAGTGATATCCTTGTTCGGGCCTTCCAGATTGAAAATCTCCCCTGTCCGCAAATTAAAGTACAACCAGTCATTTGTTACACGTGTGCTATAACCGGACTTGCGGGGCAACGTTTTGCCAGTAAAAGGCAAAGCGTCATATTTCACACAGGAAGAAAAGGCCAACAGCCCAAATACCAGAATGGTTGCATTGAGTAATATTCCTTTCTTCATCGTTTCTTCTTCTTTAATGAGTTGATTACATTGTCCAGTATGAACTCTAACTGCACCCAACCGCGCGATCCCGGTGTGGCGGGCACATTAAACATGGTAATTCCCGAACCCAGCGTTTTCGGCACGTAGTTGAACATGTTATCCACGCCGAGGGTAAGCTTCACCTTGTTCCAGAATGTTTGAGAAACCGAGAAGTTGCACAGCACATACTGTGGCAGGTCGCAACGGAAGTAGGCATCGTAGCTCTTGTTGTCTTCTTCCACGAACACACGGTCTTGTACGTCGAACCTCTTTCGTCCCATGTATGATGCGCTGAACACTACGCCAAGGCGGTAGTTCTTGCGGTTATAACGATAGTCCAGACTGGCTGTAGCTGCATGAGGCGAGGTTGTGTTCACCTGCACGCCCTCGTTCTTACTCACGTCCACGTAACTGTACGTACCGTTCAATGTCAAGAAATCAAACATGCGCCACTTGGCTATCATTTCCACACCCAATAGGCGTTGTTTGCTTAGATTCTCATACTCAAAGTTGTATTGCATGTCGTAGATGCGCCACACACCCTCTATCTTATCGCGGAAGTAGTTCCCGTAAGCTGTGCCGGAGATAAAAAGGCGGTCATCACTATATTCCGCACCTAACGAGAAATAGTCGTTTTTCTCCGGCTGCAAGTTCTCATTTCCTATAATCTTGAACATTCCCAAATGGTCCCAATTGAAAAACAGCTCCTTGATACTGGGTGAACGGTAGCCCATCGAGTAGTTGGCACGGATAGCCCACCGTTCATTGGGCGAATATTTGGCCGCTACCTTGGGCATCGCCATAAGGCCGAACACCTTGGAAAAATTGGTGCGTAGCCCGGCGGACACCATCCACTGCGGGTTGAGCGTCCACTCGTCCTGTAGGAAATACTCCGTTTCTTTCAATGAACGGGTGGTCATTTGGCGGTTTACGAAACGGTCAGAGGTCAGGTCATCGGTAATATGCTCCACACCGAATATCAGGTTGTGTCCATCGAAATAATCGCTGGTAATGGTCAACCGTGGCTGTAAGATACGGCTCTCATATACCTTATCGCGGGTATCGATACGCTCATGCCTTTTGAAACGGTCGTAAAAGTCGTTGTGTATGCTCGCCGTTACACTGAACCAGTCCTTCATTCGGTAGGTCAGTTTGGCTCCCGCTGTCCAGTCGCGTGATTGGCTGAAAGTCATATCCTGTATCAGGTCGTAGGTGTTCATGAAAAACGCACTACCGTAAACCAGTATGGAGAGGTTCTTGAACGGGTCGTAGTACACTTTCTGTGAGATTGATACGTGTTCCGCTCCTTCAATGCCCATGGGAGGGCGTTTCGCACTGTTCACTATGGCAATGTCATGGGGAAGGAAGGGATTGGCCTCCTGCGTGTACACCTTCTTGTCGTTTTCTGCTTGGTACATGTAAAAACCATCACTCTCACTGTACCACACGTCTGTTTGTGACGTCACTTTGCCCTTCTTGAAGCCTGCCGACCCCCAGCTTTGCAAGTTGGGTCGGTCAGCGTTCTGCTCGAACATGTACAGGAAGTCGCTCGGCTGCGGGTTCTTGTAGTTGCGCTCGTTCATCTGTCCGTAACGTACACCCACATCAATCGAAAGAGGTTGGGTCGTCTTCTTGGTTATCAGGTTGATTACCGCCCCCGCCGCACGGCTTCCGTAGAGGGTGGAACTTGCACCTTTTACGATTTCGATGCGGTCGATGGCGTGCAGGTTAAAGCGTTCGTAGTCCAAGTTACCCGCCATGTCACCTGTCATACGCTCGCCGTCCATCAGAAACAGCACATGCCGGGCATCCAAACCCTGCATGGAAATCTCGTTGCCAAATCCCACTTTTTGAATGTTCAAACCGGGAGTTTCCTGCTGGAGTGCCTGTTGCAGGTTGGTGTAACCGGCTTCCACCAGTGCCTTTCCACCCAATACCTGCGTGGTTACGGGCGAGAGTTTGACCGGTCTGGTGGTCCTCGACCCGGTGACTACCACCTCATCCAGACCGAGCGCATCTTCCTCCATATACAGTTTCACGTCATTTTCTCCCGGTGGCAGTATGCCCGTCAGTGTTTTGAATCCTGTCGATGTGATGCAGTAGTAGCATTTACTCGTCTTGGGGCGGTTTATCAGCACCACACCGTCTATGTCGGTGATGGCATAAGTCGGATTTTCCATCTTCTCGTTGTCCGCAACTGCCACGTTCGCAGCAATCATTGACTGTTCCGTCCCTTTTTCCTGTATGGTCAGCTTGATTTTCTGTGCTGTAACGGGCAGGCATAGAAGCAGGAACAAGCCGATCGTCAACATTTTTATTGCATTATGTCTCATTCGCTCCTCTCCACTATGAACTACAGACCGTGGTCTTCTTTGTATTTGGCCAAATCTTTCTCGAATTGAGCAAATTCTTCCTCATAATTGTTTATACGTCCTTTGTCGATGGTCTGCAGGAAGCATTCGGAACGGACATTCATCATGTTGTAGTCCACAATGAAGTTTATCTCGTGCGTGTACACGTTATAATAGCCTTTCACGTTACTCCCTTTGGAGCTTGAACTCTTTCCTTCATCTTCACTCCATGTGGAACCATTCTCTCCATAGAATTTAAACCAGCCCGAACCTTTATATTCGTCTTTCTCCCAAGTATTCAACTGCATGGTCTGCACATCGCATTTAAAACTTATAATCATTCCCATTTTACCCACCGTGAAATTGAGCAGTGATACGGTAAATGTGTTATCATCTGTTTCACTCCACTCAAAGTTAAATTTGGTAGGACAACCGCTTTTCAATAGCGTTTTGTTTACACCATTCAAAGTGGCATGAGTATTTAGAACTATATTTCCGTTTAAAAATTTCTTCGCTTCAGTTACCAATTCCTCGGATGCGGGGTCTTTGGTGATTTCCTCATCACTCGTACAAGAGATTACACCTATCAAAATAAGAAAACAAATAGCTGTTATATATTTTCCTAAACTCTTTTTCATTTTAATTGATAATAGACAAAGAACCCTCTCACATCTTCAACCGAAGATGGATATGAGAGAGTTCTTTAATTAATATTTAGAGACCAGTTGAAACTTTGTCTCCATCAAATGTCACAATAGCGGTGAACGGTGCACTTGAATATTTTGCATTAACCGTTATGGTATAGTTCAAATGGTCACCAGAGAAACTACCACTGACTAAGGCATTATATGTCAAAGGAATAAAACCAATTTTCAATTTTACTGCTTTTCTGCAAGTTTCATTGAAATTACCATTCGCAGGAACAGTTATGTCCATTGCATCTACAGTAATACTGCCCGGCATCGAACCTATTTTAAATCCATCAATATGAATGTTCACTGTGCCGTTACCGTTGTCCGTTACATTAGATGTAATGTTTGAAACAGGGTCTTTCTCACCGTTCATATAGACATAAGTTAACGAACCCTCATAATATCCCGCCAAATTTTCTGCATAGAGAGATGTTTTAAATATGTTGTTTTCAACAAAGCTATTAGCACTTACACTGTTTGAAAAGGCTCCCATTCCCAGCAATGCGATTCCAAGAATAATTTGTTTTCTCATACTTTTAAATCAAATGAATATTTATTTAATCTTTTTGCTCCAACGTATGGCACCATAATCTGAGTATGAAATAAAGCCGTCTGTCAAATAATCTCTATATTTTTTGATAAACGATACCGTTTCATCCATATCAAGGATATCCTGTGATACAGCTAATTCTACTTGACCGCCTTCAGTAAAAGCATCCGATTTTTTATACGCTGCATTAACTGCATACTGCAAATTTTTAGGATAAATAATGGAACACTTAGGAAGATTCAGTAAAGCCAAATTTTGAACTCCTACTAAACTGCTTAAATCTACACTTTCTAATGCAGGGAGGTCTGTAAGTTGCAATAGCACAGTAAGCCCCTTATTATTAGAAGGTAATTTGACTTGTGTTAGCGATTTACAACTTATACACATGAAAGCATTCATATATGTTTGGTCAAAATCTTCTATATTTTGCTGCATGAACAGTGTGTTAGACAGGTCTAATGAAGTCAAACTTTGATTTCCGACGAACCCTATATAGGCCAATTTTGAAGCTTTTGATAAGTTTATCCCCTCCGGCGTATTTATATTGACTAAAACCAATCCTTTAATATTAGCACCAGGCATTAAATACCCCACACTATATGGAGTTTCCGTCATCATCGTTATGGATACCGCAAAATCTTTATAATAAGGATTATTAATAAAATATTCAATACCTTCTGCTGACACAATATTAGCATTACCCCAATAAAGATCTATAGGACTTCCTCCCTCGCTAATTTGCATTGGTCTGCTAATATCTATTTGAGTACCATCATTCGGGAATAAGCTACTGTACAGTGACTTCAAATAGTCACGGAAAGCTTTGTCAGGGATTTCTCTCAAAGTATTATATACCTGCAAGTTTCCGTCTTTATCTACCATTTGCATATCTACGTTCGTACCGTTCGCTTGATTTTTGGTATAAAAAGGCATTAGGTCTTCCACATTCCATTTGGCTGTTTCCGGCAAGTAGAGTTTGGTGAAGTTATGCAGTATAGTAGTTTGCACTTCATCGTTTACAACGGAAGCGTTCACCAAACCGTCAAAATCGTATATCTTGTTACCTCGCAGGTCAATACCTGTAATCTGTTTGGGCAGGAGGGACAGGTCTATTATTGGTCCATATCCGTTATCCGACAAATCCACATCAGTCAGGTTGGGGAACATGGAAAGTGCTGCCAGTGCATCTGTGGAAATCTGCGTTCCGGAGAGGTCAAGCGTTGTTGTATTGTTAGCCAAATCATCAAGCAACAGATTGCCGTTCTCATTAAATGTGTAACCTCTTTGAATAAGAATGGTTTTCAATTCTGTATTCTGCACGGCACCCGTGCTGTATGAAGGGGTGTTGTCTTCATCGCTGCACGATACCCCTGCCAGCAGTATTGCGAATACCATCAAACCGACATGTAAATTGTTTCTTTTCATTTTCTTTAAGAATTTTATTATTTTCAGGTGTAAAGGTACAACAGGTGTTTTCTTAGAACAATACCTAAAAATGGGTATATTTATCAGTACATGCCTTGAAACAAAGTGTTTTGCGGCTTGAAACAAAGTGTTTTGCGGCTTGGAACAAAGTGTTTTCGTGCCTTGGAACAAAGTGTTCAGCGCCTTGAAACAAAGTGTTCAGCGCCTTGAAACAAAGTGTTTCAAGCAATTGAAACATCTTGAAATGACTTATACTAGAAATGGTTGTCACTTTTAGAGGCTAGTTACTAAATAAGTTGTCACATTCTGTTATTCATAACTAAAACAGTTGTTAGTTTCTTCCCTTTGCTCCTAAGATAGTTGTCATACGTAAAAACAATGGACAAATCTGAGTGTGCTCGGGCTCTCGGTAAAAGTCAATAGGGTTCGACACCCTATTGGCTTTTGTGAGACAATGGCTTAAACCGTCATGTCCCGGGTTCTCGGTATCGCAAATATAGTATTTATTTATCATATGGAACCTTATTTTTTCCACAATGATTTTCCCGGCACCTCTCCATGATATACGTCCATGGGTTTTTTCATACCTATGCTCATATGCGGTCGTCCATTATTATAGAAGTCAATCATTCGCGTAATCTGCTCCCGTGCCATCTCTTTATCCCTGAACAGCGACATGCCGTATATCCATTCCGTTTTCAGGATGCCATTCATCCTTTCTGCTACCGCATTGTCCGTCGGGTTGTAATCTTCAGTCATGCTCACACGTATATGATGAGTGACCAGTGTGTCGATATAGGCATCGCAGGCATACTGTACCCCCCGGTCGGAATGGTGGATTGTGCCGCAAAGATTGCCACCTCCAGCCTCATTGATGGCCTGTTCCAGTGCCTGTAGCGTATATTCGGCATGCAAACTGGGAGAGAGCACCCATCCTAAAACGGCATGTGAGTACATGTCCGTTACAAGATGGAGGTAGCATACGCCACCTTCAATCCAGATGTAAGTGATGTCACATACCCAGATATGGTTCGGGTATTGTGCCGTTACCCCCTTGATCAGATTCGGATACTTCTTGTAAAGATGGTGGGAGTCCGTCGTATGCCTGGGTTTCTTCGGGGGCAGCATAAGGCGTTCCGAACGCAGCAGATGAAGGAAGGCATCCCGCCCTCCGGTTATCTCGCTTCCATAAAGGGAGCGGAGCTCATGGTATAATTTCAAACCACCGATGCCCGGAGCCTTTGAGCGGTAGAAGAAGACGGCATCCAAGATGGCTGTTCTGATCTGATGACGCGACAAAAGATTTTTTTTCTTTTTGTAATAGGCCTGGGAAGACATGCCAAACAGTCCGCAAAGGGTTTTCACACTGATGTGAGGAAACTCTTCACGAAGGCCGGTGACTATTTGGCACCATCTTTTTTTAAGATGGAAATCCCTTCTTCTCTTTCTGTGAGTTCAATCAGTCTTTCAAAGGCATGGGAACGAAGTTTTTCAAGTTCCAAAGCCTTTCTCAGACGCAAATTTTCCGCTTCAAGAAGTTCTTCTTTAGATTTTGATTTTGGATTCTTTTTCATTTGAAGATCTGACAGAAGTTCGGGGGACAAAGATAAGGAATCCGAATCAATTGCATAACACTTTTGCCAACGCAGAATATAAGTATGGTTGGGTAAACCCCATTTCTTGGCAGTAGCAAACATTGACAAACCGCTACTGAAGTAATCACGGAGAACTTCCAATTTGAAAGTCTCAGAATAAATCTTACGAGATAATTTAGACATAATTTTTCTTTTTTTATGTCTCTAAAAAGGTGTCAACCTAAATCCGTATAAGACAAGGCGTAAAAACACTTTTAAGGCGTAAACGCTGTGTTTCAAGGCACAGCTCATCTAAATGAATGGTTATCATTTCAGCTGTGTTCTCTATTTTAACAATATCAAAACACTCCAATAGGTCAGCTGGGAGTATGAAGCGAGCAAGAACTAAAAGAGTATCGTAACTAGTTATAAGAGTTTTTTGAAGGCAAAGATAAGAATAGGAGAGAAGAAGACCACATGATTTTACCGGTGAGCCCTCTTTGTTTGTATCCGGTGGGCGTAGCAAAATGCTGCGAAATATGGTAGTTGCCACCAGTTTATCCGTTGGACTTTTGGAAGCCACGGAAAAGTCCAACGATTTAGATAAATCTTCAAAGAACGAGATGATATTGAAAAATCTGTAAGAAATATGTTTAGCAAAATACGGTATCTCTTAACAGGAGAGATATTTATGGTACAAAGATAAGTAAAATGTTGCAAATAGAAGTAAATCTTTACGAGGAAATTTACGGATTATGTCTAAAAGCACAAAATGTTTAGCGAAAACACTTGCTGTATGAAAATTCACACCCTGATTTTAAACATATTCCAAATTCAATCCCTCTCCTGTTAAGAGATGGATTGAGAGTGAATAATAAATGTCGAAATCAACTTGGTAAGAATAAACATAAATATATAACATTATGAAGAATTTTATACTCTTATTGACCGCTTTCTTATTCGCAAGCGGAATTACTTATTCTCAATCAGTCAAAGATTTGAAGAAAGAACGTGAGGCTATAGCAAAAATGTCTAAATCCGCTTTAAACGACAAGGCGACAAAAGCCGCCCGTAAAGAAGCTAAACAGTTAAAGAAGTCAGGATGGACCACAGTTCCGGGGGCACTCCCTATAGAGAAACAACTTGATAAGTCTTATCTGATGCAATATGAGTATGATGAAAATATGTTGCCCAAATACATCATGGGTGAGGCGATGAGCATAGGTAGCAATTACGATGCGGCCAAAATGCAGGCTTTGGAGTTGGCAAAACAGAATCTTGCCGGGCAAATCCAGACAGAAGTCACCGCATTGATTGAAAACACGGTAGCCAATGAACAGCTTTCGCAGGAACAAGCGGAGTCTGTCACCCGTAGCATCATGGCATCGAAAAACTTTATCTCCCAAAGCATCGGGCGGACCATTACCGTAATGGAGGTCTATCGAACCCTCTCCAATAAAAACAAGGAGGTCTTAATCCGCATTGCCTATAATAGCGATATGGCAATGAAGGCTGCCAAAAAAGCAGTAAAAGAGGATTTGGAGAAAAGAGGAGATGATTTACACAATAAGCTGGATGAACTTTTAGGATGGTAGGTCATGGGAACCAGACGCCTTTTGTCTATCGCTCTGTTTATAGGGCTGTCTGTGGGATGTCTTGCCCAACGGACAGTCAGGGTGTGTGCTGAATACATCTACCATGCGCCTGAGAATATCACTGTCGAACAAGCCAAATTGGTTGCATTAGACCGGGCGAAGATACAAGCCATTGCCGATGAGTTTGGCACGCTCGTTTCACAAAGCAACACTACTTTTATCAGGACTGAGAATGGAAATTCGGTTGTGGATTTTCAATCCATTGGAGGCTCTGATGTGAAAGGTGAGTGGATTGAGACCATCGGCGAGCCAAAGTATCAGATAGATTATGAGGAGAATCATCTTGTTGTGACGGTGACAGTGAACGGTAAAATCCGGGAAATCACAGCTTCACAAATAGACTTAATCGCCCAGGTGCTATGCAATGGCACTACAGAACAATGTGAGCGCAGCGAATTTAAGGACGGTGACGACCTGTATCTTCGGTTCCAATCCCCTGTTGATGGTTATCTCACTGTATATCTTGTAGATGCCGTTGCCCAAACAGCTTATTGCCTGCTCCCTTATCGGGCGAGTGATGAAGTTGCATGTCGTATTCGGCGAGATACGCCTTATGTGTTTTTCTCGAAGAGCAATGCTCCTGCCAAAGAGCGCAACGATGTGGACGAATATGTGATGACTTGTTCCGTCGGACAGGAGCGTAATGACCTTTATATCATTTTTTCGCCCAACACATTTGTGAAAGCAAATAGTGAGTCTGTCGAAGAACTTCGTCCACGACAACTTGAATGGACTGATTTCCAGAAATGGCTGGCTAAAGGAAGGGGTAGGGATAAGGAGATGAGGGTTGTTGCTAAAACGATAATGATAAAAGAGTAAAGAGTAATATGGAAATAATTGGTAAAATAAATCTTGATGAATTGCCACAAGATGAAGCATACAAACTTTATATTGAATCTTTACCGGAAAAGATTGATGGATGGCTAAGGGATAGGAAAGAGGATGATTATCAAAAAGAACTCTATTCTCTGTTTGATTGTTATGTCGCGTTATTAGAAAATAATCAAGCAATCTACTCTCGAGAAGGTGGCTATTCAATATGGAGCAGGGATATTCTTGAAGATACTAAAAACTGTATCGACTGCATTAAAAGAGCACTCAATCATTATCTGAATGGGGCAATGGCTACCAGCTATTATTCCATTAGTAAATGGTGGAACGGAGAAAGAAGAAAACTCGGTGCGCGAACTTGCATTTTTGGTTGTTATCAAATTCGGAAAGGCTATAAATACTACAGAATGAGAACTGGTGTAAATGGTAAAAATCCTTTCCTCGCTTTTGAAATGTTCCACGTCCCTTTTCAGTCAAGAAATAAAGCAAATACTGGAAGATTCAGTTTACCGGGATTCCCAGCATTATATATGTGCCGTTCAATATATACTTGTTGGGAAGAGTTGGACAGGCCATCGTTTGATGATTTTTGCGTTTCCAAAATTGAAGCTGAACAATCGATCAATCTTATGGATTTACGATTATGGAGAAACTGTAAAGATGAAACAAGTGCGAAAGAATATCTGAGGTTGCTTCCTATCATTATAGCATGTTATATTCGTAAAAAAGACAATCTGGATACTTTTAAGCCAGAGTATATAATACCTCAAATGATGTTACACTCAATCATTAAGGAAAAAGATAATAGATTATACGAGGGGCGATATGAAGGTATAGTATATAATTCTACGCGTTTTCACAAGTCGTTATATCAAGGTAAAATATCAATGAGTGAAAATATAATTATGCCGATTAAAAGAAGTAAGGAACACGGTTATTGTGATACATTATGCAAGGAATTTAAGATAACAGACTCTATAAAATCGTCAAATCACTCTCCAATGAATCTTTCTTCTGTTACAGATGACTATTTCCGGCAATTGGAGCTTGAACTCGATAAGTTGTCATTATGTAAAGTAAATCCACGAATAAAATATTAAGAATATTCATAATGATTAATATTATGTATGGGGCACAGAACGAAGCGTATAAAGTAGGGTGGGGTGTAATGTGGCGAAAACCTTTGATGTTCAAATGGTTGTGCGCATTTTGGAAAAGTGGCGGCGCAAAACGAAATGTTTACGTGGGTTTAATTTTGGTTTACGTGTGAGGCTTGTTGAGGCTGTGAGAGTTTGCAGATCTGTTTATTTCGGCTTACATCGGGTTTACGTGGTTTGCTGATGGGGCAGAGTAGGGGAGTGGGAGCGGTTTGAGCCGCTTTTTTTATTGTTCGATTTAAAATAATAAAGTCTAAATATATTCTATATAATGATTATTTAGTATATTTGCGGTATAAAACGGTAAAGATATGGCAAAGGTTATACATGTGCATCTGACGCACGCAATAGACGGGACAAAGCGAAAAGACTGGTATTTCAGTAGTATTTCAGCGGTTTATACTGTTTTGACGGCTGAACAGGTTGGCGCAACGAAGAATTACCTGCTACACGCAGGGCTGTCCGGCAATGGTACGGTATGCACGAAAAGGGCTATAATAAAGCAATCTACGCTTATTTCCTGCGGTTCCTGCGGCCATTCTGAAGGCTGATGTTTCAACGGGCTTAGAACGCAATATAAACGGCGTTTTGCCGATGTCTTTACGGGAGGTTGTTGTGCCTCCCTTTTTTTGTGCCTAAAATGGTCAATTTTGGGATTAGGGTTACATTAAGGGTTACAGTTTAGGGATACATCTTTTTTAGTTTAGGGTTACAAGAGTTGGTTTTGAGCTATACAAATAGCTTGTGGGGTATAACACCCGTTTTTTAGGAATGGATTAAAAAAACATTGCTTTACCCCTCCCCTCTAAAACTGCCATATTTTTGAGAAAAACCACTGTGAATGCCTGTAGATGGGGCGGTTTTGTGGCTTGTTCGGCTTTAGAGGGAGGGAACACCCGATAAATGGGATAATTCGGGGGAGGAAAAGGGATACGAATCGATAGCCTTTATTCTAATCTGATGACACCAATAACTAACGCGACGGCATGGATGGCTGAGTATGGCAATTCAAATGGGTCATATTTCTCGTTATCGGAGACGATTAAAACGTGGTCTTTGTCGCTTCCCGGTTTGATGCGTTTAATGAGTGCTCCTTGATTTGTATCGATGACATATACTTTATTCCATTGGAAAAACAAGTCTGACATTGGTACACGTTGGCAGGCTACAATGTCCCCGGAGCTGTATTTGGGGTACATACTGGATCCCTTTACAGGTATGAGAAAGTCTGCGCCCTTAAACATCGGAACGACATAACGCTCACATTCATATTCAAGGACAGTCTGCTCACTTGTAAGGGCTCCGGCCATAGCTTCTATGGGAATAAGAGGAATGCCATCGCCCGGCTTTGTAGCGGGGGAAGCTACCGGTCGTTCATCGGCGATAGTCGGTTGCTGTTTAGTGGGTGCTGTCGGTTCTTTATCAAACATCTCTCCCCTACCCGTCATTAACCATCTTGGGGAATAACGGGGATAATTTTCAACTATTGTTTGTATCCATTTAGACTGGATGTCTGTACCATTGTTTATGGCACGTGACAAAACTCCCTTGCTTGCCCCTATTTGGCGTTCAAGGGCTCCGATAGTTATCCCTTCTTCTGTGGCTATTTCTTGTATTCTTGATAAAATTGTTCCCATAAAATTGAAAATAATCCCCGAATATTTTGACCGGTTGAAAATTATCACTATCTTTGCAACGTGTTCAATAAAGAACAAGCGGCCAAAGATACAAAAAAGCCGCGAGAATAACGAATTTTAGCACTTAAAGAAAATGAACGACGAGATTAAAGAGTGGAAAACCCAGAGCGTGAAACACAAAGTTGCGTTCGTGCTGATGTCGGACGGTGTTTCATTCCACTACAATGAGGAGGACGGCATCGTGTTCAGCGCACCTGAATCCTACGTGAAGAACATGATCTACCGTCTGATGACCTGCTACGGTTGCAGCCTGAAACCGATAATCAAAGAGTATTAACAACAATAAAACAAGTGAGACAATGAAGGCAAAAGTGATTATAGCGCAAGCTACAACTGGAACCGTGGAATCCCTTAACGGGCTGGTCAGAAAAATAACAGAGACAACAGCCATCACAGCTTATCCATGAGTGGACTGTCAAGCGGTGTTTTTTCCGGCCGATAGATACGATTTGGGGTTTGTAAAGCGTGTGCTTACAGATAGGAACTTTCCTTTCAGAGTGGAAAATGCAGAGTAATAGCCATAAAATAAGTGAGATCATGACAAAGAAAGAATTTGAAGAGCTTACACGGCGATTGATTACAGACGAAGATTACAGGTTTGTGGAGAACCTCTACATGGCAGCCGGGAATATGGGCAAGGCTGAGTTCTGCAAGGAAGTGCGGTCGATGTGCGCCTACGATGGTGCCAACGACCATATAGAGTTGCGTCAATGCCTGAAGGAGATCGGGCGGCATGTCGGCGTACAGGATGCCGAACTTAGCTTACTGAAGAAGACAGTGAAAGATGAAAAGTGGGAACTCGCCGAGTTTCTTATCGGTAAGGCTTGCGCTTACGAGGATACCGATTTTTATAGGGAAGCGGTGAAACTCATCGGGCAGCGTGAGGTGACGCTGATGAAGCTGCGCATGGATCTGCCGCTTTGGGAAGAGGACAAGAAATACATCATATCAGCAGTCGAGGCATCAAAGTGATATGACAGGGGCGGCACGGACTGCGTGGCTGCGGCCATCTGGGTTCGACTCCCAGCACTCCACAAGTATTAACATTAAAATGAGTGAGCAATGAAAAAGTACATCCACATTACGAAAGAAGACCGGGAATTCATCATGAAAGCTTTCGGGATTAGCGAGAAGAGTGTGTTCAACGCCATCAGATTCGATGACCGCCGTGGCGGTACCGACTTGGCAAAGAAAATCCGTAAGTTGGCGATGGACCGTGGCGGCATCGTCATGGTGGAGATACCAGAAATAGAGACGCTGCATGACGCTGACGGTTACATGCGGCAGTATCTGCCCAACGACACGTTGCTGGAATTCTCACGCGAGGACGGCGGCTGCGATGTTTACCACAAGGGAAAGAAAGTTCGTCGTTATGAGAATGTTTGTGTAAAAGAAATTCCAAGCATTCAAAACTGGGCATCGGCATTGAGATAAGGAGGCGTGTGATGGAGTATTACGGCAACAAACTTTGCATATCAGCACGTGAGCTTGTGGACGGCGGCATTATGACCCTGCCGAATTACAAGCAGCTGTCCGCCCGCGGGCGCATCGATGTGGTGCGTTCAGGCAAAGGGCTTGGACGATATGCCTTGGTTGCTGTTGACAGCCTGCCTTCCGCTTACAAGGAAAAAGTTGAAGAGACCTATCCCGGCGGTAACGCCGTGCTCCTTCGCGGCTGGATATTGTCGAACTACGAGCTTGACCAGTCTGCGGTCGCTTATTTCATGGACTGGGCTGTCCGTCAGCACAGCGACAAGGCCACCTCCGAACTCGCGAGGAAGTATGCCGTGAACGCCTCCGTGCTGAACACCTGCATCAGGCTGTACGGCCGCAGCCGCGACTACCGCAAGCTGATGGGTGAGAAATACAACTGGGACATGATGGCGACGACCATCGAGACATTGCGCGAGGAGTTCGGGCACGACCTGCCTGCGAGCACCTTGCGCTTCCGCAAGAAGGTGAACGAGTACAAGCAGTATGGCTATGAATGCCTTATCAGCGGAAAGTTCGGCAACCAAAGCGCGAGGAAGGTGGACTACAAGACCGAGCGGCTTATCCTGAGCCTCGCGGCGCAGGAAAACAAGCCGTACAACAGCAACGTGCATGAGATGTACATCGCCTTTGTCTGCGGCGAACGCGAGGCATGGGACTTGAGCACCGGCGAGATTTTCAATCCGGATGACTTTACCGACAAGAACGGTGTTCCGAAGGAACTGAGCGAGAGCACCATCAACAACGTGCTGAACAAACCGAGCAACAAGCTACTTATCGAGCACGCTCTGATGAGCTATACCACGTTCATGCACGAGCAGATGCCGCACGTCCACCGCCATAACGGGGAATTCTCCCTGTCGCAGATCACGATGGACGACGTGGACTTGACACGCAAGCTGAAGGACACCAAGCAGCGGGTACACGCCTATTATGCCTACGATGTGGTGAGCCAGTGCGTGGTCGGCGCGAGCTACGGGCGCAAGAAAGACCAGATGCTTGTCGTGGACTGTTTCCGCGACATGTTCCGGCTCATCGAGCGAAACGGTTGGGGCATTCCTGCGGGCATAGAGGTGGAAAACCACCTGATGAGCGAGTACAAGGAGGGCTTCCTGCAAGCCGGGGTCGCTTTCAACTTCGTCCACTTCTGCGCTCCTCAGAATTCACAGGAGAAATATGCCGAGCCCTTGAACGGCGCGAAGAAGCGAAGCGTCATCCACAAGAACCATGTCGGCATCGGACGTTTCTACGGCAAGGGCAAGTGGCGCACGGAATACCGGAAAGTCAGCGACGAGTCCAACGATACATACGAAGACCGGGAGTATTTCAGCTACGACCAGTTGGTGGCCGATGACCGCCGGGACAACGCGGAATGGAACAACACCCTGCATCCCAACCAGAAGAAATATCCGGGCATGACCCGCTGGCAGGTGCTGATGGCAAACATCAACCCGACCCTGCGCAAGTACGACAAACTCACGCTTAGCCGCTTCATCGGCGAGCGTGTGGAAACCAGCATACGGCGCAACTCGACGGTGCGCGTGGATTACGAGGATTGGTGGCTGAGCGACACGTCAGTGCTGGAGCGTTTGCAACCGGGAGACTACAAGGTGACAGCCTATTACTTGCCTGACGAGGAAGGGAAGCCCACGGACGTGTACATATTCCAAGGCGACCGCTTCATCGACAAGGTGGAGAAGGTGGAAACCTATAACAGGGTGCTGGCCGAACAGACCGAGGAGGACTTGGTGAACTATATTGAGCAACAGAAAAAGATAAGCCGTTTCGGCAAATATGTCCGCGACAACGCCATCGACAGGGTCGGTACGGCAATCATACAACCGGCGGAGAAAGAGGCCGCAGAAAGCCTCGTATTGCCCCCGGTGGCGAAACAGGATGATCTGGATGAGACCTACGAGTGGAAACCTATGGTGAGCGAGGCTTTTCGGGGCATCGCGGATATGTAAGGACACGATTAGAATAACATTAAAACAGCGTTAGAATTATGATTACAGAAGCGCAGAAACAGAAGATTTTGGGGGCGGTAGCAGCCAACCGGGCGAACTATCCGAGCGATGCGAAACACGCCGCCTCCCTTGGCATCAGCACCTCGGTGTACAGTGCCGTGAAGAACGGGCAGACGGACAAGGCCCTGAGCGAGGGGGCGTGGATAAGCATTGCGCGGAGATTGGGCGTGAGCCTCCGTGCCGACATGGAGTGGAAGGCCGCCAAGACCGCCACGTTCGAGTATATCACCGCCCAGTTGGAGTTCTCGCAGCAGTCGAGCCTCTCGGCTATCCTGTGCGACATCCCGAACATCGGCAAGACATTTACGGCACGGTACTACGTGCAGAACCACAGGAATGCCGTGTATATCGACTGCTCGCAAGTGAAGACCAAGTTGAAGCTGGTACGGAAAATCGCCGCCGAATTCGGCGTGAACAGCCGTGGCCGGTATAACGATGTGTACGATGACCTTGTTTATTACCTTCGCTCGATGGATACTCCGCTTATTATTCTCGATGAGGCCGGCGACCTGCAGTACGAGGCGTTCCTTGAGCTGAAAGCCTTGTGGAACGCCACGGAGCGTTGCTGTGCATGGTACATGATGGGCGCGGACGGTCTGAAGGAGAAGATAAACCGCTCCATCGAGTGCAAGAAGGTGGGTTACACCGAGATGCTGAGCCGCTACGGTGACCGCTACAGCAAGGTTACTCCGGATGACGGCAGGGAACGTGAGGCTTTTCAAAACACGCAGGCGCGTATCGTTGCCAAGGCCAACGCCCCGGAAGGGACGGACATTGCACAGATCGTGCGCAAGACACGCGGCGGGCTGAGAAGAGTATATACCGAGATTGAGAAACTAAAAATGACAGCGCAATGATGACAAAGATAGAAATGCAGGCGATGGATGCCGTTATCGGTATTCACCGAGAAATGAAAAAGGCCAATGAGATAGATTGGAAACAACGGAGGTATGAGATTGCAAAAGAAATGATGCCGGTTGCATATAAAGAGTCGCGAAATATTCTTCTCCGAGGAGGGTCTGTAGGTTATAATGACATTGCAGAGGCTGCGGTAGAACTTGCGGATATGCTTATTGCTGAACTTCAAAAGGAAAAGCTATGAAACGGGCATTAACACCACGCGATATTGCGGCCAAGAAATGGAAAACCCTGCCTTGGGGTGAGAAATGGAGCAAGCCGTTCGGCTTCCCAGCGGATAACGCCTCGTGGTTCATCAGCGGGGCCAGTGCCAGTGGCAAGAGCAGCTTCGTGATGCAGTTAGGCAAAGAACTCTGTAACTATGGGACAGTACTATACCTGAGCTACGAGGAAGGCGTGAGCCAGAGTTTCCAGCGTCGTATGGGCTACCTGAAGATGAACGAGGTACAAGGCCGGTTCCGCGTGGTGGCGGGTGAAACCTACGAGGAGGTGATAGCACGGTTGAAGCGTCCGAAAAGTCCCAAGTTCGTGGTAGTGGATTCTGTCCAACGTGCTGAATGGGACTACAAACAGATAGAGGATCTCGTGACGGTTCTGTTTCCGAAAAAGTGCTTCATCTTCGTGAGTATGGAGTATAAGAGCCAGCCGATGGGAAAGCCTGCGATGAAGACAAAGTATCTTGCGGACATGAAGGTACGTGTGGTGGGTTACAAGGCATACTGTCAAGGACGTGCCATCGGTGAGGCAGGAAGCTATTATGTGGTATGGGAAGAAGGAATCATTCAAACGAGCAACAATCTGTGATATGAACAAATGGAAGATGAGACGCAAGAACATTCTGTACAAGCTACGCCGGAAAGGTGTGCGGTGCTCCACCAAGGAGCGGATAATATTCTATCCTTACGGTGGCGTTCCGTTGAACGTGGTGCAGATACGGCGGCTTTGCGAGGAGTATGGCTTCAAGGTACAATTTGAAATAGTGTGACGATATGGAAAACAGTGAGACAAAGACCTGCTGCATCTGCGGCAATGAAATAAAAGGCTACGGTTATAACCCGTATCCCGTGAAAGAAGATGGGCAATGCTGCCGCCGGTGCAATTATGAGGTGGTGGTGCCCGAACGATACAGGAGACATTTAGAATACCAAAAAACGAAAGGATAATGGGAAAGGACAAGGTTTACATCAGCGGGGCGATAGCCCACTATGATTTGGAGGAGCGCAGGAATGCGTTTCTGAACGCGGAGCGATACTTAAGCATAAAGGGGTTCGAGCCGGTCAACCCGTTCAAGAACGGATTGCCGGACGACGCGCACTGGAGAGAGCACATGAGGGCGGATATCGCCTTGCTGCTGGATTGCCAGTATATCTATATGCTGCGAGACTGGGAATTGAGCAAGGGTGCGAAGCTGGAGCTTGACGTGGCCAGTTCATGCGGCATCAAAGTGTTGTTCGAATAATATAAAAACGAACGATTATGGCACAGGAAATAACCAATTTCGGTCGGTTTTATACCTCGTTTAATAAGTTGCCTTATGAGGGAGACCGGGAAGAGTTCAAGAAGTCCATCGTGTTACAGTACACGTGGAACCGCACCGACAGCCTCCGGGAGATGACACGGAAAGAATATGAAACGTGTTGCGCCATGTTGGAGAAACTGTCCGGACAAGACGAATGGCGGCAGAAGTTGCGTGATGAACTGCGTCGGCAGCGTAGTGTCTGCCTGAAGCTGATGCAGAAGCTCGGCGTCGACACCTCCGACTGGGCGCGCGTCAACGATTTCTGCCGCCATCCCCGGATAGCGGGCAAGCCTTTCGCTCGGATCACCACGGAGGAACTGGAGCAGCTGGCCGTGAAGTTGCGGAGCATACAGCGCAAGGGTGGCTTGAAGCCGAAGAAAATATCAGAACCCGCTCCGCGTCCGGAGGTCGGCTGCATGTTGTTGAACTTTGGGCAGGGAGGCGAGGCATGAAAAGCAAAGTCAAGAGAGTAATGGACTTAATCCATGAGATACAGGACAACGAGTTGCATGACGGTCATTGTATAGAGTTTCTTGAGGAACTGGAATACGAGATTGAGCATGAGATTGAAGAAGGCCGCTGGCCAGAAGAATACGAAGACGAATAATCAACCCGAGTAATAACCATCAAAAATTTATCACAATGGCAAAAAGAGAAAAGAAAGTTATCATCACCGGCGTGACCAGAGAGGCCGCCGATGAAGCGTTTGCAGTTTACGCTAAAGCAGACGCGCAGAGTGCGAAAATCACGGCGGACATTGAGCTGCAGTGCGCGAAGGTTCGCGAGAAGTATGCCAACAAACTGGCCGAATTAGAGGGCGAGAAGGAAAAAGCCTTTGATACCCTGCAGGCATACGCCACAGAGAACCAGACGGAGCTGTTCACCAAGAAGAAGAGCCTTGAGATGGCGCATGGTGTCATAGGTTTCCGTACCGGCACTCCGAAGCTGAAAACCCTGAAAGGTTTCACATGGGCAAGTGCGTTGCAGTTGGTGAAGGAATTCTTGCCCGGCTATATCCGCCAGACGGAGGAGATAGCCAAGGACAAGCTGCTTGCCGACCGCGACACCGAAGATATGGTTCCGCAGATGGCCAAGTGCGGCATCCAAGTATCGCAGGACGAAACCTTCTATGTCGAACCGAAAAAGGAGGATGCGGCATGAAGCGGAACGTGACAAAGTCCCCGAAGATAGCCCTGTGCCGTGCCTGTCACGGCACAGGCTCCGTGCAAAAGGAGGTGGAGACCATCTCCCGGTTCTTCGGCAGGAGGAAGACGGAAACGGCGGTGGAAACCTGCCCGCAGTGCGGTGGCAGCGGACGGGTGACGGTGAGCGCGAACATAGAGCTGGACATCCGGCCCTACAACCCCAAGGTACAGGAGGAATAACAGAT
This sequence comes from Bacteroides sp. AN502(2024), assembly GCF_041227145.1. Taxonomy (NCBI): domain Bacteria; kingdom Pseudomonadati; phylum Bacteroidota; class Bacteroidia; order Bacteroidales; family Bacteroidaceae; genus Bacteroides; species Bacteroides sp. AN502(2024). Next base: position 374,185 of record NZ_JBGFSP010000003.1, on the reverse strand, counting down.
GGCAAAACGGCGCGGAGTAAGTTACAAGAAACGTGTGGAGGAGATAAACAGGATATATGACCGGGAAGTCAGGCGCGGGATACCCAACCGCGAGATATGGCGCCGGTTCATATATCCTGCTTACGGCATTACTGAGCGTACCTTCTACAACATCCTTAATGCGAGCGCCGAGGAGAAGAACAAGATAGCTGACGATGATGACATCCGCCAGCTTTTACTCTTTAATGACGAGGATTATGAATGACGACGTGCGGAAAATCATCCGGAGGATACTGAAGGACATCAGGGTGGAGATGGGCGATGAGTTCGACCGGAACTTCGAGCGGCAGGCGTTTTTCAGCGAGGCGTGGGCGCGGCATAAAAGTCCGACCCGTCCGGGTGGTTCCATCCTGATAGATACTGGTAACCTTCGCAAGAGCATCGGCAGCCGGACAACGGAGGACAGCATCATCTTTTACACCACCTTGCCCTACGCCGCCATTCATAACGAGGGCGGTGAAATCAAGGTGACGAAGAAGATGAAGCGGTACTTCTGGCACAAGTACTACGAAGCTACCGGCTCTTTCGGGCGCAGGAAGGACGGGACGTTGCGCAAGGACAAGCACACCGTGCAGCTGACCACTGAGGCGGAGTTTTGGAAGTTCATGGCATTGAAGAAGGAAGGCAGTACGATAAAGATCCCCCGGCGGCAGTTCCTTGGCACATCTCCCGAAGTGGAGCAGGCGGTCAGGGAAATCATCGAGGAGAACATAACGGAATATTTTAATGTGGAATTTGACATCAAACGAAAATGAGAAAGGAACTGTACAATTTGCTCTGCAAGGAGTTGAAGGAGGTAGGCGGTGGCATCATCAGGCACATCGACCTGTGGAACCACAACGTGGAGTTCATCGAGCAGGAGGAGAACTGGGAACGCCCGGCGGTGTTCGTGGAGTTCTGTCCGATACGTTGGAAAGCGATAGTGAACGGTGTGGAATACCGTGCCGAGCCTGAAGTGAAGTTGCATATCGTTACGGACTGGAAAGGCGCGGCAAGCGAGAGCAGCCCGTTCCGAGAAGAGGCGTTGGAAGTCTTCGACCTGCCGGAGTTGATACATGAACGGCTGTCCTGCATGGAGGGCGACACCTTCAAGGTGTTTGACTTGGTGGAGAGCCAGACGAACCACAACCATGAGGACATCGTGGAGAACATCGAGGTCTATTCGTGCGTGGCAATCAAGCGGCTTCAATAATAGCCCCCTGTTGGAACGGAAAGCCCCCGGCGGACAAGTTACCGCCGGGGGCTTTCCGTTCCAACAGGGGGCAAAGAAACGCCGTCAGACAGCCTCTTTCTTGTAAAGCATCATGTCTGTGTATGACGCGTTGTAGTTCATGTGCGCGTTGAATTCCACACGTATGCATTTCTCGAAGGGGTTTCCGATGTTCCGGTTTTTGCCTATCCATTCACACAGCTCGAGGATGGATGACTTGTTCGAGGTGAAATAGACGAAAGAGTGTCCGGCAAGCACGTTCAGCACGTCGAGATAATCCGACATACGCCAATACATATTGTAAGTCCCTACATCAGTGGACAGGTATGGCGGGTCGACGAGGAATACCACGCCCGGCGTATCCTTGTACTTCTCGAATATCTCCTTGTAGTCGCACGACACGATTTCCAGCCCGTCCAGATAATCTGTGCATTCCGGGTAGTCCGCTTTCCTGATATTATTGTAGAGGGCTTCCTTTCGCATCTCCGTGACGCACAGTTTGTACTTCATGGAGAACATGAGCGATGAGGAGAGCGTGATAAAATCAACGTATCCGACCGTCCGTTCCTCCTGTTCGATGCGTCTGAAGATACGCTCCCGAAGTTCCCCGATAATTGGCTTGTGTCGCGGTACAGCATCTCCCACCATGTTGCGGATGTCGGCGATAAGGTCGTTTGTCTGTGGTATATGTGCCAACCTGCGGCGGTAGTTGTCGAAATCGTTGTACACCACGGTAGCGTCTGGCTTTTGGCATTTTGCAATGTGCGATAGCAGGCCTGAACCGCCGAACAGGTCCACGAACACCGTGTTTTTCGGGAACTGCTCCAACACCTTTATAAACTCCTTGGCGAACATTCGTTTCTGCCCCACGAAAGGAAGCGGTGCGGACATATACATCTTTCTGCTCATACGTTCAGTTCAAATTTGATGTTCCCGTTCCCGGCAAGCAGCTGCTCCGTCCGGCTGATGTTGTTCTCGTAGATATGCACGTTACCGAGGTTGAGCGTGATGGACTTCAGTGGCAGCTCAATCTGTCTGGCCATGAGGTAGAGATGGTAGATGTCGGCAGGCAGTCCGAGGTTGGCATCGCTGCTCCGCTGGTAAGCCGTCATCACCAGTTCCCCTTGCTCGATCTGGAACTGCACGAGGCTCAGGCACGGCGCCTGATTGCTCTCCGCATCTGTCGAGCCAAGGAACAGCACGTAGTTCTTGCTGCTCCGTTTTTCCCTGTTGATCCGTTCGATAAGCGGCGGGAGTTTTTCAAGGTATGTCGGATAACTGTTCACGAGTATGGAACCGCAGTAGTCCCACCAGTTGATGCCCGCCTCGCGGTATCTCTCCACGTTGCGCTCGCCTTGCATGAAGAGCTGCAGCTCGTCTTTGAGTTTTTTTCGCGCTATGGGATGTCCCTCGAAGATGTCGAGGAGGTCGGCAGGGGTGAGCGTGAGTCGTTCGTTCAGGAGGTAGCGGATGTTCCCTTTCCTGTTTGCTTGCGTCTTTCCTGATGCGAGCACCCTGCCTAAGATTTGATAGTATTTATTCATAATGTGCTACTTTTGAATACGGTGCAAAGGTAGCACACGACACTTCCTCCATAATGTTGTTGCACGTCAATTACACTGCACACAGGTTGCAGTCGGTCTGCAGCCGTTTGATGAGTGCGTAAACTTTGCGCTCACATACCCCATAACGCTCGGAGAGTATGGCTACAATGTATGACACTTTTTCTCCATCGGCGAGCAGCCTGTTATAGTCGTTGTACAGCTCGATATATTGCACGTCATCCACACGGATACCCACGTCCATGCAGATTTTCAGCAGTTCCCTGTTCAATTTCAGTATCTCAATCACTTTCATTTCCAATAATTTTTGTACTTTTGTACCGTCTCACTTATTTATGCGCCACGTGCGCACACAAAAAATACCGCTTACTGGCGGCGAGGGTATATGCCCCCGGTCGTGCCAGTAAGTGGTATTTTGTGTTTAATAGTAAGTGAGACGACTATTTAACAGGCCGGGGGCTTTTTTCTATCCCTCCCCCGAATGGGATTCTTTCAGCTATCCAACTTGGTATACCTCCAAGTCGAAAGCGTCTTTCTTCTTCCACCCTTCAGCGAGTGCCGTCCGGATGTGGCTCATGGCTTTCGTGTAGAAGTCCGTCAGTTCCTCCAGCGTCTCGAACGTGCGGTAGTGCGGCTCCGTGTCCGTCCCGAACTTGAACGTTACGGGTAGCGTGCCGCCGTTGGTTTGCACGGCGAGGTCGTATGCCGACTTGTAGTTGAACTGGTTTTCTTGGGACAGCCATACCGGCACGTCATTGTAGCGGAACCCAGAGAGAATGGCTGTGTCCGTTTCTCCGTTGTACCACGCCATGACCGTGGAGCGTATTTCCTCGCCAGTCGGCTTGTGCCCGAATTCTTCTTCCATGTAGGAGGCGGAGCCGTCCTCCCTCACTTGCACGTCCCAGCGGACGCGCCATTTGTCCCTTACGGGGCTTGTGCATTCCAGCAGCCTTACCCCTGTGTTTCCTTCCACTCTTCTCATGTGAATATGTATTTTGTGCGTCCCTTGCCGAAAGTCTCCGTCTTGATGGTGGTCTCGAACGGGAACCCGTCCGGCATCTCCCTCACTTGTGCGAGGATGTTCTTCATCTCCTCGCTGTTGGTGAAAAACTTTTTCGGCTCGCCGTTCTGCTCGATGGACACGATGCAGCGGTCATCGCCCTGATCCGTCTTTATGCCCGTCTCGAAGTCCTTTACCACGATGGGCAGGTTCACCAGTTCCCGGATGCTCACCACGGTTCCGGGAAATCGCTTCTTGCCGTCCTCCGGCTTGTAAGCGACATTCAAATCCTTAAATGATCTCATTTCTTTGCCTGTTAATTTGTTAAACAACTTATTGCAGTCGGCGTGTTTTGCCATCCCGTAAAAGGACGCTACCAGTTCACGCCTCCTTCTTCTCGATTTTACCTCGTGCATCTTCTGGGCGAATTTCTGTTTGATGCGCTTGCGCAGTCTTACATAATCAGGATGGATGACATATCCGAGAAAGTCGATACCCTCCTCTATGGGGAACACCCTTTCGTTGGGTTTGACTTCCAGATCGATTTTTTCCATCTGCCCGTGGATGATGTCACGAATCACCCATAGTTCCGCTTTCGTTCTACTGAGTACAAGGCCGTCATCGCAATAACGGTAGAAATGACAGACCCCGTACCTGTCTTTCAGGTAATGGTCTAAAAATACAGACAGGAGCAGGTTGCCCGCTCCTTGAGAACTTCTCAGCCCGAAGCTGATGCCCTTTGGCAGCATGGTGACGAACCTGCCGAGTATGGCCAGCAGTTTTTCGTCCTTGAACACCCTGCGGAAGCACCACATCACGAAATCCTGCTGCGCGTTGTCATAGAAATGCCTGATGTCGAACTTGTAGGCGTACCGTGTGCCTTCGGGATCGCCCTGTATGTCCGTGCGTATGTACTTCATCAGGTCGTGCGTGCCGCGTCCCTTGATGCTCGCCCCCGTGGTCCGGATATACCGTTTCTGCAGGTGTCTGTCCACGACGTTCATCACGGCGAACACCGCGATACGGTCTTTCATGGAGAGTATTTGGAGCCGGCGTTTCTTGCCGTATTCCTCGATGTCCCTCTCGTGGTATCCCCCAAGCCGGAAAGAACCGTCTGCCAAGGCGGCTGTAAGTTCGGCAATGACTTTTTCCCTGTTTCCAAGCAGCTCACGTCCCTGCCGTGACTTTTTCCGTTTGGAGCCGCGCAGCACGGTATCGAATGCCTCCGACATGTTGTGGTATTCGATGACCTCCTCCATGATATGTCCTTCTCTGCGCATAGGCTTCGGTCATTGGTTTAATAGTGGAAGGTAAAGGCCTTCCTTCCTCCGGGCCTGACTTTTTCGAGACGTTGCCGTCCTACCAAACTCCACCCGACGCGTGATTTTTCAGCTTTCCAAAACTTTCCAATTCTTGCAACATTGGAATGAATTGCTTTTGCTGGGGCTTGCCTCCCTCGGCACCGCTCCGGGGACACGTCCCCTGTGCTGTACGCCGATTGTTTGATTTCCAGACGCGAGCCGACATTCGCATTCGTGTTCGAAGCATCGTTATTCGCATTCGCATTCGACACACCGCCATTCGCATTCGCATTGTTGTACCCGCGATAGACCACACGGCCTATTGGGAAGCTCCGCCTTTCCGGGTACAAAGGTACTCATAAAAAGCCGTTTATTTGAAAGACAGTCAGATAAACAGCCATAAGAGTGCGGCAAATCCTCCTCCGGCGACCATGGCGAGCCAGTCGAGGCAGTCCCATCGGCAACCATGCAGCACATCCTTGAGTTCAAGGCATGAGGCAACCACGGCGGCTGAGTACAGTGCGCACCAAGGAGATAAAGCGCAGATTCCGACGATAAAACCACCCACAAGGTGCTTGTAGCGGTTACTTTGTTTAAGAAAAGAGATAAATTTGTTCATAACTTGATGTGTTTTGAAATTTTGTTGTTACCTTTGCATACGGAGTTTTGAGAGAATGGCGTACTGGCAATTGAGACCTAATAGCCGCTCTTGATGCTCCGTTTTTTATATGTCGTTGATTGAGTACATGAAATAGCGTATCTCAATCTGTCCGCTTGGCCTGTGATAAACCTGTTTTGCCACGTTCAGCCTTACCCATTGCTCCCGTATCTGTGCTTTGAAATAGTAGAAATGTTCGATGCCGTCCGTTCTCGGATGTGTCAGCGGTGAGTCCTCCATGAATGAAGCCGCACTCAGTACATCGCCCAAATCTTTCAAATCCTCCTTTGATAGTACGTGCGAGCGTCCGAACGTGTCGGAAAACAAGTGGCTGTTCCCGTATTTCGTGAATCCGACGTTCAGGTTCTTGTCCCCGGCGGTTTTCATCACGGATTTCTTTAGCAGCGGCTCCATCTCGTGGAGGTAGTGGATTCGCTCGATTGCCCGCTGTGTCTTTGTCCTGTCCCCGGCACACCTGTTCAATAACTTGCATGCTGCGCAAAGTTCGTTATCCGGAACAAATGCCAGTTCGATTTTTCCTTTGGCAATGTCGCAGTCCCGGCAGTGGCGTATGGTGTACGGGTTGTAGTCCGGCATGGTCTTCTGCTCTTTCCCGGCGTTGAAGTGGAATATCCCTTTTGAATCCCGTTGCAGGGCTTCCTCTCCGAGTGCCATCGCCTCGTCGTGCGGCGTTTCCGGATATTTTGACTTGCGCACCTGTACTACCGTGCAGCGGCAGTTCCACCCGTTCGGCGGGTAGAATTCCTCCCAGAACGGGTCGCTCATGGGGAGTGTTACCCCGTGCAGCGCGGCGTGTTCCGGTCGCACTTTGCCGTCATGAGCCGTTCGGTACTGGAGATAATAGCGGTCGCCATCCTCCGCGAACTGTTCCCACTTGGCCGCCATTTCAGCGGATGACTGCACGAAGTTGTACTCCGCCCGGAGATAGTTGGAATTATATGTCTCGTCTATCTTACGGACATCGTTCAAAAACCGTTCGAACGGTTTTCTTTTCCCGTTCTCGTCCAGCAGGGACGGGAACGCCTCGTTCAGTTCATGAAACGTCTTCATGCCAGAGAAAATGTAATCGGAGCGTGTCAGCCGGTGCCGCATGGCCTCGGACATCTCCACCTGTCGGAACCCGGAATCCAACACCGAGGCGTGCGCCTCTATAAACTCCTGCACCTTCGGTTCGGCAATCACCTCGATACGGAATTCCGAGCCGCCCTGCGAGTACAGTGTCTTCATCATGCCTTCGAAAAGCGATGATAGTTCCCTGCGGACTTCATCCTCCCGCTCTTTGGAGAGCAGCATCGGCTGCGGCGTATTTCCCAGCCATTCGGCATAACGTCGGTGCAGCCCCTCGTAGTCGGAGGGGCTCAGTCGAAAAAACGGGACAGGGCGTTCCGTTGTTTTTTATTGTCCTTTGGTTTCTCTTCGCCGTTGCCGTCGTTTCCTCCCGATGGTATGGCCGGTTCCGGCTTTTCCTCGCACGGCATACCATACTTGTCCTCAAAATACCGTGGCTGGACCTTGTAGTGTTGCAGGACCATCTCCTCGTAAGCCTTCTGCTGCTCCGGTGTGTAGTCCACTGCGTCGTCCCACTCGAATCGCAGTCCCTTGACCGGGAAACCGTGGTGTGCCATGCGCGGGATGAGTTGGTTGTTCACGATGTCGCGCAGTATGTCGCAGTCGCTTTCCACGAGGTTCTGGAACACCTCAAGGTGCGTTTCAGACTGTGAGAGGCTGCTGCCGTCCTCTATGGTCATGGTCTGCCCGATGACGAGCTTCGACAGCTCCGAGTTCGCCCGGTCTATACGTTTGTCATAGACATTGTATGCATCCCCTTTCCCGCTCTCCACGAACTCGATTTCCGTGTCCTGTCCGGCAACCATCGAGAGGCTTGCCCCGGCTTCCCGTAACATACGGTCGAGCCGGTCTATCTCCTTCTTGTCCCGTGAGGTCGTCCGTGCGATGCGCATGGGCATCCCGAAAATCTCCCCGAAGGTGTCCCAGAACGCCAGCATGTTTTTCTTGGGTATGGTCTGCGTAGCGGCCTTGAGGTACAGTCCGAGATCATCGGGGCGTCCGGCTTCGATGAGCCAGTATGAGAACGGGGCTTCCCGGTAATTGATTCCGGTAGTCCAGTCCTGTCCGAGGTCGGTGATGACACGCCCGTATTCCGGTATGACGTGCTTGCGCGGCAGCAGGGTGACATCGGAGTAGCACAGGCAGCCGTCGCCGTCCGTGGTGAGTTCGCCCAATTCGATGAGCGAGTGTCCCCAGAAGTTCGCCTCCAGCGCATAGCGCAGCAGTTGCTTGAACCAAGACTGGTCGAAGTAATGTAATGCCTCTTCGTCCTCATCCCCTTTTTCGTTTACGATTTTGAATGACTTTGCCATGACGAAGCCCCTGCGCTGCTCGACGCATCCGGACAGGTGCAGGTCGATTTCCACATCCCTGTATATGTCATACAGGCGTTGCCTGTTGGGGCTGTCCACGTTGATGGCCATCTGCCATGCATCGCGCCAGTCCTTGATGTCCTTGCGCGTGAGCGCGTCTGTCGTGCGCTGCAGCTCGATGACCATCTTCCGCATCCGCTTGCGGTCTTCCTCCTTCGCGAGATTGAAGTCCCCGTGTGGTGTATGCAGCATGTTCCCCGTCTTCTGCGGAAAAATGCCGCTGAAAAAATTCCTTATATCCATAGTATTACCAGTTATGCCTGAGTTTCGTCTGGGAGCTGTACACGAACGTGTCCCCGGTCGGTGTCCCGTTCCCGTCCACGGCAAGCGGGAGATCAGGGATTATTTTGCCCGCCTGTACACTCTCCAGCCATTCGATGGCCCGTTTGTAGCGTTCCTCCCTTATTTCGCTTCCCATTTTCTGCGGCATGGCCGCGCTCATGTGGTATAGCGCAATGTCGCAGGTGTACATGACGACAAGCCGGTTCCTGTCGTTACCTTCCGCGGCGAACACCGCCCCGCAGTCGTATTTTGGGCGGAGGTAGCCGGAAATCTCCTCCCTTGCCTCCGCCTCGGCGTTCGCCCGGTTTTCCTCGCTGACCTGCGATATGACCTTCAGTGCCGCATCCCCGATGACCACTCTGTAATCCTCTTCCGTTATGAACATGGCATCCTCCTTCCGTCCGCGATGTACAATGCCCTCTTTTCAATATCGGCGACCGTCACGCCTTTACGGAAACGGTGTCTTGCCACCAGTTCCCGGATGGTCTGTTTCGGTACGACCTTCAGTCCCCCGTTCAGGCTGATCACAAAATACTTCATCCCGAACAGCCGGGACAGTTTGTTCGCCCTCTTGACGGCACGTTTGAAGTGCCAAGCGAAGATGATACGTTTGATAAGTTGAATCATGATTACCATATATTTTTGGCGGTCGGCCTTTTGCCGAACACCGGTTGAAAACTCTCCTGTCTCGTGTTCCGTTGCAGGATCCATATCGCTCCCTCGTCCGCATCCGGCGCATCGTCATGCACCCGGCTTCCGCGCTCTAATGCCAGCGTCTGCTCGATGCCCACCTGCATGTCCGGCGCATCCTTCAGCTTCTCGTTGTACCATACGAACCCACGCTCCCATAGCGGGCTGACCGCCTCAATGCGCTGGAGCTTGTCCGGCTTCTTTCGCTTGTCCGGCATGATGGGCAGCTGGTAGCCGCGCAGGTTGCCCTCCACGGCGAACTCGTCCAGTATGACGTCCTGCATGAAGTTCGCTTCCATGAAGAATGATACGGCCGCAGTATCACGGGTGCGTTCGTAGAGGTCATACAGCCAGCGTACCATCTCGCCTACGGTTGCCTGGCGCACGAAACAGTCGATGAGATGTAGTTCCGTCCCGAGCTTTCCCCACAGGCGGCATGCCTTGTAGTCGTTGGAGGTGGTTGACTTGAACGACGGGTCGGTGTAGCATACCAGCATGTCGTATTTGGCGAGCTTGGATATTTTCTTGTAGCGTATCCAGTCCGCGCGGAAGATGGTTCCGTCCACAATGGGGTTGTGCATCATCTCCTTCTCCCATGCCCGGTATCCCACGAAGTCCCGGTAGAGTTGCGCTTCTTCTTTCGTCCACTTCTCATTCCATACCGGTTCGCCGTTTTTGTCCACCGCCTGTATTTTGGAGAGGAACACGCCCTTCGTGCGCGAGATATTGAAGAGTACGGAGGTCTTGCTGATAAGGTTGCCCACCATGATGAAGCGTCCCCGTCCCACGTCGAGCGAACCGAAGAGTGCCTCCTTCACCCAGTCCGTGAGGTCATGCACGCGTTTCTCGTTGCGGCATAGCTCGTCATCATCGAGGTCGTCGATGACGATGTAATCCGGTCGTGCCTCTCGGTCCCGTAACCCTCGGGGCGATTGCCCGCGCCCGCAAGCGAGGAACTTTACCCCGTTTGCCGCCTTGAACTCGCCCTCCTGCCACGATGCCGACGCCCGCTGTTTCCCGAAATCGGCGATGATGCGCTGGTTATGTTCCAGTTCCGCCTGTATGTCTCCGAGCAGGCGGACGGCGCTGTCCTCGCTCTTTCCGACCACGACCATGAAGCTGATGAGCCGTTTTGTCTGGAACATCAGCCACAGGGGGACGAAGATGTCCATGTGCGTCGATTTGGCGTGGCCGCGCGGCCACATGAACACCGCTTTGAGGTCGGGCGTGGAACGTATCTTTCGTGCCGCCTCGTTGTGGAACGGTGCATTGTGGATAGTCCGTATTACCTCGCCGGTGGTCTTGTCGCGCAGCGTGAGGAAATGCGGGAAGTAATACTCGCAAAAGGCGGCGTAGTTGGACCGCAGCCGGGCGATGCGACTGTCGCGCTCAGCCGGGGGCTCGTTTGCGAGCAATGCGGTGTTCGTGATGGATTGAATTCGCTTGCAATGTTCCTTCCATTGCTCGTAAGCCTGTTTTTTCTCTGCTGCCGTTGCCATACTACTTTATTCCCATCTGTTCAGTGATATAGAGGTCTTGGTACTTGTTGATCGCCTTGATGAGTTCTGGTGTCACTTCCGGGTCTATGGACGAGCGGAACTCTATCCATTTGGAGAACGCCATGAACACCTCGATGGCGTCGACCACGTTTGCCTTCTTGTCGAGCTTCTCGATGACGGACGACAGCTTGGCCAGCTTGTCGCCCAGTCCGGCGATGAGCGTCGGGTCATTGGATTCATTGACCTGCGTGATGAGCGTGTCGATGGTGAGCAGCAGCTTGTTGACCAGTTCCGGGCGTGTTACGTTCTTCGCCGCCCTTGCCTCCTTCCACCCTTCGGCGTTACACCACTTGGAAACGGTGACGCGGGAGACCTCCACCTTCTCGGCGATCTCCTGCTGCTCCATGCCCGCCATGTACAGTGACTTGGCGAGTGATTTCTTTTTCTCTGTTTCTGCCTTTGTCATATATGATAAAGTTTATAGTTACACATAGCAGGCGTTGAAAACGCCTGCATACACGGTGTCGCAGATGCAAAATTGCCGTGTTTCGCGGCGTTTGCCAAAAAACAGTGCAGCGGTTTCATAGAAGTGTGCAATGGTTTCATACTTTTTTGGCGGAGAGTGGATTAGCCAGTAATATTGCAGTGCGAAACGCAAAAAAACAGAGTAATGAGCAAACGAGTACGCATTTCAAACAACAGCCTGAACAGTTACGGGACACGCGTCCTGACGGCGGGCATGAACGTGGAGCAATACTGCCGGAATCCGGTGCTGCTCTACATGCACGAGCGCGGCAACGTGATAGGTTACGTGAAGGACGTGAAAGTGGAGAACGACGAGGTGACCGGCGAGCTGGTGTTCGACGAGGCTACGGAGTTGAGCAAACGCTGCAAGAGACAGTTCGAGTTCGGCAGCCTGAAGATGGTCAGTGCCGGGCTTGACATCATAGAGTTGAGTGAGGACAGCAAGTATCTCGTGGCCGGGCAGACCAGTCCGACCATCACCAAAAGCAAACTATTCGAGGTCTCGGTGGTGGACATCGGCGCCAACGATGACGCCCTCGTGCTGAAAAAGGACGGCAAACGAATCACATTAGGCAGGGACGGCGAGTGTCCTTTGCCGGAACTGACAAATAATAAACCCTTAAAACAAGAACATCAAATGGAAAGTAAAGCCATTGCCCTTCAACTGGGCTTGCCGGAGACGGCGACAGATGCCGAGATAGCAGAAAAGCTCGGTGAATTCAAACTGGCCAAGGAAGAGAATGCGAAACTCCAAAAGGAAAAGGCTGTGCTGACCTTGGCAAGCATCACATCGCTTGTGGAGAAAGCCATCGGAGAGAAACGTATCGGGGCCGACAAGAAAGACGAGTTCGTCAGCCTCGGCAAGGAAATCGGTGCGGAAAAGCTCTCATCAGTATTCGCAGCCATGTCACCACAGGTGAAACTCTCGACCATCCTCGGACAGCATGGAACCGCGAAGCCGGAGATAACAGTCACCTATTCCAAGTTGAGCGAGGTTCCCGGCGACAAGCTCGCGGAAATGCGTGAACAACAGCCGGACGAGTACAAGCGTCTGTATAAGGCCGAGTACGGCATGGAATGCGAAATTTAGTATCAACCCTTAAAACCAAACAGAAATGAGCAAAATCGTAATGCTTTTAACCGCGCTCCTGTTTAACACGGTGACAGGAGCCACGATTGCCGCCGCGGTCGGTTTCTCGCCCGAAGTCGGCGCAATAGGTATGAATGCCGTGGGTGTCCTCATGGGCATGGGGTGTCAGGAAGCACCCGTGCTGCGTGCCGGTGTTTACACGGAAATCTGGACGGGCGAACTGGTGAAAGTCCTGCGGAGCGGACTTGAGGGCTCGTGGCTGGACGGAGTGCCCGACCAGTCGAGCATCGTCAACAACGATGTCATCCACCTTGTGGAGGTGGGCGTGGATCCTGACGTACTTATCAACAACACGACCTACCCGATACCCTTGCAGGCGTTGGACGATAAGGACATCGCCATCTCCCTTGACAAGTTCCAGTCAAAAGTAACACCCATCACGGACGATGAGCTGTACGCTATCAGCTACGACAAGATGGCGCGTGTGAAGGAGGCCCACGGAAACGCCATCAACGATGCGAAATTCGCCAAGGCGGCACACGCGTTGTGCGCGACCGAGAACACGGCCAAGACCCCAGTGCTGAAGACGAGCGGCGAGGCCGATACGGAGACGGGACGCAAGCGACTTACCCCGAACGACCTCGTGGAGATGAAGCGTGCTCTGGACAAACTGAAAGTGCCTTCCGGGAACCGTAGGTTGGTGCTGTGCCCGGATCACGTGAACGACCTGCTCCTTGTGGACCAGCGGTTCCGCGAGCAGTACAACATCGACCGCAATACCGGCAAGGTGGGCAACCTGTACGGCTTCCAGATTTACGAGTATGGCAACAACCCCGTGTACACCACCGCGGGAAAGAAGAAGGCAGTCGGAGCTGCAGCCGCGGCCGGGGAGTTCCAGTGCTCGTTCGCTTTCTACACACCCCGTGTGTTCAAGGCCACCGGAAGCACGAAGATGTATTTCAGCGAGGCCCAGAAGGACCCGGAATACCAGCGCAATAAGATTAACTTCCGCCACTACTTCATCTGCATGTTTAAAAAAGCGGACGCAGGCGTGGTGATGATGAGCGGATACCAGTCGGCGTAACGTATGGCAAGGCGTGAACTGAAATATCTGGTCATCCACTGCACCGCCACCCCGGAGGGACGTGAGGTGTCGGCTGCGGACATCCGCCGCTGGCACACCTCTCCCGTGAGCAAGGGCGGACGTGGCTGGAAGCAAGTGGGCTACACCGACCTTTTCCATCTGGACGGGACGGTGGAGCGGCTTGCGGGCAACAACGAGGACGCTTGGGTGGACGACTGGGAGATAACCAACGGTGCAGCCGGTTATAATTCGGTGAGTCGTCATGTGGTTTACAGTGGCGGATGTTCCAAAGACGGAAAAACAGCCAAGGACACGCGCACGAACGCCCAACGGACGGCATTGGAACGCTATGTGAAGGATTTTCACAAGCGATTTCCGAAAGTGAGAATCATCGGGCACAACGAACTGGCAGCAAAAGCCTGTCCGAGTTTCGATGTGCAGAAGTGGTTGAAATCAATAGGTATAAACCAATAAAAAAGCGAGTGGCATGGAACTCAGTGAAATCTTGAACATCATTCTCGGCGGCGGGCTTATAGGGACTATCGTTACTTTGCGTTCGACCGCCAGAAAAGCGAAAGCGGAAGCAGTGAAGGCGGAGGCCGATGCCGAGACGGTGCGCATAGACAACGCCGAACATGCCACCCGCATCCTCGTGGACAATATCGTGAAACCTTTGAAAGATGAATTCAATGAGACAAAGGAAGAACTTGTGGAAACGAAGAAGGAACTGGCCCGCAACACACGCGAGATGGCCCGTCTCAGGAAGGCACTTGATGGTGCTAATAGTTGCGAGCATCGTGACGGTTGCCCTGTCCTTGACCGGTTGCGCGAGCAGCCGAAAGACCGTGGCTGCGAAAGAGGTGGTACGGACAGAGGCAAGGGACAGCACCGTGAACAAGGTGCGTCGTGTGGCGATGGTGCCTGTACCGATGTCGGAAGTGAGCCTGACCCTGAAGACGGACAGCCTCCTTGATCTTCCGGCTGGCGCGTCGTACCACGTGAGAAGCGGTCGGGCGAACCTTGACGTAAGTAAAGGCGCGGAAGCGGGTACCATCGTGGTGTACGCCTCGTGCGACAGCCTACAGAGGTTGTTGGAATACTACGAACGGCAGGTCGGCGAGTACAAGGCGGCCCTTGACAGCCGGACAGAGGAAGTGAAGGAGGAGAAGAAACCCATGTGCGTGTGGTGGAAGATATTAACAGCATTGACGGCCGGACTTTTTGCCGGCATAGTAATAACCATAAAAATCAAGAAACAAAATGGCAAAGAATAAGAAATTCATGTACGGCATCGGCGAGGTGCGCTTCGGCGAGAAGGTAATCGGCTACATCGAGAAAGGCAGTTGGGACTGGGGTGGCACGAAACCGGAGAAGACAAACGTGGAAGCGGAGCAGGTGCCGACGGCTCCCGTGCTGACACTGATGCAGAAGAACGGCACCATATCGCCGACCTTCAATCTTATCCAGCTGGACTACGAGAACCTGCATCTCGCCTTGGGAGGCACACTCGTGGGCACTACTGGTGCGTACACGGGATGGAAAGCCCCCACGAACCTTGTGGAGCTGCGTGATAAGTGCGAGATAGACTTGGTCAGCGGGCAGACCGTGCGTATGGCTAATGCCACGATGATGGCAAACCTCGGCGGGAAACTGACATTGACGGAAGTGTCGAAGATAGAGTGCCAGCTTACGGCGAACATGCCAGAGGACGGTGGTGCTCCTTATGAAGTGTTTGATACCCCGGAGGAGACAGGAGCATAGCCTATGGATGAGAATGTCATCAAGCAGATACAGCGAGAAGGGGCGGATGCCCTGCTGGACGTGGGCGTGAGCGTTCCCTTGAAAGCGTTTCGCCTCCCGTTCAGGAAGAATCCCGTGGTGCTGCGCGTGACCATGAAACGACCTTATTTGTCCGGGCAGATCCGTTTTGCCCGGACATATTTGTCTCTTGGAGTCACGAGCGAGCAGATGTGGAACTTCGGAAAGGAGGAAGAGATGAATTTCATTGCCTGGCATGGCAAAGAACTCGGCCGCATGATTGCCTACACGATATGTCGCGGGTGGTGGAGTCGTCACCTGCTTCTTTGGCCGACAGCATGGTTCGTGCGCAACTTCATGGAGCAGCAGTACCTCGTGGGGGCCGTCAAGCGATTTGTGAGCTTGATGGGCACGGACCCTTTTATACCTATTATCAGATCAGCCGAGATGACGAATCCGATGAAGCTGAGACTGAGCCAAAAAAGGAAGGGGAGTTAAAGAGCCGTTACGAAGGCTCCCATAGCCCTTTCGGGTTTGTGTGGCAGATAGCGGACGCCACGGGCTGGAGCGTGGATTACATCCTGAACGGTGTGAACTACCAGACGCTGATCATGATGTTGAGCGATGCTCCCCGCTATGTGAGGGAGAAAACGGATAAAAGCGCAGAGGATGAGGCACGGGAGATAGCAGGATTTTATCAAAGTAAATTGAAGTAAATTGAAGTAAATGGAACCGGTACGAATAGAATTCCTCATGGTCGACAAGTTGAGCGCCAGGCTTGACAAGGCCGTGAACAAGATGGAGCAGATGACGGGTAAGACCGCGCAGGCCAACCGGCAAGTGCAGGAGCTTGATAAGAGCGGGCAGTCCCTGCAGAAGACCATAGGCCGTTTGGCTTCCGCTTTCGCCATGAAAGAGCTCGTGTCGAAGATTGCCACCGTGCGCGGCGAGTTCCAGCAGTTGGAGGTGGCGTTCAAGACCATGCTCGGCAGCGCAGAGCAGGCTGACGCGCTGATGCAGCAGCTGACACGTACCGCGGCCACGACCCCGTTCGGACTGGAAGATGTGGCACAGGGTGCCAAGCAACTGCTCGCCTATGGTTTCGAGGCGGAGAAAGTGAACGAAACCCTTATCCGGCTGGGCGACATTGCCGCCGGACTTTCCATGCCGTTGAACGACCTTGTGTATTTGTACGGCACCACGATGGCGCAAGGACGGCTCTATACACAAGACCTGAATCAGTTTACCGGGCGCGGTATCCCGATGATAGGCGAGCTTGCCAAGCAGTTCGGTGTGGCCGAAAGCAAGGTGAAGGAACTTGTGGAAGCCGGTAAGGTCGGCTTCCCGGAGGTGCAGAAAGTGATAGAGAACCTGACTGACGAGGGCGGCAAGTTCGGTGGCCTTATGGAAGCGCAGAGCAAGACCATCACCGGGCAGATCAGTAATATTGAGGACGCCATCTCAATGATGTTCAACGAACTTGGACAGCGGAGCGAAGGCGTCATCAACACGACCCTTTCCGGTGTTTCATACGTTATCGAGCATTACGAGCGTTTCGGGCGTATCCTGCTTGGTCTTGTCGGCACCTACGGCGTCTACAGGACTGCCGTCATGACCGTGGCTGCCGCAAAGAGCTGGGCCACCGCCGCCGAGATGCTCCATTACAACTGGCTGTTGTTGGTGGAGAAGGCGCAGAAGATGCTCAACGCCACCATGCTTGCCAACCCGTATGTATTGGTAGCTACCGCCATTGCCGGGGTGGTGGCCGCAATGGTGAGCATGAAGACAGAAACTGAGCGTCTGAAAGAGGCGGAGGAAGCCTACGAGGCGCAGAAGCAGAAAGTCATAGAGGCGGAGGAGGAACACCGGCGTAAGATGGAGGAGCTGTGCTCCATCGCCGGGGACGAGGCGGTCAGTACGGACACACGCCGCGAGGCGTTGAACAGGCTGGAGCAGAAATACCCGGATATATTCGCCAAATACGACACCGAGTACGAGAAGTTGAAAAACATCAAGAAAATCAAGGAGGAGATAGCCGCGCTCGACGGACGAAAATCCATCACGAATCCTGCCAATGAACTGAAAGGCGTGGAAGACAGGATAAAGGAACTTGAAGGCAAGACAAGATGGGCGACCGAATACTATCAGGACAGTTACGGGCGGCACAGGGCGCGCAATGTCCTGAAATCCGCACGTACAAGGGATGAAGAGGCGGAACTAAAGAACCTGTACGGGAAGCGCAAAGGTTTGAAAGATCAAATCCGCAAGAACGAGGTGAACGCTTATTTCGAGAACCTGACCGGTGTAAGTAACGAGACCCTTGCGCAACAAATCAGGCATCGCGAGACCCTGCTTGCGCGGATGACGATGCAGGAGAAGAAGTACGGCAAGATAACATACGGGGACAAGAACCTGACCGGCACCTATTCCCGTGATGAGCTGCAATACCAGCTTAACAAGCTGGAATCCGAACGAAACCGGCGTAACCTTCCGACGGATTCCAGTTCCGACTGGGTCGCTTCCACCCGGAAAAGATACCAAGCCGCTCTCAAAGCCTACAATGATTTCATCAAGGATACCTCCAACGACCTGACACGGGAGGAGTTTGAGAAGAAGGCGAAAGAGCTGAAAGACGCGGTGGACACCGCCAAGAAGGAATACGACAAGGTGAAGCCTGGTACGGACAGCGGCGCGGAAAGAATCCGTAAGACATCGGAGAAGGCCGCCCGTGAAGCAGAGAAGCGCAAGCAGGTGTCCGAGAAACTGGGACAGGAACTTGCGGAACTGCAACGCGAGAACGATGCCGCCGAGATAGAGGCTATGGATGAAGGCCTGCAGAAGAAATTGCGTCAGATAGACAACGACTATCAGGCCCGGAAGAATGAAATCGATAAGCAGAAATCCGATTGGAAACGGAAAAATAAGGAATCAGGCCGTGGCGGGGATCTGTCGGATGAGCAGCAGTCAGCCATCAACAACGCCAATGAACTGAACGAGGCCAAGCGGCAAAGAGCCGTTGCGGAAGCGTACCGGGAGGAATTTGTTGTCATTCAGGAACATCTCCGTGCCTACGGGACGTACCAGCAGCAGAAGCTCGCCATAACCGAAGAATATGCCGAGAAAATCCGGAAAGCCTCTTCCGAGAGTGAAAAGCGTTATCTGGGTGTGGAGCGTGACAGTCTCCTTGCCGGTGTGGAAGCGCAGGAACTGAAGGCGAATATCGATTGGAGCGTGGTCTTCGGTGAGTTCGGCGGTATGTTCCATGACCTCATAGCCCCGGAAGTGGAGAAGGCAAAGGCTTATATGCAGACAGACGAGTTCCGTAACGCCGACCACGAGAGTCAGGAGACACTGGTAAGTGCTATCCGGCAGATGGAACAGACTCTGGGTGGTACGGACAAAGTCAGCTTTAAGAAACTGGGCGTAGAGATTACCGCTTACCAGAAAAGCCTTTCAGACCTAAAAAAAGCGCAGGACGATTACGAAAGTACCTATACGGACCTCTCCAAAGCCCAACAGAATTATATCCGAGCCGTGCAGTCCGGCACGAAGGAGGAGCAGGACCTCTCCAAAGCAGCCCTTGACACGGCACAGCGACAAGCCGATGCCGCCGCCGAGAACGTGTCATCGATACAGGCTGTAGCCTCCGAGGCGCAGCGTGCTATGACCGACACGGCTGCCACGCTCAAGTCGAGTATGGACGGTGTGGTGGACGGCTTGCGGCAAATCGCTTCGGGGAGCCTGAGCGGGGCTTACGAGGGTCTCATCAAGTTCGGCAATTCGGCAGAGAAGATGGGAGGCAAGCTCGGAAAAGCCTTCGGTAAAGTGGCTGACGCCTTAGATGATGTACCTATTATCGGCTGGATCGTGCAAATTATCGACCTGTTCAAGGACGGACTGAGCATCGTTATCGGCGGAATACTCGATGCCGTATTCAACGCCGTGAGCGGCATCCTCTCCGATGTCCTGTCTGGTGACTTGTTAGCGACCATCGGCAAATCCATAGTCAACGGTGTCAGCGGGATATTTGACGCCATTACCTTCGGCGGTTTTTCCTCGTGGTTCGACTCCAGCAACGCCAAAGAGGTACAGGAGACCATCAACCGGCTTACCGACCGCAACGAGACGCTGCAGACCGCCATCGAAGACCTTACGGACGAAATCAAGGCGAGCAAGGGCACGAAGAGCGTGGCGGCTTACCGGGACGCTTATAAATATCAGCAGGAGACGAACGCCAACTACCTGCAAATGGCGCAGGCGCAGGCCGGATATCACAGCGCCCATCACTCCTTCAATTACTATTGGAGCGACTTTTCAGATGAGCAGAAAAACCGTCTGAGCCAGCAAATAGGTCGTCAGTGGAACGGCAGCTTATGGGACTTGAGCCCGGAGGAAATGAAAATGCTGCGTTCAAATGTCGATATGTGGGAGAAGATAAAGAATACCGGTAAGGGCGGTTATGGCGGCAGTGTTGCGGAAAAGCTGGATGACTATATCGATCAGGCCGGGAAACTTGAAGAACTGACCAACCAGCTGTACGAGGGGTTAACCGGTATCTCGTTCGATGGCATGTACGGCAGCTTCATTGACAACCTGATGAATATGAAGTACGATGCCAAGGCAGCAGCCGAGGACATCTCTGAATACTTCATGCGGGCGATGCTTTCCAATAAGATAGGCGAGATGTACAGCGACAAGCTGAAGGAATGGTGGGAGAAGTTCGGCAAGGCGATGGAGGACAACGACCTGACGGAAGCGGAGCGCAAGGCATTGGCGGACGAATACATGAAGTACGTGGACGAGGCTATCAAGTTGCGCGACAATTTGGCCGCCGCCACAGGCTATGACCCGGACGGAGACGGAGGAACGAGCCAAAGCGCGAAAGCCGGCGGTTTCTCCGCCATGACGCAGGATCAGGGCACCAAGCTGGAAGGCATGTTCACGAGTGGGCTGCAGCACTGGAGCAGCATGGACGAGAAGATGGAGAACGTGTCGGAGAAGATGAACGCCGCCGAGAACCATCTGGCGAAGATTGAGGAGAACACCGGAAAAAGTGCGGGGCATCTGGAAAAGATAGCGGAAAACATGGTTAAAATCATACGTGACGGATTAAAAGTGAAGTGACATGGACAAGATATTGAGCGGACTTGTTTTGATGAACGGTACGGACATCTGGACGGAATACGGAGCGTTCCTTGCCGAGGAGAAGCGCGGCGGTATGGATAACCTGACGGCGATACTGACGCCGAGTAAGGCGAAGAAGGACACGGCTGTCAACATAAGGGAAGAACAGGGCGAAAAATACTCCTCCACATTGACCCCGAGGAACGAGCCGCGGGACGTGACGCTCTGCTTCGCCCTGTACAACAAGACGCAGGCAGGATGGTTGAAGAACTATTTTGCATTCATCAATTTCCTGAAACAGGGCAACGGGGGATGGATAGCCATCAGCTTCCCGCAGCTTGATCTGACGCTGCACGTGAAATACTCGGACAGCACGAAGTTCACGCCCCTGACCTATATCTGGAAAGAGGGGGTTCATGCCGGACGGTTCAAGGTGAAATTCCGTGAGCCTGTCCCTATCATATAATGCCATTTTAATGCGGTTATAATATGCTTCTAACGATATACGACAGATACGGCCAGGCTATGGCAGAGATAGCGGCTGACGACAGTAGTACCCAGCAGAAGGAGGTGCAGGGCGACAACGTGCTGACCCTTTCCTTCACCCATTACGAGTACATCGCCTTGGACGTGAACGCCTACACGGACTTCATGGGTGAGCGTTACTGGCTGACGGAGAAATACGCTCCGTCCCAGAAAAGTGAGGGCGAATGGGTATATGACCTGAAATTGTACGGTATCGAGAGCCTCATCAAGCGTTTCCTCGTGCTGGAGACCACGGACGGGGATTCGGATCCCGTGTTCACGCTGACCGCCACGCCAAGGGAGCACGTGGCCATGATCGTGAAATGCATCAACGACGGCATGGGCCACACCACCGACTGGAAAGTGGGGCAGGTGGACGGCATGGAACTCATCGTCATCGACTACGAGGGCAAGTACTGCGACGAAGCCCTGAAAGAGATTGCCGGAAAGATCGGCGGCAAGGCCGAGTGGTGGACTGAGGGACAGACGGTGAACGTGTGCCGCTGCGAACACGGGGAGGAAATCACGCTGGGTTATGGCAAGGGACTGACGGAGATAGAGCGTGACACAAGTAACACGTCAAAATTCTATACCCGCCTTTTCCCGATAGGCAGCACGAGGAACCTTGACCCGGAGAAATACGGCCACAGCCGCCTCATGCTTCCCGGCGGACAGAAATATGTCGAGTTGCACACAGACGAGTACGGCATCCACGACCATTACGAGAAAGAAGCCTTCAGCGGCATCTATCCGCGCCGAACGGGACTGGTGAGCAGCGTGCGGAGTGAGGAGGTAAAAGACGAGGATGGAAATCCTTTCACGATATATTACTTCCGTGATGACACGCTGACGTTCGACCCTAACGACTATGAACTGGCGGAGCAGACCAAGCGCGTGTCGTTCCAAAATGGTGAGTTGGCCGGATTAGGCATGGATGACGACCACTATTTCGAGGTGAGCTACGACAGCGACACGAGGGAATTCGAGATAATCACCATCTGGCCGTATGACGATGATGCCCAGCTCCCGGGCGGTAACCTTGTCCCGAAGCCAGGCGACCATTACATTCTTTGGAACGTGCGCATGCCGGACGAGTACTACCCGATAGCCGAGGAGGAGCTCCTGACAGCGGTGGAACAGTACAATCGGGAACACTGGCAGGACATCAGCGTGTATAAGGCTCCTACCGACCATGTCTGGATAGAGGATAACCACGTGAGCCTGTACGTGGGGCGGCGGGTAAAGCTGGAGAGTGAGAAATACTTTCCGGAAACAGGCTTCCGGCAGAGCCGCATCACGAAGATAACCCGGAAAGTGAACCTCCCAAGCTGGATGGACATCGAAATCAGTGACGCCTTACAACAAGGGGCACTCGACAAGGTAAACGACAGTATCGGAGAACTGAAAAGTTATACCAAGGCGAAGACCGAGGGAATCGGGCTTCCCGACATCATCCGCAGCTGGGACAACACGCTTCCGACCGACAACAACCTCTTTTCCGCCCGCCGGAGCCAGGCTGAGCACCTGAGCAAGAAAAAGAACGACCGTGCAAAGGGTAAAATCGCCTTTGAGAAAGGTGCGTCCTTCGGCATGGAGGAGAACGCCAATATCGATGACAAGGGCAATGCCGAGCTGTTGACGCTGGTCGTGAAGACCCTGCTGCGCAGCCCGAAATTTGTGGACGGTCTTTTCGGCGAGGGCTGGAGGCTGTGGATGGAGAATGCGCAGTCCCACCTTACCATTGACAAACTGACGGTCCGTCAGGTCATGGTGGTGCTGGAAATGCTTATTGAGAAAGTGCGCAGCGTGGGCGGTCAGCTCTGCGTCAGTGCCGCCAACGGCAAGATAAAGGCGGTCGAGAAACAGGACGGATTCTACAAGATTACGTTCGAGCAGGACAACACGTTCGTGGCGCATGACCTGATGCGTTGCGCCACGTTCAGCGGCGGCAGCCTGAAAAGCTACTGGGTGGAAGTTGCCGGCGTGGAGGAAAATTCAATCCTCGTGGGTGAGAATGAGTTTGAAACCTCCCTTCCGGAGACGGGCGACGAGTGCGTGCTGATGGGCAACACGGAGAATCCGCTGCGCCAGAACCTGATACTCATATCCGCCACCGAGGACGGGCAGCCCCGTATGGACGTGATGGACGGCGTGAAGGCGAAGAACCTCACCGGCTGTCTCCGTGCGCGCTTGGGTAACTTAGACGGCATCAGCGACGACTGGTTCCCCGCCGATAACCAGCCGCGCGGCAACGGCCTTTACAGCGACAACGCCTATCTGCGTGGCACGTTCCTTTTAGTAACGGGTGAGGACATCAAGACCAAGTTCGAGATTGTCGAGGGACGTATCACCAGCGCGGTGACCGCCCTGCGCCATGATTTCGCCACGGATAAAGGCTTCCTGAACAACCCCGCCTTTGATGACGGTTTGGAGAGGTGGAACACGGAGAACGAGACCGTCTTCTTCCTCGCGGGGAACCGGTGGATCTGGACGAACAACAACGTACTGACTAAAAAGGGCGACGGCGCGAGCGTGACGGTTGATGATGGCCGGACAGTGGTGCGCATCCGTAACAAGTACATTCTCCAGAAACGTGCGGACCTGAAAAGCGTGCCTTCTTTCCCTGTGAATGTTGAAGGGGAGAAGGAGGCGGTTCCTGTATTCCTTACCTTTTTCTACCGCTGTGCTCAATCCGGCACCCTGCACGTGGTTTTCGAGAACGTGGACAAGACCGGTTTCGCCAACTTCAACAGCATAGATGTGGAGGAAGAACTGGCAGCCACCAGCGGTTACGTGCAGTATAGCTGCAGCGGTCTCTGGAACGGCACAGGCGACTTCAAGCTGTCCTTTACCGGTGACATCTACCTGTATATGCTTGTCCTGTCGACTGATAAGGTGGAGAGCCTCGCCCACCGCTATAAGACCTTGTTTGAGCAAAGCGAACGGTTGGTGAAGATAACGGCGGCCGTCTTTGACAGGGACGAGAACATGCTAAAGGAGACCGGTCTTGTGGTGAAGCCTGAAGGTGCCGGCATCTATGCTCAAGACGCTGACGGGAATTTGGCGCTTATCGGGGTTTCCGTTGACGAGACGGATGCGGACGGCAACCACATCAGCGTCGTGAAGCTGACCGGAGACCACATCAGGCTGGAGGGGCTCGTGACGGCCAACGAGAACTTCAAGATTCTGGAGGACGGGAGTATCGAGGCGAAGAACGGCAAGTTCACGGGCGAGATAGACAGCGACAAGGGAAAAATCGGCGGTTTCGAGATAGGTTCCGGGCGTATCGGCTCAATCGCCACAGCTCAGGGTTCTGGCGGTGGGCTTGCCATTTATGACGATTTTTTCCGCGTGGGCGGAAACGAGGGTTACGTGATGTTCGGCAACGATGTGATACCGTCTACTGCCGGAGGGGCTTTTACCGCTGTGGGGCGTATCGTCAACGAGCATCCCAACACTTTCGGCTCATACGGATTCGATCAGGCGAACTACGGCCTGTTTATCAACGTGAGCGGCGGCACGAAGAACTACGGCATCAGCAGCAATGCCGCACTGATGGCTCCCGCCTTCATTAACACGAAGGCCAAGTTGCTGACTTTCGGCGGCGGCAACTACAAAGTCGATTTTTCACAGCACAATATCATACTGATGTATTACAACCAACCGGATTACGGCGGCACGGAAGTGGAGCTACCGAGTGAACATTCCGTGGCGAGTCAGTTCGGTTTGAGTACCCTTCCGGAGGATTTTGCCGCGATAGTGACCTTCAGGGTAAGATCCGGCTCAAAGAAAATCACGTTGAAAGGCATTTATAACCATAACGAGGGACTGACGAACTACGAGATGTTCCCCGGGGATTCCGTGACGGTGCTCATCAGCAAGGTTGACGGTTTCCGCTACCAGATATTGAACCATTCAAGTTAAAACGATACTATATGACAAAGTTGGATTTCAAGCATTTCAGCAAGTACACCGGCATCCGCCGGCGACAAAAGGAGACGGGCGACGCCCGCGAGGAGTTTGCGGATCTGATATACCGCTATGCAGGCGGTATCAAGGCGCATGCTCTGGCGTTCAGGATTTACGGGAGCTCAGGCGAGGAGGAATACAGCGACGAGGAGGTTGCCATCATCCGCCGCGTGGCGGAGAGCTTCTGCCTTCCCGGCTTCATCGACGGACTCTATGAGCAATTGGACATCAAACATGACACTAAAAAGGAGGAATAGACTATGGCACTGACAGACGCGGAAAAAACCGAATTGAAGAAAGACATCCTGAACGCCATCAAGGCCGAGAGCCAGGGCGTTGACGAACTGGCCGAGGTTACCTCGCTGGACAACGTCAAGAGCCTTCCCGCCCTGCGGGGGAACGAGGTGGTGAGCGCCCCCTTGTCCCTGCTGGGCAAACCGGCCACAGACGCTGCCGCGATAGCCAACGCTGCCGCCACGAGAGCGGATACGGCCACAGGCAGGGCTTCAGAGGCCGCTAATGTAGCCAACAGTGCGGCCGCCACGGCAAACGAGAAGGCCGGGCTGGCACAGACCGCCGCCAACAATGCCAATAAAGCCGTGACGGATGCCAATGACGTGAAGTCAAATTACGAGAGTACGGCAAAAGCCGCCCTGCAAGGTGCCACGGCCCGTTTTGAGGCCATCGTGGAAACCGGTATAGTGAAGTGGCAGTCAGCCGTGGCGCCGGGTGGCCGTGTCGTGTATCTGCGCAGTGTGCATGATTTCGTGTATGAGCTCAACGGAATGTGTTATAACAACTGGAACGTGGACGGAGTTCCTCCTGCCACGCTTTACCACGGCGATGATCTTTCCCTTCGGAAAGACAAGGTCTACATGATGGGCGGCAGCCTGTACGTGTGGAGCGATGAAGAGAACGATCTTGTTGAAATCAGCGGTAGCGGCGGAGGAAACATTTTGAACGTGACGGAGACAAGTCCCCTATCCAGCGGTTATCATACCCTTGCGACCGCCGTCGCCGCCGTTGACGAGAGACTGCGCGGCAAGGGACGCTGTATCACTTACGAGGTGTCGCAGGGCAAGTGGGAGACCAAGCAGTTTACAGGGACGAGCCTGACGTCATGGGAGCAGCCGGCGAGTTGGGAGGACTTCGGTGGTGCGGGCACGATGAAGAGCCTGACCGTAAACGGTGAGAAAAAGACACCCGATGCGGAGGGCAACGTGAGCCTGACCATCGAGAAACTGGAGATTGACGGGAGCCTGAACGCCGAAAGCACGAACCCCGTGGAGAACCGTGCCGTGGCGGCGAAGCTGGGTGAGCTGGACGCCAACACCATCTTCGGCGCGAACGCCGAGTTGAGCGACGACGAGACGAGCGTGCGCCTTACCCTTACGAACAAGAGCGGCGTCGAGGTGGTGGCCGTCGACCTCCCGGCAGGCAGCGGCGGTGGCGGAGACGGCGGAAACACCACGAAGATCGTCCTCGGTGCGAGCGTTGACAAGCCCACTGTCAAGGAGGGCGACGCGGTTCGCCTGACCTATACCTACGACCACCAGTACGGCAGCGGCGATGGAAAGGGCGAGAGCACCGGGCAGAAAGCGAGGATTACCGTCCAGGTAAGGCGTGGCGCCACCACCACCTACTCGGAGACGACGCAGGACGTGAGCAAGGGCACCTACACGCTTGACCTTACGAAATATCTGCTTGCGGGCACGAGCGACATCTACGTGATAGCCGAGACCTCCGACCCGACCACGGGGAAGGCGCAGAAGAAACAAGCTTACGTGAGCGTGAGGAGCGTGACGCTTGCACTTTCCAGCGGCTACAACATCGCCTCCGGACTAAACTCCGGCGGTTACGGCTCTCAGGAGACCGCCGCCATCCCCTACGCCGTGAGCGGCACAGGCACGAAGGTGGTGACATTGTACGTGGACGGCAGGCAGAAGGAAGCCCACACAGTGACCCGCAGCGGCACGACCAACGGCAGCTTCAGCATACCGATGAGCGGACTGTCGGTGGGCCGCCACACGGTGCAGATGGTGGCCGAGATGGAGGCCGGAGACGGCCTGACGCTCAAAAGCGAGAGCGTTTACATCGACATTCTGAAGAGCGGCAGCGGTGCGCCCCACGTAGGGCTGATGATTACCCACCGGGACGGGCGTATCCTTACCGGTGCCGACCATCTCATCCCTGTCATTGAGGTGGGACAGTACGAGAGCTGCGAGTTCAGGTTCGCCGCCTATGACCCAGGCACCACCCCCGCGAGCGTGGGTGTTTACCGGAACGGCACGTTGCTCCAGACGGTGAGCGTGCCGAGGACGGCGCAGACCTACCGGAACCGTTTCACGGAACAGGGGCGGCAGCGTATGCAGCTGAAAGTCGGCCCCACCACCTACAGCTTCTACATCGACGTGTCCGAGAGCGGCATCGACATCAGCGAGGCCACTTACGGGCTACAGGTGAAGCTGAGCCCGTCCGGGCGCAGCAACGGCGAGAGCGACCCCGCCCGATGGGAATATAACGGGGTGAATACCGTGTTCGAGGGCTTCGATTGGAGTAGCAACGGCTGGACGGGCGACAGCCTGAGGCTCACCAATGGCGCGAAGGCCGTCATCGGGTATCAGCTGTTCAAAGACGATGCCGGAGCTTCCGGCGCGACCATCGAGATAGAGTTTCGCGTGGGCAACGTGGTCGAGCGCGGAGCGGAAGTCATCAGCTGCATGGACGGCGGCAAGGGCCTGAGCGTGACAACCGAGGAGGCGAGCATCAAGACCGGTACGCTCCTGCACTACACGAACGAGGACGGAGAGGACGCGAGCCGCGAGATCAAGATAGGCACCAAGTTCGCTCCCGGAGAGTGGCTGAAAGTCGCCTTCGTGATAGGCAGGCGCACGGAAGGCCGCCTGATGGAACTGTACGTGAACGGCAACCGCGCTGGTGCGGACATCTATGACAACAGCTACTATTTCCGTCAGGACCATCCGGCGGGCATCACCATCGACAGCGGCATGGCCGACGTGGAGCTGAAGACCATCCGTATCTACGACCGCGCCCTGACGGATGACGAGATACTGGAGAACCGTATGGTGGACGCCGGCAGCACGGATGACATGATGCGCCTGTACGAGGAGAACGACATCTTAGGCGACACGGGTGACGTGGACATCGACAGGCTGCGCTCCAAGGGTAAGGGCGTGATGCGCATCGTGCGCGTGGGCGGCCTTGACGAGGTGAACGAGACGAACAACAAGAAGACCGACTTCATGTCCGACGTGTACTTTTACAGCCCGTTCGGCAAGGAATATGACTTCGTCCTGCGTGACTGCTACATCCGCATTCAGGGCACCAGTTCCACGAAATACCCGAGCAAGAACATCCGCGTCTACTTTAGCAAGGGCGGTGCCAACCTCAGTTTCGAGATAAACGGCGTGGCGCAGGTGGGCGGCAATTACGCGATGCGTCCCGGAAGTATCCCGATGAACCTGTTTTGCATGAAGTCAGACTATTCCGACTCGTCCATGTCCCTGAACACGGGTGTGGCTAAACTGTACAACGACGTGATGCTGGAACTGGGTCTCTTGACTCCACCGCAACGCTACCAGTATGAGCAGGCGGGTGGCGACCTGAACGCCGTCAGAATCCGTCAGAGCATTGACGGCTTCCCCATCGACGTGTTCAGTGCGGAGACCGCCGACGGCGAGAGTACCTATTACGGGCAGTACAACTTCAACAACGAGAAGAGCAAAAGCGGGAAGTTGTTCGGCATGGAAGGAGTGTCCGGCTACGCACCGGAATGTCCGATGACGCTTGAGACGCTGAACAACGGCGAGAAAGTGTGCCTTTTCCAAAGTTCGAGCGATACCGACCTCGCCTCCAGTTTCGATGCCGGACTGGAGACTAACTGGCCTGATGACGTGAAATGGGCCGGATTGAGCGCTACGCAGCAGACAGCCCTTAAACGCCTGTACGGCTGGATAAGGGCGTGCGTCCCGGCAAACGCCACGGCGGGCGATCTCTCCACCTTCGCGAGTGAAAAGTTCAAGAGCGAGGTCAGCCAGTACTTCGATGTGAAGCACCTGCTGACCTACTACATCCACACGGACTACTTCGCGAGCGTAGACCAGCGCGCGAAGAACATTCTTCTGCGTACATGGGACGGTCTTGTCTGGTACCTGACCTACTATGACGGCGACACGCAGCTGGGCAAGAGGAACGACTGCTTCCTCGCCTATGACTACACGCTTGACCGCGACACATGGGACGCGGAGGCCGGCAAATACGCTTTCGAGGGCAGGGAAAGCTGGCTTTGGAACCTTGTGCTGGCCAACCTACGGGATGAGCTGAAGACCTGTGCGGCGGAGTACCGTTCCAAGATGACCGTGGACAGGGTGTTGTCGATGCTTGACGGGGAACAGGCCGGCAACTGGAGCGACCGGGCGTATAACAAGAGCGGTTACCTGAAGTATATCCGTCCGAACATGGAGGAGGTCTACGGGAAGAAGTGGCCGTTCATCTACGCCCTTCAGGGAAGCAACGCGGCGCACCGCAGCTATTTCGTGCGCAACCGCTTCGCCCTTCTGGACGCCAAGTACGGCACGAGTAACTTCACGAGCGACAACATCGACCTCTATATGGCGCGTGCCGCCTCCGACAGTGCCGACGTGGTGAAGATAACGTCGAGCGAGGTGTACGCCTTCGGCTACGGCACGAACAACAGCCCCAACATTGCGAACACCGGCATAGTGGAAGGAGGAAAGGTCGCCGTCCTTCAAATCACGGGTGCTTACACGGTGAATGACCCCTTGCGTATCTACGGCGCGAGCCGCATGCGTGTGCTCGACATGACCGGTGCCACCGACCACCTGAAGAACGGACTAGATTTGGGCAAGTGTACCGTCCTGCGCGAATTAAACCTGCAGTCCTCTGGTACGGGCAGCACGGGCTGGTGGCTGAACATCGGCAGCTGCCGCCAACTAAGGAAGGTGAACGTGCGTAACCAGGCACAGGCTAAGACCGGGAGCAACACCAGTACGGAACTCGACTTCAGTAACCAGACGAAACTGGAGGAACTGGATGCCCGCGGCACGCGGGTTCAGAGCGTGACCTTCGCCAAGGGTGCGCCGCTGACGAGAGCCTTGCTCCCCGGCACGTTGACCGTGCTTAAGTTAGAATACTTGGGCAAGCTGACCACAAGCAGCCTGACATTGGAAAGCTACGGCAATGTCAAGACGCTGATCGTGGACGGTTGTCCCGGCCTGAATTGGGAAACCCTGCTGTCACGTTGCGCCAACGTTGATCGCATCCGGGTAACCGGCATCGACCGGGAGGATGACGGCACGTGGCTGAACAAGTTTATAAACATGGGCGGCGTGGACGCCGAGGGCAACGCCACCGACACTTGCGGACTGGTCGGCACAGTGCGCCTGACGCACTATATGGATGACGAAAAGTACACGGTTCTGAAAGCTCACTTCCCGGAACTGAACATCCTCCAGCCGGATTACACGATGATTGAGTTCGACGATGACGTGGCGGATGACGCCAACGTCAGCAACCTCGACAACAGGACCGGATACAAATACGGCAACGCATACGTGGCGAGCGGCCATATCGCCGCTATCCTGAAACAACGGCACCGCGTGCTCGCCAAGATGACAAAGAAACCCACGACCCGCAACGTGAACATCGCGAACGTCGATACCGTCATGAACAACCTTGACGGCGAGATGACCTGCTACCCGTTGGACGATACGGACAGCAACAAGTACGCGGACGGCAGCGCTGCCAAGTTAGACGGTACGGAAGGCGACTGGATGATGTACGAACCTTTCTTCTGGAGCAAGGGCATCAACGACTACCTGAATGGGAAACATTACAGCTGCTACAGCAGTAACGGCAGAGATAATATGCCAGCCACCCCCGAAGCCGCGGTGCTGACGCTGGACGATATTAAAGGCACGAGTGGCGGCTACCTCCGCGGTCGGAAAATCATGAGCGGCAAGGACACGCTGCCGAACAGCTACAGTACGGACGGCGCATATTCGGTGTGTAAGGTGAACGTATCCGGCTACAAGCGTGTACGCTTCCCGAGCGTTCCCGGCACGAACCTTGTCGGCAGCGTGTTCACGGATGAATCCGGCGGCATTGTCAGTTCCATTGTTGTCCCCACGCTCAGCAACAAGTTCGAGGCCGGCATGTATCTTGTTGCCGATGTCCCGGCCGGTGCTACCGCCCTACACTTTTCCGTGCTTAACACGGCGGAATTTGATGTCGTAGTTCTTTCCAACAGCGATAAAATAGAGGACATGGAACCCGACTGGGTGCCCAATGACGAGCATCTGTGCGCGGTTGTTGGCAGTTCAGTTGTAGGTTCCAAGCTGCGCGCCTGTACCACCGGCGGCAGTACCACCGCGAGCATGAGCTGGACGGATTTACACTATTACTCGGTACAACGCGGAATGCAGCAGATAGATGCGCTGATGCATTCACGGATAGCGAACCTGTTTTATGCACGGTACGGGCGCAGGGACAGTCAGGAACAGTGCGGAGCCGGCCAGCACACGAACAACCGCGTGACGGGCGGCACGGCAAGCCACGGCATGACGGATACGATAGGCTACGAGGAGGCAAAGACGGTGAACGCCAACATCACGAACAGTCTAATCGACAATCTTGTCCACCAGTATGCCTGGTACCGTGGCGAGGACGATTACGGCGGTGTCACGGTCACACAGGTAAACAACAGCTGCTGCCTTGGCTACGAGGATATTTTCGGTAATAAATACGACATGATGGACGGTGTGGATTTGCCCAACACGTCAGGTAACCAAGGCAAATGGCGGATCTGGATGCCTGACGGCAGCATAAGGTGGGTAAAAGGCAAGACCGCGAGTGACCAGTGGACAACCGCCGTGGCCCATGGCAAGTACATGGATGTAATACCTGTCGGCAGCGTGAACGGCTCGTCAAGCACCCACTACTGTGATAAATACTGGATAAACACCGCTGCAGGCCGTGTGGTCTTTCGCGGGTTCAGCTATGCGAATGCGTATGGCGGTGTGTCGTATGCGAGTGCGTATGTCGATGCTTCGGTCACGAGTGCGGTTGTCGGCTCGCGTCTGGCCTTCCGCGGCAAAATCGTCCGGGCGCAAAGCGTGGCGGCGTTCAAAGCGATGGTCGAGGTCGCGTGAGCGCAAAGCGTCAAAGCGGGAGCGAAGCGACAAAACGAACGGGATTCGGATGGTGTCCGAATCCCGTTTTAGCAAAGTTCAAATACCGGCGAAGCCGGTCGAAAATATTTTTTGAAAATGAGTTTTTCAGTAACGTTTCGTTTTACGCTGAAGAACGCTTCGATCCAAATCGTGCGAACATTTCGTTTTGCGGATTATATATGGGAAAGAAGCAGACTCCTACAATATACTTTCCGAAAAACAAAGTAGAAACATGGAAAAGATGGATATTAAAATAATTAGTAGAAGTGCTTGTTAATACGAAGAAACATTGAAAATTGAAAATATATGAAACGGATAATTTTTGTTATTGTGGCAGGATTGTTTTTTGCCACGGTCTATTCTCAGAATAAGCTGTCGAAGGAACAAATAGCAGAACACTATAATAACGGTACTCGATACAAGTATAATAAAAAGTATAAAGAGGCTTTTGATGAATATATGATTCTTGCGAAGGACGGATTTGCCATGGCAGAATGGGAAATAGCGATGTGTTATTATGAAGGACAAGGGTGTCAACCGAATATGCAGGAGTATTCTAAATGGATGCAACGAGCAGCTATGCATGAGTTCTCTAGGGCTTATGTTGAGATGGGGCATATCTATTACGAAGGCATAGGCGTTGCACAGAATTTTCAGGATGCGGTAAAATGGTATGAAAAGGCGGCAAATGCAGGAGATGCTTTAGGTGCACATTGCTTAGGACTGGCTTATCATAAGGGAGAAGGAGTTGCACAAGACCATAAAAAAGCAATTTATTGGTATGAAAAAGCTGTAGATGGCGAAAAACTAAGTGCATCTGCTAATAACATTGCCATGATATACGCTAAAGGTGGTGTTGGTGTTGAAAGAAATCTGATTTTAGCATTTCAGTGGTTTAGGAGAGCCGCGGATTTAGGAGATAGAAATGCTCAATACACTTTGGGACTTTGGTATTTGGATGGTTCGGATAAGCTAAAAGAAAACAGCGGTTGTGACGAATGCCCCACATTCTCTAAAGACACCACGAAAGCGTTAGATTATTTTAAAGCGGCTGCGGCTCAAGGACATGTGAAGGCACAAATTAAAGTTGCAGAAATGACAAAACGGTAAATTATGAAACGTATAGTATTGATAATTTTATTGATAGCCTCATGTAAAGTTTCTTATGCGCAATTTGATGCATTGATTCATTCAGCAGAATTAGGCGATGAAACAGCTCAAATGTATTTGGGAAAAGCATACCTGAATGGCGATAAATCGTATCGTATTCCTCAAAATAATCAGAAAGCCTTGGAGTATTTCAAGATGGCATCCGATGGGAGTAATAATAGAGAAGCGCAGTTCTTGATATTCAAAATTTATATGGCTCAAAAAGACATGGACTTTGCAATCTCTTGGTTGGAGAAATCCGCTGATAATGGCTATGCTCCCGCGCAACAGTATTTGGGGTATTTTTATGACCATGGCTATAAAGGGGGTAATCCTCAACTGGCGTATAAATATTATAAAATGTCGGCAGACCAAGGCTATTTGATGGCACTTGATAATGTGGGCGATTGCTTGAGATTTGGTAAAGGAGTTGAGCAAAATGTATTTGAGGCAAGAAAGTATTATCAAGTTGCTGTAGACAACGGTTTCGTTGGAGCTAATATTGGTTTATCGGTTTCGTATGCCTTGATTGGTGATATTCCAAAAGCAGAAGAGCATGCCCGTAAAGCTATTGAGGGGAATTATATAGATGGATATGATATGTTGGCTTTCATATTATCCAATCAAGGGAAATATGAAGAAGCCCATAGAACCATACAAGAAGCCATTGATATGATGAGAAGCGGGAAAGGGATTAAAAAGTTTGCCCCTTTGGTAGGCTTATTGGGTAATGACGGTTTAATCTATCTCAAAGAAGGTAAAATGGATATGGCGGTAAAAATATGGCAACAGATGCAAGAAATAGATTTGAGCTATACGGAAAACATGGATGGAGAATTTTGTGAAACAATGAGAACATATATGGCAGGAAACATAGATGTAAACATACCTGTTTCTACGACCATTTCCGAGAAGACATTTGTTGTGGTTATAGCCAATGAAAACTACAGGCGTGAAGCCGGGGTACCTCATGCGCATAACGATGGTGCAGTTTTTGTCGAATATTGCAAAAAGACGATTGGTATTCCTGAGAAGAATATCCAAATTTTCAATGATGCTTCTCTGAATGACATCCGGCAAAGTATAAATTGGTTAGTCCAAATTGTAAAAGCATACAATGGAGAGGCTAAAATTATTTTCTATTATGCCGGGCATGGCATTCCTGATGAAACGGACAAATCTGCATATTTGCTTCCAGTGGATGGCTTTGGGGCTGATGTGGAAACGGCATATAGCTTGTCGAAATTGTATGATACGTTAGGCGGACTAAACACGAAATCGGTTTTAGTATTGTTGGATGCTTGTTTTAGTGGTACAAAACGAGAAGGGGGTATGATGGCGATGTCGCGAGGGGTAGCTATCAAAGTAGAAAAAGGTTCACCTAAAGGAAATACGGTTGTACTCTCTGCGGCGCAGGGAGATGAAACCGCATATCCATACGAGGAGCAGAAACATGGCATGTTTACTTATTTTCTGTTGAAGAAACTACGAATGGAAAAGGGCAATGTAACATTGGGAGATTTATATGAATATGTGAGAGAGCAGGTCTCTCAACAATCATTGGTTCAAAACAAAAAGTCTCAAACACCGGCTGTTGCATCTTCTCCATTGCTTGGCGACAAATGGAAACAATGGAATTTGAAATGATAAATATATTGTTATGAATAAAATATCGTGCTTAGTCATCGTGCTATTATCTTTTGCATTGCTCGGCAATGCAAAAATTGTTCAAGTGAATAAATCTATTATTACTCATGAGCATACTTTTCTTCTAAAGACAATAGAGCTGCAGGATACGAAGACAATTTGTTGTTGGAGTGTAAAGTCAAGAATGCCTCAAACGTGGGTATGTATGACTCGCGGTGCATATTTGGAGGGAGAGGGAGGTCATAAATATGGCTTTGTAAATAGTTCATTGCCTATGGAACCGGAAAGGGTGGCCTTGGCGGAAAATGAGTGTTTGGACTTTACTGTAGAATTTGAATATATTTCAAAGCACGTACAATCTATCAGATATTACTCAAATGACTCTTTCTATATTAACGACATCTCTTTGACTGGCAATCAAAGCAACGCAAAAAGTTCTTCAGAAATAAGACTGCAAGAATTGTTTGAATTATCAAACAATGGTGACGCGGAAGCACAAATGGAATTGTCTTATTGCTATGATAGTGGTTACGGGGGACTGGAAAGTAATTTTGCGGATTTTATGTATTGGATGGAAAAATCAGCGGAAAACGGCTATCCGGAAGCTCAATTTGCATTGGCATTAGTTTACGATGCAAAACAAAATTTTGTAAAAGCCTTTGATTTGTGCAAAAAAGCGGCAGAGAAGGGATTTGTAGATGCCATGTATAAAGTGGCTTACTGTTACTCATCAGGAACGGGAGTTGCTCAAAATTATTATAATGCGGTAGAATGGTATAAAAAGGCTATGGCAAATAATCACTCTTGGGCATTCAACAATATGGCATATCTTTATTTTGAAGGTAAAGGAGTTCCTAAAAACACTCAAAAGGCTTTTGAATTGGTTGATAAGGCTATCCAAATAGAACCGGACGAACCAAACTTTTATGATACAAAGGGTGAATTGCTTCTGAAAGTTGGTGATACGGAAAATGCCATAAAAACGTGGGATATTCTTAAACGTTTAAGCCCTGATTATGCGGCTAATGAGAATACGGTTTTTACTCAATACATGAATGAGTTGAGTGTGAATACCGGTGCTAACCAAAAGTCGCAACACGTTGAAAGCTTATTTGTTGTGATTATTTCGAATGAGAATTACAAATATGAATCAAAAGTGCCTTATGCGTTAAATGATGGAGAGTCCTTCAATCTGTTTTGTCGGAATGTTCTTAACGTACCCAATACAAATATTCAGCACATTACGGATGCTACATACAATGATTTGAAATATTCTGTAAAATGGTTGGAACAAATTATAGAGGCTTACAAGGGGGATGCACGTGTCATTTTCTATTATGCAGGTCATGGGATACCTGATGAATCACAAAAGACCGCTTTGCTTTTACCTGTTGACGGTAATGGAACAGATCCTGCATCTGGTTATAGTTTGAGTAAACTTTATCAATCCTTAGGGACATTGCCTTCAAAATCTGTAATGGTGTTCTTGGATGCGTGCTTCAGTGGCACTAAACGAGAAGGGGGCATGATGGCTTCTGCTCGTGGCATTGCCATAAAGACAAAAGCGACCACCCCAGCTAATAATATGGTAGTATTTTCAGCTTCTCAAGGAGACCAAACGGCAGCAGCTTATGATGACAAGCAACATGGAATGTTTTCTTACTATATGATGCAAAAGTTGCAAGAAAGTAAAGGAGAAACTACACTTGGAGATTTGTTTAACTATGTGCAAGATCGAGTACAGAAGCAATCTGTTGTGGTTAATAAGAAGGTTCAAACTCCTACAGTTTTATCTTCCCCTACCATTGGAGATGATTGGAAATCGTGGAAACTAAAATAAAAAACTATGGGATTAAGTACAAATGTTGTTTGGCATCAAACTACATTCAAGGGATTGGAAGCAATTATTCAATCTAAGAAACTAAAGTGTTCATATAGTCTTGAAACCATCAAATGGAAGGGGTCAACGAAAAATATCGCTTTCCCTATGATTAGTTTCTGTGATATTCCATTATCAGATATTGGCGAATACCTTGGCAAATACGGACCGTATACCATTGGATTCAAAAGTAAGTGGGCAAAATCTAAAGGATTATCACTTGTGTGGTACCGGTATGTGGAAGCGTTGTCCTTACGGAATCAAATGGATTCATTTAAGAACCTTGGTGGTAAATGTAAAGAATGGACGGAATCGGAAAAATCTTTATGGTATTCCATCGCATATACGAAGAATTATGATGGAGAATTGAAAAAATACGGATTCAGTTCTTATCGTTTTTACGATGAAAGGGAGTTAAGATATGTTCCCGATTTTAACAGCTTGGTAGGACAAAATGAGAAACCTTTCATTTCAGAAGAGGATTACCAAGGACTGAAAAAATCTAAAGGTAGCACCTTTGTTGAGGGTTTTGATTTAGGCTTTGATGTAAACGATATTGAATATGTCTTAATATCTGAGCGTAATCAATTCAAAAATGTTAAAGGTTTATTCGATAGGGATGTAAGCCATATCACATTTTTATCTCATCGTCAAATAGAACAAGATATTATAGGTCAATCCCATAACCGTAAGAAATGAGTAAACCGCTAATTCTGACAATCCTATTATTTAATGCAATCCTGGCTTTCGCTCAGGACAATGACTTCCGTTCCGCTTACGATTCGTTCAAGAACCAAGCGAAACAAGATTACAACGACTTCCGTGACAAAGCCAATCGGGAATATGCCGATTTTATTCGGCAGGCATGGCTATCTTATAAAACCCTTCCTGCCGTTCCAAAGCCCAAGGAGAAAGAGGTGCCTCCCGTGATTATCAGGGAAGAGGATAAAAAGAAACCTATTGACGATAGGCTTGTTGTAATAGAGGAAGAGATAAACATCCCTACTCCTCAACCGCAGCCGGTTCCGGTGGCGCCTATCCGTGAACAGCCTCATCCCGTGGAACAATCATTCGCCTTTTCACTTTATGGCACGGAAATGCGAGTCCGATTGGATGATGCACTCAAATTCCGGTTGCCCAATCTGGAACTGGAAAGCATCGCTAAAGTATGGGAGCAGTTGTCAGGGGATAAATATAATAATGTGATACGCGATTGTTTGCAATTACGTATTCGCAGGCAGCTTTGCGACTGGAGCTATTTGCGTATGCTTGATGCCTTGTGCAGCGGTTTCTTGGGAGAAAACAGCAATGAGGCGGAACTGCTCAAAGCGTATATCTATTGCCAGTCCGGTTATCAGATGCGTTTGGCGGTGGCGTACAATCGCCTGTATATGCTTTATGCCAGCCAACATTTTATATTCGACAAGGCTTGTTGGCAAGTAGATGGCATATTCTATTATGCGGATAATTGCAATGCTGATAAAATCCAACTTTGTGAGGCGGCTTTCCCTCATGAACAGGCTCTTTCCCTTTATATTCCCCAAGAACAATCTCTATCAAGAGAAGTGGCGCCAAAGCGCGTTCTGCAATCATCGGATGTCGAGTGGCTGAAAGCAACGGTTGCGGAAGATGAGAACTTGATGGCGTTCTGCAAGGATTATCCTACTTCCTGTATAGGTGAGGACTTTATGACCCGTTGGGCGATGTATGCCAATACTCCCATGAGTAGCGGGGCAAAGAGTGAACTTTATCCGGCCTTGAAACAATTTATCAAAGGCCGCCCGTTAGCTGAGGCGGTTGATATCCTTTGCCATTGGGTGCAGACGGCTTTTGTTTATGAGTATGATGACAAGGTGTGGGGTGCAGACCGCGCTTTCTTTGCAGATGAAACACTGTATTACCCTTATTGTGATTGTGAGGACCGTAGTATTTTGCTAACCCGCATTGTCCGTGATTTATTGGGGCTGAAATGTGCGTTAGTCTATTATCCCGGGCATCTAGCTACGGCCATTGCGATTGGCGATGAGGTGAAAGGAGACCACATCCTAATAAACAACACGAAATATATTGTTTGTGACCCCACGTATATTGGCGCGCCTATTGGCATGACTATGCCGGATATGGATAATAAATCAGCCAAAGTAATCATATTATAACCTTAATAGATATTGAGTAGTGATTAAAAAATAAAAAAATGAACATTATGATTATTATATTGCGCTAAATCCGCAAAAAGGAGTATTTTTGTATACGGTGATTAATGTGTGCAGATAATGGCTTAAAAATAAGATTTGAAAAAATATATAAACCTAATAAAAGAAACATTATGAAAATGGATTTTATCATAGATGGATTACGCGGAAGTGTGTTTATGCCACAGATAGCGTTTAATTGGAATTTTGTTTCAGTAATGCAAGAAGTGTTGCCTAATTATATTCCTTCCATTGTGTCTGATACTCCACAAGTAATAAAAGGCATGCTGCTCTCTCCTGGAGATTGGATGTTGGCTTCTCCTAATGACGATGTAAGGGTAGTGTT
This sequence comes from Bacteroides sp. AN502(2024), assembly GCF_041227145.1. NCBI lineage: Bacteria > Pseudomonadati > Bacteroidota > Bacteroidia > Bacteroidales > Bacteroidaceae > Bacteroides > Bacteroides sp. AN502(2024). Next base: position 334,983 of record NZ_JBGFSP010000003.1, on the reverse strand, counting down.
TCAAGCACAGAAGATAGACTATATTATCGTTAATACTAAAATGGCATACACTCAAGAAAATGTTCATACACTTACGAAAGAATGTAATCGAGTGTTTGAAAAAATAATGGTGGAGACAAAAATGAAAGCAAGCCGTTTAGCTATTGCTCCTACGCTTAGATATGTTGGTGATGTAATATTGTTTAAAAATTTTACAAATATAATTTACGCAAAGAATACATTTAAAAAATCCACTGTGGATAACTGTGATTTCTCACAAGTCTTTCGTGTTGATGAAGAAATTAGCAATAGGCATTTTGTTATAAACTATTTATCCAAATTCTATGTGACGACTCCTGTGGTGGTTGCTAATGGTATTAATACCATTCAAGAGGTCAACATGCTGGATTTTGATATTAATACGGTTGTCAATCCTACTTATTCTTTTGATATCAATGCAGTCAATGATTTTTTTGAAAAGTCTGCAGGTTTCTGTTCGGAATTTCTGTCGTGGTATTTTGAAGAATAATGAGTGTTATGGGAGTAACTTCACTATATGACTTTACTAAGCAATTTGCAGAACTGCAATCACGGTTTCAGCTTACTCCTGAATATCCAGCAGTCTTTTTGAAGGACTATTTGGAGAATATGTCAAGTCAGCTATTAAAATTGACCGAAATTCAGCAGGTTGCAATGCCTGATTTGTCGTGGATAAACATATACCCATTTTCAACAGGAACTTCTCAATCCTCCCAATATGTGACTCTTGATTCTGAGGATGGAATTAATGAAGAATGTGTCCCTATTGACAATAGTGGTGATGTTTCAAGCGGTCGAATTGTACAAAGGACTTCTAAAGATTCTACAAATAGTGCAGATATGAATCGAATGAATGAAGAATTTTATTCATCATTATCAAAGCGAACTCAGAACATTTGTATGGACATTGAAACATACGGATTTTGAAGATGGTGTAGAAAATGACATAATTAAGGAAGTAGAAAGTTATATTAGGACGAATAAATTTGTAACTTATCTATGGTTGCATACTATCTATTCAAATAATCAGAAAGATGTTGATGTTCTGGCGGGATTATTACGTATTATAGGAATGACAGTGGAAAATGATGATACGGATATGTTGCTGACAATGGTAAAAGCCGGTTTGTCCGATCCTCATTCCCAAACGCAAGAAGCAGCCTTGATGGTGATAGAGCAATGGAGGACACTGAACTGTTTGGCAATCATAGAAACAGCTCCAACTTTTACTTCTTCTTGGATTCGTGACTATGCAGAACAAATTAAATCAGAATTAAAGAAAGAAATACTGTCATGTTAATAAGAATGATTTCCGGGATAAGCAAATGGGATGGCTCAAAGGTTGTTAATCGAAAGGATGCTTATATTTGCGGCGATGCCATTAGTGATTTGCGTACCACTGATAATAAATTGAGTGTCTGGAAAGCAGATACTCAAGAAGATATAAACGATGCCATTGTTGCATTGGCTCTTAGTAGGGATTCTGTGAGTAAATTAAGTTACTTTTTTCTGAAAGAAGAGGACTTGTATAAGATAGAAATCAAAATTTCTGATAAGCAGGTTGGTGTTGCTGCCGGATTGGATAGTCAAATTTTGATTAAACATCGTGATTTAATAGATTTGGATTATTGGCGACTTGGATATCTTGCGGAACACTTGACCAAACTTGCTAAAGATGAAAATAATCGAAAAAACTGTTCTGCCAGTGAGGTGAAAAAGTTACTCGAAAAATACAAAGAGGAACATAAAATCACACCAAATCAAATGAAGGATAAATTGAAAGAAAAATTAAAATGGTAATACTATGGCATCACTGAATATGGTCGGACCTTACAGATTGACTGATGACGAAATAAATGCTAATATAGAATCTGATAAAATTGGTAATTACGCATTTGGATACTTGAATGACAAAGGTGCGTTTGTTGTAAGATATGTCGGGCGTTCTGATACGGATTTGCGCACCCGAATAAAGCATGGGCTAGCAGATAGAAGAACAAATCCAAAAATGTGGCAGTATGAATACTTTAAATTCAGTTATGCAGATACTTCGACAGAAGCATACATTAAAGAATGCAAAAATTATCATGATTTTGGTGGTGATAGAGGCAATTTATTAAATACCAGCCACCCAGATGTTCCTAATGGTTTGGAAATATATTGTCCTTTCTGTAATGTATAGGGTTACTAGTATTTCGATAGTGGAAAGTCTTATATGGGAAAAAAGTCGTTCTATATTTGTATTGTGCAATTAAATGCAATACCGTTTTTCTATTCAAAAGAGAAACAGTATCTTTGTACCGTTTCAATCAGCTATCAAAAGCGAAGCAGAACAGCGAACTATGTACGTTGGATTAAACGTTGGACTTTGAAAATTTTGATGCAAAGGGAATTAGAGATCATGTTTGAGTCCCGTACGCACCGCATATAACATTTATAATAAGGAAGTTTCGTAAAAAGCACCCGGAAAAGTATCCCGTTATCCACTTTTCCGGGTGTTTTTTCTTTATCAGCGATTTGTTTCAAGATGTTTCAATTGCTTGAAACATTGTGTGAATATAGGTAAAAACTGTACTAATCCGGTATTTGAATAGTATGTTGCAGATAAAGCTATCTGCAACTATTTGCAATAGGTATCTGCAACAATATAAGTTTCTTGTATTCAGTGATGTAGCATGATTTTGTTGCAGATGGCAGATGTTTTGTGCTTTTCAAATAAACTTGTGAAGCTTTAATGCCTTACTTTAAACGTGAAAAGGGATGGCGTATGGGTGATTTCAAGAATATCAAAAATATCGAAATATAGAGATAATAGTGTGAAAAACAAATGTTTTAGGTGCAGAAATGACGAGTTTGATATTTTTTCTTTATTTTTGTGTGTCCATTTTTGAATGATATGATACAGATAATACAATTAAAAGGAAAAGACAAACACTTATATCAGCTTTTAGCACCGATGGTAATGGATCCTGAAGTGATACGAGCAAACAATAATTACCCCTTCAAAACGGGTGAGGAATATGTGTGGTTCATAGCGATTGAAGATAAAGAAGTGGTGGGCTTTGTTCCGGTAGAACAGAAAAGCCAGAAGAGAGCTATCATCAATAATTATTATGTGAAGGCGGAAGGTGCCGGACGGGAGGAAATCTTGTCGCGTTTATTACCAGCCGTCATTGAGGAATTCGGACCTGAAAGTTGGTTACTCAATTCGATCACGCTGATGCAGGATAAAGAAATCTTTGAAAGATTTGAATTTGTATCCATGGACAAGAAGTGGACACGATATGTTAAAATGTATAGATAAATTATGGCGAAAAAGAAAATAGCAGGCACAAAGAATGTATATGAATTGGCACAAGAACGATTAAAGGTTATATTTAATGAATTTGATAATATATATGTGTCATTCTCCGGAGGCAAGGACAGTGGGGTATTGCTGAATATGTGTATCGATTATATCCGGAAGAATAATCTGAAGATACGCCTGGGTGTTTTTCATATGGATTATGAAATCCAGTATAAGATGACTATTGACTATGTGGACCGGATGCTGGAGGCTAATAAGGATATTCTGGACGTATACCGGGTATGCATCCCTTTCCGTGTGGCTACTTGCACTTCGATGTATCAATCTTTCTGGCGTCCGTGGGAAGATAGCAAGAAAAATATATGGGTTCGTTCCATGCCTAAAAAGGCAATGACCAAGGAGGATTTTCCTTTTTATAATACAACCATGTGGGATTACGAATTCCAGATGCGTTTTGCGCAATGGATACATTCTAAGAAGGATGCAGTGCGCACTTGTTGCCTGATCGGGATTCGTACACAGGAGAGTTTTAATCGGTGGAGATGTATCTATATGAGCCGCAAATTTCAGATGTATCATACATATAAATGGACTTCGAAAGTGGGGAATGACATTTATAATGCTTATCCTATTTATGACTGGAAGACGACGGATGTATGGACGGCTAATGGAAAATTCCAATGGGATTATAATACTTTGTACGATCTTTATTATCGTGCCGGAGTCAATCTGGAGCGTCAGCGTGTAGCGAGTCCTTTTATTAATGAGGCACAAGAGAGTCTGCAACTTTACCGGGTACTGGATCCGAATACTTGGGGGAAAATGGTGGGAAGGGTGAACGGAGTGAACTTTACCGGTATGTATGGGGGGACTCATGCAATGGGATGGCAGTCGGTGAAACTTCCGGAAGGATATACATGGCGCGAGTTTATGTATTTCCTATTGTCTACTTTGCCGGAACGGGCGAGGAAAAATTATCTCCGAAAACTCTCTGTGAGTGTGAATTTCTGGCGGACAAGGGGAGGGTGTCTGAGTGACGCCACCATCCAAAAGCTGATTGATGCGAAAGTGCCGATTATTGTTATGGACAACAGTAACTACAAAACGTTGAAGAAACCGGTGCGTATGGAATATCTGGATGATATTGATATTCCTGAGTTCAAGGAAATACCCACGTATAAGCGGATGTGTATCTGTATTCTCAAGAATGACCATGCTTGTAAATATATGGGTTTTTCACCAACGAAGGAGGAGATGAGTAAAAGAAGTCAAATTATGGAGCAATATAGAATCATAGTATCATGAGTGTATATAAAAGCCCTGTTTACGAGGTAAAAGCGGTACCCGTAGAAAAAGTATATGCAAACGATTATAATCCGAATGTCGTTGCACCGCCTGAGATGAAGTTGTTAGAACTTTCTATTTGGGAAGATGGCTTTACAATGCCATGTGTCTGTTATTATGATAAAGATGAAGATCGCTATATCTTGGTGGATGGCTATCATCGTTATACTGTATTGAAAACCTCCCAACGAATCTATAAGCGTGAAAACGGCTTATTGCCGGTTGTGGTGATTGACAAGGATTTGTCTCATCGCATGAGTTCGACAATCCGCCACAACCGTGCCCGTGGAATGCATAACATTGAATTGATGTGTAACATTGTTGCAGAGCTTGACAGGGCGGGTATGTCCGATCAATGGATTATGAAAAATATCGGAATGGATCGTGATGAATTGCTGCGCCTGAAACAAATCTCAGGACTTGCCGATCTGTTTGCCAATCGCGAATTCAGTATTCCGGATGAGGTGCCCCCTACGGAAACAGAACGCAAGACCTTATAATCTGTAACTTCCTCGATTGTAAATAGCATTTTAAGAGGTGTTTTCAACCTATCGTTTGCAGAGAGCCTTAAAATCGCAATACAAACATTTTTTAGTGTCTTCTGTCTGCGTGAAAGGCTCTTCTTCGCTGAATATTTCTTCTAATAATGCTTGCAGGCGTTTACGGAATTCATCTTCAAAGAAGGCGAAGTTATTTACAGGTATTTTGGATTTACGGGGTTCTCCCATTTCGATAACAGGCGAATAGCTTTCCGATGCTGCCCGGTGGATGTAAAGTAGGGCAGGAGCTACCATTAACGGTTGTTTCCGGCTCATGATAGCAGCATACAAAAAAGTTTGGAAGATATAGTTCGGTCGTGTTTCCGATGGGGTGAACAGTTGTTCGATATTAGCAGGTGTTTTAGGACTTCCTCCTGTCTTGTAATCGACAATCCGCAGAGTACTTTCTTTAGCATCCATGCGGTCGATTGTGCCACCCAGACGGAGAGTGAACGGTCCTTGTCCTGTTTGTATGGTTATCTCTTCTGAAACTTTTTCTTCCATAGCGACCATTTCGAAAGGAGTATATGAAAGGTCGTTGCGTAGTAATTGTTTCAGATAGGAAACAATTACTTTGGAGTTGATAAGTTGTATGCCGTTATATTCCGGTTTTTCTTCGGGAGAGACCTTGAATAATTCTTTTTTGAAGGCTTGGTCAACGTAGCTTTGCAGCTTTGCTTCATTGCGTAATAAGCGTTCGATATCTTCTTTCTGTATCGTTTTTCCGGTTGCAGTCAGATCGGTGTATGCTAATTGGGCGGAGAGGTGAAAAATGGTTCCGAATAATGCAGAATCAATTTCTGCACTAACTTCGTCCGGTGTTTTCAAGCCCACCACATACCGGTAGTAGAACTTCAACCGACAATCCAGATAAGCATTAAGGGCAGAAGGAGAGAGAATCACTGAATTAGGATGAGTGCTATCATAAGCACGATAGATTCGTCTTAGTACTTCAGGTGTCTTTTCTATCCGTATTTCTTGGGTACTTTGTGGAGATTGTCCGGCTTCCAGGTACTCGCGAGTGATATCATGCGGACCTTCCACGAGTAATTGCAGCATGAAGCGGGATTCTTCTCCACGATTGAGACCATCCGAGGAGGTATTGTAAAGTAGCGTGATATTCTCTGCCCGTTGTATCAGTCGATAGAAGTAGTAGGCATATACTGCATTTTTATGTTCGATAGTGGTCATGCCGAATGCTTTCCGGAGATTATAGGGAATGAAAGAGGATTCTCCTCCGGATTTCGGAAGTTGTCCTTCATTGAGAGATAATATAATAAGATTCCGGAAGTCCAGATTCCGTGTTTCCAATACTCCCATGACTTGCATCCCGATAGCCGGTTCTCCGTGGAAAGGAATATTGGAAGATGTCAGTACTTTGGTAATCAGTCGTTTCAGAGTATCGGTGCGTATATTTAGTTCTCCGCTTTCAATCAAACTGTAGAGACGGTTGATTTTGGTATGGCTTTGAAAGAGAGATTCTCTATATAGTTGATTGAAAATATCATTGTATTCTCCTTCTTTGCGATAAATGGTTGAAATATTTTTGATTAATTCAATCAGATAATCGCATAGCTCTCTTACACCATTACGGGGAGTGAAGAGGGTAGCTAAAAAATCATCCTGTTTAAGTTCCGATGGAAGTGGATAAAAACGGTTGGTTTGGGTCAGTTCATGTTCCAGGGGACCGGCATGGGATGATAGTTGCCGAGTATAGGGATGTTTCAATATCGCAGATACTGTCTCGTAAGTGAATCGGCCGGTGTCGGAGCGGTAACCATTGGTTTGTAGTTCCATTGCGGCATTGATAAAGCTATAAACAGGAGTTTGGGCCAATGGGAATCCCATGGTGATATTGACATTTTTCACTTCCTGCGGAATGGAGTGAAGCATGGGGAGAAGCAGAGCTTCATTGCAAAGCACTACGGCATTCTCTTTTTCCTTTTCTACGGCAATTTGTGAATGAACGTTTGTTATCTCCTTAATCCATTCGGGAAGGAAACGTGCCTGGGCATTCTCGGTAGAAGCGGAAATACAACGTATTTTCTTCGGTTCTTTAAAGGTGTTGAAAAAGTTCTCCGGGAGTTCGTTTGGAAATTCCTCAAGATTACGTCTCAGGAATTCTCCGGCTTCATGTTTTTTAATTTGTTGGGTGTAGAAAATATCATAGTCCCAATAGAAGAGTGCTTTGCCCGCATCTTTCAGTTTTCTGAAAAAATCATTTTCTACTTTGTTCAATACATTGAAACCGATAAATATGTATTTGTCGTATTGGAGTCGGTCAGTATCGAGTTGTTCGATCACGTTCCGGTAGAGCATGCCTTCGTAAGCAATGCCTAACTCTGTCAGGTTGGTCCGGTAACGATGGTAGATAGTACCTAGCTTGTCCCAAAGGGAAATAAATTTTTCTTTTAGTTCGGTCCGTTTTTCAATGGAGAAATTCTGAAAAAACTGTTGTATGGCTTCTTCCTGCTCTTTATTGAGGAATTCATAGTTATCCATCAGATTTTTCAAATCTTGTAGATTACTGAATAGTTTGTCGGCATCGACCATATTCTTATCCACATCGTCAAAATCACTAATCAACAACTCTCCCCAGAAGTAGAAATCGTCCAATGTTTCCTGACTCTGTGTTTCCTCTTTGAATACTTTATAAAGTTCGCAGACCAATCGAATAGGGTCACCGCTTTTCTGTATGGATAGTTTCTGAAACAGGTCGCTGATGCTCATGGCAGCCGGTGACCAGATCGGTTGATCGGATTCTCCTGCTAAATATTCATTGAAGAACAAGTTAGCACGTTTATTAGGGAAAATGAGTGCTGTACGTGACAGGTCGTTTCCTATCTTGGTATATAAATCATGAGCGACTAGTTGGAGAAATGATTGCATATTGATTCAGTTTTTTCTAATTCATATATTTATTGTGCCCGGAACATAATTCATACTTTTTCTATTTTTTCTTCATCCACATACCACAAGTAGCCGGTGATATTTTTATATCCCATCTTGGTAAGAAGTTGCATATATCCTTTCACTTGTTTGTTATATTTAGGATTTTCCTTACCAAACTTAAAATCGACTACAACAACCTGATCATCTTTCATCATTACACGGTCCGGACGACGGGTTTGCAAAATTCCTTTTTCTTTATAGATAATAGCACATTCATTAAACAGCGTCCATTTTCCGGAATACCAATCCTGAATTTCAGGAGAAGAAAAAGCTTTCTTTGTAACCTCACGAGCCACCTTCTCTTTCTCATCATTTCTGATAACTCCTTCAAAAATAAGCCGTTCAATGGCCGGATCTATATCGTCTGCTGTTTCGATAACAGAAAATAGGGTGTGTAACATACGCCCGCGGTTGATAAAGCGGTCGTCCGAATCTTCTTCTTCAATGCCCTGAATGAAGTCCGCCGAACGATTGGACTGACGAAATTCAATATCATGTCGTATGGATTCCATCCGGATAGGGAGTTTCTCTGGTTTCTGAGTGAGCTTGTTTATGGATGTCTTGATTCTTTCTTCTTCGGAAGGGCACAGTTGCCCTTGCTCGTAACAGTCTTCTTCCCACTCAATCCCTTCTTCTTGCGCTACTATCGGGAGCGTGTTTGCCAATAGTTCGGACATGGTGCCTTTTTGGCTTTTTCTACTCCAGATCATAAGGTTTTTCCCAGCACGGGTAAAAGCAACGTATAGTAGATTGAGGTTATCTACCCAAAGTTGAAGGCGTTCTTGCAGGTAGTCGTTACCATAAATCGATTCAGCCATTTGGGTAGAATAGTTAATAGGCAGAATATCCAATGCATTGAACGGCGCTGTTTGTGGGGCACACCATACAAGCTGATTATTGGTTTCATTTTCCAGCTTCCAGTCACAGAAAGGAAGGAGCACGGTATGGAATTCCAGTCCTTTGGATTTGTGTATGGAGAAAATCCGGATGCCTTCTACTTCTCCACTTGGAATTGTTTTACTGCATAATGTTTCGTCCCAATACCGGATGAATCCGTCCAGCTCGGAAGAATTGCTTTGCAGATAATCGGTTACAGCATCAAAGAAGGCAAATAAATAAGCATCCTGATCTTTGATAAGATTCATCCCGAATATGCTGAAAAGTTCTTCTAAAAGCTCATAGAGAGGCATTAGCCTTAGTTCCTTTATCTTTTCAAGAAAAGCTGCGGGAAGATAATTCTCGGCAGGGAGTAGTAGGAGAGTATTCCAATCCAGTCCTTTCTGTAAAACCTCGTTTTGATAGGCTACGGCCAGTTGGGCACGTGCTATTTTATTGTTTTCATCGGAAAGAAATCGCAGCGCATCCAGCATCATACAAACGGCAAGAGAGGCGTCCAGACGGAAGGCTTCGTCTGATACCACTTTATAGTGTAGCTCCTTATCGAAGTAATCGGCGATTCGGGGAATACTCTTATTTTTTCGTACTAAGATGGCTATGTCGTTGAGTCGTACTCCGGAAGTGAGGAGATGTTTTACTTCTTCTCCCAGACTGATTAATGTTTGTTCGGTATAATCATGTTCTTCATCGGGTTCGAGAAAAGAGACTTTTATATATCCTTTTTCTGTATTTCGGGGAGACTCCTGTACAACGTCGGCATAGGCTTTTTGCAGATCTTCACAATCCTTGCCCAACTGTTGTTTATATACTCCGTTCAGATAGTTGGCAGCAGCTTTGAAGATTTGGTTATTAAACCGGATCACATTGGTTTCACTTCTCCGGTTGGTAGCCAAGGTCTTGACGCGGATTGGGAAATGTTCGATGTGATCATTCAGGCTGTTGAGAATTCCCCAATCGCCATTTCGCCAACGATAAATGGATTGTTTAACGTCTCCTACAATCAAACTGTCTGCTCCTTGAGATAATCCTTCAAGTAAGAGCAATTTGAAATTTCCCCATTGCATCCGGCTGGTATCCTGAAACTCATCTATCATGACGTTATGAATATTGGTTCCTATCTTTTCGAATACAAAAGAGGAGTCACCGTCTTTCACCAGTTGATGGAGCAGGGCATTTGTATCTGATAATAGAAAACGATTGTTGTCATGATTCAACTGACGTACTTCTTCATCGATATTGGCGAGAAGTTGTACTTTGTTGAGGTGTTGCAGGGATAATCGGCAACTATTCAGTAACAAATTATTCTTGGAACGCAACTTTTCGGCATCTTTCAGAATTTGCATGAGGCTGGAGTTGGCTAAACGAATGATATCCGCGTAGCGGGGAGAAGTCTTAGTTGCCCAGTTTTTTGCGTCTTCCAGACATTTTTTTACAGTGGCATTACGGATATCATTGCCTAAAACACCATTATTAAGTTTACGGAAATAACTTCCGATTCCGCGTGAACCGTTTTTCAGGTCATCGGCAGTTAGCGCGTGGCCATCCAGTTCTCCTTCGAATTGGTCGTAGAATCCTTTCATCTGTTCCAGTATTTCCGTTTCCAAAGCTTTCAGTTGTTTGCGATACTCTTTGATGGTATCCGGATTTCGTAACCGTTGCCGGAGTCCTTCTCCCTTTTCAATATAACCTTCATCGAAAATATTGCGTCCGAAACTTTTCACTTCGTCCGATACGTTCCAACGTTTATCATCGGCAACTCGCTCGTTGATATAATCTAGCAACCATGCGAGGACGGGAGAAGTGGAGTCCAGTTTCTCGATCATACTATCTACAGCGTCACTAAGAACTTCGGTATTATTTAACTCGATATTCAGATTCGGGCTAAGTTCCAGTTCCCGCGCGAGATTGCGCATGACAGATTGAAAAAATGAGTCGATAGTCTCTACCCTGAATCGGCTGTAATCATGCAGCATATAACTAAGGGCAACACCTGCCGTTTCCTGTATCTCCCGTTCGGATTTTCCTGTCTCTTCTTTAATTCGGTTGAGATAGGCTTCGGAATCTTTATCGCCTATCTGTATGCCGTAAAGCTGACTAAGAATACGTTCTTTCATTTCTGCTGTAGCCTTATTGGTAAAGGTGACAGCGAGAATTCTCCGGTAGGCGCGGGGATTGAGAATTAACAGTTTGATATATTCTACTGCCAAGGTAAATGTTTTACCTGAACCTGCGGAGGCTTTATAGACTAAAAGTTCGCTCATGTTTCTGTTTAAGAGTTTGATTTCATGATTGTTTAAAAAAGTTGGGTCCGAAAATAAGTATGAATAAAGGGAGATAGTCTTTTAAAGCTACTCGTAATAACTTTAAGGCTTGTCCAATCCTGTAATTAACTGTTTGTGGAGATACATTTAGCTTCTCAGCAATTTCTTTATGCGTCAGATGTTGATTGCGGTTCATCTCGTATGCTTCGAGATATTCTTTCGGAAGTTTTTTTAGTGCTTCTTCATATAAACGGAAAAGTTCATCACTCAAATAGAAGTCCGGGTTATTGAACTCACTATCATATTTATCAACGATTTCCTGATGTACTTTTCGTTTGATTTCAAAATGGGAAAGACGGTTGAGGGCTTTGTTCTTGACAATCGTAAAAAGAAGTGTTTTGAGTGTAAGATCTTCTAAAAGAGTGCATCGATTTTCCCATAGCCACATCATTGTTTCTTGTACAATCTCCTCTACTTCTTCCTGCTCACTTACATATTGGGAACAAAAAGCACATAGTCTACGGAAATAATGTCTGTAGACGAAGTCAAAAACTTTTTCTTCTCCTGCTTTTAGGGCAGTGATAACGGACTTGTTATTATTAATATCCAAATATATCGGAGATTGTGACATTCTTTTTTTATTTATGTAAGACAAAAATAGGGAAAGAAGTAGATAAATAAAATAAAAATGCGAGAAAAATATTTTTTTCTTTTTCTCTTTAGTATATTTGTACTTACAACTGTATTATTATAAAGATATTATAGTTTTTTTGTAAAAAGATAAAAGACATGGATGAAACTATTTTGGTGAATTATCTGCAGGGTGAATGTAACGATGAAGAAGCTGCTCGGGTGGAGGCTTGGTGCGAAGAAGTACCAGAAAACCGGAAAATTTTGGAGCAACTTTATTACACTCTTTTTGTGGGTGAGCGTATGGTGGTAATGAATGCTGTAGATACAGAGGTGTCGTTGGAGCAATTTAAATCAGCTATCAGAGAAAAGAAGAAAAAGGCTAAGCGGAAAAGTCTCTCGATCCGTTGGGGAAGTTATGCTACTGTGGCGGCTGCTTTTCTTGTCGGACTCGTTTTTGCCGGTGGAATTGGCTGGGGATTACTTTCTAATAAGCTTTCGGATTATGAGGTGATAACTGCTGCCGGACAAAGAGCGCAGACTGTGTTACCGGATGGTAGTAGGGTATGGCTGAATGCGTCTTCGAAACTGGTTTATCATACTTCTTTTTGGACTTCGGATCGTGAGATCGACTTATCAGGTGAGGCTTATTTTGAAGTGGCTCATGACAAGCATGCTCCGTTCATAGTAAATAGTAAGCAGATCAAGACCTGTGTGTTGGGTACTAAGTTTAATGTGCGTGCACGTGAAGAAGAGAATAGGGTAGTGACTACTTTACTTCAAGGGTTGGTTCGGGTAGATTCTCCGCGAACTAAGGAAAACGGTTATTTGCTGAAACCTGGACAGACATTGAATGTGAATACAGATACTTATCAGGCAGAGTTGATAGAATATAACCAGCCTACAGATGTGCTTCTTTGGATTAATGGCAAGTTGGAATTTAAGCAACATTCTTTATTGGAAATAACCAATATTATGGAGAAGTTATACGATATCAAATTTGTTTATAAGGATGAAGCATTGAAATCAGAACGGTTTACCGGTGAATTCTCTACCGATAGTATGCCGGACGAGATATTGAATGTACTAACGCATACTAATCATTTCTCTTATGAGAAAGACGGACGGATTATCCGGCTGGTAAAGAAATAAGAGATAGATTAGTGATTATCGATTACGGGATATAAAATGTTTTCATGCCTCATAATTGCTTCTTATTAATCAGGATGTAAACAGGAGGTGTCGGTATGCAAAAGCATTGAAGCTATCCTACCAAAAGACAAAGACCTTTTACAGTCCAAGAAAAACATTATGAGTAGACGTCTATAGAATTAATAAGTTTTTGAATATCCCTTGATAGAGAACTCTTGTAAACATGTGTTTATTGATGTTAAATATCAAGGAGGTACATAGGGAAAATATTACATATTCACGTTATGATTATAGTACTTTAAAGCAACTTATCCACTCATGGCATAAAGGATAAGAAATATAACGGATTATTAATAGTTTTCAGCTTTTGATAGGATAAAATGAAATTCATATTGATTATCATATCTCTTTTGTTTCTACCTTTGGTTATGCAAGGACAAGATGTGTGGACATCAAATGGCTCTTTAAAATTAAAGAAACTATTGGAGGGAGAAACTGAAATTCAGATGAACAAAGAGGCGTTAAGGGATCTTAACAAAGCGTTCTTTCCCCAAAAACGTCTGCAAGACTCTCACTCCGCGATTTTATTTATTGAAGATTTACAATTGCCCCAACCTACCTTTTTCGCAAAAAAATATTCCATATCAACCTTTAAAGTCAATGAATTAATTATATGGCAAGATCCACTCTCTATGCAAATTCCTCTGTTCATAAGCGGTTATTTATAAACTTCTTGTTGGATACAGGAAATTCCAGGGTATTAATAAAACGACATACCGACACTCACTTTGGACTTACTAACCGTTTAAATTATCATGTTTATGGCGGTTATAGCATTGATAAAAACCGGACTGTAATATTTGCCAACTACGCCTACTCAATATTATATTGGCACGGGCTTTTCTTATAATATCAATAAAAAACTGCAGTTGAAAACTGGAATTGAATATCAGTATAACAATATTTATAAACGTTGGGAGTGGGTTTGGAATTCATGCATCCGTTTTAGCTTTTAAATTTCCTCTGATTGTTCTGTTACATAAACAATGACTCATATGCTCTACTATACAAATTCGTAGATTTCATTAAGTTATAATGATCTCCATGATGCAAGAAAGTGTTTTGGTCCAGAACGTATATGCAATCCGTCATTCAAGCAATTTCCGGTTTATGGGTAATCATTAATATAGCCATTCTATTCTTTAGTCTTTGCAAGAGGTTTAAAACTTGCATTTCATTTACCTTATCCATAGATGCTGTCGATTCGTCTATTATCAGAATTTCCGGTGATTTATATAATGCTCTGGCAATACCAATTAGCTGTCTTTGCCCTCTTGAGAGATTATTCCCGTTTTCATCCAATATGTGATACAGGCTTAAATTATCATCTTGCAAAAATTGTTCTAGCCCTAATTTCTTACAAAAGATCAAAACATCCTCAACAAGAATCGACTGAAACATTGTTATATTATCCGTCACAGTTCCTATAAATATTTTAGTGTATTGTGGCACGATTCCAAGGTATGAACGCCATTGTGACAACTGGTAGTTTTTAATGTCTGTTCCCTTAAATAAGATCTCTCCCGAAGAGGGTACATAATTTCTTTGCAATAAGTCGGTAAGAGTCGTCTTTCCTGAACCGACACTACCAAAAATAGAAATGAAGTTCTCAATTCCTACCTTTATATTCAGATATTCTAATAGTGCCATTTGTCAGGGATATCTGAATGATACATTGCGACATTCAAGCCCTAATTGAGAACATGGATGTGGGACGGTATTTCCTTCTTTCATAAGTAAAATAAAGGCAGAACATTCAAACGTAACCCTGGTTTCCTGTATATCTACTATGTAGAAAGATATTTTGATTGATGCTTGAATGATCATGGTTGATATTGTTACTATAGCAAATAAGGCTCCCAGTTGAATTCGGTCTATGGTTGCATAGTACGAGCTCAACAAGATTGCCATGATTGAAAATATACTACTCAATGTACTGATATACAATTCAGAATTAGCATTGTCCACCTTTAGGTGCCTACCTTCTGGGGTATTCTTATAAAAGCAATGAGGCTATGCCGTAAAACCTTAATTACGACACAGCCTCATTTCCCATTTACACAAAATATTTTATAGTGCCAAATTTTATGAATTTAAGGCCTGTTTGATAGCTTCTATTTTATAGTTGTCTATTCATAAATACTTACTTTGGGGCTCGTAAACATTAGTGTTGGTCGATCCCCGACCAATGAGCTTGGAAGAGAACAAAGTTTATTTATGCTCCTAACTATTGTGTAAATAGTGCCTTATTTCTTAGCCTTAATACGTTGCCCGTCAGCCTGAACAGCGTACAGTTCTGCTCCTTCAATGTCTGCTTCGGCAGGTACGGTAAATACAAATCGATTGGCAAACCATACTTTTTTGCCACCCTTGATTAATTCGAAAGCAACCGCCTGTTCGCCATTAGTTACAGTGTATGTTCTTCCGGCAACGGTATAACTTACAGTCTTGGTGATTTTTACATTGTTCTGAAATGTTTCGAAGTACCCTACATCTCCTCCATTTTCGGATATACCCTTTTGGTTGCCTTTGGCTCCTACCTGATATCTTCGATCTTCAATGTATTCAATAGGCGGACATTTAGTAGGGAATGTTTTCATATAAGCCAGCGTCTGATTAATCATATCCTGTGTCACGATATATGAAAAGCTTCCGTAAGCATACAACTTGAAACTGACCGGAATAAAGAACCCCCAGGCATCGAAAAATTCGGTCATATCCATGTTCGCGGCTTTTGCTACATTGCGTGCATACATCAGTTGTGCTGCTCCCGGGTCATTGAAAGGTAACCAAAATTCAGGGGTACGTCCTTGCTCGAATATCTTACGAATGGTATTCGGTTTCTTGCCGATACGTTCGAAATATGTCCACAATTGCTGGTTGAGGCGCATATGCATCTCGGAGGCTTCTCCTTGATATAATCCGTATTTGTTGGCATCATCAGATGTCATGTCCTGAGGGGTAAATGCCAACGTGTTCAGATCACGCGGATGCATGAATCTGCTCCAAGGGGTCGGAGGTGCATATCGGTAAGCAGCTAATGTCCCGACGGAACTACCACGTGATCCCCACTGGTTTATCTTGTATACCACATAATTAGAAAAGAGATTATTGCTCGATTCCGTAGTGCTGGGCCAGTTGATGGCTCCCTGATGCATATGTCCGAGTTCATGTCCTGGTCCCCATTCATTGTCCTGATTCTTGTCCATATCGCGCGGATCGAAGTTGTTTTTGAACCCCCATCCGTCTTTTCTACTTACATCACCAGCTGCCATGTTAATGTAATAATTGGTTGCATAAAGTCCGTCGGTGAAAGTCGTGACATGCATCAGTGAATTGAATTCTCCCGTATTCGAATAGGTATCGATGGCAGCCAGTTCCTGCTCCCAATCCATCAGGTTATCCCATCGTTCTATTCCCCTTACTACCCCATATTGTTTGAAGTTGTCCTGATTTTGCAGCAAATCTTTCAATGCTGTAAACAGAATCTTCCTGCCTTTCAGTACAAATACACATTTATCAGATCCGTCCAGAGTGATGGATTTTGCCTTCCGGATATATTCACGGAACAGATCATCGGTTTTATCCACAGTCAGATCCCATACATTGAAGCCTACACGCGCATGTTCCGTTGTCTCCACATATTGGGGAGGAAAATGTATTTTCACAGCCGGCATGCCACGGGGATCAAGTTTCTGATAGATGACAAATAGATTCCCCGCACGTGAGAAAGAAAACTTGTTGATTCCGTTTTTCAGGAATCGTTCCTCACCGTAGGGTCCCAGATCCGAACAACACCTTAGTGAAACGGATTCACCTTTCGGTATGCCGTCCACTAACACAATCATCTCTTCCCCCACATTCGTTATGATACCGGTAGGGTTGCAGAGAGGCGAGTAGTAATTGGTTCTCAATTTATCTCCCCAATATTCGGGCATGCTGTATGCCTGATAAGACTGTATCCTGAATCTCTTTTCCGCTTCGGGATAAGTGTTGCTCTGCAAAGACTTTGCCAGCACATTAAAGAATGCTGGAAGCTGGTTAATAGCTTCGTCGGAAACGTTCGGGAGGAGTTCACAGCATGAACGGTCGGTGAATACAGTTGCCAGTTGTTCGTCAAACGGATTTTCCGTAGCATGGAAAAATTCCATCTCGTTACAACTGACGAAATCATTTAATCCGCTTTTAACTTTGAATTGAACAGCCGCAGGTACAACCGGATCTTTCAGCACTATCCTGTGACTTCCTCCTGCTCCTTTAAAATCATAATCTTGTATATGAACAAAATCTGCACTTCCTTGGGGCTTGATGTAAAGTTCGAATACTCCAAAATTGCCGTTACCATTTCGGGTGTGATACAGGATATAGTCCAGTGTAAGCTGATTCTGATCGAATTGATATTCAAGAGTAACGGGGAATTTAGCTGGTTGACTCCACGTGGAATGATAACAGATTCCGCCGAACTGACCGTCATAAGACTTTGATATATCCTGCCCCGGCTGATGGTCGGTGTCGTATCCGCCGGTAACTTTCAGCTTTACATCCTTCTCCGGATTCACCCCCGTAATATCACTCGACTTCTTTTGTTGTTTGATTTTCGACTGGTTATAAATGTTGGTATTTTCTTTGGATACAAACTTGATCGTGGTATTCCTTTCTGCACTCAGAGGATTGGAAGCAATGGAGAATATTCGTGTACTGGATACCAGATCGGCTCTTGTATCAGGTACTTCTTTCTCGGTAATCCAGTCTTTGGCTTCCTCCGGAATAACTACTTCATAATCTGTATTGGAAAGCAAATTAATTTGTATATGATTGTTTCCTGTTCCCGCCACCTGAATGACACGGTTCTCTTCAGCCACTTTAATGATTAGGTCGCCGCCTGTCTGCACAACTCTGAGTTTAGCAGTCAATGCATTATTGGTGATAGTAATATTTCCTTCTCTGACTCCTTTTTCCGGACTGGAGATTGCCGAAATCGTCAGTTCTGTGTCCGATGCCTTCTTTGCCGTCAGCCATTCTTTTCCTTCGGTTACCAATGCATTCCACTCCCGATTCGATTTGACAGGTACTGTCACTTTCCCACCTCCATTCTTGAATCCAATGGATTTTTGTACTTGCAGCACTGGTTCTCCCTGCAACTCCTTGTCATCACTCTTGCAGGCATATAGAGCAGTGACTCCCACCAGCAAAATAAGAGAAATACATCGTATGTGTTTCATTTTATCCAGTAACATAGTATTTATATTTTTATTTTTCATTGTTTTCCCGTTTCGTTAACCAGACTGTCTAAATCGAAGTCAATATTATATTTGTTCTCAATATGAATCTTTTTGATTTGCTTCACTAACGAATGCGGTTTCACCCTTCGGATTATCTCAATTTCCAGCAACCTTTCGGGAAAGCGTCTACGAATTTCATCTATATTTCTCATGAAAAGTGAATCTTTATCTTGGTAGAGAGAATTGGCGGCTTCTGCCAGAATAAAAGCTCCCAAGCTGTCAGGATATTGTTTTAATACTGCTTGAAGGAGTAACTTGCTTTTTCCAAAACTTTCGTGTGCTTCAGTGTGCATATCTTTGGCAGCTTGAAGTAGTCCCAGTTGGAACAGATACTCACCGGTAATCGCTTTTTTCTCCACAGCAAGTGTTTGTATGTATAGGGCGGAGTCTAGTTCTCCCATTTCAGATAAAAGTTTGGCTTTCACACCGTAATAGTCAGGATTTAAACTATCAATGACTAGCGCACTATCCAAAAAACGGATGCATTTTTGAGCGGAGTCCACATCATAGGAAGATTCCATCAAGGCTATTGCTTGCTGGTAGAGGCTGTCTGCCTGAAGATTGATACGATGAGGAGTGATGTTTACTTCAGACTCTTGCCGGGTATGACAACCTGCGGCTGTAATAATCATTGGCAAGATAGTTAATAAAAGGCTTAATTTCTTGGGTCTCATATTTATAATTCTTTATAATCCAATCTGATAAAGAGTAAGACTGGCAAAGAGCTTGATAAGAAAATGTGCCTAATTTGCTCTTGTTGGCTCTTCGTCAGTCTTTGTTTTACTTAAATGCCTAGTTGTTTTCTTGCCCAGGCTTCATCATACCTTATTCTGTAAAGGTGGATTTCAGACATATTCCACCATGCGCTGCCTGCAACAGTATAATTCAATGGATCTTTGTCACGTCGAGCCGTAGGAGTAAATCGGATATAGTTGTAAGCTTGCTTTCCACTCACATTGTTTTTAGCTGTGGCATGGCCACCGTTTGTTGTCGGCAGATTGAATTCTTCATTACCCATACTTTCAAAGAACTCACCGTTCATGCTTCCATATATCGTTGCGGTTTTTACGTCACCTCCATTATTTACTCCGCTCTGACGTGCATCATATTCAAAACAAAGGTCTTTTAATGGTTTGTTCAGTTTGATCTGGACATAATGTGCTTCTGTTGTAACAGGAGCATTCCACTTGGTATGATAATAAGTACTGACTTTGCCGTCAATCAATGCCGGTAAACCGCCTCCGTCTCCGACATGATTAGCATTGTCGGAAAGCATATCGATAGTAAGAGTAACACGTTCCATTTCGGAAGCTTCGCTGGAAATGCCTGTTATTGTTACCGGACTATCTGTCTCCATACCAGTCGGACCATAGGTGTTGATAGTAAATGAGTATTCACCTGCACATTGGTAAGTATCATCTATGATATAGGATGTTGTCTTATAGTCATTTATCAAGATCTCTTTATTTTCTTTCGTGACTTTATCGTAATAGGTAATCTTTATCTTGTTGAAGTCTACATCTTCAGGTATCGCCCATTGCAGCTGAATACTTCCGGTTCCCGGAGTAGCAGCAGCATTGATCACATTTAAAGGAGGGGTCGCGATAAATCCGGCCTGTTTTACTGTGACTACGAACTGACTTGGTACTTTGTCGGTGCTATTGGTACTCTTGAAGGTTATCTTTCCTTCACGAGGTTGATTCTCAACTTCAGTGTTGGCTTTAATGATAAAGCTTTCGGAGACATCACGCAGTGCTCTTGAAGCGGGTAATGATACTGGAGTGATCCAGGATTGGGCGGATTCTTCGACTTCATAGGTATATGACACTTCACCGGCAGGAGAATTTACTTTGAAAGGAATAGTGATTGTTTCTCCCATTGCTTTCACTTCATAGATCTTCTTGTCTTTATCGATTTCGACTATATAACCTCTGGGTTGTTGTTTTATCAGGAAAGAAGCTGTATAGCTGTAATTCTGGGAAGACTGGAGGATAATCGTACAATAACGTACGTCAGTCTCGGTGCTTTTATCCAGCGTAAATTTCAGTTCCTGTTTGTTTACGTCTTCCGCTGCACGCGTCTTTGCATCAAATGTGGCAGGTTGCTCTGCCAGACGTATCCAGTTGCAAGTGTCTGGTATAATGATATTATCCAGATTCAGGTTGGTCGCTACAGGAATTGTCAATGTTTCTCTTTCTGCATCTATTATTTTTACATATCCTTCCTGTTGTAGCTTGTCACCTATCAGGATGGCCGGTTCTTTACCAAACTGCGAGACAGTGATGGAATAGCTTTGATGGCCATAGGCTACAGTGATTTCCGCCCGGCGTTGTTTGTATATATTGTTTGCACTGGCAGATACGACTACTTTGCCCTCGTGTTGTACTACCTTGCACCATTCTGCATTGGACCGGGTATTCCACCTGTTGAGTGGTACATTGGTCTGCACTTCAATTTCATGTTCTCCTCCCAGAAGTGGGAAAGTGATAGGTGCCTGACTTTTATCAGGAACTACCAGCGTTTCTACTTTAAACTCGGTTTCGTAATCGGGCGAACAAGAGATAAGTCCGGAAGCAATTCCGAATATGCTTGCGAGCCCGATGATTAATATATTTTTTTTCATACTCATTTGATTTGATTACAAGTTATCTACTCTTGGGTTAAATTCATATCGCAGTTTGGCTTTCACTTCCCGGTAAGGGGCGGTGGATTCCAGGCGATATTTATAATGCAGACGGAACTCTTTGTAATAAGTGGCACGTCCGTCGGGAGTACGGATAGCGTTTAACAGGAATGTGTTGTCGTAATCATCGATTGGAGTAAGTTGTACTACATCGACCGGGTCCACTTCCACATCATTAACTCTGTCATGCGCTCTGATGGTAAGTTCTCTGGCCTGAGGATTCTCCGGTTGCTGCTCGCCAATTTCCAGAATGATACTCTTAGATACAATTCTGCTTCTTGCTGTCTTATAATCGCCAAGATCTTCATCACCTGCCATCATGCGTACCGAATTGGCACCGATCGGGAATACTTGATTGGCATTTGTCGGTCTACGGACTTCGGGACTACCACTAGGGTTAGGAATTACAATCGTACTGCTTGTATAATTGTAGTAGGTAGAAGTCTTTGTCGTTGCATAATAGTTTTCTTTATAGATACGCAATAATACATGACTTTTATCCGGATTATAATTAGGTGTTTTGTCCGGATCTATCTTGTAATCCAGAAAATAAATGGAATCCGGTGAAATCCTTTCCAGATTTTTCAGATAGATCGGAAACATTACTTTGGAAGTGCCTGCCTGAATATCCAGTTCCTTATTGGGAAAATCATAGCATTCATCGGGAAGCAGTTTGGCAAATTTTTCTTTTTCTATATCAAAGTTGGATTTGTTGTATGCTTTCAGCAAAGAGTCCGATTCCAGAAGAGCTACATGGTGTGTGTTAGGGCTTATTTGTGAGCCGCTAACCGTGGCAACCAGATAGACCGTATCTTTTTCTTGTCCTATATTAGCTACCTGCCGGTCGTAGATCAGACTCGAATTACTGAGTAAGCCTACTTCGTTCCGGTATTGTTCTTGGTTGAAATCGTATTCATTGCAAGCACTCAATGCGCTTATAAGGGCGCAGAACATTATATTAAATTTCTTTTTCATATTCAGTCTGTTATTCATGTTTTGATATTATCTGTCCCATCCGAAATTTTGGTCGGCATTGGGAACCTTCAGCAATTCATCATGGCGGAGCGGTAAGAATACCATTTTAGGCAGTGCAATGCGGTCTCGCACGTTTTGTGTATTGATCGTCACGATATTCCAGAATCCTTCATTACCGTTGGCATTTGTACGGTCTTTTGTAACATCCAGTCCTCTCCAGTTGGAGCTGTTGGCATCTTCGTCCAGATAGGTTCCCCATCTGCGCGTATCGAAGTATCGGTATCCTTCATTAAAGAGCTCTACCTGACGTTCATTGCGGATGATTTTCTCAAAATTGTCAGCTTCTGTCATGTCGTTAATATCTACTCCCGGCAAGCCGACTCGATAACGTATCATGTTGAAATATTTAGCCATTTCTGCTGGATCACGGCTAACGGTTTCCTCAATAAGCGTACCTGTATTGTCGGATACTTCTACGGTCACTGTACCTTCTACACGATTCAATGCTTCTACATATTCCAGTAGCACTTCACCATAACGAATGATAGGGAACGGTTTAGGATTGGTGACGAATGCGCCTTTTACATTCCCTTTGCCGTTAGCCCATGAGTCGTCCGGATGAATGTATTTGACGGGAATATAACCGCTGATACAGTAGTCGTTTACGTTATTTCCGGCACCGGCAATTCCGGCATTGGTATCATCGTGAGAATACCAGAATTGCTGATTGACGTAGGAGGCGTCGGTAGAAGCTGAACTCATCGTCCAATAGCGTCCCGGAAAACCTATCGAGGCGTAGAAACGTGCCGAACGATTGGCGTACATCATAGGTACGTTTTCCCTCAGTAGGTATGTTCCCAGTTTTTTGGATACACCGGTGAGTTTGCTAAAGTCCGGCTCATATGGATATTCTGTCGATGAATTATGAATAGTCCGCCCATCTGCCATCAGATAGCAATCGATTACCCTCTGCGGCACAGACATTGAACCCCATCCGCCAAACTTAACAGGGAATGAGTGCTGAGTATAATTAGTGACGTTACCGGATTCCATCGCCCAAATGAATTCTTTATTAGTCTGTATGATACCTTCTCCTGTGAACATATCGGAGTAGGAGTGATAAGGATCGATATTGCCTGCTCCGTCAGGGAAGTTCGCAGTAGGAACATTGGAGGCTAAAGGATATGGATTCTGGGCATCAGCTTCCACTGTATGTAGCTCATATCCCATTTGGGTAAGCTGTTTGGCGGCAGCTGCTGCAACGGCCCAGCGTATAGGATCGTACTCTTGATTGACATAGTAGGCTCCGTCGCTTTTACGTTTCCAGGTCCCGAAACATTTACGGGCTGCAGCTCCGCCATTGAAAAGCGGTGAAGCCTGAAAGAGACGCAAACGGGCGATGAGTGCCATGGCTGCTCCTTTGGTCGGACGTTGATAATAGTTGACGCTTTGTTCATCCGCCGAATAGATACCTCGAGTTGCCAGGCGGAATTCATTGCATATATAATCTACAGACTCATCATAGGTAGCCCGTTCGCGATTATAATATTCGGCAGGTTCGGAGGTGCTCAGTTCTTCATCGCCCACGATAATCAACGGTCCCCAGTTCATCAAAAGATGATAATAAGCGTACCCACGCATGAAGTGAACATATCCGATATAGCGTCTTTTGTCCATTTCGTTCATATCAGGCACATTGTAGACTTCTTTAAGCATTTTGTTACATCTTGCTACAATAACATACATGTTGTACCATTGGTTTTGGATAGGCAGATTTCTGCTGTTGATGGTACCTACGGAGAATTGCAGTCCCCAAAATTCATTTGTCTGATATTTAAGTGTTATTTCGTCCGAAGCAGATTCCCCCGGATTCCAGGAATTTCCCCAGATGGCTCCTGCGTCGGGAAAACCTTTCGGAGTGTTCCAGAGATAACCTTCAGCATTTTTCTTGCTGTGAAAGATGGAGTCTTTTTTGAAAGTCGCTTCGAAGTATGGGTCTACATCCAGAAAATTGCAGGAACTGAGTAGTAGTGTACTTCCTACTGTTGCTCCTAATATTATTTTGAATAATTTTTTCATGAGTGTTCTGTATTATTTTTAGAATTTAAGATAAATCTGGAACGTATAAGTTGCCGGTATCGGATAAGCGGCTCCGTTTGCAGATGCCTGTTCCGGATCAAAATACTTCACTTTGTCGATAGTAAAGAGGTTGTTGGCAACAAACTCCAGATCTATAGAAGATAGTCCTGTCTTTTTTATCCATGAGGTCTTCAGGTTGTACTTCAGACTGAGTTCTTGAAAGCGCAGGAAAGAACCGTTCCGTTTCCAGAAAGATGAAAGCTGGGAGTTGTTCGTATTGCCTCCGTAGGAGAGACGTGGAAATTCCGCATGTGGATTTTCCGTATCGGTAGTGCCTGAATACCATGCGGGCGTCCATCTGTTCTTAGGATTGTTGGCCAGCTTGATAATGTTGCCGAGTTCTCCGTTATAGAAGGGAATCCATCCTGCGTCATTACCGAGTCCCGAACGATAGTAGTCTACTTTTGCCGAACCTTTGAAAAGAAAGCTGAGGGTTAAGTCTTTCCAATGAAAATCGGCTCCGAATCCATACATCACCCGAGGGAGTTGGTTGGAATAGGACAAAGGTACTTTGTCATCGGCATTGATAATACCGTCTCCGTTTACGTCACGATATTTGATATCTCCCGGACGAATGCGGCCGAATCCGCTTTGGTCAGCACTTGTGTTAATTTCTTCTTTACTGGAGAAGAGTCCTTCTGCAATATATCCGCGAAGGATGTTAAAGGGCTTTCCGGTTACACTCAGATAATCATAAGGTAACTTGTTTTCTTCATAGTAATCAATAATATTCTGAGAGAAAGTGTAATTGCCGCGTACAGTGAAGCTCATATCTTTATTGATCTGGTGGAAGAATTCGAAATTTCCGTCCGAACCATAGCTATGCATTTTTCCTACATTTGATTTCGGGACGGTAACCATACCTACAAATTTAGGTAGCGTCACACGATCCTGGAAGATATGATCACGTATGTCGCGAAAAAAGTCAACAGTGACAGAGAACTTATCGTGGAAGAACTTGGCATCGATACCAAAGTTGAGCTTCTTTGCTACTTCCCATTGAAGGTTGTCGGCTCCTTTCACAGTTTCTGTAATACCCCGTTCACGATATCCCCAGTAAGAAGCGGCATTGTCATTGATTAATGTCAGATAAGGGAACCGATCATTGCTGATCTGATCATTACCGACCTGACCGTAGGAGCCTCGGAATTTGAGGAAGCTTAACCAGGGAATGGACTCATTGACCCAGTTATAGGATGTCGGTACCCAGCCTATAGCAATGGACGGGAAGAAACCGAATCTTTTTCCTTTTTCGAATTGCGCAGAACCTGTGTAACCGAAGTTTGCATCAATGAAATAGCTATTGTTATAGCCATAGGAAACCCGTCCTGATAAGTTTTGGCGGCGTTGAGGAATGGCGTTAATACCCATTGCGTCATAGTTCCATCGGGTATTATGAACATCTTCCATGTAATATAAAGCCAATGCTCCTAGTGAATGCAAACCAAATGTACGGTCCCAGTTGGCTTTGGCTTCCATGTAGTATTTTCTGTATCTGTTGTTTTTTTGTGTATATTTCATGTTCTCTTTGGCAGTACGCAGTGTTTTGATGAGTATGCCTTGTGAACTTCTTCCTGTAGCGCGATAGAGGTCAGGCCATATATAACGTCCTTCATTGAAATAATTGATATTTTCGCTCATTGCTTGCACCGACGCTGTCATTCCTTTCAGGAATCCTCCGAATTTTTGTTCAAGTTTGAGTGTAAGCATATTACGCTGAGTTTCGTCTTGAGTGTATCCGGTGTTATTTAGCATGACATACGGAGAAGCAAGGTCATGTTTTCCATAAGAAGGGAAAGTGTCGTCTGAATAGGTCTTAGGAAACATTAATGGAGTTAGCTGACGGACTGCTGACCATACCGTATTCGTGTTTTGTCCACCCGGACTGGTATAGTTGGAAATATATCCGTCCAGACCAAAATAAACTTTAGTTGTTGTGGTCAGATTCATGTCAATATTGGCACGGTATGTTATTTTTTTATATGACAAGGGCTTTTTGAACAGGTTGTCTTCCTGCTGGTAGGCTGCTCCTTCATCCTGATATCCTACTGAAAGATAATATCTGGCTATGTCGCCTCCTCCTTGTGCATTGATGTAATAGTTCTGCTGTATAGATGTGCGTTTCATTATTTCATCTATCCAGTTAACATTCGGGTAGAGATCTTTATCTAAATTGTATTTTATTAGATCCAGTTCCAGACGGGAGTACAGGTCGTCTTCACCCGACATGGCACGTGCTTCATTGGCAAGGAGAGCGTACTCATAAGCTCCCAGGTATTCGGGCAGACGTTTGATGTGAGACACCTTTAATGTTGCTCGTCCTGTGATGGTAAGTTTACCTGTTTCTCCACGTTTAGTGGTAACTAGGACCACACCATTGGCACCTCGGGTACCATACACTGCGGAGGCGGAGGCGTCTTTCAGGATACTGAACGATTTTACATCATCAGGATCAATGTCTTGAAGGCGCCCTTCGATACCGTCAATCAGCACTAATGCGCCGGAGCTGGCTCCGAAAGTACTGATGCCACGAATCCAGAAATTAGATATGTTTTTTCCCGGTTCGCCCGAACTCTGCATGGTGATAACACCAGCCAATCGTCCGCCGATCATGTTATTGAGGGAAGTACCGGGAGTACTGAGCTGGGCTACATCAATAGTGCTGATTGCACCTACTACTGATATCTTTTTTTGTGAAGTCATACCAGTGACTACAACTTCGTCAAGCTTGGTGTTATCTTCTTCCAATGTAACTTTGAGTTTTATTTCATCTTTAGTCACCAGTTTCTCGATAGATTTCATTCCGACAGCCTGAATGACTAATATTTGGTTGACACCTACTTTGATACTGAACTTACCATCCATATCTGTTGAGGTTCCTACTCCCGGTGCATTCTTGACATAGATAGTGGTACCCGGTAGCGGTTCACCGGTTTTGTCTATTACGATCCCCGCTACAGTAAACTGTTTTTTCTTATTGTCTTGACTGTAACTCGTCAGCGGTATAAGCGCCATGATTAGTACAATCAGTAGAAAATTATTTCTCATTATTGTATTTTGTATAAGATTATTCAATGGATAATTTACGAATCACTTTGTTCTGTGTGTCGGCTACATATACAATAGTTCCATCACTATTGACTGCTACTCCGCAAGGGAAGTGGAATTTGGCAATTTCCGGACCTCCATCCTTATAACCCTCCGCTCCCGGCAGACCGATGGGGGTGGTTACGACTGCTCTTTCTTTCGGTATAGTAGTATCTATCAAACGGATACAGGAGTTGCCACTATCAGCGATGTACATTTTTCCGTCATCGGTGAAACAGATCTGGCGCGGATGCCTGAATTTAGCATTCTTCAGCAATCCGTCTTCCCAACCTTTTCCGTTCATAACTCCTTCGTAGATTGCTTTTCCTGCGTATGACTCTCCGTTGTACGTGTCTTTATCTTCTGGAGTGATCTTGGATACGTCCACTCTCCAAATCTGGTGAAAGTCAGCAAGAGATACATAGAGTACGTTTTCCTCTCCTTTAATAGGGCTGAATGCGATATAGGAGTCACTTCCTGCTCCGCCGCCATCGCCTATTGCCACGTTAGATATTTTCTTTAACAGAATTTCTGCTGTACGGTTTTTAGGATTGATTCGAACCAATTGCCCTTTCCACATGACCGTATAAATCATGTGATCCAGCTTGTTGACTACAAAGCAATGTTTCCAGTTGTTTTCGTCTACGGTCCTGAGTTCCTCTGATTTCAACACTGTTCTATATCTGGGAATATAGTTTAGAAGTTTTTGCATATCATAATACTTCATGCCGGCATCATCCGGGATATAAACTGCTTCAGCATCTTTTTCATCAGAATAAGCCGGTGCATTAATTAATCCCACTCCATATTTTAATGCAATGGAAGAATTGTTGGCGATGGAAATCATCATAATGTTTCCGTTTACAACCCCACCTTTTTCATTACGGCAGCTTATGTTTGGTTGCTTGGCTTTTCCACTATGCAGTGAACGCTCTGATACGAATATATTATCTTCACTGTCTATACAGAGATAGGTCGGACAAGAGAAAGTACATGTGGCAAGGTCACCACCAACGGTATTGGTGTTACTATTGGGAGACGCAAGTCCTGCTACCGTACTAACACTGGTTTGTGTCTTGTATAGGAATTGGTCTGGTGCTTTGCCTATGTATTCCTGACCGTCGGGTGTTTTTCTTTCTACAAGAATATTCATCTCTCTTTTGAAGGTGAGTCCTTTGGGAACAAATACATAGATTCTGTTACCGTTACTGCTGACTAATCCGGCAGGATGCCTGATCTCGTCTATATCTTCAAAATAGACTTTCATGCCAGTGGTATCTGTGCCGAAGTTGTGGCCTTCAATGATCATCGGAGTGGCTATACCTCCGGAATCAGGATAAAATTCTGTAATTTCAATAGGCTGGTTTGGGTTGAACCCGCTGCTTCCATTGATGTCGTCATCTGAACAGGAAGCTAACCATGCGAAAGCTGTAATGAACAGCATCCAATAAACTCTTCTTTTTCGCATTGTTTTCTGTGATAAGAGGTTAATAATTAGATTGGTAAAAAAGAGAAAGGGAGAACTACTCTTGTGTATCTACAATGTAGGTACAACTAGGGTATACATACAAGAGGTATACGTTTGTTTTGTTATGAGTAAGTTTGATAATATATAGGTGTGTTTAACTGCTATTATTCATCTTCTTAGATTGTTGGTATTGAAGTTGATAATGGATTCAGAATACATTTCAAAACTATTCTGATCTGTGCTGAAAGAAAAATAGAAAATGAGAGTAATTTCTCTGTTTTTGAAAGGTGGAGGTCTGTTAGTAGGAGTTTTCATAAATGTTAATTTAAGATTATGATCATATTGATTAATTAGGCTAAGTTGTAATAGGACTTGGTATAATTTTATATAAATACCTTATGTAAAATGGATTATTGGGAGGATACATGTTTAAGATGACAAATTATAATAATTGAGATTATAAAAATAGTGTTTGTTGACACGGCTCTTTCCATTTAAGATAAAAATATGGCCATACTCCCCCTTACTCGGTTCAATACGATCCGGGTAAATTGTTGAAGTTTGTATTTCAGTCAATTATCTTTTTATCGAAAATCGTTTTTTTTATTTTGGGGCTGAGAATCTCAGCAGCTTGGTAAAACTCATGGAGAATCCCCTCATGAACTCAGTCATTCCTTTTCTTTTATCAGACCGTTTTTTGCAGCGTCCTTTCCAAATAGAGAACAGTGAGTGAACAATCCTTTGGATAGTGTCGAGATTCCAGGCTGCTTTCGTGGACTTTCGCTTTACCCAGTCTTGCAGTAGGTTGAAATCCAAACTCCAATGCATGCTCTCTATTGACCAATGTTTGCGTATGAGGGAACCTAACCGGGGCGTGTCCATGGGCAGGCCGGATACATAGATCCGTCTTTCTGAAGTATGTGCTCCGGTTGATTTCTTGACCGTGTCAGCTTCAATTTCAATAATCGTAAGACTTTCTCCCCATTTCTGCTTGTCAGCGATGATATCAAGACCGTCATATATACGGTATGTCCGCGTCTCAATCCTGCCGTGCTCCAATTCAGGTCCCTCGGTGTATGCGTGCTGCGGTTGACACTCTTTTAAGTTTGTCCTCGATACCGTAGCGCAGGGTCCGCTGGTTTGCCTTGAGTTTGATAAGGAAATCGCCTCCCTTCCTTCTGATCAGGTCTATGATGTCTTTCTCCATCAACATGGCATTGGCTGTGACTGTCTTGCCGGATATGTCGATTTTGCCAATCAACAGGGGGACGGCCTTTATCTCATTGCTCTTTTCCTGACAGGCCTCGGTGGCCAATGTGATGCCAGTGTCGTACGAATATGCCGACACGATGTCCGGGTTGCGGCCGTTCTCCTGTATGGTGCCGCGCTCTGCCTTGCCGTCCATACAGATTATCTCCCTGCTGCATTCGGATTTTAGCAACTCCCCATGGAATGCCTCAGCAAGTTTCTGCATTTTATCAGCCGGACTGAGGTCATCAATGCCTTTTTCAATCCGGCATAGCGTCGGTTCTGAGGACACGCCGTTCTTAAGCATTCCCATTGAACGGAACCTTTTGAGATTACGCCCACCGAATTCTATTATCTCAGCTCGTCCGATGCATTTCGAGGTCCGGGCGAGAATCATCAGGATGAGGAAGTCATTGAGCTTATGGCGTATATTTCCCTTGCCTAACCTGCGGAAATTCGGGACTGACGAGGCAAAATCCATCAGTCTCTCCATGATGCTGCCCTGAGGGCAAAAACGGTGTTTCTTTTTATTGTCATTAAGTTGAACTATTTGTAAATCAGGAGAATAATGATTATTTTGCGTAGCAAAAATCGAGGCAGAAAGCAAAAAAAACAACCCTTTTACGCCTCTTAAAAATAATATTCGATGAAAAAGAAACATCGAAAGTGGTGCTTCGGCATCGCTGTACGCAAATTTAGGCATTTTTTACCATAAAATACGGATTTCACCAACAGATTATGGTAAATCAGTGTCAACCGATATCCTTAGATGCTCGGCCTATAAAAAATAAGACCATTTTTGAGAGAACAAAACAGTTTTAAATGGAAAGAGTCGTGTATTTGTTGATAATTAAAATCAATATTGTCCTAAATAAATTTTGAGCATGAGCTAACTGACTATACTGTTAAGTATAGCCTCGAGAGTTCAAAATCAATCCCCCCTAATCGTTTTCGATGGTTTCGGGAGGTGGTGTAAATGGTTGATCAAGCCATTTTTGGAGGTCGATTTTGGTAAATGTGTTCAGCCGGAGCGTGACCACAAGGTTAGCCAATGCCCATTTGTATCTTGCGATGTGCTTTAGCCATGTCAGAATCAGCATTGTAGTCATAGCAGTCCATATTTGGGTCTCTACGGCATTGCGGGATGTGCCGATAAAGCTCTTGATGCGTAGCAGTTGCTTGAGGTTGCGAAAGAAGATTTCTATGTTCCACCGAGCCTTGTACAGAGCCGCTATGCTTGATGCTGCCAATGTGAAGTTGTTTGTGAGTAACTCAATTTCAAAACCGTGTTCATCGTTCCATACTGCGATGCGACGTAAACGTTTGGGATATTTGGATTTGGCCGCCGAGAGTTCGAACTCGATTATTTCGTCAATAAGTACATTCTGAGCGTGTTTTTCAGGCAAAGGCAACTCCTCTATGGCTTTGTACCGGATATTGTCTTTATGACGCACTACAAAGAACACGTTGCTGCTGTCCCAATTATTCAGCAATGAGTAGTCACAGTAGCCTCGGTCGGCTACTACAATACTATACGGATGTAACTCAATATCAAAAGCAGCTTTGTTGTCGGTGGTTTTGCCATCGGTGATATTCACGAACTCCGGCAAAAGACTGTCATAGTCCAATAGCGTGTGCATCTTGACCGCCCCCTTGGTGGTAGTGTAATGTGCCCAGTCATATATTGACAGAGTCAATGACACCAATGTGGAGTCGAGCAGTTTTATCGGCATCTTGAAACGGAACTTTCTTCGTTGCCATAGGGCTTGCTGTCCGAAATACTGAAACAACGAGTAGAATATGCCGCGAAAAACCGAACTGTCTCGGTTGGCGTTCTGATATGCTACCGTTGACTTGGATGGTGCACGGTTGATTCCCAAATGATTGAGGTTGCCGGTGGCTGATTTCAGCCCGTTTGAGATATCTCTGACTGAATCACATCCTGAGAATTGGCTGAAAATCATGCTAACAAACTGACTCCATGTATTGTAGCCCTTGCAATGCTTGTCTGACCCCGAAGATTTTATGATTTTCCTGATATTTTCTTTCGGGAGATGTGATATTACCTGTGCGAAAAGTGTTATATTTGCCATAGGAAGTAGATGAGTTGGTAGCTCGCTACTAAGGTAGTCATTTTACCTTAGTTCTACTTCCTTTTTATTTGTTCCCCCCAATTTATTTAGGACAATATTGAATTAAAATAAAAAAGATCTTGTATATTTCAATTTTATTCATAACTTTGCATCGCACATGCAATAAAATATATACTTAATAGCCTTTGAATAACCTATGGGAACAGTAGAAAATATACTTTTGGGTATAAAAATACCAAG
This sequence comes from Bacteroides sp. AN502(2024), assembly GCF_041227145.1. Lineage (NCBI taxonomy): Bacteria > Pseudomonadati > Bacteroidota > Bacteroidia > Bacteroidales > Bacteroidaceae > Bacteroides > Bacteroides sp. AN502(2024). Next base: position 302,608 of record NZ_JBGFSP010000003.1, on the reverse strand, counting down.
TCCTATTACGACTTCTTCAAAATTATTCAATTAGGCATAAGGGTTCTATTACTCTTCAGGATGGAAAAGTAATGCTAATAATTTAAATAATTAGGTCGATTTTTCCTTTGAAACTAATTAGAGGATTTTTCTTTTGAGTTTTTTCTGGCTTATATATATTAGATTGTTCTACCCAAATAGTCTATCTAATACTGAGAAAATAAATATTTTCAGGAATTCTTTAAAACGGGAGATCATCCTCACTACATGAATGAACTGCACTCCTTAAGTTTTGTGTTCAATCTTTTGGAATGCAGTTTATTGTAATGAGGGTGATTTTATGAATTTGAGACCTATTGGGGTTCACCGGTAAAATCATGTGGTCTTCTTCTCTCCAATTCTTATCTTTGCCTTCAAAAAACTCTTATGACTAGTTACGATACTCTTTTAGTTCTTGCTCGCTTCATACTCCCAGCTGACCTGTTGGAGTGTTTTGATATTGTTAAAATAGAGAACACCGCTGAAATGTTAACCATTCATTTAGATGAGCAAAATCTTCCTCCCTTGTCCTCTAGGGTTCACTCTTTAGAGTCCAAAGGTTTTCTTCCTCCGGTTTATATTCGTGATTTTCCTATCCGTGACCGTAAGGTAAGCTTATGTGTACGGCGTCGTAAATGGCTCGACAAGGAAACTGGTTCTATCATCTGTAACACTTTTGAGCTTACCGCTCAGGGAACGCGACATTCAAAAGAATTCGCGTCTTTTTTAAAAGGATTGCTTGGAGAAATACCCGATTACGGCCCGCTCTCTTGAACGTTATTATCATATTGACGGTGATCAGTTTGAGCGGCAATATAAAGAGTATCTAAGTGACTACCGCATGTGGGATCAACTGTCCCATGCCGCAAACTGGCTGCTGTTTTCCGAGAACCTGGGACCGTACTTGAGTATTGATGAAACTTCCCTTTCTAATGGTGAGTTATATACTATAATCATCAACAGAGAGGCACACGGTGGTAAAGGTGCTATCGTGGCTATTGTCAAGGGTACCAAGGCTGACGATGTCATAGCTGTGCTAGAACAAATCCCTGAAGAAGCACTTCGGATGGTGCGGGAGGTCACTCTTGATTTGTCAGAAAGTATGCGCAAGATCGTTCGCAGATGTTTCACCTCGGCTATCCGTGTGATAGATCGCTTCCATATTCAAAAGCTGGCGTGTGATGCTGTACAGGAAATTAGAATCGGACACCGTTGGGAAGCTATACAAGAAGAGACTGATGTCAGGCAGGAAGCTAAAGGTCTGAAAAAGAAATATACCCCTTTTACCTTTGAGAATGGTGATACACGCAAGGAATTATTGGCAAGGAGCCGGTATCTGCTTTTCAAATCTGCTGAAAAATGGACTGAAGCACAGAAGCTCAGAGCTACAGTCTTATTCAGAGAATATCCGGATATTAAACGGGCATATTCACTTAGTCATTCTTTAAGAATGATTTTTAATAAACGATCGATAAAGGCAGGAGCAAGAACCAATTTAGCGAAGTGGTATCAAGAAGTAGAACAATCTGGATTTGACTCGTTTAACACAATAGCTGCTACATTATATGACAGAAGTGAGCAGATACTAAACTTCTATATTAATAGGGCATCAAATGCTGCTGCAGAATCATTTAATGCGAAAGTTAAACAGTTCAGAGCACAACTTAGAGGGGTTATAGACATACCCTTTTTCTTGTATAGACTAACTAAAATTTATGCATAAAACCACAGGATTTTATCGATGACCCCACAAGACTTTACCGGTGACCCCTTATCTGACAATACATGAAGTTCCGGAAGAAGTCTTCTGACCTCTTCTGATTCTTTCAGTAAACTCATATCATGCAGCTTTCCCCGTTCTGTTCCTGATCTTGTCAATCACCAGTATGGCATTTGCTGTATGTATTCCGAAGAAAATCCACAGGATTTCCGTCTTCTTGTTCCTTGCCTTTATCCTTGCGAGCGAGTAATGTTGCTTTTGAGTGCCGAAGCTTCCTTCAAGCCGTGTGGCCCTTTCTTTTGAGAGTTCGCTTCTAAGCAGCTTCCTCAAAGGCTCATCTTTGCCCTCCCTTCCCTTGCGCACAAAGGATGTGGATATCCCATATTTAGTACAGAACTTTCTGTTGGCATTATTGGCATATATGGAATCGGCAGCCACACATCTTACCCTTACATTCATCAGCTTCTGCTGCATACGGATACAGTCCTTCAAGCGTATCCCCTCATTGAAAGCCTTGAACGAGAGGTGTTCGATGAACGATATGCCGTCTATCTGTATATTATTGACCTTTGCACCGAACTCGACGGACTTGGTTTCCTTGCCTCTGACGATGGGACGTACATAATGACGGTCGATGCTGATGATGCGGTCACTGACTTTTCGCCCTTCAAACATTTCCTTTTCCTGTACAAGCACCTTTCTGATGATGGAAAGACGCTTATGGTAATCCTGTGTATATCGGAGTAAAGCACCGTACTCGCTATGGAGCCCATCCCTTTGACTGAGGAGCTTTTCAAGAAGCTTGATCATACGGCGCTTAAGCATTCTTGTCCTTGAAGCTCTCCTCTTTCTTTTCTTGCAGTAGGACAGATAGGATTCCGCCACATTCCTGTATTTGTTGCGCGGACGCCTTATGCCCAGATCCCTGCAATGCCGGCATATATGACTGTAGAGCCATTCGATGCTTTCCCAAAGGAGTTTCATGTCCGTAGGAAAACGCATGTGGCTCTCATAGCATGTGGCATCGGTCATGCAGACGTGAAGGTTATCAAGATAAGGTTTCCAGTGTGAAGCCAGGATCTCCTGGAAGGAATCAATGTCAAGGCGGGATGCTATCTCATTACGGATGGCACTGACTATCTTGAAGTTGGTTATGGGAAGGGACGGGGGGATCATGATGCCACAGAACATCTGGTAGTGTATGTTCCCGTTCAGATGTTCCACCAGTTTCCTGTCGGAGAATCCGGTGTATGCCTTCAGGACCATAAGGGCGATCTTTGCGGAAGGACTGAATATGTTCCTGCGGCCCAAACGTTGTTCAGACAGGCCTGCGGCTTTTGCCATACGATCAAATGGAAAGACCGAATGAAGCCTGCCAAGCTCACTCTCATGAAAACTCTTGCGGTATTTTTCCAGAATATCAAATTCTGTAAAGCCCAAAGTTGGGTGGATTTCTGAAATTTTTTGTATCTTAGCCATATCTTAGTTGGGGAATTTCCCCCGTTTGGGCCGTCAAACCTTGTTTTCGGGGGAATACCTAAAGATACTAAAAAGCCAACTAATTCGCAATAATTTGTGTATGAATTAGTTGGCTCATTTTATAATATTTAATGAATGTCCCTGTGTGTGCTTATTTGATAAAGGAATAGAAACAGTCTGATTTATCTCATGCTTTGATTTTCCTTTTGTAGGATTCGTAGCGAGACATAATATCACGAACGAATTTGCAAGTCTCGATACCACGGAAATATCCGTTTTTACAGACGGGATCGGTGAAGTATTCTTCATTACTTTTGAGCAAGATGAAGTTTTCTACATTATCTTTCCAAACCAGTTTGTTTTTCCCATATTTTTCAGCTAGAGCCATTGCATCATATATATGCCCTAAACCGGCATTATAAGATGCCAAAATGAAGTTTAGTCGTTCCTGTTTGTCAGGAATCATGCTGAAACTGCGGTCGGTGGCAGCGATATATTTAATAGCCGCTTTCACACTTTCCTCCGGATTCTGTTCCTTGCCGGGTGGTACTCCCATTGCCCGGGCGGTGGCAGGCATTAACTGCATGAGCCCTTTGGCACCTGCCCAAGATACAGCTGTGGTGTCGAAATTAGATTCAGTATAAGCCAGTGATGCTAGCATACGCCAATCCCATCCGATATTTTCGGCATACTTTCTGAATAAATCATCATAATGAGATATTTTTCCCTCTTTCAATGAAAGAATAGGAGAGTGGTGCATCATTTTACTATTTTCGAAATAGCGTTTCATACTGGCTGTATAGGCAGGAGAAGTCATGTTTTCTTGATGCCATTTAGTAGCTGCGGCTGCCAGTTCGGGACTACTTTTTCGTACCGCCCACGAAGATCGTTGGTCGAAGCTGATGGACAGGTCGATATTTAAACTGGGATAATAAGTCTTATTCAGTTTTGCCAAATTATTGTCGGCCACCGTATATGAAATTTTTCCTTGCGCCACTTGTGTAATCAAGTCCTCAATGGTGATACTGTCGTTGGTGACTTCATGAATCCGGATACCTTCTCCTAATTCGCTGTTCAGATTGACAAGGCGGTCGTAATATTTTCCAGGTTTTACGTATATATCTTTTCCGATCAGTTCGGTTACATCTTTTAAAGGCTTCTGTTTCCCTCTTCCTTGTTGAACGATTACCTGATGAGTGATGATATCTTCACCACAATAAAGAAGACTGTCTTTCCATTTTTTAGTGACGGGCAGATTGTAGGCAATCATGTCCCCTTCGCCTGCCAGTAATTTTTGGATCAGTTCATCAACGTTATTGGCTACTTCAAATCTAAGCTTCAGTCCTAAACTTTTGGCGAACTGTTCACTAAGTTCATACTGGAATCCCATTTCTTGTCCCCGATAAATGAAATAGGAAGTGGAGCTATATAATGTCAATACAACGAGTTCACCACTATCTTTTATTTGTGGAAGATCATACGCAGTTTCGTTCATCTTGTTGTGATACTTATTCCGGCATCCGAGCATACAACAAAATAAAATAAAGAATAAAGGAATACTCAGTGTTTTGACACTCATTCTTTGATTTTTAATTTATAATTTTAATGTTTAAGGTGCTTCTTGATGTACATGGTCAGTATGTCAATAGCTATCTTATTATTGCCTCCTTCCGGTATAATAAGGTCGGCATATCGTTTGCAAGGTTCGATAAATTGCAGGTGCATAGGCTTTAAAATCCGCGTATAGCGTTCCATGACAGCTTCGGCAGTACGTCCCCGTTCGATAACATCTCTTTGGATAACACGTATCAGACGTTCGTCAGGATCGGCATCAACAAATATTTTGAGGTCCATCATATTGCGTAACTTTTTGTCACATAAGGCAAGGATCCCTTCAATGATAACCACTTCACGAGGTTCGATGTGAATCGTTTCGGGCTGACGGGTACATGTGAGATAAGAATAGGTAGGCTGTTCGATGCTCTTTCCTTCTTTTAGCGTCATAATATGCTTGGAAAGCAGACTCCATTCAAAAGCGTCCGGATGGTCAAAATTGATATTCTGGCGTTCTTCAACCGGCACATGGCTACTGTCCTTGTAGTATGAATCTTGTGGCAAGAGTACAACTTCCCCTGCTGGGAGGCTTTCTATAATTTTCCGTACAACGGTGGTTTTTCCGGATCCCGTTCCACCTGCTATTCCTATAATTAACATTTCTTTAAATGTATATTTGAATTAAATGAAGTAATTTTGCATAATTATTAATCTAATGTGCTAAAGTCTTTAGCCAGACAAATATAGAAACAATTCATTAAAATAACAACGTAATGGTAAAACACATTGTATTATTTAAGTTAAAAGACGAAGTTCCTGCTGAAGAGAAACGGATAGTCATGACTAAATTCAAGGAAGCGATCGAAGCTCTTCCTGCCAAAATTCCTGTCATTCGCAAGGTAGAAGTCGGATTGAATATCAATCCCGGCGAAGCATGGAATATTGCTCTTTACAGTGAATTTGATACATTGGAAGATGTGAAATTTTACGCAACACATCCTGACCATGTCGCTGCCGGCAAGATTTTAGCTGAAACGAAAGAAAAACGTGCATGTGTAGACTATGAATTATAAAATCCGATAATAAAGATGAGAAAGACAATTTTATTCCTGCTTTTAAGCTTTGTTGTATATGCTTTGCAAGCGCAGATCAAAGATCCTGTAAAGTTTAAAACAGAGTTGACGCCTCTCTCCGATACGGAGGCAGAGGTGGTGTTTACAGCTACCATTGATAAGGGTTGGCATGTTTATTCTACCGATTTGGGAGATGGAGGTCCTATTTCCGCAACATTTAATGTTGATAATAAATCCGGTGTCGAGCTTGTTGGAAAACTGAAGCCTGTAGGCAACGAAGTATCTACTTTCGATAAATTATTTGAAATGAAGGTACGTTATTTCGAGAACACGGCGAAGTTTGTGCAGAAAGTAAAATTCACGGGTGGAGCTTACCTAATTGAGGGTTATCTGGAATATGGAGCTTGTAATGACGAGAGTTGTCTGCCTCCTACCCAAGTGCCTTTCAAGTTTTCAGGAGAGGTGAAAGCCGGCAATGCTACTGCAACGAAAACTGGGCAACCGGAGCAGAAGGTAGTGGATAAGCCAAAAGAAGAGCCTGTTCCTGTTGCTGCGAAAGATTCTTCTGTGTTGGTGGAACAGGTTCCTGCAACTACAACGGAAACTGCTACGGACATTCAGCCGACTGTTGCATCCGGTGATCTTTGGAAACCGGTGATCAGCGATTTACAAGCCTTGGGAGAAGATCATGGTCAGAAAGATATGTCTTGGATATATATATTCATTACAGGTTTCCTAGGCGGATTGTTGGCTTTGTTTACTCCTTGTGTTTGGCCGATTATTCCGATGACAGTCAGTTTCTTCTTGAAACGGAGCAAAGATAAAAAGAAAGGAATTCGTGATGCATGGACATACGGTGCATCTATCGTAGTGATTTATGTAGCATTGGGCTTGGCTATTACCTTGATTTTCGGTGCCAGTGCATTAAACGCTTTATCTACTAATGCTATTTTCAACATTCTCTTCTTCCTGATGCTGGTGATCTTTGCTGCTTCATTCTTTGGAGCGTTTGAAATCAGATTGCCGTCGAAGTGGGGGAATGCAGTAGATAGCAAAGCTGAGTCTACGACTGGACTGTTAAGTATCTTCCTGATGGCTTTCACACTTTCATTGGTATCTTTCTCTTGTACGGGTCCGATTATCGGGTTCCTGCTGGTACAAGTGTCTACAACAGGAAGTGTAGTTGCCCCGGCAATTGGTATGTTGGGATTTGCCATTGCTTTGGCGTTGCCATTCACGCTTTTCGCCTTGTTCCCGTCTTGGCTTAAATCGATGCCGAAGTCTGGTGGATGGATGAATGTTATTAAGGTTACATTAGGTTTCCTTGAATTGGCATTTGCGCTTAAATTCTTGTCAGTGGCTGATTTGGCTTATGGTTGGAGATTGCTTGACCGCGAAACATTCTTGGCTTTATGGATTGTCATCTTTGCCATGCTTGGATTCTACTTGTTGGGCAAGATCAAGTTCCCGCACGATGACGATGATAATAAGGTGGGAGTAACCCGCTTCTTTATGGCATTAATCTCTTTAGCATTTGCCGTATATATGGTTCCCGGTTTGTGGGGAGCACCATTGAAAGCCGTATCTGCATTTGCTCCGCCTATGCAGACACAAGACTTCAATTTGTATAAGAATGATGTACACGCGAAATTCGATGACTATGATTTAGGAATGGAATATGCCCGTCTGAATGGAAAACCGGTTATGCTCGATTTTACCGGATATGGTTGCGTAAACTGCCGTAAGATGGAAGCAGCGGTATGGACAGACCCGAAAGTGAGTGATTTGATTAATAACGATTACGTATTGATTACACTTTATGTAGACGAGAAAACAGCATTGCCTGAGCCTATCACGGTCGTTGAAAACGGTACCGAACGCAAACTGCGTACCATTGGTGATAAGTGGAGTTATTTGCAACGTGTGAAGTTTGGTGCCAATGCCCAACCCTTCTACGTATTGTTGGACAATGAAGCCAAACCGCTGAACAAGTCATACGCTTATGACGAGGACATCTCCAAGTATATCGATTTCTTACAGACGGGGTTGGAGAATTATAAAAAAGGGAAATAACGATTGCTCTGATAATGTCCGGTTTTGAATAATGGATAAAATAAAAGCGGTCTCATCGAAAGTGTGAGATCGCTTTTATTTTTTTATTTCAGAAAAAATACATACGTTTGTAACATCATAACAATACCTTTGTACCCAAAATAAAGAAAATATGTACGCAACAGACACTCTTATAAATGATCGGGAATTAGTTCTTCGCCTGATAGACGGAGATGAAGAGGCCTTTTGCGAACTTTATGCCGCTTATAAAAATCGTTTGCTTTACTTCGCCCTGAAATTCGTCAAGTCCCGTGAATTTGCGGAAGACATTTTCCAGGATGCATTTACAGTAGTCTGGCAAACTCGGCGTTTCATCAATCCCGAAGTCTCTTTTTCTTCCTATCTTTATACTATTGTGCGCAATCGTATTTTGAATCAATTGCGGGACATGGCCAATGAAGATCATCTGAAAGAACAGATTCTTTCTCAAGCGATTGATTCAACAAACGAAACGAATAATTATGTTCTGCTCAATGATTTGAAAGAGATTATTGCCCGTGCATTGGAGCAATTAACGCCCCGCCAGCGTGAGGTATTCAAAATGAGCCGTGAGCTTCAGATGTCGCATAAAGAAATAGCCGAAGCATTGGGTGTTTCTGTTCATACTGTGCAAGAACATATTTCTCTTTCTCTAAAAGTGATTCGTTCCTACTTGACTAAATATTCAAGTACATCAGCCGATGTACTTTTGATTCTAGTGTGCTTGAATTTATAATAAATGTTAACTACACCCTAGATCTTTTTTACTTTTGTGTATTACTTATACAAAGGGAAGGAAATTAATATCCCTATTTTGAATAGATGATGAAAGATACTAAGACAGAAAAAGATAAATTGCATCGCTACTTGGATGATTTTTATACCCGAGAAGATGCTTCGCAGTTGCTGCAAAGTATTAAGGATTCAGAATACCAAGATATCTTGGATGAACTGGCAGCAGAGATTTGGGAAGAATCCGGGAATCTGAAACTTGGTAATGATTTGGAGCGAGAGAAATATAAGAGAGAGGCACGCCAATTGCTGAAGCGTATTGAACACAAAAAACGTACATGGCTCCACCGGGCATCTGCGGCAGCCGTCAGTATAGCAGCTGTAATAGCCATTATCATAGGGAGTGCCAACTTTTTCCGGTATATGAATCGACAAGAGGTTACACTGGCTGAAATCACCACTTCCTTTGGTGAGAAAAGGCAAGTGATTTTGCCGGATGGGACTCTTCTGGTTCTGAATTCTTGTTCGCAAGTGCGTTATCCGGATCGTTTTGTTGGAGATCTCCGTGAAGTGGAACTTGAAGGTGAGGGATATTTCCGTGTTGCCCGCAATGAGAAGATGCCATTTGTTGTAAGGACGAAGCGTCTGGATGTTCAGGTGTTAGGTACCCGGTTTGATGTAAAATCCTATTCAACAGATGAAATTGTGTCTGTGAGTGTGGAAAGTGGTAAGGTACAGGTTGATTTGCCGGAAGCGATGATGAGGTTGACTGCTAAAGAACAGGTACGTATCAATACCGTTTCCGGAGAATATAGTAAGAAAACTGAGGATAGAGAAGTAGCTGCCTGGATGAAAGGCGGGTTACGTTTTTACAGCACACCTATCCGCGATGTGGCAAAAGAACTCGAACGGATATATAATTGTCGGATTACTTTTGCTCCCGGTCAGGATTTCAACAACTTGATTACCGGTGAACATGATAACAAGAGTTTGGAAGCGGTACTAAAATCCATTGAATTTATCAGTGGTGATATCAAATACAGGAAAGAAGGCATCAATGTGCTTCTTTATAAAGAATGAGATGGATAATAGATAATGTTTAACCTTTAAAAAAAATAATAGATGAAATTTGCTCCTTCATGAACCTCCCCAAAATGATAGAAGCACTCCAAAGGAATGCCTCTATCCGCAATCCGGACGGATATTCATAAGCTTCGACCCAAATGAATAACGTATCGCGCATTGCTTGTTTTTAATAACTTTAGTCAATTACTAAAACGCACAAATTTATGAATAATCTTCTTATTTGTAAAGGGATAAGTAAAAATAGCTATCCGTTTTTAGCTTTTTTACTATTCACCTTCATTTTAATATCTCCGACTACTGCTCAGACATTGAAAGAGCATGATATTACGCTTCGTGTGCAAAACGAGCCGGTAGAAAGAGTTTTCAATCAAATCAGCAAACAGACTAATTTTAAGTTTCTCTATGATCAGGAGACGGTGGACAAGGCTCCGAGAGTTTCTTTCGACATTAAAAATGCTTCATTAAAACAGATCCTGGAAGAAATTACGGTTCAGACCCAGCTTTATTTCAATAGGACCGATCATACAATTGCTGTCAGCAAACAGCCTCTTAAAAAAGAGGAAACAGCTCAACGTACACGTACTATACAAGGTATTGTTGCAGATGATAAAGGAGAACCGTTGATTGGTGCCAGTGTGCAGATTAAGGGAGAAGGTAATGGTACGATTACCGATATTGACGGACGTTATTCAATCATGAATGTACCGGAGTCTGCTACATTGACCATCTCTTATATTGGATATAAAACGGTAAATATCTCTGCAAAGGATAAAAATACAGCGAAAATCACATTGGTAGAAGATAGTAAGATGATTGACGAGGTAGTAGTGGTGGGATATGGAGTTCAGAGAAAAAGAGACGTTTCTACTTCTATTTCCTCCGTGAAAGCTGAACAAATTGCGGACGTTTCTGCTTCAGACTTTCGTCAGGCGTTGGCGGGTAAGATGCCGGGGGTACAGGTTACACAGCCAAGTGGTGATCCGGAGGGAAGTGTAAGTATCCGTGTTCGTGGTATTAGTACGGTTAATGCCGGTAGTGATCCTCTTTATATTATTGATGGTGTGCCGGTAGAACGTGGATTTGCCAATTTGAATAATAATGATGTCGAATCTGTGGAAGTTTTGAAAGATGCTTCGTCGGCAGCTATTTATGGCAGTCGCGGTTCCAACGGTGTCATTATTATTACGACCAAGCAGGGACAATCAGAGAAGATGAAAGTGCAGTATGATGGATATTATGGTATCCAAAGTCTTTCGAAGAAACTTTCAATGATGAATGCATATCAGTTTGCAGAATTTGCAAAGGATGGTCATGACAATGCTTATCTGGATGCTAATCCCGGAGGGTCACCGGATGACCCGAACGGAATGCGCCCGAACTCATGGGAGCGCATTCCTACTGAACTATTTCCTTATTTGAATGGTGATAAGGGATTGACTGATACGGACTGGCAAGATGCTATTTTTCGTACAGCTTCTACTACCAGTCACAATGTTTCTATTTCCGGCAGAGGAAAAACAGTCGGTTATTTCATTTCAGCCAACTATTATGATAAAGAAGGTATTATTATTAATTCCGACTTTAAGAAATATAGTATGCGTATGAATTTGGACGGGAAATATAAAAGACTGAAATTCGGTCTGAATTTCTCGCCTTCCTATTCTACTTCCAATCGGGTAGATGCTTCCGGAGCTAATGGTATTGTGCAATCGGCATTGATGATGCCTCCGGTATGGCCGGTGTATAATGCAGATGGTAGCTATAATTATCAGGGAAACGGATATTGGAGAATTGGAAATGACTATCAGCATAATGCCATATTGAATCCGGTAGCGATGGCAAACTTACAATCGGATGTCGTAGACCGTATGGCGATTGTTGGAAAAGTCTTTGCTGAATTGGAATTGTATAAAGGGCTTACCTATAACATTTCTTTTGGTGGCGATTATTACGGTGCTCATAATGACCAATATCGTTCTTCGGAACTTCCTTTATTGGGGCAGAAGTATTATGATGTAAAGTCAAATCCGACAGCCTACAGTTCATCAGGTTTTTATTTCAATTGGCTGGTGGAGAATAAAATCAATTATAACACAACGATTAAAGATGCTCATTCTATCAATGTGGTCTTAGTGCAATCTGCTCAAAAGGAGACATATAAAGGAGAATAATGTGATGGCGACCGATTTCCCGAACGACTATATACAAACAATTTCCGGAGGTACGGTGACGAAAGGTGCATCTGATAAAACCCAATGGACGATTGCTTCTTATCTGGCACGTATGCAGTACAGCTATAAAGGTAAATATATGGCTTCGGCAGCGATTCGTGCAGACGGTTCTTCCCGTTTTGGAAAGAACAATCGGTGGGGATATTTCCCTTCAGCTTCTTTGGCTTGGAGAATAAGCGGAGAAGACTTCTTTATGAAGACCAAGAGCCTGTCGTTTGTTGATGATTTGAAGTTGAGAGCGAGTTATGGAGTGACCGGTAACTTTCAGATTGGCAATTATGATCATTTGTCTCTGATGGCTTTGGATAATTATGTGCTTGGTACAGGAAACGGACAACTGGTGAATGGTTACAAGCCAAGTACCATAAAGAATGCAGATTTGAGTTGGGAAAAGAATGCAATGGTGAATGTGGGTGTTGATTTGCAGATGTTCAAAGGATTGCTGGGAGTGACTGTGGATTATTATAATACCAACACTTCTAATATGTTGTTGAATGTACCGGTTCCCCACTTGACCGGATATAGCACCGCATTGATGAATATCGGTAAGGTAAATAATAGAGGATGGGAAGTTGCATTGACCTCACAGAAGAATATTACTAAAGATTTCGGTTATTCGTTCAATGCCAATTATGCCACTAATACGAACGAAGTGAAAGCACTCGGTCCGGGTAATGCTCCTATCATATCTACCGGTAGCGTAGCTCATGCTTATTACATAACAAAAGTCGGTGAACCTATCGGATGTTATTATCTGTTGGTGCAGGATGGAATTTTCTCCAATAAAGAGGAATTAAAGAAGTATCCTCATTTTAGCAATACTCATCCGGGAGATTTCCGCTTTGTGGATGTAGACGGGGATGGAATGATGGACTTGGATAAAGACCGTACGATCGTAGGTAACTATATGCCCGATTTTACCTATGGGTTTGGTGGTAAAGTCTGGTTTAAGGGATTAGACCTTGATTTTAATTTTCAAGGAGTATGTGGTAATGAGATTCTGAATCTGAATCGTCGTTACATTGATAGCTTGGAAGGTAATGTCAACGGCACCACTATAGCCTTGAACCGTTGGAGAAGTCCGGAAGATACGGGAAACGGGCAGGTGAACCGCGCCAATCGTAAATCTAAGGGGTATAATGGACGCACTTCAACCTGGCATCTGGAAGATGGTTCTTATCTGCGATTGCAAAATGTAACGTTAGGATATACCTTGCCGAAGAATCTGACTCAACGCTTTTTCGTGGAAAAACTGAGAGTTTACGTTTCTGGGCAAAACTTGTGGACTTCGACTGACTATAGCGGATATAATCCGGAAGTAAATGCACGTCCGAGTAATTCTCTTTCACCGGGTGAGGACTATGGAACGTATCCATTGGCTAAAACATTTTTGTTTGGGCTGAATATAACACTTTAATCATCTTTTAAATACATGTTATATGAAAAAATATAAACTAATACTATTCTTGTCAACAGCTTTTTTATCAGTTGCCTGTACAGATAGTTTCTTTGATTTGGAGCCGAGTAGCAGTGTGCCTACCGACAAAGTATATAAGACAGCGGAAGATTTTAATGTAGCCGTGATGGGATGTTATTCCAAATTGCAGACACAGGTATCCTATTTTATAGAGTGTTGTGAATATCGGAGTGATAATCTGACATTGAGCGCGCCGACCGCCGGAACACAAGATCGTTATGATATCGATCAGTTTGCAGATAAAGCCTCTAATGGAATTCTCGAAAGTGCTTGGGCAAACTTTAATAATGGAGTCTATCGTTGTAATCTTGTATTAGATAGGATTGATGAAGCCAACTTCGACGCGACCCTTAAAAAACAATATAAAGGCGAAGCTCTTTTTATCCGTGCCCTTACCTATTTTAATATGTATCGTTTGTGGGGAGGAATACCGATGACTTATAAGGTAGTGACAGTGGCTGAAGCTCTTAATATCGGGCGTAGTTCAGATCAACAGGTTTATGATTTTCTTGTCGGTGATTTGAATCGGATTATTAATGAAAATATGTTGCCGTCTTCTTATGCAAGTGCCGATATGAGACGTGTGACTTCCGGTGCTGCAATGGCATTGCTCGGCAAGATTTACCTGACTTTCCACAAATGGACGGAAGCCCGTAATGTGCTATCCCAACTAGTGGGTCGATATTCTTTGATGACTACTCCCGAACAGGTTTTCGATGTGAACAATAAAATGAATGACGAGATTATTTTTGCCGTTCGTTTTAATAAAGATGTCGAAGGGGAAGGACATGGATATTGGTTCTCTATTATAAACCTGACTGATGATACCAATCAGACAAAGGCTTTGAAAGAGTGCTACAAAGATGGGGATAAACGCAAAGATCTGATTACCTATGTAAAGGTGGAAAACAAAGTATGCGTAATGAATAAATTTAAAGATGTCAAAAGTGAGACCTATAATACAGTCGGTAATGACCAAATTATCCTCCGTTATGCCGATGTGCTGTTGATGTACGCCGAAGCTTTGAATGAAATCAGTTATAGCAATTTGCAGAATTCAGAAGCTATGGTTGCTTTGAATGCCGTACATACCCGTGCCGGATTGTCTCCGCTTCAGATAACAGAACTTCCCGATCAGGATAGTTTCCGTAAAGCGATTATGTTGGAACGTCAACAGGAGTTTCCTTATGAGGGACAGCGTTGGTTCGATTTGGTACGTATGGGAGGTGCTAAAGAGGCTGTGAAAGCAGAAGGACATATTATTCAGGACTACCAATTCCTATATCCTATTCCAAAAACGGAATTGGAAAGAATAAACAACACAGAGCTGTTGTGGCAGAATACAGGATATTAATCGGATTAAACTAAAAGAAATCAGACAATGAAAAAAATAATATATAGCTTGTGGTTCATTCTCACGGTAGTTTTCACTGCTTGTGAAGAAGATCTGCCAAAGGCAAGTTTCGAATTATATGAACTGAAGTCGCTGACAGCAACTGCCGGCGATATGAATGTGACTCTTTCCTGGGAAGCATATGAGAATGCCCGTCCGAATGAATATTTGATTCTTTGGACTTCCGGATCATCAGAAGAGGAAGGAGGTGAGATGACTGTGGATGCAAAAACAATGACTGCGACTATCAATAATCTGGTGAATGATGTTACTTACACTTTTTCTGTACAACCTCGTTATGCAGGAGGGTTGGCCAGTAAAACTACCGTTGCTTGTACGCCGAAGAATGCAAGATATCCGATTTCTGATCTGACGGCAGCAGCCGGCAATGGAAAAGTGCGTTTGAGATGGACGAAACCTGCAAGTGAACGTTTCACTCGCTATCAGGTTACCGTGAATCCCGGTAATCAAATTATCAATTTGGATGATATTTCATTGGAAGAATACATTGTTGATGGTTTGACTAACGATCAGGAATATACATTCAATGTAGTCTGTGTTTATCCTGCAGGCAATTCTATTGCGATGGAAACGTCTGCTACTCCCGGATTGATCTATCCTATTCTCACTAGTACGGAACTGGTTGTGTGGGAGCCTTCTACCTTTGCGTATAATGATATGTATTTCATGGCTGGCGAAGTGAAATCGGTTAGTTGGGATTTTGGGGATGGTACGACATCGGGAGAAAACAATCCGGTGCATGCTTTTGCTACTACCGGTACTTATACAGTGACCGTAACGGTGACTTATGTAAATAATTTCACCGAGTCGGGCAGTCTGACTGTCACGGTCGGCAATTATAAATGGAATTCTGTTGATTTGAACTTCGGTGGGCTTACCGGATATGTAAAGACCTCCAATCCGGTGTTCTCTCCGGATGGAAAAACAATGTATATTCCGACATCCACTCCTGCAGGTCATTTGTTTGCTATCGATGTAGTGAGTGGTGAATTCAAGTGGGTGTTTGCTATCAGTCAGATAACCTATGGGGGAGGTGCATTGGTGGCTCCTGATGGTACAATCTATCAGTGTGTAAGAAATGCCGCCATTAATAATGTATATGCCATTAATCCGAACGGAACTCAAAAGTGGGCTGTAAAATTGGATGCTGCGATAGGAGCTTTTCCTGCATTGTCGGCCGATGGTATTCTTTACTGTCTCACCAATAAGAGTACGCTGTATGCGTTGGATGCATCGAGTGGTGCTATTAAATGGCAACAATCACTTGACGGGGTAACCGGTAGTGCTGTGGCTATCGATAAAGCCGGGAATGTTTATGCAGGTACGAGCGCAGCTATTTATTCTTTTAAACCGAATAAAGAGCAGAACTGGAAATTGGAAGAAGTGAATGTGACAGAACAGGCTGCGTTTGCTTTGAAGGATCAGGTGCTTTATGCGACTTTAAAAGGAGGAGGTGGACTTGTTGCTGTTGATATGACAAACGGAACAAAGAAATGGATGTATCCGATTACAAAAGGAGACGCTTATTTCCCGATTGTTGATAAAGATGGTAATATCTATTTTACAGAAAAGGGATCGAAGACTGTTCATGCAGTAAATGCCAGCGGATCTAAAATCTGGGAGAAAAATGTGGGTAACAATTTAACTTACATTGGAGGTGCTTTGAGTACGGATGGCATTCTTTATATCGGTACCCAGTCGAATAACAAAGTGCTGGGACTTGATATCACCGATGGCAACATCGTTTTTGAGGAGACTGTGGGACAACAGGTCATGGCAGCTGTAACCATCGGTCCGGACAAACGGCTTTATTGCGGAACAATCGGATCTAATAATATCGGTTCTGTAAAGGCGTTTGCTATCAATAAGACATTAGCGACAGACTCCTGGAGTATTCGTGGTGGTGATATTCAAGGTACAAACTGTCAAAAGTAAGCAATAATGTACATCTTCCTTTCTTACGTACGTTGGATATATCGGTTTTCGATGAAGAGAATAGGAGAGGAAAGACTTTCAATAAAATAATTAGTGACTATAAAAATCAGAAATGAGATGGATATAATAAGAAAAATACAATATTTGCTGTTTTGCCTTTTGGCAATAGGTTTTGTGGCTTGTGATGATGATGACAACAGCAGTATCGAAACAGGTCATGAAGGAATTCTTACGCAACTGGCAGAGGAAGTAGATGTCACTGCACAACAGTTGTGGAGTTCTTCTCCTTTGATGGTCAATACCGAACGTATCGCTACTTTGACCAAGCTCCAGGGATATGCGGATCAATGTAAAGATAATTATTTCGTCAATTATCTGAATGGTTTTGAACAGGCGAGTACGAGTATGGAAAAGTGTGATCCGATTCTTTATTTTTATCGGAGTGCATTTGATCGTGTGATGGATGGAATTAAAAACTCAAAAGTAGAAAATGGTACGGTAGCGATCTGGTTACTCTATAATATGGGATATGTGGTAAAAACTCCGTCAGGATGTTTTGCTATTGATATTTCCCATCGTTGGGCGAAAGAACTGGCACCTTATATTGATTTTCTCTGTGTTACCCACAAACATTCCGATCATTATAATAATGATCTTATCCAGGCTATGTTTGATTTGGGTAAACCGGTGTTGTCTAACTATTTGAAAGACAAGACATATCCTTACACTGCAAAGGGGGATAAGGATTATGAAATTGGAAAATTCAAGATTAAAACCTGTATCACAGATCATAACAATGCCGGGTTGTCTAATTTTGTGACAGTGTTTTCAATCGATTGCGGGGAAGATACCGGTCATTTCGTTTTTATGCATGTAGGAGACTCCAATTATAAACCGGAACAATATACGAATCTGACTTCTCATGTGAATGTATTGATACCGCGTTATGCTCCCAATGCACTGACCGAAAATAATATTCTGGGTTCTGGTGCGGGACAGGTGGAACCGGATTATGTCTTGTTATCACATATCTTGGAACTGGCTCATGCAGGTGTTGATGAATCGAGGTGGTCATTGGATATGGCACTCGAACGGGCTTCGAGGATTAACTGTAAACAGACTTATGTACCAATGTGGGGAGAGAAATTAGTCTGGAAAAACAATAAACTGAATTAAAATATTTAATGGTTGAACTTATGAAACGGATATATAACTTCATACTTCTTCTGTGTTTGGTGCAATTGGCTGTTGCCCAAAATAGAATAGCTGAAATCAGAGAAAATCTGCTGGGAAATCATCCGGATAGAATATTGGTTGTATCTCATCGGGCTGACTGGCGTAATGCCCCGGAAAACTCATTGCAAGGTATACAGAATTGCATCGATATGGGTGTCGATATGGTGGAGATCGACTTGAAAAGAACCAAAGACGGACATTTAGTAGTGATGCATGATAAAACGATCAATCGCACCATGACCGGAAAGGGACCGGTGGAAGATTATACATTGGCCGAATTGAAAGCGATGCGTCTTAAAAATGGAGTAGCTTGTAAGACAAGACATCAGATTCCTACATTGGAAGAAGTGATGTTGCTCTGCAAAGGTAAGATCATGGTAAATATTGATAAGGGGTATGATTATTTTCAGGAAGTTTATATTGTACTCGAAAAGACGGGAACGGTTGACCACTGTGTTATCAAAGCCCGTCTTCCTTATGAACAAGTGAAAGCCGAAAACGGCGCTGTATTGGATAAAGTGATTTTTATGCCTATTGTACAGTTGCATAAAAAAGGAGCCGAAGCCATTATTGACAGTTTTCAGACTCACATGAAGCCTGCTGCTTATGAGTTAGTATTTGATAATGATAGTCCGGAGGTTCTGAACCTGATAAAAAAAGTGCGTAATACAGGTTCCAAGTTGTTTATAAATTCCCTTTGGCCTGAATTATGTGGTGGTCGTGATGACGACCGTGCAGTGGAACTTCATCAACCGGACGAAAGCTGGGGATGGATCATTAATCAGGGTGCCAAATTAATTCAAACCGACCGTCCTGCCCTCTTATTGGAGTATCTGCGCAAAAAGAAGCTTCACGATTAAATAGACTTTCTCATGTTGAAACAATTTATAAACTTTTACAAGGTCTCTTCACCGAGGCCTTGTAACGAGGAAGCTTTGTCTTCATCAGGCTTACAGCATCTTCATTCCGACGCCCGTCGCCTGAAATACTTGAAATGGTCTACTTTCCTTTCAGCCACTTTCGGTTACGGCATGTACTATGTGTGTCGTCTTAGCCTGAATGTCGTGAAGAAGCCCATCGTAGATGAAGGAATCTTCTCTGAAACGGAACTGGGAATTATCGGTTCGGTATTGTTCTTTACTTATGCCCTCGGAAAATTCACGAATGGTTTTTTGGCCGACCGTAGCAATATCAACCGTTTTATGACTACCGGTCTACTGGTAACTGCTTTAGTGAACCTGTGCCTCGGCTTTATCCATTCTTTTGTTCTGTTTGCTCTCCTTTGGGGGATTAGCGGTTGGTTCCAGTCTATGGGGGCTGCTTCTTGCGTAGTAGGGCTTTCCCGCTGGTTTACGGATAAGGAACGGGGTTCCTACTATGGATTCTGGTCTGCCAGCCACAATATCGGCGAAGCGTTGACTTTTCTGATTGTTGCGTCTATTGTTAGTGTATTGGGGTGGAGATACGGTTTCTTGGGGGCAGGTATCGTTGGTTTGATTGGTGCATTGATTGTCTGGAAGTTCTTTCATGACACTCCTGAAAGTATGGGCTTTCCTCCTGTGAATGCTCCCAAAGAGAAAAAGGAGGTGAGTGTGACGGAAACGACAGACTTTAATAAGGCTCAACGCCAGGTTTTGTTGATGCCTGCCATCTGGATACTGGCTCTTTCGAGTGCTTTTATGTATATCAGTCGTTATGCTATCAATAGCTGGGGCGTTTTTTATCTGGAAGCGCAGAAAGGATATTCCACGTTGGATGCCAGTTTCATTATTTCCATCTGTCCGGTCTGTGGTATCATCGGTACCATGTTTTCGGGAATCATTTCTGATAAACTATTTGGTGGTCGTCGTAATGTCCCTGCACTGATATTCGGATTGATGAATGTTTTTGCTCTCTGCCTGTTCCTGTTGGTTCCGGGGGTACATTTTGGGGTAGATGTACTTGCGATGGTTCTTTTCGGGTTGGGTATCGGAGTTCTCATCTGTTTTCTGGGTGGTCTGATGGCAGTCGATATTGCTCCCCGTAATGCTTCCGGTGCTGCATTGGGAGTGGTCGGCATTGCCAGTTATATTGGAGCCGGATTACAGGACGTAATGAGTGGTATTCTGATAGAGGGTCAGAAGACTGTTCAGAATGGAGTCGATGTTTATGATTTCACTTACATCAATTGCTTCTGGATTGGTGCGGCTCTACTGTCGGTACTTTTTGCGTTATTGGTTTGGAATGCAAAGCCAAAAGAGAAGGATTAGTTCAGATATACTAAAGATGGCAGATATATTATTAGATTGAAAAACTTGTTTCCAAAAGAGGATAATAAATGTTTGTTTTCAATGGTATCGGTTTTTATTTCGGGAAGTTTGTAGCTACCATTCTTCCCGAAATGTTTTTATCATATTTATGTCATCTCTACCAACCAACGATTGATATTACGAGTTTTCGCACTAAATTCCACACCAACCATTTAAATTGAACTCAAACGGTATAGACATATTGGGTGTTTTGACCACAGCATCGGTACGTCCGCGGGTACTGTGCACCTCCACTTCCGTGAATTGCCCCATCAGTTTGAATACGAGATAGAAGATAACCTGATAATGACGTTCAGTCTGGTCATTCAGTTCATGCGGAATATCGGTAAAGAAAGTCTCCAAATGGGTGAGGAAAGATACATAATCACCTTTTTCCCATTCATCAATGAATTTCCCGATGCAAAATCCTTCCCTGATCGTTGTTCTTCATTGGAGTGTACAAACGGAATAAGGAAATTAATGACCCCGTAACGTATCTCATCGTTAGGAAAGTCAAGTCTGCAAAAGAAGACGCAGGTGTTTCTATGCCATTATAGTTTCCTACGCAAAGATACAATATGAGAATTTAGACAGAATATGAATATAATCTTTTCAGAATCTTTTCAGTATCATGTTTTTCCTTTGCGTAGAATAATTTATTATCTTTGCTACTTTAACCCGAAAATCAATGAATAAAGTAATATTAAATGCTAAGACTTGGCTATTTTTTGTGCTATTGTTTGGAATATCATTTTCCGCATGGGCACAAGGTGATGATTTCAATACATGGACTAAATTCAAGGTGAATCATAAGATAGATCCCCGGTTTTCAGTTTCAGGTGATTTGGAATGGCGCATGAAAGATGATGTAAGTAAATTGGATCGTTGGGGACTTATTGTTGGTGGAAGTTACCGGCCTTATTCGTTTTTGAATCTGGGTATTGGCTATGAAACCCATCTTCGGTATTTGGGTGACCCGGGCTGGAAGTTCAGGCATCGCTATCATATAACTGCTACTGCCAGTTTTCGTTATCAATGGCTGAAAGTAGCTGTAAGGGAAAGATTCCAGCAGACTTTTGATAGTGGTAACTCTGAAACTCGCTTGCGTTCCCGCTTGAAATTTTCCTATGCTCCTACAAAGGGAATTGTTTCTCCTTATTTTTCTGTTGAAATCTATCAGAGTCTGGATGACGCTTCTTTTTGGAGAGCCGATCGTATGCGCTATCGTCCCGGAGTCGAAATTGCTTTAGCCAAACGTTGGTCGTTGGATACATTCTATTGTTATCAATATGCATCTTCACAAGGCAGACATATTGCCGGTATAGAAGTGGGATATTCTTTCTGAAAAGAGTAGGCTCTTAATATAATAATGTGGAAGTTTAATTCTTGGTTACTGACTGTTCGTTTGTAACTTGTTGATTATTTGTGATTTAGATGAAAATGTAAAATATTTCTATAGAAATTATACTTTAATTCGATATTATTATATACTTTTGCTTCCAAGATATCAAAATGGTATCTTGAAATTGATGATTCCACAGGCAACAGACGTGTTGTTTAGTATCCCATAACCGAAAGCTAATACTTCCTTTTATGTTATCCTTTCTGTTCAATCAAAAGTTTCTATTGAGAAATTAAAAAACAAATGTGATGAAATTATTTTGTAACCAGCAAAAGGTCGTGGGTTTACTTGTCCTTTATTCTATCTTACTTAGTGCTTGTGTAAACCATATTTCGGAAGAAGAGGCGGATATAGTTAATAATGGAAATATTCCATTAAAATTTATCGCTGATATTCGTGGGGCGGTTGGTACCCGCATGGCAAATAATCACTTTGATGAAGGGGATGAAGTTGGGTTGTTCGCTCTTGCCGGAGCTACTACAATGCAAGAAGAACGTTATGTGGATAATCTTCGTTTCGTACGTTCATCTAATGGTGAGTTTGAATCTAACGAGTCGGTATACTATCCGGATGATGGAGCAACGTTGAATCTGATCAGTTATTATCCTTATCAAACGAGTGGAGTGGGGAGTGGAGAGAGTACCATGCAGGTGGCGGTTTCAACGACTCAAAATGTGGCTGACGATTATTCACATTCAGATTTTCTGGTTGCTTCTAAAGAAGATGTGTTAGCCAGTAAGGAGGCGGTCGCTCTGACCTATAATCATCAGTTCTTTCGTCTGAAAATTGTTCTTACTCCTGGAGAGGAGGAGAATTTGGAAGATATGTTATCTGTTAAGCCTACGCTTTCTGTAAGTGGCTTTTATACTAAAACAAATTATGATTTTCAGAAAAGGACTTTCTCTGGTTATTCCGAAGAGAAAGATATTGTTCCCGCAGGGGAATGGGAGATAAAAGACGGCCGACTGATAGGAAAAGAATGTATTCTGGTACCGCAGGAGGCGACTCCGGGTTACCAATACATAACATTGGAAGTAGCAGGAAAGCTATATATAAGTATGTTACCGGCTACATTGCAATTAATAAGCGGAAAGCAGCGCGAATTGGAAATACAGTTTGTATCGGCCGAGGATGTCTTGATGAGCAAAGTGAATGGAGAAATCGGAGATTGGGATGGAACTGAAGTCGATCATACCGAATCGGTCGCGCTTCATAAATACATAGATGTTTCGAAGTTGACTTTTGAAAGGTCAAATGTGTATAAAGTGTTACATTCGGGAAAGCAAGTAGCCGAAATATGTATGGAGTATCTTGTTACTTCTGCATTTTCCTCGCAGGCAATCGTTGTCTATCCGATGAAAGAAGATGGTAGTGTGAATTTATCTCAAGGTGTGGTAGTACAGCTGCTAGGGAAATCGGGAACAGTGAATGGAGGAAGTGTTTCATGGAATGTGGAAGAACACTCATTGACCTATGTTGACGGGACTTTACCGATTCGTAATAATGTATATGTGATGGCAGATGGAACCGTTTCTTTATCTGTTACAACGGCAGATGACGTACTCTCTGTTTTGGCTTTGGAGGATATCGTTCGTGATGTACGTGGAGGAGTCATTCATAATTATCCGTTAGTGAAGATCGGAACTCAATATTGGATGCGGGATAATCTGGAGGCTTCTTTGTATACAGATGGTGAAATGCTGCCCAAATTGGATGCAGTAGCGGCAAATGCTACCGGATATTTGCAATCTTTTACCGGGAATTATTATTTCTATACCGCTGATGTTGCTCTTTCCGGTAGGATCCTGCCGACTCATTGGAATATACCGAACTGGGAAGACTGGAATCTTCTAAAAGAGTATCTGAAGGGAGATGTTTCGTTGATAAAATCAGGGACTTGGCTGCCTTTAAAGACCGAAGAGCCCGTACAACCTGCAACTAATTTATCCGGTTTTAATGGAATGCCTATAGGAATGTATGTGGGGATTTTCCAAAGTGATTATGAAAAGAAGCATTTGGGTTATTGGACGCTGGATAACACAAATACAGAGATAGCGCCTACCGTTTTTTATATAAAAAGTAGTACGAATATCATAGAAGAATCTAATGCCGGTGTTGGCACAAAAGCTTTTGCCATTCGTTGTATTAGAAAGTAAATCGATGAAAGACGAAATGCCTTTTTGAAATGTGATGTAGAGCCGGAAGAAATATTACCTTTAATTTGAAATAAAAACTTAAGTTTTTGTGATAAATGTTTGGTTATCTCAGACTAATGCTTTACTTTTGTCGCAGTTAATAAAAGAGAAATGAAATATACAGCTATACATCATCATCATCATTTTCCTGACGAATAATCGGTGGGCGTGGATGATATTGTGGATAACTATATAAACGATAACTAAGGCTTGCCGAATACGGTAAGCCTTTTTTGATTTCTCATGCATATTATATTAAAAATAAAATAAAGTCATGTTAAGAATCGCAGTACAAGCCAAAGGACGTCTCTTTGAAGAGACAATGGCACTTTTAGAAGAGTCAGATATCAAGTTAAGCACCACGAAACGTACCTTATTGGTACAGTCTTCCAATTTTCCTATTGAAGTTCTATTCCTTCGTGATGACGATATTCCGCAGACAGTGGCTACTGGTGTAGCAGACTTGGGAATTGTAGGCGAAAACGAATTTATCGAAAAGGAAGAAGATGCGGAAATTATCAAACGTTTGGGATTTAGTAAATGCCGCCTTTCACTGGCTATGCCGAAGGATGTTGAATATCCCGGTTTGTCGTGGTTTAACGGTAAGAAGATTGCTACTTCCTATCCGGTTATTCTTCGTAACTTCCTGAAGGAAAATGGTGTAAATGCTGAAATTCACGTGATTACCGGTTCTGTAGAAGTATCTCCGGGAATTGGATTGGCTGATGCTATTTTCGATATTGTAAGCTCCGGTTCTACATTGGTAAGTAACCGTTTGAAAGAAGTGGAAGTTGTAATGAAGTCAGAAGCATTGCTGATTGGCAACAAGAAGATGAACGACGAGAAAAAAGAAGTGCTCGAAGAGCTGCTGTTTCGCATGAATGCAGTAAAAACAGCCGAAGATAAAAAATATGTTTTGATGAATGCTCCGAAAGATAAACTGAAAGAAATCATTGCTGTATTGCCGGGCATGAAGAGTCCCACGGTGATGCCACTGGCACAGGAAGGTTGGTGTTCTGTTCATACAGTACTTGATGAGAAACGTTTCTGGGAAATCATTGGAAAACTGAAAGGACTGGGAGCAGAAGGTATTTTGGTACTGCCGATTGAAAAGATGATTGTATAGATAGGTACGGAAATCCATTTCTAATAAAATATGAACCATGAAATTGATTAAATATCCCTCAAAAGAGCAATGGACGGAACTATTGAAACGTCCGGCACTAAATACGGAAAGTTTGTTCGATACTGTTCGTTCTATTATAAATAAGGTAAGGACAGAAGGTGACAAAGCAGTACTGGAATATGAGGCAGCTTTTGATAAGGTAATCTTGTCTGCACTTGCTGTAACTCCTGAAGAGATGCAGGTTGCCGGAACATTAGTAAGCGATGAACTGAAATCTGCCATCTCCCTGGCAAAACGGAATATTGAAACATTCCATGCTTCCCAACGCTTTGTCGGAAAGAAGGTAGAAACAATGAACGGTGTGACTTGCTGGCAAAAATCGGTGGGAATCGAAAAGGTCGGGTTATATATTCCGGGTGGAACAGCACCGCTGTTCTCTACTGTATTAATGTTGGCTGTTCCGGCTAAAATTGCAGGATGTAAGGAAATCGTTCTTTGTACTCCTCCCGATAAAAACGGGAATATTCATCCGGCTATCCTTTTTGCCGCGCAACTGGCTGGTGTCAGCAAAATATTCAAGGCGGGTGGGGTGCAAGCTATTGCCGCTATGGCTTATGGAACAGAGAGTGTACCTAAAGTGTATAAGATATTTGGTCCCGGTAACCAATATGTGACAGCTGCCAAACAATTGGTGAGCCTGCGTGATGTGGCTATCGATATGCCTGCCGGCCCTTCTGAAGTGGAAGTTCTGGCCGATGCCTCTGCCAATCCGGTTTTTGTGGCAGCAGATCTTTTGTCACAGGCAGAACACGGAATAGATAGTCAGGCTATATTGATTACCACTTCCGAGAAACTTCAGACAGAGGTGATGGCAGAAGTGGAGCGTCAATTAGCAAAACTTCCCCGTCGTGAAATTGCAGCGAAATCATTGGAAAATAGTAAATTGATTTTAGTGAAGGAGCTGAATGAAGCATTGGAATTGACAAACGCGTATGCTCCGGAACATTTAATTATAGAAATGGAAAACTATATGGAAGTGGCCGAACATGTGATAAATGCAGGTTCTGTCTTCTTAGGTTCATTAACTCCCGAAAGTGCCGGCGACTATGCTTCCGGAACGAATCACACGCTGCCGACCAACGGTTATGCCAAAGCCTATAGCGGTGTAAGTTTGGATAGTTTTATCCGTAAGATTACATTTCAGGAAATTCTTCCGGAAGGGATAAAAGCGATCGGTCCTGCTATAGAAGAAATGGCAGCTAATGAACAGCTGGACGCACATAAAAATGCTGTTACAGTTCGCCTCCAAACAATTCAAAATTCATAATTTAAAACATAAAGAAGTGAAAACGTTGCAAGAACTAACTCGGCCGAATATCTGGAAATTAAAACCCTATTCTTCGGCGCGAGATGAATATAAAGGAGTTACAGCCTCTGTTTTTCTGGATGCGAACGAGAACCCCTACAATACGCCTCATAACCGCTATCCGGATCCTATGCAGTGTGAACTGAAGACGCTGTTGTCGAAAATCAAAAAAGTATCTCCCGAGCATATTTTTCTTGGAAACGGTAGCGATGAAGCTATCGACTTGGTTTTTCGTGCATTCTGCGAACCGGGAAAAGATAATGTCGTAGCCATCGATCCTACTTATGGAATGTATCAGGTTTGTGCCGATGTGAACGATGTGGAATATCGGAAAGTATTGCTGGATGATGACTTCCAGCTCTCTGCCGACAAATTGCTGGCGGCTACCGATGAACATACCAAACTTATTTTCCTTTGCTCGCCTAATAACCCGACAGGAAATGATTTGCTCCGTTCTGAAATTGAAAAGGTACTTTGTCGGTTCGAAGGATTGGTGATGCTGGATGAAGCTTATAATGATTTTTCCCAGGCTCCTTCTTTCCTTGAAGAGTTGGATAAATATCCTAACCTTGTCGTATTCCAAACATTCTCCAAGGCTTGGGGATGTGCTGCTATTCGTTTGGGAATGGCTTTTGCTTCCAAAGAAATTATAGGTATCCTTAGCAAAATCAAATATCCCTATAATGTCAATCAGTTGACTCAACAACAGGCTATTTCTATGTTGTACAAGCATTATGAGATAGAACGTTGGGTGAAAACATTGAAGGAAGAGCGTGATTATCTGGAAGCGGAATTTGAAAAACTTCCATGTACCATCAAACTGTTTCCTTCTGATGCCAACTTCTTTTTGGCTAAAGTGACAGATGCTGTGAACATCTACAACTATTTGGTCGGTGAAGGAATCATTGTGCGTAATCGTCATCACATTTCACTTTGTTGCAACTGTTTGCGTGTGACTGTCGGTACCCGTGTAGAAAATAATTCCTTATTGACGGCTCTTAAAAACTATCAAGGATAATGTATGAAGAAGAAAGTATTATTTATCGATAGAGATGGTACGTTGGTAATCGAACCTCCCGTTGATTATCAGCTGGATTCATTGGAAAAACTGGAATTCTATCCGAAGGTGTTCCGTAATTTGGGTTTTATCCGTAGTAAACTTGACTTTGAATTTGTGATGGTTACCAATCAGGACGGATTGGGTACATCCTCTTTTCCGGAAGAGACATTCTGGCCTGCTCATAATCTGATGCTTAAAACATTGGCGGGAGAGGGGATTACTTTTGACGAAATTCTGATAGACCGTAGTTTTCCTGAAGATAATGCGCTTACTCGTAAGCCGCGTACGGGAATGTTGACGAAATTTTTAAATAGTCCTGATTATGATCTTGCCGGAAGTTTTGTGATAGGTGATCGCCCTACGGATGTGGAACTTGCCCAAAATCTGGGCTGCCGGGCAATTTATTTGCAAGACTCAACCAAAGCTTTGAAAGAAAAAGGATTAGAAGAAGTCTGTGCCCTTGCAACTACTGACTGGGACCGGATAGCCGAATTCCTTTTTGCCGGAGAACGGAAAGCGGAAGTACGCCGGACTACAAAAGAAACAGATATTTATGTTGCTTTGAATCTCGATGGAAATGGTATCTGTGACATATCTACCGGTCTTGGCTTTTTCGATCATATGCTTGAGCAGATTGGAAAGCATTCCGGCATGGACCTGACTATCCGTGTAAAGGGCGATTTGGAAGTAGATGAGCATCATACGATCGAAGATACCGCTATTGCCTTAGGTGAATGTATTTATCAGGCTTTAGGGAGCAAACGGGGGATTGAACGTTATGGCTATGCCTTGCCGATGGATGATTGTCTTTGTCAGGTTTGCCTGGACTTCGGCGGTCGTCCCTGGCTGGTTTGGGATGCTGAATTCAAGCGTGAAAAAATAGGAGAGATGCCAACAGAAATGTTCCTTCATTTCTTTAAGTCACTAAGTGACGCGGCAAAGATGAATTTGAACATCAAAGCGGAAGGACAGAATGAACATCATAAGATAGAAGGCGTTTTTAAAGCCCTTGCCCGTGCTTTGAAAATGGCTATCAAAAGAGATATCTATCATTTTGAACTTCCATCCAGTAAGGGTATTCTTTAATGGTTTAGTTTGTGCCACCGTGATGTCACAACTGTGCCACTGCGATGTCACAGTTATGCCATCACGGTGGCACAGTTTATCGATAGGACTCTTATAATGCCTCTATTTCTTTAAGCCACATCGTTGAACTGATATCGCTGGGCATTCTCCAGTCTCCTCTCGGGCTGATAGAAATGCTTCCTACCTTAGGACCGTCCGGCAAGCAAGAACGCTTGAATTGTTGATTAAAGAAACGACGGAAGAAGGTAGAGAGCCATTTCTTGATGGTTTCTTCATCATATATATCTTTAAATGCGATATTTGCCAGATAGAAAATTTTGGATGGGCGGAAACCACAACGTAAGAAATAATAAAGGAAGAAATCATGCAGCTCATAAGGACCTACCAAATCTTCAGTTTTTTGTTTAATCTCTCCGTTTTCATCTGCAGGAATCAGTTCCGGACTGATGGGAGTATCTACTATATCAAGTAAAGTCGCTTTTGATTTTTCATCCATACCGTTTTCCGCTACCCATTGTACCAAGTACTTCACCAGAGTTTTCGGTACACTTGCATTTACTCCGTACATCGACATGTGATCGCCATTGTAGGTTGCCCATCCCAGTGCAAGTTCTGATAAATCTCCTGTGCCAATAACCATTCCCCAAGTTTGATTGGCTACATCCATCAATATTTGTGTACGTTCCCGTGCCTGTGAATTCTCGTATGTTACATCGTGTACATTTATATCATGGTTTATATCTTTAAAATGCTGGATGCAGGCCTCTTGTATACTGATTTCACGAATTGAAATACCTAGCGATTTCATCAGATCAATAGCATTGTGATATGTACGATCTGTTGTTCCGAATCCCGGCATTGTAATCCCGAGGATATCTTTTCGTGATAATCCCAACTTATCAAAAGTCTTCACGCAAACAAGTAGTGCCAGTGTTGAATCCAGTCCACCGGAAATACCGATTACGGCAGTTTTGGCTCCGGTATGAACCAACCTTTGTGCCAATCCGGCTATCTGAATGGAGAATACTTCCTTACAATGTTCATTCAGTTCTGCTCCCTGTGGTACGAAAGGATGAGAGTTGAATTTCCGGGTTAATGTCAGTTCTTTACTGTGAATAAGTTCCGTTGCGATAGAATATGCTTTCATATCTCCCAAGTTTGCCTGATTAGCGGCAAAAGTGGTATTTGTTCTACGTTCAGCCCGGATACGTTCAACATCTATTTCACTGATGATCAGTTGTTCTTTCATACTGAAACGTTCACTGCGAGCAAGAAGTGAACCGTTTTCATAAATCAGTCCGTTACCGGCAAAAACGACATCTGTAGTGGACTCTCCGAAGCCACAGGATGAGAATACATATCCGGCAATACAACGTGCAGATTGCTGGCTGATAAGAGAGCAGAGATAATTGTTTTTTCCAATGCCTTCATTGTCTGCAGACATATTGAAAATAATTTCTGCTCCTTGTAATGCCAGCGAAGAACTGGGCGGTATGGTAGACCAAAGATCTTCGCATATTTCGATGCCAAAAGTCGTATCTGAAGTTTCAAAAAGCAAATTGGCACCTATGGGAACAAACTGTCCGCACAAGCGCACATTATTTGTTGTCAGCTGAAGAGCCGAGGTGAACCAACGTTGTTCGTAGAACTCTTTATAATTTGGCAGATATGTTTTGGCTGCAACTCCCAATACTTTCCCTTTCTGAATTACTACGGCTGCATTGATTACTGTCGAGTTGACTACTACAGGCATACCCACAATTGAAATGATATCTAATTGACGGGTATTGTTCAGAATTTGCATCAGACCCATTTCAGCTTCTTCCAGTAGAAGCTGTTGTCCGAACAGGTCGCCACAAGTATATCCGGTGATGCTCATTTCCGGGAAAACAATGATCTGCACCCCTTTTCCTTCGGCTATTGCAATCAGATTTTCTATCTTTTCTACATTGAATTTGCAGTCTGCCACTTTTACGTGTGGCACAGCTGCAGCTACTTTCACAAATCCGTAGTTCATCTTATACTTTCATTATATAATGGGTGCAAAAATAGCGAATTGTTTTGAATTAAGTTGAATTGGCAGGCTTATTTGAATAAACATATTCAATATTGTCCTAAATAAATTGGGAGAACAAATAAAAAGGAAGTAGAACTAAGGTAAAATGACTACCTTAGTAGCGAGCCACCAACTCATCTACTTCCTATGGCAAATATAACACTTTTCGCACAGGTAATATCACATCTCCCGAAAGAAAATATCAGGAAAATCATAAAATCTTCGGGGTCAGACAAGCATTGTAAGGGCTACAATACATGGAGTCAGTTTGTTAGCATGATTTTCAGCCAATTCTCAGGATGTGATTCAGTCAGAGATATCTCAAACGGGCTGAAATCAGCCACCGGCAACCTCAATCATTTGGGAATCAACCGTGCACCATCCAAGTCAACGGTAGCATATCAGAACGCCAACCGAGACAGTTCGGTTTTTCGCGGCATATTCTACTCGTTGTTTCAGTATTTCGGACAGCAAGCCCTATGGCAACGAAGAAAGTTCCGTTTCAAGATGCCGATAAAACTGCTCGACTCCACATTGGTGTCATTGACTCTGTCAATATATGACTGGGCACATTACACTACCACCAAGGGGGCGGTCAAGATGCACACGCTATTGGACTATGACAGTCTTTTGCCGGAGTTCGTGAATATCACCGATGGCAAAACCACCGACAACAAAGCTGCTTTTGATATTGAGTTACATCCGTATAGTATTGTAGTAGCCGACCGAGGCTACTGTGACTACTCATTGCTGAATAATTGGGACAGCAGCAACGTGTTCTTTGTAGTGCGTCATAAAGACAATATCCGGTACAAAGCCATAGAGGAGTTGCCTTTGCCTGAAAAACACGCTCAGAATGTACTTATTGACGAAATAATCGAGTTCGAACTCTCGGCGGCCAAATCCAAATA
The DNA here is from genome assembly GCF_041227145.1 of Bacteroides sp. AN502(2024). Taxonomy (NCBI): domain Bacteria; kingdom Pseudomonadati; phylum Bacteroidota; class Bacteroidia; order Bacteroidales; family Bacteroidaceae; genus Bacteroides; species Bacteroides sp. AN502(2024). Next base: position 271,072 of record NZ_JBGFSP010000003.1, on the reverse strand, counting down.
TCCCAAACGTTTACGTCGCATCGCAGTATGGAACGATGAACACGGTTTTGAAATTGAGTTACTCACAAACAACTTCACATTGGCAGCATCAAGCATAGCGGCTCTGTACAAGGCTCGGTGGAACATAGAAATCTTCTTTCGCAACCTCAAGCAACTGCTACGCATCAAGAGCTTTATCGGCACATCCCGCAATGCCGTAGAGACCCAAATATGGACTGCTATGACTACAATGCTGATTCTGACATGGCTAAAGCACATCGCAAGATACAAATGGGCATTGGCTAACCTTGTGGTCACGCTCCGGCTGAACACATTTACCAAAATCGACCTCCAAAAATGGCTTGATCAACCATTTACACCACCTCCCGAAACCATCGAAAACGATTAGGGGGGATTGATTTTGAACTCTCGAGGCTATACTTAACAGTATAGTCAGTTAGCTCATGCTCAAAATTTATTTAGGACAATATTGAAACATATTCTAAAGATATGGGTTTTTATTTTGTGATATATAAAAAACAAAGATTTATTTGGAAGTAAAACAAAGACTTTTTATCTTTGCATTGAATTGATATTTGTAATAAATACAAATATGTAATAGCAGAGGATGATGAAACCATACGAACGATTATTAGAGCATCATATCAAGCCTTCTATGCAGCGTATCGCTATCATGGAATATCTGATGGATAATCCGATTCATCCATCGGCTGACGATATCTATACTGCATTATCTCCATCGATGCCGACACTTTCAAAAACTACGGTTTATAATACATTGAAATTGTTTTCGGAACAAGGAGCGGCCTTGATGCTTACGATTGATGAGAAGAATGCGAATTTTGATGCAGATACTTCCCTACATTCTCATTTTCTGTGTAAGCGTTGTGGACACATTTATGATCTGAAATGTCCGGAAGCTATAAAAACAGTGGAGACTGTAGACATGGATGGTCATCAGGTATCGGAAGTTCATTATTATTATAAAGGTATTTGCAAGACTTGTTTAAGTAAAGATAGAGAAATACGTATTGATTAATTAATTTAAAATTGAGACGAAAATGAAAAAATTTAGATGTACTGTATGTGGTTACGTTTATGAAGGTGACGCAGCTCCTGAAAAATGTCCGTTGTGTAAAGCTCCTGCCAGCAAATTCGTAGAAGTTGTTGAGGTAGAAGGTGGAGCATTGTCTTTTGCAGACGAACATGTTGTTGGTGTTGCAAAAGGTTGTGACGAAGAAATGATTAAGGACTTGAACAATCACTTCATGGGAGAATGCACTGAAGTTGGTATGTATCTGGCTATGAGCCGTCAGGCAGACCGTGAAGGTTATCCTGAAGTAGCTGAGGCTTTCAAACGTTACGCTTGGGAAGAAGCTGAACATGCTGCTAAGTTTGCAGAATTGTTGGGCGATTGCGTGTGGGATACTAAAACAAACCTGCAGAAACGTAAAGATGCTGAACAAGGTGCATGTGAAGATAAAAAGCGTATCGCCACTCGTGCTAAAGCTCTGAATCTGGATGCTATCCATGATACTGTACACGAAATGTGCAAAGACGAAGCTCGTCACGGTAAAGGTTTTGAAGGATTGTACAATCGTTATTTCGGTGATAAGAAATAAGTAAGCCTAATAAATTCTTAAAAGGTCTGTATTCATTGCGGAATACAGACCTTTTTTATATATATTTGTGCCTGTCAACTTTTAAATACCACAGTTATGAGAAAAGTACAACTATTGTTAGTTTGTTTAATTCTTTCGGCTGCTGCTTTTGCTGCTGATCAAGTGATTAAATTGCCAAAGCCTAATTTAAACCGTATCGGTGCGGTGATGAAGGCATTGTCTGAACGACATTCGACCCGCGAGTATGCTTCTAAGCCATTGAGTTTGTCGGATCTGTCTGATTTGTTGTGGGCCGCTAATGGGATAAACCGTAAGGAATCCGGAAAGAGAACAGCTCCATCGGCATTGAATAAGCAGGATGTGGATGTATATGTAGTACTACCTGAAGGGAGTTATCTGTATGATGCTAAAAAACATCAGTTGACTTTGGTTGCTGAAGGAGATTATCGTGGAGCAGTAGCCGGTGGACAGGCATTTGTGAAGACTGCTCCAGTATCTTTGGTGTTAATCAGTGATCTTTCGAAGTTTGGAGATGCGAAGAGTGCACGCAGCCAGTTGATGGGAGCGATGGATTCTGGTATCGTTTCTCAAAATATTTCAATATTCTGTTCCGCTGCTAATATGGCAACAGTGCCACGTGCTTCCATGGACAATGAACAATTGAAGAAAGTTTTGAAATTGAGAGATGGTCAAATACTAATGATGAATCATCCTGTGGGATACTTCAAATAAAGATTGGCAAGATTCTCTTCTTACTTCAAGAGAAATTCATCAATTGCTTTTTTGTAAGTTGCCTTGTCTGCAGCTCCACGGAAAAACTGTGGATCTCCTTTCATGGGAATGAATACAAACAATGGAATACTTGTTGTATTAAACAAAGTTGCCAGTTCTTTTTGTTTATCTACATTGACTTTGTAGATGACAATTTTTCCGGCATATTCCTTTGCCAATTCTTTCATGATAGGAGCTGTCTGCCGACATGGTCCGCACCAATCTGCATATAGGTCGATGATGGCGGGCTTATTACCTTTATAATTCCACTCCTTTGATTTCTCATAATCGAAGACGTCTCTCAAAAACATTTCTTTGTCCATTACGACTACTTCACCCTTATCTGCTATCTCTTTTCTACCTTGATTGGCTTTCCTACTGTCATTGAATGCGTATATAATCACGCTTGCCATGACGAGGGCTACCATTACTAATACTTTCTTCATTCGTTATTATTATCTTTTTATGTATAATGCTTCTCGATAACGCCTTGCAGCTCGCTACTATGGATTACGCCGGAATGTCTCCAGACAGCCTCTCCATTCTTGAATAGTATAAAGGTCGGTACGGCTTGTATGCGATATTTAGTAGCCAGGTCTTCATGCTGGTCAACGTCTATCTTTGCAATACGTGCTTTATCTCCCACAATAAGTTTTAGTTCTTCTAAAACTGGTTTCATTGCTTTGCAAGGTCCACACCATTCTGCAAAAAAATCAACTAAAACGGGTACTGGTGACTGTATTAAATCTTCAAATTTTTCCATAATCTTTCCTTTTTTAGGGTTAAAAAGCAGTCTATGAAGACCGCCCATAAATTTTCTATTTTATTATATAACGAAGAAAGGCTTTTTTTGTTCATAAAATAGTAATCCTTCACCTCTCTTTCGTACGGGAATAGGACGTTCGGAAGAGAAGTGAAGGAGAAGGAAAAATTATCATTGGTGATGAATAACTCTCATTTATTCAACGATGCTAAGTTCGTTGATGATATGAGAGGCTCCCGCATATTTGTCGATGATAAACAAGGTATAGCGGATGTCGACACAAGCGGCTCGTTGTGATGAAGGACGGAAAGCGATGTCGCCTGTTAAGCCTTCAAAGTTGCGGTCGAAAGCTGTTCCTACTAGCTGACCTTTGCTGTTAAATACCGGGCTGCCGGAGTTTCCTCCTGTATTGTCGGTGTTTACGATAAAGCAGACGGGCATTTCACCGTTTTTGCCATAACGTCCATAATCTTGGGATTTATATAGCTCTTTTAGTTTGGGAGGCACTACGAATTCCCAGTTTCCCTGATCTTCTTTTTCCATCACACCTTTGAGGGTTGTATGAGCATCATACACCACACCGTCAGCCGGTTCATAAGAAAGTACCCGACCATAGGTCAACCGTAAAGTTGAATTGGCATCGGGGTAAATAGGTGTACCTTTTTCCTGTCTCATATCCATCATGCCTTTCACCCAAACTTTATGAGCGGCGTCATAGTTCTGATTGGCTTCCTTCATGGCAATGGCTGTTTTCAGGATTCCGTCAGTAATAGAATATTTGAATAATACCATCCAGTCATATCCTATTTTATACAAACTTGGTTTCTTGATAAACTTCTCAAAATTTTTCCGATTGCCAAAAATAGAATGTTCAAAGCAAGCATCAACGAAGGCATCGATACTTCCTTTGAAACGGGAATTGATGATTTCGAAGATATTGATTCGTTGTTCTGCCGGAATGTAGTTGGCATAAGTTTTCAGCATCTCTTTGGCAACCAGCCGTTCCACGCCAGGGAAAGGGACAGAAGCAAAATATTTTTCAGCTTCTTGCTTCAATTTTAGTTTTGCCTCTTTTATTTGCTCTTTATCTTTCGATTTCAGAGCGGTAACCAGTTCTGTTGTGGAAGGGATACGCATAAAATCAAGGGCGGTGACCAATGCTTCATTGATAGCCTGCTGATGATATAACGCATCGCGTCGTTGAGATACAATAGATCGAATCTCATCAAAAGCTTTCTGATACGAGTCATCTCCTTTCTCATGACCGTGGGCTAATAGTTCTTCTTGTTGTGCACGTTTGGTGTTCAGTACATTGAGACGTATCAGTCCTTCATTCATACCAATGGCATTCTTCCAATAATTGGCTGAAGAAGCATATTTGCTTGCATAATGAATACGTACTGCCGGATCTTTTAGCATTTGTTCCATAAGTACTTTCTGGCGGGCTCCGCGTACATGTTGGCGCATGAAATTGGTCGTTTGCATCCGTTCTTCCACTTCGTCGGCAATCATATACCGCCAGTTACGTCCCGGGAATCCCATGACAAAAGTGAAATCTCCTTCCTGGACTCCGGCGAGGCTGATCTTCAGATGTTTTTTCACTTGCAGAGGAATGTTGTCTTTAGAATATGTTGCCGGTTTTCCATTCTTGTCCGCGTAAATACGGAAGAGGGAAAAGTCGCCTGTGTGACGAGGCCACATCCAGTTGTCGGTATCAGCTCCGAATTTACCGATAGAAGAAGGAGGAGCCCCTACCATACGAATATCACTATACACTGTTTTGATAAACATATAATATTTGTTTCCTCCATAAAAAGCCTTGAGTTCCAGTTTGGTTGCAGGAGTTATTTCTATGTTCTCAGCTTTGGCAAAACGTTCTGCTACCTTGCCAAGATAACTTGGTGATAGATAATTGACCCCATTCGGGTCCGGATCTTTTTTCAGTTGTTCGTTGACGTAATCGGTCACATCGAGAATCCGGTCGATAAAAGTGACAGTCAGTCCCGGAGTAGGGAGTTCCGCATCACGGTTCATAGCCCAGAAACCGTCTGTCAGATAGTCATGTTCTACATTACTATGCTGCTGGATAGCTCCATAACCACAGTGGTGGTTAGTCAGTACCAGTCCTTCGGAAGAGATAATTTCTCCCGTACATCCTCCTCCGAAGTGCACAACAGCGTCTTTTAGAGAAAGACCATTCGCGTTGTATACCTCTTCGATCGGAATTTCGAGACCAAGTTCGCGCATGGCAACAGCGTTCTGTGCTTTCAGATCGGTTAGCATCCACATGCCTTCGTCGGCGTGGATGCTAAGAGTTGCCAGTGAAAATAGGACAAATAGGGTTTGTTTTTTCATTTATTCTACGATTGTCATTTCATTGATCAGGTGTCCGCAGTTTCCTAACTTTTCCAGAATGAACAGGACGTAACGGATATCTAGGTTAATACAACGTTGCAAGTTGTTGTCGAAGTTGATATCACCGCTTAATGATTCCCAGTTGCCATCAAAAGCACAGCCGATCAGTTCTCCGTTTTCATTCAGTACCGGGCTGCCGGAGTTACCACCGGTGATGTCGTTGGTCGACAGGAAGCAGACTGGCATATCACCATTCGGTAAGGCGTAACGGCCATAATCTTTCTTTTCAATCAGTTCCTTCAGTTTGGCAGGTACAACGAATTCACGGTCTTCCGGGTTTTCTTTTTCAAGAATTCCCTTAGTGGTCGTATAGTAGTTATAGTGTACGCCGTCTTTCGGATCATAAGGTTTCACATTACCATAGGTCAGACGAATGGTAAAGTTCGCATCCGGGTAAGAAGGTACAGGCAACTTCATTTCACCCAGACCACGAATATAAGTTTTGTGCAGCAAAGCCAGTTCCTGATCCATATCTTTGAGTTGTGAAGCCAGTGTATCCATCAAGTCGTATTTAGACTGGCAGTATTGCAATGCCAGGTCATTGTCAATCGCTTTCACTGAAGGCTTCTTTGTAAACTTCTCGAAGTTTGTCCGGTTGGCAAAAATAGAGTTGTCATACATATCATCAATGAATTTGTTATAATCGCCTTTATATTTCTGCTCAATAACCTTGTAGATAGAAGGACGTTGGTTTGCCGGAATCATTTCAGCATATAAGGGGAACAAGGCTTTCGCTACCTTGCGGTCTACTTCATGATCGTAATCTTTGTTATGAATGCTTTCATAAGTGCTTTCCAAGGCTTTCATACATGCTGCGATTACAGAATCATTTTTCTCGAGTAATGCTTCGCGTGTTTTAGTCAACATAATATTGCCAAATTCGATCGCTCCGAAGAAAGTCTCTCTCAAACAAGTGTACTGATAGTTGAGAGGGGTTGTCTTAGCTACCAGGGCATCAATGTTCTTCACTACTGCTGCATATTCAGCATTGTTTTGTGCTTTTGCAAACTCCGCGAATCTGGCTTCTTGTGCAGCTTTTGTTCCCAATACATCATTATCGATGATGGCCTTATTCATACCGATGGAGTTTTTCCAATAGTTGCTGGAACCCGCATACTTGTTAGCATACTGAATACGGATTTTGTCGCTGGCATTCATTACCTCTTTCAGAACAGCCAAACGTGCGCCACGAATACGGATACGTGGATCGTTCTCTGATTCCATACGTTCTTTAACTTCTGATACAGTCAGGTAGCGGCTCGTACTTCCGGGGAATCCCATAATCATAGCATAATCTCCCTCTTTTAATCCTTTGATAGAGATAGACAAATGTTTCTTGGTTTTCAATGGGACGTTGCTTTCGCTATATTCTGCCGGTTCACCATTCGCATCGGCGTAGATACGGAACATGGAGAAGTCGCCGGTATGACGCGGCCACATCCAGTTGTCTGTTTCGCCTCCAAACTTACCGATGGAAGAGGGGGGAGCGGCTACCATACGTACATCCGAATATATTTTCTTGTAGAAAAGATAGAATCTATTTCCGGCATAGAACGGAAGAGCCTGTGGGGCAATTCCTTTTTTGCCTGCCAGGTCACTTTTTAAATAAAGATCATGAGCCAGCTTTTGAAGGAATAGATTGCTGAATGATTCGGATTCGGTAATTTCTTTCGCTGCAATCTTGGCATTGACAATATCCGTAATATCTTCGATACGTTCGATAAATGTGAATTTCAACCCCGGAGTAGGGAGCTCTTTGTCTCTGGAAGTAGCCCAGAAACCATCAGTCAGATAATCGTGTTCAACACTACTATGTTGCTGGATGGAGGCATAGCCACAGTGGTGGTTGGTCAGAATCAAACCTTCGGGCGAGATAATTTCTCCGGTACACCCACCGCCGAATATGCCTACAGCATCTTTAAGAGAAATACCACTCGGATTATATAGGTCTTGTGCTTCCAGTTTTAATCCCTGTTTTTTCATCATGTCTATGGAGTGTTGCTGTTGCATCAGTTGCAATAGCCACATACCCTCATCCGCTTTAACGGAAAATACAAAAAGCGCAGTCAGCGCTAATAGATAAAGTCTTAATCTGTTCATTATTAAATAATAAAATTACAACATATGATTGGTTAGTATTCAATTTTTAAATCTCCGTTTCTCAGTGCTTCCATGATATTAGCAGGCGGACGTTGATTCATCAGTTCGTTTTTCATGAAGTCCATGTAAGGAGCTACATGCTTAAAGAACTGGTAATATCCCTTGCATAAGTAATTTAATCCTGGTTCGCCTTCAACCGTTTGGCTGAAACGATTTTTGGGGCATTCTCCGTTGCAGGCAAAAAGAAACTCACATTCTTTGCATTGGGTAGGCAGAGACTGATATTTCATGTTTCCGAAATTGTGCTGCCGCTCGCTATGCATCATTTCCACCAGTGTCTTACTATAAATATTACCTAATTTATATTCGGGAAATACAAAGTGGTCGCAAGAATAAACATCTCCGTTGAATTCCATCACACCAGCATGACCGCAGATCTTTGCCATAGTGCATATACCGGGTTGTTCGCCCATCCAATTTGCCAAAGTCGAATCGAATATTTGTACGTAGTATTTGCCTACATCTTCTTTCACCCATTCGTCGAAAAGAGTACAAAGGAAGTTGCCCCATTGTTCCGGAGTGATCGAGAAATCGGCGAGAGTTCCGGCTTTATTTTCTGCAAGAGAAGCGAGGTGACGACCATCTTCATGTGAGAGAATACGTTCAACAATGGGGGCGAATTGGATATACTGACAACCGATTTCTTTGAAGAAATGGTAAAAGTCTAGTGGATAGTCGGCATTGAAGTCATTGATGACCGCCATCGCATTCCATTCCACCCCATGTTTTTTCAAAAGATTGATGCCTTGCATCACTTTTACAAAAGAGGGTTTTCCCATTTTGTTTTTGCGATACTCGTCATGAAACTCTTGGGGGCCATCGATAGAGACTCCTACCAGCCAATTGTTTTCACGAAAGAATTCACACCATTCATCGGTGAGCATAGTCCCGTTGGTTTGGATGCAGTTGTCGATCGTCCGTCCGCGGGCATACTTCTTTTGTAGTTCCATTGCTTTCTTATAGAAAGAGAGCGGTCGCATCAGCGTTTCTCCTCCGTGCCAGGTGAAAAGCACCTGCGGCATGGTTTGTGAGTTTATGTACTCGTTGATAAACTTTTCCAAAAGTTCATCGCTCATTACGTGTTTCGGATTGTCTTTGTATAGGTGGGACTTTTCCAAATAATAGCAATACTCGCATGCAAGATTGCATACGGCACCTACAGGCTTTACCATTACATAAAGCGGTTTAGCAAAGGGGGCAAAAGTAGCTTTTTTCATGTCTGCAAAATTAGATAAACTAAATGAAAAATATAGCTTTACACTTATGTTTATAAGGATTATTAAAGAAAAGAGTCTTACAAGATTTAAATATTGATAAAATGTTTCATTGAATTCTGAATCAGTTGTACCTTTGTGCCTAGAATCAATGAATAGATGAACGTGAATAAAATTTTGCCTTTTTTGCTTTTGCTTCCGTTTTGGGCTTCTTGCACCAGTAAGTACAAGATTGAAGGGACTTCTTCTGTGAATAGTTTGGATGGAAAGATGCTGTATCTTAAATCCCTGCGTGATGGAGAGTGGGTGAAGCTAGATTCTGCCGAGGTGGTGCATGGTTTGTTCTCAATGAAAGGGAAAATTGATTCCGTACAGATGGTAACACTGTATATGGATGAAGAAAGTATTATGCCGATTGTGCTGGAAAGTGGGAAGATAACAGTGACTATTAGCAATACGGACCTGAAGGCAATCGGAACCTCTTTGAATAATGCGTTGTATGAATTTATCAGCAAAAGAAACCAGTTGGAAGAAAGCATAGGTGAACTGGAGCAGAAGGAAACCCGTATGGTATTGGATGGAGGTGATCTGGATGAAATTCATGGTCAGCTGGTAGTGGAAGGAGATTCATTGATGAAAGAAATGAATCAATATGTGAAAACGTTCATCTCCGATAATTATGAAAATGTGTTGGGACCTAGTGTATTTATGATGCTTTGCAGCTCTTTACCCTATCCTATTATGACTCCTCAGATTGACGATATAATCAAGGATGCTCCTTATTCTTTTAAAGATAATAAGCTGGTAAGGGAGTTCTTGTCTAAAGCAAGAGAAAATATGAAGTTGATAGAAGAACATCAACGCTTGGAACAAAATGCTTCAACAAATAAGTAATTTCAGTCTTATCAGTTTTGATCCTCATTTTTCACCATTCCCTTGTATTGTTCCGGCAGGGCACTCTCAACTGCAACATACGCTTCTTCCATGGTTGCTTTGATATTTTCCATCCCTTTCCCTTTGGGAGGAATAGGGGTATGAATCGTCAGAATCATGCGATGTCGATGTATCCATTTGCCTGTGCGTGGCAGGATTTCGAATGAACCGTCAATCGTGACGGGTACAACCGCCAGCTGTAAATCATCTGCCAGCTGGAAAGCTCCTTTTTTAAAGTATCCCATGTGTCCTGTAAATGTGCGTGCTCCTTCGGGAAAGACAACGAGAGAAACTCCGTCTTTCAATGAGTCTTTTGCCTGTCGGATCGTTTCTAACACTTTTTTAGGACCGCTTCTGTCTACAAAGATATGTCCTGCACTTTCACAAGCTTTTCCTACGAACGGCAGTTTGCGCAGGCTTTTTTTCATCATCCACTTAAAATTTCTTCCGATGAAGCCATAAATAAGGAAAATGTCGAATGCTCCCTGATGGTTAGGTACGAAAATATAGGACGTTTTGTCATGCAACTTTTCACGTCCTTCAATTCTCACGGGAATCAATAGGAACAGGCAAATTAATTGTGACCATATTTTTCCCGGATAATATCCCCAGAAATGGGCTCCTCCCAAGAGAGAACCTACAATAGTGACGATTGCCGTGAGGATGGTCAGCACTAATAAAATAGGTAAAGCGATGCAAATCTGATAAATATAATACAGAATCTTCATAGGGTTGGATTTTTATTTTGCAAATATACATGATTATTGCTAAAAAAGGGAAGTGGATGTGATATAATCTTTTCGATTGTGTTATTTTTGTTTTTTGTTATTAGAGATAGTTACAAAATTATGATACGTATATTACATACTGCCGACTGGCATTTGGGACAAACTTTTTTCGGTTATGATCGAACGGAAGAACATGAAGTTTTCCTGAATTGGCTGGCAGAAGAAATTCGTCAGAAAGAGATTGATGCATTGATTGTAGCCGGAGATATTTTTGATGTTTCCAATCCTTCCGCTGCATCTCAAAGCATGTATTATCAGTTTATTTATCGGGTGACAGCAGAGAATCCGTATTTGCAGATTGTCATTGTTGCAGGTAACCATGATTCGGCAGGACGTCTGGAAGCTCCTTTGCCTCTGTTGCAAGCTATGCGGACGGAAGTCAGAGGGGTAGTTCGCAAGCTCGAAGGTGGAGAAATCGATTATGATCATTTGACTGTGGAACTGAAGAACCGGAAAGGGGACGTTGAGTTGCTTTGCATGGCGGTTCCTTTTTTGCGTCAGGGAGATTATCCGGTCGTGCAAACGGAGGGCAACCCGTATGCGGAGGGAGTGCGCGAACTTTATGCACAACTTTTGCAAAGATTATGGCAGCGGAGGACATCGGATCAGGCGATTCTTGCCATCGGTCATTTACAGGCAATAGGATCGGAGATTGCAGAGAAGGATTATAGCGAGCGTACAGTGATTGGCGGATTGGAATGTGTATCTCCGGGAGCTTTTTCCGAACAGATAGCTTATACGGCATTGGGACATATACATAAAGCGCAGCGAGTGTCTGGAAGAGAGAATGTGAGATATGCCGGAAGCCCCATTCCGATGTCTTTTGCCGAGAAACATTATCATCATGGAGTTGTGATGGTGACTTTTGATGGAGGATGTGTGGTGGATATAGAACGGTTGGAATGCCAAAAATTAATACCTTTGGTGAGTGTTCCGAATGGAGAACCCGCTTCAGCGGAAGTTATCTTGAAAGCCTTGAGAGAACTGCCGGAGACAGAAGCTGTAGCTCCATATCTGGAAGTGAAGGTATTGTTGGAGGAACCGGAACCCATGCTTCGACAGGAGATTGAAGAGGTACTGGCAGATAAAAACTATCGGTTGGCTCGTATTGTTTCTACCTATCGCACTGATATCGGAAGTACGGTGAAAGAACATGAAAACTGGAAGAGGGGGTTGCAGGAGATGTCTCCCTTACAGATTGCACAGTCTGCCTTTGAGAAGATTTATCAGGTGGAAATGCCTGTAGAACTTACGAATTTGTTTAAAGAGGCCTATTGGGCTGTTACCCGTAAAGAAGAGGAGGGAGAAGAATGAAAATACTAGCTATACGATTGAAGAATCTGACCTCGATAGAAGGGACGGTAGAGGTGGATTTTATGACAGAACCATTACATTCTGCGGGTATCTTTGCCATTTCAGGACCTACCGGTGCAGGTAAGTCTACTTTATTAGACGCTTTATGTCTGGCATTGTATGATAAGGCTCCCCGTTTCACTACTTCAGTGGAAAATGTGAACCTGTCAGATGTAGGAGACAATCAGATTAATCAGTCTGATGTTAGAAATTTGTTGCGCCGAGGGACAAGTGACGGTTATGCGGAAGTCGATTTTCTAGGTATTGACGGATGGCGTTACCGTTCTCGTTGGTCAGTGAGGCGGACAAGAAACAAGATAAATGGTTCTTTGCAGCCACAAACGATAGAAGTGAAAGCACTGGATACAGAGAAGGAATTTCAAGGTACCAAGAAAGAACTGTTGATTCGGTTGGTAGAGTTGGTTGGTCTGACGTATGAGCAGTTCACTCGTACAGTATTATTGGCACAAAATGATTTTGCTACATTTCTGAAATCAAAAGGGGCGGCGAAAGCGGAATTACTGGAGAAGTTGACAGGAACCGGTGTTTATTCTCGGATTTCTCAAGAGGTTTATGCTCGGAATAAGGCGGCACAAGAGGAGGTGACCTTGATTCAGAATCGAATGAATGTGATCGAATTGATGCCGGAAGAAGAACTGATTGCTTTGCAAAAAGAGAAAGAACTATTGACAGAAAAGCGTGCAGGAGGGATTAAACTACTGGCAGAACAGAATGAACAACTGAATGTGGTTCGTTCATTAAAAATACAGGAAGAGCTTTGGAAGAAAAAGTTGCAGGAAGAACAGGAGGAGCAGACTAGGGAGAAGGTACTGCAGGGGGTACTGGCTTCTCAGGAGGAAGGACTGGTGCATTTTAAGGCACAATGGGAGGCCATACAGCCGGATCTGAAGAAAGCGCGTCAATTGGATGTACAGATACAGTCGCAACAAAGCAGCTATATGCAGTCGCAACAGATGTTACAGGCAGCTAACAGCCAGGTAGCGGAGCAGGAACAAAAAATGCGGGTGGCTACGGAACAATTACAGGTTTCTTATTCTTCTCTGAATCGCTTGTTAAGCCATGTAGGGATAGAAGATGCACTGCAACTAGAACAGGTGGAAGAGATTCTACGGCAAGAAGAAGGTAAACTGGCTGTCGCTACAAGTACGAATGAAGAACGTTTGTTGCGCTTAAATTCTTTCGGATATCCGTTATTGGTCGAAGAGCAGGTGAGGTTGCAAAAAGAGTTGGCTCGTCAGCAGAATATCCGGCAATTAACGGAAACGCAGATGAAAGCAAAGGCGGAAATAGAAAGGTTGGAGAAAGAAGTGACCGGTTGTCTGAAACAATTGACGGAGCAAGAAGCTGCATTGAAGGTTACTCAACGTCTTTACGAAAATGCACGTATGGCAGTGGGAAAAGATGTAAAAGCATTGCGCCGGCAATTGCAGGAAGGGGAGGCTTGTCCGGTCTGTGGTAGCACGGAACATCCTTATCATCAGAATCAGGAGGTGGTAGATACTCTTTTTCGGAGTATAGAGCAGGAATATAATGCAGCGACAACCAACTGTCAGCAGATGAATAACCGGAGCATTGCCCTGCAACGTGATTTGGCGCATCAAAAAACGGTGGACGGACAGATCGGAGAACAGCTGGCAGCATTATATAAAGTAGGGATTGAAGCTGGAAACGAAGAACGGATACAACATCGTTTGGCGGAGCTGGCGGAACGTATTTTGGAATATCGTACTCTATACACAGAATGGCAGCGTGGCGATGAAGAAATTAAAAAGATGCGCGCACATTGTGAAGCCTTTCGGGAAAATGTTTCTCTTTGTTGTTTGGCTGCGCAGAAAGTATCGTCTGCCAAAGAACAGCTGATAATCTTACAGAATGCTGCTTCGGCCGAACGAAAGAGATTTGAAGTGATAGAAAAAGCACTGAATGTGCTTCGTCAGGAGCGTTCGCAGCTATTAAAAGGAAAAAGTGCGGATGAAGCGGAGGCTGTCGTTGCAAAAAGAGAGAAAGAACTGAATCTCGCTTTGGAGAAAGCGCGTAAAGAAGTAGAGGCAGTACACAATAGGCTTTCCGGTTTGCAAGGAGAGATGAAGCAAATAGCACTGGCTATAGGAGAGTTGCAGGAACAGTATAAAAAGATAGAGTCTCCCGAACTGCTTCCTGAAATAATAAAGAAGCAACAGGAAGAAAATCTTAATACCGAACGTGCCCTTTCTACTATGGAAGCCTGTCTGCTGCAACAAGCTAAAAATAAGGTGACTGCGGAGCAGATTGCGAAGGAACTGGCAGAGAAACAGACTGTTGCTGAGCGTTGGGCGAAGCTTAATAAACTGATTGGTAGTGCGGATGGAGCGAAATTTAAAGTGATTGCTCAAAGTTATACTTTGAATTTGTTGCTGCTTCATGCCAATAAACATTTGTCTTACCTCTCTAAACGTTATAAGCTACAGCAGGTACCCGATACGTTGGCTCTTCAGGTGATAGACTGCGATATGTGTGATGAAATACGGACTGTATATTCTCTTTCCGGAGGCGAATCATTCCTGATTTCTTTGGCACTGGCTTTAGGTTTGTCTTCCTTGTCAAGTAATAATCTAAAAGTTGAATCTCTTTTTATTGATGAAGGTTTCGGCTCTTTGGATGCGGAAAGTTTGCGTACGGCCATGGAAGCATTGGAACAATTACAGATGCAGGGACGAAAAATAGGAGTCATCTCTCATGTGCAGGAGATGAGTGAACGGATTTCTGTCCAAATACAGGTACATAAGAAAATGAATGGAAAAAGTGTGCTTACCGTTGTGGGGTAAGCACACTCCTTCGATTCTTTTACATTAATTCGTGGAGTTCGCTTAAATTCTTTTTGATTTCGTGGATACGATTTAAGAATTTCTTGTGGTAAATCCATAAGATCAAGCCCAGTCCTCCTCCCCATAACAGGATGAAGAAAACGATCATCTCTATTCCATACTGCCACACTTGCCAGTAGATAAATGAAAGTATAGCCAGGACTAGGAGGAAGGTGATAGCAATCAATCGTTCGCTGATGGTCCATCGATGGATACGGTTCACGCGGCTGATCACTTCTACCAAGGGCATCTCGTCTATTCGAGTCCGTTGGAGGAAACGGGTGGTGATAATATCCCAACAAAGGGCAGGAATCCATGCGAAAATGATAATGATATAGATCGGGTTCAATCTGTTGTGCAACAGTACCTCCGCTAAAAATAAGATCAGTATCGGCAGAGAAATCAGAATAAGCTTGATGTTCAGGCTGGCAATGGAATGGATACTTTTGTCCGCATGCCTTATAAGCTTTTCAAATTCTTCTTCTTTGATGAACTTTTTGTTTTTCAAATGTTCATCCAGGGCATCCCAAGATTTTTTCAGTTCTTCCAGTTCCATATATCTTATTCCTCCTTTTTCATTCTTTTCAGTTTGTCTTTGATACGACTTAATTTGGTTGCTACATTGGTAACCGTCAGTCCGGTGATTTCTGCTATTTCTTCATAACTCTTGTCTTCGAGATAAAGCAGGATAATTGATTTGTCGAGCTGTCCCAGTTGGTTAATCCTCTGATAGAGCTGTTTCAGCATTTCGTTGATCGGGTCGTGTGCTTCTATGATCCAGTTGGTATCTTTGGTGAGGCTGACTATTTCCGGCACATTCTTTTCTTTGCGATAGA
The DNA here is from genome assembly GCF_041227145.1 of Bacteroides sp. AN502(2024). Classification (NCBI taxonomy): domain Bacteria; kingdom Pseudomonadati; phylum Bacteroidota; class Bacteroidia; order Bacteroidales; family Bacteroidaceae; genus Bacteroides; species Bacteroides sp. AN502(2024). The sequence continues at coordinate 255,353 of NZ_JBGFSP010000003.1, read as the reverse complement.
AGCTGATACAGGTATTGAGGGCAATGCGGTAAATCCAGGTGGAAATCTTACATTCTTTTCTGAATTTAGGGTAGGCTTTCCAAAGGTTTAATACCACATCCTGATACAGATCATTGAGAGGAGCATTGGAATTGGCATACAGATAGCATACCTTGTAGATCACACGTTCATATTCGCAGATCACTGATAAAAACTCTTGCTCAATAGAGGTGCTAACCTCCGTTGTTTGTTCTATCATGGAATCTATGATTACTTTTCTGGTTAGTTAGTCGTGAGAAAAGGAGAAAAATCACAGGAGAATAAGGACTATTGAAGATTGGCTGCCAAAAACTTACACATTTCTTCGATACTTTTTCCCCGGCGACGGGCATAATCTTCGAGTTGGTCTTGTCCAATCTTTCCGACGGAGAAGTATTCGGAAGCAGGATGCGCAAACATAAGTCCGCAAACAGAAGCGTGCGGGTACATAGCTCCGTTTTCGGTCAGTGAAATGCCTATCTGTTTCATATCCAATAGTTCATCCAACAGGAAGTTGACAGATTGATCCGGTAAGGACGGGTAGCCGATAGCAGGTCGGATGCCTTGATACTTTTCGACCAATAAATCCGCTATGCTTAAATTTTCGTCTTTGGCATATCCCCATGCTTCTTTGCGCACATACTCATGCATCTTTTCTGTTGCTGCTTCTGCCAGTCGGTCGGAGAGGGTTTGGACAAGCAAATGTTTATAGGGGTCCTGTTCGTACAGTTCTTCCATGTCCGCATCAATGGAAGAGGCAAAAGCACCGATGGTATCCGGGATGCCGGAAGATATCGGGCGGATAAAGTCACTTAGACAAAGAAAAGGACTGCCATCTCTTTTCGGGGTTTGTTGGCGCAGTAAAGGAAAAGTGATGAATCGGTCTTTTTCTTTTTCAATAATCAGGTTATCTCCGTCAGAGTTTGCTTTGCAAAGCTTGAATAAGCTCCTTACTTCATAATCCCGGTCAAGCAGATCTAGCATCCGGTTGGCTTCTTTGAATAGCTGCATTGCTTCGGAAGCTTTATTACGTTCTTCTTCCGAGAAAGTTGTCAGCCACGAGGCACGACAGGCATCACATCCGTGGATGTTGGCGATGGCGGCAAAACGCGGCTGGAAACCCCATGCGTGGAAAAAGTAAATCCAGTTGATGTAGGGGGTGACTGTATGTATTTTATTTGATAAAATGGTACTCATAGGCTTGTTGAAGACGAGCAGCTGTTTATCTGAATCTTAATTCCTGTCCACGATAAGTCTCGTCTATTTCTCCGTTGTTATATAACAGGTGTCCGTTTACAAATGTTTTCTCTACTTTCCAGTTGAATGTGTGTCCTTCTAATGGACTCCATTTGCATTTGCTAAGAATACAATCGGCTGTTACCGTCCATTCGCTTCCGGGACGGACTAGTACCAAGTCGGCCTGATAACCTTTGCGGATGAATCCTCTGTTTTGTATTTCATACATTTGCGCAGGAGCATGAGCCATCTTTTCTACTACTTTTTCGATAGTAAACACTCCTTTTTCTGTCAACTCCAACATGCTGACGAGTGAGAACTGAATCATCGGCATTCCGGACATTGCTTTTAAAGCACCGCCTTCTTTTTCGCAAAGTAAGTGTGGGGCATGATCTGTGGCAATAGCATCAATCAAACCGCTATTGACAGCCTCTTGCAAAGCTTTCCGGTCTTGCGCTGTCTTAATGGCAGGGTTGCATTTGATGCGGGCACCCAGTGTCTGATAGTTCTCTTCCGTAAAAAGCAGATGAGAAACACAGGCTTCTGCCGTGATCTTCTTTTCTACCAAAGGTACATTATTAGAAAACAGGCTCAGCTCTTTAGCTGTGGAAATATGCATGATGTGCAGGCGGGCGTTTGTCTCACGTGCCAACTGCACTGCCAGTTCGGACGAACGATAGCAAGCCTCTTCCGAACGGAGGAGTGGATGAAGAGCCAAAGGCACATAGTCTCCGTATTCTTTCTTATATTTATCCGTATTTTCTTTGATAATTCCCTGATCTTCGCAATGAGCAGCGATGAGCAGATCGGTTCCATCGAATATATTACGCAGACTGACCATCCGGTCTACCAGCATATTGCCCGTGCTTGACCCCATAAATAACTTCACTCCACAAACCCGGTGTTTATCCAGTTGTGCGAACTGAATATAGTTATTATTCGTTGCTCCGAAATAGCAGGAATAGTTGACAGCCGACTTTTTACCTAACAGAGTAAATTTTTCTTCCAAAGCTTCCAATGTAGTCGTTTGCGGATTGGTATTGGGCATATCCATGATAGAGGTGACACCTCCTGCTGCCGCAGCACGACTTTCTGTGGTGATATCTGCCTTATGAGTCAGTCCGGGATCGCGGAAATGCACATGTTCGTCGATGGCACCCGGCAAAAGATAACATCCGGTTGCGTCTATGATCTCGTCACAGGGGGCAGTCGCGTTTTCTTCACCGACCCATATTTCGGCTATTTTTTCGTTCTCGATTACTACAGAACCCGGAACTTTTCTTCCTTCGTTGACAATAACGGCGTTTTGAATCAGCGTACGTTTCATTTCTTTTGTGGGAATTTGTGGAACCAACTATTAACCTTTAATTTTATCACACCAAATATGGCTTCTCCAAAGATGCTACTATTCATTTTAGAAGTTCCTAATTCACGATTAATGAAGATAACGGGAACCTCGATGATTTTGAAACCACACTTGTAAGCAGTGAATTTCATTTCAATCTGAAAGGCATATCCTTTAAAACGAATATGATCTAAATTGATTGTTTCCAATACCTGACGGTGGTAGCAAACAAATCCGGCAGTGGTGTCATGTACAGGTATTCCGGTGATAAACCGCACATATTTAGAGGCGAAGTATGACATCAATACCCGTCCCATCGGCCAATTTACTACATTCACTCCGCTGACATAACGAGAACCGATGGATACATCTCCTCCTTGTTCCGAACAAGCCTGATACAAGCGGGGTAAATCATTCGGATTATGACTGAAGTCTGCATCCATTTCAAAAATATATTCGTATGCGTGCTCCAGTGCCCATTTAAATCCGGTAATGTAAGCAGTACCCAGTCCCAGTTTTCCTTTACGTTCAATCATAAAAAGCCGTTCGGGAAATTCTTGTTGCAGTTTTCTTACGATAGTTGCCGTTCCGTCCGGAGAGCCGTCTTCTATGACCAGAATATGGAATACTTGGGGAAAGCCGAGAACGGCACGGATGATATTTTCTATGTTCTCCCGTTCATTATAGGTAGGAATAATTACAATGCTATCCGATGTCTGCATATAGATACTATAAAATTTAGAAACAAAAGTAGTTCTTTTTCCTTTAGTTATAGCGGAACTAAGGAAAATTTAACGTGTTTCATGCTTCATTCGGAATAAGACGGTAGATACCTTATTATAATACTTCTGTTCTTTGGGTGCATACTCCCATCTTTTTTGTAATTTTGCGGGGAAATTTTATAGGTATGACAATAACTGAGTTGCAACAACAATATGCTGCCCACCCCAATATGGCAGTAATGAAGCGCTTGTTGAAGGACACTTCCGTTCAGACTATTTTTTGCGGAGGACTGTGTGCATCCGCCGCTTCTCTTTTTTCTTCCGTACTGGTGCAAGAGGGTAGTTGCCCGTTTGTATTTATTTTAGGTGATCTTGAAGAGGCCGGATATTTCTATCATGACTTGACACAGATATTGGGTACGGAAAGAGTATTGTTCTTTCCATCTTCGTTCCGTCGCTCCATCAAGTACGGACAAAAAGATGCGGCCAATGAGATTTTGCGTACAGAAGTACTTACCCGTTTGCAAAAAGGGGAAGAGGGATTATGTATTGTTACGTATCCGGATGCATTGGCGGAGAAAGTGGTGTCGCGCAAGGAATTGAGTAATAAAACGCTGAAACTGAATGTAGGAGAGAAAGTGGATACCACTTTCATTACCGATGTGTTGCATAGTTATGGTTTTGAATATGTAGACTACGTATATGAACCGGGACAATATGCTGTTCGTGGTAGTATTATCGATGTCTTCTCTTTTGCTTCGGAATATCCTTATCGCATCGATTTCTTTGGTGATGAAGTGGAAAGTATCCGTACCTTTGAAGTGGAATCTCAATTATCCCGTGAGAAGAAAGATGGAGTGTCTATTGTTCCCGATTTGGCGGTGACAGGTGATGTAACGACTTCTTTTCTGGATTTCATTCCGAAAGAGACTATCTTGGCAATGCGCGATTTTCTTTGGTTACGCGAACGGATTCAGGTGGTACGTGATGAGGCGCTGACCCCACAGGCAATAGCCGTTCAGGAAGCTGAAGAGAACGGTGGCATTACATTGGAAGGGAAATTGATAGATGGTAATGAGTTTTCTGTACGGGCACTTGATTTCCGGCGGTTGGAATTCGGTAACAAACCGACCGGAACGCCCCATGCCAGCGTTACTTTCAATACATCTGTCCAGCCTATCTTTCATAAAAATTTCGATCTGGTAGCTTCTTCTTTCAAGGGGTATCTGGAAAATGGCTATTCGCTTTATATCTGTAGTGACAGCATGAAGCAAACAGATCGTATCAAAGCGATTTTTGAGGCTCGGGGTGATAAGATTAATTTTACTTCAGTAGAACGTACCATTCACGAAGGTTTTGTAGATAACACATTGCGGCTCTGTATCTTCACAGACCATCAGTTGTTTGATCGTTTTCATAAATATAATCTGAAAAGTGATAAAGCCCGTTCGGGAAAAGTGGCACTGTCTTTGAAAGAACTGAACCAGTTCACTCCGGGGGACTATGTGGTGCATACAGATCATGGTATCGGACGTTTTGCCGGCTTGGTACGCATTCCGAATGGTGATACTACGCAGGAGGTTTTGAAACTGGTGTTTCAAAATGAAGATGTGGTGTTCGTTTCTATTCATTCCTTGCATAAGGTTTCCAAATATAAAGGTAAAGAAGGAGAGGCTCCCCGCCTTAACAAATTAGGTACAGGTGCATGGGAGAAACTGAAAGAACGTACGAAGAGTAAAATCAAGGATATTGCCCGTGATTTGATTAAATTGTATTCGCAACGTCGTCAGGAGAAAGGCTTTTCTTACAGTCCCGATAGTTTCTTGCAGCGTGAACTGGAAGCATCCTTTATTTATGAGGATACACCGGATCAGAGCAAGGCAACGATTGATGTCAAGGCAGATATGGAAAGTGACCGTCCGATGGATCGTCTGATTTGCGGAGATGTAGGATTTGGAAAAACCGAGGTAGCGATCCGTGCGGCTTTCAAAGCCGTTGCCGATAATAAACAAGTAGCTGTTCTGGTTCCGACAACAGTGCTTGCTTACCAGCATTTTCAGACTTTTCGTGAGCGTCTGAAAGGGTTACCGTGCCGGGTGGAATATTTAAGCCGTGCACGTACTGCCGCACAGACTAAGGCTGTATTGAAGGGATTGAAAGATGGAGATGTAGGTATTCTGATAGGTACCCACCGTATTCTGGGTAAAGATGTTCAGTTTAAAGACTTGGGATTGCTGATTGTTGACGAAGAGCAGAAGTTCGGAGTTTCCGTAAAAGAAAAACTGCGTCAGTTGAAAGTGAATGTGGATACACTGACTATGACTGCTACTCCGATTCCCCGTACCCTTCAATTCTCATTGATGGGTGCACGCGACTTGAGTGTGATTTCTACTCCGCCACCTAACCGCTATCCGATTCAGACAGAAGTACATACTTTTAATGAAGAAGTGATAACGGATGCCATCAATTTTGAGATGAGCCGCAATGGTCAAGTCTTCTTTGTCAATAACCGAATTGCGAACTTGCCGGAATTGAAGGCGATGATCGAACGTCATATCCCGGATTGCCGTGTCGCAATTGGACATGGACAGATGGAACCGACAGAGCTGGAGAAGATTATTCTGGATTTTGTCAACTATGACTATGATGTACTTTTAGCTACCACAATCATTGAAAGTGGTATTGATATTCCGAATGCCAACACTATCATTATCAATCAGGCACAAAACTTTGGATTGAGCGATCTCCATCAGATGCGTGGACGGGTAGGACGCAGCAATAAGAAAGCTTTTTGTTATCTGCTGGCTCCTCCGTTAAGTAGTTTGACTGCTGAAGGAAAACGACGTCTTCAAGCGATTGAGAACTTTAGTGATCTGGGAAGTGGTATTCATATCGCTATGCAGGATTTGGATATCCGTGGAGCCGGAAATCTGCTTGGAGCCGAGCAAAGTGGATTTATTGCCGATTTGGGATATGAGACATATCAGAAAATTCTAACCGAAGCTGTCCATGAGTTGAAGACAGATGAGTTTGCAGAACTGTATGCGGATGAAATCAAGGGGGAAGGACAAATTAGTGGAGAAGAGTTTGTAGACGAGTGTCAGGTAGAAAGCGACCTCGAACTATTATTACCCGCCAATTACGTAACTGGCAGCAGCGAACGCATGTTGCTCTATCGTGAACTGGATGGACTGACATTGGACAAAGAGGTGGAATCTTTCCGTGCCCGTCTCGAAGACCGTTTCGGACCGGTTCCCCGGGAAACGGAAGAACTACTCCGTATTGTGCCTTTACGTCGTCTTGCAGCTCGTTTGGGTGCAGAGAAAATCTTCCTGAAAGGCGGACGGATGACCTTGTTCTTTGTTTCCAATCCGGATAGTCCGTTCTATCAAAGTAAGGCTTTTGGTAAAGTGATAGATTATATGATGAAATATACCCGTCGTTGTGATTTGCGTGAACAGAGCGGTAGACGGAGTATGTTGATTAAGAATGTTACCAATGTGGAGACGGCAGTCAGTGTGTTGCAGGAGATTGTGGCTTTGCAATGAAAAGCCCTTCTTAAAGAATTTATCTTTTCTTTCCGTACAACTTGTCTATCAAATCTGGACGTCCGATACGTCTCAGCTCATTGATGATGTTTTTCCGTTCTTCCGGTTTATACCAGAAAAAGAATTGGCGTTGTGCAAGTTTTTCCCGTTGGGTTTTCGCACTGAATATGGGTTCTAGCGTGTATGGATGGAGTCCACTATACCAAGTTTCGGTAGCCACTGTCATCGGAGTAGGAGTGAAGTCCTGCACTTGTTCCAAGTGGAAGTCCAGACGTTTAGTGATAACGGCAAGCTCCGCCATATCTTCTTCGTGGCATCCGGGATGTGAAGAGATAAAATACGGAATCAGTTGTTGACGCAGATTTTCTTCCCGGTTGATACGATCAAATATCTTTTTGAATGTTTCAAATTGCTCAAAAGAAGGTTTGCGCATTATAGATAATACCCGGTCACTGGTATGTTCCGGAGCTACTTTTAACCGGCCACTCACATGATTGACTATTAATTCGCGGGTATATTCGGCAGTGCTGCGGTTGATTGCTTCATCTTTGCTTTGATGAAGTAACAGGTCGTAGCGTACACCGCTGCTGATAAACGATTTCTTGATTCCAGGCAAGGCATCCACAGCATGGTAAATATCCAGTAGAGGGCGGTGATCGGTATTTAGATTCGGACAGACTTTCGGGTGAATACACGATGGTCGTTTGCACTTCTTGCAAATAGCTTCATCTTTCCCTTTCATCTGATACATATTAGCGGAAGGACCACCCAAATCACTTAAATATCCTTTGAAATCGGGTAACTGAATCACCTCTTTTACCTCTTTCAGTATAGACTCTTTGCTGCGGCTGACAATAAACTTTCCCTGATGGGCGGAAATGGTGCAGAAAGCACAGCCACCAAAGCATCCCCGATGAATGTTGATGGAAAACTTAATCATATCATAAGCTGGAATCCGTTTCCCTTTATATTTGGGGTGAGGTAACCGGGTATATGGTAAATCAAACGAATGATCGAGATCTTCCTGACTCATCGGAGGATATGGAGGATTGACTACTACTATCTTGTTTCCGACGGCTTGCGTGATTCGGGAAGCCGAATATTTATTGGATTCTTCTTCGATATGTCGGAAATTGCTAGCCTGTTTCTTTTTATCAGCCAGACACTCTTCGTGTGAATAAAGTTGAAGATCATCTTCGGCAGGTGTCCATTCTGTTGCACGACAAAGATAGGCTGTTTGGGGTACAGAACCGATCATTGTTCTGAATTTGTTACTTGTCAGTACCGCCTCTTCAGCAGTGAGCAGACTTTTCATATTCTTCACCAGATCTGGAAGAGGCTTTTCCCCCATTCCGTAAATGAGTAGATCTGCCCCACTGTCGCACAAAATACTCTTCTGCACTTTGTCCTGCCAATAATCATAATGGCTCAATCGCCTTAAACTAGCTTCGATTCCTCCGATGACTACCGGAACATCCGGAAAGAGTTTCTTTAGTATCTGGCTATAAACCGTGGTAGGGTATTCCGGACGCATATCCGTTCGTCCGTCCGGAGTATAAGCGTCTTCGCTGCGTAGTCGTTTGTTAGCGGTATATTTATTGACCATAGAGTCCATACATCCACCTGAAATACCGAAGAATAGCCGTGGACGTCCTAATTTCTTGAAGTCACGCAGATCGTCACGCCAGTTAGGTTGGGGAACAATAGCTATTTTCAGACCTTCCGCTTCGAGAATGCGTCCGATAACGGCAGCACCAAAAGAAGGATGATCCACATAAGCATCAGCACTGAATAGAATGACATCTAATTCATTCCATCCGCGAAGTTCTACTTCTTTCTTGGTAGTGGGTAACCAGTCGGTTAATCGATATTCTTTCATGATGCAAAGATAGAGATAATAAAAAAACATCCCAATGATTTTTTTATTCATTGGGATGTTTAACTTCATTCATTGGGAAGTTCTCTTTCAATCATTGGGAGTTTTTTTTAAACTTCCCGTTGATTGTGAACTGTAATGTCATTTGTTCTCCGTCATAGATTTCACGGAACCCGACACCTTTCTCGGACAGATATTCCTTTAGATCCTGAAACGCATCGGCATGGCTCATGATAATCTCTATCGTTTCGCCCGGAGAAGCAGTGCACATAGCTTTTATTGCAGGAATCAGCGGACTGTATGCCGTTATTCCTCGGGTGTCTACCGTAATCATTATTCCTCTTTTTCTTCCACTTCCGGACTGGATAGCCAGGTAAGATAGAGTTTGATAAGCTGTTGCAAGCCGAATGCCTTCATGTTATTGTGATAAATCACATCGATACAAAGGTCCAGCAAGTCTTTACTGTCTTCCTCCTGACTGGCGATAAGGGATCGGATATTAAGTTTCAACTTATCCAGAACGGCCTCATCTACAATACCGGTACTGTCGATAAGATGACGGAATAGCGCATATTTTTCAATTGTTCTCAGGTTTTCATCGGATACTTCTATGCTGCGTGTACCGCTGGGATTTGCTTGTATAGTATACATTGTCTTTTACTTTTAAAGGTTATTATAGTAGCAAAGATAGAATTTAAAAAGAAAAACGGACTAAAAAAAAGGATATTTTTTATTTTTGAGTAAAGAATCCCAGGATGCCTGCCATCATGGTTGCCCGATCCGCTTCCGACTGGATACTTTCAAAAGGAAAACCCAATACAAAAGTACGGTAGTTTCCTTTGTAGGCAATACCTGCACTCTGATTACCGGGGGCATACGTAAATACGGGGAAGGCAGTATCTACGGGAACAATACAATCCACTGCAGGAACCGCATAACTGTTCTCGTTGGGCAGGCGTGGGATCGTGATTGTGCGCCCTAATCCTTTAATCTGGTTCGAACTTTTATCCGTCAGGCTACCTTGATAACCATATTTCAGTATTTTCTCTGTAAACTCCCGGTTGCCTTGTGTGCCGCTCATATCACTTCCTACATAAGCACCGCTGACAAATAGATTACCTCCCGACTGACAATAACTGGTCATAATTCGTTGCATAGCCGAGGAGAATGTCTTGTAGTACGCTTTATTTGCGGGATCTTCTTTTTCCAGTCCCAGAATATAATCTACCACCGGATAATCTTCTAACGTAACCAATCCGTTTTCTACTGCTTCGTCACTGCATGACACAAAACTATATTTGCCGGCTGCCTGAATCGCTTTTCCATGAATAAAAGGATAATCGAATGTATTCCCTGCTATTTTCATTCCTTCTAACTCGTTTCCGCTATGTCCCAGGCTGCCTTTCCCTTCTTTTCCAGCTTGTGTACGGTCAAAACCTGTTTGTGCTCCGCAAAACGAAATGTTTGATATATATGGAACTCCGGGGTCTTGTGATAAATCGAATCCTGCTTTATCAGAAGTATTAATGACCGCCGGACCGCTGATCCTGTCAAAGCCATTGATGATAATTACCTTTTCCTGTTCGCGTTTGGCTTTATAAGCGGAAAGGATTTCGGAGGGAAAACTTTCCCCGCCGCGGTTTACGGCAGTCACTTTGAATGAATAAACGAGCCCCGGTTCTATTTTAACGGTGTGGGACGTTTTGCTGACTAAGGTTCCATTGTCAAAGCCTCCATAACCGATGCGTGTATATACGATGTATTCTCGTGGGCGTGCAGTCGGTTCTAGTGGATCATCTTCGCCTTTCCATGAAAGTTCCAGCGTATTTTTTTTCTTTCCGAATTGAATGGCGAAATTGCTGACTGGCAGGGGCTGAACTATATATTCTTTATCATGCTGGCTGGTAATGAACTGCAAAATACCTTTGTAAATGGCTCGTCCCACTGTAAACTTGAAGTTCGGATCATGCCCAAACTGCATATCTGCGAAGTTCTGATGGGAGAGCAGTTCGATAATCGTAGAAGGCGTAGCCGGGAGACGTGTTTCACTGTAATTTCGGTTCCACATACTGCGGCGTGTCCAAGGGATGCTGTAACTTGAATAAACATCTTTTTGAATCTGTGTGAGTAGAATATCGGCTAAATCACGTGATGCATACCGGTCCGTTCCTGTATTCAGCTTTCCATTATTGAAATTGGTGGTATAGATACCGAGCGATCCGATAAGCTCATCAGTCTTGCTGCATCCGGCATCACTGTGCAACGACATCGCTATTTCCAAAGGTACGCCTAAACCCGATTGTTTCGGGTTGTAGACAGAATTGCCCGACAAATAATTGATAGCGTTGGAGCGTGTATTGATGTCATCTGTATAGTCGTTTTCACCTTTACGTCCTGCATATACTTCGTATGGCATTCCCGCCCATTGCGCAGAGTAGCGTGCTCCTTCCAAATAACGGGGCAGCCCGCTGGTTCTTCCTCCACGGGCAATGTTTCCCATTCCACCTCCAAAACGTACTGCATCAGCGCATACAACTCCATGTTCGCTGCTCTCGTTGCTAAGTACTACCATGCCGTAATCGTTGTTCCCTTTATCGAATTCAAAAGTTCCGAGGTAAACCCATGTGCCTCCACCTATTTTCTGATTAACTTTAAATTCGGTTACTCCTCCGTTATGGAATACCAGATATTTAGCGTCGCTTACACTATTGGGGAGTGTCTGATAAGAAACATAAACAGCATACTTGCCTGTTGCCGGTAGAGTGGGGACCCATTCGGCAAATACTTGGTCTTTATTCTTCTTTTTCTTTCTTTGTGTTGGAATAAAACGACAACTCCCATCAGTGAAAGGATTTTCTCCCTCTTTATAGATCGTTTTCTTTTGAGCAAAGCCTCTTACCGGGGCATTTGTCCAATTAGTTTTTTTGCTACCCACTTCCAAATAAAGGGAAGCGTTGGGAGTGTCATTATCTACAATGATCTCATTTTTTTGCGTATCCCGTTCACGGGGAGTATAAACAATCGCTCCAGCATTCTCCAACATGGGAATCACGTATGGAAGAACGAAAGATTGAGTGAACATATCTTCCGTGGTGCAGAATAATCGAGGGCGTTGCCATCCCCATTCGTCTTTATCATTTTTGAAATAGTTGCCATGGCTTTGCCAGATTGCGATATGACGGTCTTGCAATCCGCGTGAAATTTCATAGGGGCGTGAAATGTTTTTCACCCAGGGAGCTCCTTTATAATCTACATTTAAAGATAACCGTTCCTTATCCTTTTTCTTATTCCGGTAGAAATTAGGTACCAAATCCTCAATAGGTTTTCCATCTGCATAAATAGTGAGCTGATAATAATGAACAGGGCCCGGAAGCAGTTTTTTAACTTGATTATAAATGTTTTCTACAGTTTCCGGACGGAAAGGCTGATAGGCGAAACTTTCCGATGCATAGATTGCAATTGTCTTGCGATCATAATTTATATCGAAACTGTTCAGTTTAGGAGTGCTGATTTTGGCTGTTGCGGTATATTTTTTGAAGTAATCCGTCAGCCGTTCTTTTACATTTCTTTCAATATCTTGAGCGAAAAGAAAATTAGCACTTACAGTAAGGCATAGAAGGAACACTATTATTTTTTTCATTATTCAATGCTTTTATTCTCATTTTCAATACAGATGAAAAGAGGACACAGAGTTATTATGAACAACCATTTTATATCGCTTCATAGATTTAACCTCCATGTCCTCCTTTCTTCTGTGGTGAATTCTCCCGCAAAAATAACAAAAAAAGAGCGAGAAGTATCGAAACTTCCCACTCTTCTTTCATTGTTTTATATTCTCTTAATTAAGAATATTATTCTTATAAAGGAATGTATTCTACAAATGCTTCCATTGCTTCGTAAGAAGCCAGTCCTAACTTATCATACAAAGTAGCTGTACCACGGTTACGGTCTTCGCTACGTTGCCAGAACAAACGTTCGTCGTTACCCAGGAACGGAGCACTTTCCATCTGCGACTGATGTTTCAGGATAGAGTTACGTTTTGCACGAAGTTCTTCCGGACTGATGGGTACTGCCATTTCAATATTTTCGATTTCCCATTCAGCCCACGCACCACGATACATCCAGATACGACAGTCTTTCAGCCATTTGGCACCTTCTTCTTTTTCAAGATCGACAGCTGCAAATACAGCGTCTGTACATACACGGTGAGTTCCATGTGGGTCGGCTAAGTCGCCGGCAACGAAAATCTGATGAGGTTTCACTTCACGAAGCAAGTTACGTACGATTTCCACGTCTGCTTCACTGATCGGGTTTTTCTGAATCTTACCTGTTTCATAGAACGGCAAGTCTAGGAAGTGGCATCGTTCCAATGGTATATTATTATAAGTACAAGCTGTACGGGCTTCACCACGACGAATCAGACCTTTGATAGTCAGAATGTCACGACTGTCCATATCACCATCTTTCTTCTCTTTCAGGAATCTACGTATTTCTGCATATTTCTCATTGATAACCAAATCTTCGCTATTATTGAAGAGCTGGTTGAATCCGTTGATGAAATGCATGAAACGAACTACTTCTTCGTCCCCAACGGCGATATTGCCGGAAGTTTCGTAAGCTACGTGTACTTCATGTTTCTGTTCTACCAAGCGACGAAGCGTACCACCCATCGAAATAACGTCATCATCCGGATGCGGAGAGAAGATGATTACACGTTTCGGATACGGTTTTGCACGTTCCGGACGGTAGGTGTCATCAGCATTAGGTTTGCCACCCGGCCATCCGGTAATAGTGTGCTGTAAATCATTGAAGATTTTGATGTTTACATTGTACGCAGAACCGTAAAGTGCCAGAAGTTCACTCAAACCGTTTTCGTTATAGTCTTTATTTGTCAACTTCAGAATCGGTTTGCCGGTCAACTGACACAACCAAACGATAGCACTACGGATTAGTTTATCATTCCATTCGCAAGAAGTTACCAGCCACGGACGTTGAATACGTGTTAAGTTCATGGCTGCTGAAAGATCGAGAGCCACATGTGCATTGTTGTGAGTTTGTAGGTAAGAAGCAGGAATTGTATCCGTAATCGCACCTTCCACACATTCTTTGATCATGGCTGCTTTATTCTCCCCCCATGCAAGCAGATACACTTTCTTGGCACCAAGAATAGTGGATACACCCATTGTAATAGAACTGATCGGAGTATTATCCAACGTTCCGAAAATTTTGGATGCCTCATTGCGTGATGCATTATCCAACAAAATCAAACGAGTGGTAGAGTTCAGTCGGGAACCCGGTTCGTTGAACGCAATGTTACCTACACGACCAATACCCAACAAAGCAATATCGATACCTCCAAAGCTTTCAATGCGTTGTTCGTACAGACGACAATACTCGAAGATGGTATCTTTGGCAATGCTTCCATCGGGAGTGAATATATTCTGTTTGTCGATGTCGATGTGATCCAGCAACATACTCTTCAAAGCATTGAAGTTACTGTTGACTGCATCGGGAGACAGTGGATAATACTCATACATATTAAATACGATCACATTGCGGAAGCTAAGTCCCTCTTCCTTATACATACGGATAAGTTCGGTATATACGTGTCTGGGTGAATCACCTCCGGGGAGTGCCAATACACAGAAACGTCCTGCCTTTTGTTTTTCGCGTATGGTTTGTGCTATTTCGCGCGCAATATAATTAGCACCTTCTTCTACGGATTCGTAGATGTCTGTAGGAATTTTCTCGAGTCTTGTCAAGACTGATTTTTCAAATGCATTCTCCGGTCTGTAGTATCTGGGGGAGACCCGGTGGAGACTGATCTGAGAACTAAGATTTGTTTTCATAAAGTTGTTAATTAAGTTATGTAAGATTAGCGTTCTTATGACTGTATTTTCATGACAAAGATACAAAAGAAGTCTATATAATTAACTATTGAGTTCCAGGTATTGTTGCTGCAAGAATCTGTTTTTAACATTTGTTGTTTTGCTCATGTCACAGATGGAATTCGTCTGCATCTTTCCATACCGGGAACTTCTCTCTGAATTGCTTGAGAGTATTCAGATTAAGACTCACAGTAGCTATTCCTTCCTTTGCATCTGGGAATGAGCCGATTTCTTCTCCGAAAGCCGAATAAACTCTGCTTCCTCCATTATATGTAAGCTGATATCCATCTATACCCACTCTGTTGACACCGCATACATAACATTGATTTTCCAAAGCACGTGCTCGGAGTAGAGTGTCCCAAACCAGACGACGGGGGATAGGCCAGTTGGCTACGTATATTAAAAGGTCATACTCGTTATTTATGTTCCGGCTCCATACAGGAAAGCGGAGATCATAGCAAACTAACAGGCGGATATTCCATCCACGGTAGGGGATGATAAGTCGTTTATCACCGGCCGAGAAATATTCAGCTTCCCTTCCCATACGAAACAGGTGGCGTTTGTCATAATAGAATTCTTCTCCTTCCGGTGTCAGGAAGAATGCCCGATTATAGAACCGGTCGTTTTCAGTTGCTATGTAGCTTCCACAAATAGCTAGCTGAAATTGGGCAGCCCATTGTTTGAGTGTTGTAATGGTCGTTCCGGAATTTGGCTCCGCCAGCATTTTACTCTGCATGCTGAATCCGGTGGAAAACATCTCCGGTAAAACAACAATCTCCGTTGTTTCACGAAGACCTTGTAGCTTTTCGTAGAGTAAACGGAGATTTTCTTGTTTATTTTCCCAAACGATATCGGTTTGTATGATGGAAATGCGGATAGACTCCATACTTACTAATTGAATTTAAAACTCTCCCAGAGCAAAATTCTCCGGATGCTTTCCCTTGAAATCCTTGAAGTAAAGTTTGATTTCTTTCATATCTTGATTAATATCTCCTGACGGTATAATAACTTTTGTTGCCGAGATCGTTTTCTTGCTGTAATCAATGCCAATCAGAATGATAGGAACCCGGGCTTTCAAGGCTATAAAATAAAAGCCCTTTTTCCAATTCGGATTCGCTTTGCGGGTTCCTTCGGGAGTAATAGCCAAATTAAACTTTTTATATTCAGCAAATTTATGAACCATCTGATCTACTAGCGAAGTTTTTCGACTGCGGTCAACAGGAATTCCACCCGCTGCTTTGAAAAAAACTCCAAGCGGAAAGAAAAACCATTCTTTTTTCATCATGAAACTTGTTTTACGGCCTATAGCACCATAAAATAGTTTTCCAATAAATAAATCAAGGTTTGTCGTGTGTGGAGCGGCACATATCACGCATTTATCATAATTAGGTACCGTAACATTTGTCTTCCAACCCAACAGTTGGTAATAGATAAAGCTATAAATTGCTTTCTTCATTTCTGTTTGTTGTTCAGATTTCCGATGGCTTCGATAATCTCGTTAATCTTAGCATTAAAGTCTGCACGGAATTTCTTATAAAAACCTTTCACGTTGCCCGGTTCTGTGTGGCTGATACGAGTAACAAACTCATCTTGCATTTTCAGTACTTCTGTCATCAGTTCATCAGCTTTCGCTTTGTCTGTGCCGGGGATGAACATGCTGTTGATTAAACACTCGGTGAATAATTCTCCTGCAATATAGTTTACGTTCTTTTTAAGTTCTCTTCTGCTTGCCATAATCTTTATATTTAATGGTGAATAATAAAATACCTGCGGTAAAGATAGGTACTTTCTTTGATTTGGACGAATAATGATGGGAAAAAATGAAAAGTAAGAGGTTTTTGTCTGCTTTCTTTGTTTCCGATTTATGATAAGGCTTGCTCCATGTCGCAACAACCATTTCTTTGGTCATTCCGGTATTTACTTTCCTGAAATACTCCCTTCACTTTTTCTCTGTATCCTTTATCTGATAGGAGAATATGGGTGAAGGGGGCTCTTTCAATCATCTTTTCACTCGAATAATTTTGCCGGGTTAATGCTTAAGAACTGCTCGGTTTTCATTCCTCCTTCTCCGATTACAAAAGTTGCATAAGGATGATACAAATTGCGCACTTCTTCAAGTCCCGCATTGTACGTTTCACTGTTGCTTTTTACTTCGATTGCTACAATCCGGCTTTTCTTTTTTAGTATATAGTCTACTTCTTTATTTTTTGAATCTCATCGATTATCAGAATGAAATCAGGTAGCTTTTCAACCCGCATTTGGACTCTTGCAGTATTCCAACAATCTGAAATCCAAGATGTTTGCGTAGCTGGAATGTTGTCTGCCGAATAGATTTGATAAGGTATTTTCAGATCATTGACTACCTGTTTGATAACCGTGGTCTTTCCCACTTGACGAGGTCCTAATACCATTTGTAGAAAATGCCGGGGCTCTTTCAGTCTTTCTGTAATGATTTGATATTGTGCTCTTTTATACATGCTTTTTGATTTTGCTCAATAGGTAACGCAATTTTACTCAATCTATTCATTAGTTTTACTCAATAGATAGTGTAAATATACATAATTAATTGCCATACACTCTGATATTGTTCTTTATTCTTTGTATTTTATGTCTACAGAAACTTTGTAGTTACCAGGTACCGGTGTATAAATAGGTTGATGAGTAGTCCCTTTATTTTGCAGTTTCTTTTCTGCAATCAGCCTTTTTATATGCCGATAGGCGGTGATCTGTGTCATCCCACAGAGATTCTGGAAGTCTTTTCGGGTGATTATTTGGTTTTCGGCAAAATATTTCGTCAATTCCATATCTATCTCTACTTCAGAAAGTCCGGCAGAGTGTGGTTTGTATTTCGAACGTTGAAACTGCATATCTGACAGTTCTGCTTTAAGTTCCTTATCTGCTTTGAATTTGACAGCTTTTAATTTGACTTTATGTATCCGTTTAGCTTTGGGGTCACGTATTTCTTCTTTGCAACTAAGAGTGATTTGTAAGTATCCCAATCCTTCGATATGTACTTTCTTTCCCTCTTTGAGGCATTGGGCTACTTCATATTTTAATTCTTCCAGTGTCGCTATTATATCCGATGGACTTAGTGAACAACGATTGTGAATCCGATACGCTAACTTCTCTGTATTCACAGTTTCAAAGCTGATCGGACGGGCGTGGTATCTCACTTTGTTTTTTCTTTCCTTCGGCATGGGAGTCTTGTATAATTCAAATTGTACTGACATAGTCTTTCCTTGCTCTTTAGATATTAGTAGATTATCTTCTTGATGTTTCTTAATTTTTTCTTGGATATTTATTATTTATCATTATTGTGATAAGTGCTTATCATTGCAATGAAACTTTATTATCATAGCTATGATAAGATATTATCATGACTGTGATAAGATATAAATATCTGCATCAAAGATAAGGTTTAATTAGGAGATAAACAAGTAATAACCCTATAAAACGATAAGTTTATATTTATGAAAATGAGGAGGTTAAAAAAAGTGGCGGATCGTATTGTGGAGATATTATATTCGTACTCATTAAACATTAAAAACGGAATTTTGTGAACAAGAAAAGTGTATTGTCCGATGAACGTTACTGGTTCACAAAGGAGGAAGAACAGAAACTGCAGAGGAATAATCTGTCTTTTTATTGTCAAAGTCCGGCACAAATTTTGGTAACGGTAGGGATAGAGCGTAAACATACAAATTGGGGTAATGTGTATCAGGTAATTGTATTACATTAGAAATAATATCCTAAATTTACAAAGCAACTTCCTTTGTCCGTCTGATTGGAGTATCCCAACGATATTTCCAACGGTCCGAAGATACTGTCCATTCCGTAGCCTGCACTGATGCCGAATAATTGCTTACCTTTTAATATATCGAAGAAAGTGCTATTCGTTAGCCCGTAATTACCCGTCAGCGTGAGATAATGAATGGCTCCCATGCGTTGTCTGAATTTAATAGAGGCGATCATAAGGGTGTTGTCCATTAACTCCGGATTGGTAACACCGGCAAACGGTAATTGCTGTGGAATATAGAAGCCGGGTACGTCACCGCCAATGGCATTTTGCAACGGATAAGGAAAATTTTTTCCAATCAGGATACGTCCATAAATGGAAGGAATGATGGAGAAACGACGGGTCACAGGGATCACACTTGCCCACGAAGCATTCAGTGCTGAAAATGGAGCGTGTTCATTGTATTGTGCCATGTTATCCGTATAGAGCGAGTAGGCGGCTCTGAAGTCACTTCCTTTAGAAGGGAAGCGTCCTTTATCATAAGTATTATATTGTACTTGGGCAAAATAACTTAAAAAATGTTCCGATTCCACTTTCAGGTCGGAGATTTCAGGTTTCTTGAACAGGAAATCCTTGTACTTGTAATATTCGAAACGCAGACCGAGTCCGAAACGGAAATTCTTGTACCATACATCGGAGAAACCGAATTCGGCCAAATGATATTTATACGTTGTATTATAGGCGCGGTCGCCTTCCTCGTAAATATTGATATCGTTGTATTGGAACATATACGAGAAGTTGAAATTACGTTGTTGCATGGGTTCCAACGTGTAGTCTATGCGGGCGGCATATCGTTTGCCCAACCGACCGGTAAGAGCCAATCGGGAAGGAATATGAGTTTTGAGGTCTGCCGTTGCATTGACCAACAAAGATGCGATCTCTTCCGAGTCGAAACGGATGCCCAGATTGATTCTTCTTTCATATTTTTCCTGCAACAGGAAGTTGAGGTGATAACCTTCAGGTGTTTCTTTCAACGTATAACTAGCACTGGAATAGGACTGACTGCCACGTAACTGATACAGGGCCTGTTCTATTTGTTGAGTGGAAATTTCACTATTTTCTTCCAGTTTACATTTCTTCATCAGCCATTTTTTGTCATTCATTTCTACTCCCGAAAATGAAATGTCTGTTACATAAATAGTGCGTGCATTGGAAAGAGAGGAATAGGGACCGTGTGGTTTCGGAATGTAGTCTTCGGCTATTCCTATTTTCTTTTTTAAGGCAAGCAACGAACCCCATTGGTCTTTTGCAGCTTCTTCGCCTCTTCGCATCAGCGTATCAATAGCAGCCGGAGTAAAACTGGCAGATGAATATCCGTCTACATTGACACGGATGTAGGTATCGGTAAGGTCTACATTCTTCTCATGGTTAGATTGACAAGTGATGTCTACAATCTGACCCAGAATGTCGGGGACGCTATTGAGCTTGTCGGCCTTCTTTAGAGCATTCTGCACGTCTACTCCGATGATAATATCGGCTCCCATTGCTTTCACTACATCCACCGGATAGTTGTTTACAATACCACCGTCCACTAACACCATGCTGTCTTGCCGTACCGGAGTGAATACACCGGGGATAGCCATGCTGGCGCGCATGGCAGTAGAAAGTATTCCGTTGTGGAATACGATTTGCTCTCCGTTGACAACATTGGCAGCCACACAGGCAAAAGGAATGGGAAGTTTATTAAAGTCGATCGAGTCATGATACCCCACGGTAAGATCTGAAAATAGATTAGCCAGATTCTGTCCTTTCATGATTCCTCCGGTAGCGGTATCTTTGGGCCTTTTGGTAAAAGGGATAGAGACTGTATATTTTTCAGATTGCTCACGATCTGTTAATGACATGGCGCTTCTTTTGATACGATCACTCAACAGGAATGTCCAATCTTGTTTCCGTACCATACTGTCCAATTGTTCCGGAGTATAACCGATGGCGTAAAGACCGCCTACGATGGCTCCCATACTGGTACCGGCTATATAGTCGATCGGAATTCCGGCTTCTTCGATCACTTGCAGTGCTTTGATGTGTGCTATTCCTTTGGCACCGCCACCGCTTAGAACAACACCTACTTTTTTTCTTTGCTCTTGAGAATGCAAAGAAAAAGGCAATAATAAGCCAATGGATAAAATGAATGTTGAAAAGATTTGTTTTTTCATTAGGACATGGTCTAGTGTTAATGTTTAATATGATACAAATGTAGAGCATAATTTGTTTAGTTGTTGAAAAGGGAATTAAAAAAATGTTTCTAAAAGTCGGAAATGTGGATCTTTTCTACACCATACAGCAGATTTCCACACTTTGGCAAAAAGAAGAAGAGAATGTAAAGCTTTGATTGTAAGCGAATAATGTATATGGCGTATTTGGGGTATACGAATTGCATAAAAGAGTAAAGAACAAACATAAGTTAAATTAAATAATAAGATTCGATATGAGAGTATTCTTTTCGAAACATGAGTTGAAACTGAGGAGAAAAAGAACCATTGCTGCTATTATATGTATGGTAGTTGTGTTAGGGGTGTATTGGATACTGACCCGACCTCAGAAGGCTACACCGGAAATGCCGACAGTCATAGTAGGACCGGTAGTGAAAGATGATGTAGAGATATACGGGGAGTATGTGGGGCGTATTCGTGCCCAACAGTTTGTCGAAGTACGTGCCCGTGTGGAAGGTTATCTGGAAAATATGCTTTTTGCCGAAGGTACGTATGTCAATAAGAATCAGGTTTTGTTTGTAATCAATCAGGACCAGTATCGTGCCAAAGCAGATAAAGCCAGAGCGCAATTAAAAAAAGACGAAGCGCAAGCCTTGAAAGCGGGACGTGATTTAAAACGTATCCGTCCGTTGTTTGAGCAGAATGCTGCAAGCCAGTTGGACTTGGATAATGCGGAAGCTGCTTATGAAAGTGCCGAGGCAACGGTAGCCATGAGTGAGGCAGATTTGGCACAGGCTGAACTGGAGCTGGGCTACACCATTGTCCGTTCGCCTTTGGCGGGACACATTAGTGAAAGAAATGTGGACTTGGGTACGTTAGTGGGACCTGGAGGAAAATCATTGCTTGCTACCATTGTGAAGAGTGATACGGTGTTGGTTGATTTTAGTATGACGGCACTCGATTATCTGAAGAGTAAAGAGAGAAATATTAATTTGGGACAGCAGGATTCTACCCGTTCCTGGCAGCCCAACATTACCATTACATTGGCGGATAACACGGTCTATCCGTTCAAAGGATACGTAGATTTTGCCGAACCGCAAGTAGACCCTCAAACCGGTACTTTCTCCGTACGTGCAGAAATGCCTAATCCGAAACAGGTATTATTGCCGGGACAATTTACAAAGGTGAAATTGTTGTTGGATGTTCGTGAAGGAGCACTCGTTGTCCCGATGAAAGCTGTTATCATCGAAAAGGGTGGAGCATATATCTATACGATGCGCAGGGATAATGCAGTAGAGAAACGTTTTATCGAATTAGGACCGGAAGTCGGGAATAATGTAGTGGTAGAAAGAGGATTGGCAGAAAGAGAAATGGTGGTTGTGGAAGGATTCCATAAGTTGACTCCGGGTATGAAAGTACGTTTGGGTGATAAAGCGAAAGGAGAATAAACGATGAAAGTTACTTTTTTTATAGATAGGCCGGTCTTTTCGATTGTAATCTCCATCGTGATTGTGATTATCGGCATTATTGGCCTGACAATGCTTCCGGTGGATCAATATCCACAGATTACCCCTCCGGTAGTGAAAATCAGCGCTTCTTATCCGGGCGCGAGTGCACTTACTGTATCACAGGCTGTAGCTACTCCGATTGAGCAGGAAATCAATGGTACTCCGGGGATGCTTTACATGGAGTCGAATAGTTCTAACTCCGGAGGTTTTTCGGCAACTGTCACTTTTGACGTATCTGCTGATCCGGATTTGGCAGCTGTTGAGATTCAGAACCGTGTGAAACTGGCAGAATCCCGTCTGCCGGCGGAAGTGATTCGGAATGGCATTTCGGTAGAAAAGCAGGCTCCCAGTCAGTTGATGACGCTTTGTTTGACTTCTACTGACCCCAAATTTGATGAGATTTACTTGAGTAACTTTGCTACGATTAATGTGCTCGATGTGATTCGCCGTATTCCCGGGGTGGGACGTGTATCCAATATCGGTAGCCGTTATTATGCCATGCAGATATGGGCGCAGCCGGATAAGCTGGCAAACTTCGGACTGACCGTACAGGATTTGCAGAATGCACTGAAAGATCAGAATCGTGAATCGGCAGCGGGTGTGCTGGGACAACAGCCTGTACAGGGATTGGATATCACGATTCCTATCACGACACAGGGACGTCTTTCCACTGTAGGACAATTTGAAGATATCGTAGTGCGTGCCAATGCGAATGGTTCTATCATTCGATTGAAAGATGTGGCACGCGTATCGCTGGAAGCTTCTTCCTATAATACAGAGAGTGGTATCAACGGTGAAAATGCTGCCGTGCTTGGAATTTATATGTTACCGGGCGCCAATGCAATGGAAGTGGCCGAGAGAGTAAAAGAGGCGATGGAGGAGATTAGCAAGAATTTCCCGGAGGGATTGAGCTATGAGATTCCATTTGATATGACGACCTATATTTCCGAATCTATTCATGAAGTGTATAAGACGTTGTTTGAGGCGTTGGTATTGGTGGTTCTGGTAGTTTATCTATCCTTGCAGAGCTGGCGTGCAACATTGATTCCGGTAGTGGCGGTGCCTATTTCATTGATCGGTACTTTTGGATTCATGCTAATTTTGGGTTTCTCACTGAATATCCTGACATTGCTCGGATTGATCCTTGCCATCGGTATTGTGGTGGATGATGCGATTGTGGTGGTGGAAGGTGTGGAACATATTATGGAAACGGAACACTTAAGTCCTTATGAAGCTACGAAAAAAGCGATGAACGGACTTACCAGTGCTTTGATTGCCACTTCGCTGGTATTGGCGGCTGTGTTCGTCCCGGTTAGCTTTTTAAGTGGGATTACAGGACAGTTGTATCGTCAGTTTACAGTGACAATTGTAGTGTCCGTACTTATTTCTACGGTGGTGGCTTTGACATTGAGTCCGGTGATGTGCTCGCTGATTCTGAAGCCGGATAGCGGGAAGAAAAAGAATATTGTTTTCCGGAAGATTAATGAATGGTTGGGTATCGGTAGTAATAAGTATATAGCGGCTGTAACTCGTACAATTAAGCATTCTCGTAGAGTTTTGAGTGCTTTTGGTATGGTATTGATCGCTATCATGTTGATTTATCGCATTATTCCCACCAGTTTCTTACCTGTGGAAGATCAGGGATATTTCAAGGTTGAATTGGAATTGCCGGAAGGAGCTACTCTGGAACGTACTCGTATCGTGACAGACCGTGCCATTGCTTATCTGGAAAAGAATCCATACGTTGAGTATATACAGAATGTAACGGGAAGTAGTCCGCGTGTCGGAAGTAACCAGGGGCGTGCAGAACTGACAGTGATCCTGAAGCCTTGGGAGGAACGGAAGAATACCACTATTGAGAAGATCATGCATACGGTGGAAAAACATCTTGAGGAATATCCGGAATGCAAAGTCTATCTCTCCACCCCTCCGGTTATTCCGGGATTGGGTAGTTCGGGAGGTTTTGAGATGCAATTGGAAGCTCGTGGAGAAGCCACTTTTGATAACTTGGTAGACGCAACAGATACATTAATGTATTATGCATCCAAATGCAAAGAGTTGGCGGGCTTGTCATCTTCTTTGCAGTCGGAAATTCCACAACTCTATTTTGACGTGGATCGAGACAAAGTGAAGATGCTGGGTGTGCCTTTGGCTGATGTGTTTTCTACCATGAAGGCTTATACCGGTTCGGTGTATGTGAACGACTTTAATATGTTCAACCGTATATATAAGGTTTATATTCAGGCAGAAGCTCCTTACCGGGAACACAAAGACAATATTAATTTGTTTTTTGTGAAAGCCTCTAATGGAGTGATGGTACCATTGACTTCTGTGGGGAATGCATCATATACCACAGGACCGGGAAGTATCAAACGTTTCAATATGTTTACTACAGCCGTTATTCGTGGAGTGGCTGCGCAAGGATATAGTTCCGGACAGGCGATGGCGATCATGGAACAGATTGCCCGTGAGCATCTTCCCGATCATATCGGTCTGGAATGGAGCGGCCTCTCTTATCAGGAGAAGCAGGCGGGTGGTCAGACAGGTATGGTGATGGCACTGGTGTTCTTGTTCGTTTTCCTCTTCCTTGCCGCACAATACGAAAGTTGGACAGTGCCTATTGCCGTGTTGCTTTCTTTACCTGTAGCTGCTTTGGGAGCCTATTTAGGAGTTTGGGTTTGCGGATTGGAAAACGATGTTTATTTCCAGATTGGCTTGGTTATGCTGGTCGGACTTGCCGCTAAGAACGCGATTTTGATTGTAGAGTTTGCCAAGGTACAGGTAGATAAAGGTGAAGATCTGGTGCAGTCGGCCATATACGCAGCCCAATTGCGTTTCCGTCCGATTCTGATGACCTCTCTTGCCTTTGTGCTTGGAATGCTTCCGATGGTACTGGCAAGCGGTCCGGGCTCGGCAAGCCGGCAGGCAATCGGTACGGGGGTATTTTTCGGAATGATATTTGCTATCGTATTTGGTATCATTCTTGTGCCCTTCTTCTTTGTGATGGTGTATAAAACAAAGTCGAAAATCTTAAAACAGAAGAAATAATGAAACGAAAGAAACTATATATTGCTATCCTGTTACTTGCCGGAATACTGACTTCCTGTAAGGTAGGGACAAGGTATGTCCGTCCTGATCTTCATTTACCCGATAGCTTGGAAAGAGCACAGGATTCGGTCAGCTTCGGTGACCGGGACTGGAAAGATATTTATACGGATGTTACATTGAGAAGTCTGATAGAGCGTGCGCTGGATCACAATAAAGATATGCTGATTGCTGCTGCCCGTGTGAAAGAAATGGCTGCACAGAAACGAATTTCTACGGCAGCATTGCTTCCGAATATTAAAGGTAAAGTGACAGGGAAACGAGAACTTGAGAATCATGGAGGAGATGCTTTCAAGAGATCGGATACTTTTGAAGCACAATTCCTTGTTTCATGGGAACTCGATTTTTGGGGAAATCTACGCTGGGCACGTTCGGCCAGTATTGCCGAGTATCTGCAATCTATTGAGGCGCAACGCGCATTGCGAATGACTATTGTGGCTGAAGTGGCGCAGGCTTACTATGAGTTGGTAGCTTTGGATACAGAGCTTGATATTGTCAAACAAACGTTGAAAGCCCGTGAAGAAGGAGTACGTCTGGCACGTATCCGGTTTGCCGGCGGATTGACTTCCGAGACTTCCTATCGGCAGGCACAAGTAGAGTTGGCACGTACGGCAACTTTGGTTCCTGACTTGGAACGTAAAATCTCTCTGAAAGAGAATGATATTGCTTATCTCGCGGGTGAATATCCTAATAAGATAGCCCGTTCCCGTTTGCTTCAGGAATTTAACTCTCCGGAAATACTTCCTGTAGGGTTGCCATCCACTTTGTTGGAACGCCGTCCCGACATTCGTCAGGCAGAGCAGAAGCTGATTGCTGCCAATGCAAAAGTAGGAGTGGCCTATACGAATATGTTCCCGCGTCTTGCCTTGACAGGCGGTTTCGGTAATGAAAGTACTTCTTTGTCGGAGCTCCTGAAATCTCCCTATGCAATTATGGAAGGAGCTTTATTGACTCCTATCTTGGGCTGGGGAAAGAACCGTGCGGCATTGAAAGCGAAGAAGGCCGCTTATGAGGGCGAAGTACATAACTATGAGAAATCCGTACTGGAAGCGTTCAAGGAAACACGTAACGCAATTGTCAACTTCAACAAGATCAGGGAAGTGTACGAACTTCGTGCCAATCTGGAACGTTCGGCCAAGAGCTACATGGAATTGGCACAATTGCAATATATCAATGGGGTCATCAACTATCTGGATGTATTGGATGCCCAACGTGGATACTTTGATGCCCAAATCGGATTGAGTAATGCCATTCGTGACGAGTTGATTGCGGTGGTTCAACTTTATAAGGCTCTTGGTGGAGGCTGGGAGCAGAATCCCTGGAATTAGATGATAAATTAGCTCGCTGATTTTCATAATTCGGAAAAAAGTGCGAAATTTGCAACGCTTTTCAAGTTTGACAAGAAATTTACTAACACCTTTAAATAAAAAATTAAAGAAAATGACTAAAAGTGCATTGCAAATCGCAAGGGCTGCTTACCAGCCCAAACTTCCGAAAGCATTGGCTTCAGGAGCTGTTAAGGCTGTAGCAGGTGCTGCTACACAGTCCGTAGCTGATCAGGAAGCTATCAAAGCATTATTTCCGAACACGTATGGAATGCCGTTGATTACATTCGAAGCGGGTGAAGCTGTAACTCTTCCTGCTATGAACGTAGGTGTAATTCTTTCCGGTGGTCAGGCTCCGGGCGGACACAATGTAATCTCCGGTTTGTTCGATGGTATCAAGAAATTGAATCCGGAAAACAAATTATATGGTTTTATCCTGGGTCCCGGTGGTCTGGTAGAACACAATTATATGGAACTGACTGCTGATATTATCGACGAATACCGTAATACGGGTGGTTTCGATATTATCGGTTCCGGACGTACGAAGCTGGAAACCGAAAGCCAGTTTGAAAAAGGGTATGAAATCATCAAAGAATTGGGTATCAAAGCACTGGTTATCATTGGTGGTGACGACTCTAACACAAATGCTTGTGTATTGGCTGAATATTATGCTGCCAAGAAGTATGGCGTACAGGTAATCGGTTGCCCGAAAACAATCGACGGTGACTTGAAGAACGATATGATTGAAACTTCTTTCGGGTTCGATACAGCTTGTAAGACTTATGCTGAAGTAATCGGTAACATCCAACGTGACTGTAACTCTGCCCGTAAATATTGGCACTTTATCAAGTTGATGGGCCGTTCGGCTTCTCATATCGCATTGGAATGTGCTTTGCAGGTACAGCCTAATGTATGTATCGTTTCAGAAGAAGTGGAGGAAAAAGATATGTCTTTGGATGATGTAGTGACTTACATCGCTAAAGTGGTAGCAGACCGTGCGGCACAAGGACACAACTTCGGTACAGTATTGATCCCGGAAGGATTGGTAGAGTTTATTCCTGCCATGAAACGTCTGATTGCTGAATTGAATGACTTCCTGGCTGCTAATGCTGAAGAATTCGGTCAGATTAAGAAATCCCACCAGCGTGATTATATCATCCGTAAACTTTCTCCGGAAAATTCAGCTATCTATGCAAGTCTTCCGGAAGGGGTTGCCCGTCAGTTGACTTTGGATCGTGACCCGCACGGAAACGTTCAGGTATCACTGATCGAAACAGAAAAGCTGTTGTCTGAAATGGTCGCTACTAAGTTGGCTGCATGGAAAGAAGAAGGCAAGTATGTCGGTAAATTTGCTGCTCAGCACCACTTCTTCGGTTATGAAGGACGCTGTGCTGCTCCGTCAAACTTCGATGCAGACTATTGCTACTCTTTGGGTTACACAGCTTCTATGTTGATTGCTAACGGTAAGACTGGTTATATGTCTTCTGTACGTAACACAACTGCTCCTGCTGCCGAATGGATTGCCGGTGGTGTGCCTATTACCATGATGATGAACATGGAACGTCGTCACGGTGAAATGAAGCCGGTTATCCAGAAAGCATTGGTAAAACTGGATGGTGCTCCTTTCAAAGCATTTGCTGCACAACGCGAACGTTGGGCTATCGAAACGGATTATGTATATCCGGGGCCGATCCAATACTTCGGCCCTACAGAAGTTTGCGATCAGGCAACTAAGACTTTGCAACTGGAACAAGCTAAATAAATACACTTCAGAGCAGCGGTTGTTAATGTAACAGTTACTTAACCGCTGCAATGACAACTTCTTTTAGGCACGGATTACGCGGATTAACACGGTCTTTAGTTATTTCTTATAAACCGTGTATTCCGTGCAATCCGTGACTATTTCTAAAATATTGATCGTTTGAAGTAAATGTCGCAACGCAACAACCCGATGTCTGCCGTACAGAAGAAAAGAACTGTTTCCACTACTAAAAGAAAGGGAACAGCTTCCTCTTCCAAGACTTCCCGTACCTCAAAAAAGGAACAGGCGAAGCATCGATATGTGATGCCTATCTGGCTCCGTAATATGCTGGCAGTGATAATTGTCGGTTGTTTTTCTGTAGCTTTCTATTATTTCTTTATCCGTCCTTATGCTTATCGATGGAAACCTTGCCATGGCTTAAAGGAATACGGTGTATGTATCCCTGACGGATATGATATTCATGGCATTGACATATCTCACTATCAGGGAAAGATTGATTGGAAGAAGCTGTTGCAGAGTAAAGAGACGGCTACTCCTTTGTATTTTGTTTTTATGAAGGCAACGGAAGGAGGAGATCATAACGATACCACATTTGAGGCAAACTTTGCCAATGCCCGCAATCATGGATTTATCCGTGGCGCTTATCATTTTTATATTCCGGGCACGGATGCTTTGAAACAGGCTGACTTCTTTATTCGCACGGTAAAACTTGTTTCCGGTGATTTACCTCCCGTGCTTGATGTGGAAGTGACCGGTCGGAAGGAAAAAAAGGAACTACAGCAAGGCATCAAACGCTGGTTGGACCGGGTGGAATCTCATTATGGAGTGAAGCCAATTCTTTATACCTCTTATAAATTCAAAACCCGTTACCTGGATGACTCTATCTTCAATGCATACCCTTATTGGATTGCCCATTATTATGTAGACTCTGTAAGGTATCAGGGAAAATGGCACTTCTGGCAGCATACGGATGTAGGAAGTGTCCCCGGCATTGAAGAAGACGTCGACTTGAATGTGTTTAATGGCTCGTTAGAGGAACTAAAAAAGTTGACGATTAAGTAACGGGTGTTTATGCTACCCTTTTGCTCTATTCTCAAACTGTTTGAAAGATTCTATCTAAAGTATGAGGAATTTTCATGAAGTATTAGTACTTTTACAATTGAATTGCAGAAAAGGACTATATGGAATCTAATGGAAACGTTATTATCATCTCTCTCCCTATTGATTTCGTCAATTCCTCTTTCAACCTATCACCCGTATCTGTCACCTATCACCTGGTCCCCCGTAATGCAATGCTTTGTTTCCCATAATGAAACACTAGTTTCCCCGTAATGAAACAAGAATTATTCCTTATTAAAATGATTGTTTACCAGACGCTTTTTCAAAAAACAGGCGGTGATAGGTGATAGATGAGGTGACAGGTTAGTGACAACCTATCACCGCTCTGTAAATACGATGAATAGGGCGTTTCAGAGCGACGGTGATAGGATGAAAGAGGATTTTCGTTTTTATGTATGAGAGAGTTGTGTACTCATTGACTACAGTCACTATTTTTTCTGCATCCATCAAGAGTCTTTTGCCGGCTCTTATCCTTTATAGACAAACTTCACCTCTGCCCAGCGATTCTTCTCTTTATAATGAACGAAAGTCAGTCCGTTCTTTTCCGCTTCTTTGCGGATGGCGGCAATGTCATCTACATAAAATCCACTCATATAGAGTTCGGAGTCCATATGCATGCAGGCAACATATTGCTTCATGTCATTCAGTAATATATTCCGGTTGATGTTGGCGATGATAACATCGAAAGGCCCTTTTCCTGTAAGCGACGAGGCATCTCCTTGTGAAACCGCTATATCGTTTACGTGGTTCAATTCGATATTTTCGATGGAGTTTCGTACACACCATTCATCAATATCGATAGCTGTACAAGGATGTGCGCCCCGCATACGTGCGAAGATGGCAAGTATCGAAGTTCCGCAGCCCATATCGAGCAGAGATTTATCTTTCAGTTCGCTGTCCAACAATTCTTCAATGATGAGACTGGTAGTTTCGTGATGTCCTGTTCCGAAGGCCATTTGAGGATTGATGATGATGTCATATTCCGCTTTGGGGACATCTTGGTGGAAAGTGCTGTGAATCACACATCGGTTTCCGATAATGATGGGTTGGAAGAAATTCTTTTCCCATTCTTCATTCCAGTCCTTATCTTCTGCTTCGGTGTATGTATATGTAATATTCGTGTCGGGTAGGGGAAACTCCGCGATGGCAATTTTGATGGCGTTTTCATCACACAATGTCTGTTGGATGTATGCAGTCAGTCCCCCTTCACATTCAACAAAACTTTCAAATCCGACTTCACCCAATATGGCAGCCAGTACGTCATTGACGGTTTCAGTACAAGGATGGGTGCGAAATGTGAACTCAAAATACTTCATAGTTGTTTTTTAATTCTGGTGAATAATGGGCAAAGATACGCAAGAAATAGGGATTTCCCTATTATCCTTTGGGGAAAATCTCCTCCGGACGAAAAATCTCTTCCTTATCTTTGTAACGTGAATAAGTTTAAGTTATTACATAAACCGAGATGATATGAAAAAGATTGTTTATTTCTTGCTATTTGCCTTGTGCTTTCCGATAGGTATTTGGGCACAAAGCGTTGATGACGACCTTTACTTCGTTCCTACCAAAGGCAAACAGGAGAAGAAAGAAACTCCGGTAAAGAAGGAACCGAAGAAACAGGTGACGACTAACATCTATACTTCACCGGGTACTACAGTAGTTATTCAGGACCGTAAGGGAAGAACACGGGATGTGGATGAATATAACCGCCGTTACGATGCACGTGAAAATGAATTCGTAATGGATAATGATACCTTATATATAAAAGAAAAATCTAATCCGGATTTGGACGGAGAATGGGTGACTGGCGAATTCAATGGTACGGCAGACGACTATGAATACGCTGAACGTATCATCCGTTTCCGTAATCCGCGTTTTGCTATCAGCATCAGCAGTCCGTTGTATTGGGATGTAGTTTACGGTCCGAATTCATGGGACTGGAACGTATATACCGATGGTTTGTATGCTTATGCATTCCCGACGTTTAGTAACCCGCTTTGGTGGGATTGGCGTTACGGCTCTTATGGCTGGGGATGGAACTATGGCTGGAGATGGAACTATGGCTGGGGATGGAATCGTCCTTACTACGCTTGGGGATATTACCCCGGTTATTGGGACGGCTGGCATGGCGGCTACTGGGGTGGCTGGTATGGTGGCGGATATTGGGGACATCATCACCACTGGCATGGTGGTCCTAGCTGGGGCTGGGGCGGAGGTGGCAGCGGTCGTTGGACAGGTCCTACCTATACAAACCGTCGTTCTTTCGGACAAAGCAGTTACAGGAATCCTTCCACTGTTCGTCGTTATGGCTCGAGTGCCGTTCGTTCCAGTGGCTCTTCAGTTCGTGGAGGCTCTGCCGTTCGTTCGGAAGGTAGTTCTGTTCGTTCTTCCGGTTCTATGTATAGCAGGGGAACCTCTTCCAGACGTGTAGTGGGTACGCGGACTTCAGGTGAACGCAGTAGCTCAAGTAGTCGTAGTAGTGCTACTTATTCTCGTCCAAGCAGTACTAGAAGTAGTGGAAGTTCTAGTTATTCCCGTTCATCCGGAACTACTAGAAGCAGTAGTGCAAGATCAACTTATAGCCGTGGTAGTTCAGAAGCACCGCGTAGTTATTCTCCGGCAACTAATACTCGCTCTTCTTCCTATGGTACTTCTCGTTCTTCTTCACGTAGTTATTCTCCTTCTTCGTCAGGTGGCGGTAGCTATCGGGGTAGCTATTCCAGCGGTGGTTCTTATAGATCATCAGGTGGAGGATCTTCTCGTAGCAGCAGTGCCAGAAGATAAGTATTAATTAATTGATTTGGACAGAAATGAAAAAGATAATGGTTTTAAGTGCCCTAGGGATGCTAATGATCGCATCTGGGGGAATGGCACAAACGATATATGACGGTGCCAAACTGACAGGAAAAGATTTAAATGGAACAGCTCGATTTGTGGGTATGGGTGGAGCTATGGGAGCTCTCGGAGGAGATATATCTACAATAGGAACTAATCCGGCAGGTATTGGTCTTTATCGCAGTAGTGATGTAATGACTTCATTTGGATTTTCTCTTTATGGGAATGAAAGTCAGTATTTGGGGAAAAAGTTTAATTCCGATTTAACTAAAGGAGATTTTAATAACATCGGGTTTGTCTTTTCTTCGAAGATTGGTAATGAAACTCCGCTGCGTTTTGTGAATTTCGGTTTTAATTATCATAGAGCGAAATCATTTAATAATAACATGCGCATGGAAGGTAATTTGGGACTTTATTCCCAAACTTATCTAATGGCCTTTCAAGCAGCCGGTATTACACAATGGGGAGATTTTCCTTATATGGATAATAGCATTGGCTGGCTATCTATTTTAGGAGCAGATGCCGGACTGATTAGAGATATAACAATAACAGAAGGGGAAAACAATATTCCATATACCTATAAGGATGAACAAGGGAATGATGTACAGTATAAGGATATAAATGGTAATCCTCTTTATATCTCTCCCGGACGTTTTGAAGGAATGTTGGATAACGGATATGCAAATTTTCGTTCGGAAGAGCGCGGCGGAATCGATCAATATGATTTTAATGTATCATTTAATTTTAATGATCGGGCATATTTGGGGGTGACACTAGGTGCTTATTCGGTAGATTATAATAAGTATACTTTTTATGATGAGAATTATGGAAACGGTGAAGGATACAATCTGCAGAGTTGGAATCGAATAAAGGGGTCCGGCTTTGATGTGAAGTTGGGAGCTATTATTCGTCCTTTTGAATATTCGCCTTTTCGGGTTGGATTAGCTATACATACGCCCATATTCTATCGTTTGGAATATAAGACGAGTGCACAAGTTATATCGGATGTGATGAATCTTGTAACTGGAGAAATAAAAGGGTATGACGTAAAATCATGGGATAATCTTTCGGGAAAAGGAGATATGGTTCGTTCATTCAATTTTCAGACTCCTTGGACTTATAATGTCAGTGTAGGATATACGGTGGGTAAGAGTTTGGCTTTGGGAGCAGAGTATGAGTATAAAGATTATTCTTCCATGAAATTCAAAGATACTGAAGGATATTCTTCTGCTTATGAATTTGAAAATAGTACGACATCTATGTTGAAAGGGGTTAGTACGGTTCGTCTCGGGTTGGAGTATAAGGTGATTCCACAGTTTGCTTTTAGAGCAGGATATAATTATAGTACTGCTGCTTTCCGTGAGGATGCTTTCAAAGACCTGACTACTAACTCTATTCAGACAGACACTGATTTTTCCAATTCTAAATCAATGAGTAACTATACATTGGGTATTGGATATCGCGGATCAATGTTTTATGCCGATCTGGCTTATAAGTTTTCTACGTATAAGGAAGATTTCTATCCGTTTGTGAATGGAGTGGGTGGTACGGATATTGGTTCACCGGAAGCAACGAAAGTAACGAATACGCGTAGTCAGGTGCTGTTTACCGTAGGTATGCGCTTCTAATCCAACGAAGACAGTTTTCAATTCCAACAATAACTTTTGTGTGTAAAAGATCCCTGGAATGCTGAGTGTATACAGCCGTTCCGGGGATTTTTATTAGTATCGCTGTTATTCTTTATCGTTTGATACCTTCTTTACTGAGGGCTTGCAATTCTTTTTGCTGCTGACAACTAATAGATCGGTTTCCTAATACTCTACTCTGTCTTCTTTCTCCACCCAGGCTTTGAAGGCAGTAAGGGCTTCATGATGTAGGAGGATTTCGGAAGGCAGCTTTCTCTCTTCAGGCTTCAGTTCCAGTTCGTCATAGATAAACGAGTCGTCGAAACCGATATTCTTGGCATCATTCTTATTGTTTCCATAGTACATTTTATCCAACCGTGCCCAGTAAATAGCACCGAGACACATGGGGCAAGGTTCGCAGGAAGTATAGATTTCGTATCCGCTAAGATTAAAAGTACCTAGTTTGGCAGCTGCCGCACGTATTGCACTCACTTCGGCATGAGCAGTGGGGTCACAAGATGCCGTAACACGATTCACTCCTGTTGCAATAATCTCCCCCTCTTTCGTGGCAATCACAGCACCGAAAGGACCTCCGCCATTTTCGACATTCTCTTTGGAAAGCTCGATTGCTTTCCTCATTAAATCTTCTTTAGTCATGTCACAAAAATATTGTTAGTTTCATTCTCTCTTGGCTTCTTTCAGGGCTATAGCTTACCTAAGATCTTGTCCATTACCCAGTTAGTCAACGTTGCACTTTCACCGTCGCAAGAGCAAACCGACTTGCCCAGTAAATGATCTACTACAGCTTGGATAAGAGGCTGTTGTACATGCTCCGGGTTACTGACGCGGATTTCTTCCCGTCCTTTCTCGGTATGCAATCCGATGGGTTCGTAAGTGAAGACAGAGAAACAAATCATCCCTTTATCACCGATAATCTCTATGCGGTCTTCGCGAGCAGAATCGTGGGCTACGAAACACCAGGAACCGCTACCCACCAATCCGTTATCAAATTGGAAACAGGCGCTCAATGTATCTTCGGCAGGATAAAGTCCACCCCGATTACTCTTATAACCACTTGCTTGGAGGATACAACCGAACATATCCTGCAACAAATCAATCTGGTGCGGAGCAAGGTCATAGAAGTAACCACCTCCGGCAATATCAGCCTGTACACGCCAGGGGAGATTATTGCGATTGTAATCCAAGTCGCGTGGAGGCTGGGCAAAACGAATCTGCACATTGATGGCATTGCCGATAGTCCCGTTCTCAACCAATTCCTTTACTTTTTGGAAATAAGGAAGATAACGGCGATAGTATGCAACGAAACAGGGAACTCCTGTTTCATGGGATATGCGGTTGATTCGGGTACATTCTTCATACGTTACCGCCATGGGTTTTTCAATATAGGCGGGTTTACCCGCTTTCATCGACATAATGGCATAAGTGGCGTGTGAAGAAGGAGGAGTAGCGATATAGACAGCGTTTACTTCCGGATCATCTATCAGCTCCTGTGCATCGTCATACCATTTCTTGATTCCTCTCTCTTGGGCATACGCTTTCGCCTTCGCGCCGTCACGACTCATCACGGCTACGACTTCCGAATGTTCTACTTTCTGGAAAGCGGGGCCGCTTTTCGTCTTGGTTACTTCTCCGCAACCAATGAAGCCCCATTTGATTATCTTTTCACTCATAATATAATATACCTATTGTGTCGGTTCTAACAACCCCCAAAGATAAAGCTATTTTTTGTCAAGAGCAACTTTATTGATTATTAACTTTGCGGGGACAGTTGGAAAACAGGCATTCTGTCGAGTTGAAATAGAAGCTCTGTTTTATCGGAACAGAGGCTCTATTTCAGGTAAACAGAGCCTCTGTTTGAAGTGAATAGATGCTTCATTTCAGTAAAAAGCAAGGGGAACACAGCCGGTTTTCCGGCTGAAGAACCGTAATCACCAGGTAAAACGAAACGAAAAGCCGGGCGAGAAGGTTTTTTCCCCGGATGGATACAAAAAAAGGAGAGAATCGCGATTCCCTCCTTTACGCGTAGTTTAATTGAAACTACTTTATCATTAACTCTGTAAAGATACGACATTCGAAAGCGAAAGTCAAGTTTTGGGGAGTTTATTTTTTACCATAGTATTTTTTATAAATCTTCCGGTATTCTTTCTCCTTCTGGAATTTATTCAGCCAGGTATTCAGACTATCGAGCAAGACTGGTGATTGTTTGCTGACCGCCCATGAGTAGAACTGCGTAAAGCTGATAGCTGTATTTATATCTATCTGTGGGATGGAATCGGCGGCCGTGCGTGCGATGCTTTTGTCACAAACGGTATAGTCGATGTCTCCGTGAGCGACCATCGAGATTAATTGTTCGGGGCCGTATTTATCTATTTCTTTGATATAAATGGTATCTCCAATCTCATTTCCCAGATTTTGGATGCGCGAGATAGAAGGTGATCCTTTTACAACGTGAAGTGTCCGCCCGGCCAAGTCCAGTTGGTTACGGATATAGAGTGAGTCGTTTTCTCCGTTTTCTTTCCGTTGCACGAGCACTTGTTTGTTGAGCGTGATGGGAGAGGTGAGGAGCAGAGAGTCTTTCAGCTCGCTGGTAGCTAATATGTCGCAGGCAATTACGTCGTAATGTCCTTCACTTAATCCTTCCAGCCGTTTCTCGAAACTCATCAGGGGGATTATTTCGGTTGTCAGTCCCTTATCGCGGGCAAAGGCCTGTATCAGTTCGTAATGGAAACCGGAGACGGTATCACCGTCCACGTAGAAACTGATCGAATTATATTCAGTCGCTACACGCAATATACCTTCTTTGGAAATGGCTGCATAATCACGCGGGTGTCCTGACGGCTGCGGCTTACCGCATTGGCGGATAGAAAAGATGATTGCCAATACGATGACTACGGGTACTAAGTATCTGTTAATCATAGAAATTCCATGAAAGACCGATTTTCAGTACACGGGGGTTGATGGGGTAGTGAGGAGACAGGAAGTAATTCGGGCTGCTCATACCTTGATTCACGTGATACATCATTACATAGAAACGTGTACGCTTTAGATGTAAGTTTGCGTATACATTCACGATCGGATAACCTCCTATCTCTATCTGATCGTTTGTCGGTTGCAGATGGAAGTTTTGGATAGCCGGCATATAAGCGGGTGCATTGTATTTACTGAAATAACGAACATCGGCACCTAACTGTACACTAAGCACTTTTTTTGCCAGCTTGAACTGCATATAGAAATTGTGATACAACGAGAGATCAGGCAAAGGAAGTACGGTCTGCTCACTGGACTTCTGCCAGGTTACTTCATTGTCTAAATGGAAAATGCCCAGTTTGAAATCCTGATTAAGATTTGCTGATAAAACCTGTATACTTCCACTCTTCTGTTCCGGCATTGCCTGTTGATTGAAGTAGGTGTAGTTCTTTATGTTTTCAACTCCTGCCTTCAAACGTGTTCTCCAGCGTGCAATACTCAATTCTCCTTCGATACGGGTACGGAATTCCTTTTCCATATCATCGTCCCACATGAAATGTTTGGAGTGATAATGACGCATATAGAAAGGAGCCAGCTTGTGGCTGACTTCACCACGAGCTATCAGGCTGACGGTGTCTTTCCACAACGGGAAGTTCAGGTCGATGTCTCCTTTCACATTGAATTGTCCGATTGCTTTTCCTGCCAATCCCACTTCACCAATGGCATGGTAATGAAGCACATTTCCTTCACGTTTGGATAGTTCGCCTCCGACAAATATTTCATTTTCATTGTATTTGTCGGGCAACGGATTTCCCTCCATGTTCATAAGAGTGTACTTGTTGATTTTATAGGAAGCGAATGCTGTCAGACCCGCTTTGGCATATTTATTGAATCCTTCCAGTAGTGCGATGCCTACGGTATTCTTGATACCTATGTA
Source organism: Bacteroides sp. AN502(2024) (assembly GCF_041227145.1). NCBI lineage: Bacteria > Pseudomonadati > Bacteroidota > Bacteroidia > Bacteroidales > Bacteroidaceae > Bacteroides > Bacteroides sp. AN502(2024). The sequence goes on along the minus strand of NZ_JBGFSP010000003.1, from coordinate 217,567 downwards.
GGTCGTACTGTCTCTGACAAGCGGATTATCCGGTTCCAGGTAGGTGTTTGGATAATAGTTCTTCTCGCGCATATCATCATCGGAGTTGAAGCTATGACGTGCACGCTCTACCTGAACGGTATGTATGAAACTGGTGACCGGTACGAATTCCTGTTTGGCGGGGGTGGTATCATTTTCGGCTTGCGGTATGTCGCGACTGAATCCCAAATTATAACGGTGGGTCAGAAATACATAAAAATTGTGATTGCGGTTGGTCGTTGCACTTAATAGAGTGGGAATATTGGTTGACTCATATTCTCTTTGGCCTTGCGCCATTTCTTCGGGTGCGGTGATGTAACGGTCGTCCTCGATACCTCCGTTTTCGTTTGTCTTGAGGTAATTGTTGCTGTATATGGCTTGTAGCTGATATCGGTCGCCGATATAGCTACCGAAAACTGCTGCGTTAAAGTACGCCGTATTCTGATTGTTGTAATATCCTCGTCCGTACAGGTAGTCTATATTAAATCCGAAAGCCAGTTTCTTGTTTACATTGACAGAGAAATAAGACTTAAAGCGTTCTTCTCCGTTTATTTTATTACCGGCTTTATGATACGTCAGATTCGTATAAGGTACGTTACTGTTGGTGAATTTAAATTCCGTAGGACGAATAAGGAAACTGGAGAAGGGCTCCATAAAGATAGTCGGTTCCGGATCACGGCGTTCGAAGAAGATGCGTGATATACGGGGAGAACCCATATTGGCCAGATAATTATAATGTCCGTTAAGTCCTTCGGTAAGATTTGAATTCTGGAAGTGGTGATAAACAGTATCTGCCGGGATGATGGTACGGTCGCCTAACTGATTATTGATGCGCCACATATATAACTTCGGAGGTAATCCCTGTACTTCTACATTGGCACTATCCAGTCTGTCCGGAATCATGGTAGGGTCTACCTGGTTACCGTATTGGTCGTATCCGTTTTCGTCCACTCTCTGTCGACCATTATCGAACTGTGCATGAACAGTTGTCAAACCTATAACGGAAAGTAATATATATAATAGTAAGATTCGTCTCATAATTGGAGGCAAAGATACTTACTTTAATTGATTTAATGACAATGGATAATTGAAAATTATGTTGCATACGTATGATACGTAGCTAATAATTATCAATTATCCATTGTCTATTATCTGTTAATTAAACCTCACGGATTAATTCCATACCTTTCTTGATGGCTTCCTCATTCATGGGAATCAAGTGATGGTGGCGTTCCGGAAGGGTCTTCTTAAGTCCTTTGATCACATTTTCCAATGTTACGATGGGGTGAAGCTTCAATAATCCGCCAAGTACGATCATGTTGAATGCTTTGGCATTGTTCATCTCGTTGGCTGCATCCATTGCATCGATACGATATACCTTAATATCTTTACGGGTAGGAGGGTTGATAATTCCGTAACCGTCATAAATCAGGATACCGCCGGGTTTCACTTTGTTTTCAAACTTCTCGAGTGAAGGTTGATTCAGAATGATGGCAGCATCGTATTTACTAAGAATCGGTGAGGATATTTTGCCATCGCTTACAATAACTGTAACGTTGGCTGTTCCACCTCGTTGCTCGGGACCGTATGCCGGCATCCAGGTTACTTCTTTGCCTTCCATCAAACCGGAATATGCCAGAATCTTACCCATAGACAATACGCCTTGTCCACCGAATCCTGCTATAATTATTTCTTCTTTCATTGTTCTGTTGACTTTTAGCGTTATTCTTTATCTTTTAAATCACCCAGCGGATAGAATGGGAACATGTGTTCTTCCATCCATTTGTTCGCCTTCTCCGGAGTCATCTTCCAGCCTGAACTACAAGTAGAAACGATTTCTACCAGATTGGAACCTTTACCGTTCATGGAGTTCTCAAAAGCCTTGCGGATTGCTTTCTTTGCCTTGCGGATAGCCGGTACGGATTGTACGGACTGACGGGTCACGTAAGCTGTTCCTTCCAGTTGGGCTGCGATTTCAGTCATCTTCAATGGATAGCCGTGAATTTTAACATCGCGTCCGTAAGGACAAGTGGAACTTTTCATGCCTACTAAAGTGGTCGGTGCCATCTGACCGCCTGTCATACCGTAGATCGCATTGTTGATAAAGATGATGGTAATATTCTCACCGCGGTTCAATGCGTGTATAGTCTCGGCTGTACCGATACAAGCCAAGTCACCGTCACCCTGGTAAGTGAATACGAGACGGTCCGGCCACAAGCGTTTGATAGCAGTTGCTACAGCAGGAGCGCGTCCGTGTGCTGCTTCTTGCCAGTCGATGTCCAGATAGTTGTAGGCGAAAACCGCACATCCTACCGGTGAGATCCCCACTGTCTTATCTTCCATGCCCATTTCTTCTATTACTTCGGCAATGAGTTTGTGTACCACACCGTGACTGCAGCCCGGACAGTAATGCATGGCGTTATCGTTCATCAGAGTCGGTTTTTTGTAAACCAGATTCTCGGGTTTGATTATTTCTTCTTTAGTCATAACTTCTTCTCCTTATCTGTTGGTGAACCGTATAAAAAACTCCATTAGCTTGACAAAGATTGCCGCGCCGCATACGTAGATGAATATTTTGAAATCTTCTTTGGCTACAAAATAAATGATGACGGCTGCAACGGCCAATACCATAAAGAGGATATTCAGTACGTTTCTTATTTTATCGGGATTCATGGTTTCGTTATTTGATTATTGTTTCTTTCAAGGCTGTTACAATTTCATCCGGGTCGGGCACAATACCACCGAGGCGTCCGAAATGTTCTACCTTTATTTTACCGTTTACAGCCAGGCGGACATCTTCAATCATCTGTCCGGCATTCAGTTCCGTAACAAGCATCCCCTTTACTTTATCAGCATAAGAGGCAATTGCCTTTGTCGGGAACGGCCACAAGGTGATCGGACGCAGGATACCTACTTTGATGCCTTGTTCGCGAGCCAGTTCCATTGCTTTTTGGCCAATGCGTGCCATTGAACCGAAAGCGATGATCAGATATTCTGCATCTTCGCAGTTGATCTCTTCAAAGCGTACTTCGTTTTCTTCGATTTTACGATACTTGGCTTGGAAGCGTAGGTTGTTGATTTCCATAGCTTCCGGTTTTAGCTCCAGAGAAGTGATAATGTTCGGCTTGCGGCCTTTTGCCTTTCCGGTGGTAGCCCATGGGCATTGTTCGAGTATTTCTGCTTCCGTGCGGCGTGCCTTTTGGGCAGGAAGAACGACCTTTTCCATCATCTGTCCGATCACACCATCGGCAAGTATAATAGCCGGGTTGCGGTATTTGAATGCCAATTCGAATCCCAATGCCACGAAATCCGTCATTTCCTGTACGGATGCCGGTGCGAGTGCTATTAGTTTGTAGTCCCCATGACCACCCCCTTTTACTGTCTGGAAGTAGTCTGCCTGACTCGGTTGGATGGTTCCCAGTCCGGGACCGCCACGCATTACGTTCACAATCAGGCAAGGAAGTTCGGCACCTGCGATGTAAGAGATACCTTCCTGTTTCAGACTTACACCAGGACTTGAGGATGATGTCATCACCATTTTTCCACTACCTGCACCTCCATATACCATATTGATAGCTGCTACTTCACTTTCTGCCTGAAGTACTACCATGCCGGTTGTTTCCCACGGTTTCAGTTCGGCAAGCGTTTCCAACACTTCCGATTGGGGAGTAATAGGATATCCGAAGTATCCATCCGCACCGCAACGAATAGCTGCCTGGGCGATGGCTTCGTTTCCTTTCATTAATACAACTTCTTCTGCCATATTCTTCTCTTTTATTCGACTTTTACTTTATATACTGAAATACATCCGTCCGGACAAACTGTTGCACACGAGCTGCATCCGTTACAGGTGTCTTCTTTTACTTGCCAGGCATAGTTATAGCCTTTCATATTTACCTCTTTGTTGAGGGCGATTACATCAAGCGGACATGCCACTACGCACAGGTTGCATCCTTTGCAACGCTCCGTGTCGACTACGATTGCTCCTTTGATTTTTGCCATAATCTTTATTTTATTACGTTATCTTTGAATTCGATTATTGATTAAACAGATCCTTGTGGTAGAAGTTGAGGATGTCTATCGCCATTTTTCTTGCCTGGACAGCAGGACTTTCTGGATTGAGATCGATGGCATACTGGTAGTTGTCTAGTGCCCGCTTCCAATCTCCTTTCTTTCGGTAGGCATTTCCCCGTAAATAGTATAGAGTATCTTTCTTTTTCTCGACAGAATTTTCCTGGAGAAGCTGGTCCAATTGCTCAATTGCTGTGTCCACATCTCTCTGATTGATAAGCTCTTTTAGGTTGTCTATTTGATCCATTTCTTTTCGTATTTCAGGATTTCAGATACGCAAAGATAGTTTTTATTTATGTAAACAGGGCAAATGAAGAAGGAAATTTGCAACGTTTTGAGTTTATTACATATTAGGTGAATAAATAAGATTAAACCATATCTTTATCGACCCCGAATTTCTCTCCTGTCTGACATTTACCGGCAGGCTCTACATGTACCAAGATGTCGTATACATTATCTACCGAATTTATAATGCTCTTCTCCACTGCATCGGCAATCTCATGGGCTTGCGTGATCGTGATTTGCGGATTCACTTCGATATCAAGGGTAATCATATAGAGATTTCCTATCATTCGTGATCTGACACGATGCGGATTACTGGCACCGGGCACCTTCTCGACAGCTTCGAATATCTTGTTGTATACATTGACATCTTTCACTCCATCCATTAGTTCCACATTAGAATCAATGAAAATATGGACGGAGGATTTGATGATGAAGAGGCTGATTATTAATCCTGTTATCGAATCGAGTATCGGTAACTTGAAGATGAAAGTAAATATTAATCCTAATAAGACTCCTGTTGAGATGATAACATCATTACGCATATTGATGGCATTTGCCGTCAGCATGGAACTGTTGATCTTCTTTCCCTGTTTATACTGGTATGAGGCCAGTATGAGTTTACCGATAATAGAAAATACTGTGACATAGATGGCGATAGCCGATGGTATCTCTTTCACTTCCTCTGAAAATATACTTTTAGTGGACGATAGCAGCATTTGTACACCGGCATAAAATATCACAAGTGAGAGGATCTTTGTAGCGATACCTTCGGCTTTCTCATAGCCGAATACGTACTTCTTTGAAGGAGGACGGTTGATGAGACGTGCCGTAAAAACCATAACGATAGAGATGACAACATCGGTTGCCGAGTCGATACCGTCGCTGATTACGGCTAGACTACCGGCAAACAAACCGATTATGATTTTGGATATGGACAGGATTGCATTGCCGGTTGTACTGATCCATGAGGTCTTGATTAATATTTGCTCTCTTGACATTGAAGTGACTCTTTATAATTTTGTAATGAGATTGGGTGGCAAAGATAAGCATTAATAGGAGTTTGTGACATGAAGTTGCAAAAAACTTTTTCCGCCTTTTTAGTACTTCATACGTTTTAGTCGTATTTAAAGGCTCCTTATGCGGAGGTGTATTTTCATTATTTTTAGGTATTGTCCGTCTTGTCGGCGAGCCGTACCTTTGCAGAAAATAATTGAAAACTTATGCGAATCAGTGAGAGACGAGTCGGGATTAATCATATATCAAAGGTGCACATGTACCGGATTGAATGGGATGAAAGAGCTTATAGAAATATAAGCTCTTTTTTTTGAACGATTTTGAATATTGTTCCTTTTTGAAAACAAATGATAAGTTTAATGATTGTCGAACTTAATATAAATTGAACGTATGTTATGAGTACATTGAAAAAACTTCAGAGTTACATGGGTAAACGGAAAGTGCTTTTGCCTGCGGCAATGCTACTGTCTGCCTTAAGTGCCCTGGCGGGTATGTTGCCTTATATCTTTATTTGGCTGATTGTGAGAGAACTGCTTGAATACGGAGAGATAACCTCTTCCGGTAATGTGGTGATGTATGCTTGGTGGGCGGCAGGCATGGCTGTGGCAAGCATCGTCCTTTATTTTTCCGCCTTGATGTCTTCGCATCTTGCAGCTTTTCGGGTTGAATCGAATTTGCGCAAAGAAGCCATGCGCCAGATAGTGCGTATGCCTCTCGGCTTCTTTGACATTAATACGAGCGGACGTATTCGTAAGATTATAGATGACAATGCAGGAGTTACCCATCTTTTTCTGGCACATCAGTTGCCCAACCTTGCGGCTACTTTTCTAGTGCCGTTGGTCGCTGTCATACTGATTTTTGTGTTCGACTGGATACTTGGTCTGGCATGTATCATCCCTGTGATTATTGCCATGCTGATTATGGGATTTATGATGAATGCGGAGGGGCGGCAGTTTATGAAAAACTACATGACTTCTCTGGAGGAAATGAATACCGAAGCTGTAGAGTATGTGAGAGGAATTCCCGTTGTGAAGGTTTTCCAGCAGACCATTTACTCTTTCAAGAACTTTCACCGTTGTATTATGGATTATAATAAAATGGTATTCGGCTATACTCGAATGTGGGAGAAGCCGATGTCGCTCTATACCGTAATAATCAATGGCTTTGTGTTTCTCCTTGCTCCGTTGGCTATTCTGCTGATTGGTTATTCAGGTAATTATGCATCGGTATTGCTCAATTTCTTTCTGTTTGTTCTTATTACTCCTGTATTCTCTCAAAGTATCATGAAGAGTATGTATCTCAATCAGGCTTTGGGGCAGGCGAGTGAAGCTATCGGACGTCTTGAGAATCTGGTTGTTTATGAGCATCTGACTGTTGTAGCACATCCACAATCGGTAAAGGAGTTCAGTATTCGGTTCGAAAGGGTCTCCTTCTGCTATCCGGGAGCTAATCAGAAGGCGGTGGATAATGTCAGTTTCACTATTCCGCAGGGAAACACGGTAGCCCTTGTCGGAGCTTCGGGCGGAGGAAAAACAACAATTGCCCGTCTCGTTCCCCGTTTCTGGAAGGCAACGGAAGGGAACGTTTTAATAGGTGGCATCAATGTAAGAGAAATTGCTTCCGAAGAACTGATGAAACATATTTCTTTCGTGTTCCAGAACACAAAGCTGTTTAAAACTTCTCTGCTCGAAAATATCAAATATGGTAACCCCGATGCAACCATGGAGGAAGTGGAACGGGCAGTGGATATGGCACAATGCCGGGAATTTATCAATAAACTTCCGCTCGGACTGAATACGAAGATTGGTACGGAGGGGACATATCTCTCCGGTGGGGAACAGCAACGGATTGTACTGGCACGTGCAATTCTGAAAAATGCTCCCATCATTGTACTGGATGAAGCGACAGCTTTTGCCGACCCCGAAAATGAGCATCTCATCCGGCAAGCCTTAAAAGAGCTGACAAAAGGAAAAACCGTATTGATGATTGCTCATCGTCTTTCAAGCATCACTGATGCCGACAATATCCTCGTCATTGACAAGGGGAAGATTGCGGAGCAAGGCACACATGTCAACCTGCTTGAAAAAAAAGGAATCTATTATCATATGTGGAATGAATACCAGCAATCTGTTCGCTGGACAATAGGAAAGGAGGTTACTAATGATTGAAGTAATAAAAAGACGTTTTTCTCTTTCAACTAAAGGAGCGAAAGATTTCTGTAAAGGTGTGTTTTTCACTACACTGCTCAATATTGTATTGATGTTGCCGGCGGTATTTGTTTTTCTCTTTCTTGAGGAATATCTTCGTCTTGTGTTTCAGCCTTCGGCTTCGGTGATGCATGGTATTCTCTATTATAGCATACTCGGCATTGGCTTTATGATAGTCATGTATATCTTTGCGGTATTGCAATATCGTAGTACCTATACCACCGTTTATGACGAGAGTGCAAACCGACGTATCTCATTGGCGGAAAAGCTTCGTAAGTTGCCTCTGGCTTTCTTTGGCGAAAAGAATCTTTCCGACCTCACCGCCACGATTATGGATGACTGCACCGATCTCGAACATACTTTCTCGCATGCAGTTCCTCAGTTGTTTGCTTCCATTATCAGTATTTTGCTTATTGCTGTTGGTATGGCATTTTATAACTGGCAGTTGACGATTGCTTTGTTCTGGGTAGTGCCGCTTGCCGCCTCAATTCTTCTTTTTTCGAAGAAGGAAATACAGAAAAGTAATGACAGTAATTATCTGAACAAGCGAATGGTGACCGAGCATATCCAGGAAGGACTTGATACCATTCAGGAGATAAAATCCTACAATCAGGAGAGAGACTATCTGGAAAAACTGGATGTGAGCATTGATACCTATGAAAAGTTCATGACTCGTAATGAACTGGTGCTCGGCATGTTGGTTTATGGTTCCCAAAGTATATTGAAACTCGGACTGGCAAGTGTTATTATCGTAGGTGCCAATCTCTTGGCTTCGGGTACGATTGATTTGTTTACCTATCTTATATTTATGGTTATCGGGTCACGTGTATATGCTCCGGTCAGTGAGGTGATGAATAATATGGCCGTTTTGTTCTATCTGGATGTGCGTATCAATAGAATGAATGAGATAGAAGCATTGCCGGTACAAAGCGGGACTACCGAATTCACTCCTCAAGTTTTTGACATCGAGTTCAGACAGGTAGACTTTGCTTATGAGCAGGGAAAACAAATTCTGAATAATTTGTCTTTTATTGCCCGACAAGGTGAAAAAACGGCTTTGGTTGGTCCTTCGGGTAGTGGTAAGAGTACGGTGGTCAGGTTGGCGGCACGTTTTTGGGATATTCAGTCGGGAAAGATTACCCTCGGTGGGCAGGATATCAGTCGGATTGATCCTGAAACTTTGTTGAAAAACTATTCTGTTGTCTTTCAGGATGTGGTTCTTTTCAATGCTTCTATTATGGATAATATCCGTATTGGCAAACGGGATGCTACGGATGAGGAAGTCCGAAGAGTTGCCCGTCTGGCACAATGTGATGAGTTTGTTACTAAAATGCCGCAGGGATACCAGACAATTATCGGTGAGAATGGAGAAACATTATCTGGCGGTGAGCGTCAGCGTATTTCCATTGCCCGCGCTTTGTTGAAGGATGCTCCGATTGTGCTGCTGGATGAGGCTACTGCTTCACTTGATGTTGAGAATGAAACCAAGATACAGGCAGGGATATCGGAATTGGTACGTAACAAAACGGTACTGATTATTGCACACCGTATGCGAACCGTTGCTAATGCCGACAGAATTGTAGTATTGGAGAATGGAAGTCTTGCTGAGATGGGAACACCGGAGGAATTGAAAAAGAAAAATGGTATATTTGCCCGAATGGTGAACAGGCAGCTTACAAATATGAATGGATAAATAATAGTGATGCTATGCAATTTTTGAAAGGAGGTATACAAGAGGGAATCTTGAAGGCAGCCGAAGAAGTGTTTCTGGAAAAGGGGTATAAGGATGCGTCTATGCGTGAAATTGCTTCAAGGGTAGGGGTGACGGTGAGTAATATCTATCATTATTTCACCAATAAGGATGAAATATTCCGTACGATTCTGAAACCGGTATTGAATGATCTGTATGCTATGATTTATAATCACGATGCAGAGCAGATGACGCTTGATGTCTTTATGGGTTCGGATTATCAGAAAATGTCTGTACGAGAATATATCAGATTGGTCTCTGAACATCGTGACCGTTTGCAGTTGCTGCTTTTTCAGGCACAAGGTTCTGTCTTGGAAACCTTCCGTTCTGAATACACGGATTTGATGACGCGTACGATTTCTGTTTTTTTTCAAGGGATGAAACAGAAATATCCGCATATCAATATAGCAATAACGAACTTCTTTGTCCACCTGAATACGGTATGGTTGTTTGCCCTGCTCGAAGAGTTGGTATTGCATCCAGTGAAGAAAGAAGAGATGGAGAAGTTTATAGCGGAGTATATCGCTTTTGAAACGGCTGGTTGGAAAGAGCTCATGAATGTATGAGCTCTCTCACTTTATGCTATTACTGATATAAAAAACGTCCGGCTTTCACAAGCCGGACGCCCTTGCCTCTTTTAGAATATGTCATCTATTCATATTCCCAAATAAATACATTATATGGTTTTTTCAACTTAACAACCAAATAAAAGAAATGCGGGTGAATCACTTCGGCCGATTTCTATGTATTTTTAATGTGGCTACGTAATATAATTATGACTAATTAATTTAATTCTGATATTGCAAAGATAGGGGCTTTCCGTTTTTCCCGCAATCCCCTAAAATGGGTATTCTTCTATCAATTACTAGCTATATATGGTGGTTCAGGTGTTTGCATAACTATGCATTCCTCCAAGAACATAATTCACTCCGAAATAGGTCATTAAGACGGTCAGGAAAGCAAGAATCATATAGATATGGAAGAATAGAGGTTTGCGGAAAATGCGCAGGCTTTGTGAATGGAAGGCTACTCCATATACCAGAAAAGTAATCAGCGCCCATACTTCTTTCGGGTCCCACGCCCAGTATCGTCCCCAGGAAACGTTTGCCCAAACTGCTCCCAGAAAGATGCCTGCTCCTAAAAAGAAGGTGGCAGGATAGAGTAGTAAACGACTGACTAGCGTCAACTGTTCTATCCGGTTATCTTGTTTAGCGTTGTTTCCGGAGGCATTGCTTCCCGACTCTTTTTTGGGGAGGCACAATGCCAGTATTCCGTTTAGCATGATAAATGCCAATAGGGAATAAGACATCATAATTAATGAGACATGAATACTTAGCCATGGAGAGACGAGCACCGGCATTAATGGGGTTATCTGGGGATTCATTTGTCCCAGATAGGAGACTAGTAGAGCAAAGCCGGAGAGCAGGAATCCGAATGGAAGTATAAACGAGAATTTTCGATGGAGCAGGCAGGCTATCAAGAGAACACAAAGAGCCATGAACTGCATGGTTTCGTAACCGTTGCTAAGTGGAATACGACCGGCAATGTACCAGCGCAGGCAATATCCTGCTAAATGGAATATGAAAGCAAGATAGAGTGCTACAGAAAAGAAAGTTTTTGCTATCAGGGAAATTGTTTTGGCTTTGGGGGAGGGTACACCTCTTCGCAGGCTGTTATGAAGCAGAAGCAGGAAAGACAACACTCCCAATGACAGGTTAATCATAAAAAGAATCTTGCTGAACGGAATCCGGTTGTAGAGTAATTCTGCTTTTACTTCCAGTTCGGAGAGAGGTTGCACGTTGCCATCAGTTGGTAATGGATGAATGAATGTTCCTTTTTCCAACATCAGGATCAGACCGACTTTTTCATCTGTCTCCTGGATCGCTTTAGCGAGTTTGCTGTCTTTTCCCTGTTCTTGTTGCCATGTTTTCTGGAGACGGTAGACCGGACCGTCAAACAAATCGGTCAAGCGTGCATAAGAGGTTTTCAAACCGAGTAAATGATGCAGTTCAGGACTTTTTATATATATCATCGGTTCATTTTTCCATGATTCCGGGTATAGAATCCAGCCACTTATTACTTGTTCGGGAGTGAATCCTTTATAGTAGGTTTTTCCTGTCAGTTTCTTTACAAAGTCTCTTGCCAGTGTATTGAACGGTACTACACGGTCATGGTAGATAACCTGCTGTTGTGCCAGACTGTCTGCCTGTATTTTGTTTAATACGCGAAGAGGTGTTTCCTGTGCTTGCGTCGTTTCAGTTAGGTAAAAAAGGAATAAAATGAATAACCCTCCTTTTTTCAATAAGGGATGATTTAATAACTGACGAAATTCCCCCCGGCGATAGAAAAGTAGTAAAATCATGGAGATACCTAGTAGGATGTATCCGCTATAGGTTACTCTGATACCCCATGGGTCATAGTTTACTGTTAGCCAGCTTCCTTGACCATCTTCGTCAAATGATGACTGGTAAAAGCGGAATCCTTGCATGGCAAATATACGGTTCATTGAGATGCGTTCGTTATGAAAAGAATCTTTCTCCCCGGGAAGTGAGTAGTTGATATAACTGACGTAATCAGCAGGAGCTTCTGTGCCCGGATAATACTCTATCCGGAAACTGTCCAGTTTCATAGTAAATGGCAAGTCTATATTTTTGTTGTTTTGTGGTGACTGGAAGCTACTTTTTACTGTATTCAGACGTAAATGCATATATCCTTGTTCACTATAGATAAACGTAATCATGGCTCCCAGCAAGATAATAAGGAGGGAGCCATGAAACAGTAAAACAGGGAGCCGGTACCATAAAGAACGTCGGATGAGGGCTACAAATCCTATTACGGCAATTACTCCCCACAGACAACAAAACCAGGTTGTGTGATATATGTTTCTTTCTGCAAACTCTGTCCCGTATGCTTGCTCTATGAAAGTGGTAGCAGCAAGTAATCCTATCAGACAGATATATAAAATGATAAGTAATCTTTTCAACGGTATATCTTTTAAATGATATTAATAGGGAGCATATTCCTTATTCTCACAGGTTTTTACTCCCATACATTCCATTTCGATCAACCAACCCGGCCGGCATACCGGTGCATGTACAAATATTTTGGGTGTACAAGGAAAACGTTTGTCGTACATATCTTTGACGATGGTATAATCTGCTATGTCACGCAGATAAACAATCATCTGCCCCATGTCGTCAAATGTACATTCTGCTTCTTTCAGCAGGGCTTCCACATTCTCCCACATCCGTTCTGTTTGTTTGCGGATATCTCCCGGATATACCACTTCGCCTTTATTATTTATACTTGCTGTGCCCGAGATGAATACTTGGCGACGATCTCCATAATCTACATAAGTGCCACGCTCGAAACTGACACCGTATTCATAAGTGGGATTCAGGTGTGTCGGTGCATAAAGAAAATGAATCTGTTCGGGTTTGATTCCGTCTACGGCATACGTGTCCATTTGTACAAGAATTTTAGGGTCAGCGTGACGTCCTCCGATACCTGTACTGGAAATGTAGTGTGTCTTTTCCGTCAGGTTTTGAGTAATGAATACTTCGTTACGTGCCTTTACTACTCCGGGATAATTCACATCCACATTCTGTACGAAAAACCAGGTACGGATACAGTTGGCGGCTAGTTTGCAACCTTGTTCGATAAGCTGCATGACATAGTCATTTAATAGTAGTCGGGTCTGGTATTCCGGATTGGCAGCCCGATTGAAAGAGCAACCACCCCAAAGATGGCGGTATGGGCCATGTTTAACCTCAAAAAGACCATTATGCAGCATTTGTGTCTGCATCTTCGTTTGGAGGTAAATCCATACTGCTATTTTGGTCCCGTTCAACGGTGGCTGTTCGACGATAGAAAGTGCGCAATCCGAACTTTCAGTTGTAAGTGCCAGTAAAGTGTTTGCCTGATTGGAAGCGTCGCTCAAGAAATATCGTTTGAAAATGGCGACTGTACCTTGCAGTTCTTTTTCCCGTAATTGGTAGTATGTATCTATAATGGCGTTTAATTGTTCCTCATAAGTATCTTTCGACTGGGTTGCGTGAATCATTAAATGATATTCGGAAACGCCGTCTGCTACTTCATATTTAAATATTTCAGTTAAAGTCTTTTCAGATTTCAAGGGTTGTTGTCTGCTGTTCATGTTAAAGTTTCTGTTACAAGTTAAGAGCCCGTTAAAAAATGACTGAAATCTTTTTTTAACAAAGTTGTCATATCAGTCTGATAGTTTCTTTCTTTGAAGTGACCAAACTTTTAAAAAAAGTGTATCAGACTGATTTGACGGAAATAGAGGGGAAATATATAACAAAAGTGCTGAACCTGCAAGAAAGAAAGCGAAAATACGATTTGCGAATGATTTGGAATACCATTTTTTATTTAGTGAAGACCGGTTGTCAATGGCGTATGTTTCCTCTTGATTTCCCTAAATGGCAATTGGTTTATTACTACTATCGTAAATGGGCAGCTCTCTGGACTTTGATTTACTATTAGAGAAATTACGTGGACATATATGTGTAAAACAAGTGGAGCTTTTGCTTGTAATTGAAAGAATCGTTTCTTTTACAGGCAATTCCTTTGAGTATATCTACCATCAGGAAACTGCCTTTTCAGAAACGATTCAACTCAGACAAACTACATGCAAACAAAGCTAAACTTATGCTAAGGTTATCGCTTAAACTGCCATCTTTATACCTCCTTTTTTACTGCAATACCGTTTGCATTGCTGGCAAAGGTCATATCCCAGCATAGCTCCTAAAATAAAATCTTCTTCGGCAGTCAGTTCGTTTAAAGGACGGATGATGATGTGCCGCATGGCTTCCATACATTCTGCCTTTCCAAAAAACAGGTTGATTTTATTGGTACCTACTTCCTGTATCATATAACTGATCTTTTGATTTTTCAATCGGCGGATGGCAAATTCTTCGTGCTCTTTACTCATTGTGTAAAGTACCATGTTGCGTATGCCTTTCTTAAATTCATAAATATGATTAAGAAAAATTCGGATTTCGCCGGGGATGATTCTTTCAGTTTCCATGATGCAAAGTGTTCTTTTTATGTTCCGGTAAAATTAGCAAATTTCTTGTTTCACTTGTTCTGCCCATGCACTTATACGTTCGTCTGTTTTGTTATCTTCGTTGACTTCGTCAAGTGGAAGACCTACAAACTTACCGTTTACGACAGCAATGGAGGAATCGAATGTATAGTCTGCAGTATCTGTTGCTCCACAGAATTTACAGTGGGTATCTTTCAGGTCTTCATAAAGAATACCTATTGCATCACAGAATGTGTCGCTATATGAGTCGGAGTCACCGCAACCGAACAGAGCTACAGATTTGTGGGATAAATCACACTTCTTTAAAACTTTTACTCCATCGTACCAGTCGTCTTGAAGTTCACCTGCTCCCCATGTGGAAGAACCGAGCACCAACACATCATACTTATTGACTAATGCCTCTGTTAGCTTGGATACATCAAATACATCTGCCGATGGTACATCTAATTTCTCTGCAATTCGACGGGCAAGATCTTCTGTTGTTCCGGTTGTGGAACCATAAAATACACCAATTTTATTCATCTTTGATTCGTTTTTAAATGTAACGCTGCAAAGATAGAAGGTCTTAAAGAAATAGAAAATCCCCATTTATGATGGAAGATTTGTCTCATTCTCATTATAAATGGGGATATCTGGAATAAAAACGGTCGTTCTTTTTTAATGGTGGAACAAGCGGATGTCTGTAAATGCCATTGCCATATTGTATTTGTCGCAAGTTTCAATCACATGATCATCACGTACTGATCCGCCCGGCTGTGCAATATAGCTGACACCACTCTTGTGTGCGCGTTCTATATTATCTCCGAATGGGAAGAAGGCATCCGATCCTAAAGCTACACCTGTCATCGTATCCAACCATGCCCGTTTTTCTTCGCGAGTCAGTATTTCAGGCTTTTCAGTGAAGAACTGTTGCCAGATGCCGTCTGCCAGTACGTCGTCATAATCTTCCGAGATGTAAACGTCAATCGTATTGTCACGGTCTGCACGACGGATTTTCTCAATCCATGGCAAGTTCATTACTTTCGGGTGTTGGCGTAGATACCAGATATCTGCTTTATTTCCTGCCAGGCGTGTACAGTGAATACGAGACTGTTGACCTGCACCAATACCGATTGCCTGTCCGTCTTTGGCATAACATACAGAATTGGATTGAGTATATTTTAAAGTGATTAAGGCAATGATTAAGTCTCGTTTTGCATCAGCTGGGATTTCCTTGTTCTGCGTAGGCATCTCTTTCAAAAGACTTTCATCGATCTTCAATTCGTTTCTTCCTTGTTCGAAAGTTACTCCGAATACATCTTTATGTTCGATAGGAGCCGGGCGGTATGCAAGATCTATCTTTATTACATTATAGGTCCCTTTTCTTTTATTCTTCAGAATCTCCAGTGCTTCGGGAGAGTAGTCGGGAGCAATGACACCGTCGGATACTTCACGGTTGATAATGCGTGCTGTCTCTTCGTCGCAAGTGTCGGACAATGCGATAAAGTCTCCATAAGATGACATTCGATCTGCTCCACGTGCACGGGCGTATGCTGTAGCTAATGGAGATAGTTTCATGTCGTCGACAAAATAAATCTTCTTCAGCGTGTCGCTCATTTCTACCGCAATAGCAGCACCTGCAGGGCTGACATGTTTAAAAGAAGCGGCAGCCGGCAGTCCGGTAGCTTCTTTTAGTTCTTTCACTAGTTGCCAACTGTTGAATGCATCCAATAGATTGATATAACCGGGACGTCCATTCAATACTTCGATGGGCAGTTCGCCTTCTTTCATAAAGATACGGGCAGGTTTTTGATTGGGGTTGCATCCGTATTTCAGTTCGAGTTCGTTTGCCATTTTATTAATTACAAATTGTGAGTTACTAATTACAAATTGATGGCGACAAAATTACTAAAAAAAAGACTGGCCCGCCTAAAGTTGTGCCACAAAATAGTAGTATATAATCAATATTGTCCTAAATAAATTGGGGGGAACAAATAAAAAGGAAGTAGAACTAAGGTAAAATGACTACCTTAGTAGCAAGCTACCAACTCATCTACTTCCTATGGCAAATATAACACTTTTCGCACAGGTAATATCACATCTCCCGAAAGAAAATATCAGGAAAATCATAAAATCTTCGGGGTCAGACAAGCATTGCAAGGGCTACAATACATGGAGTCAGTTTGTTAGCATGATTTTCAGCCAATTCTCAGGATGTGATTCAGTCAGAGATATCTCAAACGGGCTGAAATCAGCCACCGGCAACCTCAATCATTTGGGAATCAACCGTGCACCATCCAAGTCAACGGTAGCATATCAGAACGCCAACCGAGACAGTTCGGTTTTTCGCGGCATATTCTACTCGTTGTTTCAGTATTTCGGACAGCAAGCCCTATGGCAACGAAGAAAGTTCCGTTTCAAGATGCCGATAAAACTGCTCGACTCCACATTGGTGTCATTGACTCTGTCAATATATGACTGGGCACATTACACTACCACCAAGGGGGCGGTCAAGATGCACACGCTATTGGACTATGACAGTCTTTTGCCGGAGTTCGTGAATATCACCGATGGCAAAACCACCGACAACAAAGCTGCTTTTGATATTGAGTTACATCCGTATAGTATTGTAGTAGCCGACCGAGGCTACTGTGACTACTCATTGCTGAATAATTGGGACAGCAGCAACGTGTTCTTTGTAGTGCGTCATAAAGACAATATCCGGTACAAAGCCATAGAGGAGTTGCCTTTGCCTGAAAAACACGCTCAGAATGTACTTATTGACGAAATAATCGAGTTCGAACTCTCGGCGGCCAAATCCAAATATCCCAAACGTTTACGTCGCATCGCAGTATGGAACGATGAACACGGTTTTGAAATTGAGTTACTCACAAACAACTTCACATTGGCAGCATCAAGCATAGCGGCTCTGTACAAGGCTCGGTGGAACATAGAAATCTTCTTTCGCAACCTCAAGCAACTGCTACGCATCAAGAGCTTTATCGGCACATCCCGCAATGCCGTAGAGACCCAAATATGGACTGCTATGACTACAATGCTGATTCTGACATGGCTAAAGCACATCGCAAGATACAAATGGGCATTGGCTAACCTTGTGGTCACGCTCCGGCTGAACACATTTACCAAAATCGACCTCCAAAAATGGCTTGATCAACCATTTACACCACCTCCCGAAACCATCGAAAACGATTAGGGGGGATTGATTTTGAACTCTCGAGGCTATACTTAACAGTATAGTCAGTTAGCTCATGCTCAAAATTTATTTAGGACAATATTGGTATATAATTAGTATTTGGTCATTTTCGGTGAATCAAAATACCTACAAATGATGATTGCATTTCAGCAAAATATTCCGTTCCTTTGCAGTCTTTAATATAAATTGGTATGATGGATAATTTACAAAAATATAAGCCGGCTGATAAGATGATCGATCTTATCAGTGATAATTATTCTTTGTTGCAAGTGATGAGCCGTTTTGGGCTTCCGTTGGGGTTCGGTGATAAAACAGTCAAGGAGGTTTGTGAATTGAATGGAGTAGACTGCCGGACCTTTCTGATTGTAGTCAACTTTATGGCTGAAGGCTTTTCCCGGCTTGATGGATATAAAGATGATATTTCCATACCTGCATTGATTGATTATCTGCGGCAGGCGCATATTTATTTTTTGGATTTTTCTCTTCCCGCTATTCGTCGTAAACTGATTGAGGCAATCGACTGTTCGCAAAATGATGTTGCTTTTCTCATCCTTAAGTTTTTCGATGAATATACGCGAGAGGTGCGTAAACACATGGATTATGAAGAGAAAACCGTATTTAAGTATGTCGATTCATTGATTAAAGGAGTTGCTCCTAAAAACTATCAGATCAGTACATTTTCCAAGCATCACGATCAGGTAGGGGAGAAATTGACTGAACTGAAAAATATCATTATTAAATATTGTCCTGCTAAAGCAAATGAGAATCTTCTGAACGCGGCTCTTTTCGATATATATGCTTGCGAAGCCGGACTGGAATCTCATTGTAAGGTTGAGGACTATATTTTTGTTCCTGCTATTCTGAATTTGGAAAGGAGGATTAGGGAAAATGAAAAATAACGAGGTAGTTCGAATAGCTATTGCAGAGACCTCTGTAATTATTCGTAGTGGATTGACTGCTGTATTGAAGCGCCTTTCTAACGTAAAAGTTCAACCCATAGAAATACTGTCTACTGAAGCTTTGCATGATTGCGTTCGGACGCAATGTCCTGAGATGTTGATTGTCAATCCTACTTTTGGCGATTACTTTGATGTAGCTAAGTTTCGAGATGAATTATCCGGTAAAAGAATACGTTTAATAGCCTTGGTCACTTCTTTTGTGGATGCTTCATCATTGAGCAAGTATGATGAGTCGGTTTCGATATTCGATGATCTGGAAACTCTTTCTAAGAAAATTGCAGGTTTGCTGAATGTGGCTTCTGAAGAAGAGATGGATAATCAGGATACGCTTAGCCAGCGGGAAAAGGAAATCGTCATCTGTGTGGTGAAAGGAATGACAAACAAGGAGATGGCAGAAAAGCTTTTTTTGTCGATTCATACGGTGATTACACACCGGAGAAATATTAGCAAAAAATTGCAAATACATAGTGCTGCCGGTTTGACTATCTATGCTATTGTAAATAAGCTGGTTGAGTTGAGCGATGTGAAAAATTTATAGCCTGCGGAAGTGTTATAAAATATAAAACCGTTTGCGTGCACGAAAAATATTCGTACCTTTGCAAAGCAGTTGAGAAATTGCTGTTAGTTTATAAGGTAAAAGAATATGTTACATAAGGTATTAGATTAGACAGTTTAAGGTATTGAAAGTTTTTTAGTTTGGTTCAATAGGATAAGTTTTTTTAATATAAGGTGAAAGGATAACAATAGGTAAGAGGTTTTTTGGGTAAAAAGAAGATTCGTTTTCAGGAAATTTGAGGTGTTATGGAAAAGCCTTTTAGGCTTTTCTGATGCAGTGGCGGGTGGTTCTATAAAAGAATTAACTCGTTTTTTATTTATATGGGGGATGTGCGTATCTCGTCACTATCCTTGCTGGATAGCGTCACTATTTTCGGAAAGAAAACTTATCAACGAATATGGTTGCTTGATCTTTCAGGTTAGGAGGGTAATAAAAATAAAATCCCGACGAAATCACTTCGGCAGGACCCTATTTCATTTTTACTTAAATGTGGCTACGTAATAAAATTATGACTAATTAATTCAATTCTGATACTGCAAAGATAGTGTGTCTCAGAATGTCTCACAATCGCCTTTATGAGGTATATTGTGTAGCTATTCTCACTATTTATGGTTAGTTGCAGGTACTTTCTCGAACAAGTAGATCGGTTTCCCACTAAAACAAGTATATACCTGTTTTGTCTAGGCTTTAGACGTTTTATAATAGTTAACATCACACGAATTCGATTAAAAGTCTTAGCTTTTTGTTCAATTAAACAAATGTTTTTGTAAATTTGCACCCTTAAAAATGGGTATACCCCTCAATTTGTAAATTGTAAAATCGTAGACAGCTATGGGTAAGAGATTTACTGAATATTCGCAGTTTGACCTTTCGCAGGTGAACAAAGATGTGCTGAAGAAATGGGACGAGAACCAGGTTTTCGCCAAGAGTATGACAGAACGTGATGGCTGTCCTTCGTTTGTATTTTTCGAAGGACCTCCCTCGGCTAATGGTATGCCGGGTATTCACCATGTAATGGCTCGTACCATTAAGGACATTTTCTGTCGCTACAAAACGATGAAGGGTTATCAGGTGAAGCGTAAAGCCGGATGGGATACGCACGGACTGCCTGTGGAACTAAGTGTAGAAAAGGCATTAGGTATCACCAAAGAAGATATTGGTAAGAAAATCTCTGTTGCCGACTATAATGCGGCTTGTCGGAAAGACGTGATGAAATATACCAAGGAGTGGGAAGACCTGACTCATCGGATGGGATATTGGGTGGACATGAAGCATCCTTATATCACGTATGATAATCGTTATATTGAGACATTATGGTGGCTGTTGAAGCAACTGTATAAAAAAGGATTATTATATAAAGGATATACGATCCAACCGTATTCACCGGCTGCAGGAACAGGATTGAGCTCACACGAGTTGAATCAACCGGGCTGTTACCGTGATGTAAAAGATACAACGGTTGTTGCTCAATTTAAAATGAAGAATCCTAAACCGGAAATGACAGAATGGGGAACTCCTTATTTTATCGCTTGGACAACTACTCCGTGGACATTGCCTTCAAATACGGCACTCTGCGTAGGACCGAAAATTGATTATGTGGCTGTACAGTCTTACAACACCTATACCGGAGAACCTATTACGGTGGTTCTGGCAAAAGCTTTATTGAATGTACATTTCAATGCAAAAGCTGCTGATTTGAAGTTGGAGGATTATAAAGCCGGAGATAAACTTGTGCCGTTTAAAGTGATTGCCGAATACAAAGGCACTGATCTTGTCGGTATGGAATATGAGCAGCTGCTTCCTTGGGTAAAACCTGTCGAAGTATCTGAAGATGGAACTTGGAAAGCCAGTGATAAGGCCTTCCGTGTAATACCGGGTGATTATGTAACTACAGAAGATGGTACGGGTATCGTTCACATTGCACCGACATTTGGTGCGGACGATGCGAATGTGGCACGTGCTGCAGGAATTCCGTCACTATTCATGATCAATAAAAAAGGTGAAACTCGTCCGATGGTAGACCTGACCGGTAAATTCTATATGTTGGATGAGCTGGATGATACCTTTGTCAAAGAATGTGTGGATGTAGACAAATACAAGGACTATCAGGGTGCATGGGTGAAAAACGCCTATGATCCTCAATTCATGGTAGATGGTAAATATGACGAGAAAGCTGCGCAGGCTGCCGAATCTTTGGATATCGTTATTGTCATGATGATGAAAGCAGACAACAAGGCTTTCAAGATAGAAAAGCATGTCCACAACTATCCGCACTGCTGGCGTACAGACAAACCGGTACTTTATTATCCGTTGGATAGCTGGTTTATCCGTTCTACCGCTTGCAAAGAGCGAATGATAGAATTGAATAAAACCATCAACTGGAAACCGGAATCTACCGGAACGGGCCGTTTCGGTAAGTGGCTGGAAAATCTGAATGATTGGAACCTTAGCCGTTCTCGTTATTGGGGTACTCCATTGCCTATCTGGCGTACGGAAGATAATACGGATGAGATATGCATCGAATCTGTAGAAGAACTTTATAATGAAATCGAGAAATCGGTAGCGGCCGGATTTATGAAATCGAATCCGTACAAGGATAAAGGTTTTGTCCCGGGCGAATATACCGAAGAAAACTATGATAAGATTGATCTTCACCGTCCTTATGTAGACGACATCATACTGGTATCGAAAGATGGTCAGCCGATGAAGCGTGAATCAGACCTGATTGATGTATGGTTCGATTCGGGTGCTATGCCATACGCGCAGAACCATTATCCGTTTGAAAATAAAGAACTGTTGGATAGTCGTCAGGTATATCCGGCTGACTTTATCGCAGAAGGAGTAGACCAGACACGTGGTTGGTTCTTTACCTTACATGCTATCGCTACGATGGTATTTGACAGTGTATCATACAAAGCTGTTATTTCTAACGGTTTGGTGCTCGATAAGAACGGCAACAAGATGTCTAAGCGTTTGAATAACGCGGTCGATCCGTTTACGACAATTGAAAAGTATGGTTCCGACCCGTTGCGTTGGTATATGATAACCAATTCTTCTCCATGGGATAATCTAAAATTTGACGTTGAGGGAGTGGAAGAAGTTCGCCGTAAATTCTTTGGTACTTTATATAATACGTATTCATTCTTTGCACTTTATGCGAATGTAGACGGATTTGAATATAAAGAAGCGGATGTGCCGATGGCAGAACGTCCGGAGATCGACCGCTGGATCTTGTCTGTATTGAATACATTGATAAAGGAGGTAGATACATGTTATAATGAATATGAACCGACAAAGGCAGGACGTTTGATTTCTGATTTTGTGAATGATAATTTGTCCAACTGGTACGTTCGCCTGAATCGTAAACGTTTCTGGGGTGGTGAATTTACACAGGATAAATTGTCTGCTTATCAGACATTGTACACTTGTCTCGAAACAGTTGCCAAATTGATGGCTCCTGTATCTCCGTTCTATGCAGACCGGTTGTATACCGACTTGATTACAGCAACAGGACGTGACAATGTAGTTTCTGTCCATCTTGCCGAATTTCCGAAATATCAGGAAGAAATGATAGATAAGGAATTGGAAGCTCGCATGCAAATGGCACAGGATGTTACATCGATGGTGTTGGCATTGCGCCGCAAGGTGAATATCAAAGTACGCCAACCACTGCAGTGTATCATGGTTCCGGTGGTAGATGAAGAACAGAAAGCTCACATCGAAGCTGTAAAGAACCTGATTATGAATGAAGTGAACGTAAAAGAAGTCAGATTCGTTGATGGTGCAGCCGGTGTATTGGTGAAGAAAGTGAAATGTGACTTTAAAAAGCTGGGACCGAAGTTTGGCAAGCAAATGAAAGCAGTCGCTGCTGCTGTTGCAGAAATGTCACAGGAAGCAATCGGTGAACTGGAGAAAAACGGAAAGTATACATTAAATCTGGATGGTGCGGAAGTTGTTATTGAAGTATCGGATGTCGAGATCTTTAGTGAAGATATTCCGGGATGGTTGGTTGCCAATGAAGGCAAACTGACAGTAGCGCTTGAAGTTACTATTACCGAAGAATTGCGTCGCGAGGGTATCGCCCGTGAATTGGTGAACCGTATTCAGAATATACGTAAGTCAAGCGGTTTTGAGATTACTGACAAAATAAAAATTACAATCTCGAAAAATACGCAAACTGATGACGCGGTAAATGAAAATAAAGATTATATTTGTAACCAAGTTTTAGGCACATCTTTGGAGCTTGCAGATGAGGTGAAGGATGGAGTAAAGCTTGATTTTGATGATTTCTCACTGTTTGTGAATGTGATAAAAGACTAATACCATAATTGATTAACCTTTAAAATTGTAAAGTTATGGCAGAAAAGACTAGATATTCGGATGCGGAACTCGAGGAATTCCGCGCCATTATTATGGAGAAACTGGAATTGGCACAGCGCGACTATGAACAGTTGAAAAAAAGTTTAATGGGACTGGATGGTAATGATACCGATGATACATCTCCTACGTATAAAGTGTTGGAAGAAGGAGCCAATACGCTTTCCAAGGAAGAGACAACCCGCCTGGCACAACGTCAGTTGAAGTTTATCCAAGGGTTACAAGCTGCTTTGGTACGTATTGAGAATAAAACATACGGCATCTGTCGTGAAACCGGAAAGTTGATTCCGGCAGAACGTCTGCGTGCTGTTCCTCATGCTACGTTAAGCATTGAAGCAAAGAACAGTGGTAAAAAATAACAGATAGCAATGGGCTACAGGTAACGGGCTATAAGTAGCTGCGCAGAGTTTACGCACGGCACTTGTAGCTCGTTATGTTTAACTTATAATAAACAATGAAGAAACTATTCACAAAGGGAAGAATTGCTCTGTTCGTTATCTTTTCTGTATTGATTATTGACCAGATCATAAAAATCTGGATTAAAACTCACATGTACTGGCATGAAAGTATACGTGTGACAGATTGGTTTTATATCTATTTCACCGAAAATAACGGAATGGCTTTTGGCATGGAAATTTTCGGCAAGCTGTTCCTGACAACATTCCGTATTGTTGCGGTGACATTGATAGGATGGTATCTTTATAAGATAATAAAGAAAGGGTTCAAAACAGGTTATATTGTCTGTGTGGCTCTTATTCTGACCGGTGCTTTAGGAAATATCATAGACAGTGTGTGCTATGGAGTTTTCTTCAATGAAAGCACTCATTCGCAGATTGCCAGCTTTATGCCCGAAGGCGGTGGATATTCTACCTGGTTTTATGGAAAAGTGGTGGATATGTTCTATTTTCCGATTATAGATACAAATTGGCCTACATGGATGCCGTTTGTGGGCGGAGAGCATTTTATATTCTTTAGTCCGATCTTTAATTTTGCAGATACCGCTATCAGTTGTGGTATCATTGCCTTGTTACTTTTTTATAGTAAATATTTGAATGAATCCTATCATTCGCTGGATAAAGATAAAAAGGAAGCTACGGATCATGAAAAGTAAATTTCGGTTTCATCTGTGTCTCATCTGCATGTTCGCTTTTGCAATAGCCGGGTGTAAAGTGAAAAGGCCCAGTGATGTAATCTCGGAATCGAAGATGGAGGATTTGCTATATGATTATCATCTGGCAAAGTCTATGGGAGATAATTTGCCTTATAGCGAGAACTATAAGAAGGCATTGTATATAGACGCCGTTTTTAAGAAATATGGGACTACACAAGCTGTATTTGATTCATCCATGGTTTGGTATACCCGTAACACAGAGATTTTATCGAAAATTTATGAGAAGGTGAAAAAACGCTTGAAAGATGAACAGGAACTTGTTGGTGACCTGATAGCCAAGCGTGATAAGAAACCGAAAATGACCAAGCCGGGGGATAGCATCGATGTCTGGCCGTGGCAGCGTATGATACGGTTGACTGGTGAAAGGATGGATAATCAATATGTATTTACTTTGCCGACCGACTCTAACTACAAAGACCGGGATACGCTGGTATGGGAAGTGTGGTATCGTTTCCTGGAGCCGATGCTTGCCGACTCTTTAAGAGGTGTCACTATGGCCATGCAGGTGATTTATGAGAAAGATACGATCCATCATTGGAAAACGGTGACTGAACCGGGTGTGCAACAGATTCGTTTATTTGCAGACACATTAGGTCCGATAAAAGAAATAAAAGGTTTCATTTATTATCCGAAGAACAGCCAAGAGAAGGGTGGAGCAGTATTAGCTGACCGTTTCAGGATGACTCGTTATCATTGTACGGATACGCTTGAGTTTGCCGTACGCGATTCTTTGAATAAGATAAAGGCATTGGAAGCGGATTCTTTGAAAAAGATAGTTACTAAAGAAACTGCCGACTCTTTACATAAGATTGTAGATAAGAACAAAGATGATATACAGCGTCTGACACCGGAAGAGATGAACCGTCGTCGTACGGGAACTCATCGTGAGAAGAAACCGGAGCAGATTCAGGTGGAACAGCATATCCAAAAAGAACGGATAGAGCAAAGAAAGGAACGCCGGATGAATCAACGCAGGCAGCAGCAAAGACGTTCAAACAACTGATTGTAATGAAACGTTTTGCTTCTCATTATTTGCTGATACCTGCTGTTGGAGTTATGAAGCAGCAGGTGGTGGAGATTGCTGACGGAGGAGTTGTTCGCGGTGTATTCCCGTTGACCGAAGAGATTGAATCGGTTGAATGGATACCGGGAGTGATTGCGTTGCTTTCTGAAAGTCAGATAGAAGAAATAAAAAACATTGGGAGGTTTTTAAAAAATCTCCCAATGTTTCAAATCAATCTTCCCAATGTTTCGAATCAATCTTCCCAATGTTTTTATGAGTATCTGCAGGAAGCAGAAAAGAAGGGGAAATCGTTATTCCCTTATTTATTTTATCCTTTTGATTTTACTTCCATGCAGCCTGTCGACGGAACTCGGCACAGATTACTGCGGTAGCAATGGCTACATTCAGTGACTCGGATGTCTCTTGACCTGCCGGGTAATTGGGGATATATAATTTTCGGTTGATTAATGCGGCTACTTCTTTTCCTATGCCATTCCCTTCATTTCCCATTACTATCAAGCCATTGGGCGACAATGGTTGTTCATACATGTTTTTTCCATTCAGAAACGTTCCGAACACAGGAATATCTCCGAGCGACCGGATAAAATCGGGGAGAGAAGTATAATGTACTTTCACCCGGGCGATTCCTCCCATCGTGGCCTGTATGGTCTTGGGGTTATATACATCTACCGTATTCTGCGAGCAGATAATATGTCCGATGCCAAACCAGTCGGCCAAACGGATAATGGTGCCCAGATTCCCGGGATCTTGCACATCATCCAATGCAAGACAAAGCGATTGGCGGACCGATTCCGTATCCAGTGTATATTGTGGTTGTTCGAAAATGGCAAGTACCTGTTGGGGAGTTTTCAATAAGCTGGCCCGTGAAAGATCATCCTGTGAAACTTCTACCAGTTCACTTGCATCAGTACCCGGATGCTCCTGAAGCCAGGAGGGTGTGGCTGCTAAAAAGCGACAGGGAAAATGTCCGAGTAAATCACCTACCAATTTGGGACCTTCAGCCAGAAATACCCGCTCTTCTTTACGTATTTTCTTCAGTTCCAGCGAGCGGATATACTTTATTTTGTTTTTACTTAATGATGCCATAGATTTGATATTCTTCTGCAAAGCTATAAAGATATTTCCAATCTATCCTTACTTACCTCTCTTTTTCTTAAATTATTTTCTCCGTCGGAAAATATAATTTATCTTTGTAAGCGCATTTTTCATACTATCGACGTAAAACCGTATGAGGAGAAATTTTCTTTATTTGCTTGCTTCTGTTGCTGTCTTGTCGCTTGCTTCGTGTACTACCACAAAGTTTGTGCCGGATGGATCTTATCTGCTGGATGAAGTTAAAATTCGTACGGACCAAAAAGATATACGGCCTTCTTCCTTGCGTATGTATATTCGCCAAAATCCTAATGCCAAGTGGTTCAGTCTGATAAAGACCCAACTTTATGTATACAATTTGGCTGGGCGTGATTCGACAAAATGGGGGAATAAGTTATTGAGAAGAATAGGGGATGCTCCCGTAATATATAGCGAGGATGAAGCTCAACGCTCTGAAGAAGAGATCACTAAGGCTGTGCATAATATGGGATATATGGCAGCGACAGTGAAACGTTCGACCAAAGTAAAAAAGAAAAAGATCAAAGTCTATTATGATGTAACGGCAGGTAAGCCATACGTCGTTAAATCTATTAAATATGATATTTATGACCCTAAAATAGCCGCGCTTCTCAAACAGGATTCTGCCAGCAGTTTGCTGAAAGAAGGCATGTATTTTGATGTGAATGTATTGGATATGGACAGGCAACGCATCACGAATAAGTTACTTCAGAATGGTTACTATAAATTTAATAAGGACTATATCGGATATATTGCCGATACCGTTCGTAATACTTATAATGTAGACCTGACTCAACATTTGCAAATGTATAAAGCTCACGCGAGTGATTCGGCAAGAGCACATCGGCAATATTGGATCAATAAGATTAATTTTATTACGGATTATGATGTTTTGCACTCCTCGGCAATGAGTAGTGTGGACATCAATGATTCGGTGCATTATAAGGGATATCCGATTTACTATAAGGATAAACTCTATTTACGTCCTAAAGTTCTTACAGATAACCTTCGGTTTGCTTCCGGCGATCTGTATAACGAGCGGGATGTACAGCAGACCTATTCCAGTTTTGGACGTTTGTCGGCATTGAAATATACGAATATCCGTTTTATTGAGACTCAAATAGGAGATTCAACGATGCTCGATTGCTATGTGATGTTGACCAAGAGCAAACATAAATCAGTGGCTTTTGAGGTAGAGGGAACTAATTCTGCCGGTGACTTGGGAGCGGCAGCTTCCGTCTCTTTCCAGAACAGGAACCTTTTTCGCGGATCGGAAACTTTTATGATAAAATTCCGTGGAGCGTATGAAGTCATTTCCGGACTTCAGGCAGGTTATTCGAATAATAACTATACAGAGTACGGAGTGGAATCGAGTATCAATTTTCCTAATTTCCTGTTTCCTTTCATCTCCTCTGATTTTAAACGGAAAATCAGGGCGACAACGGAGTTTGGTTTGCAGTATAATTATCAGTTGCGCCCGGAATTCCTTCGTACGATGGCTTCTGCCAACTGGAGCTACAAGTGGACACGACGTCATAAGATACAACACCGTATTGATTTGATTAATATCGCTTTTTTGTATTTGCCTCGTATCTCTGACAGGTTTAGAGAGGATTATATTAATAAAGGACAGAACCATATATTCCAGTATAATTATCAGGACCGGCTGATTATAAATATGGGATATAGCTATAATTATAATAGCGTGGGAGGATCGATTATCAATAATACGATTGCTTCTAATTCATACTCTATCCGTTTTAATTTCGAATCGGCGGGAAATGTAATGTATGCTCTGTCAAAGGCTGCAAACATCCGGAAGAACAGTAATGGTGAATATGCTATTCTAGGAATTCCTTATGCCCAATATCTGAAGGGGGAGTTTGATTTTGCTAAGAATATCAGAATCGATTATCGCAACTCTTTTGCGTTTCATGCCGGTATAGGAGTAGCTGTACCCTATGGAAATGCGAAGACCATTCCGTTTGAGAAACAATATTTTTCCGGTGGAGCCAATAGTGTCCGTGGATGGAGTGTTCGCGACTTGGGACCGGGTTCTTTTGCAGGAAATGGAAATTTACTCGATCAATCCGGAGATATTAAACTGGATGCCAGTATTGAATACCGAAGCAAGTTATTCTGGAAATTGCAGGGGGCGGTATTTATTGATGCCGGTAATATTTGGACCATTCGGAGTTATGCCAATCAACCGGGAGGAGTGTTCAAGTTTGACGAGTTTTATAAGCAAATAGCAGTGGCCTACGGATTAGGTCTCCGCTTGGATTTGGATTTCTTTATTCTGCGTTTTGACGGAGGAATGAAAGCTGTCAATCCCGCTTATGAAACGAGGAAGGACCATTTCCCCATCATTCATCCTAAATTCAGTCGTGACTTTGCCTTCCATTTTGCTGTGGGATATCCTTTCTAATCAGCCATTTGTAATTTGCTCTTACAAAAAGGAGATGAAACTGCATATCGAGCTTCATCTCCTTCGTATTTGCTTTTATTTTTAGCGTGCGGCAAACATCAGATTGCTCATTGTAGCCTGGCGTGCTGCGAGCATACCTTGAGCATCCAGAGTTACATTCATCTTTTCACCGTTCGGCAAGAACAAATCAGCAGTGCCGTCATTGTTTATTTTTACCAATTCAGCGCTTTCACCGTTTGCAACGACGTTCCATGTGTTGGCTTCTTTGTTGTAGATCAAGTCCATTGAAGCAGTTTCGCCCTCTTTAGTAATGGAATATCCATTCTCAAGAGTTTTCACCATGTAGTTGCCGTTTTCTCCTTTCACTTTCTTTACATCACCTACATTAGCCATCGGATTGGACCCACTCCAGAACTCGATAGAATTGATCACTAAAGCATCAGCCAGGTAAGCTACACCATAAACCGGAACAATGTTGAAAGCAAGGAATACAAGTTCGTTTACAAATTTGTTTCCAACTGATTGATTCCAGGAAGACAGGCGATTGAATAAGGCGAATGATCCTACACAAGAACTGAATAATAAGCTACCGCTAAGTACTACTGCGACTAAAGTCAGCTTCCCTCTTTTCATGTTAAAATGTTTTTGGTTAATGAATAATATTAATAAATTATTTCTTAATGTGTATGCAAATATACGGATTTTTAAGTTCTCGGGGATATTATTTCTAATTTTTGTATGCTCTTGATTTCCGTCGTGATAATTTGTTTCCTATGATATGGTCTATTGAAAATTTACCGGGACCGGCAATATACATCAATATGAATACGACTAAATATATGAAGGCTAGTTCTTTAACCGCAAACACGTCATTTGCATGAACTACAAAAAAGGCTACCATCATGGTGAAAATCATCGGGATCATTGCCAAGCGATACAAGAATCCGATGATAAATGCTATCGAACATACAAGTTCACCAAAAATTGCTAATCCGAGAGATAGGGGACTTCCTATTCCAAGCGGATCAGGAAATACAGCTGACATCTCCTGAAAGTTACTCCATTTTTGGATACCATGATTCATTAATAATATGCCGAAGATGATCCGGACAGCCAATAGCAACAAAGACACTTTCGTTGTATTCGATTTGGTGGGAAATAAAAAATTATAAATCATAAGTCATTCTATTTTTAAGTTTATCTCTATTTATATAAACATAAAAAATCATGGATTGTTTCTTTATTGATAGCAAAATTATTACTTTATGAATAAATAAAGTTTGTATCTTTGTGGAAAATTCTAAAGATATGATACAACATACTTATGATAATGAATCTGTTCAGGAATTATTGAACTGGGCAAAAAAGATGATTGAGACAAAGAATTATCCAACAGAAAAGTTTCAGATTAATAAATGTACTACAATTATTGATGGTAAATCGTATTTGGAGTCTTTGATTACAATGATTTCCAGAAACTGGGAAAATTCAACATTTCATCCCACTATTGAGCAACTGTGGGAGTTTAGAGAAAAGTGGGAAAACAAAGAATCGTAGTAATTGGTGATTTCATGTTGAGTGATAGTTGTTTATGAATATAAAAATGCACTCTAATCATGTCAGATAGGAGTGCATCATCTATTCTTTGCTGGTTTGATATGTATTTGCTTCCTAAAAAGGCAACCATCTTTTCTTCTTTTTCAAGGATGTTTTTTCCTCTTCTTCGTTTTGGCTATAGATCTCTGCAAATGTCTTTTTCCCTTTAATCATTTCATAAATGACTCCCCAGTCCGGCAAACCACCCAGATTCCGGTCATCGATGAATATATCGGCTTTCAACTTCCGGGAGAATCCCTGATGGTCTTTCTGCTCTTCAGGATAGTCCTTATTGACCGCATAAAATTCTAAACCTCTGGCTTTACACCATTCGACAGCTTCGTCCAGAAGTTCTCCTTCACGTACACTCCATAGTATTAAACGATGCTTTTCTTGTTGCAATAACTTCAATGTTTCAATAGCGAATGGAATCTCTTCACCAATGCGCGGATAACGATGTTCTACAATCGTTCCGTCAAAATCAACAGCTATAATCATAGTTTTAATTACCTAATTTGGAACAAAGATACAGACAGTAAGCAAAAAAAACGTATCTTTGTCTCAAATTAACATTTCTTTTTTGCGTATATTTGCCGTCACTTTGCTGCAAAAGTTGACGGCATTTTGCTTTTTAATAAAAAGGATAAAACATGAAGGTAAAATTTATAAGCCTGGCGAGTGGCAGTAGTGGGAACTGCTATTATCTGGGCACTGAAACTTATGGAATACTGATAGATGCCGGAATAGGCATACGTACGATCAAAAAGACACTGAAAGATTATAATATCCTGATGGATAGTATTCGCGCAGTATTTATAACGCACGATCATGCTGACCATATTAAAGCTGTGGGTAATCTGGGAGAAAAAATGAATATTCCCATTTATACAACCGCACGTATTCATGCGGGAATTAATCGTAGCTATTGTATGATGGAGAAGCTTAGCTCGTCAGTTCGTTATCTGGAAAAGCAAGAGCCTATGATATTGGAAGATTTTCGCATTGAGTCTTTTGAGGTGCCACATGATGGAACGGACAATGTGGGATATTGCATTGAAATTGACGGTAAGGTCTTTTCTTTTTTGACTGACCTTGGAGAGATTACTCCTACAGCTGCTCATTATATTAGTAAGGCCCATTATCTGATACTTGAAGCTAACTATGATGAGGAAATGCTCAAAATGGGAGCTTATCCCAAATATTTGAAGGAGCGGATTTCAAGTAAAACCGGTCACATGAGTAACTCTGATACAGCAGAGTTTTTGGCAGAACATATCACTGAACATTTGCGATATATCTGGTTATGCCATTTAAGTAAGGATAATAATCACCCGGAGCTAGCTTATAAGACGGTGGAATGGAAATTAAAGAGCAAAGGCGTTATTGTAGGCAAGGATGTGCAACTGCTTGCTTTAAAACGAAATACGCCTTCTGAGCTTTATGTCTTCGAATAAAGACGAAAAAAGATAGTAAAAAAGCGGCATGATTGTTTGGTAAAATAAAATAAAAGACCTACTTTTGCAACCGCAAATGAGGAATGATGCACTCTTAGCTCAGTTGGTAGAGCAACTGACTCTTAATCAGTGGGTCCAGGGTTCGAATCCCTGAGGGTGTACAAATTCAAGGTTGCAATGAAAATAAAATAATGCACTCTTAGCTCAGTTGGTAGAGCAACTGACTCTTAATCAGTGGGTCCAGGGTTCGAATCCCTGAGGGTGTACTAAGAATAAGGAGGTTTTTGCCTCCTTATTTTGTTGGTTTACACAGAAGAATACCCGGCTGGCTGTTTGTTATATTGTATCTACCGTCGGAATATTCAGTAAATGTTCCCCCCAAATACCATGGCATATGAAGATGATAGAGTATAATCACTTCATATGCCATTATTATTGTCATTTTTCTGTATATTCTCATATACTCTTATCTGACAAGACATTAAGTTCCGGAAGAAGTCTTCTGACCTCTTCTGATTCTTTCAGTAAACTCATATCATGCAGCTTTCCCCGTTCTGTTCCTGATCTTGTCAATCATCAGTATGGCATTTGCTGTATGTATTCCGAAGAAAATCCACAGGATTTCCGTCTTCTTGTTCCTTGCCTTTATCCTTGGGAGCGAGTAATGTTGCTTTTGAGTGCCGAAGCTTCCTTCAAGCCGTGTGGCCCTTTCTTTTGAGAGTTCGCTTCTAAGCAGCTTCCTCAAAGGCTCATCTTTGCCCTCCCTTCCCTTGCGCACAAAGGATGTGGATATCCCATATTTAGTACAGAACTTTCTGTTGGCATTATTGGCATATATGGAATCGGCAGCCACACATCTTACCCTTACATTCATCAGCTTCTGCTGCATACGGATACAGTCCTTCAAGCGTATCCCCTCATTGAAAGCCTTGAACGAGAGGTGTTCGATGAACGATATGCCGTCTATCTGTATATTATTGACCTTTGCACCGAACTCGACGGACTTGGTTTCCTTGCCTCTGACGATGGGACGTACATAATGACGGTCGATGCTTATGATGCGGTCACTGACTTTTCGCCCTTCAAACATTTCCTTTTCCTGTACAAGCACCTTTCTGATGATGGAAAGACGCTTATGGTAATCCTGTGTATATCGGAGTAAAGCACCGTACTCGCTATGGAGCCCATCCCTTTGACTGAGGAGCTTTTCAAGAAGCTTGATCATACGGCGCTTAAGCATTCTTGTCCTTGAAGCTCTCCTCTTTCTTTTCTTGCAGTAGGACAGATAGGATTCCGCCACATTCCTGTATTTGTTGCGCGGACGCCTTATGCCCAGATCCCTGCAATGCCGGCATATATGCCTGTAGAGCCATTCGATGCTTTCCCAAAGGAGTTTCATGTCCGTAGGAAAACGCATGTGGCTCTCATAGCATGTGGCATCGGTCATGCAGACGTGAAGGTTATCAAGATAAGGTTTCCAGTGTGAAGCCAGGATCTCCTGGAAGGAATCAATGTCAAGGCGGGATGCTATCTCATTACGGATGCCACTGACTATCTTGAAGTTGGTTATGGGAAGGGACGGGGGGATCATGATTCCACAGAACATCTGGTAGTGTATGTTCCCGTTCAGATGTTCCAACAGTTTCCTGTCGGAGAATCCGGTGTATGCCTTCAGGACCATAAGGGCGATCTTTGCGGAAGGACTGAATATGTTCCTGCGGCCCAAACGTTGTTCAGACAGGCCTGCGGCTTTTGCCATACGATCAAATGGAAAGACCGAATGAAGCCTGCCAAGCTCACTCTCATGAAAACTCTTGCGGTATTTTTCCAGAATATCAAATTCTGTAAAGCCCAAAGTTGGGTGGATTTCTGAAATTTTTTCTATCTTAGCCATATCTTAGTTGGGGAATTTCCCCCGTTTGGGCCGTCAAACCTTGTTTTCGGGGGAATACCTAAAGATACTAAAAAGCCAACTAATTCGCAATAATTTGTGTATGAATTAGTTGGCTCATTTTATAATATTTAATGAATGTCCCTACCGTCACTATATGAGGATGTCTTTTCAAGCAATGCTAAGTTTAACCAGATAATCGTAATGCTTTCCTTCTTTTATCAATTCTGCCTTAAAACCACATTCGGAAGCATATAAACTAAGAGTCTGGAAATCTACATATAACCAGTCGAATGTGTCTCCTTTTATATCTTTATACTGCATTTGAAAGTCAATCTCTCCGTAATAGTCTCCGGCCAGGTCGATGACTATGCTACCGTCTTCCTCCTCAAAAAGATAACGCAAATCGCTCGAATCCATAAGTATGCATCCACCGGGGCGGAGAATACGTTTCATCCGTTGGAAGAATCCGGGCATGTTGTTCAGTCGTCCGATTATTCCGGAACCATTCATGAGCATTAGGATCGTATCGAATGTTTCGGAAAATGTTTCATCAAAAAGGTTGACGAGGCGGGGATCGTTCACTCCGCGTTGTTTCATTACTTCGACAGATAGTGGAGAAATATCAATGGCACATACATCTTTCCCTATTTCCTGGAGTGCGAGCGCATGGCAACCGCTTCCGGCACCTACATCCAAAATCCGTCCGGTAGCCATTTGTAGGGCGGTACGCTCTAGCATAGGCATAGACCGTATATTACGAAACAGCTCTTTGACGGGGATTTCATCTTCTTCGAACTGAGAAGAAAATACCCGCAAACGATCAGCACTGTGATGGTTGAAATAGTCAGAAATAGCGGCTCCCATCGGGTCCTTTTCTGCAGAAAGAATTGTTGTTGCCATTGGTGGTTACGATTGTTGTCTTTGCAAAGATAAATAAATCCGCGGAAAAGGGTTATCTTTGCCATCGGAAATGTTGAATACTAATAAAGCATTATATGAGTATAGAAGAAGCAATCATGGGTGGCATCGTTTTTAAAGGTAAGAAAGATAAGCCCAAAGAAGAGGAAAAGGTGAAGACGAAAGCGAAAAAAGCGACGTATATTCGCGGACAGCATGGTTCGGGTGCAGCGAAGATGAAAGCGGATATCCGGAAGAAAAGAGCGAACCGGCATAAAAAATAAAGGTTGTTATATTGAAGACTTATCCGGTTTCAGTCGTTTCAGTTTTATTTGCAAACGCCT
Organism: Bacteroides sp. AN502(2024); assembly: GCF_041227145.1. Lineage (NCBI taxonomy): Bacteria > Pseudomonadati > Bacteroidota > Bacteroidia > Bacteroidales > Bacteroidaceae > Bacteroides > Bacteroides sp. AN502(2024). The sequence continues at coordinate 182,154 of NZ_JBGFSP010000003.1, read as the reverse complement.
TGACAGAGGAAGATAGCGGCTGAAAGCAGGAAATGTCATCCCTTGCAGGAATATGCTGTGAGTAGGAGGGAGTGTATTTAGTGCTTTCAGGTTGGCCGGGTAGGCAAAAGCAGGTGACACGCAGACTTAGGGTTATTTATTTGCAGGTTAAATTTCATCAATATGTAAGATGAACAGAATAGCGGCTCTATTTGGGTAAAACAGCGGCTCTATTTGAGTGAAACAGCGGCTCTATTTTGAATGAAACAGAGGCTCTATCTGGGAATAGCTCCTATCAAGCCGTATAAAACGGAGGCTGCGCCATAAACTTTGATTACGGCACAGCCTCTCTTTTTAGGGACATTCATTAAATATTATAAAATGAGCCAACTAATTCATACACAAATTATTGCGAATTAGTTGGTTTTTTAGTATCTTTAGGTATTCCCCCGAAAACAAGGTTTGACGGCCCAAACGGGGGAAATTCCCCAACTAAGATATGGCTAAGATACAAAAAATTTCAGAAATCCACCCAACTTTGGGCTTTACAGAATTTGATATTCTGGAAAAATACCGCAAGAGTTTTCATGAGAGTGAGCTTGGCAGGCTTCATTCGGTCTTTCCATTTGATCGTATGGCAAAAGCCGCAGGCCTGTCTGAACAACGTTTGGGCCGCAGGAACATATTCAGTCCTTCCGCAAAGATCGCCCTTATGGTCCTGAAGGCATACACCGGATTCTCCGACAGGAAACTGGTGGAACATCTGAACGGGAACATACACTACCAGATGTTCTGTGGCATCATGATCCCCCCGTCCCTTCCCATAACCAACTTCAAGATAGTCAGTGCCATCCGTAATGAGATAGCATCCCGCCTTGACATTGATTCCTTCCAGGAGCTCCTGGCTTCACACTGGAAACCTTATCTTGATAACCTTCACGTCTGCATGACCGATGCCACATGCTATGAGAGCCACATGCGTTTTCCTACGGACATGAAACTCCTTTGGGAAAGCATCGAATGGCTCTACAGTCATATATGCCGGCATTGCAGGGATCTGGGCATAAGGCGTCCGCGCAACAAATACAGGAATGTGGCGGAATCCTATCTGTCCTACTGCAAGAAAAGAAAGAGGAGAGCTTCAAGGACAAGAATGCTTAAGCGCCGTATGATCAAGCTTCTTGAAAAGCTCCTCAGTCAAAGGGATGGGCTCCATAGCGAGTACGGTGCTTTACTCCGATATACACAGGATTACCATAAGCGTCTTTCCATCATCAGAAAGGTGCTTGTACAGGAAAAGGAAATGTTTGAAGGGCGAAAAGTCAGTGACCGCATCATCAGCATCGACCGTCATTATGTACGTCCCATCGTCAGAGGCAAGGAAACCAAGTCCGTCGAGTTCGGTGCAAAGGTCAATAATATACAGATAGACGGCATATCGTTCATCGAACACCTCTCGTTCAAGGCTTTCAATGAGGGGATACGCTTGAAGGACTGTATCCGTATGCAGCAGAAGCTGATGAATGTAAGGGTAAGATGTGTGGCTGCCGATTCCATATATGCCAATAATGCCAACAGAAAGTTCTGTACTAAATATGGGATATCCACATCCTTTGTGCGCAAGGGAAGGGCGGGCAAAGATGAGCCTTTGAGGAAGGTGCTTAGAAGCGAACTCTCAAAAGAAAGGGCCACACGGCTTGAAGGAAGCTTCGGCACTCAAAAGCAACATTACTCGCTCGCAAGGATAAAGGCAAGGAACAAGAAGACGGAAATCCTGTGGATTTTCTTCGGAATACATACAGCAAATGCCATACTGATGATTGACAAGATCAGGAACAGAACGGGGAAAGCTGCATGATATGAGTTTACTGAAAGAATCAGAAGAGGTCAGAAGACTTCTTCCGGAACTTCATGTCTTGTCAGATAAGAGTATATGAGAATATACAGAAAAATGACAATAATAATGGCATATGAAGTGATTATACTCTATCATCTTCATATGCCATGGTATTTGGGGGGAACATTTACTGAATATTCCTTTTTATATGGAATCACTTCTGTGGAAGTATTTCAATCCAGTAATCATCCGGGTCATGAATGAAATAAAGCCCCATGGCAGTGTTCTCAAAACATACACAATTCATTTCTTTGTGATAAGACCTGATTGCATCGTAATCACCGGCTACACGAAAACAGAGATGGCTTTCATTTTCCCCCAGTTCGTATGGAGCGGTATGATCTTTCAGCCATGTCAATTCCAACAGGAATCCCGTTTCATTGTCTGTCAGGTAGACCAGTGTGAACGAACCGTCGGATGCCTCTTTCCGATGATGTTCTTTTAGACCGAGTGCTTTCTCATAAAAAGCGATACTCCGTTCCAGATTTGTAACGTTGATATTAAAATGGTCAAATTTACCTTTTATTTCCATTGTTGCAATTTCCCTTATTTTTTCATTAAGAGCTTCACAATTTCTCCGACATAAGTACGGGGTTGTCCGGCTTGTGGAGTGGTTTGTGAAAGCATTTTCTTACATTCGATCACAGCTGAAGGAGTTGTTTGGTTCGGAGCATACAGTTTTAGTGTATAGCTGTCTGTCTTTTCTATGGTGTCATAAGGTTGATCGGGTGAGAGTGTGCAATATGCAACAGCTTTTCCTGATTGATAACCCAGTGCACCACCTGCGTTTGCAGTCATATTGGTCATGTTGAACTCATCTTTTCCAATACTGATTACTAATTTGCCGCTTCCCATTAAAGCATATACTTCGCCCGGAATTTGTTTCAAATCAATTTCTATATAACCCGGCATGTCTGCGGAAGCCTTGCCTGCCGGTGTAGCAGGAGTGAGGGTTACTGCAGGAACTGCGGTCTGAGCGGGGGCGGCAGTCGTCACTTTACTATCCGTCTTTTTATCGGTTCCACCGATGATAACCGGCCCTGCGGCTGTGACGATTGATGGTTTGGGTTGCTCTTCTTCCTTCTTCTTTTTCTCTTTCTTCGGACGGGTATCAGGTGCTCCGAAAGCTACTGCTACATCCATAAACATATCATCTGCGAAGTCTACCGTTTTTCTACGCCATTTAGCCAGTCCGCGCACTAATTTGGTCTTTGCTTTATTGAGCGCATATTTGTCAGTGATCCATTCTTCTGCTTTGTATTTCTCTGTTTCACGGTAAGTGAAACGGATTTTCTCAAGCTCTACCAGGCAGTTGCCGGATTTGCAGGTAACGGTAATCTGATAATTGATCAGTGTACGGTCTAGTGACAGGGCGCTTGAACTGAAAACAATCCATTCTTCTCCAACACCGGCTATGAGCCCCTTTGCCTCGTCAGAGAAAACAATGCGGCTATCAATATTTTTATTTTCTTTCAGACGTTCATTCATCCACTTTGTCATTGTGTCGTAGATTTGTGCCTGACTCATTCCGGTAATCTGGAACTCTTTGGAAAATACTACTTTGCCATCTACTTCAGGTACAGCCCCTACAAGGTACCTGGTGTCGTCTTTCTTCTCTTTTGCAGAGTCTGCCTTCATTGCCATCGGCAATGCAAGGAATAGGGTAAGAAACAGAATTGTAAATTTATTCATAATTATCATGTGTTTATTTGGTAATCTCAAAACTTTCACCCCGGTGGGTGATGCTGATGAAACGGCATCCGGCATTTTCAGCAAAACTACGAAGCGCATTTCCCCCTTCATAATCTTCGCTGAAGTGCATGGGCACAAATATAGTAGTTTTTATTTGTTCGATGAACTGTTTGGCCCCTTTCATGTAATCTTTTCCTATTCTCCGGTCCACCGGGAATAGTACTAAATCGATGTTAGGCGTTTTTTCTTTTAAATATTTAACTTCTGCGAGGAAATCACCATTGGCTTTTCGGATCTCTTCTTCGGTAGATTCCTCACTCCAGTGCCAGTTGTTCAAGTCACCGGCATGAAAAATACTCCAATCTTGCAGGTGAAGCAGGAACGAACTGCCGACATCCGTTGACCCGAAGGCATCGATACGGATGGTCTCGTCTTCGTATGTTTCTCCTTTTTTTATATAGAAAGCGTCTTCGGATTTAGCACGATGAGCCTTCAAGATATCTTTGGAGAAAATATATTGAATGTCGGGGCGTTGCTCTTTCCAGGTCAATATCTCCCGGTTAAAGTGGTCGGGATGGAAATGGGTGGCCAAAACATATAGTTTACCCGGCCTTTGCAGGAGATAATCATGTACGATTCCCCGGCTATGCTCCGTTTCGGAAGAGTCTTTGTAGTAATCGATGATAACGGTTACCCCTTTTGTTTCGATAGCGAAACCGCTGTGATAGATATAATCCAGTGTCATAAGCTGACTATTTATAGCTGCAATATTACGTATTCTGGTTGGAGTTACCAAGAAAAATCGACGAAATCAAGGAGGAAGACGACTGATTTATTTCTTCACTTCATTGGGCAAAGGCTTATGATTGATAAAATCTTTTATGTTTTGCAGCGTGGTCGTAGCAATATTCTCCATCGCTTCGTGTGTGAAAAAGGCTTGATGAGAAGTGACGATCACATTGTTGAATGAAAGTAAACGGGCGAGCACGTCATCGTCGATGATACGGTCGGACTGATCTTCGTAGAAGTATTCACTCTCTTCCTCGTATACGTCCAGTCCTGCAGAACCTATTTTTTTGTTCTTCAATCCTTCGATCAGGGCATTGGTATGAATCAGCTGTCCACGGCCGGTATTGATGATCATTACTCCGTCTTTCATTTTGCTGATGGAGTAGTCATTAATTAAGTATTTGGTGGCTTCGGTGAGCGGACAATGTAAGGAGATGATATCCGAATGGTGATATAGTTCGTCCAATGAAGTATAAACAATTTGTTCTTCGCGGGCGAAGTTATGGTCCGGATAGAGGTCGTAGGCCAATATGTTCATTCCGAACCCTTTTAAGATGTGAATCAGTATTTTCGCTATTTTTCCTGTGCCGATAATACCTGCTGTTTTTCCATGCATATCGAATCCCATCAGGCCGTGCAGGGAGAAATTGCCGTCTTTGGTACGCCAGGAGGCACGGGGTATTTTCCGGTTTAGCGATAGCATAAGAGCTACGGTGTACTCCGCAACGGCATAAGGAGAATAGGCAGGAACCCGTACTACGGTAATTCCGGCAGCGGCAGCAGCATTTAAATCTACATTATTAAATCCCGCACAACGTAGTGCCAGAAGTTTGACTCCGTTGGCGGCCATTATGCGGATTACTTCTGCATCGGCAACGTCGTTCACAAAGATGCAGACAGCATCCACTCCTTGTGTCAGTAGTACATTGTTTTTGTTCAGATGTCCTTTGTAATAGCGTATCTCAAACCCAAACGCTTTGTTTTTGTCATTGAAAGAAGACTCGTCATAAGGCTTTGTGCCGAAAAATGCAATTGTATAGGTCATCATATTATTCTATATATTATATAATATGAAACACCGGAACAGGTTGATTTGTTTAATCAATCTATTGTTTGAAAAGTAATTGTTTCATTAGAAACAGTTTGTTTTATCAATTAAAGGAAGTGGCTAAACGAAAATAAATGCACAAACATATTTCTTATGTGCAATAATATCGTATCTTTGCGCCCGAAATAATTAAAAAAAGATTTAGATGAGAAAAAATTCCTTGATTGGATTTGTGATGCTAATCGTTTCAATTCCAACTTTTGCCGGAGGTCTTCTGACAAATACTAATCAACACGTTGCTTTTCTTCGTATGTTATCCCGTGGTGCTACCTTTGAGATAGACGGAGCTTTGTCTAATCCTGCCGGTTTAGCTTTTTTGCCGAATGATGGCTTCTATATGGGATTGAGTATTCAGAGTGCTTTTCAGACGAGAAATATTGATGCCAGCTTCTATACTTATAATGGAATTGCTATGAACAATGGAATTCCGGTACCAACAAAATCTGATAGTCCATTTCATAAATATTATAAGGGAAAAGCTGCTGCACCGATTATCCCTAGCGTGTTTGCAGCCTATAAGAAAGGAGATTGGACGATTTCCGGTTTCTTCGCTATCACCGGCGGAGGTGGGAAGGCATCGTTTGATGATGGTCTGCCTATGTTCGAATCAGCTGCTATGGCAAATATTTTTAAGGGGAGTTTGGCGGGACTGGCGCAAGGGCAACCGATCATGACTCCGGACAAATATAAAATCAATAGTGCTATGGATGGCAAGCAATACATCTATTCTGTACAGTTGGGCTTATCTTATAAGGTAACTGATTGGCTTTCGGCTTTTGCCGGTGGTCGTATGAATTATTTTTCGGGAGGCTATGAGGGTTTCTTAGATGCTAAAGTGGGTGATACGGACTTGATGCATTTGGCTTTGGACTGTGACCAGACCGGTTGGGGATTAGTTCCGGTGATAGGTGTGGATGTCAAATGGAACAAGTTAAACATGGGAGCTAAGTATGAGTTCAAGGCTAACATGAATATTGAGAATAAAACTCACAAGTTGGAATATCCGACTGAAGCAGAGGCTTTGGTAGGTGGCTTTAAAGACGGTGTCAATACTCCGAATGATATTCCTTCCATGCTTTCGGTGGCAGTGGCTTATGAATTCCTTCCAGTGTTGCGTGCATCTGTAGAATATCACTTTTATGATGACAAGAAAGCGGGTATGGCGGATGGCAAGCAGAAGTTTCTGACTAAGGGTACTAACGAATATTTGGCAGGTATCGAGTGGGATGTAAACAAGCGATTGACGTTAAGTTGTGGGGGACAGATCACTGATTACGGATTGTCTGATAATTTTCAGACTGATACTAGTTTCTCTTGCGACTCCTATACGTTAGGCTTTGGAGCAAAGGTGAATTTGAGTGAAAGAGCAGCTTTGAATGTCGGCTATATGTGGACTACTTACGAAGATTATACGAAGGCATTCTCAAGTTATAATGGTACGGGATTGCCTGGTACCAATGTCTATAGTCGTACCAACAAAGTATTTGGTCTTAGCATTGACTACAAGTTCTAAGTCATTTGTACCGGCACATTCAACCGGCTGGTGTGGCGGGTGGAAGAACTGATAAGGAAATGAATTTCAAAAAGGCAGAGGTCAGAAATGGATGACAATCTCGTCGCTGAAATTGGGGTCGATTGAAACTCCGCCACCATCTTCATTGATTTTCGTAAGCCAGTGGCCTACAACAAGAGTGACACGGTCGGGAAAAACAGGTACAAGGATACCGGGATTGTGATTGATGACACGGTCGTCTCTTTGGTCGCTGACGGTGATGTCAATGTTGAAATTACTGCGGTTGCCATTGACAAACGACCAGTCGTCGCCCAAGCGTACATACGGGGAATCATCGGCGTAAACCAGCGACGGGGTGAAGTTATAGCCGAAATCGTATGAACTTGCGATGGGTATGCGGTCGAGCACAGAGTATGCCGTGTTAATATACGATGGATAGTAGATGTGGGAAGCGGCGTCCGTAATCTCGGTGCTGGCAATGTTCAGATAAGTCTCATAGTCATCGGCAATTACCATATAACGTCCTTGCGGGCGGGTCAGGGTGGCAGTTATGTGCTGTATATTGCCCTCTATGCCCGTTGGTTCGATATGGTATTCCTGTCCGGCGACAAAACAATCCCGGTAAACATTGTCGTGCTCGCCCTGGCGTTTGTCTGTATTGGAAATCAAATTATACAAGGGCTCGGTTTGGTAAAACCAGTCGTCGTCAGTTCCCACAGGCTTGATATGAGCCACGGCCATAATCGTTACGACACCGAATGGCAGTTCTATTTCCATATCATGTTCGGGATGAGACACATCCGCCCGATATTGGATATCATCGCTGTGAAACGGCTTAATGAGCCCTTTCTTCACCTGTTCGGCTGTACCTGCATACACTTCGTATTTCAAGTGAAGTTCCCATTTGTCACCGTCGAGAATGTACGGTGCGATCTCGTTGAATGCCCCGGCCAGCGAATGTGCCCGTTGCAAGAGGAATTTCTGCGTATCAGGGTTCTCATCGGAGGTGGATGCCGCATTACGGGTATGGGCGACAATGTTCTCCGGCAAATCGTCGGAATAGATAATGACGGCGGGGGAAACCGTATAGTCGATCACGGCTCCGAGTTGTGGCACACTGTTGTCAATGCGAAGCGTGAGCATCGCTTTCTCGTCGATTGCAGGTTCTTCCCACGGGTGGGTGTGGATGGTCTTATGGCAGGATGAGAGTCCGAGTATGACCGATATTCCCCAAAATATGTATAGTATCCTAATCATGTTCCGGCCTCCTTTGCTGCGATTTAGACGTGATCTGTTTCCGATACCGGAATTTGTATGTCAGCGATAAACCGATCCTGGTGATGCCCCAGTAATCTTTCTTCTCTGTGTGCATCAGTTTACCGTTGTAAGCATTGTCGAACGTGTCGAGATGATAATTCATGTATCCGGTGCCCAGGTTGAATTCAACTCCCCAGTGCCTGTGGGTACCGAAGCTAAGGGCATAACCGTAACTGAGACCTACTCCCCAAAGTGCACGTTCGGGATCCTGAAAACGGTCAGTACCGGGGAATGAGACGTTAAACCCCGCAACGGTGCCGTTCAGTCCGAAGAAATGACCATCTCCGGGCCAGTCGCGTCGCAGCCAGTAGCGGAGTTCCGGCTGGGTTCCGAGTATTCGGACCCGGAACTTGGAGTTGATGTCGTATGGAGAATAATAGAACGGAAGGTCGAGGCTGAATCCGCGACCGAAAGAGAACTCCACGCCGAGGTTAGCGACGAGCAATCCGAGTGCGGCCAGATTGGTCTTGACAGCAACAAACTGTCCGCGATACGCCGGAGCTACCGTCATGACAGGTATGGGTAGCGGTCGGGCGAGGGGATATTCTTTGATGCCTGCAATCGGAGGTAACGGAGGAATCACCACAGTCGAATCTTCGGCGGTGCAGACGATCACCATGCGGGCATTACGGGCCGGACGGAATGCTTTGTCGATCAGGTATTCCCAGGTGATACCGTTGTCGATGGCCATGATCTCGCGCTTCCGCTTCCGGCTGTCTGGTTGATTTACCCAGATCTCGAGCACGCGGTCTTTATGGGGAAAGTGCTGCTGCCGTATGAGTCTAAGGGGCGTGTGCCAGTCCTCCATCAGGTTATCGATGCGGATAAGGGAGTCGGGAAGGGCCGTATGAGTCTTGAGATAATCATAAAGGCGTCTGGCGCGGGTCTTGCCGAGCCAGACATTATGCGCTTCGGGACCTTCGGGCGACGCGGAGCCACCGATCCATACATAAGAAAGACCGGCATCCCTGTCATCGAGTATACGGTTGACCACTCCCACGATACTGTCGAGCCGGGCATTGGGGAGTATAAGGTCGGTTTTGTTGCGCTTGAAGATAATAGGTACGAGTTCGGTTTCGGCATAATTGAGAACAGAGTCGGTTTGTTCGGGTTTCAGAAACGTTACGCCGTAAGGATATCGTCCGACGACAGCGGGAGGAATATGCCGGATCACGACCCTCTCGTCAGTGCGATTGGTCGTATCGTCGGCAGGTACCTGCGCAAAAGCCATGAAGACGTTCATGAGGCAAACCGCTGATATAACGCACCGCAGGAAAAAGTATGGTAAGCGGGTGTAATCAATCATATTGCATGTGAATTTTAACGGTGACCGGTAAGCTTACTTAATGCACGGTTTAGGTACGGTCGGAATCCGCCGACCGTACCTAAACCGTAACCTATCGGGACTAATGGTGATATTCGGGTGAGTTTTTGGGAATCACCGTGTAAACGGTTTTACCTTCGACTGTCTCCGTCAAAACGGTGTGGTCGTCATCGACCCATTGGTTAGTGTAATTGCCTGACTTATTGTCGCCATTCGAGGGGTTGAACTCTACAAACGAACCGCCATTGACATATACCTTACCGTAACCTATGTGTCCGGGTTGGTCTTTGCCATCAATATCCACAACCGGCCCCGAGTTTTCGAGATTGATAAGACATTCCGGATTAGCTATTCCAACACATTCAAACCATCCGGAGTTGATGGTCAAAGAGTTTGGCTCAAGCCCCAGATGTCCTTCGGTTTTACTTCCGACATATCTAATGGGACCACCCAGATAAATAGCCTCTGTTTCATAATACCCGGATGTGGGTGGTTTATTAGGATCATCATCGTACCACCAATAAGGACGAGCTTTTATCTTCCCGCCATCCACGATAATATGGCTGCCATAACGCCATGCGATTATCGTCTGAACGCTTTTATTATTTCCGTTTTCATCCGGCACCCACGGACTTTCAATTACACCGTTTGCATCGGGGCTTGTATCCACAATCCTCAAGGTGACCGGCCCGTAAACATTAATTAACCCAAGGCCATATTGTGGAATTACATCGGTAGTCAGTTTGTGTCCGTTCAGATCCAGTGTAATATCCTCGCTCTCAAAGGGAGCCGCAGTCGGATGTGATGTCTTATTGTAGTAGTAGCCAATTTCAACACCACCATAACCACCAATCTGGGTTATGTTTGCCCCGAGTACAATCCTACCTGTTCTTTCAGACGTCTTTTCTATTGCTGTGATCGCATCCCTCAGCTCTTTTCCCGTATAGACATAATATGTCTCCGGCTCTTTATAGATGAATCCTTCGAAGCGGTGGTCGATAGATACGGTAATCCTGGAATTATCGGTCCAGAAGTCGGCGGCATCAATGGTAGTGAGCCAGTTGCGTTTTATCGGGATGTCAATCTCGAAAGAACGTTTGATTGTGGTAGTTGTACCGGATTCATTTTTATATGTCACCTCTATGTCAAAAGGATGCATCCACGACTGGGGTACCGGATTCCCCGATTCGACCGGGGTATACTTGCCTGAAGTATCTTCTGTGCCGAAATTTACCGGAAGGTACATCGTGAACACTGCGGCATACGGGGTTGTTTCTCCTTCATGTTCTTTTGGGTAAATCACAGGATCCGCTGTAAATTCTCGGCTAATACCTTCCTCGATTTCGTTGAATTGCCCCGTGATGGCGTTGAACGAATTGGTTGCAAGGGCAGTGACAGTTTCTTTGTATGTGACTTTTATTTCCTCGATTTTCAACACTCCTCCTTTGGCAAAGGTGCTGAAGTCACGAGCTATCAGACGTAGTTTTCCGAAAGGTCGCTTGAGAACAACTGTCAAATTGTCATCGGCTATAAAGTCCTGAGTCACAAAGAATGCGTCCTTCAATTCATCATTGAGTCCGGGAGCGATGGATATGTTGTCAAGATTTGCTTGTTCTTTTTTACTGAAGTCGGCATAGGCGACGATTCGGTATGTCTGACCTTTCATAAGACGAAAATTAAAGTCTGCTTTATCGTCATTGACATCGAGCCTTGATTGCTGGTCGACGAAGGTGTAATCCTTGTTGCCGTTAACAGTTTTTTCAACATAAACGGCCACTGTGAAAGCAAGTGGATGCTTGTTGAGATCCACATTTCCTATAGAGGGATAACCCGATTCACCGAGATAGCTTTTAGCGTCCGTCGGATAGCCGGCGGGAACCGCGCGTGTTCTGAATACTTCGGGCACTTCCACGGTGACAGAGGTAGTGATTTCCTCACCGTCGGTTACGGTCCATTCCTTTTCTTCTGAGCAAGAGATGAAAACAGCCAGAAGAGACCAAACAAAACCGCGCACCATTCTATTCAATCTTTTCTTAGACATAGTATTAATGATTTAGTTGAAAGGTTCACGATTCAACGGATTAGCAAAAAAAAAGCGTGAGAACCTGTATCAGTTACTCAATCCGCCCATAGAGGCTCTCGCATTGCCCATTGGAGTAGAAAGAGTAATGTTGAAGCCTCACGCTGTATGATAAATACAGAGGTGGTCTTATAACCGTCTCTGACAAAATACCATACTCGAAAGGCATCTACCATTGCTTCATCTTCGACTCCAATGAAAGAATTTGCGAGATTCCTATAGGTCAAGGATAAGCATAGATAAACGCTTATAATTATGTATGTATTCCCATCTGCAAGCCCGTATCATACTTGCAACAGAAAATATGCGAGGCAAATTTATTAATGGATTTTAGATTGACAAACTTTCTGTATGTAAAATTTGTTAAAACGGGGTGCACGCCCAGTGTTATTATAGTGATTAAAAAAAATCGGATCTTTGTATCGTACTAGTTAGATAAAAGAGATATGGTGATGGAAAAAGTAGATTTTACTAAAAGAATGTTGGCGATACGGCCGGATTTGCATCGCTTCGCATATAAATTGACTGCAGACCATGCTGCCAATGATTTGGTCATAGCTCTTTCATTTAAGATAAAAATATAGCCATACTGCCCCTTATCCGGTCCAATGCGAGCCGGGTAATCCGGAGGAACCTACATCCGATTCCTATACAAAAGAATATATTTATGGTAATTATCTGCCATCTGCAACAATTTCGTTGTATCTAATTGAAATATAACGTCTTATGGTGTTGCAGATACCTGTTGCAGATATGTTGCAGGTCAAGTATCTGCAACATATCTGTTTTAGCTCATGATGGTCTGACAACATGATAAACTACTCTTTCAATCTCACAAGTAAACTCGTATGCTATTTTGTATTTGTTGTTACTTCAGAAACCACTCTGCTTCAATATGGTGAACACTCTGCTTCAATATGGTGAAACACTTTGTTTCAATACGGTGGAACACTCTGTTTCAACACGGTGAACACTTTGTTGCAATAAGGTGGAACACTTTTATCGGTTTGAATACTTGTTTGCACTACAGGTTTAAATGAAAGAGCCGTTTCGGGAACAAAGATTCTGTTAAGATGAATATGATAATTTCAGTTTTATTTTTTACCTTTGCACCCCGAAAGAATAAAAATGTATGATGCCGTGAATAGCGGTCGTGTATTCTAGAACACCACGTAAAAAACAGGAGTTATGAAAGAAAAAGTATCTGTACCCTTTATGCTGCTGGGCATTCTGTTTAATGTCTGTCTCATTGCAGCCAATCTTCTTGAAACAAAAGTAATCCAGGTGGGTAGTCTGACTGTGACAGCCGGATTATTAGTCTTTCCTATTTCTTATATCATTAATGATTGTATCGCCGAAGTTTGGGGATTCAAGAAAGCCCGGCTCATCATTTGGAGCGGTTTTGCCATGAACCTCTTCGTGGTAGCTCTTGGATTGATAGCTGTTGCCATTCCGGCTGCTCCTTTCTGGGAGGGCGAGGAACATTTTGATTTTGTGTTCGGCATGGCTCCCCGCATTGTGGCTGCCAGTCTGATGGCTTTTCTGGTAGGCTCATTTCTTAATGCGTATGTGATGAGTAAAATGAAAGTAGCCAGTCAGGGGCGTAACTTTTCGGCTCGTGCCATCTGGTCTACTGTAGTAGGTGAGACTGCCGATTCACTGATTTTCTTTCCGGTAGCTTTTGGCGGAATCATTGCCTGGAAGGAACTGCTTCTCATGATGGGGATTCAGATAATGCTGAAATCCATGTATGAAGTAATGATCCTTCCGGTGACAATCCGTGTTGTGAAAGCCATTAAGAAGGTCGATGGCAGTGATGTGTATGATACCGATATCTCCTATAATGTGTTGAAAGTCAAAGATATTTAAGATAGAACATGAATAGAGAAGCAGCATTGGTTGTGTTTAGTGGTGGACAGGATTCTACTACTTGTTTGTTTTGGGCAAAACGCAACTTTAAGAAAGTATATGCCTTGAGTTTCCTGTATGGTCAGAAGCATCAGAAAGAAGTGGAACTTGCACGGGAGATAGCCCGGAAAGCGGAAGTGGAATTTGATGTGATGGATGTCTCCTTTATCGGACGGTTGGGGCATAATTCATTGACCGATACTACGATGGTGATGGATCAGGAAAAGCCGGCAGATAGCGTTCCCAACACCTTTGTTCCGGGACGTAATCTGTTTTTTCTAAGTATCGCAGCGGTATATGCCCGTGAACGTGGTATAAATCATCTGGTAACGGGAGTCTCCCAAACGGATTTCAGCGGTTATCCCGATTGCCGTGATGCCTTTATCAAGTCTCTCAATGTAACTCTCAATCTGGCTATGGATGAACAATTTGTGATTCATACTCCTTTGATGTGGATTGATAAGGCAGAAACGTGGGCATTGGCCGACGAACTGGGAGTGCTGGAACTGATTCGCACCGAGACTCTGACTTGCTATAATGGTGTGCAGGGAGATGGTTGTGGGCACTGTCCGGCTTGTACACTACGTCGGGAGGGATTGGAGAAGTATTTAAAAAGTAAGAATCAATAATATCTCTACACAGAGATTAAATGCATTTGTGGTGGTCATCTGTCACATGGCTGTAGACAAACTAGAAGGCTTAGATTAGGTTTTCAATAGCTTGAAACTACTTGTTTCGCTATGGTGAACACTTTGTTTCGCATAGGGAAACAAAGTGTTTCAAGGCGCGAAACACTTTGTTCAGCAGCGCGAAACACTTTGTTTCAAGGCAATGAAACACACTGTAACACGTAAGATGAGGAGAAAGTAGACGTGGGTTAAGAGTTGATGTTGATAGGTGATAGGTGATAGATGCGGTGATAGGTTGTAAAATGAATCTTTCACCACTGAAACATCGATGAATAAAGCGTTTGGGATTGGACGGTGATAGGTGAAAGAGGAAATGCATTTTTTGTTTAGGGTAGAGGTGGTAGTTAACGAGTGCAATGACTGAATTAAAAGAGCAACTTTCCTTGTTAGGAAGAAAAACCGAGTATAAGCAAGATTATGCTCCTGAAGTATTGGAAGCCTTTGATAATAAGCATCCTGAAAATGATTACTGGGTACGTTTCAACTGCCCGGAGTTCACAAGTCTGTGTCCTATTACCGGACAGCCGGACTTTGCCGAAATACGTATCAGCTACATTCCTGATATAAAAATGGTGGAAAGCAAGAGTTTGAAACTCTATCTTTTCAGTTTCCGTAATCATGGGGCCTTTCATGAAGATTGTGTGAATATCATAATGAAAGATCTTATCCGATTGATGAATCCCAAATACATAGAAGTAACTGGAATCTTTACTCCTCGTGGGGGGATTTCCATTTATCCGTATGCCAATTACGGTCGTCCGGGAACAAAGTTCGAACAGATGGCGGAACATCGTTTGATGAATCGGGAATAGGACGATTGCTTATATCTGAAAAAAGACTAACTTTGTGACCGATATGTTAAATAGATAAATGGTTCATGGAGGATAAAACGGAATTTGATCGTATGTTTAAAGAGTGGTTCGCAAGACTTTTTTCTTTTGCGAACCACTACTTGCAAGATACGGAAACAAGCCGGGATATTGTCCATGATGCTTTTGAGTACATTTGGCGGAATTATGAAAAAATGGAAGCTGATAAGGTCAGGGCTTATCTTTATTCCATCGTCCGTTCACGTTGTATCGATTACATCCGCCAGCAGAATGTTCAAGAAGATTATGCTGAATTTGTCCGTAAAATGACTTCGAATGATGCTGATACTGATGAACGGTTATTGTGGGAAGAACGCATGAAACGTATTCGCAAAGCGATGAACAAACTTACTCCTCTGACCCGGCATGTATTGGAAAGTTGTTACAATGCCCGTAAATCTTACAAGGAGGTGGCGGATGAATTGAATATCAGCGTAAGTTCTGTCAATAAACATATTGTTAAAGCGCTTCGGGTGATTCGTGAAGAAATTAAAAATGAATCGCAAGATAAGTGATTGATAGGTAATCGTGTCCGTAATATAATAAAAAAGGATAAGAGTATGGAAATAAGTGAGTCGGAAAAGAAAGCGTTGGATATCATGGAAAACCCTCGAGGCATCACGCGCGGAGACATTGAAACGTTGCAAGAGGAAGCGCTGCGGGATTGCCGGTTATTGAATGATATTTCTGTCCTTTTGGAAGAAGATGCCGCTTTTGCCTATCAGAATATAGAAACGGAATTACAATGTTTTCACTATAAACATCAACAGAAAGCGCAACGTCGCCGCATGATAAGATGGAGCATGGCAGCCGGTATTGCGGTAGCTCTGTTTGTCGGTGGGATATTCTTATTGAGCGGTGGTCCGGAGGGAACTTTGAATAACTTGGTTGATAAATCCCATGCGGTTGCTGTAGTTATGAAGGCCGATCCTTTGCCACAAAAAGTTACCTTGGAAGTGGAAGATGAACAACACCGGCATGAAACATACTCATTGGAAGAAATAGAAAAGACTCCGGTGGTTCAACAGACCGCTACTGTGCGTACCAAAGAAATGAACTACTTCGATAAGAAGAATACCTTTAAGGAGAAAGTAAATGCACAAACACATATCTTGCGCATCCCGTATGGGCAGATGTTCAAACTTGTCCTTTCCGATGGTACGGAAGTTTATCTGAATGCCGGTAGCCGTCTTACTTATCCAACGAGATTTGTCCGGAAGGAACGGATAGTCACCCTTGAAGGAGAAGCCTATTTTAAGGTAGCTAAAGATAAAGAACGCCCGTTTATAGTGCAAGCGGGGAACGTACAAACTCGTGTGCTCGGTACGGAATTCAATATCAGTAGTTATTCTGCTTCCGATGTCCACGTCACATTGATTGAAGGGAGTGTGCAAGTTGATGCTTCCGGCAATTCTAAAGTAATCCTGCCCGGACAGGATTTGTGTGTCCGGAAAGACGGAGGCATTTCTGTGAAAGAGGTAGACTTGCATTCGTATATATACTGGCGTGACGGATACTTTTATTTTGATAACCTTCCATTGGTCGAAGTATTGCAAGGTATTGGACGTTGGTATAATGTGGGAGTGGAGTTCCGTAATATTCAGGCCATGGATTGTAAGGTACATTTCTTGTCCGACCGTTTTCAGGGATTGGAACATACGCTTACGTTGCTGAATAGAATGGAAAAGGCGACTATCAGCTTGGAAGGGCATACGTTAGTTGTCGATTGATGTATGACAATTTAGTTGTTTCTGGAATAAAAATATCTCTTTTTGAAATTTTTTTGCTTGAAAAGGTAATCGTTTGAAGGTTTACTTCGTATATAAACTGATAATATGAAATACTTTGTTTAATAAAATCAGTTATGAGAAAAGATCGGTTACTAGCCATCATCTTTTTTATTTCCTGGATGTGCTCACTGAATATAGGAGCACAGGAAGTGAAGGAGAAGCGGATTACGATGGAATTTAAGAATGAACGCATGCCTTCTGCGTTTAAGAATCTTGAGAAAGTATCTGGGTATAAGATACTGTTTGCCTATGAAGATGTCAATCAGTACTTTGTGGACGGGAAAGTAAAGAACCAGACCGTTGAGCAGGTTCTGAAGTTCATGATTGGCAGCAAGCCTTTGAAATATCTTATTGACGGGCAGTTTGTGAATATAACTCCTCTCAAGAAAGGAACGACCGGGACTTACGAAAGCGTGAAAGGGACAGTTATCTCAGCGGAAGACGGAATGCCGGTCATCGGAGCGTCCGTACAAGTGGCGGGAACGAATATCGGTGTACAAACCAATATCGACGGAAAGTTTGAATTGGCCCAAGTACCTGACGACGCAATCATACGTATTTCTTTTATTGGAATGGAAACAGCTTCAATTCCTGTAAAGACTGTGATGAATGTCCGTTTGAAGGTGGGTGTACAAGCGTTGGATGATGTGGTTGTGACAGGATATTATACGCAACGCAAACAAACATTCACCGGAGCGGCTACCAATTATAGCGGTGCGGAATTATCGGCGATCTCCAATCAAGGATTGCTTATAACCATTGCCGCCGTTGATCCCTCTTTCAAGATTGTGGATAATCTTGCGATGGGATCTGATCCCAATACCGTTCCGAATATACAAATACGTGGTGTGAATGCTCTTCCTACTACTACCAGCTTGAGCGAGGAATATAAAGGTAATTCTAATTTGCCGACTTTTATCCTTGATGGGTTTGAGGTCAGTGTGGAAAAAATATATGACCTTGATCCCAACAGGGTAGCTAATATCTCAATCCTGAAAGATGCTTCTGCCACGGCCATCTACGGTTCGCGTGCTTCCAACGGAGTTGTAATTATCGACACTAAGGCACCGGCTCTCGGAAAGTTGCGTTTGAATTATTATGGAAGTATGGACTTTGAGGTGGCTGATCTTTCCGATTATCATTTGCTTCGTGCTCCTGACAAGCTGAAGTATGAAGAATTGGCACGGCTTTATGTGGGGACAGGCGCCGTGTATGTGGATGAAGAATATCGCAGAAACTATAACGAACGCCTGAAATTAGTACAGAAAGGGTATGATACGGACTGGCTGGCACAACCGTTGCGCTCTTTAGGTATCAGCCATCGTCATAGTGTGCAGTTGGAAGGGGGAAACGAAAGTTTCCGTTATGGAGTGAACCTTACGTATAACGGGACTTCTGGTGTAATGAAGGGGTCGGACCGTACACGCATCGGTACAGGTATCAAGTTACAGTATAATTATCGCAATCTGCGTTTCCGTAATGAGATTACCTATGATAAGATAACTTCCAATAATTCTCCATACGGGTCATTCAGTGATTATGCCAATATGAACCCTTATTACTATCCGTATGACGAGAACGGGCAGTTGAAAAAAATACTATTCACTATTTATAGTCCGAGTGCCGGTTCGACAACAGTGGTCAATCCGATGTACAATGCTACGTTGAATACGAAAGACTGTACAGCTTATGACGATTTTGTTGATAATTTCAGTGTGGAATGGAATATCCTAAGCAACCTCAAGTTGAAAGGTAACTTTTCTTTGGAACGTATCAATAAATCGACAGATATTTTTAAGCCGGCAGATCACACGGATTTTGCTACAATGGAAGAGAATAAAGGAAGTTATACCAAAGGAAATACGGTGTCCAGTTCTTACGATGGCAGTTTGGTGCTTTCTTATTTCGGACAATTCAAAAAACATGCACTGAGTTTGAATGGCGGATGGAACATTCAGCAGACCTCAAATGATTACAGTACTTATACTATTAACGGATTTCCGAACCAGCAACTTGACCATCCTGCTATGGGGGCTGGTTTTCTGGAAGGCAGTGTTGTGAAAGGAGATGCAACGATGACTCGTTTGATGGGGTACTTCGGAAATGCCAATTACAGTTTTGACGATCGTTACTTTGTAGACGCTTCCATACGTATGGACGGCTCTTCTTTGTTTGGCAGTAACCAGCGATGGGGAACTTTCTGGAGTGCCGGTATCGGATGGAACCTTCATAAAGAAGCATTTATGAAGGATATTGCTTTTGTCGAACAGTTTCGTCTGCGTATGAGTACCGGATATACCGGCAGCCAGAATTTTTATCCTTATCAGGCTTTGATGATGTACCGGTACAAAAGTTCATTGTCATATCAGGACTATATCGGTACCGTGATTAAAGCTTTTGGCAACTCGGACTTGAAGTGGCAGCGTACTCAGAAAACGAATTTGGGTATTGATTTCGGATTCTTTCATAATCGTTTGAGCGGATACTTCAATTATTTTATAGAGAACTCGGAAGACCTGCTGGTAGATGTCAATATGGCTTCTTACCTCGGTTTTGATTCTTATAAAGAAAATCTGGGAGAGACTCAGAACAAGGGCTATGACTTCAGTGTAAAACTGACAGCTTTCCAAAATAAGGATTGGCGGGTGAATATGTTTGTAAACGGGCAACATTATAAAAATACCCTGAAAAAGATTTCTTCGGGACTGAGCTCGTTCAATGAAAAGGCAGATGCGGAAGGTGCTACTAAAACTTATGTGAGGTATATCGAAGGGGCTTCTATCAATACAATCTGGGTAGTGCCTTCGGCAGGCATCGATCCTGCCACGGGAAATGAAGTGTTTATCAGTAAGGATGGCGGTTATACGGATACATGGAATGAAAATGATTATGTACCGTATGCTTCGGCTGATCCTAAATTGAGTGGTACGTTCGGTTTTAATATCTATTATAAGGGATTTGAATTGAATACGAACTTTTATTACCGTTTTGGAGGATATGCTTATAATCAGACATTGGTAGATAAAGTGGAGAATGTGAATCCGTATAATAATGTGGATGAACGTGCCCTTTATAATCGTTGGCAGACTCCGGGAATAGCTGCCGAATATAAACGAATCAGTGACCGTTCGGCCACCAAACCGACATCGCGCTTTGTGGAGAAAGATAATTATTTATCTGCCAATTCCGTAAGTTTGGCATATACATTCAAAACAGACTGGATTCGCCACTTCGGAGCCCAATACCTGAAGGTTGCATTGACCGCGAACGATTTTATGAGAATGTCTACCATACGTCGGGAGATTGGTACGACTTACCCTTATGCACGTCATTACTCTTTTACTGCTCAATTAACTTTTTAATGAAGAAGAATATGAAGAAGATACTTTTGTTAAGTTATATAATACCACTTTTCACACTCTCTTCGTGCGAAAGTTGGTTTGATATCTCCCCTAAATCTGAACTGAAGGCGGATGACTTGTTTGAAAGTTCACAAGGATTCAGGGATGCTTTGATGGGTTGCTATGGAAGCATGGCTGCCACCGAACTGTATGGCGGGCAACTTACCATGACCTATATGGATGTGCTCGGACAATATTATTCGACAGCCGCCACTGCTCTCAATAACTTCGAATATGCGTATGCGTATAATTATACGGAGACGCAGGAAGAGACACGTAAGGACAATATCTGGAAGAACGAATATAATGTCATTGCTAATTTGAATAGTCTTTTAGGACGTATTGATGAACAAAGAGGGATTTTTGCGAACGGGGAATATGAGCTTTTCAAAGGAGAAGCGTTGGGATTAAGGGCTTATATTCATCTGGACCTGTTGCGTTTGTTTGCAGCTTCACCGGCGATGGAGAATGGCAGAGACAGGAAAGCGATTGCGTATGTTGACCGATATACGGACGAGCTTTTTGAACGCCTTACTACGGAGGAAGTACTAAACCGTATTGTCGGTGATCTGGAGAATGCCCGTGATTTGCTGGCGGAGATCGATCCTTACGGGCCGGAACATGCTGCGTATGATTTGGAGAATCTTACCGGGGTGTGGAAAGGAAGGGAGTACCGGATGAATTATTATGCGGTGACTGCTTTATTGGCACGCACCTTATTGTATCGCAATGCCGCAGGGGATAAGGCAAAAGCCTATAATTATGCTGTCGAGGTGATAAACTCCGCTTTGTTCCCGCTAGTGTCCGGGGCTGACTTGTCAAGTCAGGACAAGAACGGGTTTACTCAGGAAAATATATTCTCGTTGGAATATCGAGGCCTGAAAGATGAGATGGTAGATAAATATTTCTATGTTGGCAATACTAGTTCCAATTTCTTGTCTGTCAACAAATCAACACTGAATAAAATATTTCCTGCAAGTTTGAATCTGGATTATCGTCTGCAATGGTGGGTTGAAAATTCCGGCTCTTATAATTTGGTTGCGAAATATAACTATTCGGAACGGGTTCCCCTTCTGAAAGTTTCGGAAATGTTTCTTATCGCAACGGAGACAGCTCCGACATTGGATGAGGCAAACGGGTACTTTTATCAGCTCCAATATCATCGTGGACTTCCGGAAACGGAACTTACTGCGGATAACTTACAAGGGATACTCCTTGCGGAATATGCTAAAGAATTTTTGGGTGAAGGACAGTTGTTTTATGCCTACAAACGTATGGCAATACAGAAGAAACCTATTTTACAGACTGCTTTGTCCGACTATGAGAGTGTGTATATACTTCCGATTCCTGTGGAAAATACGTATTTTATAGATTGATATGTTATGAAGAAATTTTTGTTAGTAAATGTGTGGGCTATGATTATTGGTTGTAGCCTGTTGGGATGCCAAGAAAATGAAAGAGTACTCTATACGGAAAAACCGGCTGTCTATTTCAGCTCAATAACAGAAAAAGACAGCATTTTCTATTCTTTCGCATCCGGTTTGACAGATGAAGATATAGTCTCTATCCCGGTGCGGATAATCGGAACTTCCACTGACAAGGACCGTTGTATTATGATTGAGGTAGATCCGGCATCAACCGCAAAGAAAGGTGTACACTATAAAGACTTGTCGGAATCAGTGCTGTTGGAAGCCGGTAACGTGGAAACGGAGATTAAGGTCACTGTAATGAACAGGGAACTGGAGAATGGCGATGTGAAGTTAATTCTGAATCTAAAGACGAGTGAAGATTTTGATTTGGGATACGCCGGTTCACTGAAAGCGAAACTGGTGATTACTGATCAGTTGGTCAAACCTTCTTATTGGGATATGCCTTTGTCGTTATATTATGGGGCGTATTCTAAAGCCAAACATCGGGTGTGTATCCAGTTGCAAGGCTTTGATTTCCCGGAGGTGATGGATTTCAATAGGATTTCGAGTTATATGTCTTACGGGCGTATGGTGTATAATTATTTATTGAAGACTCCTGTTTGGGATGAAGATACACAGGCATGGATTACAGCAGATTGGTCACCACTTTAATGATTTATAATATGATGAAAAAGAGCATAGCATACATAATGTTGGCCGTCTGCTGGGCGTGTGTGGACGATACAACGAATAAGGACTTCAATACGCTTAATGATGTTACAATCGAAGGTATTGAAGATGAATATACGGATGTATATGTAGATAATTTATTTAGTATACATCCTACAATAAAGACTACGTTACATACAGAGGATGATTTGGAGTTCTTTTGGATTGCTTATGATAAATCTACTCGTTATGAGGCAGATACGCTTTCTAAAGAGAAAAATCTGGATATTGTGATTCGTTTGATTCCGGGAGAACATACCATGAAGTTCAAAGCTGTCAGTACAACGACTGATATCTATTATGAGAAGGAGTTTACCGTAAATGTGGTGAATGAATTTACAAATGGGTTGATGATTCTTGCAGAAACGGATGGCAAAGCCGTACTTGATTTCTGGATTCCCGGTAAAGATGAGGTTGTAACGGACGTTTATGGCAAATTGAATGACAATGATGTGCTGGGCAGTCATCCGAAGCGGATTTATTTTAATAAGTATCGGACGGATGTCACAAGTGAGGTTCTTGTAATGTGTCAGGATGGAGAAGGTGGTAAGGTACTGGATAATATTACTTTGACGAAACGCCGAGATTATAAGGATATGTTTTTTGGTGTGGTTCCCGAAACTGTTGTACCGCAAGCTTATTATAAAAGTTCTATGCGTGAGTATTTGGTAGATAACGGACTGGTTTACGACCGTGCCACTAATTCCACGACTCCGAATATAACGGTAAAACCCAACTTGGTTGTTCAGGGTTCGACGTACGAAATTGCTGACAACGCAAACTTTATCGATGATGAGGATATGGTAACTCGTATGGTGCTTTATGATAATCAGAATACTTGCTTCTATTCTATTATGAGCATAACGACAGCGTTTTTGACGAAAGTGACTAAAACAAGCGGCTTTACTTATATCAATGGAGGTTTCTTTAATCCGGATCGGGTTGGTATGAAATGTTTGTATGCAGGTATAACATCACGTAGTTCATCAGGTGGTAAAGAGTATCTGGGAGTATTTGAGGACGGAGCAGGGGAGCGGCACTTGTTGAAGATGGGAATCGGTTTCTACACCGATGATACTCCTTCTTCTTATTTCAAGGATTTGTCCAATGATGTCCTTTCTTGTGAGAATATTGGTACGGCTAATTCGTTTACTACCTCGGCTCTGTTTTCCGGCTATTTGTTTTACACTGCCGGTAGTAAAGTATATGTGTATAATTCGGCAAGTGCTACGGGGGGAGAAATATACGACTTGCAAACAGACGCAGAGGATGGTGCAGAATATATAATTGATCATATAGAAGTAGAACGCGGTGGAAATCGTTTGTGGGTGGCATTCCGCGATAATAGCCTGTCAAAGAAGAAAGCGGGTTTTTGTGGTTTGACAGTGAACACTGACGGGGGACTTAGCTTGAAGCGTACTGTTTTTCATCCGCAGTTTGCTGACCGTATTGTTGATTTTGAAAGTAAATATTGATTATGAAGTATAAAATAGGTTGTTTTATTGTTTTTGGATTCTGTTTATTGGCTTTTACATCTATTGCAGAAGCCCAGCAGATTTCTTTTGTGAAGAATTGTTCCTGGGAGGAATTAAAAATTCGTGCACAGAAAGAAGATAAACCGATATTTGTTGATGTATATACATCATGGTGTGCTCCTTGCAAGAAGATGGCAGCCACAGTTTTTAAAGATCCTGAGGTGGTAGCTTATATGGATAAGAACTATATTTCTATTCAGTTGGATGCGGAAAAGGAGAAAGAGCATGGATTTTTTACGAAATTCCATCCGGGGGCATATCCTTCTTTCTACTGGTTGGATAAAAATGGGCAACTGTTGAGCACTAAAACCGGATATATGTTGTCGGAGTCATTTCTGAAATCCTGTCGGGATGCACAAACTGGCTCGTTGGGAAAGCAAATTGATGAGTATAACCGGAAATGGAAATCGGGGAACCGGGAAGATGCTTTTATTGATAAATATCTGTTTGAGATATTGCCACAAGTGTTTCCTGATTCCGTACGTCCGTATTTCAATCAATACCTTGCCGGTTTGTCTCCCGAGAAACTAAAAAGTCCGAGAATAGGAAAACTTTTGTGTCGCTTCACTCATACTATTGAAAATGATAGGGTTTGGTCTACCTTACTTGAATATAATGATGTTTATTCGTCAGAACTGGATTCATCTCTTGATTTTGACCGCTATATGTATATGAATTTAGTACGCATACCTATGTCCGTATGGACAGACGAAGTTAAATTTCGTTCGTATCTGGAGTTGATAAAGAGTAAAAACTTCCCTAATAAAGAGCTGTATTTGAATCTTATTCAGATGGAATCCAAGGTGTTTGAAGGTAACTATAAAGAGGCATTGGAGCAGGCGCTTGCTATTGGAGCAGCCTATGAAGCAACTCATGCTTATTTATATAGAGAAATTGCATATACCTTTGTTATTGGTAAATTCTTTGTTGACAATTATTCTCCGTCTGACGAGGAGAAACAGACTATCTTAAAGCTGACGGAGAAGGCGTTCGAGTTGACTCCTTCAAAGAGTACAGTTTCCTATTTGGCTGCTGCTTATGCAAGGAGCGGTGACTATAGGAAGGCTTATGAGACATTGGCTATACTGCCGTTTCATAAAGAACCGATTTTGAGTAATGCAGTGTATTCTTTGCTGAATCTTCCCCGAAAAAGGTAGTTTGGGGAAGTAAGTGTAAGTTTGAGTAAACAGGTTGTTTTTTCTTTCTGATATTTTGTCTTTACTCTAATTGATGAGAAGGTGTGTCAAAATGTGCACCTTCTTTTTTTTGCCCAAAGCCCCGACTTTCACAAGCAGGGGCTTTGTTATTACCTAAAGATTTTGTATCTTTAAGCATAATATTTCATACTATGACAAAGATACATTTTCGTCCTTACATTCCCAACCAAACAGTGCTTTTTCCTGAGAGAATCGATGAGGATATTGCAGAAAACGATCCGGTTCGCATGGTTGACGTTCTGGTTGAAAGCCTGAATCTTGAAGGTTTCAGAAAGTTATACAAGGAATGCGGCCGTAGTGCTTACCATCCCCGAATGATGCTCAAGGTTATTCTGTATGCCTACATGAACAACATCTACTCCTGCCGGAAAATAGAAAAGCTACTCCATCGTGATATCCATTATATATGGCTGGCCGGATACGAGAAACCGGATTTCATTACCATCAACCGATTCCGCAACCGGGTGAAGAAGGAAATCAACGAGGTGTTTACCCAAACCGTACTTCTGCTTTCTTCCAAAGGTTTCATCAGCCTGAATGTGGAATACATTGACGGTACAAAAATCGAATCCAAGGCAAACAAGTACACTTTCGTCTGGAGAAAAACGGTCGAACGGAACCGTGAACGCCTGATGAAGAAAATACATGTACTATTAGGTCAGATAGACGAGTTCATCGCTCAGGAGAAATCATCAGAGACCAATGAGGGGATAGAGTTTACTCCGACTATGCTGACCGAAATGGCGGGAGAATTACGTAATGCACTTGCACAGGCTCCCGATCCTTGCACGAAAGAGGAAAAGACTGCACTGAAAAAGAAACGCAAACAGCTCAAGGAGCTGGAAGAACACAGAGATAAACTGCAGGAATACGACGGTCATCTGGAAAATCTGCAAGCTCGCAACTCCTATTCCAAGACAGACAAGGATGCCACTTTTATGAGGATGAAGGAGGACGCCATGCGTAACGGGCAGACAAAACCCGGCTACAACCTTCAGATCGGTACCGAGAACCAATTCATTACCGACTTCGCTCTTTTCTCCAATCCTACGGATACACTGACCATGATACCTTTCCTGCAATCCTTTTCAGGCAGATACGACAGATTGGCCCATATGGTGGTTGCCGACTCCGGATATGGTTCTGAGGAAAATTACCGTTTCATGTCTGAAAACGATATGGAAGCCTACGTCAAATACAACTACTTCCACATGGAACAGCGACCCGGATTCAAACCGAATCCGTTCAAGGCCGAAAACTTCTATTACAATGAAGAACATGACTATTGCATCTGCCCCATGGGACAAAAGATGCGGAGGACAGGAACCGGGCATGTGAAAACTGCATCCGGATATGTAAGCGAAAATGCCAGGTACAGAGCCGTCAGATGTGAAGGGTGTCCGTTGAGATGTCTATGTTTTAAGGCAAAGGGAAACAGGACAATAGAACTGAATCACAGACTCAGGAAATACAGGCAGAAAGCCAAAGAATTACTATGTTCCGAAGAAGGACTGAAACACAGAGGGCAAAGATGTATAGAACCGGAAGCTGTGTTCGGGCAAATAAAATATAATATGAACTACAAACGCTTCCGCCATTTTGGAAAGGAGAAGGTCTTTATGGACTTCGCATTCTTGGCCATTGCCTTCAATATAAAAAAGATGTGTGCAAAAATGAGAAAAGAAGGTATAGACTGGATGATTAAACTGTTTTATAAACTTGTACCCGCTCTTTTCAGATGGGGGGAACACATTTATCAAACAAATCTTCAAAAGAGCGCAGCTTGAAGAAGGTTTACTGATTCTTTATAGGTGATGAAAAAAAGAAGGCGTATCGTTCATTACGACACACCTTCTTTTTAATATTGCAATACTCCTAACGGAAGTCCTATTACGAAATAGGGGCAAATGTTGGGCAACAAGGCTTCTTATATATGATAATACCTTCATATATAGCCAAATGTATAACTAGGGACATTCATTAAATATTATAAAATGAGCCAACTAATTCATACACAAATTATTGCGAATTAGTTGGCTTTTTAGTATCTTTAGGTATTCCCCCGAAAACAAGGTTTGACGGCCCAAACGGGGGAAATTCCCCAACTAAGATATGGCTAAGATACAAAAAATTTCAGAAATCCACCCAACTTTGGGCTTTACAGAATTTGATATTCTGGAAAAATGCCGCAAGAGTTTTCATGAGAGTGAGCTTGGCAGGCTTCATTCGGTCTTTCCATTTGATCGTATGGCAAAAGCCGCAGGCCTGTCTGAACAACGTTTGGGCCGCAGGAACATATTCAGTCCTTCCGCAAAGATCGCCCTTATGGTCCTGAAGGCATACACCGGATTCTCCGACAGGAAACTGGTGGAACATCTGAACGGGAACATACACTACCAGATGTTCTGTGGCATCATGATCCCCCCGTCCCTTCCCATAACCAACTTCAAGATAGTCAGTGCCATCCGTAATGAGATAGCATCCCGCCTTGACATTGATTCCTTCCAGGAGATCCTGGCTTCACACTGGAAACCTTATCTTGATAACCTTCACGTCTGCATGACCGATGCCACATGCTATGAGAGCCACATGCGTTTTCCTACGGACATGAAACTCCTTTGGGAAAGCATCGAATGGCTCTACAGTCATATATGCCGGCATTGCAGGGATCTGGGCATAAGGCGTCCGCGCAACAAATACAGGAATGTGGCGGAATCCTATCTGTCCTACTGCAAGAAAAGAAAGAGGAGAGCTTCAAGGACAAGAATGCTTAAGCGCCGTATGATCAAGCTTCTTGAAAAGCTCCTCAGTCAAAGGGATGGGCTCCATAGCGAGTACGGTGCTTTACTCCGATATACGCAGGATTACCATAAGCGTCTTTCCATCATCAGAAAGGTGCTTGTACAGGAAAAGGAAATGTTTGAAGGGCGAAAAGTCAGTGACCGCATCATCAGCATCGACCGTCATTATGTACGTCCCATCGTCAGAGGCAAGGAAACCAAGTCCGTCGAGTTCGGTGCAAAGGTCAATAATATACAGATAGACGGCATATCGTTCATCGAACACCTCTCGTTCAAGGCTTTCAATGAGGGGATACGCTTGAAGGACTGTATCCGTATGCAGCAGAAGCTGATGAATGTAAGGGTAAGATGTGTGGCTGCCGATTCCATATATGCCAATAATGCCAACAGAAAGTTCTGTACTAAATATGGGATATCCACATCCTTTGTGCGCAAGGGAAGGGAGGGCAAAGATGAGCCTTTGAGGAAGGTGCTTAGAAGCGAACTCTCAAAAGAAAGGGCCACACGGCTTGAAGGAAGCTTCGGCACTCAAAAGCAACATTACTCGCTCCCAAGGATAAAGGCAAGGAACAAGAAGACGGAAATCCTGTGGATTTTCTTCGGAATACATACAGCAAATGCCATACTGATGATTGACAAGATCAGGAACAGAACGGGGAAAGCTGCATGATATGAGTTTACTGAAAGAATCAGAAGAGGTCAGAAGACTTCTTCCGGAACTTCATGTATTGTCAGATAAGAGTATATGAGAATATACAGAAAAATGACAATAATAATGGCATATGAAGTGATTATACTCTATCATCTTCATATGCCATGGTATTTGGGGGGAACATTTACTGAATATTCCTATTTAGACATTATGACACACCCTCTTAATTAGTCACTGACTCAACTGATGTTTGAAACAATTCTATTTATTCGAAAGTGCCATAGCGAGTGGCTAGTAACTTCCGGTCCCCCAATGTATTATCTACGCGGGATACATTTGCCCAAAATTTATTATCACGTACACTTTCTATAGGATAAGCAGCTTTCTCTCGTGTATATGAGTGTTCCCAACGATCACTTACAATCTCGTATTCCGGATGCGGAGCATTAATCAATACATTATCATCTTTATCTGCTTCGCCATTCTTCACTTCTTGAATTTCTTTCCAGATAGTTAGCATGACCTCTACGAAATTATCTAGTTCCGCCAAACTCTCACTTTCTGTCGGCTCAATCATCAATGTGCCGTGAACGGGGAAGGAGAGGGTAGGAGCATGATAACCATAATCCATCAAGCGTTTGGCAATATCATTTTCCGAGATACCTGTTTCTTCATGTACTTTCCGACATTCCAGAATCATTTCGTGTCCTACGAAACCGTTGGCTCCCCGATAAACAATTCCATACGTCTCTTTCAGACAAGCAGCCAGATAATTCGCATTCAGAATTGCAATTTTAGTTGCCTGTGTCAGTCCTTCCGTACCCATCATGCGGATATATCCGTAGGTGATAGGCAGAATACCTGCACTACCAAATGGAGCTGCCGATACTTGATTTTGTGAATTGCCGAAGATTCCGTGTCCGGGAAGGAAAGGAACCAAATGTTCGGCAACACAGATAGGACCGACTCCCGGACCGCCACCGCCATGAGGAGAGGCGAATGTTTTATGAAGATTCAAATGACAAACATCCGCACCGATGAATCCCGGATTGGTCAATCCCACTTGCGCATTCATGTTGGCTCCATCCATATATACTTGTGCACCACAGGCATGGATGATATTGCAAATCTCTTTTATCTCGGTTTCGAAGATGCCATGTGTAGAAGGATAAGTAATCATCAGTGCGGCCAGTTCATCCTTATTCTCTTCAGCTTTGGCACGCAAGTCCGTCATATCTACATTTCCTTGCTCGTCACATGCACAGGTAACGGTCTTAAAGCCCGCCTGTATGGCCGACGCAGGATTTGTTCCGTGAGCCGAGGCCGGAATCAGGACTTTGTTCCGGTGTCCCTGACCGATACTTTCGAGATAGGCTCGAATCACACGAAGGCCTGTATATTCTCCCGCGGCACCCGAATTGGGTTGCAGACTGACTCCTGCAAATCCGGTGATAACTTTCAAATCTTCACTTAGGTTATGGATTAATTCACGATAGCCTTCTGCCTGATCTTCCGGGACCAGAGGGTGCATACCCATAAATTCGGGACGGCTTAAAGGCAACATTTCCGCAGCTGCATTCAGCTTCATGGTGCATGAACCGAGGGAAATCATCGATTGTGCAAGAGAAATATCTTTGCGGTCCAGGCGTTTGATATAACGCATCATCTCCGTTTCCGTGTGATACTTGCAGAATACCTCATGTGTCAGGAAAGACGTTGTACGTTTCAAAGCCTGGTCGATATTGCTTTTTTCCGGAATATCGTCCACTTTCTGATAATCTTTTCCGGCAGCAATGGCAAAAATAGAGAGCAACACATTGGCGGCTGCCACATCTGTTGTTTCGTCAATGCTGAAACCGACATCGCCATTCTCATAATAACGCAGGTTTACTTCTTTGCTTAGTGCTATTGTACGGATTTGCTGTGCTGAAACATGTTCGGGCAATTCGAAACGCAAGGTGTCAAAGTATTGAGTGTTGACTTGCGTATATCCGCATTCCTTCAATTGCTTTTCAAGAAATACAGTAATGCTGTGAATGCGTGATGCAATCGTAGTGATGCCTTCCTGACCGTGATAAACAGCATAAAAGCCTGCCATAGTGGCTAATAGTGCTTGTGCAGTGCATATATTTGACGTTGCTTTTTCCCGTTTGATATGTTGTTCGCGTGTCTGTAAAGCCATTCGGTAGCAGAGTTTGCCATATTTGTCTTTAGACCATCCGATGATTCGTCCCGGCATATTCCGTTTGTATTCATCCTTGGTAGCAAAGTAAGCAGCCGACGGACCGCCATAGAACATCGGAGTGCCCAGGCGTTGTGTGCTTCCGAATACAATGTCCGCTCCCCATTCCCCCGGAGGAGTCAGCAGGACCAGACTTAGAATATCAGCGGCAACGGCTACTTTGCAGTCTGCAGCGTGTGCTTTTTCTGTAAATTCGGAATAGTCCTCTACGTTTCCGTTCGAGTTCGGATATTGCAGAATACAGGCAAATACTTCCGGTGAAGGTTCAAAATCTTTATATTTACCTACACGTAGTTCGATGCCTTGGGGTACGGCACGTGTAGTCATGACAGCCAATGTCTGCGGGAAAATATTTTCGTCTACGAAGACTACGTTCGCATTGGCTTTCTGTTGTGCGCGGGAGCGTAAAGAATACATCATGCTTACAGCTTCGGCGGCGGCAGTTGCTTCGTCTAGGAGGGAACAGTTGGCAAGTGGCATGGCAGTAAGGTCACATATAGCTGTTTGGAAGTTCATCAATGCTTCCAGACGTCCTTGCGACACCTCAGTCTGATATGGAGTGTATGAAGTGTACCATACCGGATTTTCGAATACATTCCGTTGGATAACGGCCGGAGTAATCGTATTGTACCATCCCAAACCGATATACGTAGTATATAGTTTGTTTTTAGCAGCCAGTTCGGCGATGTGTTTCCCAAATTCGAATTCTGTCAGCGGACTATTCAATGCCAGCGGCTCTTTCAGCCGTATATTGGCGGGAATTGTTTTATCAATCAGTTCGTCCAGTGAGTCCACGCCAATTTTGCGAAGCATTGTGGCTGTGTCTTGTTCATTGATGCCGATGTGACGGCTAGCTAACAAATCGGTTCTCATAATAATCAAGTATTAAAGTATCGTGTATTAAGTATTAAGTATCAAATATCAAGTATTGCTGTAGTTGATGGGGGTGCCTTGTTCATACGAATGCTTGATGTTTGATATTCATTTTTTTATTTTCTAAAAAAGGGGTTCTCAGCTTTCTCCATTCCGATAGTTGTGGGAGCGCCATGTCCCGGATAAACGACTGTATCGTTGGGGAGAACAAATAAACGGCTGCAAATGTGTTCTATCAGTTCATCGAAATTACCTCCTGTGAGATCGGCACGACCGATACTGCCTTGGAACAGGACGTCACCGGAGAACATGCAGTTGTCTTCCTTGCAATAATACACCAAGCTGCCGGGGGAGTGTCCGGGCACATGTATCGCTTCCAGTTTGGTGTGTCCGAAAGTGATTATATCCCCGTCGTGCAGGTATTTACCCAGTGGTACAGGTTCTTCCTGCAACTGAAAGCCAAACATCCGGCTTT
Organism: Bacteroides sp. AN502(2024); assembly: GCF_041227145.1. NCBI lineage: Bacteria > Pseudomonadati > Bacteroidota > Bacteroidia > Bacteroidales > Bacteroidaceae > Bacteroides > Bacteroides sp. AN502(2024). The sequence goes on along the minus strand of NZ_JBGFSP010000003.1, from coordinate 149,865 downwards.
GTTTGGGTGCTTCGTCAATCCAGTATTCGTCCGCTTTGTTTGCTTCTGCCGACAATCCGAATTCTTCCAGCATGAACGGATTTCCGAAGATATGATCCAGATGTAAATGAGTATTCAGCAGATGCTTTACATTTAGCTCGTTGGCAAGAATGAACTTTTTCAGTGCCTGCTTTTCTTCTTCATAAAAGCAGCCGGGATCGATAACAACTGCTTCTTTAGTGTCATCCCATAAGACGTAGCAATTTACGGGAAACATATTAAATTCAAATCGTTTTATTTTCATGGCTTCTCTATGATTTATCATTTGTCAGAACACATGGTCTTGTTTAAATCGGGACATACACCACTTTTTTGGTTTTAAAGAACTCTTCCTCGAAGTTATCACTCAAACTATGAATGACCGTTTTATGCTTGAATGGCATCGTTTCATGTTCCAGTTCACCGCCTTTGAGACAGATAAGCCCATTGGGCAATGTATTTTGTTGCTTCGAAGAAATGTTCTTCCTGATAATCTTAATCAAGTCTGCCAAAGGCATTACGGCACGGCTGACAACAAAGTCGAACGTTTGTTTCTCCTCTTCTGCGCGGGCATGGCGGAAAGTCACATTTTTTAGTCCGATGGAATTTGCCACTTCGGTTGCTACACGTATTTTTTTACCGATGCTGTCCACCAGGTGAAATCTTACCTCGGGGAACAGGATTGCTAAAGGAATGCCGGGAAAGCCTCCTCCTGTGCCCAAGTCCATGATACGAGTTCCGGAGCGGAATTGGATTACGTTGGCGATGCCTAACGAATGGAGCACATGATGCTCATATAAATTTTCAATGTCCTTGCGGGAGATAACGTTGATTTTTGCATTCCAGTCCACGTAGAGGTCGTATAGAGCTGCGAATTGTTTGCGCTGTTCTTCAGTCAGATCAGGAAAATATTTCAGTATGATTTCCACTGTTTGAATTTTGAGTTATAAGTTTTGAATAATATAATAAGTGGATGAATATTTTATTCTGTCACAGAGATGTGATGCCAACAGGATATTCATTGGTGTCCGTTTTTATGGAATTTAATTTTTCAGTTCCTTCAAAATGGGGTTACTGCCTAACAAATGCTCCATCATAGCAAACGGGATTGTTACCTTAACAGGTCCCATCGAATAAGGAGTGATATCGTATACATTATAATAGAAGGTGACCCCTCCTTTACTTAGATAGAAATTTTCCGTCGGAGTGATGTCACCGGTCGACGCATATCCCATGTCTTCCAATGCTTCGTGAGTGGTTACTTTGTGGTCCGCCATGAGCTGGTTCCAGATCAGGTCGGTCAATGCGTCTTTGTATTCTCCGACAAAAATATCATCGAGACGGAGCGGACGCATCAAGGTAAGATCCATATTTAAATAGGTTGACATATAAATGTCATGTGCACCTCCGGTATATTCGTTATAGTCGATGCGATATACAAGCAGATCTTTATCATACAGTTGCACATGGCTCTCCATTCCTTTATAATAAGAATACCAGGTACCGATGGAAGATTCATCTTCCTTGTCTTTCTCATCTTCAGTGTACATCGGTTCGAGATCGCGACGATATTCGCTTATGTAGTTTTCAGTGTATTGCTTTACAGCTTCTTCCGGGTTTTCACCAATGAATCTGTCACCCAAACAGGCCGAGATAAAATAAGTGTTCAGACTGTCTTTCAGCATATCATCCGATGATTTTACCGGATAAGTAAAATTAATAATAATATTGCAGGCCGGTTTAGTCGTATCATTGAAAAGGTGTGCTGTCGTATTCACCTGAATGCTATCAAATTGTAGCGCACCTGTATTTTTGTTCATCTTGTCATGACAAGAAAACAAAAAGCCGCTTACCGAAAGTATAATTGCAAGCAAGCTGACATATTGTTTTTTCATATCCACTTTTTCTGTAAATTCAACATTTGTTTTATCATTCACTATTGACAAATATAGATGAAATTCACGAATCGGGCTAATAAAAATAGAAAAATTTGAGCTATTTATCCTCTAAAATGAGATTGTTGGATTGTTGCATTGCGGGATACAAAATGTTTTCGTGCCTTGGAACAAAGTGTTTCGTGCCTTGGAACAAAGTGTTTCGTGCCTTGGAACAAAGTGTTTCGTGCCTTGGAACAAAGTGTTTCGCGCCTTGGAACAAAGTGTTTCGCGCCTTGAAACAAAGTGTTTCGCGCCTTGAAACAAAGTGTTTCAAGCAAATGAAACATCTTGAAATGACTTATACTAGAAATGGTTGTCACTTTTAGAGGCTAGTTACTAAATAAGTTGTCACATTCTGTTATTCATAACTAAAACAGTTGTTAGTTTCTTCCCTTTGCTCCTAAGATAGTTGTCATACGTAAAAACAATGGACAAATCTGAGTGTGCTCGGGCTCTCGGTATCGCAAATATAGTATTTATTTATCATATGGAACCTTATTTTTTCCACAATGATTTTCCCGGCACCTCTCCATGATATACGTCCATGGGTTTTTTCATACCTATGCTCATATGTGGTCGTCCATTATTATAGAAGTCAATCATTCGCGTAATCTGCTCCCGTGCCATCTCTTTATCCCTGAACAGCGACATGCCGTATATCCATTCCGTTTTCAGGATGCCATTCATCCTTTCTGCTACCGCATTGTCCGTCGGGTTGTAATCTTCAGTCATGCTCACACGTATATGATGAGTGACCAGTGTGTCGATATAGGCATCGCAGGCATACTGTACCCCCCGGTCGGAATGGTGGATTGTGCCGCAAAGATTGCCACCTCCGGCCTCATTGATGGCCTGTTCCAGTGCCTGTAGCGTATATTCGGCATGCAAACTGGGAGAGAGCACCCATCCTAAAACGGCATGTGAGTACATGTCCGTTACAAGATGGAGGTAGCATACGCCACCTTCAATCCAGATGTAAGTGATGTCACATACCCAGATATGGTTCGGGTATTGTGCCGTTACCCCCTTGATCAGATTCGGATACTTCTTGTAAAGATGGTGGGAGTCCGTCGTATGCCTGGGTTTCTTCGGGGGCAGCATAAGGCGTTCCGAACGCAGCAGATGAAGGAAGGCATCCCGCCCTCCGGTTATCTCGCTTCCATAAAGGGAGCGGAGCTCATGGTATAATTTCAAACCACCGATGCCCGGAGCCTTTGAGCGGTAGAAGAAGACGGCATCCAAGATGGCTGTTCTGATCTGATGACGCGACAAAAGATTTTTTTTCTTTTTGTAATAGGCCTGGGAAGACATGCCAAACAGTCCGCAAAGGGTTTTCACACTGATGTGAGGAAACTCTTCACGAAGGCCGGTGACTATTTGGCACCATCTTTTTTTAAGATGGAAATCCCTTCTTCTCTTTCTGTGAGTTCAATCAGTCTTTCAAAGGCATGGGAACGAAGTTTTTCAAGTTCCAAAGCCTTTCTCAGACGCAAATTTTCCGCTTCAAGAAGTTCTTCTTTAGATTTTGATTTTGGATTCTTTTTCATTTGAAGATCTGACAGAAGTTCGGGGGACAAAGATAAGGAATCCGAATCAATTGCATAACACTTTTGCCAACGCAGAATATAAGTATGGTTGGGTAAACCCCATTTCTTGGCAGTAGCAAACATTGACAAACCGCTACTGAAGTAATCACGGAGAACTTCCAATTTGAAAGTCTCAGAATAAATCTTACGAGATAATTTAGACATAATTTTTCTTTTTTTATGTCTCTAAAAAGGTGTCAACCTAAATCCGTATAAGACAAAACAAATCGGGCTTGCAAAAAATTGGCGGTGATAGGTGATAGATGAGGTGATAGGTTAATAACAACCTATCACCGCTTTGTAAATACGATGAATAAAGAGTTTCAGGACGACGGTGATAGGATGAAAGAGGAATTGACGAAATCAACAGGGAAAGGATCGGTAATAACACTCGTTGGTGCATCAAACTGCTTTGCCGTAACCATGGCACCATCCAACTCAAGGATGTCGAAATTACTCTGCTAAGAGCCGTGAACTATTTATCTCCTAAAATGGGATTGGTGGATATTGTCCGTCAATCAATACTTGTAAACGATTACTTAGAGACTGTAATATCTGTGACAAAACTGCATGATATTCATCGAAAATTGAAAATAACCATTTCACTATGCGTCCCTATTCTGAAAGGTGGTCCCCAAAGGGATAATCCGGAAGATACGTATACGTGGCTGTTTCCCCATTGGCGATAACCGTGGCTTTGCTCGAATATAAAATCCGTCATCCAATTAATGGGCCATATTTGTCCGTGGTGTGTATGCCCGCTGAATTGCAGGTCGATGCCGGCAGCTTCTGTCTCTTCTAAATAGAAAGGTTGATGATCTAATAAAATGATAGGTTTGCTTTTATCGACATTTACCATTAATTCCTGCAGGGAATGACGCTTGCGGTTATGGCGGTCATCACGTCCTATCAGTTGTATGCCATTAGGAAGTGTAACTACTGAATCGCGCAATAATTGTATTGGAGTATTTTTTATATATCGAATACTTTCATTGATACCACTGATGTATTCGTGGTTGCCGGGAACCATATAGATACCCATAGGAGCTTTCAATTCGGCCAATTCTTCAGCCATATTCTCTGTATAAAGAGGTACGACGCTATTATCGATCAAGTCACCGCTAATCAGTATCAAGTCGGGATGTTGTGCATTTATCATTTCCACATATTTTTTTAATGCGGCTTTCCCTGTACCATTCCCCAAGTGAACATCGCTGATTGCAGCGATTTTAATTGCTTGGGGAGTATCTCCATACTGTTTATTGGTTAAAATGCTGACTACATTGGTTTCCGGATGATGATAGTTGTACACTCCATATCCCAGCAATCCCAATGTGAGTACTAAAGACAGATAGAACCTGTATTTGCAGACAACTTTGAATAATCTCAAGATATCAAACAAAAGTAGGAAGATTGTCATGTATAAAGTAAATATCAGCCAACTTGTTCCAATGGTGTACATCGAATGCGAGATAAAGAGAGGTATCTCAAGGTTACGAGCCGGCATCGTGCCGAAAAAGGACAAAGCACATATCCAAAATAAAACGGTTAGGAAGATTTTTACTCCGAGAGATTTAACTATCAAAACTTGCTTTGCACTGATAAATATGTAGGCATTACCTGCCAGATAAAGAGTGATGATAATCAGTAAATATGTGAGCATAGTGTTTACTTAAAATCAGAAAATTTACAGGGGCAAAGATAGGTCTTATTGTTGAGTAAAAAGAGTTAATAGTGCTGATATGACTCTAAAATAGTCAAATAAGGGAGAGGAAATGTGTGTTAAATATGAAAATTTATAGGAAAATCTGTTTTTCTTCCGTATCTTTGTCCTCTGAAATGAGAAGACTAGCCTACATAACAGCACTCATCCTTTCTCTTCTGATTATCTATTCAGGAGGTGGAGTCTCTATTGTGCGTTATTGCTGTGCCCGTTGTGAAACGGTGCAAAGCTGCTGTGATACAGGTTGTCCGAAGTGTAAAAAGGCTCATACTTGCGATTCGAAAAAAGGCTGTAAAGAGAAAGGGTGTACAGCTACTATTTATAAGATCGACCTCATGAAACATACTACCGAACTGACAGTATCAGCTATGGTAGTCGATTTTGAGTGTGAGCATTTTTGCTATCTGTTGACTCCGACTTATGGGGATAAACAGGTTGAATATGATAGTCTGACCTCTCCGCCACCGCTCTGCTCAAGGCAGAAGTTGGCGCTATATTCTACCTATATTATTTAGCCACTATTTTTTTTCTTCTTAAATTCTTTGCTTTTTATGAAATATGAAAGTGAAGTGAAGTTGAATGCAACTAGGTTGCATGAGAAATGAATTATTTTTGTATCTCGAAAGTAACTTTAGAAAGAATGAAATATTTGATGATAGGTCTGTTCCTGTTATTTGCCGGTTATATAAATGCGCAAGTACGGGGAACAGTGAAAGACAGTACCGGAGAGGCTATTCCGGGGGCAAATGTATTCTGGATGAATACAGGGCAAGGAGTGACAACTAAGGAAGACGGTAGCTTTTCTATCGCAAAACCCTCAGGAAGCCACATGTTGATAATTAGTTTTATCGGTTTCCGGAACGACACCATTCATGTGAGCAGTAAAAAACAGCAATTAGATATTGTGCTTCGTGATGGAGTGGAATTGAATGAAGTAAATATTGTCACTCGTAAACTGGGAACGATGAAATTGCGCAGTAGCGTGATGAATGAAGATATGATAAGCAGTGCCGAATTGAGTAGAGCTGCTTGTTGTAATCTGGGTGAAAGTTTTGTGACCAATCCTTCGGTGGATGTGAGCTACTCTGATGCGGCAACAGGAGCCAAACAGATAAAATTGTTGGGACTGTCCGGCACTTATGTGCAGATGTTGACGGAAAACATTCCGAACTATCGCGGAGCAGCTTCATCTTATGGATTAGGGTATGTTCCCGGTCCGTGGATGCAGAGTATACAGGTTTCCAAAGGTATATCTTCCGTAAAGAATGGTTATGAAGCCATTACAGGACAGATCAATGTGGAGTTTAAGAAACCGCAGTTGCCGGAAGCCGACTGGGTGTCTGCCAATCTTTTTGCAAGCACTACCAACCGGTATGAAGCCAATGCAGATGCTACATTGAAACTCTCCAAACGGTGGAGCACTTCGCTGCTGGCGCATTATGAAAATGAGACCAAGGCGCATGACGGTAATGATGACGGATTTGTCGATATTCCACAAGTGGAGCAGTATAATGTGTGGAACCGGTGGGCGTATATGGGTGACCATTATGTTTTTCAGGCAGGTATCAAAGCCCTTTCTGAAACGCGTACCAGCGGACAAGCTAGTCATGGAGGAACCATACACTCCGGTGATTTATATCAAGTGGGAATCGATACAGAGCGTTATGAATTCTTCACCAAGAATGCTTATATCTTTAATAAGGAGAAGAGTACCAATCTGGCTTTGATTCTTTCCACTACTTTACACAATCAGGATGCTGCGTATGGACGCAAACTCTATAATGTGGATCAGACCAGCGTCTATGCTTCGCTGATGTTTGAAACGGAATTTAATTCGCAGAACAGCTTTTCAGCAGGATTAAGTTTCAATTATGACGCCTATAACCAACATTATCGTTTGGAAAATAATACGGACAATCCTCTCAAAGTCTTTGAAAAGGAAGCCGTTCCCGGTGCTTACGTGCAATATACGTTGAACCTGAACGATAAATGGATGGTGATGGCAGGTCTGCGTGGAGACTACAGCAACGAACATCGTTTCTTTGTGACTCCGCGTGCGCATCTTAAATACAATCCGAATGAGTATGTGAACTTCCGTTTTTCTGCCGGAAAAGGGTATCGCACCAATCATGTGCTGGCAGAAAATAATTATCTGCTTTCCAGCAGCCGCAAGGTGGAGATAGCCAAGAATCTGGATATGGAAGAGGCTTGGAATTATGGTGCCAGTGTATCTGCTTATATTCCTATATTCGGAAAAACACTGAATGTGAATGCGGAATATTATTACACAGATTTTCTGAAACAAGTAGTAGTGGATATGGATAGCAATCCTCATGAAGTAGCTTTCTATAATTTGGATGGACGCTCTTATTCGCATGTATTTCAAGTGGAAGCAAGCTATCCTTTCTTTAAAGGATTCACCTTGACGGGGGCCTACCGGTTCACGGATGCAAAAACGACCTACAAGGGTGAAAGAATGGAGAAACCTCTGACCGGTAAATACAAAGGATTGCTCACTGCTTCTTACCAGACACCGTTGGGAATTTGGCAGTTCGATGCAACACTGCAACTGAATGGTGGTGGTAGAATGCCTGCTCCTTATGAATGGGGAGACGGACAGTTATCCTGGGAACGTCGTTATGGTAGTTTTGAGCAGTTGAGTTTACAGGTGACACGTTACTTCCGTCGCTGGTCTATCTATGTGGGAGGCGAGAACCTGACAAATTTCAAACAAAAGAATCCGATTGTTGATGCGGCGAATCCTTGGGGGAATAACTTTGATTCTACTATGATATGGGGACCGGTACACGGGGCGAAAGGATATATCGGAATACGTTTTAATTTAGCTAGAAATAGTGAGTAAAGACAAGAATAGTGAGCAAGGAAACGATCACTAGGAAATATATAATATTAATTTTAGATTGATAAGAAAAATGAAAACAAAAAGATGGATGGTCACTTGCGTAGTGGCTCTTTTGAGTGTAACAGCTGTATTGGCAAAAGATATTCGTGTAGTCGTATTTAAAGTGTCTCAGATGCATTGTGAGAGATGCGAAAAGAAAGTAAGGGACAATATGCGTTTTGAAAAAGGACTGAAGGATATTTCGACCGAGGTAAAAACCAAAACGGTGACTATCACGTATGATGCGGAAAAAACAAATGTAAAGAAGTTGCAAGCGGGATTTAACAAGTTCAATTATGAAGCTGAATTTGTAAAAGAAACAAAGAAAGGTGATCAGAAGAGTGATAGGAAGTAATTGAGCAATACCTATATTCGCTTGTTTCTATAATTAAACAATGGTTCTTCCCCGACTCCTTTGAGGAAGAAGGGGAAGACCGTAACTGGTAATTATATGGGTAATACAATAAAAAAGGTATTTCCTGTGCTTAATATGCATTGTGCAGGGTGTGCCAATAATGTAGAAAAAACAGTGAAGAAATTGTCGGGAGTCATGGAGGCTTCCGTTAATTTTGCTACCAATACATTGACCGTTTCTTATGAAAAAGGCCAGTTGACTCCTGGAGAAATCCGTGCAGCTGTGCTCGCGGCAGGTTATGATTTGATTGTGGAAGAAGCCCGTAAAGAGGATCGTCAGGAAGAGGAGCAGCATAAGCGTTACACTCGTTTGAAGTGGAAAGTGATTGGGGCTTGGATTTTGGTAGTACCGTTGCTGGTATTTTCCATGGTGCTGATGCATATACCATACTCTAATGAGATTCAGATGGCACTTGCTATCTTTGTCATGGTCTTTTTCGGAGGTGGCTTCTTTACCGGAGCTTGGAAACAGGCTAAACTGGGGCGGAGCAATATGGATACTCTGGTTACACTTAGTACTTCCATTGCTTTTCTCTTCAGTCTGTTCAATACTTTCTTCCCCGAATTCTGGTATGATCGTGGATTGGAACCGCATGTTTATTATGAGGCTTCTGCGGTGATTATCGCTTTCGTACTTACCGGAAAACTGATGGAGGAGCGTGCTAAAGGAAATACCTCTATTGCCATTCGCAAGTTGATGGGGATGCAGCCTAAGGTTGCCCGGGTGCTGCGCAATGGAGTAGAAGAGGAGATTTTGATCGAGAATCTTCAGATTGGTGATAGGGTTGTTGTACGTCCTGGAGAGCAGATTCCTGTGGATGGCTTGCTTTCCGAAGGTGATTCGTATGTCGACGAAAGCATGATTAGCGGTGAACCGGTTCCGGTAGAAAAAAAGAAAGGCGATAGAGTATTGGCGGGAACAATCAACCAGCGTGGTTCGTTTATCATACATGCTACACAGGTAGGTAGTGAAACGGTGCTTGCCCGCATCATTTCCATGGTGCAGGAAGCACAGGGTAGCAAAGCTCCCGTGCAACGTATTGTCGATCGTATTACAGGGATTTTTGTACCTGTCGTATTGGGCATTGCCGTCCTGACACTTGTTTTATGGGTTACCATTGGTGGTGGAGAATATATTTCTTATGGTGTTCTGTCGGCTGTTTCTGTCCTTGTCATTGCTTGTCCGTGTGCTTTAGGACTTGCCACGCCTACTGCATTGATGGTGGGTATAGGCAAAGCTGCCAGCCAGCATATCCTTATTAAGGATGCGGTGGCTTTGGAACAAATGCGTAAAGTGGATGTCGTTGTATTGGATAAAACCGGGACATTGACTGAAGGACACCCTACAGCTACCGGATGGTTATGGGCACAGTCGCAGGAGCCACATTTCAAAGAGGTGCTTTTAGCGGCAGAGATAAAATCGGAGCACCCTCTTGCCGGTGCCATAGTCTCTGCACTTCAGGATGGGGAGAACGTAAAACCTGCTGCTTTGGATAGCTTCGAAAGTATTACGGGCAAAGGAATCAAAGTCTCTTATGAGGGACATACTTACTGGGTAGGTAGTCATAAACTCCTAAAAAATTTCAGTGCGGCAGTAAATGATGTGATGACTGAAATGCTGGCTCACTATGAATCGGATGGTAATGGCATTATTTACTTTGGATGCGAGAATGAGTTATTGGCTATCATTGCTGTTTCCGACCCGATAAAGGCTACTTCTGCCGAAGCAGTAAAAGAATTGAAACGCCAAGGTATTGACATCTGTATGTTGACAGGTGACGGGAAGAGGAGTGCATTAGCCGTTTCTTCCCGTTTAGGGATCGAACGTTTTGTCGCTGATGCTCTGCCGGACGATAAGGCTGAATTTGTGCGTGAGCTTCAAATGCAGGGAAAGAAAGTGGCTATGGTGGGAGATGGTATCAATGATTCGCAGGCTCTGGCACTGGCTGACGTCAGCATTGCCATGGGAAAAGGAACAGATATTGCTATGGATGTAGCTATGCTAACCTTGATGACATCGGATTTACTACTGCTTCCTAAGGCTTTTCTGTTATCAAAGCAAACGGTCAAACTGATTCATCAGAACCTTTTCTGGGCATTTATTTATAACCTGATTGGTATTCCTATTGCTGCCGGTATCTTGTTCCCCTTGAATGGTTTGTTATTGAATCCGATGTTGGCGAGTGCTGCAATGGCTTTCTCCAGTGTGAGTGTAGTGCTCAATTCATTGAGCTTGGGAAGAAAATAAGGATGTGGTTATAACAAATAACGAACTGTAAATCATCAAAGGTGAATTTGAATAGCAAACGGTGAACTGTAATTTACAGTGAATAGCAGGTAATAGACGGTGAATACTTTGCGGATTATGCGCAATTTGTTCACCGTTCATTGTTTGTAACTTCCTGTTTCTAATTTTATCCTCGTTATTCTTTCTAAGGATTATCTGTTTCTGAATTCCAATGGCGTCATCTTTACGTATCGTCTAAAGTACTTGCTGAAAAAAGAAGCACTGGGGAAATTTAGGGAATAAGCTATTTCTTGAATAGTCATATTAGTACCTTTCAGTTTGGCTTTGGCATCCATGATTACAATATATGCAATGGTATCCAATACTCTTTTACCTGTCACTTGTTTCACGGTTGTACTTAGATGCTGAAGAGATATTCCCAGTTTGTCTGCGTAGAATTGTGCGCGGCGTTCATTCTTATAATTCTCCTTAATGGCTTGAATCAATTCCCGGCAGATCTCCTTTTTGCGGTTCGAACTGCTGTTCCCGCCCGGAATTTTATGATATATCAACCGTATGCTTGTCAGGATGGTCTGAAGAGACAATTCAACCAGTTCAGAGTCCATTTTGAAATTCTCATTGCAACTAGCCCGTGATAATAGGGTAAAATAGTCTCTCAGATAACTGGCTACTTCTTCATTAAGAGGAACTACCGGTTGTTCTATGAGTTTGGGATATGCATTACCAATAATCTTCATCAGATTGATTCGTCCGGTACAAAAGGCGGAGAAACCTGCAAAGCAAAGGCGTACTTTTTCTGTTCTCTCCCGGAATTGGATGATTGTTCCCGGTAACAATGTTATCAGGTCATTCGGACGGATTTCATAATCAAGCAGATTAATGGAAGCTTTTATCGAACCTTCGGTACAGATCGCAACAATACAGGCTTGCAACCGACAAGATTGCTTATAGATATTTAGAATCTCTTCCGTAACATTCGTCCATGCTAACACTTCGGTAGGTAAGTCTACTTGTGGAAAGTCCATTTTCATACTTGTGTTTATTATATTATGGAAACAAATATACGCATTTTCTTTTTATTTCTTACCTTTGTTCTTATGAAAACAGTTTTTATCGATTGGAATTTAATACCATATGCCGAAGCATGGCACCGGCAGACGGAGTGGTTTGATAACATAATCCGGGCAAAAGTCCGGGGTGAAAGTTATGAAAATCGTATTGTGATGTGCGAGCATCCTCATGTTTATACATTAGGTCGTAGCGGGAAAGAAAATAACATGTTGTTGAATGATGAACAACTGAAAGCCATCGATGCCACTCTCTATCATATTGATCGGGGAGGGGATATAACTTATCATGGTCCCGGACAACTGGTATGCTATCCGATACTGAACCTTGAGGAATTTCAGCTGGGATTGAAAGAGTACGTTCATCTGTTGGAAGAAGCGGTGATTCGTGTATGTGCTTTTTATGGTATTGAAGCCGGGCGTTTGGAGAAAGCGACAGGAGTTTGGCTGGAGGGTGATACGCCCCGTGCGCGTAAAATTTGCGCTATCGGAGTGAGGAGCAGTCGCTTTGTCACTATGCATGGGTTGGCTTTGAATGTGAATACGGATTTACGCTATTTCAGTTATATCCACCCTTGTGGATTTATAGATAAAGGTGTCACTTCTCTTCGTCAAGAGTTAAAGCACGATGTGCCAATGGACGAAGTGAAGCAACGTCTAGAAAATGAGTTTAGAAAACAATTCCAACTCCCAGTTGCCATGTCCGGTGCATAAAACAGCCTTTATCAGCCAGGGTATAAGAAAAGTCTGCACGTATCGGCCAGAAGTTTATTCCACAGCCTAAAGTGCCGTAGTTGCCTACTCCTTTGTCCTTGTCTCCCAAATGGTATCCTGCATGAGCAATACCATATTTCAGGAAATGGTATTCGGCTCCCACGTCAGCTTGGAGATGACGGATTTCAGAAGGAAGCAGATCATTGAAGTCAAGTGCAACCTGCAAACGGTTTTCTATACTGAATGGCAGGTCGATCGTACCTCCTAAACCTAATCTGGCGGGTAGCTTCTGTCCGTCCAGCTTTTTGCCTAGGTTGGCAGTTTGGAAACCAATACTCCAAGAGACCATCTCGTCCAGCAGAGCCATTTTGCGATAGTAAGTCGCACCCAAGTCCAGGCAAACACTGTTTGGGTTGTCTGCACCTCCGGTAGCTTTTGCTTGCAGATATCTGAACGTTAATGAAAGAGATAGATTTCTAGCTACATTTCTGAAATAGGTAGCTTCCAAGTCCCATATATGAGGACGGTAATCGAGCACTTTGGGCTCTTTGAAATGCCGGAAGCCTACAGCAAATCTATGTATACCATCCCTGCCGATTGGGCATCCGGAGTGAGTCCCAGAAAGTAAGCGCTTGCTATTTCTTGTGCTCCCAGTAAAGTGGGGAATAAGCAGGAGGCAAGAAGGAGATGTTTTACTCGTTTCATAATCAGTCGTTTTTAGAGTGATACATCCGGACAACGCGTATGCCTGTCCATGATTTATTGTTGTTTAGCATGTGATTGAGAGGCTTATCGCTGACAACTACTTTTCCCAACGTAGAAGAAGCGTGCAGCAAATGTAGTTTCCCATGTCTGTATTCTGCTATTCCCACATGAGCTATGTCCAGTCCGGGCAACTTTGTTGTAATAGCAATAATATCTCCATTCATGATCCAAGGTAATCCGGATGCCGGCAGTTCGCTTTTCGGTAACCAATGTACTGTTTTTCCGGAAATTGCTTTTTCGTGTTCGCTTATTAGTGCTATATTTTCCTGTGAATCAGCTAGTTTCCTGTATTTTTCCGGGTGGGTGGACATATACGAAAGGGATAATTTCATGGTATGTTCACTGTCTCTTGCAGTGACATCGGTAAGGAATCCGTGTCGGATTCCATTTTCAATCCACTCGGAAGTGTAATGTAACCGGGAGGGGTATCCGTTGATGATGCCGTCCCGATAACGTATTTTTTGCAGATTGTCGGCAAAAGAAGAACCGAGTGCCTGTGCAAGTGTATATTCTACGAAAGTCAGGCAATCTACTGCATCGGTTCGAATTACCAACGTTTCTTTTTCGTTTTGATCTAACGTATTGGCAACATATCTGGTTCCCAAATAAGATTTCCCGATTCGTAACATAGACTCGGGACTTTCCGGAACTACAGCACCGTCGGGCCACAAAGATAGCTCGACGGGCTGCTGTGCAAATGATATTGCAGTTATAAGTGATGTTATGATGGATAAGAGTCTCCTCACAATTATTTATTTAATTTTCATTGATGCCTTTATAAAGTAAAGAATCAATAATGCGTATGCTCCTAATGCCAACACTTCTGACCAAGTATTGTTCAACCATGCTTCATTTACCAGATTGATTCCACCGAAGCGCATGGCAGCACTGACTACTCCCATCAATGCACCTCCGGCAATGAAACCGGATGCCAGTAAGGTTCCTTTTTCTCCTCTTTCCGTATTCAGAGTTGCGTCTTTACTACGGGTTGTGACAAACCAATTAACAGCTCCGCCTACAACCAATGGTACATTTAGTTCCAATGGAATAAACATACCTAGTGCGAAAGCTAATGCGGGAATTTTGCAAAGAGTCAGAATAATCGCTAAAACAGCACCGATGCCGTACAGCAACCAAGGTGCGCCTACACCGCTCATCAGTGGCTCGATAACGGCTGCCATTGCATTTGCTTGTGGAGCAGCCAGCGCGCCACTTGTAAATCCGTATGTCTTATTCAGGATAATCATCACACCGCCTACTGTTGCAGCTGATACGATCGTTCCCAGAAATTTCCATGTTTCCTGTTTGGCGGGTGTACTTCCCAGCCAGTAACCAATCTTCAGGTCGGTGATGAAACCTCCAGCCATCGATAGTGCGGTACATACTACACCGCCCATCACTAATGCGGCAACCATACCTGAAGGCCCTTTCAATCCGACAGCCACCATCACCACAGAAGCCAGAATCAGCGTCATCAATGTCATTCCCGAAACCGGATTAGTACCTACAATGGCGATGGCGTTAGCTGCTACTGTGGTAAACAGGAAAGAGATTCCGGCAACAAGAGCAATAGCTACCAGTGTATGCAACAGATTCCCTTGCATGACATCCAGGTAGAAGAACAACACGATTAGTACCAGTGTGATGATAGAGCCGACGGCGATAATCTTCATGGAAAGATCCCGCTGTGTGCGGATAATGCTTTTCTCTACATTCCCTTTGCCGCTCATCTCTTTCGCTGCCAGTCCGACAGCACTTTTGATGATGCTCCAGGAACGGATAATACCAATTACACCTGCCATAGCGATACCACCGATACCGATACTCTTGGCATAATATTTGAATATTTCTTCCGGACTCATCATACCTACGGCAGATGTAATTTCCGGATTCCAGGCATTCAGTACACTGTCGCTCCAAATAGCAGACATTCCCGGAAGGATAATCCACCATACAGCCAATGAACCGGCACAAATGATGGAAGCATATTTCAATCCGACGATATATCCCAAACCGAGTACGGCAGCACCGGTATTTACTTTAAAAACCAACTTGGCCTTTTCTGCAAGCATTTCTCCGGCACTGCAAACACGAGTTGTAAAGTTTTCGTTCCACCATCCGAAGGTAGCTACGATGAAGTCATATAATCCGCCGATCATGCCTGCCATCAGTAACGGTTTAGCCTGGCTGCCACCTTTTTCCCCGGAAATCAGCACCTGTGTAGTAGCTGTTGCTTCCGGGAAAGGATATTTCCCATGCATGTCACTGACAAAGTATTTGCGGAAAGGAATCAGGAATAGAATACCCAATACGCCACCCAATAAAGAACTGATGAATACCTGCATGAAAGTAACTGTCATCTCGGGATATTTGGCTTGGAGAATATAAAGGGCGGGGAGAGTGAAGATAGCTCCGGCAACAATTACTCCGGAACAGGCTCCGATAGACTGGATAATTACGTTTTCTCCCAATGAATTTTTTCTTTTTGCAGCTCCGGAAACTCCTACGGCAATGATTGCAATCGGAATAGCTGCTTCAAATACCTGTCCGACTTTCAGTCCCAGATAGGCAGCGGCAGCTGAAAAAAGGATTGCCATGGCAATCCCCCACGCAACTGACCAGATATTAACTTCCGGATAACTTTTTGAGGGACCCATCAATGGGTTGTACACTTCCCCGGGTTTCAACTCTCTGAACGCATTCTCAGGCAGTCCGGTGAATTTGTCTTCTTCTTGTTTCATAATGAATAATGTGTTTATTTATCTTTTCGCCCTCAAAGTAAACAAAAAAAAAGGAGAACCGAAAGATTCTCCTTTATGTAATAGCCTATTTTTTCTTACTTTGTATCTTTTGCTGTCATATCCCCCTCGATATACAATCTTATCATCTCTGTTTTGGCATTGGTACGTAAGGTGATCGATTTTTTGAAATGTCCCGGATATTTGCCTGTTCCGTTGTAAGTCACTTTAATCGTTCCCTTTTTGCCCGGCATGATAGGTTCTTTTGTATATTCGGGTACTGTACATCCGCAAGAGGCTACAGCCTGATGGATGACCAGAGGGGCATCGCCGATATTAGTAAAGGTAAATGTGCAACTGACAACCGGACTGTTTTCTGAAAACTTGCCGAAATCGCGGGTTGTTTTGTCAAATTTGATATCTGCATTTGTTTGCGCAAACACAAAACCAACGCCCATTACTAGCAGGCTCATTAAAAAAAGTATCTTTTTCATTTTTCCTTCTATTTTTGATTACAACTGCCAAAGATAATGCTTTTCCCTCTAAAATATACTTTATGGAGTGCGAAATAGTATTAAACGATTCTCTTTTGCTACTTTGAAAGTTGGAATCCCAGCATCATTCCATCATAATTTTCAGCTAGCGAACTAACTGTTTTCAGTGCGGTATTGCTGCTTTTGCTTCCGATGAAAGCCATCAGTTTCAACAGTTTGTCCGAGTTGAACAGTAGCTCCAGTGAATTAGACGTACAATTCACTTTTGCGTGCAGATTCAAAAGTTTCAGATATTTCAGATTGACTTGTTTGGTAGAGGCATTATAAGAGTAAGTGCCATTCAAAGTTTTCTTGCCCACTGTACTGGTAAAGGTGCTGTCTGGGTTAAAAGTGAAGCTCATCTGTCCGTCTTTGATTCCTATTTTACGTAACTGTTCGTTCAACTTGTTTTCAGCCATAGTGGCAGCAGCTGCTCCTCCTGCTTTCATCAGCAAGTTGTCCGATTTGAATTCTACCGCCGAACCCTTATAATTCCATGTTCCGGTCATATCGAACGATTGGGGGGGGGCCGGTGATGGCGTTCACTACTTTTGAGATGCTGTCCTTATTCAATAAGTCCGCCCATGATTGTGCCCGGCTGCTAGTCGCCGTTAGCATAAATGCTGCCATGAAGGCAATTGATAAAAAGCTCTTTTTAATTTTCATTCTTTTTTCATTTAGTGTTGAGATTCTTGTTTATATTTTCTATATAGTTGAGTATCTCCGTACGTCCCGTTCGGTCCGTTGAAGAAGAAATAAAGTAAGGAGGGAGTTCTTCCCATTGTTTTTTCAATTCACATAAGTAAGCATTAATATTCATTCCCAAACGTCCTCCTTTGAGTTTGTCGACTTTGGTAAAGATGATAGAGAAAGGGATGCCGTTCTCGCCCAGCCATTCCATGAACTCCAAGTCTATTTTTTGAGGTTCCAGCCGACTGTCTACTAGGACAAAGAGATTGGTCATTTGTTCCCGTTCCAGAATGTAGTCTTCGATGATGGTGCGTATCTGGTCTTTACCTTTTTGTCCGCGTCGGGCATAGCCGTATCCCGGCAAGTCGACGAGGTACCAATTTTTGTTGATAAGAAAGTGGTTGATTAACATCGTTTTTCCTGGAGTAGCGGAAGTCATAGCCAGTCCTTTACGGTTGGCCAGCATATTTATAAGACTTGATTTTCCTACATTCGAACGGCCTATAAAGGCATATTCGGGGAAAACACCGGTCGGGCATTTCTTCACGTCCGTGTTGCTAATCACAAATTCGGCACTTGTTATTTCCATCTTCTTGTCATTTATTTCTTTATATGATCGCTTATAATGAGCTTGTTCATCGTTTTCCTTTTTTAGACATACAGATTAACCCCGCAAAGGTAAGCGTTCCATTTAATATTAGCAATTCATAACCGAATTTATATCCGGTTTCTTTTTCAATCCACCAGTCGGCAAAGTAGCAAAGTAATGGCGAAAGGAGGGCAATGAAAGGAACACACCGGTCGTTCGTTTGTCTTCGGGTAAAGAGTCCGAAGGCAAACATTCCGAGCAAGGGACCGTATGTATAGGAGGCGATGATATATATAGCGTCAATAACGCTCTTATTATTAAGTATCTCTACCAGACAAATGAAGAATGCCAATAAAATTGATAGCGATAAGTGCACCTTATTTCTTTTTCGGCGTGCCCTTTCTTCTGAATCTTTCTCCGTATTCAGCAGGTCTACACATACGCTGGTCGTCATTGCTGTCAGGGCAGAATCGGAGTTGCTGAAAGCAGCTGCGATAATGCCGATTGCAAAGAGTATTAATACGGATTGTCCCAGATAACCTTGCGTTGCAAACATAGGCAGTATATCATCATTCATGACCGGCAGTTCGAGTTGCATTTGTCTCGCTAGCGCTATCAATAGAATTCCCAGACATAGAAAAAGAAAATTTAGCGGAATGAATGAGAAGCCATAGCAATACATGTTTTTTTGCGCTTCCCGAAGATTCCGGCAAGAAAGATTCTTTTGCATCATATCCTGGTCCAGTCCGGTCATTACGATAACGATGAAGATACCACTGAAGAACTGTTTGAAGAAGTTTTGCCGCGATACCCAGTCATCAAATATAAAAATACGGCTATGTTCACTTCTTTGGATTGTTCGGACGATACCGCTAAAGTCAAGGTCTAATTTTTGGACCGTGAAATAAATAATAAAAATCAGAGCGGCAATCAGGCAAAATGTCTGTAAGGTATCTGTCCATACGATGGTCTTTATTCCGCTTTTATGAGTATATATCCATACCAGTGCAACAGCCCCCACAGCAATCAGCCCAAAGGGGACGTGTATGTTCTGAAAGACATAAGTATGGAGAATGAGGCAGACCAGATAAAGTTTGGCTGCGGTTCCCAGCATGCGTGACAGTAGAAAGAAAAAAGAGCCGGTAAGATAGGCGCGCAATCCGATGCGCGTGCCGAGATATCCGTAGATGCTTGTCAGGTTTAGTTTATAATATAAAGGTAGTAGAATGTGTGCTACTGCCATATATCCGAAGAAAAATCCGAGCACCATTTGCATATAGGTCATATCCGTTCCGCGCACCATTCCCGGTACAGAGACAAAAGTGACTCCGGAGATAGAGGCGCCAATCATTCCGAAAGAGACTATGTACCAAGGTGATTGATTCTCTCCCTTGAAGAACGCTGCGTTTGACCCACCCTTACGGCCGGTGATGCGGGCTATTAGTAATAATACCGCAAAGTAACAAATAATAGAGACAAATATCATCATAACAGATGCAAAGGTAGCAATTTTTGTAGGTATTAAAAACAATAATCTGTATCTTTGCAAGGTTTTATCGATAGAATAGCATTAATTATCTATGGACCAACAATATCCTTCTATACTGCTTGAAAAGGCAGTCGGTGAATTTTCCAAACTTCCGGGTATCGGGCGTAAGACAGCTATGAGGCTTGTTCTGCATCTGCTCCGTCAGGATACGGCAACTGTAGAAGCTTTCGGGAATTCTATCATCACTTTGAAGCGTGAGGTGAAGTATTGCAAAGTGTGTCATAATATCTCTGATATTGAAACTTGCCAGATCTGCGCTAATCCACAACGGGATGCTTCTACTGTCTGTGTAGTGGAGAATATTCGTGACGTCATGGCGGTGGAAGCAACCCAGCAATACCGTGGACTTTATCACGTTTTGGGGGGAGTTATTTCTCCAATGGATGGAGTCGGACCTAGTGATCTTCAAATTGAAAGTCTGGTGCAACGGGTGACTGAAGGTGAAATCAAAGAGGTCATTTTGGCTTTAAGTACCACGATGGAGGGTGATACTACCAATTTCTATATCTATCGTAAGTTAAATAAACTGGGGGTAAAACTAAGTATCATTGCCCGTGGTGTATCTGTTGGCGATGAGCTGGAATATACTGATGAAGTAACTCTGGGACGCAGTATTGTTAACCGGACACTTTTTACCGGAATTGTATAGTCATTTTAATCATTTAAGAACGAACATGGAAGAATTGATAAAACAAGCTGTCAGAAATTTGAATATTAGCTATATATTCTTTTGGGTACTTCCTGCGTTTTTGTTCGGAGCAGGGGAGTTTGAACTCTTTCCCGTAGGCTGTTTGGCAGATAATGCGCAAGCTGTCTACTATTTTGAGACGATCGGCATTTTGCTCACAGCTTTGTGTGTGCCCCTTTCTCTCAAATTGTTTAGCTCGGTGCTTAAGAAAAAGATAGATCATTTGACTATCACGCTTGCCTTGAAGCGATATGTGCAATGGAGCATTGTTCGTCTGGGGATGCTTGAAGTGGCTGTTGTAGTGAATCTTTTGTGTTACTATCTGACAGTAAGCAGTACGGGGCATCTCTGTATGCTGATTGGTCTGACGGCATCAGTCTTTTGTCTTCCCAGTGAAGAAAGATTGCGTAACGAGCTTCATATAGCAAAAGACGAAAAACTATGAGACACTCTTTCTTGATGAACGAACGTGTTTATCTTCGTGCGGTAGAACCGGAAGATCTGGATATTATGTACGAGATGGAAAATGACCCTTCCATGTGGGATATCAGTAACTTTACGGTTCCTTATTCCCGTTATGTGCTTCGTCAATACATTGAAGGTTCGCAGTGTGATGTGTTTGCGGATAAGCAATTGCGCCTGATGATTGTGCGCAAATCTGATCAATGCATACTCGGCACGATTGATATTACGGATTTTGTACCCTTTCATTCGCGGGGAGAAGTTGGAATTGCCGTTCATAAAGATTATCGGCAACAAGGTTACGCTACTGATGCATTGCAACTGCTTTGTGAATATGCTTTTGATTTTCTGTCTTTGAATCAGCTCTATGCACATGTCATGACAGACAATGAGATATGTGTAAAACTTTTCACGTCTTGTGGCTTCGTTCAATGCGGATTATTAAAAAACTGGCTGCAGGTGGAGAACTGTTACAAAGATGTATTGCTCCTTCAATGTTTGAATCCAAAGAAATAAAATACTAATTGAGAGTAGGCACTTGTGGGAAACGTGACCATGTTTCATACTTGCTGCCTAGCTTCTCTAAGGCTTTCCGCCACATATCTTTGATGTCGTTTTTCATCAGGTATGATTTCTCTTCTTCGGACACCAACCAAGTGTTTTCCCTGATTTCGTTGCTCAACTGTTCGCTATCCCATCCGGAGTATCCCAGGAAGAAGCGAATACATTCGCTGATTTTATTGCCTTGCAATATATATTTCTTTATTTCATCAAAGTCCCCATTCAGATAAAGCTCTTTGCTGATGGGAATAGCTCCGGGGATGTCGGATAATGTGTGGAGATAAAAAAGGGTATCAGTGGCGATAGGACCACCTTTGTATAGTGGGATCTCGTCCAGATATTTAAATTCCATGATGATATCATTAAGGAATAATGGCAGTTGCTTGTTGATAACCAATCCCATACTTCCTTCGTTCGTATGATCGATCAGTAAAATTACGGATCTGCCAAACGTTGCATCACGCAGAAAAGGTTCAGATATTAAAATCTTCCCTCTTGATGGTAACACATTATTCGATTGAATCTTAAATATGTCTGAGTTGATATTCATGCCACTAATGTAGGAAAAAAAGGGAATAACAATCGTTCTTTCCGTTTTTTTCATTTTATGAAGGGCTTTTTCAGAAAAAAGATACTGAACCTATTGCAGGTTTCTAAAAAATATCTACCTTTGCATCCACAATCAAGAGAGAGGAGAAAGTAGATATTCTGGTGCGTTAGTTCAGTTGGTTAGAATACATGCCTGTCACGCATGGGGTCACGGGTTCGAGTCCCGTACGCACCGCAGACTTAGAAAGCAAAATTAAAAAGAAGGTGTGTCGTAATGAACGATACGCCTTCTTTTTTTCATCACCTATAAAGAATCAGTAAACCTTCTTCAAGCTGCGCTCTTTTGAAGATTTGTTTGATAAATGTGTTCCCCCCATCTGAAAAGAGCGGGTACAAGTTTATAAAACAGTTTAATCATCCAGTCTATACCTTCTTTTCTCATTTTTGCACACATCTTTTTTATATTGAAGGCAATGGCCAAGAATGCGAAGTCCATAAAGACCTTCTCCTTTCCAAAATGGCGGAAACGTTTGTAGTTCATATTATATTTTATTTGCCCGAACACAGCTTCCGGTTCTATACATCTTTGCCCTCTGTGTTTCAGTCCTTCTTCGGAACATAGTAATTCTTTGGCTTTCTGCCTGTATTTCCTGAGTCTGTGATTCAGTTCTATTGTCCTGTTTCCCTTTGCCTTAAAACATAGACATCTCAACGGACACCCTTCACATCTGACGGCTCTGTACCTGGCATTTTCGCTTACATATCCGGATGCAGTTTTCACATGCCCGGTTCCTGTCCTCCGCATCTTTTGTCCCATGGGGCAGATGCAATAGTCATGTTCTTCATTGTAATAGAAGTTTTCGGCCTTGAACGGATTCGGTTTGAATCCGGGTCGCTGTTCCATGTGGAAGTAGTTGTATTTGACGTAGGCTTCCATATCGTTTTCAGACATGAAACGGTAATTTTCCTCAGAACCATATCCGGAGTCGGCAACCACCATATGGGCCAATCTGTCGTATCTGCCTGAAAAGGATTGCAGGAAAGGTATCATGGTCAGTGTATCCGTAGGATTGGAGAAAAGAGCGAAGTCGGTAATGAATTGGTTCTCGGTACCGATCTGAAGGTTGTAGCCGGGTTTTGTCTGCCCGTTACGCATGGCGTCCTCCTTCATCTTCATAAAAGTGGCATCCTTGTCTGTCTTGGAATAGGAGTTGCGAGCTTGCAGATTTTCCAGATGACCGTCGTATTCCTGCAGTTTATCTCTGTGTTCTTCCAGCTCCTTGAGCTGTTTGCGTTTCTTTTTCAGTGCAGTCTTTTCCTTTTTCGTGCAAGGATCGGGAGCCTGTGCAAGTGCATTACGTAATTCTCCCGCCATTTCGGTCAGCATAGTCGGAGTAAACTCTATCCCCTCATTGGTCTCTGATGATTTCTCCTGAGCGATGAACTCGTCTATCTGACCTAATAGTACATGTATTTTCTTCATCAGGCGTTCACGGTTCCGTTCGACCGTTTTTCTCCAGACGAAAGTGTACTTGTTTGCCTTGGATTCGATTTTTGTACCGTCAATGTATTCCACATTCAGGCTGATGAAACCTTTGGAAGAAAGCAGAAGTACGGTTTGGGTAAACACCTCGTTGATTTCCTTCTTCACCCGGTTGCGGAATCGGTTGATGGTAATGAAATCCGGTTTCTCGTATCCGGCCAGCCATATATAATGGATATCACGATGGAGTAGCTTTTCTATTTTCCGGCAGGAGTAGATGTTGTTCATGTAGGCATACAGAATAACCTTGAGCATCATTCGGGGATGGTAAGCACTACGGCCGCATTCCTTGTATAACTTTCTGAAACCTTCAAGATTCAGGCTTTCAACCAGAACGTCAACCATGCGAACCGGATCGTTTTCTGCAATATCCTCATCGATTCTCTCAGGAAAAAGCACTGTTTGGTTGGGAATGTAAGGACGAAAATGTATCTTTGTCATAGTGTAAATTTTATGCTTAAAGATACAAAATCTTTAGGTAATAACAAAGCCCCTGCTTGTGAAAGTCGGGGCTTTGGGCAAAAAAAGAAGGTGCGCATTTTGACACACCTTCATCTGATACAACGTTTGTCGCTCATGACAACTCCTTTGTGACTCACGAATTTCTTGGAGATCCTGAAGCGATGGTATATGATGGAAAAGTCTACGTCTATGTCGGTCACGGTTTCCTCTATTACAATCCTGACGGTTCGATCCAAAGAATTGTCATGGCCCCAGAAGGCGTAATCCCCGAAAATTAAAACTGATTTAAAATGTTATTACCGTGAATGGGGGTCCCAGTCAGACTTTGACTGGCTATTGGAGAATTTACGTGGACATGCATGTGTGAAACGCTGTCGAAACAATGAACTGACATTCGATTCGGTAGAGGGAATGGTCAAATGTAGCACTATAAGATTATTATTGAGGAAAACTCGAACAGGCTACTACATAGTGTAGGATCAAATTATAAAAAAAATATAAATAGTGTGTGCTTTTATATAAGATTGATGCTCTATTTTGTTTATTTGTATAAATAGAATAAAAAAAGACCGGAAAATCCAAATTATTTTCAATAAAAACGATGCTTTTGTGTCAGATTTTAATTGCTTCGGGCGGTTGTTGAATTTTCATCTGACAGTTGTTGGACGAATAAATTTAAGTAAAGAAACAATTAGCTGTACGTATGCAAAGAATGAAAGCTCCGCAAGGGAAGAACTTTTTGTTTGAATACACAAGTCGGTGTTTGGCGGAAAACTTCAAACTGTTTCGTGGAATGTTCCGGTGTAATGGTTCGTTGGGACGGCAAGTTTCTTAGATTCTCACTATTACGGCTTGGGGTAATTTGCACTTCTATTGAGGGTTTATGGTATAGAAGAGACAGATATAGTTCCATTTTTTCCCTTCTTGATTTGGGACAAACCAAATCTTTTCCTTGATTTCAATTTCTATTTGGCGGTATACTGATACAGGTATGGTGGCGTAAGCTCTAAAATTCACAAAGTTATAGACCACATCTGCTACCTTTCCCGTGTTGGAATTGATATTCAATAAGATTGTAAGAAGCCCGCCGTTTTTCTTTATAAGTAGTCTTTCTTCGTCAGGAATAGCTTTATCAACAATTGATAAGAGTTTGGCGTTGGTCCAATGATCATCTTCCAATTGGTTCGTTTTGTAATCAATGTGCATTTGCTCGCCTGTTGTCTGATTGGTTTGATCAACATGCACAAACTCGTTCTCTTTATTGTAGAGAGTGACCATTTTGGCTCTATCAACTTTGCACTGATAGATATATCCGTTTTCATTGAATGTTTTTGTCACCTCGTAATAATTGATTTGGGCGGTAGCTGAAATGTTCAACAGCACGAAAAAAAATAGTAATAAGTGTTTCATATTTAACAGTCTTTAGTTATGTTTCTTAGATTCTCAAAATTCGCTAAGCTATTGTAATTCTTATTGTAGATATAATTTTTGTAATTTTTATCGGTCTTAAAAGTGGGAATAAGATTGTATTCTATGTGAGTATCTAAAAGATCAATGAATGTTTCTGGTAGCAAATTTCCTTTGTTATCAATGTAATCTTCTAGATGCGTTATGTGGAGTATACGTTTGTTTCTTCCTTTAACTCCTAACTTCCAATTACTAATATTATATTCAGCCGTATCTTTTTTTAAATAGAGATATTGTGCATAATGTGCTTCAATTTCATGATTTATGGTAGCATTCGAAAAGTCTTCTAATGATTTATCTTTTTGACGTTGATATGCGTGCATTATTTCATGAAAAAGTTCATTACTATTCATGTCTTTATTAAATTTGATAGTATGTTCTTGGGCATTATAAGTTGCTTCGTATGCTGATGTGAATTGGAAAAATATAGGGTTTCCATTTAAAAGTGTTGAAAGTTCTTTATATAAATTTTCTCCCATACATTCTTTTATAATTTTATCAATTAACTTTTCCAATTTTTTCCAGTCAGCTTCGGACATGTCAGTGTTTTGAAATAGCTTTTTCGCTTTCGATGCTACTATAGGTTGAGAGCCTTCGTTTCCTTGGTTCCCTCCTCCTCCGGCACCACAATTCCACGGTCCGGGACAGTACTTGCTTCCGCATCGTTCGCATATGTGATCGTTTTCTGTGCATTGACATGGGGCTTGTCCGCATTTGCTGCAACGATCCTCGCAACCGAACGGGCAACTGTTTAACAACGGGTCGTATTGAAGATTGCAATACGGGCAAGTCTTATAGTCGGGAATCCAACCTCCTCCGCCGGTGTCTCCTCCTTCACCCGGTGTTATTACCACACCACAATTGTTGGGACATGTGCCCAGACTGATGTCGTAATAATTCCCGCATATAGCACAATAGGCTTTATTCCCGGGGCAATTGACGCAGAGGCAAGGTGAACATTTGCAGACAGCTTCTTCCTGCACTCCTCCTCCAATCTCCGGACCGTCGTAACTTAACAATTTGGATGTCAGCGTCACAGTGCTGCCTTCTGTGCCTGTGTCAGTGGCTCTTCCTGTCGCCTTGGTGGCAGGCGATGGCTTTCCGAAAAAGATGGGGTGTGACTTTCCGTCGTGTATGTGGAGTGCTTTCGTAAAGGTACCGTCTGTCCTGGAGTAGATGGCTATTCCGTCGAAGTCGGCGTTTCCCACAAACTGGAATAATTTCTCGCGCCTGGGGCTTGAGCCGTACTTGGACAGATTGGCAAGTGCAGTCACCACGTAGTAGTGTATCTCTCCGGTCTCTTTGTCCTGAGTGAGCATCAGCAGGTTGTTTGCCAGGTATACCTTCTTTTTGTTTCCGGATTGCACGTATGCGGCCAAATGCATACCTTTTCCTTTCAAGGGTACTTCGGCGTATATCCTTTTCTCTCCTTCCCACAGTCGTGCGTAATCCCATTTGGGGACAATGTTGACGATTCCCTTGTTTGCATTTCCATGTGTATGTGCGGCGCAACAATTTGTCGGTGCTTCCTTGCCGCTTCGTGTGTGAGGTTTGTACGCAAGGTTGGCATGTACCTGTTTGAGGGTGGTTGCGTTTTCTTCGAAGCATTGTTTCATGGCTCTCAGGGTTTTGTTTTCTGGTTCTGCCGAAGAGGGCGAGCGTTTTGCGTCGAAAATCGGTTCGTCCATGCACCTTACGTATAATAAGGTGACGGCAACCGCGAGGATGCAATAAATGCACAGTCGCATGTTTTTCATAGGCGTTAGTTTTAGTTCGTTATTTTGCAAATAAAACAAAAAAGACCGGAAAATCCAAATTATTTTCAATAAAAACGATGCTTTTGTGCACGGCTCTTTCATTTAAAATTTCAAAGCAATTTTAAATGAAAGAGCCGTGGTTCGGACGAATGTTTTTTGGGGGGTGTTTGGATGGGTGCGTTGGTTTTCTTACATTTGCAGATATGAATGCAAAAAAAGAACGTTGAGAATGAGAATGACGGTGAATGTGATACTTGCTTTGTATCTTTTGTCTCTTCCTTTTCTGATGAGGTTTCTTCCCGACTACGAGGTGGTGGCATTGTCCGTTGTCCTGATGGCGGGATGTGTGTCTGCCTTGTTGATCGGGTGGAAGGGAGGGCGTGTGACGGTCACCGTTACGGATGTTCTTGTTTTCTTGCTGTTGCTTTGGGCTTGTCTCTCGTCCGTTTTTGTGCGGCACTGCGAGGTAGATGCGCTTGGGGCGTATGGATGGGTGGCAATGTGCTTGCTGTATGGAGCCTGTTGTAGGATGGGGCGCGCAGAGGTGTTTCTGCTGTATGCGGCTTTGGCATTGTCCGGAGCGGTGCAGGGAGTATGGTCATTGTTGCAGGGAAACGGTTGGTTGGTAGAAGCGGGGGCTGAGTTTCCTGTGACGGGAGGCTTTGGCAATCCGGGACCGTTGGGCGGGTATTTGGCTGTGGCGTTTGTAGCGTCTCTGAGTTGCTTGGAGCAGACGAAAAAACGTGTGGAGAAAGCCGTGTTTCTGATAGTGCTTTTGCTGATAGGGGCGGCGCTTGTTATCACGGATTCGAGGGCGTCATGGCTGTCGGCGTTGGTGGCTTCCGCCTGTTGGGGGTGGAAGGTGTTGCCGGTTGAGGTACGTTCGTGGGGCAAAAAGTGGTATGTGCAGTTGATGGTTGCAGGTATGTTTGCGGGAATGCTTCTCGGATTGTATCATTATAAGAAGGTGTCGGCGGATGTACGTTTGCTGATATGGCGGGCAGGCATGGAGATGTTTGCCGATGCGCCGTTGTTGGGGCATGGGGTGGCAAGTTTTCCGATGAAGTATATGGACTATCAGGGAGCTTGGCTCGAACGCCATTCCGATTCGCACTATTGTGTGTTGGCAGACAATAACGTACAGGCATTCAATGAACCTCTGTCGTTGGCGTGCGAGCAGGGTATTGTGGGATGTCTGCTTGTGGCGGGGCTGATTGCAATGGCTTTGTCCGGCACTCGGTCCGGACGGTTTCGTCCGGTACTGCTGGCACTTGGCGTGTTTTCCTGTTTTTCTTACCCTACTGATTCGTTGGCGTTGAAAATGTTTTTCCCCATGCTCCTGGGCACGCTTTCTTGCCGGCGTGTATGGCTTGCATTTGCGTTGTGTCGAAAGAGTGCGGTGGCAGTCGGTTTTTGCCTTCTTTGGCTACTTGCAGTGGCGGCGGTACCGGTTGTGCAACATTATCGGACGGCTTTCCGGCAGTTGGAAGATGAAACGGCAAAGCAGTGTGCGTTGCCATATCATCAGAAGTATATGTCGCGCTATGCGAAGTGCCTGCTCGAGCGGGGTGAAGAGGAAACGTTTTGTCGAGTAGTGGGTTCGGGCAGTTTTCCGTTTATAACTTCGGTTTTGTGTTGCGATTTGGGGATGGCTTATCATCGTTGTGGCGAGGCTTGGCGGGCGGAAAAAACTTTGTGGCGTGCCTATTGGATGGTGCCGTCGAAGATATTGCCCCGTTTCTGTTTGTTCAGGTTGTATCGCGACTTGGGGCGTAAGGAAGATGCGAAAAGTATGGCGGAAGAGATACTTTCTTTGGACGTCAGGCAGAAAGGGACAGTGTATCTGGAAGCCCGTACGGAGGCACTCCGGTATTTGAAAGAGGCAGGAGGAACTTTGCGACAGGAAGATGTGCCGGAAAAGTAATGTAAAAACATCTCACGACTGTTATCCCTCATTGTGTTAAAATTCTTGTATGACGGGAAGAGCTATAAGTCATGAAAGGAAGGTAGCATTTCCCCCGTAAAAGCATCGTTTTACGATGTCTGAAGCGATGCTTTACACCTGCCAAAGCGGTGCTTTATGCAGTCAAGACGGACACGAATACCCTCTGTTTCTGACAGCTTAGATCTAAATCCGAAACTTGAGTATTTTACATTTTATTTGTAGCTTTGCGGCAGAATTTAAGGAATGAAGCTATGATTGAAGTTTTAGAGTTTGCTTTACAGAAGGCTGCGGGTGAAGGAATGGATGAATTTATCCAGGTATTCACAGATAAATATAAGGAAGTGATTGGTGGTGAACTGACTGCTGATACGATGTCTCTGCTCACCGGCGAGCAGCATTCTTTGCTGGCTTATCAGATTTTTCGGGAGGAGATAATGGTTGGCGGATTTTGCCAATTGATTCAGAATGGCTACGGTGGATACATCTTTGATAATCCGTTTGCGAAAGTGATGCGCTTATGGGGAGCGGAAGAATTCTCTAAATTAATCTATAAGGCTAAGGTAATCTTTGATGCTAACCGGGAAGATTTGGAAAAGGAACGGACGGATGATGAATTTATGGCTATGTATGAGCAATACGAAGTTTTTGATGAATTGGAAGAGACTTATTTAGAGACTGAAGAGCAAGTTACAGCATTGATTGCTAGCTATGTAGATGAACATTTGCCTCTTTTTGCAAAAATAATAAAGTAGAACTCAGGTATTTGAGAAACATTTCATTCCAGAATTACCTGAAAATCTTTCTTTCATTCAAGGCTTTCCAATATTTTCTTGCATTCGCCATGTGGTCGGTGTAATTGGACGCAAAGTTGTGAGTTCCGGAGAAATCCTCTTTGGCACACATGTAGATATAGTTATGTTTGGTATAGTTCAATACACTGTCTATCCCCTTTTTAGAGGGGATGCGAATGGGGCCCGGAGGTAATCCGGTATTTATATAGGTGTTATAAGGAGAATCGATTTTTAAATGCTCATTGGTAATTCGGCGGAGGCCGAAATCTTGTAGGGCGAATTTGATCGTAGGATCTGCCTGCAGAGGCATATCCTGATGTAAGCGGTTTATATACAGTCCGGCTACTATCGGCTTTTCCTTATTATTATTGGTTTCTTCTTCGACGATAGAGGCAAGAGTGCATACTTCTTCCGGGGTCATACCGATGGCGGTAGCCTGTGCCAGACGTCCTTTATTCCAGAAGCGTTTGTGTTCATTTTTCATTCGTTTAAAGAATTCGTCCACACTCATGTCCCAATATACCTGATAGGTTTCCGGTATGAAAAGAGTGGGGAGTGTTGCGACCGTATATCCCATTTGAGTTTGAAACGTAGAGTCGAATAACCGGTCGGCGATTTCGGCAGAGTCTATCATAAGTTGCTTTCCGATGTTTCGTGCTAACCGTTCTAATGTCCGAACGCTTCCGATAGTCAGGTTTGTAGGTTCCTGATAACCTCTGGAAAAACGGCTATATACATGGTAAATATTATCATGGGGACGAATGGCATAACGTCCGGTGTGGATATGCCGGCTGAAATCTTTGTATTTTGCCATCCACCGGAATCCGGCGAACTTATGGACATGCCCGATTTTTTGTATTTTATGATAGATAGAGTCGGCTGTGTCATCCCGGTCTACGTAAATATATACGGTTTTAGATGGATGAAATTGAGGAGCAAACAGATAGTAATAAAGGGTACCTCCGGCAATGGCACAAAGGAGGAATGCTCCGATCAACATGGATAGTAGAATATTTCTCTTCATCTTTTGAGGTATATTTAAAAAGTCCGTCAAAGATAAAAAGAATTTGGATAGGTGTAATCCTTTTCTATCATTGTTTTTCTTTCGTTCCACAGTAGTGGAACTAAAAGATAACAATAGTGGAACTAAAGGACAACAGATGTAGAACTAAAGGATAACAGTTGTGGAACGAATAAGAATTTGTATGTAGATAAGTTAGTTTTAGGGAAGCAGGTTGTTAATTAGTTCGGCCATAAGGAATAATTTGCCTCCGATTCTATCCTGTTTTCTATCTCGTCGGGCAGAGGAGCAAAGAAATTCATATTAGTCAGGCTCTCAATGCTATCTATCGTTACTGCATAGGAAGATAGAGGATCTACTGCCTGTTCGTTGTTGAATAAGAAGCCGATAGCCCGCATCGGTTTGACAAAAGGAGCAAAGACCACTTTGAAAAAACGTTGAGGTACTACGACCTTATTTTTCCCGATCGTTTCGGGTTGTTTTTCAATAATAGGTCCGCATATAATAATAAGGGCACTATCTGCTATGGCCCAGTTCCGGATTTTATCTTCCAGATTTTTCCATCCTCTTCTGTTTAGCTGTGGATGTTGTGGGCACATATTGCTAAAATAGAATGACTCCTTCATGGCTTCAGGGCTCCATTTCATATCTGCTGCAGGAGCCATGTGACCTTTATCATATCCTGAACGGGTGTAGTCGGCATTCGTTGCAATCGGACCTGTCACTAGTGGGTCGGCAATGAAACGATTGCCTCTTTTCTCTTTTCCTTCGGTCTCTTCCCGGGTTAATTCGTAAGCAACCCAATTGGGTATTTTTAGATTTTTATTATATGAAACGGTGTATCCGGTATGTCGGATAATTTGTTCCTGTCGGGGGATTAGTGATATGGGAATTTCCAGTTCTTTATTAAGTGGAATCTGAAGGGAGGTATCGGTTTGTGATTCATGATTCTTTTGGATATTAATCTGCCGATAATATAAATAGACGCCAAAAAGAATAGGGATAAGTACGATGATGGCAATAATACATCCTAATCTATTATTAGCATGTGATTTCTTTTTGAATGATTTTCTGTTCTTCCCTTTTTTACTTCGGTTCATCGATGGTATGGTAATAACGAATTTCTTGTTATTTTTCTTTTCTCATGCTGAATTCGCAGCCACAATATTGTTGGTTATAAAAGTTGTATTCTTTAATGATGGCAATGCGTCGTTCGCTTAATCCGCCTTTCCGCCAATTCTGTTCCCAGTAGGTGACATCCGGGTAATGTGCTGTGGCATATTGTCCGGCTTCGTTGATCTGTTCCAGACTTTTCCAACGGCTGGAGGCAAGTGTGGTGGTAATGACAGAAAATCCATGTTCGTGAGCATAGCGGGCAGTCTCCAGCAAGCGTAGTTTAAAACAGCGTAAGCAGCGTCCCCCTCTTTCGGGCTCCTGCTCCATTCCTGCTATATGGCATCGCCAGATTTCATGATTGTAATCGGCATCTATTATTTCCAGCCCCAATGATTGGGCATAGCGGGTACATTCATCTTTTCTGATCGTATATTCTTCCAGAGGGTAGATATTGGGATTACAATAATAGATGACGGGGGTAATATTGTGCTGCATCATACATTCAATGATGGCTGATGAGCAAGGAGCACAGCAGGTATGGAGTAGGACTTTTGCGGCTCCTCCCGGAACTTCGAGTTGGAATTTCTTTTTCATGCTGTAAAGTTAGTATATATTTACGATATGAGTCAATGTTTTTTGTTTTATTCAGAATAGTTTTTTTTCGTATCTTTGTCGCCGGAAGTTTATAATAAATCAATGATGGATGAACTAAATGGTGGGACACAGGAGCAAAATGCGAGCCCGAAAAATAAAAAAGGCATCTCGACAATCGTAAAGCGAACGTTAGTGGTGGTTGCATTAGCATTGGTGGGATATGTTGTATATTCCGTAGTTTATTTATTCGTTTCACCGGATCGTAATATTCAGCAAATCTATCTGGTTCCGGAAGATGCTGCGTTTATTATTCAATCATCGGCTCCGATTGAAGATTGGGAAAAATTTAGTGGAAGCGAAACGTGGCAATGTCTGAAAAGAGCAAAATCTTTTGGAAAAGTGACAGAGAGTGTGGAGAAACTCGACTCGGTTGTCAAGAGCAATAAGGTGTTGTTGTCGCTTGTTGGTGAGCGGGATATGCTTATCTCGCTCCATAAGACTCGTGCCACAGATTGGGATTTTTTGCTTATCTTGGATATGCAGAAGACATCAAAGATGGACTTATTGAAAGAACAAGTTGAAACCGTATTGGTTATGAGTGGTTTTACCGTGACTAACCGGATGCATAATGGCATTAATATCCTTGAAATGCGCGATCCCGAAACGAGGGATATTTTTTATATTGCTTTTGTGAATAATCATTTGGTAGGTTCTTATACATCCGGACTTGTTGAGTCGGCTATTGATTCTCGCGATAAGCCTAAAATCGGACTTGATCACTCTTTTATTGAAACAGAGAAATTGGTTTCCGGCAAGGGACTTGTCAGGGTCTTTATCAATTATGCGCGTGTACCTCAATTTCTGTCAATTTATCTGGGTGCAAGAAATGAATATATTGATCTGTTTAGCAACTCCATGAATTTTGCCGGGCTTTATTTGAATATGGATAAGAAGAGGATGGAGGTGAAGGGATATACACTGAAAAAAGATTCTGCCGATCCTTATGTCACTGCTTTATTGAATTCGGGAAAACATAAGATGAAAGCGCATGAAATTCTGTCTGGACGGACAGCTTTTTATACGAATATAGGCTTTAATAATCCGGTAACTTTTGTGAAGGAATTGGAGAATGCACTGGCAGTTCATGATAGACAATTGTATGACTCTTATCAAAGTTCCCGGAAAAAGATTGAAGGGTTATTCGGTATCTCTTTGGAAGAAAATTTTTTGAGTTGGATGTCGGGAGAGTTTGCTATTACGCAATCCGAACCCGGGTTGTTGGGATATGACCCAGAACTTATTTTGGCTATCAGGGCTAAAAATATAAAAGAGGCCCGTAAGAACATGGAGTTCATTGAAAAGAAGATTAAGCGACGCACTCCGGTTAAGATTAAGACAGCCGATTATAAGGGTTTCGAGATTAATTATGTCGAGATGAAAGGCTTTTTCCGCCTGTTCTTTGGAAAGCTATTTGATAAATTTGAGAAGCCATATTATACTTATGTCGATGATTATGTCGTCTTTAGTAATAAAGCTGCCTCTTTGCTTTCTTTTGTAGAGGATTATGAGCAAAAGAATTTATTGAAAAAGAATCAGGGATTTGACAACGCACTTTCGTATTTGGAATCCAGTTCAACTATCTTCTTATATACAGATGTACAAAAATTCTATTCCCAACTGAAACCGATGATGAATCCCGCAACATGGAATGAAATACAATCCAACAAGGATGTTTTGTATTCATTTCCTTACTGGACCATGCAAATTATTGGAGATGGCCAGTCGGCTTCTTTGCAATATGTGATGGATTATACTCCGTATCAACCGGAGAAGGTGGTTGCTGCCATTGCTACTGATGAGGATGATAAGGAAATGAATGAAGATGCCGAAACCGAAAAAGAGCAAATGAGTGAACTGGAACGTTTCTATGTCGAAAAGTTTGAAGGAAATGTTTTGAGGGAGTTTTATCCGGAGGGAGCATTGAAGAGTGAATCGGAAGTAAAGGATGGAAAACGCCATGGTCGTTATCGTGAATACTATGAAGACGGTACATTGAAACTTCGTGGAAAGTATGCAGATAATAAGCCGAAGGGTACATGGAAGTATTATACCGAGGACGGAAAATTTGAACGCAAAGAAAAGTTTTAGATTGTATCAACAGAAGTTGATTTAAAATTTAAACAAAAAAATAATCGGATTCTTTTTGTTTTCTCAAATAAAGCTGTAATTTTGCACGCCGTAAACGAGAAGCAAACGCCGCTATAGCTCAGTTGGTAGAGCAACGCATTCGTAACGCGTAGGTCGCCAGTTCAAGTCTGGCTAGCGGCTCTTAAATAAAACGCTGGTTATTTGATGAATAATCAGCGTTTCATTTTTTGACAGAATTCCTGCTGTGCGGATAGGAATATCTTTATATGAAATTTGTATGAATAATAAAAACACGGTCTATGTTAAGTCGTATTATTGCAATGGTTGTCGCAGGAGTTGCTATCGTCTATATTGTTCGCTTTATAGATCGTATTTTCTCGCAGCATAAAAATGAATGTTAATATTCGACCATTCTGCTGCGTGCCAGCATACAGGCTCCTACGATACCTGCCTTATCCTTCAATTTGGAAGTCATGATAGCGGAATCCTTATTGACCAGATTGAGAGAGTATTTGCGTACTGCGGTCTTGATAGGCTGGGTAATATAATCACCGGTTAATGATAAAGTTCCACCTATGATCACCAGTTCCGGATTGAATATATTGATTAGTCCTGCTATTTGTTTTCCGAGTTTCTGTCCGATTTCTTCTACGATTTCGATACAGAGCAAATCTTCTTTGTTGACGGCAGCTATAATTTCATCTAAAGTCAAGGGATTTTCTGTAGATAAAATCCGTTTGGACAGGATGGAACTTTCTCCCTTCTGGATACGTTCAATTAAGATGCGATGAAGTGCGGAACCTGACGCTTCCGTTTCCAGGCACCCCTTTTTCCCACAATGGCAGATTATTTCATTGTCGAATATGTTTGTGTGTCCGAATTCTCCTGAAAAACCGGATTTGCCGGTATATATTTTTCCGTCAATAATAATTCCGATGCCGAGTCCCCAACTGACATTTACAAAGATAATATCCTTCTCACCTTTTACGCATCCTTTCAGATATTCTCCGTAGGTCATGGCACGGGTGTCGTTGTCTATACTTACCCGAAAGCCTATTTTCTCGGTAAGTACCTCTGCCAATGGCCGTTCTTCAAAATTGAACAGGCTGAAGCTGTATCCTGATTCGGGATTCACTCTTCCGGAAACATTGATATTGATATTTAAGATCTTGTTGTGATCAATCTTTATTTCATTAATGAACAGGGTGATGAGCCTGCATAACTCGTCTAGTGCCTCCGGAGTATTTGCTGATTTGTAAGGGACATTCATTTTAAGCTCCACCATGTCACCTTTGAAGTTAATCAGTCCTATATTGATGGCAAACTTTTTCATATCCACTCCGATGAAATAACCGGATTCCGGATTTAAGCCGTATAAACTCGGATGCCGTCCTCCGCTGGTTTCCAGTTTACCATAATCGTTTATATATCCTTCCTCACACATTTCACTGATGAATTTAGTGACAGTCGGGACACTGAGATCCAGCTCCTTGGCTAAATCTGTAATTGTAGAACTTCCATTATATATATAATGTGTAATGATCTTCTTTTTAAGAATGGCACTTTTGCTTCCTGCTTCTATTTCTTTAAGTAAATGTTGTTCCATATCATTTTCCATATAATTAAGCACAAAGATAATAAAATTATTTATTAATAATGCTTTTCTTGCTATTACGTTGTGGCATTTTACTTTTTTTGTCGGAAATGAAATAACATATGAATCGTATTTGCGGGTCTTGAATCTAAATAATTAATTATTTTATTAGATATGTTTTTGTTAATAAAATAATTTGTTATATTTGCACGATGTTAAGCTATGAATGAAATAAAAGAAAGTATGATTGTATCTAATTTACAAAACAGCCAACGGATTGAAAGTCTTCATCCCCTGTTTAAAACATTGTTTGACTATGTGAAAACACATGATTTGCTTCATGCGGAGTTGGGGCGTATTGAGATTGACGGCGAGCGTCTTTACATTAATAATGTGAACCCGGAATGCGTTGCACCTGAGAAGCAGGTTTTAGAATTGCATCGCGATTATATTGATGTGCATATCCTTCTAGAAGGTGCGGAGACGATCGGTTGGAAGGCTTTAGAAGATTTGCAGAAGGAGGTCAAGGCATATTCGGAAGAGGAGGAGTGTGCTTTGTATTCGGACGTTCCCACGACTTATGTCCATTTGATTCCGGGGCAGTTTGTGATTGTTTATCCTGAAGATCCTCATGCTCCGATTATAGGTCAGGGGAGAATCCGTAAGTTGATAGCCAAAGTAAGGGTTTAATAAGTAATGAATGTATATTAAAATATTTAATTAATCATTGGCTTAGACTAAAAATAATGTTATGTTTGCAACATTCTAACGTGATTGGAATCTTAAAAAACTCTTTTATATGAAAAACAAGAATATTTATCCCTGGATAGTAGTAGGGTTGTTATGGGTGGTGGCACTTCTTAATTACATGGATCGTCAGATGCTTTCTACTATGCAAGAAGCAATGAAGGTAGACATTGTAGAGTTGAATAAGGCTGAAGCCTTTGGAGCTTTGATGGCTATTTTCTTGTGGATATATGGTTTTATGAGTCCGGTTGCCGGTATAATAGCGGATAGAGTCAATCGTAAGTGGCTGGTGGTAGGAAGTCTTTTTGTCTGGTCAGCTGTTACTTATCTGATGGGATACGCCCATGATTTTCATGAACTCTATTGGTTGCGTGCTGTAATGGGAGTCAGTGAAGCGCTTTATATACCTTCTGCCTTGTCTTTGATAGCCGACTGGCACGAGGGAAAATCGCGTTCATTAGCTGTCGGAGTGCACATGACAGGGTTGTATGTCGGACAGGCTATCGGCGGTTTTGGCGCTACGGCTGCTGCTGTTTTCTCCTGGCAGCTTACTTTTCATTGGTTTGGTATTGTGGGTATCGTATATGCTTTGGTGCTTGTGTTCTTCTTACATGAAAATCCTATTCATGGTGGTGTGTCTGTCAGGAAAGCAGATGAAAGTTCGAAAGAGAAGAAGACCTCTGTCATAAGTGCACTTTCCTTGCTGTTTACCAATTGGGCATTTTGGATTATCCTTTTCTATTTTGCTGCTCCCAGTCTGCCGGGATGGGCGACAAAGAATTGGCTTCCTACCTTATTTGCCGATAGCTTGAATATTCCCATGTCCGAGGCAGGTCCCATATCTACTATTACGATTGCAGTTTCTTCCTTTGTAGGTGTTATTTTGGGTGGAATCTTGTCCGACCGTTGGGTGCAGAAAAATATTCGTGGACGTATTTATACCGGAGCTATTGGTTTGGGAATGACTATTCCGGCTTTGCTTCTGTTAGGATTCGGCCATAGCTTTATGAGTGTGATTGGTGCGGGGCTGCTCTTTGGTATCGGCTTTGGGATATTTGATGCTAATAATATGCCGATTCTGTGTCAGTTCGTGTCAGCCAGACACCGCGCTACAGCTTATGGCATAATGAATATGACCGGTGTGTTTGCCGGGGCTGCCGTGACCGAAGTGCTCGGAAAATGGACAGATGGAGGAAGCCTGGGGCAGGGATTTGCCCTGTTGAGTATTGTGGTAGCCGTGGCATTACTTCTTCAAATCTATTTTTTGCGGCCGAAGACTGATAATATGGAAAATTAAATGGTATATAACTTAATAAATATAGAATGATGGAACGAATTAAAGGACTTATTGATGCACCGTTTACTCCTTTTTATGAGAATGGTGAAGTGAATCTGGAACCGATTGAAGTATATGCTAAGATGTTAGTAAAGAATGGACTCCAAGGTGTATTTATCAACGGCTCTTCCGGTGAGGGATATATGCTCACGGACGAGGAGCGGATGAAGTTGGCCGAACGTTGGGTGGCAGTGGCTCCCAAAGGTTTTAAGGTGATTGTACATGTAGGTAGCTGTTGTGTGAAAGCCAGCCGTATGTTGGCAGAGCATGCTCAAAAGATCGGTGCTTGGGGAATTGGTGCGATGGCTCCTCCTTTTCCGAAAATCGGCCGTATAGAAGAACTTGTGAAGTATATTGAGGAAATTGCATGCGGTGCTCCCGACCTTCCTTTTTATTATTATCATATTCCTGCATTCAATGGTGCGTTTTTGCCGATGGTAAAATTGCTGGAGGCGGTAGATGGACGCGTTCCTAATTTTGCAGGTATCAAATATACTTTTGAGAGTATGTACGAATATAACCAGTGTCGCTTATATAAAGATGGCAAATATGATATGCTACATGGACAGGATGAAACCATTCTTCCTTGTCTGGCTATGGGTGGTGCCCAAGGCGGTATTGGCGGAACAACTAATTATAATGGAAAAGAATTGGTAGGTATTATCGAAGCTTGGGAAGCCGGTGATATTGAAACAGCTCGTGAACGTCAGAATTTCTCACAAGAAGTAATCAATGTGATCTGCCACTTCCGTGGAAATATCGTCGGTGGAAAACGAATCATGAAACTGATGGGGCTTGATTTGGGTAAAAACCGTACTCCATTCCAAAATATGACGGATGCGGAAGAAGCACAGATGAAAGCAGAACTGGAGGCTATCAAATTCTTTGATCGTTGCAATCAATTCTAATCGTGCGGGTCATGAACGTAACAGAATATATTAATCAATGGGCTACGTCCTATAAAAACGACATTTTGAATAACATTATGCCGTTTTGGATGAAGCATGGCTTGGACCGTAAGCATGGCGGTGTCTATACTTGCATCAATCGCGATGGTAGTCTTATCGATACCACAAAGTCTGTATGGTTTCAGGGACGTTTCGGCTTCATAGCAGCATTTGCATATAATAATATAGAGAAGAATCCCGAATGGCTTTCCGCTTCGAAAAGTTGTATAGACTTTATAGAAGCCCATTGCTTTGATGCGGACGGACACATGTTTTTTGAAGTAACGGAAGAAGGTACTCCTTTACGTAAACGTCGTTATGTGTTCTCCGAAGGATTTGCTGCTATTGCCATGGCAGAATATGCTTTGGCAACTGGTGATAAGAAGTATGCAGAGAGAGCTTTGGGGGTATTCAAACGTACTCAATATTTTCTTGAAACTCCGGGGCTGCTTGAACCGAAGTATTTGCCAACCATGCAGGCTAGAGGCCATTCTATTACCATGATTCTGATAAATACAGCTTCGCGTATCCGTCAGGTTATCGATGATCCTGTGTTGACAGAACAAATAGACCGATCGATTGATGCATTACGGAAATATTTTATCCATCCTGAATTCAAGGCTTTGCTTGAGATGGTAGGACCCAATGGTGAATTTATTGATACTTGTAACGGACGTGTCATCAATCCGGGACATTGTATTGAGACCGCTTGGTTTATCATGGAAGAAGCCAAGTATCGTAATTGGGACAAGGATTTGTTGCAATTGGCTCTTCAGATTCTTGATTGGTCCTGGGAATGGGGATGGGACAAGGAGTTCGGTGGTATCATCAACTTCCGTGATTGCAAGAATCTTCCACCGCAAGACTATTCGCAGGATATGAAATTCTGGTGGCCGCAGACAGAAGCAATCATCGCCACTTTGTATGCTTACCAGGCTACAAGAGATGAGAAGTATCTTCAGATGCACAAGCAGATAAGTGACTGGACATATACTCATTTTCCCGATAAGGAATATGGAGAATGGTATGGTTATCTTCATCGGGACGGTACTGTTGCCCAGCCTGCCAAAGGAAATATATTCAAAGGTCCTTTTCATATACCTCGTATGATGATTTGTAGCTATATGCTTTGTCAGGAAATGCTATGAAGTATGCCGTAGCTTTGAAAGATAAAATCTAAAACTGTATATTAAAAAACACATTGTTAGCTGGATTGATGAGGCTGTGTCAGAAAAGCGCAGCCTCTTCTTTTTATTTTAATCAGCACAGAATGAATCTGTATTTAAAGAACTTATAGGAGATTTGTGGTGTTTATTTCTACTCGTTCATATCCATGATTCGTTTTTGTTTATCCTGTTTATCATTATACGAGTATTCGAACCTTATTAGTTTTGTCTTCCTAAGAATCTGATAAGTGGCACTTTTCTGAGGTAGAAATGGTTTTCTTGATAAGTTTTGATGGATAGTGTTTTCCGATAAATGCCTAAGTTCAATTGGAACTTATCTTTCAGCAATATTTATTCTCTTCCGTTAAATCAGCTTTCACAAAAACAAAAAAGCATTTTTCAGCCTTTCTTCTTTCTACCCTTTATGCCGTTTCATATGTTCTTTTGATCATTCATTTGATAATTATTTTTTTAATTATAAAGCGTATATACAAAAAATAATTTATTAAACAGTTTGGCATTATTAATAATACGTGTATATTTGCAGCAATTATGATGGCATATTTACTTATTAAACGATAGGTTAACTATAAAAGCAAGAGAATATTAATAAAGAAATTAGCTAAGTTCCAATTGAACTTGGGTAAATATTTAAATAAATTGATTTATTGACAAAAAGTAATACTTATGAAAAAAAGCATTCTTTTATTTGTGCTGTGTCTTTTCTGTTCTATCGGAGCTGTGGCTCAGACAAAAACAATTGCTGGAGTGGTGAGTGATGCTACTGGTGAGCCAATCATCGGAGCGAGTGTTGTCGAGGTAGGTACGACAAATGGTATCATTACTGACATTGATGGTAAATTTACCTTAACTGTGAATTCGAATGGAAAAATTAAAGTTTCGTATATCGGGTATCAAGCGCAAACGATTGATTTAAAAGGAAGGACTTCTTTGAAGATTCAAATGAAAGAAGATTCCGAAATGTTGGAAGAAGTTGTTGTAACAGGTTATGGAGGCAAACAATTACGTACAAAGGTTACCAATTCTATTTCTAAAGTAAATGAAGAATCATTGAAGGTTGGTTTGTTTTCTAATCCGGCTCAAGCGCTTTCGGGTGCAGTTGCCGGTTTGAAAGTGACACAAGCTTCGGGAAGCCCCGGTGCTACTCCGACTATTGTTCTTCGTGGTGGTACGAATTTTAATGGATCGGGATCCCCATTGGTTATTGTTGACGGTCAATTGCGTGATGGATTGCATGATATAAATCCTGAAGACATCGAATCTATGGAAGTCTTAAAAGATGCGGGAGCAACGGCTTTGTATGGTGCCCGTGCATGCAACGGTGTAATTCTTGTCACTACAAAGAGCGGAAAAAAAGGGCATCGTGAGATCAATCTGAAGGTTAAGTTGGGGTTGAATTATATTAATAATCCGTATGAATTTTTGAATGGAGAAGAATTTATCAGCACTTTACGTACTACCTACTCAAAGTCCGGTTATCACTGTAGTGACGGAGAATATGTCTCAATAGCACCTTTGTCAAATCTGACAGGGGCGTCTCCTTTCGGTTTGGGAAATGTATTAGGCAAATCAACATGGAACGTGATGGGGAAAACTGCGGATAACGCTTATTTGGTCCAAAAGCATGGATGGAAAGAGATGATAGATCCTCTTGACCCGACCCAGACAATTATCTATAAGGATATCAATCCTGCCGATTATAACGTGAATAATCCTTCTTTTTCGCAAGATTATAATGTAAATATGTCTGGTGGTGGTGATAAGGCTACCTATTATGCCGGTATTGGATATAATCGTCAGGAAGGATTGCCTGTTGAGACCTATTATGAGCGATATAGTTTTGTTTTGAATGCAAGTTATAACGTTACAGACTGGTTGACATCGACTTCGAATTTTAATTATAATCGTGCGAACTGGAAAAATATGCCGGGATCCAATACGAGTGAAGGGAATTATTTTGGGCGTATTATGTCTACGCCACCTACTGCGCGTTTTGAAGATGAGGAAGGTAACTATACTTTAGGACCGAATGTCGCAGATGGTAATCAGGCTTTCCAGCCGGAGAAATGGACAAACTTTAATCAAACAGATAAGTTTACGATGAGCCAGTCTTTCCAAATAGATATAATGAAAGAATTATTTATAAAGGGAGCTGCCAATTGGTATTATTCAGAAGGATTATATGAAAGCTTTACTAAAGATTATCTGGAAAATATGCTGACTAACAAATACAAGTCAGATCGTAGTACGTCCGCTAAATTTGAGCGTAATTTTGCACAGACCTATAATGCGGTATTGAATTATTCGCAAACATTTCTAAAAGACCATCATGCAAACCTTATGTTAGGAATGGAGTATTATGCGAATGAGAAACGTGGATTCTCGGCTGCAGGTTCCGGTGCTCCGACAGATGATTTCGCGGATTTGGCTTTAACAAATAATGGTGAGAAAAAGCGCACTATCGATTCTTGGCATGAACAATATCGTATTTTGTCATACTTTGGGCGATTGAATTATGATTATAAAGGGAGGTATCTGCTTTCGGCAGTGTTCCGGCATGATGGTTATTCTTCTTTATTGGGAGATAATCGTTGGGGATTTTTTCCAGGACTTTCGGCTGGTTGGATTTTTGGGCAAGAGCAGTTTGTTAAAAATGCTGTTCCTTTTCTGTCGTTTGGTAAATTACGTGCCAGCTATGGTGTGAATGGTAATGCAACAGGAATTGGCGCTTACACGTTGCAAGGTTCTTACGGCTCGGCGGCTTATAATGGTAATACGGGTTTTCTGATAGGTTTACTGCCAAACCCCGGTTTGAGATGGGAAAAAACAAAAACAGCTGAAGTCGGCTTGGATTTGAGCTTCTTTGATAATCGGTTGAATGCCAACTTTACTTTTTATAATCGTTTGACTTCAGATAAGTATGCCGACTTTAGTCTGCCTTCAACAACAGGTTTTTCCTCTATAAAAAATAATAATGGAAAATTTCGTAACAGAGGTATGGAAATAGAACTTTCCGGAAAGATTATTGATACGAAAGATTGGAAATGGAGTATGTCGGGGAATATTGCATACAATAAAAATAAAGTAATTTCTTTACCAGACAATGGATTGGAGCGTAACCGACAAGGTGGACGACAGATCTATACGGGAGAAAAAATAACGAACGAGAATGGTGAGATTGAATATGTGAAGCGTTGGGTCGGTGGTACTCAGGTAGGTATGGAACCAGGTACAATGGTTGTTTATCAGTCTGAAGGCATATATCGTAGTTGGGATGAGATACCCGTGGATTTGGTGGTAGTATCTGGAAATTATTACGGTAAAAAGATGTATGGTCCTGAAGCATGGGGAAAACTGACAAAACAGCAACAAAAGAATGCTTTGCCTATTATGCCTGGTGATATGAAATGGAGAGATATCAATGGTGATAATATCATCGATCAGTATGACCAAGTGGAATTAGGTAATACGATTCCGCATTGGACAGGTGGGTTTAATACGACACTGCGTTGGAAGAATCTGCAACTTTACGGACGTTTTGATTTTGCATTGGATTATTGGATTTATGATCATACGACTCCAGAGACATTCCTTGCTTGCGCGCAAGGTACTTATAATACGACAAAAGATGTATATAATACATGGTCGGAAGACAATCCGAATGCTAAATACCCGCGGTATGTCTATGCTGACGTTTTGACGAATGCCAACTATACCCGTAATTCGACAATGTTTGCTTATAAGGGTAATTATCTGGCTATCCGTGAGTTGTCTCTCACTTATTCGCTTCCCCAGATGTGGGCTAAAAAGATCTTTTGTCAGAAAGTGGATGTGTCTATTACCGGACAGAATTTGGGTTATATAACCTCTGCTAATGTGGCTACTCCTGAAGTTTCCAATGCCGGTTCGGGATATGCCTTGCCGAAAACTCTTTTATTCGGATTAAATGTGACGTTTTAAGTGAATAATTTTTTAAAGAAAAGAATGATGAAAAAAAATATATTATCTGCTGCACTGTTTGTAGCTGTAACGGGAGGAATGTGTATTTCTTGTGCCGACAAGTTGGAACTTTTTCCTATTGATTACTATGGAAGTGGTTCGTATTGGAAAAACGAAGCACACGTGATCGGATATATGGATGGGATTCATAAACATCTGCGTGATGCAACGTTCCAGCATACCTTTTTATGGGGAGAAGCACGTGGAGGAA
The DNA here is from genome assembly GCF_041227145.1 of Bacteroides sp. AN502(2024). Lineage (NCBI taxonomy): Bacteria > Pseudomonadati > Bacteroidota > Bacteroidia > Bacteroidales > Bacteroidaceae > Bacteroides > Bacteroides sp. AN502(2024). The sequence goes on along the minus strand of NZ_JBGFSP010000003.1, from coordinate 105,267 downwards.
ATTTGAGGCCCGCCGGTACCAGTGCGGATGGAATGGGTATGTTGTATGGAGATATTAAACTCCAGAACTTTGACGAGGCGCATACCGGAGTTTCAAAATTTGGGGATATTTTCGGACGTCTTACCAATATTAACCTCTTTATTGCCCGTGTGACAGATGCTACCTATATCAGTGAGGCAAAGAAAGGATATTATTTAGGACAGGCTTACGGCTTGAGAGCATTTTATTACTTTGATTTGTATCGTACGTATGGCGGTGTTCCATTACGGCTTACGGCAGATGTGGTGGAAGGTGTAATCGACCCTAACTTGCTTTATTTAGGACGTGCGACTCCGCGGGAAGTGATGGTACAAATAAAGAAAGATTTGGATAAATCGTTGGAGTGTTTTGGAGATAACAATTCTTTTGACCCCAATAACAGAGGAAATAAAAAAGGATATTGGTCCAAAGCTGCCACAGAGTGTCTGATGGGAGAAGTATATCTGTGGACATCCAAAGTGACTACTGGCGATGATGTTGCCGATGAAAGTAACTTAGCTATTGCCAAACAGCATTTGCTCTATGTGCTGAATAATTATGGCATTGAACGAATGGATAAGTTTGCGGATGTTTTTGAGGCTAAAAATAATAAAGGTAATAAAGAGGTGATCTTTGCAATCCGTTATGCCGAGGGAGAGGCTACCAATAATAATAACTTATTCACTTACGCTATGGCTACAGGTAGTACGAAAGATCGATATAAGAAAGACGGGGAAAAGTTTCTGGATGCATTGAATATCGGTAGTACCGGTAGCCAGCAATTGGAATACAAAATCGAACTTTATAATAGTTTTGATGACGAAGATACTCGTAAGGATGCTACATTTATAGCTTCCTATAACAAGGATGCAGATACCGGAGAACTGTCTTTACATGGCACACATGTATGCAAGAATATCGGTTATGTGAATTCTGCTGGAACACGTGTCTATTGCGGTGATTACATCATTTATCGTTTGCCATGGGTATGGTTGACGCTTGCTGAAATAGAAAATATGCAAGGAGGGGATGTCGCTACCTATATAAACAAGGTTCGTGAGCGCGCTTATGGCAGTAATTGGGATGAAGAAATTTATGGTTATAAAAACGCAGATTTCACGACGAATGAATTAGCTATACTTCATGAGAAAGATAAAGAGTTTGTACAGGAAGGACAGCGCTGGTGGGATCTTCGTCGTATGACTCTGACTAAGGGTGGCGAACACCTTGTTTTCTGTAAAGAAGGAAGCATCGGTACCGATCAGCCCGTGCTGGACAAGGCTACGGAAACTCATAAAGTGCTTTGGCCAGTGGATGTTACTCTGCTGGGAAACGACCCGTTGATTTATCAGACACCAGGATACGATACGTATAAGCATCAGCCGGAATAAAAAGAGGGTATATGGTGATGAAAAAGCGGGACAGGTACCCATTCTACCTGTCCCGCTTTTTTCTTTCATTTGTGGTGTCTATTTCTACTTACTTATGTCCATGATTCGGTTTTGTTTATCCTGTTTATCATTATACGAGTATTCGAACCTTATTAGTTTTGTCTTCCTAAGAATTTGATAAGCGGCACTTTTCTGAGGTAGAAATGGTTTTCTTGATAAGTTTTGATGGATAGTGTTTTTCCGATAAATGCCTAAGTTCGATTAGAACTTATCTTTCGGAAATAGTTGTGGTTTTTCCTGCAAATTCAGCTATTGTAATTGCAATATGAAAAAATAACTTCCAAAGGAATACCCATTATTTACTTGATGAATGAATATGCAGGCATAGTATTAACAACGTAATTTAATTAAAGAATCCTAACTTAATAGCGTTTATAAATAAAATAATTTATTAATTTACTTGCTATTATTAATAATGTTTGTATATTTGCGGCGTATTAAGAAATAGATATGGATAGTTAATCCTAAATGTATCAATGAAACAGAAGAAATCCTTATATAAAAACTCATCTGAGTTCTAATCGAACTTAGGTGAGATGTGTGAACAAATCTTTTTTATTAATTAAAAGTAATACTTATGAAAAGAAACATCTTTTTGTTGGTGTTGTGCTTATTTGGCTTGATAGGGGCTATGGCACAGACAAAAACTGCTACAGGTGTGGTTACTGATCAGGCGGGTGAGACTGTTATCGGTGCGTCCGTAATTGTGAAAGGTACCACAAATGGTACCATTACGGATATGGATGGTAAATTTGCCTTAAGTAATGTGAAGGACGGAGATATGATCCAAATATCTTTTGTCGGTTATAAAACACAGGAAGTTAAGTTTGCCGGACAAATGTTGAATGTCATTTTACAGGATGACACAGAAGTTTTGGATGAAGTGGTAGTTACAGGTTATGGTGGCTCTCAGAAACGTGCCACGTTGACGACTGCAATTTCAAAGCTAGACAATACCGTGTTGAAGAATGCGGCATTTAGTAACGCCGGCCAGTCTTTGCAGGGGTCAGTGACAGGACTTCGGGTGGTAAATACTACCGGTCAGCCGGGTACAAATCCGGATATTACATTACGTGGTGGAGCGACTATCACTGGTGATAACAGCAATGCTTTGGTTGTTGTGGATGGTATCGTACGTAACAGTATGTCGGATGTCAACCCTTCTGATATCGAATCGATTCAAATTCTGAAAGATGCGGCTTCTACGGCTATTTACGGAGCTCGTGCGAACGGTGGTGTTATCCTGATTGAAACGAAAAGTGGAAAGGAAGGAAAAACGTCTGTCAATTACAAGTTCAAGATTGGTAAGAACTTTACCCGTAAAGGATATGATTTTGTAAATGCGGAAGACTATATCTATTACAATCGTCTGGGTATGCTTCGCAGCAACCAGGCAAGAGAGGGAGGCTTTAAATTAACCGATGTAGATGCACAGGCAGGATATGGTGTGGGTAATGCATTATACGATATCCGTTATCTGACAGATGAAACAGCTCATCTTAAAGATGAAGGGTGGTCTGTAATGAACGACCCTTATTATGAGGGAAAGCAACTGTTGTTTAGAGATTATAGTGGACAGTTGGACGAGGAGGTGTTTAGCAACAGTGCCATTACGCAGGACCATTACATGAATATTACAGGCGGTAATGAGAAAAGCACCTTTGCAAGTAGTCTGGGATACTATAATGAAGACGGTATGATTAAAGGAACGGGTTTTAAACGTTTCAGCGGTTCGTTCAATGGAACATATAAGATATTTCCTTTCCTGAATGTGAAAGCTGGAGTATCTTATGTATGGTCAACGAGACCGGAGTTGTGGATTGGTACGTATGAGTTCTTCTATCGTACACGTTCACAGCGTCCTACATGGAATCCTTGGATGGAAGACGGTTCTCCTGCATCGGGAGGAGGTACCGGAGATGGCAACCCTGCTTACTACCGCGACCGTCTGACACAAAAGAACAGTACAGGACGTACTACTTATAACATGGGTTTCACGTTGGATATTCTTCCAAAGGAACTGGTGTTGAATGGAAATGCTTCTTTATTGAACTATCAGTATCAGAGAGAGAAATTTGACAAGGCATATCAAACGCAGACATCTTCTACTCCCAATACAACTCGCAATGCGGAAGCTTGGATTCAAAAGTACAATCAGATTCAGCTTAATGCTTCATTGACATATACCAAGACATTTGCCGAAAAGCATAACTTGGATGCAATGATTGGCGGAGAGTATTATACGTACAATCAGTTTGATATGGAAGCTAAAACTCAAGGTTCTCCTACAGACGATGTCGCAACCTTGAATGTCGGTTCTGAAAGGACTTTCACTCGTACGGAGAAAACGGCTTATCGTATTCTTTCCGGTTTCGGTCGTGTTAATTATAACTACAACATGAAATATCTGTTGTCTTTCACGGCTCGTTATGACGGAATTTCTCGTTTGAAAGACAATCGTTGGGGATTCTTCCCGGGAATATCTGTAGGGTGGAATATCATGGAAGAAGATTTCTGGAAAGAATCCAAAGTGTCCGATGTCATTTCCAATTTGAAACCGCGTCTCAGTTACGGTGTGAACGGTAATGTTAATGGTATCAAAAACTTTGAAGTCTATGGAGAATATGCACAGGTAGAAGCTAAAACTTATGCCGGGGCAACGGCTCTTTATAATTCGAAATTGCTCAATACCAACTTGCGCTGGGAGCAGAGCCAGACCTTTGAGGTGGGATTGGATATCGGATTCCTACAGAACAGACTTTCTTTTATTCTCGACTTCTACAGTCGTCGTACAAAAGATTTGCTGACTAAGCAGGCGTTGCCCGGATATACCGGATTCTCGGATATTGTTACTAATATGGGTACATTGCGTAACTCCGGTTTTGAAGCAGAAGTGAAAGCAAACATTATCAATAAAGGTGGTTTCACTTGGGACATGAGTGCTAATATCACTTCAGTTGCCAATAAAATCATAGCATTGCCTTATAACGGAGTTGAGAACAATCGCGTGGGTGGTTATGAAGTGGCTGCCGGCAAAGTAGATGCTAATGGCGAATTCCCCAAAAAATGGATCGCCGGTCGCCAAGAAGGTGGTAAACTGGGCGAGCTGGTAGGCTACAAGCAGTTGCACGTGTTTAGAGACTGGGACGATGTAAAAGAACATGCTAATCTTCGGATTGACGAAGTGGCTAACTTGTATGGTCCGGGATTAGCTGATCAGATCAATCCTGTTACCGGTAAGAAATACAAAGAATCTGCCGGATGGCAGCCTATTGAACCGGGTGATGCATGCTGGGAAGACATCAATGGCGATAACATAATCAATGGTTACGACCGTTCTATCATGGGTAATATCTTCCCGAACATTACCGGTGGTTTTTCCACTACTTTCGGATATAAAGGCTTGTCGTTGTATGCTCGTTTCGACTATGCTTTGGGACATACGTTGTATAACGACTTGAAGGCGCGTTCTTTAGGACAATATCAGGGACAATTCAACATCATTACGGATGTAAAAGATATGTGGAGCGAAGCAAATCCGAATTCAGATCTGACAAAATTCTACTATGCTGACCAGTTGAGTAAAAAGAATATCACTCGTTCTAATAATGCTTCAACGGCTGCCGACAATAATAGTTCTCGTTATTACGAAAAAGGGGATTATCTGGCATTGCGTGAAATCACACTAAGCTATCAGTTGCCCAAATCACTTATCAGTAAGGCACATCTGTCAGAGGCATCTGTATATATGACAGGTCAGAACTTATTCTATGTAACCGGATATAGCGGTGTATCTCCTGAGCCTGCCGTATCGACCACATACGCTCGCGGTATCGACAATGGGCGTTATCCTACTCCAAGAACACTCTTGTTCGGTTTATCTCTAACATTCTAATTTAAAAGGACTTAAAAAGGAATAGAATTATGAAAAATATATTCAAATATTTATGGGCAAGCGCAGCTTTGCTGCCTTTCCTGACAGGATGTAACTCTTTGGATCTGGAGTCGGAAAGTACAATAACCGATGCCAACTATTGGAAGAGCGACACGCACTTCAGTGCTTTCAATGTAGGTTTGCATGCACAACTCAGAGAGCGTTCTTACAATTTTTTCATATTGGGTGAGCCTCGTGCCGATATCTATGGTGATACACCGTTCGGTGGTGAGGCAACTCAGGGCATGGAAATCTTCCCCGCTAATTCGCTGAACAGGGAAAACGTAGGACTCAGCAATTTTGCCAATTTGTATGGAGTTATCAATCAGATAAACCTGATGATTGCCAAAACGGAAGAAACCGGATTGCTGGCCGAAGCCACCAAGAACTATTATTTGGGAGAAGCTTATGGAATGCGTGCTTTCCTTTACTTTCACTTGCTCCGCTCATGGGGAGATGTCATTCTGCATTTGACTTACACCAGTGGCTCGACCATTGATTTGGCAAATATACAGAAGGCTGCTTCTCCGGCAAAGGACGTGATGGCCCGTATCAAAGAAGACATTGCTGCGTCTGAGGCGGCATTTAAGGGCGATTATTCCTATAAGTTCGGAAAACATTATTGGTCGTTGGGAGCTACAAAAATGCTGAAAGGTGAAGTATACTTGTGGAGTGGCAAGCAAATGGGTGGCGGTGATGCCGACTACCGCATTGCTAAAGGGGCTTTGCAGGAAGTGAACAATTGTCCGGGTATCGGTCTGGAAGACCACTTTACTGATGTTTTCGCTTTTGCCAACAAGAAAAATAAAGAAATAATCTTCACCATTCATAACGGACGTGATGAGTATAATCTGTGGGGAAATACCAATTATAGAAATAATCTTGTTCCTCAGCAGGCTTACATGACTTCCGGCAATTATTTTGATGAGAATGGAGTTTCGTATGCTCATACGAAAGAGGCTGAAATGAATGGTTTGATAAGACTTCAGATTAAGGGAGATTTCTTTTATAAAGTATTCCGTGAGGGGGATACTCGTAAAGCCGGTTCGGTGAAAGCTGTTTATACGAAAAATGGGGAAGACCTGGTATATAAGGCTTGTATTCCTTATAAATTCCAAGGTACGATGTTGCCCGGTAGCTCAGAGCGTGCATGGATAGACGATTATCCTATTTATCGGTATGCCGATTGCCTACTGCTTTTGGCAGAAGCCAAAGCTTTGTTAGGCGAAGATATCACTACGGAAATTAATACAGTCCGTAAGCGTGCCTACGGTGAAACTTATTTCGAGGCAAATAAAGCAACGGTGGCCTATCCGAATGAAAAAGGCGGTGATTTTTATTCCGACAATCCGTTTATGGCAGGTGATGATGACCCTATTGAAGCAATTCTGAAAGAACGTTTGCGTGAATTTATGTATGAAGGAAAACGCTGGTACGATCTGCGCACGTTAGGCTATACGTCCAAATATTCTACAGCCAATGAAAAGCGGTTGTTATGGCCGATTGATGCGAATACACTGACTAATAACGATGAGTTGGAACAGACCGAAGGCTATCGCGATTGATGTTTTTTAGTTAGTCGCATAACTGAAAAATAAGGAGAGGGGCTGTTTAACAAGTCTCAGAAATAGAAAATCACCCCTGCCAGAATATGTTTTGGCAGGGGTGAAATTGTTAAGATATGGCTTGTTAGACAGCCTCTCTTTCTTGGTTTTATAAATTCAGCTTTTTATAATAAATTGTTTTATTAATATGACGGTCATTTATTATATTTTTTATATATTTGTGGCCTAAAACATTTAAATAATACCATGAAGAAGAATCTATTTCTAGTAATCATCTTTTCTTTCTGCGGATTTTTGCAGTCAATGGCATCGGATACTGTATTTGTGCGTGAAACTCAGATCCCTGTTTTGATTGAACGACAAGACAATGTGTTGTTTATGTTGCGTTTGAACGCCAAAGAGAGTCGTACTTTGGATGAAGTGATTTTAAATTTTGGCAAGGAGGTGAATTTGGCGGATATACAGTCCGTTAAGTTATATTATAGTGGGACGGAAGCCCGTCAAAACTACGGTAAGAATCTCTTCGCTCCCGTATTTTACATTTCCAGTCATACACCGGGAAAGACATTGTCGGCGAATCTTTCCTATTCGATTCATAAGTCGCAAGTGGATCATCCGAAGCGGGAAGTCACCTTGAAAGCCGACCAGAGACTTTTCCCCGGAATCAATTATTTCTGGATTAGTTTGCAAATGAAGCCGGATGCTTCTTTGCTCGATAAGATTTCGGCTGATGTTGTAACAGTCAAGATGGATGGTAAAGCAGCCCTTGTGCATACAGTTTCCCCGGAAAATATAGCTCATAGGGTAGGAGTGGGTGTACGTCATGCCGGTGACGACGGTTCGGCAGCCTTCCGTATTCCGGGACTGGCAACGACCAATAAGGGGACGTTGCTGGGCGTATATGATGTACGTTATAATAACAGTGCCGATTTGCAGGAACATGTAGACGTAGGTTTGAGCCGCAGCGTAGACGGTGGTAAAACCTGGGAGAAGATGCGTTTGCCCTTGGCTTTCGGTGAAACGGGCGATCTCCCTGCTGCGCAGAATGGTGTCGGCGACCCTTCGATTCTGGTGGATACCCAGACCAATACAGTGTGGGTGGTAGCAGCTTGGACACATGGGATGGGGAATCAGCGTGCCTGGTGGAGTTCTTATCCGGGAATGGATATGAATCATACGGCCCAGTTAGTAATGTCCAAGAGTACGGACGACGGTAAAACATGGTCGAAGCCTATTAATATCACAGAACAGGTGAAAGATCCTTCCTGGTATTTCCTGCTGCAAGGGCCGGGACGCGGCATCACCATGCAAGACGGTACACTGGTATTCCCGATTCAGTTTATCGATTCTACCCGTGTTCCGAATGCGGGAATCATGTATAGCAAAGACCGTGGCGAAACATGGAAAATCCATAATTACGCACGTACCAATACAACAGAAGCCCAGGTAGCGGAAGTAGAACCGGGCGTATTGATGCTGAACATGAGAGATAACCGTGGCGGCAGTCGTGCTGTTGCTATCACCAAGGATTTGGGCAAGACCTGGACAGAACACTCTTCTTCCCGCAAAGCTTTGCAGGAGCCGGTTTGTATGGCAAGTTTGATTAGCGTAAAAGCGAAAGAGAATGTGTTGAACAAGGATATTCTTTTATTCTCCAACCCGAATACGGTGAAAGGTCGTCACCACATCACCATCAAAGCAAGTCTGGACGGTGGTATCACCTGGCTGCCCGAACATCAGGTGATGTTGGACGAAGGTGACGGATGGGGATATTCTTGTCTGACGATGATTGACAAAGAGACGGTTGGTATACTGTATGAAAGCAGTGTAGCCCACATGACTTTCCAGGCTATCCGGTTGAAGGATATAATCAAATAAAGTGATACACACGACCTGTAATCATGAAAAACAAATTCATATTATTCATATCTTTGACAATTAACTTATGCACAATTTCTGTGGTAAAAGCAGGTGATTGCCACCTGCTCCCCCAACCACAAAAGTTTACCCCTTCTCATACTTGGTTTCAAGTGAATAATGTGCGGCTTTCCACTCCTGTGCTTCAGCAGGAGTGGGAAGCTTTTGTTTCTGAAATGGGAGGGACTGTCTCGCCGAAGGCAACCGGCAGCATTGACGTGAAACTGCTGCCTTCTCTCCTCGGAATACCGATGAATCAGGAGGAAGCCTATCGGCTGAGTGTGACAAAAAAGCGGATCACCGTTGAGGCCGTTACCCAACGTGGTGTTTATTGGGCCCTGCAGACGTTAAGGCAACTGGCGGAGAAAAGGAACTCAAAAATGCAGATTCGGGGAGCTGAAATCGTCGACTGGCCGGCTTTCCGTATTCGCGGATTTATGCAGGACGTAGGGCGGAGTTACATTTCACTCGAAGAGCTCAAGCGTGAAATAGCCGTACTTGCTAAGTTCAAAATCAACGTCTTCCATTGGCATCTGACCGAAAACCAGTCCTGGCGACTGGAAAGCAAGATATTCCCGATGTTGAACGATAGTGCAAACACTACCCGGATGCCCGGCAAATATTACACGCTGGAAGAAGCCAAAGAACTGGTCGCATTCTGCAAGGCACATCACGTGATGTTGATTCCCGAGATAGATATGCCGGGACACAGCGCAGCCTTTGTACGTACCTTCCGCCACGATATGCAAAGCCCTGAAGGGATGAAGATATTAAAACTCCTGTTGGATGAAGTCTGTGAAACGTTTGATGTACCTTATTTGCATATCGGCACAGATGAAGTGAAGTTTACCAACCCTCGTTTTGTTCCCGAAATGGTGGCCTATGTACGTTCCAAAGGTAAGAAAGTGATTTCTTGGAATCCGGGCTGGCACTACAAACCCGGAGAAATAGACATGACCCAGCTATGGAGTTATCGTGGAAAGGCGCAGGAAGGTATTCCCGCCATTGATTCACGTTTCCATTACCTGAACCATTTTGATACCTTCGGTGATATCATCGCATTGTACAACAGCCGTATATATAATCAGGAACAGGGAAGTGATGACCTTGCAGGAACCATTCTGGCTATTTGGAATGACCGGTTGATCCATACCGAGTGGGAGATGATTATTGAGAATAATTTCTATCCCAACATGTTGGCTGTGGCAGAGCGTGCCTGGAGAGGTGGCGGAACGGAATATTTTGATAAGAACGGAACATTGCTTCCTACCGATGAACAGTCGGAGCTGTTCAGAAACTTCGCCGATTTTGAGCATCGTCTGTTGTGGCATAAGGAACATACTTTTGCCGGTTATCCTTTTGCATACGTCCGTCAGACAAATGTGAAATGGAACATTACGGACGCTTTCCCGAATGGAGGAGATTTGGCAAAGGCTTTCCCGCCGGAAGAGTCCTTGCGGGATAGTTACACGTATGAAGGAAAGACATACCATGTACGTCCTGCCATTGGTGCCGGCATTTACTTGCGGCACGTATGGGGAACGCTTGTTCCCGGATTCTATAAAGAACCGGAAGAGAACCATACAGCCTATGCCTACACCTATGTCTATTCGCTGAAAGAACAGACAGCCGGCCTGTGGGTTGAATTCCAGAATTACAGCCGTTCGGAGGCCGACCTTCCCCCTTTGCAAGGGAAATGGGACTATAAAGGGAGCCGTATCTGGATCAACGAGCAGGAGGTATTGCCGCCCGTGTGGACAGCCACCCACCGGACTAAAAGTAATGAAATCGCTTTGGGCAACGAAAACTGTGTAGTGCGTCCCCCTTTGGAGGTTCATCTGCAAAAGGGGTGGAATAAAGTGTTGATGAAATTGCCGGTAGGCAAATTCACTTCTCCCGAGGTCCGGTTGGTAAAATGGATGTTTACAGCTGTTTTTGTTGATCCGGACGGTCGGAAAGCATTGGACGGGCTTGTTTATTCACCGGACAAGACCTTGAAATAGCAAAGCATAGGTGAAAAATGCTTTTATAGATCTACGCCGGGGTAAAACAGACGTGCAAAATCGAAAACAAGGTGTTGAAAACCATAAAACGAGTGTGTAAAATCGAAAAAAAGTATATTTATGATGGAAAACAGAGGTGCAATGACGAAAAAAGGAGTTGTGAGAATGAAAAACAGATATGTCAATGAGCCCATAAAAGGAATAGGCTGTAAGAAGTTCTTTTTTGTAGTGCTCGTATTGTTTCTGGCAGGGGTATGCCGTGCGCAGGAACGCAAATATTCTACGTTTTATTACCAGCGTGCCACCTTGTTTGAAGAACTGCCTGTCACTTCCCATGACATTATTTTCTTGGGAAACAGTATCACGAACGGTGCCGAATGGTCGGAGCTGTTTCATAACAAACATGTCAAGAACCGCGGAATCAGTGGGGATATCTGTATGGGGGTATATGACCGGCTGGATGCTATTCTGAAAGGCAAACCGGCTAAGATATTTCTTCTGATAGGCATTAATGACGTTAGTCGGGGAACTGTCGCCGATACCATTGTAGCCCGTATCGGCCTGATTGTTCAAAAGATAAAGGCGGATTCGCCGAAGACAAAGCTGTATCTGCAAAGTGTTCTTCCGGTGACCGATCATTACGGTATGTTCAAAGGGCATACTTCGCGCTGGCAGGTGGTTCCCGAAATCAATAGGGGATTGGTTCGTCTGGCAGAAAAAGAGGGAGTGACTTACATCGATTTGTACGCTCATTTTGTAGACGGGCAAACCGGAAAGATGGACACTGCTTATACGAATGACGGACTGCATCTTCTCGGAAAAGGCTATCGGAAATGGGTGGAAATTGTCAAACCTTACATCGGAAAGAAGTAAAGATTGGAAGGAGATAAAAGTCAAGGAAACAAAAATCGAAAAGAAATAAATACCGGAAAGAGATAGATGAAAAAGATTTGGATATTATCGGTTTGTTTGTTCGTCTGTTGGGCACTGTCTGCTCAGCAAAAACGGACGAAAGTGGCCTGTGTAGGAAACAGCATTACCTACGGAAGCGGATTGGCCGACCGTACCACGCAATCTTATCCCGTACAGTTACAGAAACTGTTGGGAGAGCAGTATGAGGTCGAAAACTTCGGGAAGCCCGGTGCCACCCTGCTCAATCAGGGACACCGCCCATATACCCAACAGGAGGAATATCGCAAGGCATTGGATTTTGCAGGAGATATTGTGGTCATCCATTTGGGAATCAATGATACCGATCCTCGTAACTGGCCTAACTATCGCGATTCTTTTGTGAGCGACTATTTGAATCTGATGGATACATTCCGCAAGGCCAATCCTCATGCCCGGATCATCATTGCCCGAATGACTCCGATTGCCGACCGTCATAAGCGTTTCCTTTCGGGGACCCGCGACTGGCACGGTGAGATACAGACAGCGATCGAAACGGTGGCACGTTATGCCGGCGTGCAGTTGATAGATTTCCACGAACCGCTTTATCCTTATCCTTTCTTGCTGCCGGATGCTGTTCATCCTGCTGCCGAAGGGGCTGCGATGATGGCAAAGACGGTTTATTCCGCCATTACCGGAGATTACGGCGGCTTGCAGGTATCTCCGTTATATACGGATAATATGGTTCTCCAGCGTGATACCCCCTTGCTGATTCACGGGATAGCTGATGCCGGCGAACAAGTGACAGTTCGCATAGACCGTCAGCAGTGGACTACGAAGGCTACACCGGATGGAAAATGGTCGGTGAAGTTATCGCCGTTGAAAGGTGGTGGTCCCTACACGTTGACCATCTCTTCCTCTCAAAGAACCTTGAAATATACCCATGTGCTGGCAGGAGAGGTGTGGCTCTGTTCCGGTCAGTCGAATATGGAATTTATGTTGCGACAAGCTGCTACGGGCAAGAAAGAGATCCCTCAAGCCGATGATGAACAGTTGCGTCTGTATGACATGAAGGCACGCTGGCGTACGGATGCGGTGCAATGGGACGCTTCCGTCCTTGATTCCCTGAATCACCTCCAATATTATAAGGATACCGAATGGGCAGTCTGTACTCCCGACAATGCCGCCCGTTTTTCGGCCATCGCTTATTATTTCGGCCGGATGTTGCGGGATAGCTTGAAAGTTCCGGTGGGGTTGATCTGTAACGCTATCGGCGGTTCGCCTACCGAATCGTGGGTGGACCGGAATACGCTGGAGTATCAGTTTCCGGCTATATTGAAAGAGTGGACACATAATGATTTTATACAAGACTGGGTGCGCGGACGGGCTGCATTGAATATCCGGAAGTCGGAAGACAAGCTGCAACGTCATCCTTACGAACCTTGCTATCTGTATGAAGCAGGAATCCGCCCATTGGAACAATACCCGATCAAAGGGGTGATCTGGTATCAAGGCGAATCGAATGCCCATAATCGTGAGGCGCACGAGAAACTATTCAAATTGCTCATCGGCAGTTGGCGTAAAAACTGGGGGAGTGAGGCGTTGCCATTCTACTATGTACAACTTTCCAGTATCGCCCGTCCTTCCTGGCCGTGGTTCCGCGACAGTCAGCGCAGGATGATGAACGAAATACCGAATACGGGCATGACAGTATCAAGTGATTGGGGTGATTCGTTGGATGTTCATCCTAGAAATAAGAAGCCGGTGGGAGAGCGCTTGGCGCGTTGGGCGTTGAACAAGACGTATGGAATGTGTCATGTACTGCCTTCCGGTCCGTTATTCCGCCAAGCCGATTTTCGGGAAGGTGCCGTGTATGTAACCTTTGATTATGGCGAAGGCTTGAGAAGTTCCGACGGTCAATCTTTGCGTACGTTTGAAGTGGCCGAGACGGATGGTCTTTATTACCCTGCGGTTGCCGAAGTGGTAGAGGGGAGAGGCGGAACAGAATCCGGACAGCTCAAAGTGTATAGCGAACAGGTAAAGCATCCGCGGTATGTCCGGTATGGCTGGCAGCCTTTCACGCGGGCCAATCTGGTAAATAAAGAAGGACTACCAGCTTCTACCTTCAGAGCCGAAGCTCCGGAGCCGTTTATCCAAAGCATTGGTTTGCAGAAAATGAAAGGATTTCCGAAATCGGAGAAAGGGATTGAGTCGGGTGTGTCTGCCTGCTATGCGGGAATCCTGAGTGGAAAGCTGTTGATAGCCGGTGGTTGTAACTTCCCCGGAACACCTGCCAGTGAGGGTGGAAAAAAGAGATACTACCAAGGCATTTATGTAGCGGAAATGAATCCTGATACGCTACTTCTTTGGAAAAAAGCAGGCGAGCTTCCTGTACGTGCCGCATACGGAGTTTCCGTATCTTGTTCCGACGGTATGATCTGTGCAGGCGGAATGAACGACCGCGGAGCATTGACCGACGTTTACAAAATCCGGTGGGATGAGAAGAAAGGCAAAGTATGCTTGGAAACTCTACCCGATTTACCCTACGCCTTAGACAATATGTACGGAACACGAGTCGGTAGCCAACTTTTTATCACCGGTGGAAACAGAAACGGAAAGCCTTCAAACTCTTTTCTCTGTCTTGACTTAAACAATACTGAGGCCGGTTGGCAATCACTTCCCGAATTTCCCGGAGCGTCGCGTGTACAACCTGTCTGTGCGGGACTGTACAAGAATGGTGAAGCCTGTATCTATCTGTGGGGCGGATTTGCCGCTTCCACCGATGGTAAGCCCGCCACACTTTCCACGGATGGCTATTGCTACTCATCCACGTCCCGGCAATGGACTCGCGTAGCCACTCCGACGGGAAACAACGGTGAAGCTGTATCTTTGGGGGGCGGGACGGCTATTGCGATGAATGATAGCTTGATACTTTGTACAGGAGGAGTCAATAAGGATATATTTCTGGCTGCTCTTCAACATCCGGAGAAAGATTATCTTCTGCATCCTGCCGAGTGGTACCAATTCAATGACCGGATATTAGTATATAATATCCGTCAGAATACATGGCAGGAAGTTGCCCGTACCCCGCAGACGGCACGTGCCGGAGCGTCATTAGTGGGATGGAACCAAACATATTACAACATCAACGGGGAATTGAAGCCGGGCGTCCGCACTTCCGAAATAAGTAGGATAACGGTCGAATAATGAAAAGAATAACGGAGGTAGTCAACATTTTGTTAGATTATCAGGGAAATTTGATGGAAAAATAATATCTTTGACACCATTAACATCTAATACTCCCACTATGATATTTAATTTGATAGGAAAAAAAACTCAAATAATATGCGGATTGCTGTGCTGTTGCAGTATAGTATATGCGCAGAGCAATGACAATTCCGATGTGGTAGTTTTAAATACAGCCTGGGAATTTTCTCAGGCAGGAACGGAGTTATGGCAGCCGGCACAGGTCCCGGGCACTGTTCATCAGGATCTTATCAACCATCAGCAACTTCCCAATCCTTTTTATGGCATCAATGAGCAAAAGATTCAGTGGGTGGAAAATGAAGACTGGGAATACCGGACTGCTTTTACTGTTACTCCCGAACAACTGAAACGGGATGGCGCCCAATTGGTTTTTGAGGGGCTCGATACGTACGCCGATGTATACCTCAATGGAGCATTGTTGGTGAAAGCCGATAACATGTTTGTCGGCTATACCATACCCGTCAAGTCCCAACTCCGTATCGGAGAAAACCGTCTTCACATCTACTTTCATTCCCCCATCCGGCAGACAATGCCTCAATATAATTCAAACGGATTCAACTACCCGGCAGACAACGACCATCACGATAAACATCTAAGCGTGTTCTCCCGTAAAGCCCCTTACAGCTATGGCTGGGACTGGGGAATCCGAATGGTGACCAGCGGCATCTGGCGTCCGATAACCATCCGCTTTTACGATGCTGCCTCAATCAGTGACTACCATGTGAAGCAACTATCCCTGACCGACCAGGTAGCGAAGTTATCCAATGAGTTGGAAATAAACAACATACTTCCCCATCCGCTTCAAGCAGAAATAAGAATCAACACTTCGCTTGAAGGGGAACAGAAATCCGCCACGAGTCAAACAGTCTCTCTGCAACCCGGAGTCAACCGCATCTGCATCCCTACGGAAGTTGTCTCACCGGTACGCTGGATGCCGAACGGCTGGGGAGCCCCGACCTTATACGATTTCTCCGCCCAAATCATCACCGAAGGCCATATGGTAGCCGAACAATCCCATAGAATCGGACTCCGTACCGTCCGCCTGGTGAACGAGAAGGACAAGGACGGAGAATCTTTCTATTTTGAAGTAAACGGCATCCCGATGTTCGCCAAAGGAGCCAACTACATACCGCAGGACGCCCTGTTGACAAACGTCACCACCGAACGCTATCAAACACTATTCCGTGATGTCAAGGAAGCCAACATGAACGTCATCCGCGTGTGGGGCGGCGGAACCTACGAAGACGACCGTTTCTATGACCTCGCAGACGAGAACGGAATTCTGGTATGGCAGGACTTTATGTTTGCCTGTACCCCTTATCCGTCCGATCCCGCCTTTCTGAAAAGGGTAGAGGAGGAAGCCTGCTATAACATCCGTCGTCTCCGCAACCACCCCTCGTTAGCCATCTGGTGTGGCAACAACGAAATATTGGAAGCTTTGAAATACTGGGGATATCAGAAGAAATATACCCCGAAAATCTACCGGGAGATGATGACCGGCTACGACAAACTCTTCCGCGAGTTACTTCCCGCCAAAGTGAAAGAACTCGACCCCGACCGCTTCTACATCCACAGCTCTCCCTATTTCGCCAACTGGGGACGTCCCGAATCATGGGGAATAGGGGATAGCCACAACTGGGGGGTCTGGTACGGACAGAAACCTTTTGAATCATTAGACACCGATTTGCCGCGTTTCATGAGTGAATTCGGATTCCAGTCCTTCCCCGAAATGAAGACCATTGCCACATTCGCATCTCCCGAAGATTATCAAATCGAATCGGAAGTGATGAATGCCCATCAGAAGAGCAGTATCGGCAATGCCTTGATTCGTACTTATATGGAACGTGATTATATCGTACCCGAGAGATTTGAGGACTTTGTCTATGTCGGACTTGTATTGCAGGGACATGGCATACGTCACGGCCTGGAAGCGCACCGTCGCAATCGTCCTTATTGCATGGGTACATTATACTGGCAATTGAACGACAGTTGGCCGGTTGTGTCATGGTCGGGTATCGACTACTACGGTAACTGGAAAGCTTTGCATTATCAGGCAAAGCGTGCATTTGCCCCCGTTCATATCACCCCTTTGCTGGAAGGTGACGAACTTTGTGTTTACCTGCTTTCCGACTGTCTTGACACTCAGGAGAAACTGACACTGGAAATGAAATTGATGAATTTTGCAGGAAAGAAAGTTGGAAAAACGGTTGTCCTTCCTGCTTTGTCTCTTCCTGCCAACACTTCCCAATGTGTATACCGCACTTGGCTCACCAATTTGTTCTTTCCGGCAAAGCGCCCGCTTGCGGACGACCTGCGCAGTTGCTTCATGCAACTGACTTTGAAAGACAAGTCCGGTCGTACGGTAGACGAAACAGTCTACTTCTTCGAAAAAACCAAAGACCTGCTCCTGCCCAAGACGACCATCACCTGCAGGATGAAGCAGACAGAAGGCAAATGCGAACTGACACTCTTTTCTCCTGCCTTGGCGAAAGACGTCTTTATCGAAGTGCCTTTGCAGGGCGCCCGTTTTAGCGACAACTTCTTCGACCTTCTGCCCGGAGAACGGAAAACGGTCATCATCACTTCTCCTCAAATTAAGAAAGGAGAGGAGATGCCTTGGGCAGTCAAACATATTCGTGAAACCTATGATTAAATATCTATTAGTAACTTAATACTTAATTTTTAGTTTATGAAACAATTCTTAAAACTAACCGGATGCTTGGCAGTGGCGGGACTTTTCGCTTCGTGCCAGTCTGCGCAACAAGAAGCTGATTACCAAATCATTCCTTTGCCGCAGGAAATCGTTACAGCTCAGGGAAGTCCTTTCAGCCTGAAGAGCGGAGTGAAAATTCTTTATCCGGAAGGTAATGAAAAAATGCAACGTAACGCAAAATTTCTTGCCGACTATCTGAAAACAGCTACCGGAAAAGATTTTGCCATCGAAGCCGGAACAGAAGGTAAGAATGCTATTGTGCTAGCATTGGGAGCGGAAGCCGAAAATCCCGAATCCTATCAGTTGAAGGTAGCAGGTGACGGAATCACTATCACCGGTCCTACGGAAGCCGGAGTATTCTACGGAATCCAGTCTTTGCGCAAATCATTGCCCGTTGCAGTAGGTGCGGATATCGCATTGCCGGCAGTAGAGATAAAGGATGCTCCCCGTTTCGCTTATCGTGGTGCTCACTTTGACACCAGCCGCCATTTCTTTACCGTAGATGAAGTGAAGACATATCTTGATATGATGGCTTTGCACAATATGAACCGTTTCCACTGGCATATTACTGAGGATCAGGGATGGCGTTTGGAAATCAAGAAATACCCGAAACTGACGGAAATCGGTTCCAAGAGAACGGAGACGGTCATCGGACGCAACTCAGGTGAATATGACGGCAAACCGTACGGTGGTTTCTACACTCAGGAACAGGCGAAAGACATTGTGGCCTATGCTGCTGAACGTTATATCACAGTTATCCCCGAAATCGACCTGCCGGGACATATGCAGGCAGCCCTTGCCGCTTATCCCGAACTGGGATGTACAGGCGGTCCGTATGAAGTATGGAGACAATGGGGGGTATCCGAAGATGTACTCTGTGCCGGTAACGACCAGGTATTGAAATTCCTCGAGGATGTATATGCCGAACTGATTGAAATCTTCCCATCGGAATATATCCACGTAGGTGGTGACGAATGTCCGAAAGTACGTTGGGAAAAATGTCCGAAATGCCAGGCACGCATCAAGGCGCTGGGCTTGAAATCGGATGATAAGCATAGCAAGGAAGAACGTCTGCAGAGTTTCGTAATCAACCATATCGAGAAATTCCTCAACGCCCACGGACGTCAGATTATCGGTTGGGATGAAATCCTCGAAGGCGGGCTTGCACCGAATGCGACTGTTATGTCATGGCGTGGCGAAAAGGGGGGTATCGAAGCTGCCAAACAGAAACACGATGTGATCATGACACCGAACACTTATCTGTATTTAGACTACTACCAGACAAAAGATACGGAGAATGAACCTCTTGCTATTGGCGGTTATCTGCCGCTTGAAAGAGTGTACAGCTACGAGCCGATGCCGGCTTCCCTCACTCCGGAAGAGCAAAAATACATCAAGGGCGTACAGGCTAACCTCTGGACTGAATACATGCCTATTTTCTCTCATGTCCAGTATATGGTATTGCCCCGTTGGGCTGCTGTGTCTGAAATCCAGTGGTCTGCTCCCGACAAGAAGAATTATGAGGACTTCCTGTCCCGCTTGCCGCGCCTGATTAAGTGGTATGATGCCGAAGGGTACAACTACGCAAAACATGTGTTCAACGTGACTGCCGAATATACTCCGAATCCTGTGGACGGTACACTGGACATCACTCTGTCAACTATTGACAATGCCCCTATCCACTATACATTGGACGGTACGGAACCTACCGCCACTTCTCCGCTGTATGAAAGCCCGCTGAAAATCAAGGAGAATGTAACTTTCTCCGCCATTGCTGTCCGCCCTACCGGAAATAGTCGTGTGATTTCCGAAAAGGTTAATTTCAGTAAGTCCAGCATGAAGCCGATTGTAGCCAACCAACCCGTCAACAAACAATATATGTTTAAGGGGGAATCTACATTGGTGGACGGATTGAGAGGAAACGGCAATTATAAGACCGGGCGTTGGATTGCATTTTATAAGAATGATATGGATGTGACTATCGACCTTCAGCAGCCGACCGAGATTTCGAGTGTTGCTATTTCTACTTGTGTGGAAAAGGGCGATTGGGTGTTTGATGCAAGAGGATTCTCCGTGGAAGTGTCCGATGACGGTGAGAGCTTTACTAAAGTCGCCTCCGAGGAGTATCCTGTTATGAAAGAAAGCGATAAGAATGGTATCTACGAACATAAGCTGTCATTCAGCCCGGTGAAAACTCAATACGTGAAAGTGGTTGCCCTGTCTGAAAGTAAAATACCGGCATGGCATGGTGGAAAAGACAATCCGGCATTCCTGTTTGTAGACGAAATCACGATAGATTAATGAATATAAGGAATAGATGCGCTAAAGCTTGTCTTTTCTTATGGGTATTAGGGGTGTGCATCTTTGCACATCCCATAAAAGCACAGTCCGTCATACCTGTTCCGTTGAAGTTGGAGCAGGGGACGGGCTTTTTTTTACTTTCGGAGAAAACAAGACTTTATACAAGCGTTCAAGGGGAAGAAGCGCAGCTCTTGGAGAATTGCCTGAAAGCGTTTCCCGTTCACTTGAAGAAAGGAAAGAAGAAAGAGGCGCAGGATGTACTTTCCCTGTTGATAACGGAAAAGAGTGAGCAATTGCCCACTCCCGAAAGTTATACACTTTCTGTCACTCCGTCACGGATTCAGATTCGGGCAACTTCGGGAGCCGGATTGTTTTATGGTATGCAGACTTTGTTGCAGTGGGCAAAACCTTCGGGCACAGGCAACTACACCATTGCTGCTGTCGAGATAGAAGACACTCCACGCTTCGCTTATCGTGGATTGATGCTTGACGTATCCCGCCATTTCTTTTCCAAGGAATTTGTGAAGAAGCAGATAGACGCTCTGGCTTTCTATAAAATCAACCGTCTGCATCTACATCTCACAGATGCGGCAGGCTGGCGGATTGAAATCAAGAAATATCCTCTGCTGACCGAATTTGCTGCTTGGCGTACTGATGCCAACTGGAAGAAATGGTGGAATGGTGATCGCAAATATGTCCGTTTCGACGAACCCGGAGCTTCCGGTGGTTACTATACTCAAGATGATATCCGTGAAATCGTGGAATATGCTCGTCAGCATTTTATCACGGTTATTCCGGAGATTGAAATGCCTGCCCACTCGGAAGAGGTGCTGGCAGCCTATCCGCAACTCTCTTGTGCAGGCGATCCCTATAAGAACGCGGATTTCTGTGTCGGAAACGAAGAAACATTCACTTTTCTTGAGAATGTACTGACCGAAGTCCTCGAACTTTTCCCTTCCGAATACATTCATATAGGTGGTGACGAAGCCGGTATGGCGGCATGGAAAACCTGCCCGAAATGCCAGAAGAGAATGAAAGACGAACACCTCTCTCATGTGGACGAACTGCAAAGCTACCTGATTCATCGGATTGAAAAGTTTCTGAACGCCCGCGGTCGTCGTTTGCTGGGCTGGGACGAGATACTTAAAGGCGGTCTGGCTCCTAATGCGACAGTCATGTCGTGGCGTGGCGAGGAAGGTGGCATTGCTGCCGTAACTTCCGGTCACCAGGCCATCATGACACCGGGAAGCCACTGTTATCTGGATAGTTATCAGGATGCCCCGTATTCCCAACCGGAAGCCATCGGCGGATACCTGCCTTTGAAAAAGGTCTATGCTTACAATCCGGTTGCCGCTTCATTGTCGGCAGAACAGGCGAAACTCGTGTATGGTGTACAAGTGAATCTATTTACCGAATATGTCCCGACTCCCGAGCACGTGGAATATATGATCTATCCCCGTGCATTGGCGTTGGCGGAAGTGGCCTGGTCGGCTCCGGAGCGTAAGTCGTGGCCGGACTTCCATGCCCGTGCGCTGAAGGCGGTGGCGGACTTGCAAGCCAAAGGTTACCATACATTTGACTTGAAAAACGAAATCGGAAGTCGTCCCGAATCTGCCCGGCCCGTTACACATCTGGCGTTGGGGAAAAAAGTGATTTACAATGCTCCCTACAACTCTTCTTATGCGGCGCAAAGTGAGCGCACGCTGACAGACGGTATACGCGGTGACTGGACTTACGGTGACGGTGCATGGCAAGGCTTTATCTCGAAGAACCGCCTTGATGTTACCATTGACATGGAAAAAGAAACCGCCATCCATTCCGTTACCGCCGCCTTTATGCAAGTGATAGGAGCGGAAGTATTCCTGCCTGCATCGGTTACAATCTCAATCTCAGATGACGGAATCCACTTCACGGAACTGAAACATCAGACCTTTGAGGTAACCAAGGCCCATCCCATCAAATTTACGGACATCTCTTGGGAAGGAAACGCCCGTGGAAGATATGTTCGCTATCAGGCGCAAGCCGGTAAAGAGTTTGGCGGGTGGATATTTACTGACGAAATAATCGTGAAATAATATTTCAGGCACGGATGAAACGGATTATGGCCCGATACCTTTTTCTTTGGTAAAAAAAGAGGGGTGTGTCAAAATTCCCTTTTTGAGGAAATTACCCCTGCTATAGCTATCTATGGCAGGGATAATTTTTTATATTTAGGCATTATGACACACCCTCTTTTGAAGTTACCTTTATCTATCAAAGTCTTAATCGAAGAAACTCTTGAATTTCTTGAAAATCTTCTCCTTCACCGACGTGTTAGGTTTGAAGTTATCCGAAGCTTCCATCTTTTCGAGCATGTTCTTTTCTTCCTTGTTGAGTGCTTCCGGTATGTAGATACTGATATTGACGAGTAAATCCCCCATTCCGTATCCGTTCACATTCGGCAATCCTTTGCCGCGCAAACGAAGCACTTTACCTGGTTGAGTACCCGGATCAATCTTCACTTTCACTTTACCGTCAATCGTCGGAATCTCCACAGCCCCGCCCAAAGCTGCCGTCGGGAAACTTAACAGCAAGTTGTAAATCAAGTCATTCTCATCGCGAATCAAGTCCTGATGCGGTTCTTCCTCTACGAGAATCAACAAGTCGCCTGCCACACCATTGTGTTTGCCGGCATTTCCTTTGCCACCCATAGAGAGCTGCATACCCTCTGTCACTCCGGCAGGGATTTTCACCGACACCACTTCTTCACCGTAAATGATTCCATCGCCACCACACTTCTTACATTTGTTCTTGATAATCTTACCCTCACCGCCACAAGTGGAACAGGTGACGCGAGTCTGCATAGTGCCCAGAATAGTCTGCTGGTTACGGATCACCGAGCCGCTACCCTTACAAGTAGGACAAGTCTCCGAACCGCTGCCACCTTCGGCACCCGTGCCATGACACTGGTTACACGGCACATATTTTTTGAGTTTAAACTTCTTTTCTACCCCGGTAGAGATTTCCTTCAACGTCAGCTTTACTTTCACACGAAGGTCACTGCCGCGATACCGCCGTTGCTGTGAACCGCCACCGCCTCCAAATCCGCTGAAACCTCCGAAGCCTCCTCCGCGGCCACCGAAGATGTCTCCAAACATAGAGAATATGTCATCCATCGACATCCCTTCGCCGCTGAAACCACCGAACGGACCTCCATTGCCTGCTGCACCGCTCACTCCCGCATGACCGAACTGATCATAACGCGAACGCTTTTCCGGGTTACTCAACACATCATAAGCTTCGGCTGCCTCCTTGAATTTTTCTTCAGCTTCCTTATCACCCGGATTCTTGTCGGGGTGATACTGGATTGCTTTCTTACGGTATGCTTTCTTAATTTCTTCTGCTGTGGCTGTCTTTGGCACATCCAATACTTCGTAATAATCTCTTTTTTCTGCCATGCTTCTTTAAAAATTATAAGTTTTATGGGTTGCTAATCCTTATTCCCCTACTACCACTTTGGAGTGGCGGAGCACTTTATTGTTCAGTGTATATCCCGTTTGTACGCAGTCCAGAATTTTCCCTTTCTGTGCTTCCGACGGAGCGGGGATTACTGCAATGGCTTCATGGTAATCAGTATCCAGCGGTTGGTCTTTAGTCTCAATGACTTTCACACCGTTTTGTGCCAGAACAGCCATAAATTTATTGTAAATCAATTCAACTCCTTCTTTTATGGCATTGACATCCGTTGCTGTTTCCATTGTCTTGATGGCACGTTCGAAGTCGTCGACTACCGGAAGGATACTGCCAAGACTCTTTTCACCACCGTTCAGGATCAGTTCAGCTTTCTCTTTTATGGTACGTTTACGAAAGTTGTCGAACTCGGCAGACAGGCGTAGGTATTTATCCTTTTGTTCGTCAATCATTTTTTGAGCCTTTTCCAGTTCCTTTTCCAACTCTTCTTCATGAGTCAGGGGAGCGGATTCCTCCGTTTGTTCGTTTTGCGGTTGGTCTTCCGCAGGATTGGAAGTTTCCTCAATGTTCAGTTCCTCTTTTTCCACTTCCTTTTCCTTCAGTTCCTCTTTCTTCAGCTCCTCTTCCTTCACTTTTTTTTCTTTCGGATCCATATTGTTATTTACAGTTTTACTAATTATTATTTTCAGTGAAAGACATGCCGGACTGACCGGATGTCATGGATTTCGTCTACAAAAACTTTGCCAAGTTGGCTGTTTTGCCAAAAAACGCAGCAAAGGTAACACTTTTATGTCAGATTGGCACATATCGGATAGCTCATAATTCATTTTAAATGTCTACCTTTGCACGCTCAAATAGTAAATAATAATTAGTAAAATAGTAAATAATAAGATGATTACAGTTTCGAACGTATCGGTTCAGTTTGGTAAAAGAGTGTTGTTTAATGATGTAAACCTTAAGTTTACGAGTGGTAATTGTTATGGTATTATCGGTGCGAACGGTGCGGGAAAATCTACGTTTCTTCGTACGATTGACGGAGAACTGGAACCGACAACAGGTACAATTGCGCTCGGACCGGGTGAACGTCTCTCTGTATTGAGCCAGGACCACTTCAAGTGGGATTCATATACCGTTATGGATACTGTCATGATGGGGCATACTGTGTTGTGGAATATCATGAAGCAACGTGAAGAATTGTATGCGAAAGAAGATTTCACAGACGAAGATGGACTGAAGGTGTCTGAGTTGGAAGAAAAATTTGCCGAGTTAGGCGGATGGAATGCGGAAAGTGACGCAGCCATGCTGTTGAGCGGACTGGGCGTGAAAGAAGATAAGCATTATGTATTGATGAGTGAATTGAGTGGTAAGGAAAAAGTGCGTGTTATGTTGGCGCAGGCATTGTACGGAAATCCGGACAACCTCTTGCTCGATGAGCCTACCAATGACTTGGATATGGAAACAGTGACCTGGTTGGAAGAATATCTTGCCAACTTCGAGCATACCGTATTGGTAGTAAGTCACGACCGTCACTTCCTCGACTCTGTATGTACGCACACCGTGGACATCGACTATGGAAAAATCAATCTGTTTGCCGGCAACTATAGTTTCTGGTACGAATCCAGCCAGTTGGCTCTCCGTCAGCTACAGAACCAGAAGGCGAAGGCTGAAGAGAAGAAGAAAGAGCTCGAAGAATTTATTCGCCGTTTCAGTGCGAACGTAGCGAAAAGCAAGCAGACAACGAGCCGTAAGAAGATGTTGGAAAAACTGAATGTAGAAGAAATAAAACCTTCTTCACGTAAGTATCCGGGCATCATCTTCACTCCTGAACGCGAGCCGGGTAATCAGATTTTGGAAGTTTCCGGATTGAGCAAGAAGACGGAAGAAGGAGTAGTGCTTTTCAACGACGTGAACTTCAACGTGGAGAAAGGTGACAAGGTGGTATTCCTGTCACGCAATCCGCGTGCGATGACTGCTTTATTCGAAATCATCAACGGAAACATGAAACCGGATGCAGGTACTTTTAACTGGGGGGTAACCATTACCACTGCTTACCTGCCGCTGGATAACACTGCCTTCTTTAATACAGACCTGAATCTGGTGGACTGGTTGAGTCAGTTTGGAGAAGGCAACGAGGT
Organism: Bacteroides sp. AN502(2024); assembly: GCF_041227145.1. Classification (NCBI taxonomy): domain Bacteria; kingdom Pseudomonadati; phylum Bacteroidota; class Bacteroidia; order Bacteroidales; family Bacteroidaceae; genus Bacteroides; species Bacteroides sp. AN502(2024). The sequence goes on along the minus strand of NZ_JBGFSP010000003.1, from coordinate 79,625 downwards.
GTATATGAAAGGTTTCCTCGGCCGTATGCTTTTCTCCGGTGAAGAGGTGCTGAAGAAAGTAAGCGTACTCTCCGGAGGTGAGAAGATGCGTTGTATGATTGCCCGTATGCAGCTACGCAATGCCAATTGTCTCATTTTGGACACTCCGACCAACCACTTGGACTTGGAATCTATTCAGGCATTCAACAACAACCTGAAGACGTACAAAGGAAATATCCTCTTTTCATCTCATGACCATGAATTTATCCAGACCGTTGCCAACCGCATCATCGAGCTGACGCCGAACGGTATCATCGACAAGATGATGGAATATGATGAATATATTACTTCCGACCATATTAAGGAATTACGGGCGAAGATGTACGGAGACAAATAAGTAGGAATATTCAGTAAATGTTCCCCCCAAATACCATGGCATATGAAGATGATAGAGTATAATCACTTCATATGCCATTATTATTGTCATTTTTCTGTATATTCTCATATACTCTTATCTGGGTTCACCGGTAAAATCATGTGGTCTTCTTCTCTCCAATTCTTATCTTTGCCTTCAAAAAACTCTTATGACTAGTTACGATACTCTTTTAGTTCTTGCTCGCTTCATACTCCCAGCTGACCTGTTGGAGTGTTTTGATATTGTTAAAATAGAGAACACCGCTGAAATGTTAACCATTCATTTAGATGAGCAAAATCTTCCTCCCTTGTCCTCTAGGGTTCACTCTTTAGAGTCCAAAGGTTTTCTTCCTCCGGTTTATATTCGTGATTTTCCTATCCGTGACCGTAAGGTAAGCTTATGTGTACGGCGTCGTAAATGGCTCGACAAGGAAACTGGTTCTATCATCTGTAACACTTTTGAGCTTACCGCTCAGGGAACGCGACATTCAAAAGAATTCGCGTCTTTTTTAAAAGGATTGCTTGGAGAAATACCCGATTACGGCCCGCTCTCTTGAACGTTATTATCATATTGACGGTGATCAGTTTGAGCGGCAATATAAAGAGTATCTAAGTGACTACCGCATGTGGGATCAACTGTCCCATGCCGCAAACTGGCTGCTGTTTTCCGAGAACCTGGGACCGTACTTGAGTATTGATGAAACTTCCCTTTCTAATGGTGAGTTATATACTATAATCATCAACAGAGAGGCACACGGTGGTAAAGGTGCTATCGTGGCTATTGTCAAGGGTACCAAGGCTGACGATGTCATAGCTGTGCTAGAACAAATCCCTGAAGAAGCACTTCGGATGGTGCGGGAGGTCACTCTTGATTTGTCAGAAAGTATGCGCAAGATCGTTCGCAGATGTTTCACCTCGGCTATCCGTGTGATAGATCGCTTCCATATTCAAAAGCTGGCGTGTGATGCTGTACAGGAAATTAGAATCGGACACCGTTGGGAAGCTATACAAGAAGAGACTGATGTCAGGCAGGAAGCTAAAGGTCTGAAAAAGAAATATACCCCTTTTACCTTTAAGAATGGTGATACACGCAAGGAATTATTGGCAAGGAGCCGGTATCTGCTTTTCAAATCTGCTGAAAAATGGACTGAAGCACAGAAGCTCAGAGCTACAGTCTTATTCAGAGAATATCCGGATATTAAACGGGCATATTCACTTAGTCATTCTTTAAGAATGATTTTTAATAAACGATCGATAAAGGCAGGAGCAAGAACCAATTTAGCGAAGTGGTATCAAGAAGTAGAACAATCTGGATTTGACTCGTTTAACACAATAGCTGCTACATTATATGACAGAAGTGAGCAGATACTAAACTTCTATATTAATAGGGCATCAAATGCTGCTGCAGAATCATTTAATGCGAAAGTTAAACAGTTCAGAGCACAACTTAGAGGGGGTATAGACATACCCTTTTTCTTGTATAGACTAACTAAAATTTATGCATAAAACCACAGGATTTTCTCAATATTGTCCTAAATAAATTTTGAGCATGAGCTAACTGACTATACTGTTAAGTATAGCCTCGAGAGTTCAAAATCAATCCCCCCTAATCGTTTTCGATGGTTTCGGGAGGTGGTGTAAATGGTTGATCAAGCCATTTTTGGAGGTCGATTTTGGTAAATGTGTTCAGCCGGAGCGTGACCACAAGGTTAGCCAATGCCCATTTGTATCTTGCGATGTGCTTTAGCCATGTCAGAATCAGCATTGTAGTCATAGCAGTCCATATTTGGGTCTCTACGGCATTGCGGGATGTGCCGATAAAGCTCTTGATGCGTAGCAGTTGCTTGAGGTTGCGAAAGAAGATTTCTATGTTCCACCGAGCCTTGTACAGAGCCGCTATGCTTGATGCTGCCAATGTGAAGTTGTTTGTGAGTAACTCAATTTCAAAACCGTGTTCATCGTTCCATACTGCGATGCGACGTAAACGTTTGGGATATTTGGATTTGGCCGCCGAGAGTTCGAACTCGATTATTTCGTCAATAAGTACATTCTGAGCGTGTTTTTCAGGCAAAGGCAACTCCTCTATGGCTTTGTACCGGATATTGTCTTTATGACGCACTACAAAGAACACGTTGCTGCTGTCCCAATTATTCAGCAATGAGTAGTCACAGTAGCCTCGGTCGGCTACTACAATACTATACGGATGTAACTCAATATCAAAAGCAGCTTTGTTGTCGGTGGTTTTGCCATCGGTGATATTCACGAACTCCGGCAAAAGACTGTCATAGTCCAATAGCGTGTGCATCTTGACCGCCCCCTTGGTGGTAGTGTAATGTGCCCAGTCATATATTGACAGAGTCAATGACACCAATGTGGAGTCGAGCAGTTTTATCGGCATCTTGAAACGGAACTTTCTTCGTTGCCATAGGGCTTGCTGTCCGAAATACTGAAACAACGAGTAGAATATGCCGCGAAAAACCGAACTGTCTCGGTTGGCGTTCTGATATGCTACCGTTGACTTGGATGGTGCACGGTTGATTCCCAAATGATTGAGGTTGCCGGTGGCTGATTTCAGCCCGTTTGAGATATCTCTGACTGAATCACATCCTGAGAATTGGCTGAAAATCATGCTAACAAACTGACTCCATGTATTGTAGCCCTTACAATGCTTGTCTGACCCCGAAGATTTTATGATTTTCCTGATATTTTCTTTCGGGAGATGTGATATTACCTGTGCGAAAAGTGTTATATTTGCCATAGGAAGTAGATGAGTTGGTGGCTCGCTACTAAGGTAGTCATTTTACCTTAGTTCTACTTCCTTTTTATTTGTTCCCCCAATTTATTTAGGACAATATTGGGATTTTATCGATGACCCCACAAGACTTTACCGGTGACCCCCTATTGGATAGCCTCTATTCTGTATTTTTATACTTATCTATTCATAAATACTTACTCACTTTGGGGTTCGTAAACATTAAATTCTGTAACATCCGTACGACCGTTTGTAGAGATAGTAATAATCTCATATTTCAAATATCGCGTAGTAATTGGAGAAATGAATGTAATATTCTGTATACTACCATAGTTTGCTAATGAACTCAATGATTTCCATGTCGTACCATTTTCAGACTGTAATATTTCCACTTCTCTAGGAGCATATACATTTGCCCAATGATTCGTTTTGATACCTGTTAAAATCTTAGTTTCTCCTAAATCAACGGTAAACCAGAATCCTTTATTATTTAGAGCAACGTCAGTTCCAGTCTTGCCATCGATTAAATTATTGGGTGCGCCTTCTACTCCTTCTTCCACATTAATAATCCAACCGGCACGATTACTGATAAGTTGGCTATTGCTAGGAATTCCGCTTTTTAGATTACAATAGGCAGCTTTATTAATAATGACAGGTAATGTATTTAAACTACCGCTAATAACTGTGTTCTTATCGTTGGTAGTTACATTACTGATTAAGACACTGAAAGAGAAACTTGTTTTTTCCATGATACTGGCGAATATCGTCGGATCAACTGTCGCTGTGATTTCTTCAGAAATCATCTGTCCTTCTTTGAGAGTAACCTGCGAGGTGCTTAAAGCGATTTGGTTTGCATCAAGCCCTTCTGTTTCACTTTTGGCACTTAATGCTATAACCACATCTGTGGAGACTGCTTTCTGTGTTTTTACAGTAAAGACCATTTTAATTTCATCTCCTCCAATTCCATTTGCATCATGAGTCAGATTGAACTTTTTTATATTACCTGACAAGTAGTCATTTCTCTGTAGAGACACATACGTAGCATTCCACTCGTTAAAAACTTCTTCATCCTCACTACAGGACGAAATGAACGGTACACAAAAGCCGAGTAGAGTTGCTATTGATAGTGATTGAAATATATTTTTCATATGTACATACGATTAAATTATTACTATTTCCATTCGGTAGATTTATCTGTAGATAAAATACCGTCAATCCAGTTAGGGGTAGCAGAAGTAGTCAAAGTATGACCTTTACCGGTTGCATCTTCGAACACATTGCCTTGCCCTTCATTGAATCGCCAATAGGCTTCTAAACCCGCAGATTTTGGACTCACTTGAGTCATGTTGTTCTGAATTTGAGAAGCGGAACGAACTACAGACCAGATACGTGCTTCACTCATCAAAATTTTACAGTTCCCCCACCTACTATAAGAATCATCACCTAAGCAGAACCAATTTACATCGGAGAAAGTGGTTGATCCTGTTGGGATACTCAATACACCTGAATCTATTCCGTTAATATAAAGGCGGTAAGATGAACCATCGCATACTAGAGCTAAATGTTGCCATTCGTTTGGTTTGAAAGAACTACTTGGATTCAAATAAAGCCGGTTACGTCCTACAACCTGAACCAATGAATGTGCCTTATGATTTTCATTATCACTTTGAGGATCCTCAAAACGTAAAAGGATGAAGTTTGTAGCATCTTCTCCTCCGTTTTTAAATACTGCACGGTCACGGTTGGCTGTGTTGGCTACCTGAAAACGAATCTCTATTGTATATTGTGAATACGTTTCAGGGGACTCTGTGAATTTGTTAGCTTTTAAACTGGGGGCGCCAATGAACATTGGAGCTGAAAACTCAATAATACTTTCCGCCAAAATAACAAAAGTGCCGGTATTCTCCATCGGTGAAATATTTCCATCCTGCAATACCAGTTTTACAGGCAGTGCATATGATTCTCCCGATTTCATCATGTCCCGACTGAATGCTTTCAAAGCAATAGAGAGGGCATCAGCGGCATATTGTCCTGCTTTTACGGTAATCGTTTCCGGCAATGTATAATAATCTTCGGGTAGCATTATATATCCGGTTCCATTTATATGGTTATAAGTGTCCAGCACTGATTGATCTGTAACCAGTTTATAATGATTATCTGTAGAAGAAAGATTGCTAAGATGCACATTAAGGGTAGTAAAACTTTCTCCGGTAGCCTGTACAGTTACTTTTTGACTTGTACTTGAAAGAGATTCTTCAATATAAGCATGGGTATCTAAAGTATCGTATTTTGCATCCCCACAACTTTCCAAACTTCCTAAACATGCTATGACTGCGGAGAAGCATAAACTTTTTATATAATTCATACGTTTCATAGTTTACATTAATTTTTAAGTAATGAATGAGAAGAAGGATTCATAATCTGAATGGCACGGCGTATGTTTTTATATTCCGGTGAAGTACCGAATTCGGCTTCCATGTGATACGAACCTACACCTCCCTTGCGGAAACCGTTTTGGGGTTGCCAACGTGCCATACCCTCCAATGAGTTCATCTTGTTTCCAAAACGGTCGGTATATGCGTACCCGCCATTCATCGCAGCATCCGTTGCTTCGAAATTCTCAGTCATTATTGTTCTTCGCGTGATTTCTTCTTCGTTCATGATATCGCCGAAAGTTGAAACCAAGGCTGGTCCCCATACGTTTCCGTCAATGAGACGTCCGTCCAGATTCGCATCACTACCGGGTTTGTAGGCTTGGATGATGAAATAATCGAAGTATGTCCCGATTTCCGGTTTGTCGGTAATTCTTTGAGGCTCACCGTCTATTACCAGCAATTTCCCTGTACCCGATTTAGGACCTAGGTATTTTCCCAGTTCGTCGATGAAGAAAAAGAAGTTCTCATTATTATACTGTTTGACGATATTTCCGGTATATGGACCGGCTATCGGTTCGTAGTCTATATCAAAACCGTCATAACCGTATACATTTAAAGTATCCACAATAGCTCTTGCGTATTTGCGGATAGATGCCTCTACTGCTTGTTTGTCGCTTTCATCCGCGGGATATTCCCAAAAGGTATTAATGGCTTCCTGTTTGCTGGTGTAGCCCATTTCCTTCCAGTTGTCTTCGATGTTTTTGGGAGTCAGTTTAGCTCCTACGGAGGTGACTATGGAACAATACAATATTTTGGTGCCTTTCATCGTTTGGCAGAAATGCATATCCTTACGTTGAGCGTCAGTAAGGTTGGTCCCATTGTCCCAGATAGAGATAACATCTACACTGTCCGGGACACCAGCTAAGGAACTTTTCATGAAAGCACCTTCTCCGCTCCAGCCTCCGAACCATCCGAAAGCGATTTGATGGTCGGTCTTTTTATAAGCGCGTAAAGAGGCATAATATTCATCCGACACGATTGACTCGGGAAACGTTTTGGCTTCCGGTTCTGTCCAGTCATTGCAACCGATTAGAAAAGAAGTTGCCAATGATGTGAGTACGATGTAAAGTAAATGGTTCTTTTTCATATAATATTTCTTTATATATAACATTAGTTAGTTCTTTTTTGCCCATTTCAAATCTGTGGCTTCGTTGTCAGCACCACCTAGTTTTGCAACTCCCTGGTCGTAATTCGTTTTATTATTTAGTGCTTCCGTATAAGGAAAACTTAGGCGGCGCATACCACGCTGACTGTTTACTCCGCAATCAGATAAATTGTTGATACACGGATAAAGCTCAGGGTAGCCTGTGCGGCGATATTCGGCCCATGCCTCCATACCCAACGGGTAGTTAGCAATCCATTTTTGAGTGATGATGCGTTGGAAATTCTTTCCGTTCACATTAGTGGTCTCGCTGTCATCCCATTTCACGCTGACAGTATTGGTAATCGTTGCAGTGGCATTTTGTACAGCATCACTTGTGTGTGATACGTTGGGAGCTTCGTCTATATTTATATATTCTGTAGCCGAAACCTGATATTGTTCCATAGATAGGTTAATTCCGTCTTCGTAGTAATCTTTCGCGTTTTTATTACCTATATTCCAACCTCTCAATTTACCTTCTGCACGTAGAAATGCTGTTTCGGCAGCACAGAAAACCATTAATTGGGAAGTTGCCGTATAAGCAGGTGTTGAAAAACCGGCAACGTCCGCCTTTTTAAAGTCGGCGTCTCCGGTACGCATACCAACATATTGGTCTGTTTTTCCGGTAAGCGTAGACTTATTAAAGTATTTTGGCATACGAGGATCGTTATATGCATTCATGTAATCTACAATATTGGCATTCACACGTAAATCTCCCCAACTAATGGCAGCTAGTTGATAAGGGTTATTTTGCGTTCCGCAGGATAGCATGGCATTGTCCGAGTTGCTTTCAATTATTCCTGCTGCGTGGGCTGTTGCTGCTTCGGCTGCAGCTTTAGCTATTTCCGGCCATGCCTCGCTAATTCGCATTGCTACTCGTAGACGCATTGAATTCGCTAATTTTGCCCAGTTGAAATAATTACCCTCAAATACCGGATCATTGGTCCCTAGTGGTGCATTGCCGTTTGTTTCTACATAATAGTTGTATAACACATCGGCTGCGTTGGCCAGATCTTTTAATATGTTCGTATATACTTGTTCCTGTGTATCGTAAGCAACATAGAAGTTACCTTTCTTTACCTGACTATAAGGCATCGGACCATAACAGTCTGCCACACGAAGCATTGTGATAGCGCGTATCATGCAGGCAAAGGCATAATAATGTCCTGTTGAATTAGTGGTTTCTTGTATTTGGAAGAAGTTTCCGTATATTTTCTCAAATGGAGTATTCCACGGACCTGCATTCCAAGCATCACTTTGATTGAATGTTCCGAAGTTGGTTCCGCTCCATGTATTGGAACAGCATAAATATCCACCTAGCTGTCCTACCATCTGGTCTTGCATTTGAGAGTCATTCTGCTGGATGTTGACGATTGTTTCAATCATGGATTTCATCAATGTGACAGGATCTGCATGATGAATCTGATATTGATTCGTGTTATACTCTTCAAATTTATCGGTACAACTTCCTGCCAGCAACAACAGAGCAGCACCGAAACCTATATTTCTTAAATATTTTTTCATAACGTTAGTTTTTTCTTTTAGAATTGAACTTTCACATTAAAACCGAAGTTGCGCAGGCTAGGCTGCATAAAGTAGTCTACATTCATATAATAGTTACTGGATGTGGAAGCGGACAATTCCGGATCAAATGGAGCTTTGCAGTATATCATCCATAGATTGCGCCCTACGACTCCCAAAGTGATATTGGTTACATTTCCGAACCATTTTGGGGGAAGCGTATAATTCAAGCTCAATTCCTGCAAACGAACATTGGTTGCGCTATAGAGGTAATAACGACCATAACCGCCCTCTCCGGTACTGATCGCTTGATAATATTTCTGCGCATCAACTGTACCGTTGTTAATAGGCATGCCGCCTCTGTCGCGCATAGCGGCTGATGCTTCGGATACTCCATAATAATCCAAAATACCTTGTGTAGCGGAATAAGCTAACCCACCTACACGTGCAGAAAGAACGATTCCTAAATCAATGCCTTTATAATTGAAATGGTTGGTCCATCCCAAATTGAAATCAGCGTCCAAATCTCCTACTTTTACCGGAGTGTTTGATGAGGTAATTCCCAAGCTGCCATTCTGGTCAACTTTTATATTGCCGTTATTATCTTTGGTAAGTGCGTTATATACGTAAATATCTGTCATAGAACCTCCTTCTGTCAGAATAACGCGAGGAGCCACATTTTCTTTACCTAACCAGCCTACGTTCATTTCGTTCATCTGAATAGCTTCTCCGGTGACAGGATTAACACTTCCACTTGCCAATCGTTTTACTTTGTTGCGGTTTAAAGTGAAGGTTGCGTTAGAAGACCATCCGAAATCCCCCCATTTATCATTAAATCCTAACGCCAGTTCAATACCTTGATTCTGTACATTACCAGCTTGTACGATTGCTTGTTTATAACCTGAAGAGGACGGGATGTCTACTTTAAATGTCTGATTTAAAGTGTTGGAACGATAATAAGTAGCATCCAGACTGAAACGGTTTTTCCAGAATTTAAGATTCAAACCTATTTCCCATGATTTTGTTTTTTCCGGTTTCATATTATCCATCGGATATACGGCCGGATTAGCCCAGTTGTGCGTCTGGCTGTTGTATTCATATCCAGGATTAGTGAGGAAACGTTCGAAAGAAGATGCTACCACTGTATATGAACCGCGCACTTTTGCATAAGTAATCATTTCAGGTAAAGCGATCATTTCCGACAGTAGAGCCGACAATCCTACTGACGGATAGAAGAATGACTTTTGTTTGGAGAAGGCTAATTTGGAATCCCAATCGTTACGTCCGGTCAATGTCAAATATAACTGATTCTTCCAACTTAGTTCAGCACTGGCAAAAATACTTTGAATTTCATCTTCATATCCTGTAGGATCAGGTTTATAGTTGGACGAGAAGTTGATATTATTAACTTGGAAGAAATTTGGAATGACTAAGTCACCGGCAAAATACAATTGGTCCATTGAGGTATGATAAATGGAAGTACCCACATTGGCTGCCAGGTGAAAATCACCGAAAGTCCTGTCCATATTAACTAAGATATCTGCATACAAAGAACGTTCTTGGCGCATAGCATCTTCAAAGCCGCCACTTACACCACAGAAAGTTGTTAATGTTGAAGCAGATTTCTCATTCTTATTTCGATAGTCGGAATTGTCAAGGTTCACGCGGCCGGTAATATTAATCCAATCCGTTACTTTCCATTTCAATGAGGCATTTAGCATGTAACGTTTTTTATTGGAAGTACGGAGAATACGGTTTTGCACCCAATATGGATTCTGCAGCGATAAACTGGCATCGCCATATGGCCAGTACTGTTCCATATAACCGTAGTTTGTGTTATAACGCTCGTACAGACGGATTTCATCGAAATTATCCCCCCGGGGAAATAAGTACAATGCAGGAAGCGGATTGTAGTATTGACCTTGGGCAACCATATTTTTGTTATTCTGAAAGATATATTGAGCACCGATATCCAGAGTCATTCTGTCATTCAGAAAATTTGTAGTATTATGCGCAGTAAAATTATATCGGTTGTAGGAGTTGTTTGGAAGAATACCGCCAGAGTTCGTCGTAGATGCAGATAGGTAGGTCTGATTCTTGGAGTTTCCTGTAGACAAGGCTACTGAATTGATTACATTTGAACCGATTTTAAAGAAATTAGACGGGTCATATCCTCTATCTGTCAGTTCCCCCCAGCTAAATAAACCTGAACTTGTACCGTAACGGTTCTGCATGTTAGGCATAATGTATGCTTTGGAGAAAGTGGTACTGTTGGATAGCGTGATGGTCGTTTTCTCTGTTTGTCCTTTTTGGGTGGTAATCAAAACCACTCCATTGGCTGCTGCAGAACCATATAGAGCTGCTGCAGAAGGACCTGTCATCATGCTAATACTTGCGATGTCGTCAGGGTTTAAATCGGCTACGGCATCCGAACCGCCCATATCACCATATAATCCTTCACCACCACTTTTCCCTGTATTAAATACGGGCACACCGTCAATTACATATAATGCATTGTTGTCTTTAGTCAAAGATTTCATACCACGCATTACCACACGTGCGGCGCCACCGGCTCCTGTAGCTCCACTGCTGATTTGAACACCGGCAACTTTTCCCGCCAACGAGTTCATGAAGTTTGCGTCTTTTACGGTTGTTATCTCATCTCCTTTTACTTCTTGCACATTATAACTCAATGCCTTGGTCGCACGCTTAATACCTAAAGCCGTAACTACTACCTCATCCAGCACTTTCGTATCTTCCCTTAAAGCAACTTTTAGGGGGTGTGCGTTGGCAAGCGTGATTGTCTGGGAGAAAATCTATTTATCTTTTCTGCTTTTTCACAAATTGTTACGTTGAAAGGCTAGAGAAAATAAAGAATGTACATACAATTTGCATGCATTATTCTAATTTAAATATTAAAGTCGGTAAGCAATTGAGCATTTCTTATTCTTTCTTCTTTCTCAAAATAGGCTAGATAACTTTCTGTGACAGCTAAATTGGAGTGCCCCAAACTTTCTGAAATATAGGAAGTCTTAGCGCCTGCACGTTTTAGAACTGTCGCAAATGAATGCCTAGCGGTATAAGTTGTTAATTGAGAGATTCCCGTATCTTGAGCTATCTTTTTAAGTCTTCTATTGCATTTAGTAATAATACGTCTCACTAGTCTGACTCTTTCAAACGCATTTTCTGTTCCGTCAGCGTATTTAAAGATATATGTTTGTGGATTAATTCTAGGATTCCCCCATTTATGAATGATATTCCACATTTCCGGAGTTATTACTGCATGTATCTCTTTACTATGCTTAGCTGTCCTTGAAGTTTTAGAACGTACAAAACAAATCTCTCCATCTACAATATTTGAATATTGAAGAAATAGTAAATCCATGAAATTGATGCCATTGCATAAATAAGAAAATACCCATAGATCTCGAAACTCTTCTATATCTTTTGTTCCATCTTGATAGGACATTACTTTTTTTATATCAGCAAGAGTGAGTGCTAATTTACGTCCACAGCCTTCAGGAATTTCATATTTATTTTTTCCAAAAGGAAATGATGATTCTTTTAATATACCATCTTGTATGGCACGATTTAGTATACACCTTAAAGCTCTGAAATAAATACTAATGCTTGAATAGCTCTTACCTTTTGAAAACCAGAAATGCTCACATTGTTTGAGCCAATCTACTGTAATTTTTTCTAAAAGAATATATGTTCCGCCAAAACTCTCTAGACTTTTTAATGCACTCTGATAACTTAGATAAGTACTTGCCTGTCCATTATCTTTTAGCTCTTTCATTTTCAGACTAAAAGCACTATGCAAATTCATATCTTTTATTTGTTTTCCTAACTTAAGACTTAAAGTCTCCATATTAAATTCACCCTTTTGTATTAGTTCATTAATGTGCTGTTTTACATTAGAAAAACTACTTTCTACATCATTTCGTACCTCTACCAATAACCTGCTTTTCGCTTTTAGCAGTCTATTCCAATCTTCTTTTGAAAGTTCCTTTCCTGTTGAATAATATTTTTGTTTTCTTCTGAATACCACTTGAACTTTAATAGGAAACAGTCCGCTCTTTTTTACTCTTCTGGTATCTAATATGGTTAATACAGAGACTCCATCTCTTGAATATTTGAACATAAAAATAAATGTTTATATCTATACATTAACTGAAACATACATGAATTGTATGCAAAATGTATGCAAATATAATAAATCAGCCTGATTTTAAAAGTGTATAAGATTCTATTTGTCAAATATTAGAGTCTCTGTTTTTTCAATTAGAAATTTACGTTTATTATTTTTTAAGAAAAAAATCTTATCTTCGTTTAGTAAGGTTGCAACATAGAATGTATTACTATAGAATAAGCGCTTATGAAATTAATTTTAAGTGTAACCTACAAATTTATTAATTATGAGAAGCAGAGATACATGAAGCCTTTTTGTGAAAACGGTCATTTTAGCCACCGTCCTCTAATTAAACTATCTAAAATTTATTTCTAATTAAAAAGAATAAGATGAAAGAAATTATAAAGCACAGGTTTTCATACTTGTTATTTTTCCTTTTGTTGGTTTCGTGTTTTGCTTCAGTTTATGGGCAAGAACGAACGATCACTCTTAATCTATCAAAAGTACCTTTAAACACTGCATTGAAAGAGATTGAGAAACAAACTTCAATGTCAGTGGTCTATAACACAAATGATGTCGATATAAATCACATCGTATCCATCAAGGTAACAAAAGAATCACTGAATAATGTAATGAATCAGTTGTTCAGAGGGGTTAATGTCAGTTTTTCAATAGTAGATAATCATATTGTACTTTCTGCAAAGAGTAATAAAGACGGTCATCAGAAAAAAACTCCAATTATGGCGAGTGGTACTGTTACCGATTCAAAAGGAGAACCATTGATTGGAGTTAGTATTCTGGTAAAAGGAACTTCAAATGGTACTATTACTGATATGGATGGAAATTTCAAAATACAGGCCGCCAAAGGTGATGTACTTGAAGTATCTTATATTGGTTATGCCTCCCAGGCAATCACGCTTGCCAACGCACAACCCCTAAAAGTTGCTTTAGGGGAAGATACGCAAGTATTGGACGAAGTTGTTGTTACCGCATTAGGTATCAAACGTTCCGAGAAAGCATTGAGTTACAACGTGCAGCAAGTAAAAGGTGATGAGATTAGCGCTGTAAAGGATGCTAACTTTATCAATAGTTTGAACGGAAAGGTAGCAGGTGTCAATATCCAAAGAAGTGCTTCCGGTGTGGGTGGTAGCACGCGCGTGGTGATGCGTGGTAATAAATCGATAGGTGGAGACAATAACGTGCTCTACGTAGTAGATGGTGTGCCTATTGGTAACCAGGCAGACAGAGACGGGGATGGTACGGGATTTGGCAGCGGTAGAACTTCCGGAGAAGGTATCGCAAATTTCAATCCGGATGATATTGAAAGTCTATCCGTATTAACAGGACCCTCTGCTGCCGCTTTATATGGTGCCAGCGCAGCCAATGGAGTTATTCTTATTAATACGAAGAAAGGAGCGGCTGGAAAAATGCGTTTGAATATATCCTCTTCTGTAGAAATGATGACCCCGATGATGATGCCCGAATTCCAAAACCGCTATGGATTGTCCGGAAATTATTACTCATGGGGAGATAAAATGGAAAACAAATCCTGTTATGACCCGAAAGATTTCTTTGAACTGGGAACAACCTTCAATAATTCATTCAACCTCTCCACCGGAAATGATAAAAACCAGACTTATTTCTCTGTGGCGGCTGTAAACTCAAACGGAATTGTCCCCAATAACAAATATCACCGATATAACGTCACTTTAAGGAATACCGCAAAATTCTTGAAAGATAAATTGACTCTGGATGCATCCGTAAGTTATATTCGAGAATATTACAATAATATGGTTTCTTACGGAACCTATTTCAATCCTATTGTTGGAGTGTACCTCTATCCCCGAGGAGAAAACTTCGGGCGTGAAGAATATTTTGAACGCTATAACGGCGAGTTGGGATACGCTACACAACAATGGTCTCCCGGAGATTTCGGTATGGATATTCAGAATCCTTATTGGATTGCTTACCGCAACATTCGTCCTGAAGTAAAAGACCGCTACATGCTTTATGCATCTTTGAAGTATGATATTACCGACTATCTGAATGTATCAGGGCGCGTGCGTTTGGATAATACCTATACGGAAAAAGAAGACAAACGGTATGCATCTACTATAAATACGTTTGCTAATCCCAACGGACGTTACAACTATTCCAACGAAACCTTTAAACAGAAATATGCTGATATTATGGTGAATTTTGATAAACAGTTTGCTGAGATATATCATGCGGTAGTTAATGTCGGAACTTCTTTTGAAGAATATGACACGAAAGGGAGAGGTTATGGAGGACAATTGCTCAATATTCCTAATAAGTTTACCTATAACAATATAGATCCTACCCGTAGCACTGCCAGCCAGACCGGTGGAGACGCCCGCAAACGAAATGTAGCCATTTTCGCTTCAGCTGAATTGTCGTGGAACTCTGCATTGTATCTCACTCTGACAGGAAGAACCGACAAGCCATCTCAGTTAGTCAATAGTAAAGACCCGTGGATTTTTTATCCTTCTGTCGGCCTGTCTGCTATTATTACAGAGTTATTGCCCGATAATATTAAAAAATCATTAAGTCCTACCTTGAGCTTCTTGAAGGTAAGAGGTTCGTTTACCGAAGTCGGTTCGCCGATTCCTTATACCGGTATTACCCCCGGAACTTTGACACATGAAATAGAAGGCGGTAATTTCAAACCTTATAAATATTATCCGCTTCCCGATTTCAAAGCAGAAAGAACCCGTTCGTATGAAGTGGGTATCGACTCGAGATGGTTCAACAATATGATAACTCTCGGAGTGACTTATTACCACTCAAATACTTACAACCAATTGTTGAAAGCAAATTTGGGAGGAAGTTATGATTTTATGTTCGTGCAGGCAGGTAATGTTCAGAACCGGGGATGGGAATTAAGTTTGGGATTTGACAAGGATTTCGGTCACTTCAACTACAATACCACCCTTACGGCTACAACCAATAAGAATAAGATTGTACAATTGGCGCGGGATGTGCTGAATCCGGTTTCCAATACATTGATGGATTTGACAGACTTGCAGGTAGGACGTTTCCGTCTGCGGGAAGGTGGAGAAATCGGTACGGTGTATGCCAATGAATGGTTGAAGAGAGATATCGACGGATACATTGAACATCAGCCGGGGCAAGCGTTAACTACAGAAACAACAGAACCTTATAAGTTGGGAAGTGTGAATCCGAAATGGAACCTTGGTTGGCAACATGGATTCAGTTATAAGGGATTTAATCTAAATCTTTTGTTTGCAGCCCGCATAGGGGGAATCGTTATTTCCAAAACACAGGCGGTGCTTGACAGATATGGCGTTTCAAAGGCATCAGCCGATGCACGTGACGCAGGCGGTGTATGGGTAGGCAACTTTCAGGTAGCCCCGAAAACTTATTATGAGGCAGTTTCTAATCTGGATGCTTATTACACTTATTCTGCCACGAACGTGCGATTGCAGGAAGCTAAACTGAGTTATAAATTCCCCAACAAATGGTTTAAGGGTGTGCTTAATGATGTGAATCTGTCGGTCTATGGAACCAATTTGTGGATGATTTACAACAAGGCTCCTTATGATCCGGAACTCACTGCCTCTACCGGCACCTTCGGGCAGGGATATGATTACTTCATGTTGCCCAGCCAGTCGACTTATGGAATAAGTTTGAAATTTGGATTCTAATAAAATAATTGATTATGAGAAAATATATCATTCTACTTTTGTCGCTTTGCTTAGTGTCGGCTTGCGATTACGAAGAGATAAATACGAATACGTTGGGTGTTTCCGATGCAGAGTTAGGTCCTTTAAAGTATAGTGCCCGCTTCTTGAATATGCAGCAATTGGTGATTCCTATCGGATCGCCGAGCTTGACTACCGGACCGGGCAATGATTTGCAAAATACAGATTTGATTTCTTCCGGTAATTACATCGGCTATTTTGGAAACAATAATAATTGGAACTTCTCTTTGGAGTCTAACTGGAACTTTGCCGACAACCGTATGAAGTATGCGTATGAGAATTTTTATTCTAAAATATTCCTTCCGTGGAACGAAATTTATCAGTTGGCCAAGAATACGGAGGACCCGACCGAAAGGGCTATGATGGAAATGACAAATATCGTCAGAAACGTGGCATGGCTGCGGGCAACGGATGTATTCGGTCCTATTTCTTACACTACGGCCGGTGACGGGAGTATAGCTCCGAAGTTCGACAGTCAGGAAATGGTTTATAAAACGATGTTGGCTGATTTGGCAAAAGCTGTCGATTTGTTGAACAATATCTCTTATAGCGTCTTAGCTAAGTACGATTTGATCTATGGTGGAGACGTAAAGAAGTGGGTGAAACTGGCAAACTCTTTGATGCTGAGAATGGCTGTCAGAGTACATTTCACTGATGAAACATTAGCACGGGAATACATTGCAAAGGCTCTCGACCCTAAGAACGGAGGCGTTATCGAGCATATAACGGAGGAAGCGAAGATTCAAAATTCGGATAAAATGCCGCTTTTGAATTCAATGATAGCTTCCATAGAAGAATATAACGAAACCAGGCTGGGGACTACTATCTGGGCATATCTGGATGGATATAGCGACCCAAGAATGGGTGCTTACTTTGAGAAAGGAAGCTATGGAAACAGGTGGTCTCCGCAAAAGGGCTATTTTCCTATAGCTTCTGCCAATACGCAACCTAAGAAGGCAGATGCGACTGATTCTTATTCTCCTATCTTCGCTTCAAAACCTAAAGTCAACTCCGGCTCTCCTTTATATTGGTTCAGAGCTTCTGAAACTTATTTCTTGAAGGCGGAAGCTGTACTTTACGGCTTATCGGAAGGAAATGCGCGAACATTCTATGAGCAAGGTGTCAGCATGTCATTTCAAGAAAATGGAGTCGGAAGTGCTGCTACTTATCTGAATAGCACTGCCAAGCCGAGTGTATTGACAAGTAGTCTTTACAAATACGGCTATTACTCTCACGATTTGAGTATCGGTAATACTTCCCCTAAATGGGATGATTATGCCGGAAAATTAACTGAACAGGAAGAGCAGTTACAAAAGATTATTACTCAGAAATACTTAGCTCTTTATCCGAATGCCGTGGAAGCATGGACGGAGTATCGTCGTACCGGATTCCCGTATCTGATGAAACCGATGGATACATCGGCTCCCGGTAGAATCGGTGCAGATGCCGATTGCCGAGCTCCCGAACGGTTCCGGTTTGCTCCTTCGGCGTATAGTTCCAATCCGAATATGTCGGCTATTCCCACTTTGTTGGGAGGGGCGGATGTCGGAGCTACGCCATTATGGTGGGTGCGTCCCAATCGTCCCCAGCAGCCAACTCAATAATATCATTCATTTTAAGAAGAAAAGACTATGAAATTATTAAAATATTTTTGTATCGGTATATCGACTCTGAGTATACTAAGTTGCTCGGACTGGACTACAGAAGAAAGAGAAATTTTTGATAATCAGAAAGGAATGCAACGTTACATTCCCTTGATTGAAGCGCAAAGTGAAGAAGATCTTACTCCTACGTTGCGCGAGTATTATGCGAAGATAAGAGAGTACAGAAAAACTCCTCATGTGAAGGGATTCGGCTGGTTTGGCAACTGGACGGGAAAAGGCGACAATGCCCAGAATTATCTGAAGATGCTGCCTGATAGCGTGGATTTCGTATCTCTTTGGGGAACACGAGGAAGTCTGACGCCCGAACAAAAGGCTGACTTGAAGTTCTTTCAGGAGGTGAAGGGAGGAAAAGCGTTGCTATGTTGGATTATTCAGAGCTTGGGCGACCAGTTGACTCCTAAAGGTTTGAATGCCAACGATTACTGGGTAACTGAGAAAGGAGGTGGAAGTTTTACCGAAGGTGTAAAGGCGTATGCAAATGCTATCTGCGACAGTATCGAGAAATATAATTTGGATGGCTTTGACATTGACTATGAACCGGGATACGGGCATTTGGGCAACTTGGCAAACAGCTCTACAATCAGTGCCAGTTCCGGTGACAACAATAACATGCAAATTTTCATTGAGACGTTGAGTGCTCGTTTGCGTCCTGCCGGAAGATTATTGGTAATGGACGGTGAACCGTATTGTTTGTCTACCCAAACCTCTAAACTGATTGACCATTATATCTATCAGGCTTATTGGGAATCCTCTACCAGAAGCGTTATTAATAAAATAAGCAGATCACATCTGGAAGATTGGGAACGTAAGACCATTATTACGGCAGAGTTTGAACAGGGCTGGAAAACGGGTGGCCTCACTTATTACACGAGCGTTCGTCCGGAACTGAATACAATGGAGGGTAAACAGCTTCTCGATTATGCAACGATGGATTTGCCAAGTGGTAAACGAATCGGTGGAATAGGTACTTATCACATGGAATATGACTATCCGAACAATCCTCCTTACAAATGGCTGAGACAAGCTTTGTATTTTGGAAACCAGGTATATCCGGGAAAGTTTGATTAATAAAAAAGACTATTATGAAAAAAAGTTTTTATTTAGCTACTCTTTTATTTTTGGCAGGGTGCCAAAATGAGTTGTATAAAAATCCTCTGGATGATTTTAAAAGTGAACAAGGGGCTTACATCAAAGGCAGCACTCTTCTGCAAACATTTGTAGAAGAAGGTAAGGAAATAGAGGTCAATGGTTTGCAAGTGGCGTTGGCAGTACAGGATGCAGGGGAAGTCAAAGTGAAGTTGGAAGCGGGCAATCAATCACAGTTGGATGCTTACAATACTAAAAACGGAACTGCTTACATCATGCTTCCCGAGAATATGTATGAAGTCTCACGGGAACTTAGTTTCAAACCTCAGTTCACGCTGGTAGATGTACCTATCTTGCTGAAGAATGTAAAGTTCTCCTTAGATGGTAATTATGCGTTACCCATTCGGATTGCGGGAGGAGATGTGAATATTATCCAGGAACAGGAAGAAGCACTGTTGGTTCTTGAACAGAGGGTGAATACGAAAGCATTGCGTGTGAGTACAAACGGTTCGGGTTCGGGTAGTGAGGATGAAACCATGTTCCCCAATGATTTCAAAGTTGACCAGTGGACAATGGAGGTCATGATTAACAGAGCTAGTTATAGGAGTAACAACCGCTCTATTTGCGGAACGAAACTGGTGGCTAATTCGGACTCGAATGATGAGATTTATGTACGTTTCGGGGATGTAACTATCGAGCCTAACCAGTTGCAGATTAAAACAGGTAGGTCGCAGATAGATGTTCCGGCGGATAAGTTTTCTGCGAAGCCGAATGTGTGGTATATGTTGACCTTTGTGTATGATGGCAAGAAAAACTCGATTTATGTAAATGGAGAATTGGTGGCAGAGAGAGAAATCCGTACAGGTCCTTATGGGCTGATCGGTTTCTGGATTGGCGGTTCTAATGAGTTGATTCGTGAGGTCCGTTTCTGGAAGGTTGCCCGTACGCCACAGGAAATAGCCTCAAATGTATGGAAGATGGTCAATCCGGACGATGATGGTTTGTTGCTCTATTATCCGCTGAACGGCAAAAAGAGGGATACCGCCACAGGAGAAATAATGAAAGATGAGGCTAAGCTTTGGGATTGGAGCAAAAATGGAAAGCATTTGCTTATGAAATCTGGCTATACTTTTGATAACAATAATGACGATGGCTTTATTTTCCCTCCCGTAGAAGCGAATTAATGGACTAACTGCTTTTTATTAAATGCAGATTCAAGCAGATGAGGAGGCTGTCTAGCAAGTCCTATTCTAACGATTTTACCCCTGCCAGACTATGCTTTGGCAGGGGTGACTTCTAATTACTGATACCTGTTAGACAGTCTCCTCAATCTGTGCTACCGGAAGAGTGTACAGGGGAGGTGAGAGTGGAAGTTACCGGAACGAAAGAATGCCCGGATTGGCATTACGGTGTAGGGCCTCCTTCCTGTTTTTTATAGATGAAGTGATAATAAAATAAAAAAATGAGGAAAAACGTTAGTAGTTTTCTGCTTTAAGTTGTATTTTATTATGAATGTAATCATAAAAAATCTATTTTT
The DNA here is from genome assembly GCF_041227145.1 of Bacteroides sp. AN502(2024). Lineage (NCBI taxonomy): Bacteria > Pseudomonadati > Bacteroidota > Bacteroidia > Bacteroidales > Bacteroidaceae > Bacteroides > Bacteroides sp. AN502(2024). The sequence continues at coordinate 59,221 of NZ_JBGFSP010000003.1, read as the reverse complement.
GTATCAAATATGCTATGAATTATGCGACGGAAGAATAACACTGTTTCGGGTTCCCAAACGATCAGCCCGGCTTGCTGGGTACCTACCGCTTATTTTGCAATGGGACTTCCCTTTATTGCTATTAATCTGGTTTCTACTTTCATGTTTAAGGATCTTGGAATTTCGGATACGCAAATTGCATTCTGGACTTCCCTAATCATGATGCCTTGGACACTGAAGTTCTTGTGGAGTCCTTTTCTTGAAATGTATCGGACGAAAAAATTCTTTGTATTAGTGACAGAATTGTTGAGCGGCGTATTATTTGGAGTCGTAGTCTTTTCTTTGTTTTTCGATTACTTTTTCGCCATAAGTATCTCTACGATGGCGGTGATTGCCTTTAGTGGAGCAACACATGATATTGCTTGTGATGGTGTATATATGGCAGAATTGAATAAAGAAGATCAGGCAAAATATATCGGAGTGCAGGGCGCTTTTTATAATGTGGCCAAATTGGTTGCTAATGGAGGATTGGTTGCTATGGCAGGCGCATTGGCTGAGTACTTCGGGGCAATAGAAGGCGCATCAATAGAGGCTAACAAAGGAGCGTATTCATCTGCATGGATGATTATTTTCGGAGTAATTGCAGCCATAATGGTACTGATCGGTATTTATCATATCAGAATCTTGCCTTCTACACAAGTGCCCGTTACCACTAAGAAGACGGCTTCGGAGATCAAAAAAGAGTTGGTGGCAGTAATTGCTAACTTCTTTACTAAAAAGCATATTCTCTACTATATCTGTTTTATTATTTTATATCGACTGGCAGAAGGCTTTATCATGAAAATAGCTCCGCTGTTTTTGCGCGCTTCAAGAGAGGTAGGCGGTTTGGGACTGTCATTAACCGAGATCGGTACGTTAAATGGTATCTTTGGTTCTGCCGCTTTCGTTTTGGGCTCCTTGCTGGCAGGTATGTATGTCTCTAAATTCGGATTGAGAAAGACACTCTTCACGCTCTGTTGTATTTTTAATCTTCCGTTTGTTGCCTATACCTTTTTGGCAATTACACAGCCTACGAATGTATATCTGATCGGTATTTGTATAACCATGGAATATTTTGGATATGGTTTTGGTTTTGTCGGGCTGACGTTGTTTATGATGCAACAGATTGCTCCGGGCAAACATCAAATGTCGCATTACGCATTTGCTTCGGGAATCATGAATCTGGGAGTGATGCTTCCGGGAATGGTGAGCGGTTATTTTAGCGACCTGCTTGGGTATCGGAATTTCTTCATCTATGTGTTAATCGCAACTATTCCGGCTTTTCTGATTACTTATTTCATTCCTTTCACGTATGACGATTCAAAAAAATAATAATATAAAAACAACGATTATGAATAAAATTCAAATTCCTTGGGAAGATCGTCCTGTCGGATGTACGGACGTTATGTGGCGTTATTCACAGAATCCGGTTATCGGACGTTATCATATTCCTTCATCTAACAGTATATTCAATAGTGCTGTTGTTCCCTACGGAGATGGCTTTGCCGGTGTATTCCGTTGTGACAATAAAGCGGTGCAGATGAATATCTTTGCCGGATTCAGTAAGGACGGTATTCATTGGGATATTAATCACGAGCCTATTCAGTTCAAGGCTGGCAACACGGAAATGATTGAGTCGGAATATAAATATGATCCTCGTGTTACATGGATTGAAGATCGTTATTGGGTGACTTGGTGCAATGGTTATCATGGTCCTACAATTGGTATTGCATACACGTTTGACTTTAAGGAATTTTTCCAATGTGAGAATGCTTTTTTGCCCTTCAACCGTAACGGCGTACTTTTCCCGCAGAAGATAGATGGTAAGTATGCTATGTTGAGCCGCCCCAGTGACAATGGACATACTCCGTTCGGTGATATATACATCAGTTATAGCCCGGATATGAAATATTGGGGCGAACACCGTTGTGTAATGAAAGTGACTCCTTTCCCGGAAAGTGCTTGGCAGTGTACGAAGATCGGGGCAGGGTCAGTACCTTTCCTCACTGACGAAGGCTGGTTGCTGTTCTACCATGGCGTTATTACTACCTGCAACGGTTTCCGTTATGCTATGGGAACCGCTATACTGGATAAAGAGCATCCGGAAAAAGTCCTTTACCGTACACGTGAATACCTGCTCGGTCCGGCTGCTCCTTATGAACTTCAAGGTGATGTCCCCAATGTGGTATTTCCTTGCGCTGCTTTGCAAGATGGTGAACGTGTTGCTGTTTATTACGGTGCGGCAGATACCGTGGTAGGCATGGCTTTCGGATATCTGAAAGAGATTATTGATTTTACGAAACGAACGAGTATCATTTAATGAAGATATGAGACGTATTATATTAACTTATACACTTGCTTTTTCCCTTCTTTCCGCTTATGCGGGGGAAGGGGAAGCTCTCCTCTGGAAAATACGGATAAAAGTCTTTGGATAGATTATGTGGATCCCTTTATCGGAACTACTAATTTCGGCACTACCAATCCCGGAGCGATTTGCCCCAATGGTATGATGTCTGTGGTTCCTTTCAATGTGATGGGCTCTTCTGAGAATACGTATGATAAAGATGCCCGGTGGTGGTCTACGCCTTATGAACATACAAACTGTTTCTTTACCGGATATGCTCATGTCAATTTGAGCGGAGTCGGTTGTCCGGAATTAGGCTCTTTATTGCTGATGCCCACTACCGGAGCATTGAATGTCGATTATAAAGAATATGGCAGTAAGTATAAGGACGAACAGGCTTCCCCCGGTTATTATTCCAACTATCTGACCAAGTATAATGTAAAGACGGAAGTCTCTGCCACTCCACGTACAAGTATCGCTCGCTTTACTTTCCCGAAAGGTAAAAGTCATCTATTGCTGAATTTGGGAGAAGGACTGACAAATGAAAGCGGTGCCATGCTTCGCCGTGTAAGTGATAACGAAGTGGAAGGTGTAAAACTACTGGGTACATTCTGTTATAATCCTCAGGCTGTATTTCCTATTTATTTTGTGATGCGGGTCAAAAAGACTCCTACTGCAACCGGCTATTGGAAGAAACAACGTCCGATGACGGGAGTGGAATCCGAATGGGATCCGGATCAGGGGAAGTATAAGTTGTATACTCGTTATGGGAAAGAAATAGCAGGCGATGATATCGGTACCTATTTTTCTTTCGATACGGAGGAAGGCGAACAGGTGGAAGTGCAGATGGGCGTTTCTTTTGTCAGTATAGAGAATGCCCGGCTGAATTTGGACCGTGAACAAGCGGGAAAGAATTTTGAACAGATTCTTGCTGAGGCGCGTGCAAAATGGAACGATGACTTGTCGCGTATTATCGTAGAAGGCGGAACAGATGCCCAGAAAACAGTATTTTATACGGCACTGTATCATTTGCTGATTCATCCGAACATCCTGCAGGATGTCAATGGAGAGTATCCGGCAATGGAAAGTGATAAGATTATGACCACCAAAGGGAACCGCTACACGGTATTCTCTCTTTGGGATACCTATCGCAATGTCCACCAATTGTTGACCCTTGTTTATCCCGAACGTCAAATGGAAATGGTTCGTACCATGCTTGATATGTATCGGGAACACGGGTGGCTGCCTAAATGGGAATTATATGGAAGAGAGACACTGACAATGGAGGGGGATCCCAGTATTCCGGTAGTGGTAGATACTTGGATGAAAGGGTTGCGTGACTTTGACGTTGATTTGGCTTATGAAGCCATGTACAAATCTGCCACATTGCCGGGAGCGGAAAACCTGATGCGTCCGGATAATGATGATTATATGTCAAAAGGATACGTACCTCTTCGTGAACAATATGACAACTCCGTATCCCATGCGTTGGAATATTATATTGCAGACTTTGCACTTTCCCGCTTTGCGGAAGCATTGGGCAAGAGACAGGATGCGGAAATGTTTTATAAACGTTCTTTAGGTTATAAGCATTATTATAGTAAGGAGTTCGGCACACTCCGTCCGATTCTTCCCGATGGGACCTTCTACAGTCCGTTTAATCCCAGACAGGGAGAGAACTTTGAACCGAATCCCGGTTTCCATGAAGGAAGTGCCTGGAACTATACGTTCTACGTACCGCATGATGTGTATGGACTGGCTAAGTTGATGGGCGGAAAGAAACCATTTGTCGATAAGCTGCAAATGGTTTTCGATGAAGGTCTTTACGATCCGGCTAATGAACCGGATATAGCCTATCCTTATTTATTCTCATACTTTAAAGGAGAAGAATGGCGTACGCAGAAAGAGACACAGCGTCTGTTGGACAAGTACTTCACAACGAAACCGGACGGTATTCCCGGGAATGATGACACAGGGACAATGTCTTCATGGGCTATCTTCAATATGATTGGTTTCTATCCGGATTGTCCGGGATTGCCCGAATATACATTGACGACTCCGGTATTTGACAAAGTGACGATTCGTCTGGATCCGAAATGGTATAAAGAAAAAGAGCTGGTGATTGAGACTAACCGTACTCAACCGGGAACTCAGTATATCAATAAGGTATTATTGAATGGTAAGAAGTTCAATAAATATCGTATCACACATGATGAACTTGTTCACGGTCAACGCATATATTTTGATTTGAAATAACACACCGTGTTTCGGTAGTCTCTAAAAAACGTATCGGATTCTTTCTGTACAGTCTCTCTGAATGATGATCGGGCTTCCACTCCTCCTTTCAAAAGGAGGGTGGTTGGTGTTCATTGGGGTTATATAGGGCTCTCTAAGAAAAAGTTGAAAAAGTCGTTTCAGCCTTCAGTTTCTTCTGTAACTCCCTGTTCATCGATGTTTTGGCTGAAAGCACCTGCTTTCAGCCAAAGGGTTAAATGATTACTAATTGAAATGTGCGGATATATATAGCTGATGTGCCGGATCCGGATGTTCGATAACCGGGCTTATCTCTTCCGCCCTTCGGTATTATATGACTCTTTGGGAATAGAACCTCTAAATCGTTGGAATAGAGCCTCTATATCACCGGAATAGAGCCTCTAATCAGGGGAAACAGAGACTGTATTTCACTCAAGCGTTCCTTCTATTTTTGCAAAATCGGGTGGCTGAAAGCGGAATCGGGTGGTTTCAGGGTGAGCCTTCAGCCGGAATCCCTATGGATAAGGAGTTATAGAAGAAACTGAATGGCTGAAAGCGAGGAAGTGCATTAAAAATAGTGAGCTAATTGAGCTGTATATAGATACTATTTTACTGCTGCCCGTCGATTGATCGAAAAAACTGTGCATAGCAGTATGCAGTCTGTGTTGTATGGAGATGAATCGTTGATTAGGAAATATTTTTTTGTGTATATTTGCAGGATTAAAAAAGAATGTATTCATATAGAAAATGATGCAGCATCTTTATTTTAACCATGCAGCATGTTTGAAAAAAACATCTCAGTGATTGTATGCAATCATTGGGAAGAAAAAAAAATTCTATTAGCATGATTTTTTAGAAGGCAACAATGAAGTTACACTTTAATAATATTGATGATGAATTTACGGACAACTCTTATCGTCTTTCTTTGCTTCTGTGCGGCCACAGCCCTTCGTGCCGAGCGTGTGGATATGCTCTGAACCGTGGTGGAGGAGTTGCTCTTTTCTGATAACTTGCTTAGAATCAAATGATAAAAAATGAAACGAATCCTTTTTACCATGCTTCTTGCCGCATCTCTTTCGGCTGAAGCGCAGACACAAACATACGAGACGGAATTTGCCCGTCCCTTGAATGAAGTACTGACGGATATACAAAACCGTTTCGGAGTCCGTCTGAAATATGATATTGATACGGTAGGAAAAGTGCTGCCTTATGCCGACTTTCGTATTCGTCCTTATTCTGTAGAAGAATCCCTGACAAATGTATTGGCACCTTTCGATTATAAATTTGTCAAACAGAAGGGAAATACATATAAACTGAAAGCGTATGAATATCCACGTCGTACGGATGCAGACGGAAAAAAGATGCTGGCGTATCTGAATACTCTTTACGCAGATCAGCAGGCTTTTGAACTTCGTGCCGATTCTCTGAAAAAAGAGGTTCGTCAGCGTTTAGGTATCGACGCCTTGCTGGCCCAATGCGTTAAATCCAAACCGATTCTTTCGAAGATACGTAAATTTGATGGTTATACAGTGCAGAATTTTGCACTCGAAACACTTCCCGGCCTATATGTTTGCGGTTCTATCTACGCGCCTCAATCAAAAGGAAAACATGCGTTGATAATCTGCCCTAACGGACATTTTGGCGGTGGACGTTATCGGGAAGACCAACAGCAACGTATGGGCACTTTAGCACGTATGGGAGCTATTTGTGTGGATTATGACTTGTTCGGATGGGGAGAGTCGGCTTTACAAGTCGGCAGTGCGGCACATCGTAGTAGTGCGGCGCATACTATTCAGGCAATGAACGGCTTATTGATTCTTGAATCTATGCTTGCTTCCCGTAAGGACATCGATACCGGTCGTATCGGTACGAATGGTGGTTCTGGTGGGGGCACTCATACTGTTTTGTTGAGTGTATTAGATGACCGTTTCACCGCTTCTGCTCCGGTGGTGAGTCTGGCTTCTCACTTTGACGGGGGCTGTCCGTGTGAAAGCGGAATGCCTATTCAACTTTCTGCGGGAGGAACTTGTAATGCGGAACTAGCTGCAACTTTTGCCCCTCGTCCACAACTGATCGTATCGGATGGCGGTGACTGGACGGCCAGTGTTCCTATGCTTGAATTTCCTTATCTGCAACGAATTTATGGATTCTACCAAGCCAAAGACAAAGTAACGAATGTGCATCTTCCCAAAGAGAAACACGACTTTGGACCCAACAAACGGAATGCGGTTTATGATTTCTTCGCCGACGTGTTTAAGTTGGACAAGAGGATGTTGGATGAAAGCAAGGTCACCATTGAACCGGAATCTGCTATGTATAGTTTTGGAGAAAAAGGAGCTTTGCTTCCCGCAGGTGCCATCCGGTCATTTGATAAGGTAGCTGCCTATTTGGGCAAGAAGGCTGTGGCTGATGTAAAATCAGATGCCGCTCTTGAAAAGAAAGCCCGGGAAAAGAAATGAAATGAGACCTGTTAGATATCTTCATAAATCATCTTTTTCGTCATTCCTCCGTCAACCGTGATATTTTCTCCATTAATGAAATCATTGTTTTCTTCACAGAGAAATAAACACATACGGGCAATGTCTTCCGGTTTACCTACCCGTCGTGAAGGGTGTTGTGAATGATCCTCCGGTCGGAGTTGGTCATAATCATGAGTTTGTATCCATCCCGGAGCAATCGAGTTGACGGTGATCTTCCATTCGGATAGCGACAAAGCCAGTGCATGAGTTAAAGAATAGATGCCGCCTTTCGAAGCTGCGTAACCTTCACTTCCCGGTTCACTCATCAGGTAACGTGTGGAGCAGATATTGATAATCCGGCCGTAAGGGTTAGGAGAGGAGTGCTCTTTACGATGTATGGCAAGCAGACGGGAGGTGATAAATACAGGGCGTAGATTGATAGACAGAATTTGGTCGAAATCCTCTACGCTTGTTTCGGTGATAGGAGAGAATTGACTGATACCGACGTTGTTGATAATAATGTCAATATCCTTCCATTCGGAAAGAATACGCTGCATGCAACTTTCAAGTGCATCCTTATCGCTGACATCGACCGGATGGAATGTCGCTCCGGTTGCTTGAGCCGTTGCTTGTCCCGCAGTTTCGTTGATATCACAAAAAGCAACTTGATTGCCGGACAGGCAAAAGGCTTCTACTATTGCTTTGCCTATCCCTTCCGCTCCTCCTGTTATGAATACTCTTCTTTTAGGAGCATCTGATTTTGAAGTCATTGGAGGATAGGAGGACGATGTTGTTGGGCGGACTGTTGCCGATTTCTTCTGACCATATTTTCGTGCTTGTTGCCAAGCAGCCTTTCTGGCTTCATATTGTTCTCGTTGTCTTTCTATATAGTTATCTGCCATCGTTCTTTTTTATTTATTGGCAAATGTAAGATATAAAATGGATAAATACAATTTTATTCAGATGACAATTCAATTGAAAGCTTCACGGGATCTATCTCTATATATTACGCTCGGTCGCATTGGATGAGGGGATTCCCTTCCATGTACACTGATAGCATCAATAAAACCGATATCTTAATTAAAAATAAAACAGTCCCTCTTTGCTTTTGAATTTGTATTTTTGCATCCACGTTCGTAAGGCGTGATTATTAGATAGTAATTTTATATATGATAGATTTTAATCAGTTCCCTTCTCCTTGTTACATTATGGAGGAGGAGCTTTTAAGAAAGAACCTGTGTTTGATAAAAAGCGTGGCCGACAGGGCGGGAGTGGAGATCATTCTTGCTTTCAAGTCATTCGCTATGTGGCGCTCTTTCCCTATATTCCGTGAATATATCGATCATTCTACGGCAAGTTCGGTGTATGAAGCTCGTTTGGCATGGGAAGAGTTCGGTAGTAAGGCGCACACATATTCTCCTGCTTATACGGAACAGGATTTTCCGGAAATCATACGTTGCAGCAGTCATATCACATTCAACTCTATGCAGCAGTTCGAGCGTTTCTATCCGATGGTGGTTGCAGAGGGAAGCGGTATCTCTTGTGGTGTCCGTGTAAATCCTGAATATTCGGAAGTGGAAACGGAACTTTATAATCCATGTGCACCCGGTACACGTTTTGGGATAACGGCCGATCTGCTGCCTGAAACATTGCCGCAAGGGATTGAAGGCTTTCATTGTCATTGTCACTGTGAATCTTCTTCTTATGAGTTGGAACGTACATTGGAACATCTCGAAGCTAAATTTGCTCGTTGGTTTACACAGATCAAGTGGTTGAATTTGGGGGGTGGACACCTGATGACCCGCAAAGATTATGATACTGATCATTTGATCGGATTGTTACAAGGATTGAAGGCGCGCTATCCTCATTTGCGCATTATTCTGGAGCCCGGTTCTGCCTTTACTTGGCAGACGGGAGTGCTGACTTCCGAAGTCGTGGATATTGTGGAAAGTCGTGGCATCAGGACGGCTATTTTGAATGTCAGTTTCACTTGCCATATGCCTGACTGTCTGGAAATGCCATACCAGCCTGCCGTGCGTGGTGCGGAAATGGGGAGTGAAGGAAAATATAGGTATCGGCTCGGAGGAAATTCCTGTTTGAGCGGTGATTATATGGGGCTTTGGAGTTTCGACCACGAGTTACAAATCGGAGAGCGTATCGTGTTCGAAGATATGATTCATTATACGATGGTCAAGACAAATATGTTTAATGGGATTCATCATCCTGCCATCGCCATCTGGACAAAAGAGGGGAAAGCTGAAATATACAAGCAATTTTCTTATGAAGATTATCGTGGTCGAATGAGTTGATAATCAAAATGATTGTTTTGAGGCAGGTGCAAAGTCACAGATTTCTGTGAAAAAAGTATGCAGAATGTTTGCAGGTTTACTGAAAATCCCTACCTTTGCAGCCGAAAACAGAAAAATGCGGAAATAGCTCAGTTGGTAGAGCATAACCTTGCCAAGGTTAGGGTCGCGAGTTCGAGTCTCGTTTTCCGCTCATATTTCTTTGAAATGGTGGAACAATAATTTTTGCCCAGGTGGCGGAATTGGTAGACGCGCACGTTTCAGGTGCGTGTGTCGAGAGGCATGCAGGTTCGAGTCCTGTTCTGGGCACAAAGATTATACTTTTTGATGATGGAGAGATGGCGGAATTGGTAGACGCGCTACTTTGAGGGGGTAGTGACAATTATGTCGTGGGAGTTCGAGTCTCCTTCTCTTCACAGTTTATGAGAGTGAAATGCGGAAATAGCTCAGTTGGTAGAGCATAACCTTGCCAAGGTTAGGGTCGCGAGTTCGAGTCTCGTTTTCCGCTCATGTTTCTTTGAAATGTGGGAACTGTGATCTTTGCCCGGGTGACGATTGGTAGACGCGCTATTTTGATAGGGTAATGACAATTATCTCGCGGGAATTTGAATCTTCTTCTCTTTACAACTTATGAAAGTGAAATGCGGAAATAGCTCAGTTGGTAGAGCATAACCTTGCCAAGGTTAGGGTCGCGAGTTCGAGTCTCGTTTTCCGCTCTTATTTCTTTGAAATAATAGAACTGAATTTTGCCCAGGTGGCGGAATTGGTAGACGCGCACGTTTCAGGTGCGTGTGTCGAGAGGCATGTAGGTTCGAGTCCTGTTCTGGGCACATCTAACCCTTTGGTTATTAACAAATAGCCAAAGGGTTTCTTATTTTTTATTGATTATCACTTCATTGCGTGGATGGCGGAGAATATGATGGCTCACCGGTAAAATGAGATTGTCGGTCGATAGGATGGGCAACCTTTTTTTGTCTAATATGGGAAGATTACCGGACGATTTTATTGATAGATTGAAGGGAAAAGCGTAATTTTGCAGACGAAAAAATCAATGTAGCTCCCCCCAAAAAAGAGCGTCATTGATTCACAAGACCTTTAATTAATTTAACTGTTTATAATATGTTAACACAAATCATTAATGCACACATCCTCACCCCTCAAGGATGGTTGAAGGATGGGTCAGTGCTTATTCGTGACAATAAAATTCTGGAAGTAACCAATTGTGACCTTGCAATTGTCGGAGCCAAATTGATTGATGCCAAAGGTATGTATATTGTTCCGGGCGGTGTAGAAATCCATGTTCATGGTGGCGGTGGAAGAGACTTTATGGAAGGCACCGAAGAGGCTTTCCGGACAGCAATCAAAGCTCATATGCAGCACGGCACTACCAGTATTTTCCCGACTCTTTCTTCTTCTACCATTCCAATGATCCGGGCAGCTGCGGAAACTACTGAAAAAATGATGGCGGAGCCCAATAGCCCTGTACTCGGACTTCATCTGGAAGGACATTACTTCAATATGGCGATGGCTGGCGGACAGATTCCGGAAAATATCAAGAATCCCGATCCCGAAGAATATATCCCGTTGTTGGAAGAGACTCATTGTATCAAACGCTGGGATGCCGCACCGGAACTTCCCGGAGCCATGCAATTTGGTAAATATATCACAGCGAAAGGGGTATTGGCTGCGGTAGGACATACCCAGGCTGAATTTGAGGATATACAGACAGCCTATGAGGTGGGATATACACATGCCACTCATTTTTATAATGCGATGCCGGGATTCCATAAACGTCGTGAATATAAATATGAAGGTACGGTAGAAAGTATTTATCTGATTGATGATATGACAGTGGAAGTGGTGGCAGATGGAATTCATGTGCCTCCAACGATATTGCGTCTTGTTTATAAGATAAAAGGAGTGGAACGCACTTGCCTGATAACGGATGCATTGGCTTGTGCGGCCAGTGATAGCCAGGTGGCTTTTGATCCGCGTGTGATTATCGAGGACGGAGTATGTAAGCTGGCAGACCATTCAGCACTGGCGGGAAGTATTGCTACGATGGACCGCTTGATTCGTACCATGGTGCAAAAAGCGGAAATACCTTTGGAGGATGCCGTGCGGATGGCTTCTGAAACTCCTGCCCGGATCATGGGAGTACTCGATCGCAAAGGAACGCTGGAGCGTGGTAAGGATGCCGATATTATTGCTTTGGACAGAGACCTGAATGTGAGAGCCGTATGGGCGATGGGAGAATTGGTGGAAGGCACCAATAAACTGTTTTAAATCTAATAAATAATGAAGACTATGTTGACTCAAATAATAAACGGAAGAATATTGACCCCGCAAGGCTGGTTGAAGGATGGTTCCGTATTGATTTGCGATGGAAAAATATTAGAGGTGACCAACAGTGACTTGGCGGTTATCGGTGCAACAGTTATTGATGCCAGAGGGATGACGATCGTACCGGGATTTGTAAGTATGCATGCACATGGTGGTGGTGGACATGATTATACGGAAGCAACGGAAGAGGCATTCCGTATGGCGACTACTGCACATCTGAAACATGGTGCTACCGGAGTATTTCCTACGCTATCATCTACCTCGTTCGAAAGAATTTATCAGGCGGTCGATGTCTGTGAAAAAATGATGAAAGAGAAGGATTCTCACATTCTAGGTCTGCATATCGAAGGTCCTTACCTGAATCCGAAGATGGCGGGAACACAGTATGACGGTTTTCTGAAAACTCCGGATGAAAATGAATATATTCCTTTATTGGAACATACCTCTTGTATCAGACGTTGGGATATCAGTCCTGAACTGCCCGGTGCGCATGATTTTGCAAAGTACACCCGTTCGAAGGGAATTATGACTGCCGTAACGCATACGGAGGCCGAATATGATGATATCAAGGCTGCGTATGCGGTGGGATTCTCTCATGCTGCCCATTTTTATAATGCGATGCCTGGTTTCCATAAACGTCGTGAATATAAATATGAAGGTACGGTGGAGAGCGTATATTTGACGGATGGAATGACTGTGGAAGTGATTGCAGATGGTATTCATTTGCCTGCCACGATTCTAAAATTGGTTTATAAGTTGAAAGGGGTAGAGAATACATGCCTCGTTACCGATGCTCTGGCTTATGCTGCTTATGAAGGGAATGAGCCGATTGATCCCCGCTATATCATAGAGGATGGCGTATGTAAGATGGCGGATCATTCTTCACTGGCCGGCAGTTTGGCTACGATGGATGTATTGGTACGTACCATGGTGAAGAAAGCGAATATACCTTTGGAAGATGCCGTGCGCATGGCTTCTGAAACTCCTGCCCGTTTAATTGGAGTCAGTGACCGGAAGGGAACGTTGACAAAGGGTAAGGATGCTGATATTGTGATTCTTGATAAGGAGCTGAATGTACGGTGTGTATGGTCGATGGGAAAGATTGTTCCGGGAACTGATATTCTGTTGCATAAATAATAATTAAAATCACCCTCGTTGCAATTCTCTGAACTACATTCCTGGAGTTTTCTATTCAATCTCCGGGGGAGTTCAGTTTGTATCGGGGGTGATTTTTTAAGATCGATTTATTTGAGATTATCCCTTTGCTTCTTGATACATAAAGCGTTTGATTGACTTTTTCGCTGTCTTTTCAAATTCTTCAAAGTGGATTTTTATCTTGCTTATTTGGGAATAGTTAGGCAGCTGTTGATTCAATTCAATACGGTTTTGCTCCATTACTTTCTGAATATCCGCCTGCTGCAATCCATGAGCGAAAGCATCATCGAAATCCGGGTAGATCAGTGCCACCAACTTTTCGTGCTGTAAGACAATCAGTGATTCTGAAACATACGGCATGTTGTTTAGCTTACTTTCAATCTCTTCGGGATAGATATTCTGTCCGCTAGAGGTGAGAAGCAGGTTTTTACTACGTCCGCGGACTGTTACATAACCTTCTTCATCCAACGTACCGAGGTCACCGGTATGCAGCCAACCGTTAGCGTCAATAATTTGTGCGGTAGCTTCCGGATTTTTATAATAGCCCAGCATCATATTCATTCCTCTGCATACGATTTCTCCGGCATGCGTTTTCGGGTCCGGTGAGTCTATGCGGACTTCCATCCGACTGGTTGCCTTTCCGCAGGAAGCAAGTTTCAGTGTTTCCCAACGGCTGGAACAAATAATCGGACCACATTCGGTCATACCGTAAGCGATGGTGTAGGGGAAACCTATTTTTTTAAGGAAAACCTCTACTTCCGCATTGAAAGGAGCACCTCCGATAATAATCTCATCAAAGTTCCCACCGAAGATTTCCATGGCAGCTTGCCGTGCCAGTGATTTGATTTTATCGTTCACAATAGGCACTTTCAGCAATAACTTGCCGATTTTGCTGTCTACTTTAGGAAGAATATCTTTCTTGATAATCTTTTCCACAATCAACGGTACACAAGAAATCACTCTGGGTTTGATTTCAGAGAAAGATTGGGAAATGATTTTCGGAGACGGCATACGCGTCAGGAAATAGATGTGTGCACCAGCAGAGAATCCGTAAAGGAAATCATATACCATACCGAACACGTGTCCCATTGGCAACATGGAAACGATATGATCTCCCGGTTTAACGGGAAGCATTTCGAAGCAATAAGCTACGTTCGACCAAAGACTGCGATAAGGGAGCATCACTCCTTTAGAGTAGCCTGTGGTACCGGAAGTATAGTTGATGATAGCCAGTTCTTCCGGACGATCTTTCCGGTAACAAATATGTTCCGGGCGAAAGTTCTTGGGATACTGTTGACCATAAATAGCATTCCGGTGTTCAAATGCGTAAGTGAGTTTTTTGTTCCGGGACACTAATGCCGAGAAATCTGTCAGTGAAGCGATACCCTCTAACAAAGGCATGGCTTCTTCGTTCAGATTCTCCCATGCCTGATCGCCGACGAAAAGTAATTTGGCCTCGGAATGGTTGACGATATTATGAATATTATCTGCCTTGAATTCATGCAAAATGGGAACAGTAACAGCTCCGTAAGTGATGGTCGCCAGGAAAGTAACCGCCCAATGAGCACTGTTACGTCCGCAAACGGCTATTTTATCTCCCGGCTGGATGCCGGCGCTTTCCAAAACGATGTGAAATTTAGCGATTTTACGCGCTACATCTTTATATTGGAGGGTAATTCCTTTATAGTCAGTTAAGGCATCTTTATCCCAGTTTTTGATGATGCTTTGCTCAATATAATCAATGAACTGATGTTCTTGTTCCATTCAATTTTTGCACATTTATTTTAAAACTGCGCAAAATTAATACTTCATAGATGTAAACCGAATTTTAAATTCAAGTTTTACGGTTAATTAACGGAGGTGCATGAATCATTTTACCGGTCGTCTTCATGCATGAAGATGAAACGAATGTCTTGCAAGGGCAAGAGGTTTCGTGCGTGGAGACGAATCGGTTATGGTGTACTGAATAACTCTTGTCTGGATGTTATTCTGAATCAGTATCTTCTTCTTTGGACTTTTCGGAAATAAGTAACAGTTTATCTCCTTCATGCAGTTTCAGCGTTCCGTTGGGAATCAGGAACTCATCTCCGCGCTTCACGATCATTACCAGTGTGCCTTTCGGAAGATTCATATCTTTCAATGTATCTGCTTCTTCCAGCATACTTTTAGTGATAGTCATGTCACTAAGGTCAGAGTCAATTTCTTCCGGAAGTTCCACTCCGAAGTCGTTACCGGTTTTTTCCAGCGGTTTGGAAAGATTCAAAATCCGGGCGGTGAAAGAAATGGTAGTTCCCTGTACGACCAATGAGACAATAGTAATAAAGAATACAATGTTGAAAATAAGGTTCGAACCTTCTATGCCCGCCACTACCGGATAGGTAGCAAAGATGATAGGAACTGCACCGCGTAAGCCTACCCAGGATACGAAAATGCGTGATTTCATCGTGATTTTCCGGAATGGAAGCAGACAGAGGAACACGCTTAACGGGCGGCCGATAATAATCATGAAGACACCAATCAACAATGCTACAGCAGCTACTTCCAGCATCTCGTGCGGGTTGACAAGCAATCCCAGGCAAAGGAACATGATGATTTGGAACAACCAAGTCAGTCCGTCCATAAAGGTGTAGATGTCTTTACGATGCATGATTTTATTGTTTCCTACCATGATACCCGCAATATATACGGCAAGGTAACCGTTACCTTTCAGTAAGTCGGTGATAGAGAAAGTGAAAAACACAAATGCAAGTAATAAGATAGGATACAAGGCCTGATTATCAATATTGAGCTTATTCAACATTCGGATGGCCAGCTTTCCAAGTATATATCCGGCAGCAGCACCAACGATGAACTGGATGATGAAAGATCCGACGATGGATCCGACTCCCATACCTGCCGACTGAATGAACTGTATCAGGACAATGGTCAGCATATAGGCCATCGGGTCATTACTTCCGCTCTCCAGTTCCAGCATGGGACGAAGGTGGTGTTTCAAGTTCATCTTCTGTGAGCGGAGGATGGCGAACACCGAAGCCGAGTCGGTAGACGACATGGTAGAGGCCAAAAGCAGGGAAGTAGTGATAGGTAAATAGATATTAGACCAGCTCATACCGGATATCCACCAGATAAAGAGTCCGGTGAAAAGGGCTGTGAGTAATACTCCGACAGTGGAAAGCACGATACCGGGACCTAGAATAGGTTTGATTTCTCTGAATTTCGTATCCATCCCTCCTGAGAAAAGGATAATACTAAGGGCCACCATACCGATAAATTGAGCCTCTTTCGCATCGTGGAATTGCAGACCGAGGCCGTCACTTCCAAACAACATTCCTACTACGAGGAACAGTAATAAGGTAGGTACTCCAAAGCGGTATCCGGTTTTTCCAACGACGATGCTGACGAAAAGTAAGATAGAACCGATAAGTAGTGTGTTTTCTGCTGTAAATATCATAGGCAATATATTATAAAGTTGTGAAGTTGTCGTATGAATTCTCACTGTGCGAAGTTACACATTATTAACAACAAATAAAAACCCTTTTGGGATGTATTTTGTAAAAAAAGGGAGTTAAATTGTCTAAAAAGACTAATTTTGCAGAGAATAATCTACATTATATTTATGGATTCAAATGATCTTACACCTTTGAGGAAAGGGGTGGTGGGGGTACAATTCTTGTTTGTAGCTTTCGGAGCTACGGTACTCGTGCCGTTATTGGTGGGGCTTGACCCTTCTACTGCTCTGTTTACAGCAGGTATTGGTACGCTTATTTTTCATGCGGTTACGCGTGGAAAGGTTCCTGTCTTTTTGGGGAGTAGCTTCGCATTTATTGCGCCTATCATTAAAGCGACAGAACTTTATGGGTTGCCCGGCACCTTATCCGGCATGGTTGGAGTAGCGCTAGTTTACTTTGTGATGAGTGCACTTGTCAAATGGCAGGGAGTGAGGGTGATTGAACGGCTGTTTCCTCCTGTTGTCATAGGACCTGTCATCATTCTGATTGGTTTGTCATTGGCGGAAACGGGAGTGAACATGGCTAAAGAGAACTGGGTACTGGCGATACTTTCGTTGGTTGCCGCAGTCGTTGTTTCAATGAAGGCCAAGGGGCTTTTGAGACTGATTCCTATCTTCTGCGGAATTGTTGTAGGGTATCTTTCTGCATGGCTTTTTTACGATTTGGATTTATCCGGTGTCAGGGATGCTCCCTGGATTGGATTGCCGCAGTTTGTCTTTCCTAAATTCTCATGGGAACCTGTGTTGTTTATGATTCCGGTAGCCATTGCTCCGGTGATAGAACATATTGGTGATATCTATGTAGTTAATGCGGTTACAGGAAAAGATTTTGTGAAAGAGCCGGGATTGCATCGTACTTTATTGGGGGATGGTATGGCGTGTTTTTGTGCCGGATTGTTGGGTGGTCCTCCTGTGACAACCTATTCGGAGGTGACCGGAGCCATGGCCCTGACAAAAATAACCAATCCGCAAGTGATAAGAATAGCTGCTATTTCCGCTATCTTATTCTCTGTTATCGGTAAAATAAGTGCATTATTAAGATCCATTCCAAGTGCGGTACTGGGCGGTATCATGTTATTGCTTTTTGGAACGATTGCTTGTGCGGGCATTGGTAATCTTGTGAATAATAGCATTGATTTGAGTCGTACAAGAAATATAATCATTGTGTCTTTGACACTGACTGTCGGTATTGGTGGCGCTGCTTTTAATTGGGGCGATTTTTCATTGTCCGGCATTGGACTGGCAGCTTTGGTGGGAGTACTTCTTAATTTAATATTGCCTGGAGAAGATTGATATTCTATTCAAAAAGATTCGATTGACTATGCGTGCAGGATAAATATGGAGATCCTGTTTAATATAGAAAAAGATAGTGACGGCATACGACGATAATACCGTCACTATCTTTATATTCCATTGTTGTTTAGGATAGGAACTTCACAATATCCTCATCTACTGTGCTGATGCCTCCGATTCCGAATTGTTCGATCAATACGTTCTTTACGTTCGGTGAAAGGAAAGCGGGGAGAGTAGGTCCCAGATGAATATGTTTCACTCCTAAAGCCAGTAATGCCAATAAAACAATAACTGCCTTTTGTTCGTACCAAGCGATATTGTATACGATAGGCAACTGATTTACATCATCCAGTCCGAAGATCTCTTTCAGTTTTAAAGCGATGACAGCCAGTGAGTAGCTGTCGTTACATTGCCCTGCATCCAACACTCTCGGAATCCCGTTGATATCACCTAAAGCCAGTTTATTATATCTGTATTTGGCACAACCGGCAGTAAGAATCACGGTGTCACCAGGTAATTTTTGAGCAAATTCCGTATAATATTCACGGTTTTTCATACGTCCGTCGCACCCTGCCATTACAAAGAATTTACGGATAGCTCCGCTCTTCACAGCGTCCACTACTTTATCTGCCAGGGCTGTCACCTGTGCATGAGCGAATCCTCCGATAATCGTTCCGTTTTCAATGGCTACCGGTGGCTGACATTGTTTGGCATGCGCAATCAGAGAAGAAAAATCTTTCGGTTTTCCGTCTTTGCGTTCGGGGATGTAATGTGCCCCTTCCAAACCGCAGGCTCCTGTGATGTATATACGATCCTTGTAACTGGCATTTGCACGTGGCGGAACGATACAGTTACTGGTGAACAAGATAGGACCGTTGAAACTTTCAAATTCCTCTTTCTGCTTCCACCAGGCATTTCCGTAGTTTCCTGCCAGATGCTTGTACTTCTTTAGTTGAGGGTAATAATGTGCAGGCAACATTTCGCTGTGAGTATATACATCTACTCCTGTACCCTCCGTTTGTTCCAATAACTCTTCTAGGTCTTTCAAATCATGTCCGCTGATTAATATACTCGGATTATGGCGTACACCGAGACTCACTTGTGAGATTTCCGGATTTCCGTAGCTATTGGTATTCGCTTTATCCAACTGTGCCATTGCCGATACTCCATGCTTTCCTGTTTCCAAAGTCAGCTGAACCAGTTCTTCCACTGTAATATCATTGCGAGTCAGTTCGGACAAGGCATGCTGCATGAAAGTAAATATTTCCGGTGACTCGTAGCCTAGGTTATGCGCATGCTCTACGTAGGCAGCCATCCCTTTCAGGCCATAATGTACAAGTTCTTTCAGTGATCGGATATCTTCGTTGGGGGTGCGAAGTACACCGACAGTTTTTGATTTCTCTTCAAACTCCTCTTCGCTTCCATTCCAAAGACATTCGTCAGGAGCATTTTCAATCTTTATCTTGTTGGCAAGTTCTTTTTTCAGTTTCAGTCCTTCTTTGATCTTTTCAGTAATAGCCGATTTATCAAAATTGGCGTTGGTGATCGTGATGAATAAAGCATCATAGATAAATTTGTCTGCTTGTCCGGAAGGATGTCCATCTTTACGCAGATGTTCGTTGTAGACAGCAATTCCACGTACTACGAAGAGTAGTAGGTCTTGCAGGTTAGCTACTTCAGAAGTTTTACCGCATACACCTTTCAAGGTACAACCGATACCCATTGCGGTTTCTTGACATTGATAACAGAACATACTCATAACTTTTACGTTTTTAATTAGTCCAATAGTTTGTTTCTTGAATGCAAAAGTAGAGGAAAGGTTTCAGGTGATTCTGTAACCAATGTTACAACAATGAATCTTTTTTTATATAGATACTCACTATTTGATTATTACCCGGTCAATATTCAATCCATGAATTCTTAAGTCGATTCCATTATTGGATAAGCCGGACCAGTGCTTCTTTCTGTAAGATAGTGATATGCTTACGATCGGCTATCAATAATCCGTCTTCCTGCATATGCGCCAGTTCACGGGCGAGGGAAGGACGGGACACCCCGAAGTAATCACTCAATTCCTGTTGTGAACGGTCGAGGGTAATATGCGCCTGTTGCTGCTGTTTATATAGTCGGAGCAAATACGAAGCAAGTTTCTGACGAATCGTCTTAAATGACATGAAGAAAAGCTTATCCGATAAGGTCCGTGCATAATTAGCAGAAAGATTCATATAGTTTTCCAAAAACTGCTCGTTTTTGCGGAATAAACTCAATACACTGGATTTAGGAAGTTCGATAACCTCTGTCGCTTCATTAGCAGTCACTTCTACCGGATAACGGTTCTCCTTACCGAACAAGAACAGAGGGGCAATTGCTCTTGGAGCAGCGATGTCCTCCACTTTGATAAGACGCCCCGAATAATCGATCATCTCTCCACGCACGCTTCCTTTAGTCAGGATGACAAGGCGGTTGCACACTGTTCCCTGTTGAGCCAGGATTTCCCCTTTCTTATAAGAACGTGTATGAAAACTAATCTCTTCCAGATCGGCGGAAAGTCTTACCGGAGTGATTCCCCGAAATAGGGGATTGTTGACGAGTGTCGGTATCATATATCAATAGTTGTTTACTTATTTTCGTTCAAGTTTGTAAAGCGCAAACTTAGCAAAAAGAGATGTGATAATTCAGGAATCATAATTCAAAATTGGTTTTATATTCCTTGTGTCTCTATTTATAGCCACTGGAATTTCAAGCCGAATGATAAACTGAGGTAATCACGGGGACTGAGATAGCTATTGGTAACAGCACTGATAACATAAAGGTCACACGTGCTTATTTCATAGAAAAAAGTCACGGATTTGGCCAAGAATCTGCGTTGCGGGTCAATATCATATGTCAGGCGTTGTCCCATGAAGAGATGGAAACGTATTTTACTGGAGAAGCCATAGTAACCTTTCGGATAACGCTCCGGTTCACTTGTCCAAAATTGGTTTCCAAATACAGTATTCATATAAAGTCCACAGGCAAAAGGTTCCGTTGAGAAGCCTTTTCCGATATGGATGCTCCATGGCATATAGTTCTGTTTGAGTGTCATGGTTATTTTGGCCTTTCGGGAAGAATATCGGGGGATGAAGCCGAGCAATATATCCGTTTCCCACTGATTATGTTTCCCGTAATCCCATCCCGTGCCGAAAGAGAGTAATCCCATATTTCCGGCATATTGTATTTTGGAATGGGTAGGGATAATTCGTTCCCAATTTTTTCGGAAACGGTGCACCCGTTTATCATAGTGGGTGTGTTTAACCCGTTTCGGTGTAAACGGTAGTATGGAGTCCGCTTTGATGATGGTGAATATAGAATCTCCTGTGCGAAAGGCGATAATTGAATCATCTTTGATGATGAAGCGGAGTGAATCGGTCTGGTATGATTGTATGATTGTATCGGTTTTACAAGTAGCCGAAATCAGACCGGGAAATAGCACTAGTACGGATAGTATTCCTGCGCGCAAAATATAGTTAGTATTTAACCAGTTCATATTCATATTTTTCCGGAGTTATTGTAAATACCAGGTAAGTACGGAGATCCATACAATCACTGGTAACATAATGTATCCCATCATCAAAAATCACGTCATCCCGAAAGTGATGCGTGTGGGCGGCTGTGCAAAACAGTATTCCCGGGTATTGTTTGACATAATACTGGAATACTTTAATCACATTATTATTGAATACATCCGTGTAAGGGCAGGCATGCATACTAATGACCGTTTTATCGAATTCATCCTGCCGGTCCGTAAGTTCCTGTTCCATAAAGGTAAAGTCCGGTACAGGCTCGGAGTAGTCATACTCCAGTGCATTAGTGTTCAGGCAGATAAATTTCACATTACCTGCGATGAAAGAAAAGTTGGTAGGACCGAATACGGCCTCGTATGTTTTTTCTCCGGTACCCAGGCAGTCGTGATTTCCGATAAGGACCACATATGGAATTTTGAGTCCGTTCATGATATCTCTTTGCCAAAGGAATTCCTTGGTTAGCCCGAAATCACTCATATCTCCTCCGTGAATAACGAAGTCGATGTCATTTCTTTTATTGATCGCTTTTACAAAGTCCTCTGTTTCATCGTACCAGCGTTGTGAGTCGCCCATTGTCGCAAAGCGTATGGTGGTCTTATCCTTGCAGTTCGACTCTATTCTTTCAATATTATGTGCATTGACTTCTGTTTCACCGCTGATACGGACATCGTATGGATGGTAATCTATCATATCACATCCCGAAAGTAAAAAGCACGACAAGAGTGCATGTAAACTTTTTCTCATCATATTAACTAATGTAATTTAGAAAACTCTCGACAAAGATAGAGTTTTCTTCGGGAATAACAATGGCTGGAGCAGGAATGCGGGATGATTGAACAATAAATCTGGTAATTTGAATAGTAACAGCTTTGTCTACTTAACTATTTCCCACTGAAGGTTCATCGGTTTCTCGTTTTGCAGGGCAGATACTTTATTCTGCTACTATTATATGTTGGTTGGATACTTTCTTAATGTAGATCATCAAGCTGAAGACTGCTGTAATAAACGCCAGTGCATCCGATACCGGCATACTGATCCAGACACCTTTCAATCCCCACCAATTGGGGAAGAGTAATAAGCAGGGCAAAAGGTAAAGTAATTGTCGTGTCAGTGAAAGGAAAATACTTACTTTTGCTTTGCCGATGCTTTGGAAGAAGTTACCGATTACAATCTGTGCGCCAACAAACGGGAACATCAATACAGCCAACCGGATGCCGCCTACGGCCAGATCAATCAATTCATCACTGTCGGTGAAAAGAGCTGATACTGCATGAGGGAAGAATTCGCAAATTACGAATCCGCTGCTGGTAATCACTACACCGGAGATAACCCCCAATCGCAGCGTTTGTTTCACGCGGTCTATCTTATGTGCTCCGAAGTTGTAACCGACGATTGGCTGCATACCCATAGTCAGGCCTAACACAATCATTACATAAAGCGTCAGCAACCGGTTGATAATACCATAAGCACCAATTGCCATATCACCTCCGTAGTTTTGCAGGCTGTTATTGATAACGATAACGATAGCGCAAGCACAGATATTCATCAGGAATGGAGACATACCGATGGCGAAGATACTCTCTATAATCCTCCGTTTCACCTTCCAGATATTCCCTTCAAAATGTACCGTACTATCTTTTTTGACGAAATGACTCACTACCCACACCATACCGATCAACTGCGAAATCACCGTTGCCATGGCAGCCCCCCTCATTCCCCATCCGAAATGGAAGATAAAGATAGGAGCGAGGATCATGTTGGCCACCACCGTTACCATCGAGGTAAGCATAGCCTTCTTCGGATATCCGGTAGCACGCATTACGTTGTTTAGTCCGATCATCGTGTAAGCGATAGGAGTACCCAGCAAGATTACCTGCATAAAGCTTCGTGCATAAGGGAGCGTCTCGTTACTGGCTCCGAAGAAAACCAAGATATCATCCAGAAAGATAAAAGACAATATGCCAAAGAAGAACGAATTGATGATACAGAGCATTAATGTGTGTGACAAGATTTCCGTAGCTCCTTTCATATCTTTTTGTCCCAGACGGATAGAAACAAGGGTAGAACCACCCGCTGATACCAATGTGCCGAAAGCGACCACAAGATTCATCAGTGGAAAACTGATTGCCAGTCCGGCAATGGCCATCGGACCTACGCCATGCCCGATGAAGATACTGTCAATAATATTATAAATGGAAGTAATTGTCATTCCGATAATCGCCGGAATGGAATATTGTAACAGCAATTTGCCGATAACTTCTTTACCTAAGATGTGCGGGTCGTTCTTGCTCATGTGCCAGTATATTTTGTTGGATAAAAACGTATGTTACGTTTTTTTTAGCTTTGCAAAGGTACGAATTATTTGCCTGATTCGATGATTATTCGGAACTTTGCAGTAGTAGATACACAAGGTTTAACGTTTAGGTAAAAAGAAAATTTAATATGAATACAACGAAAACAATTGCGGCACTTTTCGACTTTGACGGTGTCATTATGGATACAGAAACTCAGTATACCGTTTTCTGGGACGAGCAAGGAAGGAAATATCTGAATGAAGAAAATTTCGGACACCGGATCAAAGGACAGACACTGTCACAAATCTATGAAAAGTATTTTTCGGATAAACCTGAAGCACAGACCGAAATAACCGCTGAACTTAATGTTTATGAGAAAAAGATGTCCTACGAATATATCCCTGGAGTGGAAGCCTTTATCGCTGATCTTCGCCGGAACGGTGCAAAGATAGCCGTAGTCACCAGCTCTAATGAAGAGAAGATGGCAAACGTCTACAATGCCCATCCTGAATTTAAAGGAATGGTAGACCGTATTCTGACCGGAGAAATGTTTGCTCATTCAAAACCTGCTCCCGACTGTTTTCTTCTGGGTATGGAAATAGCTGAAGCGACTCCTGAAAACACTTATGTCTTTGAAGATTCTTTCCACGGTCTGCAAGCCGGTATGACATCCGGGGCAACTGTGATTGGACTTGCCACTACTAACTCCCGTGAAGCTATCACCGGAAAAGCACATTATATTATAGGTGACTTTACCGAAATGACATACGACAAGCTCCTGACCTTACATCGTTAAGGGACTTTTATCATATTTCATAGAATCCTTCCAAACGCCTCCCAGTTATCTAAGCGAAGCGTTTGGAAGGATTTTTTGTTTTTCCTTCTCTGTTATGAATTAAATGTTATAACTTTGCCGCAATTTTTGAAGGCGTTCGGCGCCGCATTCATTTTTAATATTTAATATTTAATTTAAAAAGACATGGCTGGTTATATCTCAGATGACGCAAGAAAGGTGACTACTCATCGCTTGATCGAAATGAAACAGAGAGGCGAAAAAATATCTATGTTGACTGCATATGACTACACAATGGCCCAGATTGTAGATGGTGCGGGAATGGATGTGATTCTGGTAGGCGATTCTGCTTCTAACGTAATGGCTGGTAATGTTACTACATTGCCTATCACCCTCGACCAAATGATTTATCATGCTAAATCCGTAGTACGTGGTGTAAAGCGTGCAATGGTGGTAGTTGATATGCCTTTCGGCTCTTATCAGGGCAACGAAATGGAAGGACTTGCTTCCGCTATCCGCATTATGAAAGAAAGCCACGCTGACGCATTGAAGCTCGAAGGCGGTGAAGAAATCATAGATACGGTGAAACGCATCGTATGTGCCGGTATTCCGGTAATGGGACATTTGGGACTCATGCCCCAATCCATCAATAAATACGGTACCTATACCGTGCGTGCCAAGGACGATGCCGAAGCCAGTAAACTGATTCGCGACGCTCATTTGCTGGAGGAAGCAGGCTGTTTTGCCATTGTACTCGAAAAGATTCCCGCCACTCTTGCCGAACGTGTAGCTTCCGAGCTGACTATACCTATTATCGGTATCGGTGCCGGCGGACACGTAGACGGTCAGGTATTGGTGATTCAGGATATGCTGGGCATGAATAACGGATTCCGTCCGCGTTTCTTGCGTCGTTATGCTGATTTGTACACGGTGATGACCGATGCAATCAGCAGTTACGTTTCTGACGTGAAGAATTGTTATTTCCCTAACGAGAAGGAACAGTATTAAATATATTGTATATGGCAGTTAAATTATGGACAGTTCATTTTATACGGATATGTGTGGCTAATTTGCTGTTGTTTATATCCTTGTATCTGTTGTTTCCGGTGCTTTCGGTTGAGATGTGTGACCGTCTCGGAGTGCCGGTTGCACAGACAGGGGGCATTTTTCTCTTTTTAACCTTGGGGATGTTGCTCATCGGTCCTTTTCATGCCTATCTGGTAGATGCATACAAGCGTAAATACGTATGTATGTTTGCTGCCGCCCTGATGGTAGTGGCAACAATCGGATATGCTTTTGTGACAAACCTCACAGAACTGATTCTGTTGAGTACTGTGCAGGGTCTCGCCTTTGGTATAGGCACTACAGCCGGCATCACATTGGCTATCGACATCACTAACTCCACACTGCGCAGTGCGGGAAACGTCAGTTTTTCATGGACAGCACGCTTGGGAATGATCGTAGGTATTATCCTCGGAGTATGGTTATATCAAAGTCACTCATTCCAAAACCTGCTCACAGTATCTGTTGTAACGGGAGTAGCAGGAATCCTCGTGTTGTCGGGAGTATATGTGCCTTTCCGTGCACCGATTGTCACCAAACTCTATTCTTTCGACCGTTTTTTACTGCTTCGTGGATGGGTTCCTGCTGTCAATCTGATTCTGATAACCTTCGTTCCGGGCTTACTGATTTCGTTGGTACACCCTTTTCTAAATGATTCCGTACTTGGTGACAGGAGAATCCCCGTACCGTTTTTTGTAGGGATAGTGGTCGGATATATTATTTCCCTGTTCTTTGCACGTCTGTTTTTCTTGAAAGAGAAAAACTCGCGACTGGTCATTATGGGAATTGGATTGGAAATAGTTGCCGTATCTTTATTGAATACAAACATATCGATGGGTATTTCTTCCGTACTCTTAGGATTGGGGTTAGGCCTTATCCTGCCGGAATTTCTGGTGATGTTCGTAAAGCTATCCCACCATTGCCAACGCGGAACAGCCAACACCACACATCTACTGGCAACCGAAGTCGGCATTTCTTTGGGTATCGCTACCGCCTGCTACATGGAACTGGATACTGACAAAATGCTTCATACAGGACAAATCGTAGCATCAATCGCCTTACTCTTTTTTGTATTGATTACTTACCCTTATTATATAAAGAAGAAAGTAAGATAGGAGAATAGCCGGAATTAATTCCGGCTAACTTGTTTTACTCCTTTTATAGTACGTAATTTCTTGATAAGAGCCTCCAAACGTCCCGTATCACCCACCATGACCGTCAGCGTTCCGGAGAACAGACCGTCGTGCGAGTCGATTCCGATGGAGCGTAGTGTGATGCCATTCTCTTTTGAGATGATAGAAGTGATATTAGTCACGATACCAATATCATCATGCCCTACCACCCGCAGCGTGATAGGATACTGCGTACCTATCGATTTTCCCGCCCAACGAGCTTTCACAATCCGGTAACCGAAACGTTCACGCATCTGGCTGGCATTCGGACAGTCAGTCCGGTGTATCTTGATACCCCCGCTTACCGTAACGAACCCAAACACATCATCCCCATAAATCGGATTACAACATTTAGCCAACTTGAATTCCAGCCCCTTCAGATTCTGGTCGATCACCAGTATATC
Organism: Bacteroides sp. AN502(2024); assembly: GCF_041227145.1. Classification (NCBI taxonomy): domain Bacteria; kingdom Pseudomonadati; phylum Bacteroidota; class Bacteroidia; order Bacteroidales; family Bacteroidaceae; genus Bacteroides; species Bacteroides sp. AN502(2024). Next base: position 32,254 of record NZ_JBGFSP010000003.1, on the reverse strand, counting down.
TTCCTTGGACATCGTTTCCTCCTGCGTAGCTTGCAAGTTATACCCTTCGGCACTGCGATAAACAATTTCATCGTGCGTATCACTGTCCCGTTTCTGTTGCTCTACATATTTATCCAGAATCTCGTTAACGTCCAGTCCACCGTCGGCGATCTGTTGATAGAACTCCGTCACATTCTTGAATCCCAGTCGCTTGATGAGGCGCATCATGGTCGCTTCATCATATTCCAGCTTACGGTTCTTGAATTTCCGTTCCAACGTCTCTTTGGCAAAAGCATGCTGACGTGCCACTATCTCCTTGAGAGCCTGCCTTATCTTGGTGCGCGCTTTGGAGGTCGTCACAATGTTCAGCCAGTCCTGTTTCGGGGTCTGGGTGTTTGAAGTCATGATTTCCACTTGGTCGCCACTGTTCAGTTTCTGTTTAAGCTGTGCATTTTTGCCGTTCACTTTCGCACCGATACACTTGCATCCCAGTTTGCTATGGATATGGAACGCAAAATCGAGCACTGTAGCCCCTTTGGCGAGCTTGAACAAGTCGCCCTTGGGAGTGAAAACAAACACCTCATCCTCGTAGAGATCCATCTTGAACTGATCCATCACTTTCATCGAGTCGTTGTCTGCATTTTCCAATGCCTCGCGCACAGAAGTCAACCACTCATCCAGACCCGTTTCACCTTTGATGCCTTTATATCTCCAGTGGGCTGCCAGTCCGCGTTCTGCGATCTCGTCCATGCGGCGGGTACGTATCTGCACTTCCACCCATTTCCCTTCCGGTCCCATCACGGTGATGTGCAAAGACTCGTAACCGTTACTTTTCGGGATAGAGAGCCAGTCGCGCAGACGCTTCGGGTTCGGTTGATACATATCCGTTACAATCGAATAAACCTGCCAGCATACCTGCTTCTCCTTGGCCGGTTCCGGATCCGAATCGAGGATGATACGGATAGCGAACAAGTCGTAAATCCCTTCAAAAGAGGTCTTCTGTTTCTGAATCTTGCTCCATATCGAGTGTATCGACTTGGTGCGCCCCTTGATGTCAAACTTCAGTCCCGCTTCTGCCACCTTCTTCTTGATCGGCTCGATAAAAGCGGCGATATACTTGTCACGGGATGCCTTCGTTTCGTTCAGCTTATCTTTGATAAAATAATACGTTTCCTTCTGCGTATATTTGAGAGACAAATCCTCCAGTTCCGATTTCAGCTTATACAGTCCCAGCTTATGCGCCAGCGGAGCATACAGATATGCAGCCTCGTTCGCCACTTGGGTCCGGTCCTCTTCGTTGTCCGTATCTTTGATTTGGCGCATCACGTTCACGCGGTCTGCAATCATAATCAGGATTACACGCATATCCTCCGCAAAAGAAAGCAGCAGATTACGGAAGTTTTCCGATTCGATGGCCGGACTCTTCGCATACAATTCGTTCGTTTTCACCAATCCCTTGATGATACTTGCCACATCTTCACCATATTCGGCTTTCACCTCGTCGATAGACAATGCGTGTCCCTTCACGATTTCGTGCAACATGATACCGGTCAGGCACGAACCTTTCATTCCGATTTCTTCGGCAACGATCACTGCCGTTTGTAAATCTCTGATGACGGGATTCATCCCGAAATTATTGCGTTGCAGGCCGTTACACTCGGCTGCTTGGGTAAGATGCCTCTTTAACTTTAAGCAATCCTTCCAGGAAATGCTATCTCCTGCAGATTGCAACAAATGCCGGTAGAGTGAAAAAAGCTCCTTTTTTTCCTCCGATGTAAAAAAGTCGTCCATATTCAATCTTGTTAATTCGATGTAAAATTACTTTTTTTCCCGGTTATTCGGCAAGAAGTGAATAACATTTTGTATTTTTGGGAATCAATTAATAAAATTAGATAGTATGATAACGACACAGGACAAAGAGTTGCTTGCCAAGAAAGGCATCACGGAAGAGCAAATTGCAGAACAATTGGCTTGCTTCCAGACAGGTTTCCCCTTTTTGAAACTAGATGCGGCCGCTTCCATCGAAAAGGGAATATTGGCTCCCGATGTAGAAGAACAGAAGGCTTATCTGGACGCTTGGGACGCGTATACAAACACAGGTAAGACTATTGTGAAGTTCGTGCCTGCTTCCGGTGCAGCGAGTCGTATGTTCAAGAACCTATTCGAGTTTCTGTCTGCCGACTATGACTGTCCGACTAGCAAGTTCGAACAGGCATTCTTTAACGGAATCAAAAATTTTGCTTTCTATGACGACCTGAATGTAGCCTGCCAGCGTATCGATGGAAAAGATATTTCCGAATTGATCGAAGAAGGCAACTATAAAGCAGTGGTATCTGCCCTGCTCGATACTGCCGGACTGAATTATGGCGCATTGCCGAAAGGGCTGCTCAAATTCCATAAGTACCCCGAAAGTTCACGTACCCCGATGGAAGAACATCTCGCCGAAGGAGCCATGTATGCTGCCGGAAAGAGCGGTAAAGTGAATGTGCATTTCACGGTATCTACCGAACATCACGAACTTTTCAAGAAGTTGGTAGCCGAAAAAGCAGACGAATTCTCCAAACGCTACGGAGTGGACTACTACATTACCTTTTCTGAACAGAAACCGAGTACAGACACCATTGCCGCCAACATGGACAACCAGCCTTTCCGTGACAATGGAAAACTGCTGTTCCGTCCCGGTGGTCACGGTGCCCTGATCGAGAACCTGAACGACCTCGATGCAGATATCATCTTTATCAAGAACATCGACAACGTAGTGCCCGACAGGCTGAAAGCCGACACCGTCACTTATAAGAAACTGATTGCCGGAGTACTCGTGACTTTGCAAAAACAAGTCTTCGAATACCTCACTTTGCTCGATAGCGGCAAATATACCCATGACCAGATGATGGAAATGCTTCAGTTCTTGCAAAAGAAACTTTTCTGCAAGAATCCGGAAACGAAAAATCTGGAAGATTCCGTACTCGCCATTTATCTGAAAAACAAGTTCAACCGTCCGATGCGTGTCTGCGGAATGGTGAAGAACGTAGGAGAACCCGGTGGCGGTCCGTTCCTTGCTTACAATAGCGATGGAACCATTTCCCTGCAAATCCTCGAAAGCTCGCAGATCGATATGAACGATCCGGCTAAGAAAGAGATGTTCGAAAAGGGCACACACTTCAATCCGGTGGACCTCGTATGCGCCGTGCGTGATTATAAGGGACACAAATTCGACTTGGTGAAATATGTAGATAAAGCAACCGGCTTCATCTCTTACAAATCTAAGAATGGCAAAGAGCTGAAAGCTCTCGAACTTCCCGGCTTGTGGAACGGTGCGATGAGCGACTGGAATACCGTCTTTGTAGAAGTGCCACTTTCTACCTTCAACCCGGTAAAAACAGTGAACGACCTGTTGCGTGAGCAACATCAGTAATTGTATGTATTTTCGCCACAGATACGCCCGGATTCAGTCTGTGCCCTTTCCGTGCAATCTGTGGTGAAAATTAAATAAAGAGTGTTTAGTATGAATCAGATAGAAAAAATCATCGATATTGCAACTTGGAACAGAAGAGAACATTATGAGCATTTCAGTGCTTTTGATGATCCGTTTTTTGGAGTGACCGTTCATGTCGACTGTACGCATGCGTATCAGGAAGCCAAAGCCAAAGACATATCCTTCTCCCTGCTAGTCCTTCACCGGGTAACGACTGCCGCTGCTGCGGTAGAAGAATTCCGTTACCGCATCGAAGGCGATAAAGTGGTGTGCTACGACAGCCTTTTGCCCGAAGCTACCGTAGCCCGTGCCGACCATACCTTTTCTTTTGCCGCCTTTGAATACGATCCGGACGAACTCGTCTTTATTCGCCGGGCAAAAGCCGAGATGAAACGTTTGCAAGCCACTACGGGACTCAACAAAGGAGGTACTTTCCATCCCAATGCCATTCATTATTCGGCAGTGCCGTGGCTCTCTTTTACTGACATGAAGCATCCCACTAATATGCGTTCGGGCGACAGCGTCCCCAAAATTTCCACAGGTAAATTCTTCCGTGAAGGAGAGAGACTGATGATGCCCGTTTCTATTACCTGTCATCATGGTTTGATGGATGGCTATCATGTGGCACAATTTGTTGAGAACCTCCATTTATAACTTCTGTTTTGAAAAAACTAATGCAATACGCCATTACCCCTAAATGGAAAATATCATTCGTAAAATCAGGCAAATCTATCCGGTTTCCGATGAAGCACTTCAAGCGCTTCAGGCGAATATGGAATTAAGGTATTATCCAAAAGATACCTATATTGTTCAGACAGGAGTGACAGACCGCTTGGTTTATTTCATTGAAGAGGGCATTACCCGTTCCATATTCCATCACAACGGAGAGGACACCACTACGTGGTTTAGTCAGGAGGGGGACGTTACCTTCGGTATGGATTCGCTCTACTATCAGCAACCATCGATAGAAAGTGTTGAGACGCTTTCCGCTTGCAAAATCTACGTTATCCACATTGACAAACTGAATGCCCTCTACGAAACGTATATCGACATAGCCAACTGGGGAAGAATTCTGCATCAGAATGTCAATAAAGAGCTTAGTCACATGTTTGTGGATCGCCTCCAACTTCCGCCCAAAGAACGCTACGAGCAGTTTAATCGCCGCTATCCCGGATTGATAAACCGGGTGAAGCTGAAATATGTGGCTGCTTTTCTAGGCATTTCTATCTATACCCTTAGCCGTGTACGCGCTAAAAAATAGCGATAAACAAGGCTTTTTTGCTCTAAAGCAAAAAAAATTCGTGGCGCAAATCATATCTTTGTCACCTGAAAAATACTAACATACTAATAGAAAAAACAGATGACGAACATTTCTTCTTCAGCCTTTGCAGACACCAAGGCGCATTATGAACTTCTTGACGGACTTCGCGGTGTGGCGGCTCTTATGGTGATCTGGTATCATGTATTCGAGGGCTTCGCTTTTGCCGGTAATAGTGCTATTGAAACATTGAATCACGGATATTTGGCCGTGGATTTCTTTTTTATCCTTTCGGGTTTTGTGATCGGTTACGCTTACGATGATCGTTGGGGTAAGAGTCTGACCATGAAAGATTTTTTTAAACGCCGGTTGATACGTCTTCATCCTATGGTTGTTTTAGGGGCTGTCCTGGGAACTATCACGTTCTGTATTCAGGGGGCTGTGCAATGGGATGGAACACACGTTGCCATATCCATGGTCATGCTATCTCTTCTTTGTGCGATATTTTTTATTCCTGCCATACCGGGTGCGGGTTATGAAGTTCGTGGTAATGGCGAGATGTTCCCCTTGAACGGACCATGCTGGTCGTTGTTTTTCGAGTATATAGGCAATATCCTTTATGCGTTGTTCATTCGCCGTTTGTCTAATAAAACGTTGACTGTAATGGTCGTATTGTTGGGAGTGGCGTTGACGTCTTTCGCTATCTTCGATGTCTCCGGTTATGGGAACATGGGGGTGGGATGGACGTTGGATGGCGTAAACTTTCTGGGCGGATCATTGAGAATGCTTTTCCCTTTTTCTTTGGGTATGCTTTTATCCCGCAATTTCAAACCAGTGAAAATAAAAGGCGCTTTTTGGATATGTACCCTTATATTGATTGCCCTGTTTTCCGTTCCTTATGTGGAGGGAGCAGAGCCGGTTTGTACGAACGGTGTGTATGAAGCGTTTTGCATTGTCGTTGTTTTCCCTATCCTTGTGTGGCTGGGTGCGTCGGGAACAACGACGGATAAGCGGTCAACGCAGATATGTAAGTTCTTGGGGGATATATCTTATCCGATTTACGTGATACATTATCCGTTGATGTATCTGTTTTATGCATGGCTGATTAAGAATCAACTCTATACGCTGGGCGAGACTTGGCAAGTAGCTTTATGTGTTTACGCATTGTGCATCGTATTGGCTTATCTAAGCTTGAAATTCTATGATGAACATTTACGCAAGTATTTGGCAAAATGTTTCTTGAGCTAGGAGTAAGTATCTATCATAACATGAAATAACTTCAAAATAAATTAAGTTGCCTGTCCTTGACGGACTCTATGTCAATGACAGGCTTCTTCTTGAAGCAGCAATATATCGCGATAACAGAAAGTACATTTGTGATAAAGTTGTTGAAAGACCGATGTCTGGAGTGCTCTGAAGATGAGTCCCGCATGCATTTCTAATGGGGTAATTGCCTGTCAGGATTCTGTCCGTTAGGCAATTTGATTTCGTATAACTATAGTTTCCCTTTCGTATAACTATAGTCTCCCTTGCGTATAACTATAGTCATACGCAAAGTACACTATAGTTATACGAAGTTAGAATAGGCGAAGCGATGAATCCGAGTAGGTAATCAAAAAAAACGGATTGAATAAATCCGGAGAACTGATTTGCTTATGTATAGATGGTATCGGACTTACGTTAATACTACAAAAACAGGCTCCATTGTCGGAGCGACAACCTTATTGACATACTTCGGATTTTCTTTCAGTGCAAATTCATCGGAGGTGACAGCTTGTGAAAGATATACGATCTCGTGCGCAGCATAATGGGGCAGGAGGATATATAGGATTTCATTATTCATCACTTATTCCCTTTGGATTGTCTGGCGTTTTAATAAACCTCTACTTTTCCGGCAATTCTCTTTGCCTTATTACGCAAATTATCCAAATTGGCACCTGACGGAGCATAGCAGAGCACTACTCCCATGCGGCGGTTGACGCGGGTAAACGGTTTGCCGAATATGCGGAGGTAGGTGTCTTCTTCTTTCGTTACTTCTTCCAGTCCGCGATATTGAGGGCGTTCCTGGCTGGCAATCGGGGAAAGAATCACGGCGCTTGCGCCCATCCGTTCTTGTTTGATGCCCGGAATGGGAAGACCGAGCACGGCACGTAAGTGGAGTTCGAATTCGTTCAGGTTTTGTGTACCTGCCAGTGTCACCATACCTGTGTCATGCGGACGGGGGGAAAGTTCGGAGAAATAGACCCCGTTTTCATGGCTTAGGAAGAACTCGACTCCCCAAAGTCCTGCGCCTGTCAATGCACGGGTTACTTTCTCTGCCATTTCTTCCGCTTCTTTCAGATGGGCGGGATCGATGTGCGCAGGCTGAAAACTTTCACGATAGTCGCCACCTTTCTGCACGTGTCCGATGGGAGGACAGAACAGGGTAGGGCCGTTTTTTTGAGTAATAGTAAGCAGGGTGATTTCGCTATCGAATTTGATAAATTCCTCAATGATAAGTTCGCGGATATCGCCACGACTGCCACTGCATCCGTATTCCCAGGCATGCTCGAGTTCGTCGGCACTCTTCACGAGCGATTGTCCTTTGCCGGAAGAAGACATCAACGGTTTAACGACACAAGGGAAACCGATTTTGTCGGCAGCTTCTTTCAGCTCTTCCAAGGTTTTGGCATAGAAATATTTGGCTGTTTTCAATCCGAGTTCTTTAGCGGCGAGGTCGCGGATGGCTTTGCGGTTCATGGTGAAGTTCACAGCACGAGCACTGGGAACTACCTGAATACCTTCTTTTTCGAAGTCGTATAAACGTTCTGTGCGGATGGCTTCAATTTCCGGAACGATGATGTCCGGGTGGTGTTTTTTCACAACGCGTTCCAGTTCTTCACCGTTCAGCATGTCGAATACTTCAAATTCATCGGCCACTTGCATAGCCGGTGCTCCTGCATAAGAGTCGCAAGCAATGATATGTTGACCTTTACGTTGAGCTGCAATTACAAATTCTTTTCCTAGTTCACCGGAACCGAGTAACAGTATTTTCTTCATCATTTTGAGTGTTTTATATTAAGTGGCGCAAAATTACAGCAAAAAAATGAGAAAATAACTGTATAGAGCGTTATTATATTGCTCTTTTATATAAATCGGGAAGTTGTCTTTGCCACTATCTTCAGATTTGGCTAATTTCTTGATTTTAAACAAGTGGACGTAAAACCGTAGATAATAATTTAGTTTATTGACAGTTTGTTAGTATTAAATCTATTTTGCTTTTAAATTGTAGCGGAAGGTTGTGGGATTTTGGTTAATCTGTTGTGTTTGCAGGCCTAATAAGTGTTATTGAACGACAAATAATGAAAAAGAAAGCACAACGACACGGAATTATTTCTACATTTGTGCAGTTGTTTCTTTAACTATTTCTCAGAACAGAAGTTTATCGAATATAGAAAATAGTTGAACAAAAATTGAACTCAACTGTTTACTATGATAATGAAAATAGGTAAAACGCGAAAGATTTTCATTCCTTGTCATATTATAAAGTCAAAGGGAGAGAAAAGAATAATATAAAATAAATAGAGATTGCTTATGTCACAGATTATTGGACATATCTCGCAGGTGATTGGTCCTGTGGTCGATGTCTACTTTGAGGGTACGGATGCGGAACTGGTGCTGCCAAGCATTCATGATGCACTGGAGATAAAGAGGTCAAACGGCAAAATACTGGTTGTGGAAGTTCAGCAACATATCGGTGAAAATACGGTGCGTACCGTAGCGATGGATAGTACTGACGGACTTCAGAGAGGCATGAAAGTGTATCCCACCGGAGGTCCGATCACCATGCCGATTGGCGAACAGATTAAAGGACGACTGATGAACGTGGTGGGTGATTCAATCGACGGTATGAAAGGACTCGACCGCAAAGGCGCATATTCCATTCACCGGGAACCCCCTAAGTTTGAGGATTTGACAACTGTGCAAGAGGTGCTTTTCACGGGTATCAAAGTGATCGACCTGCTCGAACCGTATGCTAAAGGTGGTAAGATCGGTTTGTTCGGTGGTGCCGGTGTGGGAAAAACCGTATTGATTCAGGAACTTATCAATAATATCGCCAAGAAACATAACGGATTCTCTGTATTTGCCGGAGTAGGTGAACGTACCCGTGAAGGTAATGACCTGCTACGTGAAATGATCGAATCCGGTGTGATCCGTTACGGTGAGGCATTCAAGGAAGGAATGGAGAAAGGGCATTGGGATCTTTCGAAAGTGGATTATAACGAACTGGAGAAATCGCAAGTATCGCTGATATTCGGTCAGATGAACGAACCTCCGGGTGCACGTGCTTCTGTGGCATTGTCCGGACTGACGGTAGCGGAATCTTTCCGCGATGCGGGAAAAGAAGGTGAGAAACGCGATATCCTGTTCTTTATTGATAATATTTTCCGTTTCACGCAAGCAGGGTCGGAAGTGTCCGCTCTTTTGGGACGCATGCCGTCCGCTGTTGGTTATCAACCTACGCTGGCTACGGAAATGGGGGCAATGCAGGAACGTATCACGTCTACCCGCAAAGGTTCTATCACTTCCGTACAGGCGGTGTATGTGCCTGCCGATGACTTGACCGACCCGGCTCCGGCAACAACTTTCAGCCATTTGGACGCGACTACCGTACTCGATCGTAAGATTACGGAGCTGGGTATTTATCCGGCTGTAGACCCGTTGGCTTCTACGTCACGTATCCTCGATCCGCATATTGTGGGTCAGGAACACTACGATGTGGCGCAGCAAGTGAAACAAATTTTGCAACGTAACAAGGAATTGCAGGACATTATTTCCATCCTTGGTATGGAGGAACTTTCGGAAGAAGACAAGATGGTAGTGAACCGCGCCCGTCGTGTACAGCGTTTCCTTTCGCAACCGTTTGCCGTAGCCGAACAGTTTACTGGCGTTCCGGGCGTAATGGTGGGTATCGAAGACACCATCAGGGGATTCAGGATGATTTTGGAAGGAGAAGTGGATTATCTTCCCGAACAGGCTTTCTTGAATGTCGGAACCATTGAGGAGGCAATAGAGAAAGGTAAGAAATTGTTGGAACAGGCAGCTAAAAAATAAAAAGATAGCATGATGAAAGAACTGCATTTGAGTATAGTATCGCCCGAAAAGAGCATATTCGACGGCAATGTGAAGATTGTCACATTGCCGGGAATGATCGGTTCGTTTTCTATTCTGCCGGGTCATGCGCCTATTGTCTCATCGTTGAAAGCAGGAACGTTGAGGTACACAACGATGGAGGGAGAAGAGCACACGATGGATATTCAGGGCGGTTTTGTCGAGATGAGTGACGGCACGGTTTCTGCCTGTATTTCCTGATTTTTATAGAAAAAACAGTAAGATGGTAAGTATTAGTAAAATTAAACGGAACTTTATTTGTTGGCATACCTTGTTTGCAGTAATAAGCGCAGCACTCGGAGCTGTCATTCTACACTTCGCTTTGCCAGGACATTATTTCGGAGGATATCCGTTTATTCCGGTCTATTTTTACTTCTTCGGTCTGTTTAGCATCTATATGTTCGACGCTTGCCTCCTGCATGCTCCACAGAGATTGTTACTGTTGTATCTGGCAATAAAGGTGGTAAAAATGATTCTTTCGTTGGTTTTGGTATTGATCTATTGTCTTGTCGTTCGCGAAGAAGCCAAAGCTTTTTTATTGACGTTTGTCTCGTTCTATTTGATATATCTGATATTCGAAACCTGGTTCTTCTTCTCTTTTGAGTTGAATCAGATACGGAAAAAGAAAAATAAGAAGAAAAATGAAACAGTTGCATAACATACTAACTTCGTTGATTCTGTTCTGTCTCATGGAGACGGTCGGCTTGCCGGTTCTTGCACAAGAGCAGGAGGGGAAGGCGATGTCACAACAGGTGGAGGACGAAATTACTTCAAAGGAGGAGCAGAAGAACACGGTAGATGTGAAGGAAATTGTGTTTGGTCATATTGGAGACTCTTACGAATGGCATATTACAACATGGGGTAACACCCATATTACTATACCATTACCTGTTATTGTTTATAGTGGTACGACAGGGTGGCATGTGTTCTCTTCTTCCCGTCTTGAAGAGAATGGAGGTATGTATGAGGGACTGTCCATCGCTCCGGAAGGAAGCAAGTATGAAGGCAAACTGGTTGAGTACAATGCGGCAGGCGAACAGGTCCGTCCCTGGGATATTTCCATTACGAAAGTGACGTTTGCTCTGTTGTTCAACAGCGTGTTGTTGCTCGTCATTGTATTGAGTGTGGCACACTGGTACAGAAAACGTCCGCAAGGAACCAAATCACCGGGAGGATTTATCGGATTCATGGAGATGTTTATCATGATGGTGAATGATGACATTATCAAAAGTTGTGTAGGACCCAATTACCGCAAGTTTGCACCCTATCTGCTGACAGCGTTCTTTTTCATCTTTATCAATAATATGATGGGATTGATTCCATTCTTTCCCGGAGGTGCGAATGTGACGGGAAATATCGCTATCACTATGGTGCTTGCAGTCTGTACGTTCGTTGCAGTCAATATCTTCGGAACGAAACATTATTGGAAAGATATTTTCTGGCCCGATGTTCCTTGGTGGTTGAAAGTTCCTGTACCGATGATGCCGCTCATCGAGTTCTTCGGCATCTTCACGAAACCGTTTGCTTTGATGATCCGTCTTTTTGCCAATATGCTGGCGGGACACATGGCAATGCTGGTGCTTACTTGCCTGATATTTATCTCGGCGAGCATGGGACCTGCCTTGAACGGCACATTGACGGTGGCTTCCGTATTGTTCAACATCTTTATGAATGCGCTTGAGCTGTTGGTGGCTTTCATCCAAGCTTACGTGTTCACGATGTTGTCGGCAGTGTTTATCGGACTGGCACAGGAGGGGGCTAAAGTGGAAACAAAAGAAGATTGAAATGAAACGTGGTGAAAACACCGATAAAAAGAATACGGACTAACCGCGTGGAATGAGTGATTAAATAATAAACAAGAAAAATATAAACCATTTTAAAACTGAAAATTATGTTACTATCAGTATTGTTACAAGCCACTGCAACAGCAGTAGGAGTTAGTAAATTAGGTGCGACTATCGGTGCGGCTCTTGTAGTACTCGGAGCTGGTTTGGGTATTGGTAAGATCGGTAGTTCGGCAATGGAAGCAATCGCACGTCAGCCGGAAGCATCGGGAGACATCCGTATGAGCATGATTATCGCTGCTGCCTTGATTGAAGGTGTGGCACTGTTGGCGGTAGTAGTCTGTCTGTTGGTGTTCTTCCTCTAAAAGGGAGACACCTCCATACAGCTTTTTAATTTGTAATCTTTAATTTTTAATTAAAAGGTATGTCATTACTATTACCGGATAGTGGCCTGCTGTTCTGGATGTTTCTCTCATTCGGGATTGTGTTCGTGGTATTGGCGAAATACGGCTTCCCCATCATCATCAAGATGGTGGAGGAGCGTAAGGCCTATATCGATCAGTCTTTGGAGGTGGCGAGAGAAGCTAATGCCCGGTTGTCTAAACTGAAAGAAGAAGGCGAAGCATTGGTGGCAGCTGCCAACAAAGAACAAGGACGCATCTTGAGGGAAGCAATGGAAGAACGTGACAAGCTTATTCACGAGGCTCGTAAACAAGCCGAGATTGCCGCACAAAAAGAACTGGATGCGGTGAAACAACAAATCCAGATAGAGAAAGACGAAGCCATCCGCGATATCCGTCGTCAGGTAGCCGTACTATCTGTGGACATCGCCGAGAAAGTGCTCCGCAAGAGTCTTGAGGACAAGGAAGCACAGATGGAGATGATCGACCGTATGCTGGATGAAGTACTAACCCCGAATAAGAACTAAAGAAGATGGAAGTCGGAATACTCTCAATGCGTTATGCTAAAGCTGTTATTGAATACGCTCAGGAAAAAGGTATGGAGGATAGGTTGTATCAGGAATTTCTGGCCCTGTCTCACAGCTTTTGTGAACAGCCGGGTTTGCGCGAAGCACTTGATAATCCGGTCATCACGACTAAAGAAAAGTTGGCGTTAGTCTGCACGGCTGCTGATGGCGACGGAAAATCGACTAGAGAGTTTGTCCGTTTTATCACTTTAGTACTGCGCAACAGTCGTGAAGGCTATCTGCAATTTATCAGCCTGATGTATCTGGATCTTTACCGGAAACTGAAGCACATCGGAACAGGCAAGTTGATCACAGCCGTTCCTGTCGATAAGGAAACGGAAAGCCGGATTCGTTCCGTGGCAGAGCGTATCTTGCATGCTCGGATGGAACTGGAAACGGTGGTGGATCCCTCTATTGAAGGCGGATTTATCTTCGATGTCAATGACTATCGGCTGGATGCAAGCGTTGCCACGCAGTTGAAGCGAGTGAAACAACAATTTATTGATAAGAATAGGAGAATTGTATAATGTCTGAAAATATAAAAGTAAGCGAAGTATCTGATATATTGCGCAAGCAGCTCGAAGGAATCAACGCCAATGTGCAACTTGACGAAATGGGTACGGTGCTCCAGGTGAGCGACGGTGTAGTGCGTATCTATGGATTGCGGAATGCCGAAGCCAATGAATTGCTGGAGTTTGACAATGGTATCAAAGCAATCGTGATGAACCTCGAAGAGGATAACGTGGGAGCTGTGCTGTTGGGACCGACGGACAAGATTAAGGAGGGATTCGTCGTAAAGCGTACCAAACGTATCGCCTCTATCCGTGTGGGAGAGAGTATGCTGGGACGTGTGATCGACCCGTTGGGTGAACCGCTCGATGGTAAAGGACTGATTGGCGGCCAATTGTATGATATGCCATTGGAGCGGAAAGCTCCGGGGGTAATTTACCGTCAGCCTGTGAACCAACCGCTGCAAACCGGACTGAAGGCGGTAGACGCTATGATTCCTATCGGTCGCGGACAGCGTGAGTTGATTATCGGCGATCGTCAGACGGGAAAGACTTCCATCGCTATTGATACGATTATCAACCAGCGTAGTAACTTTCTGGCAGGGGATCCTGTATATTGTATTTATGTAGCTGTGGGGCAGAAGGGGTCTACCGTTGCTTCTATCGTTAATATGCTTCGTGAGTACGGAGCACTGGACTACACGATTGTTGTGGCTGCTACGGCAGGTGATCCGGCCGCATTGCAGTACTACGCTCCATTTGCGGGTGCTGCCATCGGTGAGTATTTCCGTGATACCGGTCGTCATGCGTTGGTGGTCTATGACGACCTTTCCAAGCAGGCGGTAGCTTATCGGGAGGTTTCTTTGATTCTTCGCCGTCCGTCCGGTCGTGAGGCTTATCCGGGGGATATCTTCTATCTGCACTCCCGACTGTTGGAACGTGCTGCCAAGATTATCAGTCAGGAGGAAGTAGCACGCGAAATGAACGACCTTCCGGAAAGTCTGAAGGGGATTGTCAAAGGTGGTGGTTCGCTCACGGCATTGCCTATCATCGAAACTCAGGCTGGTGACGTATCGGCCTATATCCCGACGAATGTGATTTCTATCACCGACGGACAGATATTCCTCGAAACTGACTTGTTCAACCAAGGTACGCGTCCGGCTATTAATGTCGGTATCTCCGTATCCCGTGTAGGTGGTAACGCGCAGATTAAGGCTATGAAGAAAGTGGCGGGAACATTGAAGATAGACCAGGCTCAATATCGTGAATTGGAGGCTTTCTCCAAGTTTAGTAGTGATATGGACCCGATTACCGCACTGACCATTGATAAGGGACGTAAGAACAGCCGGCTGTTGATTCAGCCTCAATATAGCCCGATGCCCGTAGAGCAGCAGATTGCTATCCTCTACTGTGGTACACACGGACTTCTCCACGATATCCCCTTGGATAAGGTGCAGCACTTTGAACGCAGTTTCATCGAATCCCTGCAACTGAATCACCAGGAGGATGTATTGGATGTACTGAAAACGGGAGTGATTGACGATAAGGTGACTAGGGGTATCGAAGAGACTGCCGCTATGGTTGCTAAACAATGGATCTGATCAGCCTTTAATTTTGAATTCTTAATTTTTAATTACCACTATGGCTTCACTGAAAGAAGTAAAAACCAGAATAAATTCGGTAAAGAGTACCCAAAAAATCACTTCAGCAATGAAGATGGTGGCTTCTGCCAAATTACACAAGGCACAAGGAGCCATTGAGAACATGCTACCTTATCAGAAGAAGTTGAACAAAATTCTGACTAACTTCCTAAGCTCGGACCTGTCCGTTGAATCTCCTTATGTGCAGGAGCGGGAAGTGAAGCGTGTGGCAATCGTTGTTTTTTCTTCGAACACTTCTCTTTGTGGGGCTTTCAATGCTAATGTCATCAAAATGATGATGCAGATTATCGAGGAATTCCAAACTTTAGGACAGGATAATATATTGATATTCCCGGTAGGTAAGAAGGTCGATGAAGCTGCCAAAAGGATGGGATTCAAAACGCAGGAGGTTTCTCCGACGCTCTCCGACAAACCGACGTATCGGGAGGCTGCTGAACTGGCACACCAACTGATGGATATGTATGTAGCAGGGGAAGTGGACCGTGTGGAAATAATCTATCATCACTTCAAATCAATGGGGATGCAGATTCTTCTCCGTGAGACGTATCTTCCGATTAATCTGACGAACGTGGTGGGTGAAGAGGATAGAAACAAGGAGGGAAGCAGAGGTGAGGAAGATATACAGGAGAACGAAATTACTAATGATTATATCATCGAACCAAACGCGGAAGAATTGATCGCCAGTTTAATCCCAACTGTATTGAACCAGAAGATCTTTACCGCCTCTGTCGATTCCAATGCATCGGAACATGCTGCACGTACGCTCGCTATGCAAGTGGCTACGGACAATGCAAACGAGCTGATTCAAGATTTGACAAAGCAGTATAATAAGAGTCGTCAGCAGGCGATTACAAATGAATTGCTGGATATTGTGGGAGGCTCCATGAAGTAATCTTCTTTCTTTTGTCTTGAAACAAAAGAAAGAAGCAAAGAAAAATTCAAGGCTGACTTTTTTCTCCTACTCGCTTCCTTCACTTCGCTAAAGGGCAGAAACTCGCTACGCTCAAACAGTCTGCCCTTCTTAACGCTCCGTTACGGGCGCTCGCCTGACGGAGAAAAAGTAGGCCGGGGAGCTTGGCGGGGTGGGGTACCGGATAGGTATTGTAATTTTATCATATATTGTTCTGCTTTGCTATATTAAGTCGTATAACGTCTGCGGCTTTTATATAGTAAAGCTTTCCACATTGTAAGGCTTTCACGCCGCAGGTCTTCCGGCCTCGTTTTTCCGGTGTTAAGCGCCGCAGTAGCCGGAAAAACGTAGCCTTGATTCTTTCTTTTTGGTTCTTTTTCTTTCGTATCAAGACGAAAGAAAAAGAATATTAATTAACTTTACCGAAAATTGGAAAAAGCATGGAAAATAATCCGGAGCTGCAACTTGCTTGGCAGTTTATTGAAAATACAGGCACACATTTATTTCTTACCGGAAAAGCAGGAACCGGGAAAACGACATTTCTTAGGCGATTGAAAGAACATACTCCCAAGCGCATGGTCATTTTGGCTCCGACAGGGATTGCAGCCATCAATGCGGGAGGTGTAACGATTCATTCTTTTTTTCAGTTGTCTTTTGCTCCTTTTGTGCCCGAAACCACCTTTAATTCTTCCCAGACACATTATCGTTATAGTAAAGAAAAGCGGAATATTATCCGTAGTATGGATTTGCTGGTTATTGATGAGATCAGTATGGTACGTGCTGATTTGCTGGATGCGGTGGATGCAACTCTGCGGAGATATCGCGATAGAGAGAAACCATTTGGTGGGGTGCAACTGTTGATGATTGGAGATTTGCAACAGCTGGCGCCTGTCGTGAAGGATAATGAGTGGGAGTTGTTGAGAAAACATTATGAGACTCCTTATTTCTTTGCAAGTCATGCCTTGAAAGAGACAGTATATGTGACGATTGAACTCAAGAAAGTATATCGTCAGAGTGACACGTTCTTCCTTTCTTTATTAAACAAAATCCGGGAGAATAAGGCGGATGATGAAGTGCTGAATGAACTGAACCGTCGTTATCAGCCCAGTTTCCAACCACAAAAAGAAGAAGGATATATTCGTCTGACGACGCATAATTATCAGGCGCAGAGGGTTAATGATCGGGAACTGGCATCGTTGCCCGGTAAGGCATATAATTTTAGTGCCGAGATTGAGGGGGATTTTCCTGAATATTCGTATCCTGCGGATAGACTTCTGACAATTAAGGAAGGAGCACAGATAATGTTTCTGAAGAATGATCCATCGTCCGAGAAACGATATTATAATGGTATGATTGGTGAGGTGGCAGTGGTTAATGAATCGGGTATTGTGGTGCGTGGTAAAGGGGATAGCTCCGAGTTTCAGTTGTTGCCGGAAGAGTGGGGGAATTATAAGTATGTATTGAATGAGGAGACGAAGGAAATCACTGAAGTGATAGAAGGGACGTTCCGTCAGTATCCTATTCGTCTGGCATGGGCTATTACGATACATAAGAGTCAGGGCTTGACATTTGAGCGTGCCATTATTGATGCGCGGAATTCCTTTGCACATGGGCAAACTTATGTGGCTTTGAGTCGTTGCAAGTCGCTGGAAGGCATAGTGTTGGAATCTCCTTTGCGCAGGGAAGCCATAATAAGTGATGCTACGGTGGATCATTTCACTCAAACGGTGGAGCAGAACAAGCCGGACAGTCGTCAGTTGAACGATATGCAAAAGGCGTATTTCTTTGATTTGTTGAGTGATTTGTTTAATTTCTATTCGATCGATCAGGCCTATAAACGATTGCTTCGTCTTATAGATGAAGATTTGTATAAGCTCTTTCCGAGGCAGTTGGCTGAATATAAGGCGTTGGCTCCCCATGTTAAAGAGAAGATTGTAGAGGTATCTCAACGTTTCCGCAATCAGTATACCCGGTTGATACAGGAGAGGGAGGATTATGCGACGAATCAGGAATTACAGGAGCGGATTCGTTCCGGTGCCGGGTATTTTCATAAGGAGTTGGAACCGGTTCGTGCTTTGTACAATAAGACTAACATGCCTCTTGATAATAAAGGGTTAAGAAAGCTGTTGGCAGAACGTATGCAGGCGTTGGATGATGCGTTGTGGATTAAAGAATCTTTGTTGAAAGCTGTGTCTGCGAGAGGGAAGTTTGCTGTCACGGATTATTTGAAGTTGAAGGCTAAAGTAATGTTGAGCCTTGAAGATGATTCTACCTCTTCCGGTTCTTCGAAAGCTTTGAAGGAGAAGAAAGACCCCAAGGAGCGGAAAGGGCTGGCACGGGGTGCTGAAAAGGCAAAGGTGGAGGTTCCTACGGATATTCTGCATCCGGAGCTTTACCGTGCCTTGTCTGAATGGAGAGCTGCCAAAACACGTGAGACAAATCTTCCTGCTTATGTTATTATGCGACAGAAGGCATTGATGGGAATTGTGAATCTGCTACCCGATAGTCCAAAAGCTTTGGAGGCGATACCTTATTTTGGGGCAAAGGGAGCGGAGAAATACGGACTTGAAATCTTAGGCATTATTCGAAAGTATATAGCTGATAATCAATGTGAAAGGTCGGAGAAGGAGAAGAAGAAGGAGGCGAAGAAAGATACGAAGTTGATTAGCTATGAAATGTTCCGTCAGGGAATGAATATAGATGAAATAGCCAAGGCTCGCGATTTGGTAGCAGGAACGATTGCCGGACATCTGGAGCATTACGTCCGTTTGGGAAAGATCAAAGTGGAGCAGGTGGTGAAAGCTGAAAATATAGCAAAGATCCGCAAGTATTTGGATGAACATGAATACATGGGAATATTCGCTATTAAGGTAGCATTAGGAGACGATGTCTCCTATGCTGATATAAAGTTTGTATTGGCTGCTTCCAGGCATTGACAGATTATTTCGGGAATATCCGGCGTATGGACATAAAAAAAGGAGCAACGCCTTGCTCCAACCTTTGTTAACCTTAAATCTAATACTATGAAAAACACATTGTAAATGTACGTACTTTTGGCAATTTTGCAAATAAATCAAGAAAAAAAGTGCGTTTTATAATATAAATTAATAATTAATTCTTCTGATTCTATCTTTATTAAGGTTTCGGACTGCTTTATTCTCCTTTGTTCTCCTTTATATCCCTTTGGTGTATATTTCAATTCTGTATACGATATAAACTTTCGAACAGAAAAATAAATGGCAATGATTGCTGGAAGTAAGGCATGGAATTGATATATTTGTTTCGGAGAATATAAAAACAGGTTTTATGAAAGCATTATTTATTGGAGGAACGGGTACTATCAGTACAGATGTAGTTACATTGGCACAACAGAGAGGGTGGGAGATTACCTTACTTAATCGCGGTTCGAAAAAGATGCCGGCAGGAATTCGTAGCATCATTGCGGATATTAATGATGAAGAAACTGTAGCAAAAGCCATTGCGTTTGAACATTATGATGTGGTTGCACAGTTTATCGGCTATACGGCAGAAGACGTAAAGCGTGATATTCGCCTGTTTCAGAATAAAACTCGGCAATACATCTTTATCAGCAGTGCCTCTGCCTATCAAAAGCCATCGACTGATTATCGTATTACCGAAAGCACCCCTTTGGTTAATCCCTACTGGCAGTATTCCAGAAACAAGATAGAAGCGGAAGAAGCATTGATGGCAGCCTATCGGACAAGTGGTTTTCCGGTGACTATCGTTCGTCCCAGCCATACCTACAATGGAACCAAATCTCCTGTAGCCATACATGGTGATAAGGGAAACTGGCAGATTCTCAAACGGATTCTTGACGGCAAACCTGTTATTATTCCCGGTGACGGATCCTCTTTGTGGACTCTGACTCACTCCAAAGATTTTGCCAAAGGCTATGTCGGACTGATGGCAAATCCACATGCCATTGGGAACGCTTTTCATATCACTAGCGATGAAAGTATGACCTGGAATCAGATTTACCAGACAATTGCCGATGCGTTAGGCAAACCATTGAACGCATTGCACGTAGCATCCGATTTCCTTGCCAAACATAGCGATCATTATGATTTCAGGGGGGAACTCTTAGGAGATAAAGCGACTACGGTTGTCTTTGATAATTCGAAGATAAAGCGGATTGTTCCGGATTTTATATGCCATATTTCCATGATGGAGGGATTGTGGCAAGCTGTACGCTATATGCTTTCCCATCCGGAAACCCAAACACCCGATCCGGCATTTGATGCGTGGTGTGACCGTATAGCCCATGCAATCAGTGCGGCAGATAAAGCCTTCTGATGTTAATAAGGAGTATTGTTTAATAAGGAGCATTTCTTCCTTGCTGCACCTCAATCCGTATTCCGAAATTACCATTAGCAGATTTCAGTTCGAATGCTCCTCGGAAATTGTTCCTTTCCCAAGGCATGGCGCTGCGATTAGGCACTCGCCAGCCATCCTTGTTGTAATCTCCATAGGTATTGATTCTCATTCCGTTTTTCAGTTTGAAAGATCCCATCTGCATAAACTGAGGAGAAGAAGATAATCCCCAGCCATATCCGTATCCAAAACTGGAAAACCCGGAGTGAGAGGACGAAGAAAAAGAGTCTGTGAATCCTTGAGAATAGGTAATATCCCTATTCAAACGAAAGAGCTGATTATAATCTTTCGTCATATCAGGTATATCTAATTTAAATTGGGGAAGCTGGGGAGTGGCTACGTTCATTAACCCCATATCCAATAGAAAACCGCCAAACTCTTTGATATTGGCAGATGGAGCACGACGAATGCTATCGGAAGGTATTTCCGACTGTGCGGATGCAAAACCGACCGATAATATCAGCGAAAGAAATAGAATCAGTTTTTTCATCTTCGTAAAGGTTGATTTATCGCAAAGATATGTATTTTCCACCTGACTATCTGCTTCCGTTATGTTTTCTTAGAAAATTACCCTCGTTACGGATAGTTGTAACAAGGGTATATAAGAAACAAAGCTGATAGCATTGTAGCTATTAGCTTTGAAATCGTTTTTTAATAAGCAAAAAGAGGATATTTCTTCATTGTCTCATTGACACGTGCACGTACTTGGGCTATAGCGTCTTCATTTTCTACGTTAGACAATACAGTCTCGATCATTTCAGCAATTTCGAGCATCAAATCTTCTTTTGCACCACGGGTAGTGATGGCAGGAGTACCCAGACGGATACCGGAAGTCTGGAAAGCCGAACGGCTGTCGAACGGAACCATGTTCTTGTTAACGGTAATATCAGCAGAAACCAATGCTTTTTCTGCCACTTTACCTGTCAGATCAGGATATTTGCTACGTAGGTCGACCAACATAGAATGGTTGTCCGTACCGCCGGAAACGATGGTAAAGCCACGCTCAATCAAAGCCTGTGCAAGTACAGCGGCGTTCTTTTGCACCTGTTTGGCATATTCCTTAAATTCTGGTTGCAGGATTTCACCGAAAGCAACGGCTTTAGCAGCAATTACATGTTCCAACGGACCACCTTGGATGCCCGGGAATACGGCAGAATCCAGTAATTGAGACATCATCTTGATCTCACCTTTCGGAGTGGTCTTACCCCACGGATTGGGGAAATCCTTACCCATCATGATGATACCACCACGAGGTCCGCGAAGTGTTTTATGTGTAGTAGAAGTGACGATATGTGCATATTTAACCGGATTCTCGAGCACTCCGGCAGCGATCAGACCGGCAGGATGAGCCATGTCGATCATCAGGATAGCGCCAACTTTGTCAGCGATTTCACGCATACGTTTGTAATCCCATTCACGGGAGTATGCAGAGCCACCACCGATAATCATTTTCGGTTTCTCACGCAGAGCGACTTCTTCCATCTGGTCGTAGTCAACGCGTCCCGTTTCTTTGTTCAGGTTATATTCGCAAGGAGTATAAATGATACCGGAAGTGTTTACCAGTGAGCCATGAGAAAGGTGTCCGCCATGGGCAAGATTTAATCCCATGAATTTGTCGCCCGGATTCAGCACAGCGAGGAAAACAGCGGCATTGGCTTGTGCTCCCGAGTGTGGCTGTACATTGGCCCATTCAGCGCCAAATATTTTTTTCAGGCGGTCAATAGCGATTTGTTCGCTTTGGTCTACTACTTCGCAACCTCCGTAGTAACGTTTGCCGGGATAACCTTCTGCGTACTTGTTAGTGAGGCAAGATCCCATTGCCTGCATTACCTGATCACTCACAAAATTTTCTGATGCAATCAGCTCGATTCCTTTCAACTGACGTTGATGCTCTTTTTCGATGATGTCGAAAATTAAGTCGTCTCTTTTCATTCTTTTATAAGTAAGATTAAATTTCTAATTCGAGATACCTATTTTAAGCGTACAAAGTTAATGAAAATAAATAAAGAATGAAGGAACTGCAAGAAAAATGTTAGTGAAAAGCGGGATTTAATGATATATTATTCTTAAAGAATGAACCCCAGCGAAAAACTTAATGCGCTGTCGCGGCGGCGGAAAATAATATTACTCACCCCTGTGCTCCCGTCAGAATTGATGTTGTCGTAAATGATGGACTTGGAGATATTTCCGATACCTTGTTCATAGCGGAAATCGAAGAAGATGCGGGAGATGTTGACACCTATGCCGATTACTGCACAGACATTGAACGGATACAGCTTTTCATGAATCCCCTTCTGATCGAAATTCTTAAACGTGATATCATTGCGCTTTCCCCATAAGTAGCGAAGTTTGGGACCAGCGAAGATAGACATTCCGTAAGGTCCTTTTTTCACTACATTATAGCCGTATAGAACGGGGAAATCCACACTGTGCAACACCGATTGTACCGAAGCATAATCAGGCTCAATGGCAGGATGCTGCGAACCGAGCTTGTCGAAAGTGATCTCACATTTGCTTACATTATACGATACCTCCGGCTGAATGAAATGCTTTTTCATATTGATGCGCATGAAGAGGGCACCGAAATAACCTATCTTGTAGTTATTCTGTACCTCATCGATAGTCACATCCTTTATTTTCAGTTCAGACACCATAAACATGGAAGAGTTGAATCCTGCTTTGATTCCAAAATTTATTTTTTTGGTATTGGGACGGTTCACTTTATTGGCATTATAATTCTGACCGACAGCCGGACAGGCTATGGCTAACAAGCTGAAAAGAATGAATTTCCGCAGCATATTCATGGTGGTACCGTACTTTTTATGATTTCTTCTTTTCTACACTCCAACCGAATTTTCCGATTTTCTCTCCCAGATTATAATATCCTCCGTGCATATATACCAGCGGATTGGCTTCTGCCAGTTCCAGCTTTCCCGTTTCGGGATTCAAGTTCCGGTCGTCCGCACGCACATTTACCACGTCAGCGATAAACATATCGTGTGAGCCTAGAGAGATAATTTCTTTTACCCGACATTCAATACAAAGAGGCGATTCTTCAATCAGCGGTGCGCTGACCACCGTACATCGTCCGGGTGTCAGTTTCATCTCTTCAAATTTATGATAATCACGTCCCGAACGGACTCCGCACCAGTCGGTGGCAAAAGCCATATCTTTCGTTGTCAGGTTGATGACAAACTCCATGTTTCTTTTGATAATCTCATAAGAATAACGTTCCGGACGTACAGATATATAACACATGGGCGGGTTCGTACAAATCGTACCCGTCCATGCTACTGTGAACACATTATATTCGCTTTTTTCTTTTCCGCAGCTGACCAGTACGGCCGGAAGCGGATAAATCATCGTTCCTGGTTTCCAGTCCTGTTTCATAGATAAAGTTATAGGATTGTAATCTCTTCACGTTTCTGTTCTTTCTCGCAATAATGGCATTTTACGATGCAATTCTCCTTGTCTATCACATGAAAGATCGTGTCCATCGGTTCGTTGTTGGTGATACATTTCGGGTTGGCACATTTCACGATACCGTGAAGTTCATCCGGCATTTTTACCTCTTTCTTTTCTACCACCTCGTAATCACGGATAATATTCAGTTTGACGTGTGGGGCAACTACTGAAATACGGTTAATCTCTTCATCGCAGAAAAATTTATCTGCAATTTTAATGATTCCTTTTTTACCCAGCTTTTTGCTGTCGAGATTGAACCCGATAGTGATATTGCTGGTCATTTGTTCCACACCGAGCAGTTGCACTACGGTAAAGAGCTTTTCGGATGGGATATGGTCAATCACTGTCCCGTTTTTCAGGGCAGCTACTTGCAATGCTTGTTTATTTTCGCTCATAATAAAATATCGTTTTTAACGTCATCTAATGTGATACCTAACACATCGCAAAGGATAGCTTCGCGGGCATACAGACCGTTTTGTGCCTGTTGGAAATAATATGCTTTCGGGTTGTCATCCACATCATAAGCGATCTCGTTGACACGGGGAAGCGGGTGCAGGATACGCAGGTTCGGACGCGTATTCTCCAGCATTTTGTTACGGAGAATATATACATTCTTCACCCGTTCATATTCCATCAGGTCGGTGAAACGTTCACGCTGTACACGTGTCATGTAGAGAATATCCGCGTCAGCGATAATCTCCTCGGTAAAGTCCGTATGTTCAATGTATTTTATTTGGTGCGTTTTACAGTAAAGTTTGTATTCTTCCGGCATTTTCAGCTCTTCGGGGGCGATAAAATGGAAAGTCGGATTAAAATGTCGCATGGCCATTAGCAATGAATGTACTGTGCGGCCGTATTTCAAGTCACCTACCAGAAATATGTTCAGATTTTCCAGCGTTCCTTGTGTCTTGTAGATAGAGTAGAGGTCGAGCATGGTCTGCGACGGGTGTTGGTTGGCTCCGTCACCGGCGTTGACGATAGGTACCGGGGCTACTTCACTGGCATACCGCGCAGCTCCTTCGAGATAATGTCGCATGACAATAATATCAGCATAGTTGCTTACCATCATGATGGTGTCTTTTAGTGTTTCCCCTTTGGAAGAGCTGGTAGCTTTGGGGTCAGAAAATCCGATGACTCGTGCACCGAGACGGTTGGCAGCTGTTTCAAAACTCAAGCGGGTACGGGTGGAAGGCTCAAAGAACAGGGTTGCTACAACCTTACCTTGTAATAACCGGCGATTGGGGTTCATTTCAAACTGCTTCGCCATTTCGAGCATGTAGAGGATTTTTTCTTTAGAATGTTCGGCAATGGTTACTAAACTTCTGTTTTCCATTTTGTTATCTTTTATGTGGATAGAACTTGTTTTACCGGAGTGTAAAGGTACAAAGAATTTGTGAAAAGCACAGATTTTTCGTCTCTTTTTTACTGCTCATAATTAGTTAATTTTTTAATATTAATAAATCTTAATTAGAGGATAATATCTGGAAAGTGAAATTGAACTTGCAAAAAGATTTGTTCTTTTGTCGCTTGTCGAATAGTATATATAAAATAATTAATGATGCAAATGAGGAACAAAAATGGATTTAGCCGGTGTGGGGAGAACTACATCGTTCGTTTACGACAGGAGGGTCGTTATTCAACAGCGCATGTCTATCAGAATGCCCTTTATTCTTTCAGCAAGTTTTGCGGCACGTCCCATGTGTCGTTCGGACAGGTCAGCCGTGGAAGTTTGCGGCGTTACGGTCAGTACCTTTACGGGTGTGGTTTGAGACTGAATACGATTTCCACGTATATGCGTATGCTTCGTAGCATTTACAATCGGGGAGTGGAAGCTGGCATTGCGCCTTATGTGCCTCGACTGTTCCACGATGTTTATACGGGAGTGGATGTCCGCCAGAAGAAAGCCCTGCCCGCCGTCGAATTGCATAAGCTTCTATATGAAGATCCCAAGTCGGATCGATTGCGTCGAACACAGGCCATTGCCTGCCTGATGTTCCAGTTCTGTGGAATGTCGTTTGCTGATCTGGCCCATCTGGAGAAATCTGCCTTGGATCAGAATGTATTGCGGTATAACCGAATCAAGACCAAGACTCCGATGAGTGTGGAAGTGCTTGATACGGCAAAGGAGATGATCAACCGGCTCCGTAGCCGTCAGGATTCTCGTCCTGATTTTCCGGATTATCTGTTTGACATCCTTAGTAGTGACAAGAAACGGACGGATGAACGGGCTTATCGGGAATACCAGTCCGCCCTGCGTCAGTTCAATAATTGTTTGAAAGACTTGGCCAGAGCCTTACATCTGAAGTCTCCCGTCACTTCTTACACCCTCCGCCATTCCTGGGCCACGACCGCCAAGTATCGGGGAGTATCGATCGAAATGATTAGTGAATCATTGGGACACAAATCTATCAAAACCACACAAATCTATTTGAAAGGCTTCGGTCTTCAAGAACGTACAGAGGTAAATAAGGGGAATTTATCTTACATCAGGAACTATCGTTCAGGTAAATGATTAACGGTAAGGTGTTAGAAATCAATATCGAAATATGTCTGTTACTTCTTAGGTAACGGATAATTATTCGATGCAAAGATATGTAAAAATACAAATAACAAACAAGTAAAATCTTCATTTTTTTACAGATTTGTTGAAATATGCAACAAAAATCTATCCGGACATGATGGCGTTGTCTGATCATGTCTTAAATTCTTATACCCTGTTTTCAAAGCTGCTTTTCCCTTCGCTTAGGTTAGAAAAACATCCTTGTAGGCAGCTCCTGTCCATGTTTTTCTGCTTTCATCTGTTTTCCCTGTGAATGAGTACCTTATCCGTTACCTAAGAAGTAACGGACTAGTATGGGGTAAAAAAGTATGATTCTAACGCAAGAGACTTTGAGTGCTGGGCCTAGTAATGGGACAGGGGAAGGCGTAGCACACCCTAAACGCTGGTATGTCGCCTTGGTTCGTATGCATCATGAGAAGAAAGTGGCCGAGCGTTTAGGCAAGATGGGGATTGAGAATTTTGTACCGGTCCAGCAGGAAGTACATCAATGGAGCGACCGCCGCAAGGTGGTCGAATGTGTGTTGCTTCCCATGATGGTTTTTGTACATGCGGATGGGAAAGAACGCAAAGAAGTCCTTTCCCTGTCTACGGTGAGCCGGTATATGGTCATGCGCGGTGAGAGCAGTCCTGCAGTAATTCCCGATGATCAGATGGCCCGTTTCCGTTTTATGCTCGACTATTCGGAAGAGGCGATCAGTATGAACAGTGCTCCCTTGGCACGTGGTGAGAAGGTCCGCGTCATCAAAGGTCCTTTGACGGGGCTTGTGGGTGAGCTTGTCACGGTTGGCGGCAAGAGTAAGATTGCTGTCCGTCTGAATATGCTGGGATGCGCCTGTGCGGACATGCCGGTGGGCTATGTCGAACCTGTGAAACTTTAATCTTAATATCTGATTGTATTTCTGATACGCAATTATTTCATTTATACAACAATGGAAAATACGTTAAAGGGCATAGTGCAATATGTCCGCAAAAATTATTTCAGTTATTGGGTTGTTTTAGGAATTGACACAGCACTTTCTGTATTGTGCTCATTGGTCGCTTATGCTGTCATTCATTATATGGGTCATGTTCCAATGAGCGACCGTCTGCTCTGTCAATTGGTCGTCTTCTCTTTGACGGCAAGTGTCGCAGGTTCCTTATTGTTCCATACTTACCGTAATACGATCCGTTTTTCCCAGGCCCGCGAACTGTGGCGTATCATCTGTGCGGTATTATTCAAAGTTGTCTGTCTGGCTATCATCTCTTTTGGGCTTATCTGTGAGACCCGGCTGCCGGATCAATATAAAGTATCCTGCCTTCTGTTTGACGGGTTGTTGACCATGGTGATTCTGACAGTCTTCCGTGTATCATTGATCATCGTCTATGACCTGCTGCTGGATTGGGTGAACAAGAAGAACACGCGTATCCTAATCTACGGTACCGACGAAAAGAGTGTAGCCTTGAAACTGCGTCTCCGTAACAGTGCCCATTATAAGGTGGCAGGCTTTTACGTTTATGGCAAAACCAACAGCCGCCGCCGTCTGACGGATCTTCCCGTCTATTACTTTGAGAGCGGGTCTGATGTGGACTATATCATACGTAAGCGCGGAATTAAGGGTATTCTTTTTGCCCGTTACGAGGACACCCGTCAGGAAGAGAAACGGCTTCTGGAATATTGCAAGGACCATGGACTCAAGACACTGATCGCCCCTACCATCAGCGAGGCCGATTCCGACGGGAACTTTCACCAGTGGGTCCGCCCCATCAAGATCGAGGATCTACTTGGCCGTGCGGAAATCAACATCAACCTCCGTCAGGTTGCGGAAGAGTTCCGTGGCAAAGTGGTGCTGGTGACCGGTGCCGCGGGCAGTATCGGCAGTGAGCTTTGTCGCCAGCTGGTACAGATGGGGATTCAGAGACTCGTCATGTTCGACTCAGCGGAAACTCCCCTTCACAATGTCCGTCTGGAGTTCGAGAAGAACTATCCCGGGATGGATTTTGTCCCTGTGATCGGTGACGTCCGTGTGAAGGAGCGTGTCCGTATGGTATTTGAGCTCTACCATCCCCAGATCGTCTTTCATGCGGCCGCCTACAAACACGTTCCTTTGATGGAGGAGAATCCCTGCGAGGCTGTCCTTGTCAATGTGATAGGTTCGCGACAGGTTGCCGACATGGCGGTGGAATACGGTGCGGAGAAAATGGTCATGGTCTCCACGGATAAGGCTGTGAACCCCACGAACGTGATGGGCTGTTCCAAACGACTGGCTGAAATCTACGTGCAGAGCCTGGGTTGTGCCATCGGTGAGGGAAAGGTGAAGGGTCGTACCCGTTTCATCACGACCCGCTTCGGTAATGTGCTGGGCAGTAACGGTTCGGTCATTCCCCGCTTTAAGGAACAGATCGAGAACGGCGGGCCTGTGACGGTCACCCATCCCGATATCATCCGCTTCTTCATGACCATCCCCGAAGCCTGCCGTCTGGTGATGGAGGCCGCCACGATGGGCCAGGGCAATGAGATCTTTGTCTTTGAGATGGGGCAGGCGGTGAAGATCGTTGACCTGGCTACGCGCATGATCGAGTTGGCGGGCTACCGTCCGGGTGAGGACATCAGGATCGAGTTCACCGGCTTGCGTCCCGGAGAAAAACTCTATGAGGAAGTGTTGAGCGACAAGGAAAATACGATTCCCACCGGGAACAAGAAGATCATGATAGCGAAGGTGAGAAGATATGAATATGCCGATATCCTTGACACGTATGAAGAGTTCGAGAAGCTGTCGCGTGCGGTAAGGATCATGGATACTGTCAGACTCATGAAGAAAGTGGTTCCTGAGTTCAAATCAAAGAACTCACCGAGATTTGAGGTATTGGATAAAGAATAATAAACCAAATGTTTTTTTATGAATAAATCATTTTACATGTATATGAATATGCAAAGTGTGGGACGCCATGTATTTGCCTGCCTGGTTGTGATATTATTGCTCGCTTCCTGCCAGTCATATAAGAAAGTACCTTATCTTCAGGATGCGGAAGCTGTGCAGCAGACCGTGCAACAGGAGAGTCTGTATGATGCCAAGATCATGCCCAAGGACCTGCTTACCATTGTGGTCTCATGTACCAGTCCGGAATTGGCTGTCCCTTTCAATCTGACAGTGGCCAGCCCTGCGGGTGTGGCTGCCGGTACTACCCAGCTGACTACCCAACCTGTCCTGCAGCCTTATTTGGTGGATAATGAAGGGAAGATCAACTTTCCTGTCCTGGGTGAGTTGAGAATCGGAGGACTGACCAAAAGAGAGGCCGAACAACTGATCATAGACAAGCTGAAACCCTATATCAAGGAGACCCCGATCGTGACCGTCCGTATGGTGAACTATAAGATCTCCGTACTGGGTGAGGTCACCCGTCCCGGCACGTTTACAATCAGCAATGAGAAAGTGAACCTTCTGGAAGCCCTTGCCATGGCTGGTGACATGACCGTCTGGGGAGTCCGTGAGAATGTCAAATTGATCCGTGAGGGTGCTGACGGTAAACAGGAGATCATAACACTGGATCTGAACAAGGCGGAAACCATCCTTTCTCCGTACTACTGGTTACAGCAGAATGACATCGTTTATGTGACCCCGAACAAGGCGAAGGCACGTAACTCCGATATCGGTAACAGTACCAGTCTTTGGTTCTCCGCCACCTCTATCCTGGTGTCATTGGCAAGTTTATTGGTAACCATTTTCAAATAGTAATATAGAATAGTAACATAGATATGATTGAGGAAAAAGGAGAGAACCGCTTTGAGCAACCGGAAGAGCAGATGAATATTCAGGAAATCCTTTTCCGCTGCCTGGTCCATTGGCCCTGGTTCGTGGTTTCGGTGATTGTGTGTATCGCTTGTGCATGGGGATACCTGCGCCTGGCAACGCCCGTTTATAATATATCCGCCACGGTCCTGATCAAGGATGACAAGAAAGGCGGCGGTACCAGCATGTCCTCCGAACTGGAGAAAATGGGACTGGACGGTTTCGTCTCCTCTTCGAGCAACGTGGACAATGAGATCGAGGTGCTGAAATCCAAGTCACTGGCAAGAGAAGTGGTCAACAATCTGAGTTTATTCGTGACTTACAAGGATGAAGACGAGTTTCCCGTCAGGGAACTTTACCGCACCTCACCCGTGGTGGTGAGCCTGACTCCTCAGGAGGCGGATAAGCTTCCTCATCCGATGGAGGTGAGTATGACCTTGCAGCCTGCGGGCTCGATGGATGTTCGGATTGCTGTAGGGGAAAAGGAATACCGGAAACAGTTTGATAAACTGCCTGCCGTATTCCCTACCGATGAGGGTACGGTCGCTTTCTTTGCGAATACCGATACACTGTCATCGGTCCGTCCGGACAGCGTGACACAGGAACGTCGTATCACCGCTTTCATCCACAGGCCTTCTTCCGTAGCGAAAGGATATGCCACTGCTCTCTCGATATCTCCCACGTCGAAGATGACTTCTGTAGTGGTGATATCGTTAAAAGATTCAGACGTTCGCCGCGGTAAGGACTTCATCAACAAGTTGCTCGAGATGTATAATGTGAATGCGAATAATGACAAGAATGAGGTCGCCCAGAGAACGGCGGAGTTCATCGATGAGCGTATCGGCATTATTTCCAGGGAACTTGGCAGTACGGAACAGGACCTGGAGAACTTCAAGCGTAGCGCGGGGATTACGGATCTGAGCAGTGAGGCACAAATAGCCTTGACCGGAAACGCCGAATACGAGAAGAAGCGGGTGGAGAACCAGACCCAGATCAATCTGGTGATGGATCTGCAACGCTATATGAAAGGTTCGGAATACGAAGTCCTGCCGAGCAATATCGGACTGCAGGATGCGGCATTGGCGGGAGCGATAGACAGATACAATGAGATGCTGGTCGAGAGGAAGCGCCTGCTCCGCACCTCTACCGAGAGCAACCCTACGATCATCAATCTGGATACGGGTATCCGTGCGATGCGTAGCAATGTTCAGGCTACGTTGGATGCCACCTTGAAAGGACTGCAGATCACCCGGGAAGACCTTGCCCGTGAGGCTAACCGCTATTCGCGTCGTATCAGTGACGCTCCGACTCAGGAACGCCGTTTCGTGAGCATCGCCCGCCAACAGGAGATCAAGGCAGGCCTTTATCTGATGCTGCTTCAAAAACGTGAGGAGAACGCCATCACCCTGGCCGCTACCGCGAACAATGCCAAGACGATCGATGAGGCGCTGGCGGATGACGATCCGGTTTCTCCAAAGGGACTGATGATCTATCTCATCGCCTTGTTGTTAGGAGTGGGTCTTCCTGCCGGTATCGTCTATCTGATCGGCTTGACCCGCTTCAAGATCGAGGGACGTTCGGATGTCGAGAAGCTGACCTCTCTTCCTGTTATCGGTGATATCCCGCTGGCGGATGAGAAGTCCGGTTCCATCGCCGTATTTGAGAATCAGAACAACCTGATGAGCGAGACCTTCCGTAATGTGCGTACGAACCTCCAGTTCATGCTTGAGAACGGAAAGAATGTGATTCTGGTGACCTCCACCATCAGTGGCGAAGGCAAATCCTTCGTGTCGTCGAATCTGGCAGTCAGCCTTTCGCTGCTGGGTAAAAAAGTGGTGATAGTGGGCCTTGACATCCGTAAACCGGGGTTGAATAAGGTTTTCAAACTATCCACCAAGGAACGTGGCATCACCCAGTTCCTGACCAACCCGAGTATGGACCTGATGGATCTGGTCCAACCGTCTGATGTAAACAGGAACCTGTTTATCCTTCCGGGTGGGACAGTCCCTCCCAATCCTACTGAACTGCTTGCCCGTGACGGACTGGACAAAGCCATTGAGATATTGAAGAAGAATTTTGATTATATCATATTGGATACGGCACCGGTTGGTATGGTTACCGATACATTGCTGATCGCACGTGTGGCAGATTTGTCGGTCTACGTCTGTCGTGCCGATTATACCCACAAGGCGGAATTCACATTGATCAATGAACTTTCCGAGAACAAGAAACTGCCTAATCCCGGTATTGTCATAAACGGTCTGGATTTGAATACCAGAAAATACGGGTATTACTACGGTTATGGTAAATACGGTAAGTATTACGGCTATGGCAAGCGTTATGGTTATGGCTACGGTCATGGAGAGAAGCATGCCG